>NZ_BOMB01000023.1 GCF_016861975.1 Actinocatenispora rupis | reverse complement strand
GGATCAAGGCGCCGCGCAAGCGCGGCGCGGCGCCGGCCCGACGGCGGTAAGGCCCGGCCCCGCCGGCTGACGCCTCTGGGGCCGGAGCGCCGCCGCCGAACCGGCGCCATACCGAGCACGACGAGAAGAACCACGAGACCGATGAGGGTTGCGGCCCACGATCGCCCTGTGCGGTCACCGCGGCCGGTAGTTCCGGGCGATCGACGCCAAGGTGGCCCAACCCCGGGGCCACCTTGCCACCGGACGCTGTCAGGCACCGTCGCCGCCAGCGTGGCGTAAGCCGGGCCGCCCCAGCCAAGCCAGCAGCTACACGATTGCGCCGATCGGCGCTCAGAATCACATCCATGGCCGAGCCGTTCGAGCTTCAGCGCGGCACCTCTCGCTGGCGAATCACGACGACTTTGGAACACGCGCTAGCTAACCAACCAGCTACCCTTGGCGCGATTACAGTCCCCGCACAAGATCTGGATGTTCGCTGCACTGTTACTACCACCGCGAGAGTACGGAATTATGTGATCAAACTGAAGATCACGGGTCGAGCCGCACTTGACGCACTGGCCGCCGTCGCGTTCGAAGACCTCTTCCTTCACCGGGTCAGAGATGTACCTTTTTGGACCAGGTATCTTGCGGTATGGCTTGTACAGAAATTTATGAAAAGCCTCCCTGCTGAGATAACTGATGCGTTGGAGCTCAGCAGACGGATCAGAGTCGTCAGCCACGATATGCCGCGATGCTCCAATTCCTTCCTCATAGAATCGGCTAACCTCGGCGGGCATCCACTGATCCAGGTTCCCCGGCTGCCGCATCGCGGCCTGGCGATCGCGTAACTCACACAGCCAGTCGAGGGTGACCGCCCTGGGTCTCAAGTACTTCCAGCACCTATGACAGAAAGGTGCAGTGTTCTCCGCAGTCGCCTTCTCGCCGAACATCAGGAGCAGGCCCGATTTAAACCGGACGTCACCGCGACCGTAAGGCGACCGATCTTCATCGAGATCATGGCCGTCTTCGGTCCAGGCTTCCCAGACCTCCGGAATCACGCCAAGAAACTGCCCGCATGCGATGCACTCAGGCTCGCCCGAGTCGGAGAACGTGTAGTACCGATAATGGTCGCGGTCTCGACAGGCATGGATGCAGTCGGGAGCTCGGCGACCTTCGCTGTTGGGCGAAGTGTTCTCCCAGCATGTCATACAGGCGAAGGTAGGTGCATCACACTGAAGACAGCGGTTGGCCCAGTAGCGGGCTACTTGAGTGATCGACGGAAGTTTCATAGCTCGCTAAGCTACAGCCCGGTACCGACATTTCAAGCCATGGGCGAGTTGCGGGAGAGGGTTCCTTCGGGAGAGGCAGCAACGGATCCCGGCGAAACAACAGAGGCACCCGCCGTCGGAACCGTCGGTCGATACCAGCGGTGCTCCTACTCGAATGGACACGGCGCGTCCAGGTCGCACCAGTGGCCGAAGAACCGAGCAACCGACGGACCTGACCACCCTGGCTACGCCGTGCCATTAGCGTGCCATTCGGGGTGGCCGCCGAGGGGTAGTCCAGGCCGTTACTGGCCGGTGAACGTGCAGGTCAAGGGTTATGATCGTTGATCTTGGTGCGATTCTCAAGCTGACAGTGCGGGTTCGATTCCCGTCACCCGCTCCACACCGAAAGGCCAGGTCACGGGCACTCCCCGGACCTGGCCTTCGTCGTTCCCAGCCCCCCTGTTGATCTTGCGGGCCATTAGGCCACCGGCACCAGCGCACCGGCCGCGTCCTCGTCCGGGTCGTCGCCCCGCCGGCCAGCCCGCTTCGACGCCGCCTTCTTGGATGACGCGCCACCCTTGCCCGCCGACTTCTTGCCCTTCTTCTTCGCGTCCTTCGTCTTCTTCTGTCGTGCCTTGAGCTGGCTGTTCAGCCCGGCCGCGATGGCGCGTCAGCCTCGCTGGTGGCGTGCTGGTAGATGAGCACGGCGTCCATCGAGTCGTGTCCCATTCGCGCCATCAGGTCCCGCGTACTGGCCCGGGTACTGGCTGCCAGCGTGTTGCCGGTGTGCCGCAGGTCGTGCAGGTGCAGACCGACCTTGCCGAGCGTGGCCAGCTTGTTGAAGTTGCCGCGCCGGATCGGGGCACCCTTCGGCCCGGTGAACACCAGGGCGGACGGCTCCTCGCCCACGTACTCCGACAGGTGACGCCGAAGCTCCGGTACGACCAGCGCTGCACACGCATTGACGGCTCAGGACGCTAGCGGGTCGCCTGCCGGAGCGCCGCCAGCAGCGCCATCGGTCGCTGGTCGGGCGCGGTGCGGGTCTCGTTCATGGCGTACGAGAAGCCGACGGCGTCGCCGGGCCACGCGCCGTGCCGGGAGCCGCCGAAGCCGGCGTGGCCGAAGGCGTCCGGCGCCGGGCCGAACGTTTCCAGCTCGGTGTTCAGCTCGAACCCGACCCCGTACGCCATCGGCGCGCCCCACATCGGGTCGACGCCGCGCCGCCGCTCCCATCGGCCGAGCTCCACTGTGGACGGTGCGAGCACGCGGACGCCGTCCAACTCGCCACCGGCCGCGAGGCACGCGTAGAACCGCGCCATGGACCGGGCGGTGGCGAACGCGCCGACCGCCGGGAGTCCGGCGCGCCGGAACATGGCGCTGTTCCAGAGCGTAGGCGCGTCCGCGACGGTCAGCGGGTTGTGGACCGAAACCAACAGCGGGTCGTCGGTATCCGGCAGCGGACCGGTCAGCACGCCGGGCGCGGCCGACATGACTGCGGCTCGGGCGTGGTGCTCGTCGGGGAGCCCGATCCAGACGTCGAGGCCCAGCGGCCGGGCGAACTCGTCGCCGAAGAACCCGCCGATGTCGCGCCCGTCGGTCCGCTGGACCACCTCACCGACGAGCCACCCGAAGGTGAGCGCGTGGTACATGAATTCCGCCCGCGGGTCGGTCTCCGGCGCCTGGGCGGCGAGCAGCCCCGCCATCGTCTTCTGGTCCATCAGGTCCCCGGTGGTGAACGGGGCGCGCAGGCCGGGCAGCCGGGACCGGTGCGTCAGCACGTCGGCCACCGTAATAGCCTGCTTGCCCTCGGCCGCGAACTCCGGCCAGTAGCGCGCGACCGGCGCGTCCAGGGCGAGCAGCCCGCGCTCGACGAGGAGCAGGACGCACGCGGTGACGAGGCCCTTGGTACCGGAGAAGATGAGCGGCAACGTGTCGGCCTGCCAGGAGCGGCCGGTCGCCGGGTCGGCCTCGCCGCCCCAGAGGTCCACGACAAGCTCGCCGTCGCGATAGGCGGCGAACGCGCCGCCGATCTCGCCCAGCTCAGTGAAATTGCGGTGGAACGCCTCGGCGACGGCTTCGAATCCGGGGGCGGTGAAGGTCAACGCGCCTACTCATTTCTGTCGATAGGTGACGGCGTGCAGCAGGTCCAGCGCCGCCTGTCTGGCGTCCGACGCGGCGGAACCGCGGGCGTCGGTGCCGGCGTGGTCGGCCAGGACCGTGGCGCCCTCGATGAGCATCAACAGTTGCCGCGCGAGGCGGCGCGGGTGATCGGCGCCGGCGCGTTCGGCGATGTCGATCAGCAGGTGCAGGTACCGGTCGAGGTGCCGCCCGGCGACCGCCCGCACCGGCGCCGCGTGGTGGTGCTGCACCGCCGAGTTGACGATGGCGCAGCCACGGAAGCCCGGCTCGGCGTACCAGCCGCCCAACGCATCGAAGATCGCGGCCAGTCGCGCGGCAGGGGCGTCGCCGGCCGCCTCCGCCGCGCCCGTCAGCCATCGGAGCACGCGCTCGCTGCGGGCCTCGAGGGCCGCCTCGATCAGCCCGTCCTTCGATCCGAAGTGGCGGTACAGCGTCTCCTTCGACGCACCGACCGCCGAACACAGGTCGGCCACGCCGGCGCCGTCGAGCCCGCGCTCGTACAGCAGTTCGGTCGCGGAGGCAAGAATCGCGTCCCGCGTGCGCGCTGGGTCGAGCGAGGTTCCCTTGGCCACAGGCATGCGGAAGATAGTACCGATCGGTTCGATGATTGGCCATAGTCTGTCGTAACGATCGGTTCGATCTCTGCGAGCCTTGCGATCACGCTGGTACCCCGTCGGTCCGCCCTCGGCACGGCTTCCGCGCTGGGCCTGGCCCCGGTTCGCGTACAGCCTCTTCGTCCCAGTCATGGGCAGGGCCATGCGCGGCTCGGCGTTCCCGCCGTGCGGCGACTGACACCGGGCCGACGAGGTCAGCTGGTCGCCGCCGTCGAGACGAGCTGATGTGCCCGCTGATACGACACGTCCAGCGCCGCGCCCACATCCCGCAGCGGCAGCCCCGCCTCGTGCAGCTCCTGCGCCGCGGCCCGCAGCTGTCGCGCCGCTTCGGCCTGCGACCGGGCGGGCTCCTGACGCGCTCGACTCTCGCCCGGTCTGCAGTCGTCCGCCCACGGGCGTGGCAGGAGGCTGGGGGGGTCGTCGGCCAGCGCGGATGGCAGGTTCGGCACGCCGGCGGTGTCGTCCGCAGGTACGCGGTGGTGACGGTCCCGGAGAAACGCTCGCTCTCGTTCCGTGTGCGGAACCTGCCCGACGGCCGGGTGACGTCGGGGTGGCGTCAGGCGGGGGTAGGTGGGTGGCGCGCCAGGCGGTGTTGCAGACGCCGTGGTCGCCGGGCCGGATGACGAGGCCGGGCGCGTACGGGATGCCGCTGCACCATCGGGCGTCGGTAGGTGGAACGCAGTCGAGGGCGGTACCGAGGTCGCGGACCATGCGGCCGAGCTGCCGCAGCCTGTCGTCGGCGCGGAGTACGCCGGGCCAGGGGCGTGCGGCGGGTTCGTACGTGTGGATCTTGCGGCCGTGGTCGTCGAGCACGCGCGGGGAGTACGGGAAGCCGGCGGTGAGCAGCGCGTGGACGGCGGGGGTTCAGGGGCCGGTGGCGCGGCGGACGGTGTCACCGGCGCGTACGGACGGAACCGCCGCTCAGCGGGGTCTCGACGGGCATAACTGCCGCTGCTGCCGCGCGGCCCGCGACGTACATGGAGGCCGGTTGACCGATGCCAGGGGCGACGTCATACTGACGTCACATGATGGCATTTCGACGGCAGGGAGATGACATGGTGACGACGTGGGCCGCTGACGGTACGGCGGTGTCCGCCCGCACCGCGATCGGCGTACGGGGTCTGCGGAAGTCGTACAAGGACAAGGTGGTGCTGGCCGGGATCGACCTGGACGTCCGGGAGGGCACGGTGTTCGCGCTGCTCGGGCCGAACGGCGCCGGCAAGACGACCACGGTCCGGATCCTGTCGACGCTGATCCGCGCCGACGGCGGTACGGCGCAGGTCGCCGGGTACGACCTGGACCGCGAGAGCGAGGCGGTCCGTACGGCGATCGGCGTGACCGGGCAGTTCTCGGCGGTGGACAACATCCTCACCGGCGAGGAGAACATGATCATGATGGCCGACCTGTGCCATCTGGAACGGCGCGCCGGACGTCGCCGGGCCGCCGAGCTGCTGTCCCGGTTCGACCTGGTCGAGGCGGCGAAGAAGCCCGTCCAGACGTACTCCGGGGGGATGCGGCGGCGGCTCGACCTGGCGATGACGCTGGTCGGCAGCCCGCGCATCATCTTCCTCGACGAGCCGACGACCGGCCTCGACCCGCGCAGCCGGCACACGATGTGGCAGACCATCCGCGGCCTGGTCGCCGACGGCGTCACGATCTTCCTGACCACCCAGTACCTGGAGGAGGCGGACCAGCTCGCCGACCGCATCGCCGTACTCGACCACGGGAAGCTGGTCGCGGAGGGTACGGCGGACGAGCTGAAGCGGCTGATCCCGGGCGGTCACGTACTCCTGACGTTCGCGGATCCGGTGGCGCTCGACACCGCGGCCGGGCTGGTCGGCGGGCAGCGTGACGACGAGGCGCTGACCCTGCAGGTACCGGGTGACGGGGACGTGCGGGCGTTGCGGGACCTGCTCGCCCGGCTCGACGGGGCAGCCGTCGAGGTCGACGACCTGTCCATCCACACGCCCGACCTCGACGACGTGTTCTTCGCCCTCACCGGGCATCCGACCAGCGACAAGGACGACGCGAAATGAGCACCCTCCCGTACGCGCTGCGCGACTCGACCACGATGTTCCGCCGGGACATGCGGCACGCGCTGCGGTACCCGGTGATGACGATCAGCGGGCTGGCCGTACCGATCTTCATGATGCTGATGTTCGTGTACGTGTTCGGCAACACGATGACCGCCGGGCTCGCGCACGTCAGCCCGGGGCTTCAGTACATCGACTATCTGGCGCCGGCGATCGTGATGATGGCGGTCGGGTCCGGCACCGCGGGCACCGCGATCAACCTGTGTACGGACATGACCGAGGGGATCATCGACCGGTTCCGGACCATGGCCATCACCCGTACGGCGGTGCTCACCGGGCAGGTCGTCGGCGGCGTCCTGCGTACCGCGGTGGCGTCGGTGCTGGTACTCGGGGTGGCGCTGCTGGTCGGGTTCCGGCCGACCGCGACGCCGCTGGAGTGGCTCGCCGCGATCGGCGTGGTCGTCATGTTCGCCGTCGCGCTGACCTGGTTCGCGGTCGCGTGCGGCCTGAACGCCGGCTCGCCGGGCGGCGCGAACAGCACCACGATGCCGGTGCAGTTCCTGTTGCCGTTCACGAGCAGCGCGTTCGTACCGACGGACTCGATGCCGGCGTGGCTGCGCGGGTTCGCCGAGTACCAGCCGTTCACGGCGGTCATCGACACGCTGCGCGGGCTGCTGCTCGGCACCGGCATCGGCGTACACGGGTGGCTGGCGGTGGGCTGGTGCGCGCTGATCACGGCCGTGTCGTACCTGTGGGCGCGGCGGACGTTCACCCGCAGGACGGCCGCCTGACGGTACGGGTGTCAGGTGTCGAGGTCGGTGCGGGCCTCGTCGAGCTGGCGAAGGATGCCGCGGGCGTCGCTGGCCTCGGCGAGTCGTACCCCCTCGTCCAGGTACGCGACGGCCTCGTCGGGCCGGCCCTGCGCCGCCGACACGTACGCGAGGCCGACGAGGTTCGCGGCGACGCCCGGGAGGAAGCCCAGTTCACGGCGGAGCCGGGTGGACTCGGTGAGCAGTTCCCGTGCGGCGTCGAGCCGGCCGGCGGTGTGCTCGGCGAAGCCGAGATGCCGCAACACGTACGACAGGGTGAGGCGGTCGCCGGTCTCGGTGGCGAGCGTCCGGGCCCGTTCCAGGTACGGCAGCGCCGCGTCCCCGTCGTCCCGTACGACCTGGTGGTACGCGCCGAGCCAGAATGCCGCCTCGCCTTCGCCGCGCACGTCGCCGAGCTGGCGGTACAGCTCGGCGGCGCGCTCGAAGCTGGCCGCCTCGCCCGGGTCGTCGCGGCCCTCACCGTGTTCGCGGGCGGCGAGGAACCGGGCGTGCGTGATGCGGCCCCGGGCCAGCGCCAGGTCGGCCTCGACCGCGTCCAGTTCCCGTTCCGCGGCCGGCAGCGCCGCGTCGTCCCCGCCGAACACGGCCGCCTCGTACCAGCCGTTGGCCAGTTCCAGCCTGTCCCGTTCCGTCATGCCCGCATCGTGCCGGGCGCGGGTGCCCGGTGTCAGCCGTTCATCCGGCGCGCCGCGTACGGGTGGGTCAGCGGCGGAGTTCGGCGATGCAGCACTTGACGCTGCCGCCGCCCTTCAACAGTTCGGCGAGTTCGACCGGGACCGGCTCGTACCCGCGGGCGGCGAGCTTGCCGACCAGCCCGGACGCCGCCGAGTTGAGGACGACGTGCCGGGAGTCGGACACGAGGTTCAGCCCGAACGCCAGCGCGTCCGCCTCGTCCGCGATCAGCGCGTCCGGGAACAGCTGCGCCAGCACCCGCTGCGACGCCGGCGAGAACGCGCCCGGCCAGTACGCGACGGTCTCGTCGTCGAGCGCGGCGAGCGCGGTGTCCAGGTGGTAGAAGCGCGGGTCGACGAGGCGGAGCGAGATGACCGGGCGGCCCAGCGCCTCCTGCGCCTCGGCGTGCGCGGCGACCGTCGTCCGGAACCCGTACCCGGCCAGGACCAGCCCGTTCGCGTACGCGAAGTCGCCCTCGCCCTCGTTCGTGTGTTCGGGGATGTGGAAGTCGCTCCACCCGTGCGCGAGGTACCAGGCGCGGTGGTGGGCGGCCTCGGCGCGGCGCTGCTCGTACCGGAAGCGGGCGCCGTAGACGTGCCCGTCGACGGTGAACGCGCCGTTCGCCGCGTACACCATGTCGGGGAGGCCGGCGACCGGGTCGAGGGTGTGCACCGTGTGGCCGAGCCGTACGAGCGTCTCGCGCAGCCCGCGCCACTGTTTGACCGCGAGTTCGGTGTCGACCGGGCGGTCCGTGTCCATCCACGGATTGATCGCGTACTCGACGGTGAACCGCTCGGGCGGGCACATCAGGTACTCGCGGGCGCGGGCGGTCCGGGTCTTGGCGCCGGCCAGCAGGTCGGCGAGCGGCGAGCCGGCCGGTACCACCTCGTACTGGCCGGGTCGTGGCGTCTCGATCACGCTCAGAACGGTAGGTACGCTGGAGCTTCACGGGCAGACGATTCCGTTGCGACCAGGAGGCGCTTCGTTGCGTCTTGACGACCTTGATCGGCGAATCGTTGCGCTGCTCTGCGAGGACGCCCGCTTCTCGTACGCGGATATCGGCGCGAAGGTCGCCCTGTCCGCGCCGGCGGTGAAGCGGCGCGTCGACCGGCTGCGCGCGACGGGCGTGATCCGCGGGTACACGGCGCTGGTGGATCCGGCGGCGCTGGGCTGGACGACGGAGGCGTTCGTCGAGCTGTACTGCACGGGGCGGACCACGCCGGCGCAGATCGAGCGGGCCACCCGGCGGCATCCCGAGGTGGTCGGCTCGTACACGGTGTCGGGCGGGGCGGACGCGCTGGTGCACCTGCGCGCGGCGGACATCAGCCACCTGGAGGAGGCGCTCGAACGGCTGCGCGCCGAGCCGTTCGTGACGCAGACCCAGTCGATGATCGTGCTGTCCCGGCTCGTCGACCGCCCCGCCTCGGGCCCCGCCACCTCCTGACCTTTCCCTTTCGTACCAACGGATCCGCCGTGTCGTGCCGCGGTGTCCGGGGTACGGATTCCGTCGTGTCCACCCCCCGCACCGGCGTGTCGCCCGTACTTGTTGCATAGAGTTTGCAAGAGCAAGGTACAGGCGATTGAAGAGGTGATCCCGTGTCCTACACGCTTCCCGACCTGCCGTACGACTACGGCGCGCTGGAGCCGTACATCTCGGGGCAGATCATGGAGCTGCACCACGCCAAGCACCACCAGGCGTACGTGCAGGGCAGCAACGACGCGATCGAGCAGCTCGCCGAGGCCCGCGACGGCGGCACCATCGGCCGCACGGTGAACCTGCTGGAGAAGAATCTCGCGTTCAACCTCGCCGGCCACGTGAACCACTCGGTGTTCTGGCCGAACATGTCGCCCGACGGCGGCGACAAGCCGGACGGCGAGCTGGCCGCGGCGATCGACGAGTTCTTCGGCTCGTACGACGGGTTCCGCGCGCACTTCACCGCGAACGCGCTCGGCATCCAGGGCTCCGGCTGGTCGATCCTCGCGTGGGACACGCTCGGCCAGCGGCTGATCCTCTGCCAGCTGTACGACCACCAGGGCAACCTGCCCGCCGGACTCCACCCGCTGCTCCTGCTCGACATGTGGGAGCACGCGTTCTACCTGCAGTACCGGAACGTGAAGGCGGAGTACGTGGCGTCCTGGTGGAACGTCGTGAACTGGGGCGATGTCACCGAGCGCTTCACCCGGGCCCGCGGCGTCCTGCTCTGACCCGCGCGGCGGGAGTGGCCCCGGCCGGCGTCGACCAAACGCCGACCGGGGCACCTGATCCGCGACTGCCGCGTCGTACGACCAGGGCCGGCGCGGGGCCGGCGTACGCCAGCCTAACCCCTTGTTGCCAGCAACTTGCAACAAGAGCGATGGGTACGTCAGTCGGCCTCGTCGGCCAGGATCGCCACCAGCGCGGCCCGCGACCGTACGCCGAGCTTGCGGAACATGCGGGTCAGGTGCGCCTCCACGGTCTTGACCGTGACGTGCAGGTGCGCGCCGATCTCGGTGTTCGTGGCACCCGCCGCGACCAGCCGGGCGATCTCGGCCTCCCGGCGCGTCAGCCGGCTCCCCGGAGTACCGCGGCCGGCGGCGCCGGCGAGCCGCCGCTGCTCCGACACGACCAGCCGCCGCAGCCACGCCCCACCCGTACGCTCCGCCAGCCGGCGCGCCTCCACCAGCTCCGGCTCCGCCGCCGACCAGCCCGACAACTCCGCCCGCAACGCCGCCGCGAACAGCCGGGCGTGCACCTCGTCGACGATCCACCCCACGTCCGCGAACCCGCGTACCGCCCGGGTGGCCGGCTCCTCCGCCAGCTTCGGCCGACCCGCCGCCAGCTCGTACCGCGCGCGGGCCAGCGCCAGGTACGCCTCCGAGCCGGTCAGGCCCAGCCCCGCCGCGTGCGCCTCGCCGCGGTCCAGCCAGTGCGCCGCCTCCGCGAAGTGCCCGGCCCGCACCGACATCTCCACCAGTACCGAGCACCAGTACGTCCGGTTGTACAGCTCGACCTCGGCCAGCTCCGGGCCGCCGCACGCGCGCACCATCGCCGCCGTCGGATCGGTCACGTCGTCCGCACTGTGCCGCAGCCGCGCCGCCACCCGCTGCCCGACCAGCGCGAACCAGTCGCCGTGCGGCGCGTCCGCGACCGCCTCCGCCGCCTCGTCCGCCACCGGACCCGCCGCGACCGGGCCACGCAGCCAGCACAGTACGACCGCCTGGAACGTCAACGCGAAGCCCAACATCGGCCGGTTGCCCAACGCCGCCGCCGCGTCCGCGCAGTCCTGCCCGGCGTCCAGCGCCGGCTCCAGCAGGCCCAGCCGACTCGCCGCCGAACACCGCCCCAGGTACAGGTACGGCAACGTGTCCGCCCGCCCGGCGCGCGCCGCCACCGCCAGGCCACGGTCGAAGTGCCGCAACGCATCCGCGTCCCGCTCGAACATCAACTCCGCCCACCCCAGCAGCGGCGTCGCATCGAGTACCTCGGCGAGTTCCGTGTCGCGCAAGGCATCCAGCGCGGCGCTCGCGGCGGCCACCTCGGCGCGCAGCGACGGACCCCCGCCGTACCGGATGCCGACGAACGCGGCGAGCGCGGCGACCAGCGCGTGCAACCCCGCATCCGGTACGCCGGCCACCTCGCGCCGCGCCCGCGCGAGGAACCGCGGCGCCTCCGGCGCACCGCAGAACGCCGCGCAGATCGCCGCCTCCACCGCCAGCGCCGTGATCTCCCGCCCACCCGGCCCAGCGGTCCCCGGCCCCGCGTCGTCCGGCCGCGTGGTCGTCGGCGGCGCGTTCGCCGGCCGCGTGTCGTCCGGGCGCGCGTCGTCCGGCCTCACGGTCGTCGGGCGCGCGTCGTCCGGGCGCGCGGTCGTCGGCCCCGCGGTCGCCGGTCCTGTCGGTACGCGGGCGAGGCCGGCGCCGTGCGGCCCCGAGGTCGCGAGTTCTTCGGCGACTGCGCGCTCCGGCGCGCCGACGGGATCGGTGGAGTCCAGCACGGTACGGGCGCGCTCCGGCGCGCCGACGGGATCGATCGAGTCCAGCACGGTACGGGCGCGCTGGCCGGTGGTGTCCGGGGTTTCGTGGTGCGCGGGACGTTCGGGGACGCGGTCGAGTTCGGCGCCGACCAGGCCGAGCGCCTGCCGGTGCAGGCCACGCAGCCGGTCCACCCGCGCGCTCACCCGCATCTGCCGGTACCGCCAGGGCGCGGCGGCGTCCGCGGGTGCCGGCGCGCGCAGCATCTCCCGGGCCGGTCCGGGCTGGCCGGCGGCCGCCCACGCCTCGGCGAGGCGTACGTCGAGTTCGAAGCGAAGGTCGGCGGGGGAGTCGGCGGGCAGCAGGGCGCGGGCGGCGGTCAGCCGGTCGGCGGCCAGCCGGGGTACGGCGTCGCGCGCGGAGTCCACGAGCAGTTCGGCGGCGGCGAGGTCACCGGGCTCGGCCGACCGCGCGAGATGCCGGGCGAGTACGGCGGCGGTCGCGCCACGGTCGCGGAGTTCGGTGGCGAGGTGGGCGTGCAGGGCCCGGCGCGCGCCCGCCGGCGTGTCCCGGTACACCGCGGCGCGCACCACCGGATGCCGGAACGTGAGGCCGGATCGCCCGTCCCGCAACAGATCCCGCCGGATCAGCGAGTCCAGCGCGGCACCCGCGCGTACGGCGTCGAGGCCGGCGGCGGACACTGCCAGCGACGGTACGACCTCGTCGCCGACGACCGCGGCGGCGGCCAGCAGCGCCCGCTCGTCGGCCGGCAGCCGCGCCAGCTCGGCGCGCAACTCGTACACGACGGTGGGGATCTCGGCCAGCTCCAGCAGTTCCGGATGGGACTCGTGCAGCAGCGCCGGGTCGATCTCGGCCAGCGCCCGCGCGAACTGCGGGTTGCCGGCCGACGCCGCGGACAGCCGCCGCAGCCGCGGCCCCGGCCGGATCCCCAGCAACGAAGCCAGATCCGACTCCGGCAGCGGATCCAGTTCGAGGCGGTGGTGCCAGCCGTCCGGGCGGATCAGGCGGAGCGCGGCGGCCAGCAGCGGCGGCAACTGCCGCCCCTGGTACGCCACGACCAGCAGCGCCGGCGGCGCCTCGTAGCAGAGCTGGCCGAGAAGTTCGAGCGACTCGGCGTCGGCGAGATGCGCGTCGTCCAGCAGCACCGCGTACCGCCGGGGGCCGGTGAGGCGCTCCACCAGCCGGGACGCCGTCGGCGCCGGGTCACCCAGCTCCCGCAGCAGCGGTACGAACAGGCCCGGCCGGTGGTCGGCCGCGGGCAGCGCGCCGGTACCGGTGACGACCCGGTGCCCCGCCTCCCGCGACAGCCGCCCGAACTCGGCCAGCAGCCGCGACTTGCCCATCCCCGGATCGCCCACGACCTCGACGTACGCCGGGCCCGGCGTGTCCAGGCCGGCGCGCAGCACCGCGAGCGCCGACGCCCGGCCGACGATCGCCGGGCCACCCGGCTCCGGCTCGGCCGGCTCGTGGACAGCGTGCGGACTCGTCCCGCTCATGATCACGCTCCGGACACGGTGGGTGTCCGATGCTATCGAGCGGAACGGGTCAGAGGTACATGCCGGTGCGCTCGGTCCGCGGGCCTGTCTTGTCGCCCTCGCCGAAGAACCGCTTGCCGCCGAAGTCGCCCTGCAGCCGGTCGTCCAGCTCGTCCGCCAGCCGGGTCATCACCTGCAACGCCAGCATCAGGTGCGTCGCCTGGAAGTCGCGCCCGAACACCGGCACCGACGCCCACACCGTGCCCTCGGTGCAGTAGAGCCGGCCGATCGGCATCCGGCGGGTGAGCTGCGACAGCCGCTCGTACAGCCGCTCGTCCGGCTCGACCTCCGTCAGGATCGGCGAGTACACGTCGACGAGCTGCGGGTTGTCGTTGATCCGCACGAACACCATCGCGGAACCGGCGCGCACGCTGAACTCGCCGTCCTCGTCGTGCTGCAACGACTCCGGATCCGTCTTCAGGAACCCGGCGACCACCGCCCGCACCTGCTCGTCCAGCGGGATCCCGATGGCCGCGATGGCCGTCGACGCCGACACCGCGCGCCCCGCCGGCAGCACCGTGCCCGCCGCGACCGGCCGCGCCGACGCCAGCGCCGGCACCACGTCGTCCCCCACCACCGTGTACGTCAGGAACGCCGGGTGCGGCGCCCCGTACACGTCGCGCAGGGTGCGGGTGACCACGCTCGCCACGCTCGGCGCGTCGTCCATCGACGCGCGCAGCCCGAACCGGTCCGCCGTCTCCTCGACCACCCCCGGCGGCGACCACCCCAGCGCCACCAGGTCACCCACCGCCACCCGATCCAGCCGGTACTCCTCCGGCAGCCCCGCGTTGCCCACCGCGTCGGCGTGCAGCCCGGTGTCCGAGAGCACCCGCAGGACCAGGTCGTACACCGCCTCGCCGGTGCCCGTGGCGGTCGGGTCGAGGGTCACCGTCAGCCGCGCGCCGACCGGCATCGCCGGCAGCGCGGCCTCCAACGACCGGCGGAAGTCCAGCCACGCCGCGTCGACCTTGGACCTCAGGTCCACGGTGTCCGGATCGTCGAGCAGGCTCGGGCGCCCCGTCACCGGCACGATCTCGCCGGACCGATCGTTCCGCTCCCCCACGTGGTCTCTCCTCCCGAGGCCGGGCACCACGCCGTCCACCGCCGGGCCGGGGCCCGAACGGGACGGTGCACCGCCGGATGGCCGTACCGCCGTTCTGGCGCCCACCCTATCCACTCCGTCGAATCGCCTCCCGTCGATCCACCGCAGCCGTGACGTCCCCACCAAACCCGACATACCGTACGGCCCGGCCTCGGCGCCCGCACCGGGCGTGTCAGCCCGCGGCACGTGCGGCTCGCCGCCCTCTCGGGGTGGGCGCCGGCGCCCGCTGCGCGACTCATGCACGGGCCCAGCCACCCACCGTGATCAGGTGTCGGCGGTTCCGGGCCAGCGTTCGATCAGGCCGCGTACCCGTGCCGCCACCGTCGCCGGCGGCTCACCGCGCCCGACCGCCACCCCCATCAGGTACGCCGTCAGTGGAGCCGCCGGCCGCATCACGCCGTGCGCCACGTCGCGGGCGACGTCGAGCACCGCGTTCCGGTCGATGCCGCCGGTGATGCCCAGCTCGCCGCACGCCGCCTCGACCCAGTCGTCCAGGGTCTTCCGCTCATCCGCCATGCGCCCATCATTCGCCCCCGCGCGCCCGTCGCGGCGCAACGCTCCGCGGAGCGCCCCGGGTACAGGCGGCCCAGTCGGCTTCGGTGTCGCAGTCGTACCAGGGGGGTGTGGTGGCGGTGGAGCGGACGGGGACGTACGGCAGGTCGGCGAAGAAGCGGCGGACCGGAAGGTCGGTGACCCGGTCGAGTTCGGTACGGCGGCGCGCGAGTGCGTCCATCCGCCAGAGCGAGCAGAGCAACTGCGGCCGTCCACCGTCGACGTACGCCGCGCCCACGTACGGCGGTCCCGCGGCGGCGAGCGCCTCGCGCAGCACGGCCATCGCCGCACCGGTGACGTACGGCTGGTCGGCGGCCAGGACCGCGACGTACCCGGGCGTCGGCGTGGGTGTGATCGCGGCGAGGCCGGCGGCGATGGCGGCGGCCGGGCCACCGTACGGCGGGTCCTCGCGGACCACGCGTACGCCGGGCGGGACCGGTTGTGGTGGGCCGACGACGACACGGGGCGCGGCGTCCACGACCGCGGCGAGTACCCGGTGGAGCATCGGGACGCCGTCGACGGGGAGCGCGGGCTTGTGCCGGCCGCCCATCCGTACGCTCCGGCCACCGGCCAGCACGATCGCCGCGTAACGCGGGTCCATGCACCGAGCGTAGGTCGTGGCCGGGCGTACCCGGGGGCGGTCCGGGGCGCGGGAGAGGGGGACGTGCGGCAGTGCGGCGTAGTGTCGGGCGGGTGGGCAGGGTGACCGATCGGCGGCCGACCGTCCGGATCTCGGACGGTGTGGTCGACCGGCGCGCCGACACGCTGGTGGTGGAGGAGCCGCTGGAGGTCCGGGTGGACGGCGCGCCGCTCGCGGTCACGATGCGTACGCCCGGGCACGACGTGGATCTCGCGGTCGGCTTCCTCTGCACCGAGGGCGTGATCGGTTCGACGGCGGACGTGGTGTCGGCGCGGCACTGTGCCGGCGCGGACGGCGAACCCAACACGTACAACGTGTTGGACGTGGTGTTGGCGGAGGGCACGCCGGCCCCGGACGTCGACCCGACGCGGAACTTCTACACCACCAGCTCCTGCGGGATGTGCGGGAAGGCGAGCATCGACGCGGTGCGCACCCGCAGCCGCCACCCGGTCGCCGACGATCCGGTACGGGTCGGGCCGGACGTGCTGACCGTGCTGCCGGACCGGCTGCGGGCGGCGCAACAGGTGTTCGACCGTACGGGCGGGCTGCACGCGGCGGGGCTGTTCACCGCGGCCGGGGAGCCGGTGTGCGTCCGGGAGGACGTGGGGCGGCACAACGCGGTCGACAAGGTGGTCGGCTGGGCCGTACGCGAGGGGCGGCTGCCGTTGGCGGGGCTGGTCCTGATGGTGAGTGGCCGGGCCAGTTTCGAGCTGGTGCAGAAGGCGTCGATGGCCGGGATCCCGGTGCTCGCCGCGGTGTCGGCGCCGAGCACGCTCGCCGTCGACCTGGCCGCCGAGGTCGGCATGACGCTGGTCGGTTTCCTCCGCGGCACCCGCATGAACGTGTACACCGGCCCGGCCCGCGTCGCCACCGGCTGAACGCCGGCGGCCCGCCCACCGGAGACCCGCGCGAAGACCGGTCCACCGGGTCACGGCAGGTCCGGGTCGGCCGGCGCGGGACTCCATGCCTCGGGCGGCATACCGGTGGCGAGCGCCTGCGAGAGCAGCAGCGCCATCCCGTACCCGGGGTCGACGGCGAGCGCCTGCCCGAGTACGAGGAGGCCGAAGCCGGTCTCGCCCTGGCGCCAGCACAGGAACCCGAGCAGCGATGCGGGCGCCGGCAGGTATGCCGGGTCGACGCGGCGGACCACGTCCGTCCACAGTGCACGGTGCCGGTCCGGGTCGCCGGTGTCGGCGAGCGACCACGCCTCGTCGCGGACCCGGGTGACGGACAGCGCCACGCCCAGCCAGGCCACCTCCTCGTCGGTGAGCCGGGCGGCCGGATCCTCCTGGTACCGGCGGATGGCGGTGCGGACCGCGGCGCTGCTCTCGGCGATGACGCGGGTGACGCCGTCGGACGGGTCGGCCGCGTCGTCCACCGTGGCGCGGGCGTGCGCCTCGGCGCCGCGGGTGGCGCGGGACATGGCGGCCCGCTCGGGTCCGGTCACCGGCGCGATCCTGCGGGCGATCTCGGCGCGGTCGGGCAGCTCGGCGGGTCCGGCGCCGAACCGTGCGGTCGACCGGTACGTGCGGCCCTCGGGCGGGCAGCAACCCGGGTCGGCGCACACGTACGACCAGTAGCGGTCGCGGGTGGCGCGCAGGCGGTCGAGGACGTGCTGCCCGGCGCCGGTGAGGATGGTGGCGAGGCGGCGCAGGGCGGGTCCGACGTCCTCGTCCGGGCCGAAGCCGACGAGGACGACACCGGTCAGGACCTGGGCGGACAGCGCGGCGGCGAGCCGGCCGGGGTCGGGGCCGGCGCGCAGGTCGGCGCGGTAGAGGAAGACGATCCGGGCGTCCCGCAGGCCGGCGACGACGAGGCTGTCGGTCGGGTGGAACCCCAGCAGGTACGGAACGAGGGCGAGCAGGTCGGCGGCGCCGTGGGCGCGGAGGGTCGGTGTGCCGCCGGGGGCGGGAGCGCGGGTCATGCGGCAACCGTCCGGGTCGCCGCGACGGTCGTCCAGCAGTACCCGGTGGGCTGTGGACGGGTTGTCCACAGCTGTTACGGCATGATCGGGCGATCCCCGGACCAAATACCCCAGGCGTACACGGAGGGCGACGGCACCGACCGTCCACAGAGGACGGTCAGTACCGGAAGCGCAGGCCGTGCAGGTCGACGCCGTCGCGGCGCGGCGGGGCGGAGTCGGTCAGGTCGAGGGTGAGCGTCACGTGCGCGAGCACGTCGTACCCGGCGCGGCGGAACGACCGGATCGCGGCCATGTTCCGGGTGGACGGCGAGACGGACAGCTGCCGCAGCCGGCGCCGGCGGGCCTCCGCGGCGACCCGGTCCAGCAGGGCGTGCCCCACCCCCGCCCCCCGGTACGGCTCGGCCACGACGATCGGGTCCACCTCGCCCCGCCGGCCGTGCAGTACCAGGCCCACGAAGCCGATCACGCCCGCCTCGGCATGGTCGGCGACCCACATCCCGGACAGGTCGAGCCGCGCCACGAAGTGCTCGAACCCGGCGCCCGGGTCGTTCTCGCGCGGCGCGTCGTAGCGTCGGCGGTCGTCCTCGGTCAGCTCGGCCCACAGCTCGCGGCACGCGCGGTGGTCCAGCGGGCGGAACGGGCGGACCGTGGTCTGGGTGGTGACCGGCGTCCCGGTCGCGGTGTCAGCCATGCCTTCTGCATACTCTTCCGACCGCCTCCGCGCCTCCCAATGCCCGCACCCACCTGCGGGTACGCCCGCGCGGCGGTGCGGTGACCCCGGGCGCCCGGCGCCGGCCAGTACGCTGCCGGGGTGGACCTCGGTTACCTGCGCGAGCACCCGGGCCAGCTCGCCACGTTCCTGAAGCACCAGCGGATCCGTACGACGCCGGTGTCCGGGGGGTCGATCTGCCGGGCCGAGCGCCTGACGCTGGACGACGGTACCGACGTGTTCGCGAAGAGCCGGGTGGCGGCGCCGGACGGGTTCTTCGACGCGGAGGCCGCGGGGCTGCGCTGGCTGCGCGAGGCCGGCGGCGCACCCGTACCGGAGGTTCTGGCGGTCACGCACGACATGCTCGTACTGGCGTGGATTCCGCAGGGCGAGCCGTCGCCGGCCGCGGCGGAGCGGTTCGGCCGGGAGCTGGCCGCGACGCACCGGGCGGGCGCACCACGGTTCGGCGGGGACCGGGACGGTTTCCTCGGCACGCTCCCGCTGGACAACCGCCCCGGGCCGGCGTGGCCGGCATGGTTCGCCGAGCACCGGCTCCGGCCGTACCTGCGGAGGTCGGTGGACAACGGCGCGCTGGACGGCGCCGACGCGGGCCGGGTGGAGGCGGTACTGGCGCGGATCGGCGCGCTGGCCGGGCCGCCGGAACCGCCGGCCCGGCTGCACGGCGACCTCTGGCCGGG
Source organism: Actinocatenispora rupis (assembly GCF_016861975.1). Lineage (GTDB taxonomy): Bacteria > Actinomycetota > Actinomycetes > Mycobacteriales > Micromonosporaceae > Actinocatenispora > Actinocatenispora rupis. The sequence continues at coordinate 306,341 of NZ_BOMB01000023.1, read as the reverse complement.
GAACGTGGTGTGGGCGCCGGACCGCGCGTGGCTGGTCGACCCCGCGGCGTCCGGCGGGCACCGCGAGACGGACCTGGCGATGCTGCGCCTGTGGGGCGGCTCGCCGTACGTGGACCGGACCCTCGCCGCGTACGACGAGGTCTGGCCGCTGGCCGACGGCTGGGCCGAGCGTGTCCCGCTGCACCAGCTGCACCTGCTGCTCGCGCACACCGCGCTGTTCGGCGCCATGTACCGCGGGGAGGTTCTGGACGCGGTGCGCGCGCTGTCCTGATCCCGTTCCGTGACCGGGGTGCGACCGGGGCGGCCGTACCGTCGGCGGATGCGGAGACTGACGCTCGCGGTCCTCGTCGGGCTGGCCGGCTGCACGCTGACCGCCTGCGGCACGTCCCACCCGTCCACCCGCGCGAACCCGACCGCGACGGTACGGCCGAGTCCGTCGCCGAGCTGCCCGGAGGCGGGCGGCACCCGCATCACGTTCGGTGCCGATCACGCGCACGGCCCGCTGTACGGGTCGGGCACCAGCGGTGTCGTCCTCGTCAACCAGAGCGACCGGGACTGGTGCGGCTGGTTCCCGCTGCCGTCGGCGATCGGCGACGAACGGCATCCGACCCGCCGCTACCTGGGCTTCGACACCGCCCGGGACGGTACGGTCGCGGACGTCGCGCACGCGGTCGCCGAGCTGCGCCGGCGCGGCGTCACGCACGTCGTACTCGTCGGCGCGTCGGCCGGTGCCCGGGACGCGCTGGTCGCCGCCACGAGGATCACGCCGCGGGTCGACGCGGTCGTCGCACTGTCCCCCGAGCGCCGGGCGTACGTGCTGGCCGCGGCGCCGAAGCTGCGCGTACCGGTGCTCGTCGCGAGCGCCGCCACGGACACCTGGGTACCGGCCGCGGACGCACGGGCGATCGCCGCGGCGGTGCCGGCGGAGTACCGGCACGAGGTGGTGGTGCCGGGGTCGCGGCACGGCATCGACCTCGCCACGTACGACGCGCCGGCGGCGGGGCGGACGGCGATCACCGCGTTCCTCACCCGGTACGCGCCGGCCCGGTGATGTTTCACGTGAATCGAACGGTCAGACCGGCTGGGTCCGCAGGTACCGGCCGAAGTGCGGGACGGTGAAGGCGACGGTGCCGCGCTCGCCGGAGTAGATCAGGCCCTTCTTGATCAGCGAGTCGCGGGCCGGCGAGAGGCTGGAAGGCTTGCGCCCCAACGACTTCGCGATGTCCGATGTGGACACCGGGCCGTCCGTGTCGGACAGCTCGGCCATCCCCCGCATGTACTCCCGCTCGGCCGGCGTGGCCCGGTCGTACCGGGAGCCGAAGAAACCGACGGCGAGCTCGGCCTCGGCCTCCGGCGCGGCGACCATGACGTCGGCGGCGGTCACCGGCGACGCGGGCGCGTTGTCCCACGTCGCCTTCCCGTACGCCTGGACGAAGTACGGGTAGCCGCCGGACAGCTCGTACAGCCGGGCCAGCGCGGACGGCTCGAACTCGACGTCCTCGCGCTTCGCCGGCGCGGTCAGCGCCCGGTCGGCCGCGTCCGGCTCCAGCCGGTCGATCCGGGTGTACCGGAACAGCCGTTCCGAGTACGACTTGGAGGCGGAGAGTACGGCCGGGAGGTGCGGCAGGCCGGCGCCGACCACGATCAGCGGCCCGCCGAGCTGCGACAACTCGTGGCACGCCGCGCACAGCGCCGACGCGTCCGCCAGCCCGACGTCCTGCATCTCGTCGATGAACACCGCGATCCCGGTACCGACGTCGGTCGCGATCCCGGCCGCGTCGGTGAACAGCTCCACCAGGTCGATCTCGATGTCGCCGGAGTCCGCCCGCCCCGACGCCGCCGGTACGTCGATGCCCGGCTGCCACCGGTCCCGCAGCTTCGCGTTCGGCGGGTTGGACCGCAACGCGAACGCCTTGAGTACGCCGAGGAAGTCGTCGATGCGGTCCGGCGCGCGGTGCCGCGGCGCCAGCTCCCGCACCGCCATGTGCAGCGCGGAGGACAGCGGCCGGCGCAGCCCCTGGTCCGGCCGCGCCTCGATCTTCCCGGTACCCCACAGGCGGCCGATCGCCTGGCTGCGCAACGCGTTCAGCAGGACGGTCTTGCCGACACCGCGCAGGCCGGTGAGGACCAGGCTGCGCTCGGGCCGGCCGCGCGCGACCCGTTCGAGTACGACGTCGAACGCGGCGACCTCGCGGTCACGGCCGGCCAGCACCGGCGGCCGCTGTCCGGCACCGGGCGCGTAGGGGTTCCGCACCGGATCCACGTCTGGCACCGTATCGCGCGTTCTAGCGCGAACCGTAGATTCGCCCGGCGCGTCGACACCGTGCGCGAAACCGCGTTGCGCGGCGTACCCGGGGCGGCGAGGCTGGCGCGGTGATCCGTACGGACGGCGCGGACCTCCCCGTGATGCAGGCGTTGACGGCGCGGCTGTGGACGCCCGGCGCGCGGTGGCACGTGGGCGACGTGGCGTGGGGGCGCGCCGCGTACCGGGGCCGTGAGCGGCCGACCGCGCGGTGGGAGCGGGACGGCCGGACCGTGGCGTGGGCGTGGCTGGAGGCCGGCGAACTCTGCTGGCTCGCCGACCCGTCCGCCGACGCCGCCGACGTGGTACTCGACTGGGCGCCCGGCGCGCGGGAGACGATGGTGATGGCCGGCGACCGGCCCGCCGTCGACGCGCTGACCCGCCGCGGCTGGAGCGTGGCCGACGGCCCCTGGTTCGACCATCTGGTACGGGATCTGGCGGGGTTACCGCCGCTCGGCGCCGGCCCCGCCGTACGCCCGGTCGACCCGACCGACGACGCCGACGTACTGGCCCGCGCCGCCGCGCACCGCGCCGCGTTCGACCACCTCGTCGGCCACACCCCCGGTACGCCGGGCGAGCCGGACCCCGCGCGGCACCGGGCCGTCACCGGGACCTGGCCGTACCGGGCGGATCTGGATCTGGTGGCCGAGGTGGACGGCACGATCGCCGCGTACTGCCTGCTCTGGTTGGACGAGGCGAACCGGGTCGGGCTGCTCGAACCGGTCGGCACCGATCCACGGTTCCGGCGGCGCGGGCTGGCCCGCCGCGTCTGCCTCGCCGGCCTGCACGCGCTGCGCCGCGCCGGTGCCACGCGCGCGCTCGTCTGCCCGCGCGGCGACCCGGGATACCCGGTGCCGGGCGTGCTCTACCGGGACCTCGGCTTCACGTACGTGGACCGGACGGTCACGTACCTCGCGCCGTATCCGGCTGTCTAGCGTCACCGCTAGATCGGCGTAGAGCGCGCTACCGACCGGCGCGGTCGATGTGCGCGTGCAGGCCGGCGACCAGCGTGTCCACCAGGGCCTGGAAGCTGTCGTCGATCTTCTCCGGCCGCCCGAACCCGCCGCCGATCTCCAACTGCACGAAGCCGTGCGCGGCCGCCCGCAGCCCGCGGATCACGTGGATCGCGTCCGCGCCCTCGACGCCGTACCCGCGGAGCACGGCGGCGAACACCAGCACCACGCTCTCGCCGGCCCGGGTCAGCTCCGGATCGGTACCGGGCCGCTGCGGCAGCGCCGCGTACCGCTGCGGATGGTCCACCGCGTACGACCGGTAGGCGTGCAGGACGGCGGCGAGCGCGTCGTCCCGGCTGCGGCCCATCGCCGCGTCCGCGCAGCGGGCACCCAACTCGTCGAGCACCCGTACGCCGACCTGGTCGCGCAACGGCCCCAGCCCCTTGACGTGCTTGTACAGCGAGGGGGTGGCGACACCGGTGTGCGCGGCGACCGCGGCGAGCGTCAACCCGTCCACCCCGTGCTCGTCGAGTACGGCGAGGGCGGCGTCGACGACCGCGTCACCGTTCAGCCCGGCCCTAGGCATCGAACGCCGCCTTCAACAGCGCCAGTACGGACGGGGCGACGGCGTCGGGCGACTCGGCGGCCGGGTAGTGCTTCACGCCGTCGATGATCTCGACCGTGGCGTGCGGCAGCAACCGGCGGGCCTCCTCGGCCTGCGCGGCCGGGTCGGGGAAGTCGGGGTCCTTCGAGCCGTACAGCACCAGCGTGGGGCAGTCGACCGCGGCGATCGCGGCGTTCGCCTCGGACTTGTCGGCGAGGCCCATCGCCCTCACCGCGGTCATGCCGTTGCGCTTCAGCCCCGCCCGCACCATCCCCCGGTACTCCGCGAAGTCCGCCGGCAGCGTCGCGTACAGCGACTTGTAGTACGTGAGCCAGAGCGGGACGCGGCTCATGACCTGGCCGCTGATCAGGCGCAGCAGCGGGTTCATCGCCGGGTTCGAGGTGAACATGCTGATCAGGACCAGGCCGACGACCTTCTTCGGCTCGCGGGCGGCGGCCCACACCGCGCTGCTCGGCGAGTACGACGTGCCGACGAGGACGGCGGGGCCGCCGAGGTGGTCGACGAGGGCGAGCAGGTCGGCGCCGACGGCCTCCGGCGCGTAGCTGTCCCAGCGGCCGGTGGAGTCGCCGTGGCCGCGCAGGTCGACGGTCGCCACCCGGTATCCGGCGGCGACCAGCCGCGGCGTCAGGAACCGGTACATCTGCCGGATGTCGCCCATCCCGGGCGCGCACACCACCAGCGGCCCGTCGGCCGGGCCCTGCACGTCGTAGCCGAGCCGTCCGCCGGGCACCTCGAGGAACTGCGCGTTCGTCATAGCCATAAAGCTAATGTCATTAGCCAGTACTGTCAAGCCCCGGCAGATGCGCGTTGACCTCCCGTACCAGCGGCGCCAGCTCCGGCAGCTCCACCACCGTCAGGCCCGCCGCCGCCAGCTCCTCCGCGCCGTGACAGTCCACGAACAGCGCCGGCTCCCGCCACGCGAACACCACCCGCGCCGCCCCCGACGCCACGATCAGCTGCGTACACGTGCGCGGCCGCGACCTCCGCCGGCTGCACGGCTCCAGCGAGCTGTACACCGTCGCCCCCGGCGCCGACCCACCCAGCTTCGCCAGCGCCGACTCCTCCGCGTGCACGTGCTCGTCCACCTCCCGGGAGTACCCGCGGGCCAGTTCCGTGCCGTCCGCCGCGACGACCACCGCACCCACCGAGAACGCGCCCGTCGACGGCGGACAGTGCCGCGCCTCCTCGACCGCCACGCGCAGCCAGTACCGGTCCGCGTCACTCATCCGGCACCCCCAGCAGGAACCGCAGCAGTACGACATCGCCCAGCCGGCGCGTCTCCGCCAGCCGCATCCGGTGCTTCGCATCCCACCGGTACTCCCCGGGCCCGACGAACCGCGGCGCGTCCGCGTGCCCCACGAACAGCGGCGCCACGACCAGGTGCAGCTCGTCCGCCAGGCCAGCGGTCAGGAACCACGTGTGCACCGCGCCGCCGCCCTCCACCAGCAGCCGGCCCACACCGCGCGCCGACAGGTCGGCCAGGATCGCGCCGAGATCGACCTCCTCGCCCGCGTCCACCACCGTCGTCGACCCGGCCAGCGCGTCGACAAGGCGCGCCGCGACCGCACTCGGCGCGTACACGAGCTTCGAGGCGGGGCCGGCGGTGAAGAAGCGGGCGTCGGGCGGCAGCTCGCCGCGCCGGGTCACTGTGACCTTGAGCGGCTGCGGCGGCCGACCCTCCGCCGTACGATGCTCGGCCCGGACCGGCGTGACCATCAGCCGCGGGTCGTCCCGGCGTACCGTGTTCGCGCCGACGAGGATCGCGTCGCACTCCGCCCGTACCGCGTCGACCCGGTCCAGATCGGCCTCGCTCGACAGGACCAGCCGGGAATCGCCCGCGTCGTCCAGGTAGCCGTCGACGGACATCGCGGCGCTGAGCACCACGTACGGTCGGGAGTCAGGCATCACGACCACCCTCCGCCGGCAAACTCGGGGTCCTTTCAGGGTGCCAGCACCATGGCGGCACGGCTCCGGGCGCGCACACTGGACTCATGGGCTCCATCATCGACCTCATCGCGACGATCGTTGCCGTTGTCGGCCTGCTGGTCGCGCTCGGCCACGACGGATACCTGCTGGTTCTCGGGTCGGCCGCGAAGAAGCGGACCGGCGGCGAGCCGGTACAGCGGTTCGTACGCGGACGCTGGCCGGTCGCCATCCTCGCCACCGTCGGCGCGATCATCGGACTCGCCCTCACCGGTGGCGGCGCGTTCTCCGACATCGTCGGTCTGCTCGTCGGCGCCGGCAGCGGCTACGCGGCAGCCAAGGCGCTGTCCACCACCCGCAAGAAGTTCCTCGGCGGGCCCGGATACCCGGAGCTTCCCGGCAACTGACCCGTTCGGCGACCCTGGCATGATGCGGGGTCCGGACGGTTCTTGGGGGGTACACCGTGATCGACGGGACCGCGATGTTCTTCGACTCGGAGCAAGGCTGGGGCCTCATCACGGCCGACGCCCTGCCCGAAGGCGAACCCGCCTGGGTGCACTTCTCCGTCATCGAGATGGACGGCTACCGCGAACTGTCCATCGGCCAACCCGTGACCTTCGAGTACGAGAAGGCCGACCAGGACGGCTACCACTACCGCGCGACCCGCGTACTGCCCGGGTCGGGCTGACGCGCGCCTCGGGTGCGGTTCGGCTCGGGGTGCGGTTCGCGAAAACACCCCGTGGACAGCCCCCGCCCTCCCAAAGGGGGGCACCCCGGCGACAAGTCTAGTCGGGTTGGATCCCTTGCTGCACAAGGCTGTGGACGACGCACTGGGCCTGTGGACAACGGGCCCGCGGCACCACATCGGCCTGGGCCGGAGTGCGGGTTGGGGCGCCGCCCCGGGCCAAGGCGCCGCACCGGGGTGGGGCGCCGCTTCGGGTTGCGCCGTCGCCCGGCCGTGGCAGGAGATCAAGCACCTGCATGACCGGGACGGCCTCCGGTGACGAGCCCGAGCCGCCGCCGAGGTGCTGGGTCGAGCGGGAGTGTCAGCCCAGGCGCCAGGGGGCGCCGACCGGCTGCGACATGCCGGGCATGAACCAGTCCGCCCGGCGTACCTCCCGCATGGCGGAACGGCGGACCTGCGGCTCCAGCCGGTCCAGGTACAGCAGGCCGTCGAGATGGTCGGTCTCGTGCTGGAGACACTGCGCCAGCACGTCCACCCCGCGTACGACGACCGGCTCGTTGCGCAGGTCGACGCCGCGGCACACCGCCCGTACCGCACGGCGGGTCGGGAACCACAACCCCGGCACCGACAGGCACCCCTCGTCCAGCTCGTGCCACTCGTCCGACAGCTCGACGATCTCCGGGTTCAACACGTACCCGAAGGCGTCGTCGACGTTGTAGCTGAACGCCCGCACGTTCACGCCGATCTGGTTCGCGGCGAGCCCCGCCCGGCCCGGCTCCTCCACCGTCTCCAGCAGATCCGTGACCAACTCCGCCGTACGCCGGCCGAACGACGTCACCGGCTCGCACGGCGTCTTCAGCACCGGGTCGCCGAACGTACGGATCTCCTGGATGCTCATGCCTCGTCCTTCGTCCTGTTCTCGACGGAGTACTCCCCGGGCCGGCGCCCGGTGTGGTCGTCGTGGTCCCGCGACCGTTCGGCACGCCGCCCCGCGTCCAGCCGCTTCGCCTCGCCATCCGCCGTACGCTTCCGACCAGCGGACAGGCGCTTCGCCTGCTGCTCGCCCGGACGTTCGCGATCCGCGGGCAGGCGCTTGGCGGCGGCGCGGGGACGGTGGCCGGATGTGTCGTCGGCGTGCGGTGCGCCCGCGGTCCGGATCTCCGGTAGCAACGGGAAGAGGCGGGTGACGGCGCCGACCGGGCCGGCGCCGGTGGGCCGGGCGGCGGGATCGTGCTCACGCTCGGAGTACCGGTCGAGGACGGCGCGGATCTCGCCCGCCACCGCCGTCAGCTCGTCCGGCGTCAGGTACAGCACGGCACTGTCGGCCGCGTCCCGCCGCCAGCGACGCGGGGCATCGTCACGCCGAGCCAGCCACCGGCGGTACCCCTCGTCCTCCAGTTCGACGGACAGGGTGCCGAGACCAGCACCGACCGGAGCAGACCGCACCGTACGCAGGCGCCACGGTCGGATCCGCCCCCGGGCCGGCGCCTCCTCGATGTAGCCGAAACGCGCGAGTTGACGCAGGTGGAACGAACAGAGCCCCGTACTGTGCCCGAGCCGCCGCGCCGCCTCGGTCGACGTGACCGTGCCCAGCTCACGCACCAGATCGAGCAGCGCCGCCCGGACCGGATGCACCAGCGCGGCGTCCACCGGGCGGTCCTCCGTCGTCATGGTTTGCAAACGTACCAGCTTTGCAAACACCTGGCCGGCCTGGGCGGTGCCGCGGGCGCACGCCTGGGGGACGTCGCGTCAGCGAGCGGTACGGCACCGGCGGGCTGGGCGGGTAGGCGGGCCGGGCAACGGGCAACGGGCAACGGGCGGATCTAAATTGACACCTATCGATTGTTCAACTGTCCAATTGTTGAACAATTGAACTGTTGAACAATGAGACAATTGAACAATCGGCGGCGCAAGATCAACTCCCGCTCTCGTACCGGGCGCCGTACCCGGCCAACGACGTCCCCTTCGGCGTGGTTGGCCCCACTGTCAGCGACGATCCGACCGACGTCGCTGACGTGCCCGTACACCAGCCGAACGCCGCTGGCCGGCGACCGAGCCGAACGGGCTGGCCATACGTACAAGAGCCGAGAGACGAACATCATGCCGGCGTTCGGGCCGCAGTTCAGCAGCCGCCGAACCGGGCGGCACGCCAAACGAACACGTTTCCGGCCGGACCGCGCTCGGCCGGACCACAAGGCCGGCGACACACCAGACGAACACGGCCACGCGCCCACCGCCGGCCTGGGCGAAACACAGCCGCCCGGACCGCCGAGCCGTACCGCGCAGGGCGGCGGGAGCGCAGGTCAGGCGCGGGTGAACGTGGTGTGCAGGCGGAGGTCCTTCGCCGGGCCGGTGACGCGCCAGTCCTGTACCCAGTGGTCGGCGGACGTCACCCGGAACTCCCCGGCGTACGCGTCGGCGCGGCACGGGTGCGTCACCGTCCATGTGCCGGTACGGAGGTCGAGGTCGTGGAAGTGGCGGCCGTCGTCGAACTCGACGCGCAGCCCGTCGCCGCTGGCTCGGTACGTGAGGGCGCGCCAGGCGGGTCCGACGTGGCCGCCGAAGCGCAGTTCGCCGCGTTCGCTGTACGCGAGGTCGGGGCCGTCGGGGCGGAACTCGCCGATGCCGGTGAACGTGCCGGTGCCGCCGGTGGACAGGTCGGTGATGTGCCGGTCGAGCGTCCACCGCCCGGTGAGGTACGCGATCGGGTCGGCGACCGGGAAGGCTGTGCTCACCCGGCCAGCTTGCCACCGCTGGTGGCGGGGAGTGTCCGCACGTCCCGGCTGGCGAGTACGGCGGCGAGGACGAGGGCGAGCAGGACGGAGCCGGCGAGTACCAGGAGGCGGGGTGGGTAGGTGGCGCCGAGATGGCCGGCGACGACCTGCCCGAGCGGGAGGGCGAGGAGCGACCCGAGCCCGTCGTACGCGGAGACGCGGGAGAGCCGGTCGAGCGGGACGTGTGTGCCGAGCGCGGTCTCCCAGGCGACGTCGAACATGCCGATGCCGAACCCGGCAAGCAGCGACACCGGCAGCAGCACCCAGGTCGTGGGGTACAGCGCGAGGACGGCGAGCTGCGGAACCAGCGCGGCGATGCCGATGAGCCCGGCCCGCAGCGGTCGCGCGAACCGTAGCCGCAGCATGGCCAGCGTGGCGAGGACCAGCCCGATCGACTGGGCGGCAAGGACGAGACCCCACGCGCCGCGGCCGACGGTGTCGTCGGCGATGACGGGGCCGAGCGTGTTCCAGCCGCCGGCCTCGATCGCGTTGAGGACGCCGAAACCCAGCACCACCACCCACAGCCAGGTACGCGACCGGAACTCGCGCCAGCCGTCCCGCAGCTCCCGCAGTACGGTGCCGCCGGGGGCCGGTGCGTCGTCCGCGGGCGGGCGTACGCGGAGGAGCAGGAGCGCGGCCGCCCCGAACGACGCCGCGTCGACGGCCACGCCCCAACCGGATCCCAGTGCCGCGACCAGGATCCCGCCGAACGCGGCGCCCAGCACCATGCCGCCGTTGCGTACGAACCCGCCGAGCGCGCTGGCCTGCTGCAGCAGCCCCCGCGGTACGAGCTGGGGTACGACACCGGCCATCGCCGGCATGATGAACGCGCTGGCCGCGCCGTTGACGGCCTCCGCGACGAGGATCTGCCAGACGTACGCGTGCCCGCCGAGCAGCAGCGCCGCGGCGACGGCCTGCGAGGCGAACGAGACGACGCTGCCGGCGACCATCACCAGGTGCCGCGGCAGCCGGTCCGCCAGCACCCCGCCGAACAGCAGGAACACCACCAGCGGAACGCTGCGGGCGGCGAGTACCAGGCCGAGGTCGGCGGCCGACCCGGTGAGGTCGAGTACGGCGAAGGAGACGGCGATCGGCGCGACCGCGTTGCCCACGACGGCGACCAGCCGGGCCGACAGGTACCACCGGAAGGAGGTGATGCGCAGCGGTCCCCCGGCGTCGGTCACGGCCGGGATCCTACGAGCGGGGCGCGCCGGACGGCGATGCGATTACGGCCGTCGGCGCGCCCGCGCGGTCACTTCTGGGTGGCGAGGCAGAGTACGAAGGACTCCTTGTTGTCCTTCATGTCGTTGAACACGTAGTAGTAGTTCGTCTGCGGGGACGGGCACTTCTTCCGGTCGTTGGTGCCGTCGAGCCGGTCGATCACCTTGAGCGCGCCGCTCGCCGAGCACGCCGACGGCTGCACCGAGTTCTTCGCCTTGTCCGGGACGACGCAGTCGCCCTTCTTGACGGCGGCCGCCTTGCTGGCCGAACTCGGCGTCGGCGACGCCGACTTCTTGCCGTCGCCACCCTTGGCGCTCGTGCTCTTGTCGGACTTGCCGGGGCCGAGGAAGAAGTACCAGCCTGCGCCGCCGGCGCCGAGTACGACGACGACCACGATGATGACGATCGCGATCAGGCCGCCCTTGCCCTTCTTCGGCTCGGGCTGCGGCTGCCACGGCGGCGCCGATCCGGCCGGAGCGCCGGGGCCGTCGAACGGCGGCGAACTGAACGGCGGCTGTCCCGCACCGAACTCGCTCGTCGGGCTGAGACTCGGCACCGGCGAACCGAACGGGTCGCCGCCGGGCGGGGGCGGCGGGCCGCCGAAGCCACCGGCACCGCTCGGCCCACCGGAGCCCGGCGCCCCCGGGTACGGCGGCGGCTGGTCCGGCTGGCCGGGCTGACCCGGCTGCCCGGGCTGGCCCGGCCACGAACCCTCGGGCTGGCCGAACGGGCCGTTACCACCGGGCGGTCCGTACTGCGACATGGATCCTCCTCGCGCGAACAGGACAGCAACGGTAACGGGCCGGATCACGTGGCTGCGCACACACCGCCCGCCGGGGCCGAAACCTCGACGGGCGGTGGTGTGGCGACTACGACGCGGTCACTGCTTCTGCATGCAGAGCACGAAGTCCAGATCCGACATCGACGAGTCGTGCTTCAGGTAGTACGTCGTGTCGGAGCCCGACACGCTGTCGCACTTGCTGGTGTCGGCGGTGCCGTCGTACCGCTTCAGCACCTTGTACGTCCCCGACTTGCACGTGACGATGCGCAGCTCGGGGCTGCTGTCGGTGCCGTCGTTGGTGACGCACTGGCCCTCCTGGACCGTGTACGCGTCGGACGTCTCGCTCGGGCTCGGCGAGTCGGACGGCGACGGGCTGTCCGACGGCGACGGACTCTCCGAGGGCGACTCCGTCGCGGACGCCGACGGCGACGGGTCCGGCTTGTCACCGCCGCTGAAGATCGCGTACGCGCCGATGCCGCAGCCGGCGAGCACGACCAGGACGACGACACCGATGATGATGCCGATCAGCGGGCCCTTGCTCTTCTTCGGCGGCTCCTGGTACGGCCCGCCCTGCCAGCCGGGCGTCCCGTACGGCGGGGGGCCCTGCGGCGGCATCCCCGGGCCACCGGGCCCACCGGACATCGGCGGCCCCGACATGGGACCGCCGGGCGGGCCGGACATCGGGCCACCGGGCGGGCCGGACATGGGCTGGCCGTAGGGATCCTGGCCGTACTGCGGCTGACCGTACGGGTCCTGGCCGTACTGCTGGTACTGCTGGGGCTCCTGGTTGTACTGCGGCGGCTGGGGTTCGCCGTACGGCGCGCCGTAACCGCCGCCGGGGCCGGGCTGCCCCGGCTGCCCGCCCTGCTGCCACGGATCCTGCGGCTGGCCCGGGTACCCGCCGCCGGGCGGACCGTAGTTCGACATCGTTCCTCCTCGATCGGCCGCCGGCCATCGGCGCGGGCGCCTGCTCCGATATGACCGGTACGCCGGGGCGAGGCGTACGGCCGGTCCCGTCACGGTAACGTGGCCTGCCCAGTCCTGATCACTGTGGCCGGGGAACGCACCCGATCGTTCCCGGACCGTCACCGCCGGTCAGTTCAGATCAGACGCAACTGCCGCGCGCGGGGCCTACGGGGCGCCGGGTCCTCGCCGAGCCGGTCGTACAGTCGGGGGTCGATCGCGGACAGGTAGGGCGATTCCGGAGCCGGCTGGGGTTCGGCCGCGCCGCGCCGCTGCCGGCTCGCCGCGTGCGACAGGTAGAGCCGGTCCTGGGCGCGGGTGATGCCGACGAACAGCAGCCGGCGCTCCTCCGCGAGCTGCTCGGGCGTCGGTTCCCGGCCGGGCAGCCGCAGCGGCAGCAGCCCGTCCTCGCAGCCGACCAGGAACACCACCGGGAACTCCAGCCCCTTGCTGGCGTGCAGGGTCAGCAGCGTGACCCGGTCCGCGCGGGGATCCCAGGTGTCGACCTCGGCGCCGGTCGCCAGTTCCGACAGGAACATCGGCAGGTCGGCGCCGCACCGCGCGGCGAGCGGCATCAGCAGTTCGACCGCGTTGTGGATGTCCCCCTCGGTCACCGGCGGCCCCGCGTACGTGTCGTCGCCGGCGCGCATGGCGCCCGCCGCGGCGTGCCCGGCGAGTACCTGGGCGGTGAGGCGGACGCGGGCGGCGATGGCGCCGTCGATGCCCGTCGCGTACCGGAGCTCGTCGGCGATGGCGGCGACGCCGGGCCGGTCCAGCAACCGGTCGTGCGAGCGCTTCTGCACCGGTACGCCCGCCCGCGACAGCGCGTCGATCACCGGCGCGGCCTGCGCGTCCGTCCGGTACAGCACGGCGATGTCGGCGAACCCGACGCCGCCGAGCGGACCGTCCCGGCCGTCGACCCGGCCCGTGTCGATGGCGTGGAACGACGAACCGCCGACCAGCTGGTCGACGGTCCGGGCCACGTACTCGGCCTCGTCGGCCGGACTCGTCGCCACGTACCGCGTGATGCGGGCGCCGTTGATGGCGCCGCGCCGCGCGGGCGCCAACGTACGGTCGGCGACGAGGGTGCCGGGCGCGATCGCCTGCACGGCAGCGGCCAGGATCGGCGCCGTGGAGCGGTAGTTGCGGGTCAGCCGCACCACCGTCGCGGTCGGGAAGTCCTCCCGGAAGCGCAGGAAGTAGCCCACGTCGGCGCCGCGGAACGAGTAGATCGACTGGTCGGGATCGCCGATGGCGCACAGGTTCCCGGTCGGCGGGCACAGCAACCGCAGCAGCCGGTACTGCTGCTCGTCCACGTCCTGGTACTCGTCCACGAACACGTGCGTGAACCGCTGCCGGTACGCCGCGACCAGCGTCTCGTCCGCCGACAGCAGCTGTACCGGCAGGCTGACCAGCTCGTCCACGTCGACGAGGTCGCGCGCCCGCAACGCCTTCGTGTAGTCGATGAGCAGGTCGGTCAGGTCCTCGCCGGGCCGCTCGGCCCCGGCCGGCGCCGGCCGCCGGAACTCGTGCAGCTGACGCAGCAGCCGCCGCGCCTGCACCGTCTCGTCGTCGGGCAGCCCGGCCGCCTCGCCCACCGCGTCCAGCTGCTCGTCCGAGTCGGCGATCCGGAACTCCGGCGTCAGCCCCAGCCGCGGGGCGTGCTCGCGCAGGATCGACAGCCCCAGCGCGTGGAACGTCGACACGGTCGCGCCGTTCGCCTCGACGGCCGCGCGGGACCGGGACTCCGCCGACCGACCCGCGGACGTACCGCCGTCGGCGGCGAACCGGCCCGCCAGCAGGAACCGCAGCCGTTCCCGCATCTCGTCCGCCGCGCGCCGGGTGAACGTCACCGCCAGGCACTGCTGCGCCGGTACGTCGCACTCGGCGATGAGGTGGCCGAGCCGCTGGATCAGCGTCCGGGTCTTGCCCGTACCGGGGCCGGCGATGATGAGCACCGGGCCGTCGGTGACCTGCGCGGCGGCCTTCTGGTCCGGGTCGAGCAGGTCGAGCAGTCCGGTACCGAGACGCTCCATGCCGGTCAGTACCGGCTCGACGTGGCCGAGGCCGGTCAGCGCCTCCGGCGGCGCGGTGCCGTCCTCGGTCAGCAGCTCGTCCTGCTCGGGTACCGGCCGCTGCCGCGGTACGGGCCGGGGCTTCGGCGCGCCGGCGGTGAGCGGGCGGCGTACCCGGGGGCTCGGCGCCAGGTCGAACAGCGCGTCCGTACCGCCGCTCGCGCCGCGCAGCTCGCCCGGCTCGAACAGGGAGATCGTCCCGTACTCCCCGTCGTACCCGCCGGCGCGGTGCACCTCGCCCCGGCGCAGCCGGGACACCGCCTCGCCCAGCTCGACGCCGCCCACCCGCGCCACCTCGTCCACCGGTACCTCGGTCAGGATGGACAGCTCGGAACCCAGCTCGGCGAGCAGCGACACGACCTTGCCGTCGACGGTCTTGCTGCGCGGCCCGACCCCGTGGATCTCGCCCAGGATCTCCGGCAGCGGCACCAGGTTGTGGAAGCCCGCCGCCCCCTCCGGCCGGTACCCGGCGGGCCGGTCGGCGAGCGCCTCGACGCGGTGCAGTACGCCGACGGTCAGGGCCTTGCCGCAGGTCGGGCAGCGACCGTCGAGCCGCTTCGTCTCCGCCGGCTCCAGCCGTACGGCGCACTTGCGGTGCCCGTCCAGGTGGTACTTGCCCTCCTCGGGGAAGAACTCGATCGTCCCCGCCAACCCCTCCCGCGTACGCAGCGCGTCGCGGACCGCGCCGTAGTCGTACCCGGTGGTGAAGGTGGTGGCCTCCCGGCCGAGCGCCGGCGGCGAGTGCGCGTCGGAGTTGCTGACCAGCGCGTACCGGTCGAGGGCGGAGACGCGCCAGTTCATCGCCGGGTCCGACGACAGGCCGGTCTCGATCGCGAACACGTGCCCGGCGAGATCGCCGTAGCAGTCCTCGATCGCGTCGAACCCGGACTTCGACCCGAGCGCCGCGAACCACGGCGTCCACACGTGCGCCGGCACCAGGTACGCGTCGGGGCTGGCCGACAGCGTGACCTCCAGCAGGTCGCGCGGGTCGAGGCCGATGATGGGCCGGCCGTCGGCGGCGAGGTTCTTGCCCATGCCGGACAGCGCGGTGTTGAAGCGTTGCGCGGCGCCCAGGTCCGGCAGGTAGATCAGGTGGTGCACCTTGCGGGTCAGGCCGTCCCGCTTCTTGATGGTCGACACCTCGACCGACAGCATGAACCGGGTCGGCCCCTGGCAGGCCGGCGGCAGCTTCTGGTCGACCGCCCGCTCCAGTTCCGGACGCAGCCGGTACAGGCCGGGCTCGGCCTCGACCAGGTTCTCCGTGAGGTGCGCGTACCAGGCGGGGTGGGTGAAGTCACCCGTACCGAGCAGGCCGATGCCCTTGCGCCGGGCCCACCACGCCAGGTGCTCAAGGTCGCAGTCGCGGCTGCAGGCACGCGAGTACTTCGAGTGGATGTGCAGGTCGGCGTGGAAGCGACCGGCACCCGAGGCGTTCTCGCTGAGCGGCACGCCCGGCATCCTGCCACGAAACCCTCCGATACCACGCAGGGACACCCCGCGTACGAGCAGGTGGCGCCCGCGCCACCGCCACCCGGGGTACCTCGCCCGGTGCGGTACCCGGCGGGGCGTCGGGCACCATGGGCGGATGGACACGCTGGTCGACGGGGAGCTGGCGCTGCGGCCGATGCGCGCGGACGACTTCGCGACGATGGCGCGGTGGCTGTCCGACCCGCGGGTGCTGACCTGGTTCGGCGGGCGGGACCGGCCGATGTCGCTGCTCGACGTGACCGCGAAGTACCAGCCGCGGCTGGCCGCCGACTCGGCCACCACCTGCCTGATCGCCGAACTCGACGGCGTACCGGTCGGCTACGTGCAGTTCTACCGCTGGCGCGACCACGCCACCGACGCCTCCGTACTCGGACTGTCCACACTGGACAATCCGTACGGGCTGGACGTGTTCGTCGGGCGGCCCGAGCTGTGGGGCACCGGCCTCGGCTCCCGGATGGTCCGCCTGCTGCTCGGCCACCTCTTCGGTACGGTCGGCGCCCGCCGCGTCGCGCTCGCCGCCATGGCGCACAACTACCGGGCCCAGCGGGCGTACGCGAAGGTCGGGTTCCGGCGGGTGCGGCTGGTGCCCGGCGCGGAGGTGCACGAGGGCGTGGCGCGCGACGAGTGGCTGATGGTCGCCGACCGCGGCTCGTACTCCCGCGCCGAGGTCGGCACCGCCTGACCGCGCTCAGGAGCAGGCGAGCAGGGTACGGGCCGCGGGCGGGGCGGTGGCCAGGTCACGGCACGGGTACGAGCCGACGGCGACGACCCGCCAGCCGGTCGCCGCGTGCCGCATGACGACCCGTACGGTGCCGGCCTTCGGCGCGACCAGGTCGGCCACCAGGTAGTCGTCCGCGCAGCGCGGCGTACCGACGGTGGTGCCGGCGGGCAGCGAGCCGCCCGAGCGCTGCCTCGCCACCGCCAGGATCTCCCGCGCGGACGGCGATCCCGCCGGGCACGCCGTACTCACCGGCTGCGGCACCGGCTGCGTGACGCCCGGCGCCGGCGCCCCCGGTACGACGGGGTCCTGGCCGAGCGGTACCGAACCCTCCGGCGTACGGCACGGCTGCGCCGTCGTACCGCCGGGCCCCGTCGTGTCCCCGGGCGCTGTCGTGACCCCGGGCGCCGCCGTGTCCCCGGGCGCTGTCGTGTCGCCGGGCCCGAAGGTGGCCGTACCGCCGGGGGTGGCCGGATCGGCGGTGGGGGTGCCCTCGCCGCCCGCACCGCCGCCGGCGGGTCCGCGGAACGGGCCGCCCGTCGTACCGCCGGCGGGGCCGGGGAAACCGCCGCCCCTCGTACCGGTGCCGCCCGGCCGGACCGGTGTCCCGGACGGCAGGCCCGGCGTCGGCGCGGGTGCCGGCGCCGTGGCGGACGGCTGCGGTACGCCGGGGTTCGTGCCCGCGGTCGTCGACGGGCACCCGCCCGCGCTGGCGCTCGGCGCCGGGCTGCCGGTCACCTCGACCGGTTGCGCGAGCCGGTGGCGCGCGCAGCCGGCCACCAGTACGGGAACCGCGGCGAGTACTGCGACGGCGACGAGGCGTGACACGCCGGGGCGGGGCCGGCCGCCGGCGTACGGTGCGATGCGTCGCGGCCTCGGCATGGGTCGTGTCTACCGCATGGCGTACGCGGGGCGGAAGGGACGCCGACCCCGATCCGGCCGTTACTTCTTGATCACGACGACCAGCCGGGCGGTGTCCGTGTTGCCGCTCTGCCGGCCGGCGACGCCGATCTGCTCGCCCTTCGTGATGGCCGACCGGCTCGCGGCCTTCCGGTCCGCGCGCACCTTCGTACCGCCGGTGAGGGTCCACGTCTCCGAGAACCCGTCCGACGACCTCACCGTCATCGACGTGGCGCTGACCGACGTGACCTCGCCCCGCTGCACGGCCACGTCCACCGGGCCCTTCTTCGTCCGTACCGTCACGTCGCCGTGCAGGGTGTGCCGCAGCAGGTACCGGTTCAGCCGCGGATGCCGGTGCTTCCCGTCGTGCGACCTGTTGTCCGGCGACTTCGGCGTGGCCGAGCCCGACGGCTGCGGCTGCCCGGTGTCGGAGATGCCGAGCGCGTGGATCGCCTGGTCCTCCGCGCTGCCGGTCGTGCCCGCCGCGCTCGCCCCGCAGCCCGCGAGTCCGACCAGACCGACCGCACCGACGGCCACCGTCACCGCCCACCGACGCTTCATGTCAACCCCTCCGATCGCGTACGTCAGCGCCGCGTCCGCGCGGCCCCACGTACAGGCTCGTCCGGTTCGGCGCGAACCCCGTCAACGCCGTGTACGAACTCGGTAAGGCTTTCGGCCGGCGGCGTCAGAACGTGACGGTGAAACGGGAGCCGCCCTCGGCGGCGTGGTCGGCGGTGATCCGGCCGCCGAGCCGCGCGACGAGCCGGGCCGCCAGCGCGAGGCCCAACCCGGTACCGACCGGCCGCACCCCGCGGTACTTCGCGTACAGCCGGCCCCGCTCGAACGCGACGGCCAGGTCCTCGTCGGACAGTCCCGGCCCGCCGTCGCGTACCTCCACGGTGCCGGGCGCGCGGACCGCGACGACCAGCGGCGCACCCGCCGGTACCACCCGGAACGCGTTCTCCAGCAGGCCGTCGACCACCTGGCGGAGGCGGCCCGGATCGGTACGCAGGCGTACCGGATGGTCGGGCAGCTCGGCACGCAGGTCGACGCCCGCCTCCGCGCAGCGCGGCCGCCACGCCGTGACCGCCGCGCCGGCCAGCTCCACCAGATCCACGTCCACGACCTCGATCGGGAAGTCCTGCGCGGACAGCCGGGCCAGCGCGAGCAGGTCGGTGACCAGCCGGTCCAGCCGGCCCGCCTCCGCCAGTACGGTCCGGCCCGCCTCGCGGACGGGCGGCTGGTCCGAGCCCGGCAGTACGCCGTCGGCCAGCGCCTCCCCGTACCCGCGGATCGCGGTCAGCGGGGTGCGCAGCTCGTGCGACACCGACAGCAGGAAGTCACGTTGCCGCCCCTCGCTCTCGGCGAGCGCCGCGGCCAGCCCGTTCAGCGCGACGGACAGTTCGGCGACCTCAGCGGGCGCCTCGACCGGCAGGCGTACGGTCCGGTCGCCCGCGGACAGCCGGCGTGCCGCGCCCGCCGCGTGCCGGATCGGGCGGGACAGCCGGCGCGCCAGCAACGCGCCCGCCACCACCCCGGCGACCAGCCCGGCCAGCAGCGCCAGTCCCAACGACAGCACCGCACCGGCCGGGAGTACGCCGGGCGCCCGTTGCGCCAGGACCACACCCGTACCGTCGGCCAGCGGGCGGGCGGCGAGCAGGATGCGGTGCCCGCCGCGTACGCCGGTGGTGTCGACCGCGCGGCCGTCGGACACCGCCCGTGCCACCCGCGCCGGCACCCAGCGGCGGTCCGCCCGACCATCGCTGACCAGCGACAACTCCAGCCCGTACTGGCGCAGCCGGCGCGCCAGCGCCTCGGACCGTACGGGCTGGCCGACGCGCGGGCCGAGCAGCGCGGTCGCCAGGTCGGCCTGCTCCGCGAGGTTGTGCCGGTCCGCCCGGAGCGCGGCCGACCGCGCCAGCGGTACCGCGACGGCCGCGGTGACCAGCACGGAGATCAGCGCGACCAGGCACGTCACCAGCGTCGACCGCCACACGATCCCGCCCCGCGGCGCCGCGGGCCTCGGTCCCACGGCGGCGGGCGCGCGCGGGTTGGGGTTGCCGGCGGGCCGGGGCGGGCCGCCGGTCACGGCGCAACCTCCGCGGCGGGCGGGGGCGGGCCGCCGGTCACGGCGCTACCTCGGCGGCGTACCCGACCCCGCGGACCGTACGGATCGGGCTGGCCGCGCCGAGCTTCGCGCGTACCTGAGCGACGTGCACGTCGACGGTGCGGGTGCCGGCCTGCGCCGCGTACCCCCAGACGGCGGCGAGCAGCTCCTCCCGGGTGAACACCCGGCCCGGTCGCGCCATCAGGTGCGCCAGCAGGTCGAACTCGGTGGTCGTCAGCCGCACGTCCGCGTCGCCCGCGGTGACCCGGTGCCGCTCGGTGTCCACCGTGACCGGACCCACCCGGTACACCCGGTGCGCCGCCTGCGGCCCCGCGGTACGGCGGAGCACGGCGCGCAGCCGGGCCACGAGTTCGCGGGGGCTGAACGGCTTCGTGACGTAGTCGTCGGCGCCGAGTTCGAGGCCGACGATGCGGTCGACCTCGTCGTCGGCTGCGGTCAGGAACAGCACCGGGGTCCAGTCGTCGGCCGCCCGCATCCGCCGGCACACCTCGGTACCGTCGATGCCGGGCAGCCGGATGTCGAGCACCACCGCGACCGGCCGGTCCCGTCGTACGGCGGCCAGGGCGGACTCGCCGTCGCCGCAGCACGTCACCCCGAAACCGTCCCGGCTCAGGTACAGCCGGACCAGCTCGGCGATCGCCGGTTCGTCCTCGACGACGAGTACGAGTCCCTGTGCCACCGTCCCTCCCTGCGCGATCGTGACCGGGCCCGGTCTCGGCCCGGTCACGCCACCGTACGGGTCAGGTCAGGGCACCCGAACGCACCGCGCGGCGGGCCCGGACCGCGGCGGCCAGCTCGCGCAGTACGGGCACGGTCATGTCCCAGCCCATGCAGGCGTCCGTCACGCTCTGACCGTACGTCAGGTCGGTGGTGCCGCCCTCGATCCCGAGCGACTGCCGGCCGTCGACCAGGAAACTCTCCAGCATCACGCCGGCGATGCCGGTCTGGCCGGCGGCGAGCTGGGCGGCGATGTCGGCGGCCACGCCCGGCTGCCGGCGGTGGTCCTTGCCGCTGTTGCCGTGCGAGCAGTCGATGATCAGCCGCTCCGGCAGGCGCGCCGCGCGCAGGTCGGCGAGCGCCGCGTCCACGTGCGCCGCGTCGTGGTTCGGTCCGGACCGCCCGCCGCGCAGGATCACGTGGCAGTCCGGGTTCCCGGTGGTCTGCATGATCGCGGCGACACCGTGCTCGGTGATGCCGGGGAACACGTGCGGCACGGCGGCCGCGCGTACCGCGTCGATGGCGACCGCGATGCCGCCGTCGGTGCCGTTCTTGATGCCGATCGGCATGGACAGGCCGGACGCGAGCTGCCGGTGCACCTGGCTCTCCGCCGTACGCGCGCCGATCGCGCCCCAGCTCACCGTGTCCGCCAGGTACTGCGGCAGGATCGGGTCCAGGTACTCGCAGCCCACCGGCAGGCCCAGCGCCGAGATGGACAGCAGCAACCTGCGGCCGACCCGCAGCCCGGTGTTGGCGTCGAAGCTGCCGTCCAGGTGCGGGTCGTTCAGCAGGCCCTTCCAGCCGACCACGGTGCGCGGCTTCTCGAAGTACACCCGCATCACGATCGCGAGGTCGTCGTCCAGCTCCCGGGTCACCTCGGCGAGCCGCCCCGCGTACTCCAGCGCGGCGGCCGGGTCGTGCACCGAGCACGGGCCGACGATCACGAGCAGGCGGTCGTCCGTACCGGACAGGACGCCGGTGACGGCGCGCCGGCCGGCCCGTACCGTCTCGGCGGCGGCGTCGGTGAGCGGCAGCTCCTCGGCCAGGAGGGCGGGCTGCACCAGCGGGCGCACGGCCTCGATGCGGCGATCTCGGAGCGGTTCCATGGGTCTCGACCTTTCCGCAGACCGCACTGAGTGCCACCCGGCCGGCCTGCTACGGGGAAAGCGAAAGGCAGGGGAGTCGTCCCCTGCCTTCTGCCGGCTCTGGATGGTTGGTGGCGTCAGCCCACGGCGGCGCGCCCGACCCCATCCAGGGCCGGCGAGCTAAACCACCGATACAGACGCGACACGCTGGCGAGTCTAGCCCGCGGCGCGCTGGCGCGGGATCGGGGTCGAGGTGAACACCCGGTGGAACACGCCGGCGAGCCGGTCGAGCTGCCCCGGGTACGGCGCGCGTACCCACAGGTGGTGGGCCCGGTCGTCGGCCCGGAACGTGAAGTCGATCAGCGCGAGACGCTCGCGTACCTGCCAGGTCGCGTCGGACATCTCGGTCAGACCGACCGAGAGGTACGGGCGGACCCGGTCCAGGACGCGGACCCGGCGGGTGACGACGAGCCGGCACCGGGTGAGCAGCAGTACGAGGTCACCCTGGATGAAGCGGTTCGGCTCGGTGCACTGGGCGACCGCGAGCGTGGTGTCGTGCCGGCCGACGTCGCGCCGCAGTACCGGCACGTGCCGGCTCACGGTGATCGTGTCGAGTCCCGCCTCCGCGGCGGCGGGCAGCAGGGAAAGTCCGAACTTGTCCATGATCTCCTCCGGCGGGTACAACGTCGCCGGCGGCGCCACGTCACGCCCCCGTCACCGAACGGGGTCAGTGCGACTGCCGGGCCACCCCCGAACCGGACCCGCCGGCCAGGAAGTCCAGGTCACAGCCCCGATCCGCCTGGAGTACGTGGTCGACGTAGAGGCGCGCGTAACCCCGGTCGTACGACGGCTCGGGCGCCCGCCACTCCGCCCGACGCCGCGCCAGCTCCGCCTCCGGTACGTCCAGGTGCAGCCGCCGCGCCGGCACGTCCAGCTCGATCCGGTCCCCGGTACGCACCAGCGCGAGCGGCCCGCCGACCGCCGCCTCCGGCGCCACGTGCAGCACGACCGTCCCGTACGCGGTGCCGGACATCCGCGCGTCCGAGATCCGCACCACGTCGTCGATCCCCGCGTCGATGAGCCGCTTCGGCAGCTCCAGGTTCCCCACCTCCGGCATCCCCGGGTACCCGCGCGGCCCGGAGTTGCGCAGCACCAGCACGGTGTCCGCGTCGACCGGCAGCTCCGGGTCGTCCTTCGCCGCGTCGTACTCCTCGATCGAGTCGAAGACGAGCGCCGTCCCGCAGTGCCGCAGCAGCCGTTCCGAGGCGGCGGACTGCTTGACGACCGCGCCGTCCGGCGCCAGGTTCCCGCGCAGCACGGCCGTTCCGGCCCCCACCCCCAACGGCTCCGCGTACGGCCGGATGACCTCGCCGTACCGCGGGGCGGTGGCGACGTTGTCGGCGATGCTGCGCCCGGTGACGGTCAGCTGGTCGCCGTCGAGCACGGGCAGCAGCTCACGCAGCACCGCCGGCAGCCCGCCCGCGTAGTAGAAGTCCTCCATCAGGTACTTCCCCGACGGCTGAAGATCCACCAGCCACGGTACGTCCCGGGCCCAGCCGTCCAGGTCGTCCAGCGTGACGTCGATGCCGAGCCGGCCGGCGATGGCCAGCAGGTGGATGATCGCGTTCGTCGAGCCGCCGAGCGCGGCGTTCGCGCGGGCCGCGTTCGCGAACGACGCCCGGGTCACGATCCGCGACATCCGCAGGTCCTCGCCGACCATCGCGACGATCCGCTGCCCCGCGCGCTGCGCCGTCGCGTACCGCCGGGAGTCGACGGCGGGGATCGCCGCCGAACCGGGCAGTTGCAGGCCGAGCGCCTCCGCCAGGCACGCCATCGTGGACGCGGTACCCATGGTCATGCAGTGCCCGTTGCTGCGCGACATCCCGGACTCCGCGTCCAGGTACTCCTCCGGAGTCATCCGACCGGCGCGCAGATCCTCGGTCAGCTGCCACACCCCCGTACCGGAGCCGAGGTCGCACCCGCGGAACTTGCCGTTCAGCATCGGTCCACCGGTGACGACGACGGTCGGCAGGTCCACGCTGGCGGCGCCCATGATGGTGCCCGGGGTGGTCTTGTCGCAGCCGGACAGCAGCACCACGCCGTCGACCGGGTTGCCGCGGATCGACTCCTCGGTGTCCATCGACAGCAGGTTGCGGAACAGCATCGCGGTCGGCCGCAGCAGCGGCTCACCCAGCGACATCACCGGGAACTCGACGGGAAAACCGCCGGCCTGCCAGACGCCCCGCTTGACCGCCTCGGCCACCCGCCGCAGGTGCGCGTTGCACGGCGTCAGCTCGGACCACGTGTTGCAGATCCCGATCACCGGGCGCCCGTCGAACACCTCCGCCGAGAAGCCCTGGTTGCGCATCCACGAGCGGTGGATGAACCCGTTGCGGCCCTGCTCGGCGAACCACTGGTGACTGCGCAACTCCATGCCGACCCCCTCCAGACATCCGATCACCGACGTTAGCCGGTGATCGGATGCCGGGGCAGGGTCGCGCGCGCGGCAGTTGGATCCGTCGCGGCGCGGCGCCGCTCAGTTGCCGCCGAGCTTGTCGAGGGTGCCCTTGGCGGCCTGCTCCATCTGCCCGCGCACCTTGTCCAGGTCGCTGTCCGACCACGACCCGGACCCGGACTTCGTGACCATCGGCGTGAACTTCAGCACCAGGTTGCCGTCCAGCACGATCAGGTCGAGCCGGGAGATGCTGTCGCTCGAACTGCTGTCCTCCACGTACTCGAAGGCCTTCTCGCCGATCTGCACGTCCTTCTTGGCACCGGACTTGACCGAGCTGGAGCCCTGGTCGTGGTAGTAGTCGTACAGCCGGGAGGCGCCGTCGCCGTCGGTGTAGAACGCGCCGACCACGGACACCATCGCGGTGTCCCCGCTGTAGTCGCCGAACGACTGCGTCACCACGAGCAGCTTGCTGTCCCCGGTGGTCGAGTCGTCCTCGATCGGGTTGCCGTTGCCCTTGCCGTACCCGGACTCGAAGGGCGACCAGTCGACCTTGTCGGCGATCTTCGTCGGCGCCGTGTACGTCCCGCCGCCGCCCGAGGGTGCGCTGTCCGACTCGCTCGGCGACGGCGAGGCCGACGCGGACGGCGTCGACGATCCCGCGGCCTGGGTCGGCTTCGGATCCGGCTTGTTGCCACCGGAGAGCGCCACGACCGCGATCACCACGATGACCACGACCGCGAGCACGCCGCCACCGACCAGCCCGCCGATCAGCAGACCCCGGTTCCCACCGGACGGCGCGGGCGGCTGGTACGCCGGGACCGGCTGCTGCGGGTACTGCGGCGCACCGTACGGCGCGGCGCCGGGCTGACCGTACGGCGGGGCGCTCGGCTGCGCGTAGGGATCCGGGGCGGGGGGCTGCGCGTACGGGTCGTTGTAGCCGCCGCCGGAGATCGGGACGCTGGAGTACTGCTGGTTCGCGTCGCCGTAGTACTGCTGGCTCGGGTCGGGCTGCTGCCAGGACTGGTCGGGCTGCCCGTACGCCGGGTCGTAGCCGGGTTGCTGCGGCGGGCTGTAACCAGGCTGGGGCTGCTGACCGTAGCCGGGTTGCTGGCCGTATCCGGGTCCGTTGCCATAACCGGAGTACGGGTCGTACGGGGGTTGTGTCACGGCGGTACAGCCTTCCGGGCGGGTGCCTCGGCTGACGGAGGCGGGGGTGGCGCGAGGTCCGCGCGACTAGACAGTAGCCGCACCGGGCCACCGTCGACAGTCTCCGCGGACCGCCGGGCAGCGACGCGAACCCGTGCCGGCGCACCGATCCGCGCCGCCGATCAGCCGAACAGCGGAATCAGCCGAACAGCGGAAACCGGCTGCCGTCCAGGATCCGTTGCTCCGCCGGGGTCAGCGGCTCCCGCCCGGTGCCCTTCAACGCGTACTCCCGGTCCGGCCAGTCCGGTCGCGGTACGCCGGCGCCGAGCAGCCCGTCGAGCGTGCGCCGCACCAGCGCCAGCGGTACCGGATCGGGGTCGGACGCGTCGGGCAGGTCGACGGTGAGGTCGAGGCGGTGCACGCTGGCCTCGACCGCGAGCGTGGCCAGCAGGTCGGGCAGGGTCAGCACGTGCCGCTGGGTGACCAGCCGACTGTCCGCGGCCGTACTGCGGGCGGCGCGGACCACCGCCGACGACGTCTCGTCCCACAGCTGCACCAGCGTCCGCGGCCGGAACGCCGACGCGGCGATCCGTACGGCGCGGGCGTGCTCGCCGGGGCCGGGACCACCGGGGAAACCCCGCCAGTACGTGATGAAGTCGGTGTCGGCGACCCCGTCGTCGGGGGTGGCCAGGGCGATCAGCGCGCGCTGCCCGTCGAGCAGCACGTGGTAGAGCACGTCGACGACCGACCAGCCGGTGCACCGGGTCGGCCGCATCAGGTCCGCGTCCGGCCGGCCCGCCACCGTCTCCGTCAGCTGCCGGTACGCGGCGGCCAGCGCGGCGAGCCCCTGCTCGCGGGTGACCGCGGTCGGCTCGGCGGCCGGCACGACCCGTGGCGCGGGCCCGGACGCGTCGGTGCCCGCCGACGCGGTGTCGGCACCCGCCGCGGCGGGTACGGGCCCGGTGGGGCGCACCGCGACCGCGGCGTCCGCGACGCCGGAGCGTACCCTCGTGTCTCTTCTACCGTGCATTAGCTACCTATGCCCCGTTGAGATCGGTAAACACCGGTACGTGGAGAATAGTCCACAACTATCGTTCGACTCTCCCATACCGTCCCGTTGCACGATGTCGGCGGCGGGACAATCCGCGTTACCGGGCGGGCAGCGTACCGCCGGGAAAACGGGCCGTCTGGAGGACCCGATGCCAGCCATGCCTGAAAAGTACTCGGATGGGGTTGTTTTTCGGCATCCGAGGTGTTCCTCGGGCGAAACCCGGCCCGCTGTGGGGCGTGTGCGTTGTCGTCCGGATCATCGATCGGGCACCCTTGAGCCGTGACGACGCAGGGGGGTACCGGCGTCGCACCAGCCGGAGATCATCATTCCGCTCCGGGCGGCCGACCCGACCGCGCCCACGACGCGCGCGGCCGACAGGGCGGCCGGCCGGAGGACACCCGGTCGAGGTCCGCGCAGGATTCCGCGCGGTCGACGGAGTCTCCCGGCCTGGCGCGCGCGGTACCTGACGAACAGGAGACGCCGACGGGGCACGAGACCCCGCCGGCGTCCGGTGCTGTCCCCGGTCCACCGGCCGCGTCCGCCGACCTCGACGCCCTCGGTACGGCGGTGCTCGCCGAAGCCCTCCGCGGCGTACGGGACGCGGTGGCGGGCGCGCGCTTCGCCCTGACCACGGCCGGCGCCGAGGAGGCACGGCGGACGGCGCGGGAGATCACCGGGCAGCTCGACGCGTACCTGCGGCCGCGGCTGGACACCCTGTCCGGGCCGCTGCTCGTGGTCGTGTGCGGGCCGACCGGCGCGGGCAAGTCCACGCTGGTCAACAGCCTCGTCCGGGCGCCCGTCAGCCGGTCCGGCGCGCTGCGTCCGACCACCAAGGCTCCGGTACTCGCGGCCAGCGGCGCCGACGCCGCGTGGTTCGGCCGGCCACACCTGCTGCCCACGTTCGCGCGGACCGGCGGCAACCCGCCGGCCGGCCGGCACCTGCAGGTGGTGACCGCGCCGGCGCTGCCGTCCGGCCTGGCACTGCTCGACGCGCCCGACATCGACTCCGTCGTGGCCGGCAACCGGGACATCGCCGCCGAACTCATGGCCGCCGCCGACCTCTGGCTGTTCGTCACCACCGCCACGCGGTACGCGGACGAGACGGCGTGGCAGGTCCTCGACGCCGCGCGGGACCGGGACGTGGCCGTGGCGGTGGTCCTCGACCGGGTGCCGCCGGACGCCGGCCGGGCCGTACGACGGGATCTGCGGTCGTTGCTGGAGGACGCCGACCTCGCCGACGCGCCGGTGTTCGAGCTGGCCGAGTCGGCGACCGACGACGAGGGGCTGCTGCCCGACGACGCGGTCGCCCCGCTCCGCGACTGGCTGCTGCGGCTCGCCGGCGACGCGCACGAGTCGGCCGCCATCGCCCGGCAGACCCTCGACGGCGCCGTCGGTACGCTGCCCGAGCGGCTCGTCGCCCTCGCCGACGAGTCCGACGAGCAGCTCCGCGCGGCCGAGGAACTGCGCGCCACCGCACACGCCGCGCACCGTACGGCGGTGTCCACAATGGACGAAGCGATCCGGGACGGCGGGCTGCTCGGCGGCGAGCTGGCCGCCCGCTGGGAGGAACTCATCGCCGGCGGCGAGCTGCTGCGCGCGGTGCGGTCACGCTCCGGCCGGCTCTGGGACCAGCTCAGCGTGTCGCTCGCCGGGCGCTCCGAGCCGGGCAGCCGGTTCGTCCCCGCGGCGGAGGCCGCGCTGCGCACCCTGTTCACCGACACGCTCACCGACGCCGCGCGGCAGACCGCCGACGCCTGGTCCGCCACGCCCGCCGGCACCGCCCTGCTCCCCGACGTCGGCGACCCCGATCCCGACGACCCCGTGGCCACCTGGTTCGACGACCTGCTCGACTGGGTACGCACCGACTCCGGGCAGCGCTCCGTCGCCCGCCAGACCTCGTACACGTTGCAGGCGGTGCGGTTGCTCGTGCTCGTCGCGGTCCTCGTCGCGCCGGCACGTACCGCGGCGACCGGCACCGAGCGCGCCATGCTCGACACCGTCCTCGCCGACCCGGTCGTCCGGCGGCTCACCACCCGCGCCCGCGAGGAGCTGTCCACCCGCTTCCACGCGCTCACCGACACCCGGCGCAGGCGGTACGACGCGGTCCTCAACCGGGTCACCGTCGACGAGGCCACCGGCGAACGACTCCGTACCGCGGCGGTCGCGCTCGGGCCGGCGCGGACGGCCGCGGCGCTCGCCCCCGCGTACCACCCGCTGCCGGCACCCGTACCTCCGGCGCCGCCGGCACCGGCCGCGTCGTCCGTCGACCTGCCCGGCCCGGACGACCCGATCTTCCACCCCGCCGGTACGGACGACGCCGGGGTGGTCGACGGTGCGGGCACCGCGCCCGATCCCGGCGACGGCGAACGGCGGCGTTCCGAGGTGCTGTCCGACGGCGCCGCCCGTACGGACACGCACGATGCCGGCGTCGCGGATCCGGTGTCGACCGGCACGGCACCGGAGATCCCGGCAGAGTCCGGCTCCGACGGCGGCCCCGTGGCCGCGGCGAGTGCGGGCTCGGGTGACGGGTCCGGCGGTGCGGCGCCCGGACCATCGGCGAGTGCCGGTGCGGGCCGGGACGGCGATCCGGCCGAACCCGAGACCGCGCGTACGCAGCTGCTTCCGCCACGGCGGCCCGTTCCCGGTGCCGAGCCCGCCGGGGTGGCGGCCGATCAGCCGCACGAACCGGCGACGCACGCGGACGGCGACGGTTCGCCTGCCGTACAGGCGAACGAGCCCGACGCGGAACGGGTGACGTCCAGTGCCGGCCGGGCCGGGACTCCCGGTGGTGGCGGCCGGGAGTCGGACCGGGCCGGGACGGAGCCGGCTCAACCGGCGGACGTACCGGAAGGCGGGGCCGACGAGCCTGCGCCAACGGACCGGCCCGCATCGACCCACGAGCCAGAGTCGGCCGACGAGCCGGGAGCGACGCCCGAGCCGGTCGACGATCCGGAGCCGGCGCACGAACCGGACGACGGCCCGCAGGCTGCGCACGAGACCGTCCCGACCGAGAGGTACGAGGCGGCGCGCGATCCTGGGTCGACCGACGACGCAGGATCAGCGCACGAGCCGGACGCTGAGTCCGGAGCGGTACACGAGACCGAGGCCGGGCCGGCCGATGGGCCGGGAGCGGCGTACGAGTCGGAGGCGGCGCAGGGGCCCGGATCGGTTGGCGCAGTACGGAAGTCGGGCGCGGCCGGGGAGCCGCACGACCTCGGCGAGACTCCGAACGGCGACGGTCGGGCCGACGCGCTCGATGTCGACGGCGGGGCGTCGGAGCAGGCTGGGTCGGAGCCGACTCGACCGGCGGACGTACCGGAGGGTGGGGCCGACGGGGCCACGCCGGCGGACCACGACTCTGCCGACGGGCTTGCGGCGGCGGACGACGGTTCGCGCGACGAACCCGTGCCGGCGGACCGCGCTTCGACCGACGATGCTGTGCCGGCGGACCACGGCTCTGCCGACGAGCGCGCGGAGGCGGACCACGCTTCGAGCGACGAGCCTGCGTCAGCGGAACGCGCATCGGCCGACGAACCCGTGCCGGCGGACCAGGCTTCGGCCGACGAACCCGTGCCGGCGGACCAGGCTTCGAGCGAGGACCTCGTGCCGGCGGACCAGGGTTCCGCCGACGGGCCTGCGGCGGTGGACGAGCACGCATCGCCCGACGGGCCTGCGGCGGACGACGGTACTGCCGACCAGCCTGCCGCTGTGAACCGCGCTTCGACCGAGGAGTCCGCGGACGAGCACGTGACGACCGGGAAGCCCGGCGCGGCGCAGTCGGGCGGCGGGGCCGGGGACAAGGCCGAGGCGTACGACGAATCCGTTGTGGCGCAAGGGAACGAGACGGCGCAGCCGCCCGAGGCCACGGTGGACGCGGCGGTACGCGGGACGCAGGAGGCCGCCGAGCCAGCGGTGCGGCGGGACGAGCCGGCCGGTACGGGAGACACGACAGCGCGGGAGGGCGCATGATCCGGCCCGACTCGGCCGCACGCCGGGATGCCGGGGACAGCGACGCCGACGTGAAGGCGTGGCTTCAGCAACTGGCCTCGGACGACCCGATCGACCCGGACGACGCGCCGGCACCCGCGGCGGCGGACTCGACGGGGGGCGTACCGGAGGCTGGCGGTGCCGCGCAGGACGGCCCGTCCGACGACGCGGCGCCACCGGCCCGGCGGGGTTGGCGGGCCCGGCGTGCCAGTCGCCGCGCGGCGAACGAGGCCAGGAGCCAGGAGACCACGGATCAGCCCGACACGGGTGCTGCCGACGACGCCCACGGTACGGCCGACCAGCCTGGCGGTACGGCGGGTCGGGCCGGCGCGGTTGCGGCTCCGGACGGCGAGGTCGCGGGACGGGACGACGCTGACGCCAGCGGTACGCCCGGCGGCGTGGCCGGAGCGGACCACCCCGCCGGCCGGCCCCGCGGCGCGGCCGCGCGGAGCGCCGCACCGGATCCGGCCGGCACCACCTCCGGTCACGCTGGCGGCGCTGCCGGCCACGGCGACGGCGCCACCAGCCGTACCACCGGCGCGGCCCGGCGAGACGGCGTTGCGGGGCAAGGCGGCACCAGCCACGGGATCGACGCGTCGGGGGAAGCCGACACCGCGACCGGCGGGGCCGGACAAGGCGGCCCGACAGGCAACGCCGGTGGAGTACCGGGACGAGGCGACGGCACGGCGGACCACACCACTGCCGGGCAAGGCGACGCGACCGGCCATGTCTTCGACACGCCGGAGCACGGCATCGGCACGGCACGCAACGCCGGTGGTACGGCCGACCACGACATCGGCGCGGCAGGTAACGCCACCCGCAAGCCTGAGCACGGCGTCGGCGCCGCACGCAACGGTGGGCCGGCTGAGCACGGCGTCGGCGCCGCACGCAACGCGAGCCGCACGCCTGAAGATGGCATCGGCGCGGCAGGTCATGTCGGCGGCGCGGTCGAACAGGGCGGGGACGCGGGCGGAAACGGCGCTGAGCCGGGGGGCACCCAGGCAGCCGTACACGAGGCGGGCGGGAGTGACGCAGCGGCCGGGCGTAAGGGCGCGCGGCGGGCGCCCGGTACGCGGCGGGCGTCGAGTACGCGGAAGCCGTCGACGGCGCGGAAGCCGGCACGTACCCGGGACGGTCAGGCCGACGAGCACGTACTGCCGACCGGGCGGGCGGAGACGGGCGAGATCCCGCGCGTCACCGAGCCCGCCGACGCTGGCGCCGCGCCGACACAGACGGCACCGCAGCCGGCACAGACGGCACCGCTACCGGCGGAGACGACAGCGCTGCCGGCGGAGGCGGAGGCGGCGCGGCATGCTGCGTCGGCGGGTGGCGCGCACCGGGCGCCGGACCGCAGGCGGGCACCGGCGGGACCGCCCGCGGACGGTACGCGGGGTGTGGCGGCGCGGTTGGCGGCGCTGTCGGAGTTCGTGTCGGCGGCGGAGGAGCGGGTGCCGGCGCGGCAGTTGGCGGCGGCGCGGGAGCTGGTGGGCCGGGCGGGCGAGCGGCTGGAGCTGACCGACCAGTACACGGTGGTGGTGTTGGCGGGCACGACGGGCAGCGGCAAGTCGAGCCTGTTCAACGCGCTGTCCGGGCTGGACCTGTCCCGGGTCGGGGTGCGCCGGCCGACGACCGGCGAGCTGCACGCCTGCGTCTGGGATCCGGACGGGGCGGAGGAGTTGCTCGACTGGCTGGGCGTACCGGAGCGGCGGCGGACGGTGCGGGAGAGCGTGCTGGACGGCGACGCGCAGAAGGCGCTGCGCGGACTGGTACTGCTGGACCTGCCGGACTTCGACTCGATCGAGGAGGCGCACCGGGCGGAGGTCGACCGGCTGGTGGGCGTGGTCGACCTGGTGATCTGGGTGGTGGATCCGCAGAAGTACGCGGACCGCACGTTGCACGAGAAGTACCTGAGTCCGTTGGTGGCGCGGGAGTCGTCGACGGCGGTGGTGCTGAACCAGATCGACAAGCTGACGCCGGACGACGCGCAGCAGTGCGCGGCGGATCTGGGCCGGCTGCTGGTGGAGGACGGGCTGCGGGCGACGCCGCTGCACCTGACCTCGGCGCGTACCCGGGCGGGTGTGGCGGAGCTGCGCGGCGTGTTGGCGTCGGCGGTGTCCGACCGGCAGGCGTCGGTACGGCGGATCGAGGCGGATCTGGCGGCGGTGTCGGGCGGGCTGGCCGAGCTGACCGGGCCGGACGGTACGGACGCGCTCGCCGCGGAGGAGCGCGCGGGCGCCGAGCTGCCGGACCGGCTGGCGGAGCTGGCGGGCGTACCGGGGCTGCTGGACACGTCGGAGCAGGACTTCCGGCGGCGTGGCCGGCGCGCGACGGGCTGGCTGTTCGTACGGTGGGCGCTGGGTGGGCGCGACCCGAGCCGTCAGCTCGAACAGGAGCGGTACGACCTGGACTGGTTGGAGGATCCGGCGACGAAGCGCGCGGCGGCCCGGCCGGTGCCCGCGGCCGGGTCGGCGGAGCGCCGGGCGTCCCGCCGTCTCGGCCTCACCGGCGTGCTCCGCGGCTATCTCGACGCGGCGGCCGGCACGCTGCCCGCGACGTGGCTCGGCGCCGCTCGTACGGCGGTGGCGACGCACGCGTCGGCGCTGGTGGAGCGGCTGTCCCGGCTGGCGTCCCGGGCCCGCGCGACGCGTCCGGGCTGGTGGCTGGGCATGACGGTGGCGCAGTGGGTGCTGGGCGGCTGCGCGGTGGCGGGCGGTCTGTGGCTGCTGGCGGCCGCGCTCGCCGAGCCCATGGGCTGGCCCACCGTCCCCACGCCGTACGAGCTGCCCCTGCTGCTCCTGCTGGGCGGTCTGGGCCTCGGTGTGCTGCTCGCCCTGGTGTCGGTGCCGCTGGTACGTGCCGGTGCGCGGGAGTACCGGCGGACGACGGAGGCGGATCTGCGGCAGGCGGTGGCCGACGCGGCGACGGAGTGCGTACGGGGGCCGGTGCGCACGGAGCTGTCCGCGTACGAGCGGGCCCGCGCCGCGCTCCGTAACGTCCACAGTGGACAGTGACCGGTTGGCCGGGCCGCCGGTCACCCGGTGACCCGGCCCCGCGTACGCTTTGGTGATGTCAGCCTCACGAGGACGACCCGGCGGCGGCAACACCCGGCCCGGCCAGCCCGGCGCGCGACGCGCCCGGCCGACGCGGCGGGAGCCCCGTTCCGACTTCTTCGCCCCGATCCTCGCTGCCTGTGCCCCGATCGCCGATCTCGACACCGCGTACGACGCGGAACTGGCGGTGTCCGCCCTGCTCGGCGGGGCGTACGCGGCGGCCGACGAGGACCGTGCCGGCGCCGTGGCCCGCTTCTGCGACGACCTGCTCGCCGAGCTGGCCGGCCGGGACGACACGCTGTCCGGCGCGCTGCTCGCCGGCCTCGCCGCGGTCGCGCCGCCCGACGCCCGGGAACGGGCCGCCGAGCTGCTCGCCGGCCGCAAGGGCCCGGCCTGGGCCGCCGCGGCCGGGGCCGTCACGTGCACCAGCGCCTGGGCGATGAGCGACGTGTACGGCGACCAGACCGAATACATCCTCGCCTTCGAGTACGCGGACGGCACGCTCGGCGGACCGCCGCACGCCGTCTGCGTACTGGTCGACTTCAACCTCGGCATCGTGAAGGACTGCTGGGCGTCGCTGCACCCCGACGGCATCCTCGCGGACTGCCGGAAGAGCGCCGCCGAGGACGAGGACCTGCTGCTCGCCGAGGTCGACGCCGCCACCGTCGGGCTGCGCGTCGCCGAGCTGTTCGCCGCCACCGACCGGCTGCCGACACTGCCCGAGGCGCAGGGCCTCGCCGAGGAACGCTGCGCGGTGCTCGCCCGCCTCGCCGTACTGCCCGCGTTCGACGGCACGCCCACCCCGGACGCCTCCGACCTCGCCGGCATCGTCGAGGACTTCCTCGCCTCGCCCGAGGGCGAGCTGGAGGATGCGCCGCGCGCCGTCGTCGAGGCGTGCGCCCGCCTGATCGTCGAGTACTCCCTGGCCGAGCACCGCAACGACCCGCTGCGCTGGAGCCCCATCGCGGTCGAACTGTTCCTGCTCGACTGGGCGCCCCGGTCCGCGGTCATCGACGAGGACTGCACCCGCTGGCTGCCGACCGTCCTCATCGCCTTCGTCACGTACGCCGGGCGCCGCTCCGGCCTCCCCGACCACGCCGTACGGGCGACGCAGGACGCGGTCAGCGAGCACATCCCGGCGTTCGCCGAGTCGATGGTCGGCGCGGACACCGAGCACGTCACCGCCGCCCAGGTCGCCCGCGCCATGATCGCCGACGGCGTCGACCCCACCGACGACACCGCCGTACGCGCCTGGCTCGACGCCCGCATGCGCCCCTGACAGCACCGCGTACTCGCCAGGCGCGGTGCCGCGGCCAAAGATCCGGACCGTGGCCAGCGCCCGCGCGATGCACGGACCCGGTGGCGTACGGGGTGGTGGCTCGGTCAGCGGCGCACGAGATGGTGCGGTCAGGCGCGCAAGGTGGCGCGGTCAGTGGCGTACGAGGTGGCGCGGGCCGCGGGCCGTGGCGCGCCCCGCAGCGGACGCCCCGCCCGACCGCGCGGCCGGTACTGCGGCGTGCGCACCGTTCCGCCCCGCCTCCGCACGCCCCCGCCCGTGAGTACGCACCTGGACCGCGCCCGGCGCCCCGGAACGACCCGCCGCCTCCGCGGAACGACTGCCGGCCGCCGACGGGGACTCGGCCGCGGGCCGCGTCGCGGTACGGACGTTGGCCGCGGACCGCGCGGCCGCACGCCTGTCCGCCACCGACACCCCGACAGAACGGCTCTCGGCCCCAGGCACCGTCACGGAACGGCCCTCGCCCACGGGCACCGTGATGGAACGGCTCTCGCCCGCAGTCGGCGCCAGGGAACGGTCACGCGCCACGGGCGGGATCGCCTCCACGGGGCGCTCACCCCGCTCGGCGGGGCGTACGCGGGGCCTGGTGACCGGCGCGCTCCCGTACGAAGGCGCCGTGGTGACCGGCGCGCTCCCGTACGCGGGCGGGGTCGGGTCCGGCGGAAGCCCGCACGACGCGCCGGTCCCGGGCCCCGGCACCGGGGTGTGGAGGAAGTCGGACCAGTCCGGCAGTCCGGCGGGGGCCGGGATCACGACCGGCAGCCGGTACGCGGGTGCGTCCGGCAGCGGGACCGGGAGCGCGGTGCCGGGCGTACCGGCGGATTCGGGTGGGCGCGGGCCGGCGGGCGGCGGGACCGGGACGGACGGTGCCGGAAAACGCCATCCGGCCGGCGGGACGGGCACGGTACGCGGTGGCACGCGGTGCGCGACCTCCGGCGTCCGGGGCAGTCCGACGGGCCGGACCGCGGGACGGGCGGCGGGCCCGACGGGCGGCCCGACCGGCGGTACGACGGTGGGCCGGTCCTTCCGCGCCGTACGACGGGCCGCGCCGCCGGCGCCGTGTGGTGTGCCGTCCCGTGCCCCGTCGGGTACGACGACCCGTCCGGCACCGGGACGGTTCAGGAACGGTGTGGTGCTGGCGAGCGGCGCGCTGCGCAGCCGGTCCGTACCGGCGGCCATCAGGACGGTGGACGCGGCCACGGTGAGGACGGCGAGGCTGGCCAGGACGAGCGTGATGCGCCGGCCGTCGACCCGGTCGGATCCGCGCTGGACCGTGAGCCGGACGCGGGCGGTACGGACCAGGGCGATCAAGTCCGACATAAGGGGAAGCCGCGAGTCGGCGGCGGGCCCGAATCCGGTGGCGCGGCGTAACCGCGGCGCCTCGTTCGGCTCAGGCACGCCGGTGAGAGTAGCCCCCGATGTCACGTCCGCGGGAGCCCCGGAACGCCGGCTCGCGCGCCCGTACGCTCCGGACGTGGTGACCGTCACCCGCGCCATCGGCGTCTCCCTTCGCGTCGGCGCCGCGGTCCGGCCGGCCCGGGTTGCGGGCGGCCGAGCTGCGGCGCCCGGTTTGTCGCGTGGTCGATCGGCTCGGCCCGCCCGCGTCGACATGCTCGGTACGCACGCGACGCGGCCGTACCGATGGTGTGTCGGCTTGGTCTGGTCGTGTCAGGCGGTGGAGTACATGCCGCCCTACCTGGTCATTGTTGCACTTTGTGTCGACGTTGTATACACACAGTTGCCTAGATGGAGGAGGCTGCCACGGCCGGACAGCGCCGGCAAGCATGGCGATCGACACGCGCCGACCCCAGGCCGCCACCTGAACGCTGGTAAAGAAGGTTACGGTCGCGTAGGTTCTCCCCGGACCCCTGGACGGCCACCGAGCCGGCAGCGGCCGTTCGACCGCTTACCATGGCCGACAGGCTGTGGCCACGGTCACGGCTTCTGCCATGCTGGAAGGCAATCGGCAACGGGGCCGACCGTCGCGGCACACCCGCGATCCGGCCCTCTGCGCCGACGCTCCCGCCGGGCGTACCCCCAACCGGGGTCCGCGCGGCACTACGGACACGTCGCACGTGCGGTGACCCCGCACTGGCGGCACAGCGGAGGGAGAGGGATCGAACATGGGTGACAAACCCTCGACGAGGCCCCGCTCCGGCACCGGGCGCACGCGCCGGGCGTCGAAGCGGGACGACGAGGTGGCCCTCCAGGGGCCCACGCCGGACCCCGAGTTCGTGCAACTGCTCAGCCCCGACGGCGAGCGTGTGGACCATCCGGACTACTCCGTCGACTTCACCGACGAGGAGTACCGGGGGCTCTACCGCGACCTGGTGATCGTGCGGCGACTCGACCTGGAGTCGACGGCGCTGCAACGGCAGGGTCACCTGGCCATCTGGGCCAGCCTGGAAGGCCAGGAGGCCGCCCAGATCGGTTCCGGCCGCGCGCTGCGCAAGCAGGACATGGCGTTCCCGACGTACCGGGAGCACGGGGTGCTGTGGTGCCGTGGCGTCGACCCGACCGCGCCGCACGGGCTGTTCCGCGGCGCCGACCACGGCGACTGGGATCCCAGCGAGCACAACTTCAACCTGTACACGCTGGTCATCGGCGCGCAGACGCTGCACGCCGTCGGCTACGCGATGGGCATCGGGTACGACGGGAAGGTCGGCACCGACGACGGAGAGGCGGTCATCGCGTACTTCGGTGACGGCGCGTCGAGCCAGGGCGACGTGCACGAGGCGTGCGTGTTCGCCGGGGTGTACCACGCGCCGGTCGTGCTGTTCTGCCAGAACAACCAGTACGCGATCTCGGAGCCGGTGGAGCGGCAGACGCGGACGCCGATCTACCAGCGGGCCGCGGGCTACGGCTTCCCCGGCGTACGCGTGGACGGCAACGACGTACTGGCCTGCTACGCGGTGACGCGGCACGCGCTGGACGCGGCGCGGCACGGCCAGGGACCGACGCTGGTCGAGGCGTACACGTACCGGATGGGGCCGCACACGACGACCGACGACCCGACGCGCTACCGGAACGGCAGCGAGGTCGAGACGTGGAAGCAGCGCGACCCGATCGCCCGGGTGCGCACGTTCCTGGAGAAGCAGAAGATCGCCGACGACGCCTTCTTCGCCGCCGTCGACGCGGACGCCGACCGCATCACCGGCCGGCTCCGGGAGTACGTCATCGACATGCCGGACCCGACGCCCGAGATGCTGTTCGAGCACGTGTACGCGGAGGGCTCGCCGCTGCAGGACGCCGAGCGGGCCTGGTTCCGGGACTACCAGGCCAGTTTCGCGGGGGAGGGTCACTGATGGCGAAGCAGCAGATTCCGCTGACCGGGGCGCAGCAGCTCACCATCGGCAAGGCGCTCAACCTGGGGCTGCGCCGCGCGCTGGAGGACGACCCGAAGGTCCTGCTGATGGGCGAGGACGTGGGCCGGCTCGGCGGCGTCTTCCGGATCACCGACGGCCTCCAGAAGGACTTCGGCGAGGACCGGGTGCTCGACTCGCCGCTCGCCGAGTCCGGCATCGTCGGTACCGCGATCGGTCTGGCCATGCGCGGGTACCGGCCGGTCTGCGAGATGCAGTTCGACGGGTTCTCGTACCCGGCGTTCGACCAGGTCACGAACCAGTTGGCGAAGATGCACTACCGGTCCCGCGGCCGGATCACGCTGCCCGTCGTCATCCGCATCCCGTACGGCGGGGGCATCGGCTCGGTCGAGCACCACTCCGAGTCCCCCGAGACGTACTACGCGCACACCGCCGGGCTGAAGGTCGTCACGCCCGCCACCCCGCGCGACGCGTACTTCATGGTCCAGCAGGCGGTGCGGTGCGACGACCCGGTCGTGTTCCTGGAGCCGAAGGCGCGCTACTACGAGAAGGGCGAGGTGGACCTGGACGCGCCGGTCGCCTCCGCCGAGCCGCTGTTCGCGTCCCGGGTGTTCCGGGCCGGCACCGACTGCACGGTCGTGGGGTACGGGCCGACGATCCGGGTTCTGCGCGAGTCCGCGGACGCCGCAGCCGAGGACGGCCGCTCGCTCGAACTCGTCGACCTGCGCTCGCTGTCCCCGCTCGACCTCGACCCCGTGTACGAGTCGGTCCGGCGTACCGGGCGGCTCGTCGTGGTGCACGAGGCGCCGACGAACCTGGGCCCGTCCGCGGAGATCGCCGCGCGTGTCACCAGCGAGTGCTTCTACTCGCTGGAGGCACCGGTGCAGCGGGTCGGCGGCTTCAACACGCCGTACCCGGCGTCGAAGCTGGAGGAGCACTTCCTGCCCGACCTGGACCGGGTGCTCGACGCCGTCGACCGCACCTTCGCCTACTAGGAGCCGCGGATGTCGCGCGTCAAGCAGTTCCCCCTGCCCGACCTCGGCGAGGGGCTCACCGAGGGCGAGATCCTGAAGTGGTTCGTGGCGCCGGGTGACACGGTGTCGCTCAACCAGCCGATCGTCGAGGTCGAGACGGCCAAGGCGGCCGTGGAGATCCCGTCCCCGTACTCCGGCGTCATCGTGGAGCTGTTCCACGGGGAGGGCGCGACGGTCGACGTCGGCGCCCCGATCATGTCCTTCGACACCGACCCGGGTGCGGGTCCGCTGTCGGAGGCGGCTCCCGCCGAGGCACCGGCCGCGCCGACGACCGGGCCGCTGATCGGCGAGGAGTCCGCCGACGGGCGTACCGCTGTGCTCGTCGGGTACGGGCCGAAGGCGTCGGGCGGCAAGCGTCGCCCCCGTCGTACGGCGAACGGGGCGCCGGTGTCCGCGCCGGTCGCGCCGACCGTACCGGCCACGCCGCCCGCGGCCGTCACGCCGCCGGCACCCGTTGCGCCGCCCGTACCGGCGCACGCCGGCCCGGTGCTCGCCAAGCCGCCGGTACGCAAGCTGGCCAAGGACCTCGGCGTCGACCTGCGTACGGTCGCGCCGACCGGGCCGAACGGCACGATCAGCCGGGACGACGTGACCGCCGCACACGCCGCGGCCACGGCAACACCGGCGGCCGCCCCGGCGGTACGGCCGAGCTTCGGGCCGGACCGCGAGCAGCGCGTCCCGATCAAGGGCGTACGCAAGCTGACCGCCGAGAACATGGTGGCCAGCGCGTTCACCGCACCGCACGTGACGGAGTTCCTGACCGTCGACGCGACCCGTACCGTGAAGGCGGTCGAGCGGTTGCGGGCCATGCGCGACTGGCGGGACGTGCGGGTGTCGCCGCTGCTGCTGGTGGCCAAGGCGGTGCTGCTCGCCGTCCGCCGGCACCCGATGGTCAACTCGACCTGGGACGCCGAGCGCGGCGAGATCGTCGTCAAGGAGTACGTGAACCTCGGGATCGCGGCGGCCACCGACCGCGGCCTGATCGTGCCGAACATCGCCGACGCCGGCCGGCTGTCCATGCGGGAGCTGGCGGACGCGATGACCGACCTGGTCGAGACGGCCAAGTCGGGCCGTACGGCGCCGGCGGCGATGCAGGGCGGCACGTTCACCATCACCAACGTCGGCGTGTTCGGCGTCGACACCGGTACGCCGATCCTGCCGCCGGGTGAGGCCGCGATCCTGGCGTTCGGGGCGATCCGGCAGCAGCCCTGGGTACACAAGGGCAAGGTCAAGCCGCGGCACGTGACGACGCTCGGGCTGTCGTTCGACCACCGGATCGTCGACGGTGAGCTGGGTTCCCGGTTCCTCGCCGACATCGGCCGGTTCCTCACCGACCCGGAGGCGACGCTGCTCGCCTGGGACTGACCCACCGCTGTACCGCATCCGACGGCCGCGGCCCCCGCTCAGGGGGTCGCGGCCGTTACGTTTTCCCACGGTGACCGTGGACACAACGGCGCTTTCCCTTGTCGTACTGAATGATCGAAGGCATGTTAGCGACCTCACCGACGATTCGTTGGCATCGAAACGGTCAGTCGAGGTCTAATGGAGTCACACGACGACGAGCCAGCAGACGTGAGGCGGACATGAACACCCTGGTCGAGAAGTACCGGCAGCGGCGCACCGCGCACCGGCGGGCCCGCGCGATCAACCGCGCGCTGGAGCGCTGCCCCTCCCAGGCGATGCGGGACGAGCTCCTCACCATCGCCAACCGCGATTACTGAGACCTCAACTCACTCCCACCCGCTGCCCGGTCGGTCCTCCCGCGATCGACCGGGCAGCGCCCTGTCCGGGTAGCGTGTGGACCCGGATCCGTTGTCCGGTGAGGGAGGCGTGATGAGTCGCGACGGCGACGAGCAGCCGCAGGAAGGCGCCGGCAAGGCGCCGCGGCTAGGCCCGTTCCCGCCGGCCGGCCCGGTTCCGCCCCCCGAGACCGTGCCGACCGCCGACCCGCTCCCCGCACCGGGTCACGCCGCGGCGAACCGTCCACCGGCCCCCGGGTACCCCGCCCAGCCTCCGTACCCGGGGGCGCCTGTTCCCCGTCAGCCGCCGGTTCCCGGCCCGCCGGCGGTTCCTGGTCAGCCGGCGGTTCCTGGTCAGCCGGCGCCCGGGCAGCCGATGCCTGGTCAGCAGGCGCCTGGCCAGCCGGTTGCTCCGGGGCAGCCGGGGTACGCCGGGCCGGCGAACGTCGCGGGGCAGCCTGTGCCGGGCCAGCCGGTGTCCGAGCAACCCGTTCCGGGGCAGCCGGTGGCCGGGCAGCCCGTGCCGGGGCAGGGGATGGCGCAACCCGTTGCGGGACAAGGGTTTCCGGGGCAGCCGGTCACCGGGCAGCCCGGTACGGGTCAGGTTCTTCCGGGGCAGCCGGGTGCCGGGCAACCCGTCGCCGGGCAGGGGTTTCCGGGGCAGGTTCCGCCGGGTTCACCGGCCGGGGTCGTACCGCCGGGTCCGGTGAGCGGGGCGGGACAGCATCCGCCGCAGCCCGGCGCGCCGGTGTCCGGTGGGCAGGCCGGCGCGATGCCGCAGACCGGCGCGATGCCGGTACCCGGTGGGCAGACGGGCGCGCAGCACGTTCCCGGTGGGCAGACCGGCGCGCAGCACGTTCCCGGTGGGCAGACGGGCGCGATGCCGCAGACCGGCGCGATGCCGGTACCGGGTGGGCAGACGGGCGCGACACCCCAGGCTGGCGGGGCCGGTTGGCAGCAGTGGGGTGGGCAGCCGGCGCCGACGCCGCCGAAGGTGAACCGTCGGCCGATCGTGATCGGCGCCGTCGTCGCGATCCTGGTGATCGCGGTGGTGGCGGTCGTGGCCGCTCTGGTACTCAACGGCCGCGGCGGCGACGCGTACCCGGTGGGGTCGTGCGTCACGCAGCACGGCGGCAAGGCGGAGTCGGCGTCGTGCGACTCGCCCGGGGCGTACAAGATCACGAAGAGCGTGTCGGACCGCGGACGGTGCCCCGACCCGAACGGGCCGGTCGTCGAACTGGCCGGCGCGGACGGCAACCGCGTCCGGTGCCTCTCGCCGGCGAAGTGAGGGCGCCCCGTACCTGACGTCCCGTCGCCCGTTGGCCCCGGTCCGGGCGGCCGGCGGATCTGGTGCCTCGTCTCGGCGCAACGAACGTTCCGCACGCCTGAAGTCCCGTGGCGTGCGGTGTGGACGGCGACCGGGGCCGGCGCCGTTCCCGGGCGGAACGCACATCTGACGTCCCGGACAGTACGACCGCGGGTGAGGTGTGGGCCACGTCGGTTCGGGTCGGCGGGGACGGTGCGGCGACGGAGAATGGCGCCATGACCGAGGTACGGCAGGCCAGGGTGCGGGCGCCGGAGCTGCGCGGACGGCGCTGGCTGAACACGGGCGGGCGCGAGCTGACGCTGGCCGATCTGCGCGGACGGATCGTGCTGCTCGACTTCTGGACGTTCTGCTGCATCAACTGCCTGCACGTACTGGACGAGTTGCGGCCGGTGGAGGAGAAGTACGCGGACTCGGTGGTCGTGGTGGGTGTGCACTCGCCGAAGTTCGAGCACGAGAAGGCGCCGGGGGCGGTGCGGGACGCCGTCGAACGGTACGGGGTGGGGCATCCGGTGCTGGACGACCCGGAGCTGGTGACGTGGCAGCAGTACGCGGCGCGGGCGTGGCCGACGCTGGTGGTCGTCGACCCGGAGGGGTACGTGGTGGCGACGATGGCCGGGGAGGGCCACGCGGACGGGCTGGACCGGCTGCTCACCGAGCTGGTCGCGGAGCACACGGCGAAGGGCACGCTGGTCCGCGGCGCCGGGCCGTACGTGGCGGACCGGGACGCGGGTGGCGCGGCGCAGACGCTGCGGTACCCGGGGAAGGTCGTGGCGCTGCCGGGCGGGTCGCTGCTGGTGTCGGATTCGGCGCAGCACCGGCTGGTGGAGTTCGAGGCGGACGGCGCGACGATGCGGCGGGTGATCGGCACGGGCGCGCGCGGCCGGGCGGACGGCGCGGAGCCGACGTTCAGCGAACCGCAGGGCCTTGTCGTACTCCCGGGCGACGTCGCCGCGGCCGTCGGGTACGACGTGGTCGTCGCGGACACGGTCAACCACCTGCTCCGCGGCGTACGGCTGGGTGACGGGGCGGTGCGGACGGTGGCGGGCACCGGGGCGCCGTGGCGGTCCGCGCCGGAGACGGACGACGCGCTCGGCGTGGACCTGTCGTCGCCGTGGGACCTGGCCTGGTACGACGGGGCGGTGGTCGTCGCGATGGCCGGCATCCACCAGCTGTGGCGGTTCGACCCGGTGCGCGGCACCGCCGCGGTGTACGCGGGGACGACGACGGAGAGCCTGCGGGACGGGCCGCTGGCCGAGGCGTTCCTGGCGCAGCCGTCCGGGTTGGCGGCCGACGGGCGGCGGCTGTGGCTGGCCGACTCCGAGTCCTCCGCCCTGCGGTACGTCGAGGACGGCGAGCTGCACACGGTGATCGGTACCGGCCTGTTCGACTTCGGGCACGCGGACGTCGAGGGCACGGCCGGCGACGGTACGGTGCCGCGGGTCGCGGACGGCGCGCTGCTCCAGCACCCGCTCGGCGTCGGCGTGGCGGCGGACGGCGCCGTGCTCGTGGCCGACACGTACAACGGGGCGGTCCGGCGGTACGAGCCGGCGACCGGTGCGGTGTCGACCGTGGCGTCCGGGCTGGCGGAGCCGTCCGACGTACTGGTCGTCGACGGTGAGGTACTGGTCGTCGAGTCGGGCGCGCACCGCCTCACCCGTCCCGTACTCGCCGCACGCCGCGCGGCCGCCGAGCGGTACCGGACGGACCGGCCGGTGACGCCGCTCGCGCCCGGCGCGGTCACGCTCGACGTGGTGTTCACGGCGCCGCCCGGTACGAAGCTGGACGACACGTACGGCCCGCCGACCCGCCTGGAGGTCTCGGCTAACCCGCCCGAGCTGCTGGTCGAGGGCGCCGGCGTGGGCACCGACCTGTCCCGGCGGCTGGTCCTCGCCGACCTCCCCGGCGTACTCCAGGTGACCGCGCAGGCCGCCACCTGCGACGCCGTCGGCGAGAACCCGGCGTGCCACCTGAGCCGGCAGGACTGGGGAGTACCGGTCGCGGTGTCCGCGGGGGCGCCGGACCACCTGGACCTGATCCTCGTCGGCATGACCTGACGCGCCCGCCCCTCCGGCCAGCGCTCCCCCCGCCGCGATTCCGGTACTGCGCGGCTAATCCGGTTGCCGGGGTGGGGGTGCCGGCATAGCGTGCGCGGCAGGTCGACTGAGAGGACGTGTCATGCGGCAGCTTTCCGTTTCGCCTTGGTTCATCGACCGGCCGGACGGAAGGCACCACACGCATGGCACTGCTCAATCTCGGGATCCTGGCGCACGTCGACGCGGGTAAGACCAGCCTCACCGAGCGGATCCTCTTTCATACCGGCGTACTGGCCCGTCCGGGTTCGGTGGACGCGGGCAGTACGGTCACGGACTCGATGGCGCTCGAACGGGAGCGCGGCATCACGATCCGTTCCGCGGTGGTGTCGTTCGAGCT
Source organism: Actinocatenispora rupis (assembly GCF_016861975.1). Taxonomy (GTDB): domain Bacteria; phylum Actinomycetota; class Actinomycetes; order Mycobacteriales; family Micromonosporaceae; genus Actinocatenispora; species Actinocatenispora rupis. The sequence goes on along the minus strand of NZ_BOMB01000023.1, from coordinate 262,164 downwards.
GCCGGACGGGCTGAAGGTCAACCTGATCGACACGCCGGGGCACGCCGACTTCATCGCCGAGGTCGACCGCGCCCTCCGGGTACTCGACGGCGTCGTGCTGGTGGTGTCCGCGGTGGAGGGCGTGCAGCCGCAGACCCGGCGGCTGATGCGGGCGCTGCGCGCGGTGGGCCTGCCGACGGTCCTGTTCGTGAACAAGGTGGACCGCGCCGGTGCGCGGGAGTACGAGGTGCTGCACGGGATTCGGGCGCGCTTGAGCCCGGACGTACTGCCACTGTCCACTGTGGACAACATTGGTACCCGGGGCGCCACGGTGCGCCCGGTGGGGCCCGACGCCGCGGCCGTGGAGCGGCTGGCGGAGCTGCGGGCGGACCACGACGACGACTTCCTCGCGGCGTACCTGGCGGAGGGGTGGCGTCCGTCGGCGGCGGAGGTCGACGCGGAGCTGCGGCGGCAGTCCCGCGCCGGCCGCGTGCACCCCGTGTACTTCGGGTCCGCGATGACCGGGGTCGGCGTCGACGCGCTGCTGGCCGGCGTCTCGGCGTACCTGCCGCGGGCGGGTGGCCGGGCCGCGGATCCGTTGTCCGGCACGGTGTTCGCGATCCGGCGGGGCGCGCGCGGCGAGCGCCTGGCGTACCTGCGGCTGTTCGGCGGAACGTTCCGCAACCGGGTCGCCGTACCGTTCCACCGGGACGACGGTACCCGGCGCGAGGTGCGCCCGACCGCCGTGGAACTGTTGGTACGCGGTGGATCCCGGCCGGTACGCGAGGCGGGCGCCGGCGAGATCGTCCAGGTCACCGGCCTGACCGGGGTACGCATCGGGGACCGTGTCGGCACGCCCGGTGCCGCGGCCGGGTCGCTCGTACCGCCGCCGACGCTGGAGAGCGTGGTGACGGCCGATCCCGTCGGGCTGCCGGTCCGCGGTCGCCCCGGCGGCCACCCGGTCGGCCGCGCCGACCTGTGGGGGGCGCTCGGCGAGCTGGCCGAGCAGGACCCGATGATCGCGGTACGCACCCGCGGCGACGGGATCTCCGTGTGCCTGTTCGGCGAGGTGCAGAAGGAGGTACTGACCGCGACGCTGGCGGCGGAGTACGGGATCGGGGTGACGTTCGCGCCGACCAGCGCGATCTGCGTGGAGCGACCGGTCGGCAGCGGCGCCGCGCACGAGCTGATCACCGACCCCGCCAACCGGTACTTCGCGACCGTCGGGCTGCGCGTCGACCCGATCGACGGCGAGGAGGTCGAGTACCGGCTGGAGGTGGAGGCGGGGAGTCTGCTGCCGGCGTTCCGGCACGCGGTCGAGGAGACGGTGCGGGACGTGCTGCGGCAGGGGCCGTACGGCTGGCGCGTCGTCGGCTGCCGCGTCACGCTCACGCACTCCGGCTACTGGGCGCCGATGAGCGCCGCCGGCGACTTCCGCGGGCTCGTCCCGCTCGTCCTCGCGAACGCCCTGCGCGAGGCCGGAACCGTGGTGTACCAACCGGTCCGGCGCTTCGAGGCGACGGTACCGGTGGACACGGTCGGGGAGGTGCTGGCCGCGTTCGCCGCGGCGGGCGGCACCCCGGGCGACATCACCGCCGACGACGGTACGGCCCGGATCGAGGGCACGATCGGCGCCGACGCGGTGCACACGATCGAGCAGCGGCTGCCGCGCATCACCCGCGGCGAGGGCGACCTGACCACCACCCCGCACGGGTACTCCCCGGCGGTGGGCGCGCCACCGCGCCGGCCGCGTACCGGGCCGGATCCGTTCTCCCGCAAGGACTACCTGCGCGAGGTGATCACGTCGCGCTGATCCGGCGGCGGGACGGTCAGGGGGCGGCGAAGGGGGCGAGGAGCAGGCCGGCGTCGGCGAGCGCGGTACGCAGGCGGCCGGCCAGCGCCACCGCCCCCGGCGTGTCCCCGTGTACGCACAGCGAGTCGACCGCGATCGGGATGGTGGCGCCGTTGACGGCGACGACCTCGCCCTCGACGACCATCCGGAGCGCGCGGGCGACCACCTCGTCCGGGTCGGTGACCAGCGCGCCCGGCTCGCCGCGCGGCACCAGCGACCCGTCCGCCGTGTACCCGCGGTCCGCGAAACCCTCCGCGACCGTACGCAGGCCGGCGTCGGCGGCGTGCCGGAGCAGCGCCGACCCGGGCAACCCCAGCACCGGCAGCGCCGGGTCGTACTCGCGGACCGCGCGGACGACGGCGGCGGCCTGCGCGTCGTCGCGTACCGCGGTGTTGTAGAGCGCGCCGTGCGGCTTCAGGTACGTGACGCGCCCGCCCGCGACGCGGCAGAACCCGTCGAGCGCGGCGAGCTGGTAGAGCACGTCGTCGGTCAGCTCGGCCGGGTCGTACGCGATGTGTCGGCGACCGAAGCCGGCCAGGTCGCGGTAGCCGACCTGCGCGCCGACGGCGACGCCGCGGCCGAGCGCCGCCGCGCACACCCGGCGCATCGTCGACGGGTCACCGGCGTGGAAGCCGCACGCCACGTTCGCGCTGGTCACGACCGTCAGCAGGGCGTCGTCGTCGCCGAGCGTCCAGCGCCCGAACCCCTCGCCCAGGTCACTGTTCAGGTCCATCCCGACACCCCCTCTGTGAACCGTACGGCCGTGCCGGGCCGGGCCTGCGCGACCCGCGGTACGTCGGCCGGGTCGACCACCGCGATCACCGGGTACCCGCCGGTCGTCGGATGGTCGGCGAGGAACACGAGCGGCTGGCCGTCCGCCGGCACCTGCACCGCGCCGAGTACGACACCCTCGCTCGGCAGTTCGGCGTCGACCGCGCGGGCCAGCGCCGGCCCGGTCAGCCGCGCGCCGACCCGGTTGCTCGTCGGCGACACCGCGTACTCCCCGGCCAGCAGCGTCCGCACCGCCGCCGCCGTGAACCAGTCCACCCGCGGCCCCGGATGCACCCGCAGCACCACCGCACCGCCCAGCTCGTACAACGCGGGCACGTCGACCGCCGCCGGCGACCCGTACGGTGGCCCGACGGGCAGCGTGTCCCCGCGTCGCAGCGGCGCCGGCCCCAGCCCGGACAGCGTGTCGGTCGCGCGCGAGCCGAGTACCGGTGGCACGGTCACCCCGCCACCCACCGCCAGGTACGTGCGGAGCCCGGTGCGCGCCGGGCCCACCGCCACCTCCGCGCCCGACGGTACGGCCAGCGGCAGGCCGACGTCGGCGTCGCGGCCGCCGACGCGTACCGGGGCGGGGGCGCCGGTGACGGCGACGGTGAGCGCCGCCTCCGCGCGGAGCGTCACGCCGGTCAGCGTGCACTCCAGCCCGGCCGCGGACTCGTCGTTGCCGACCAGCCGGTTCGCCAGCTCCAGCGCGGGCAGGTCGGCCGCCCCCGACCGCGGCACCCCCAGGTACGCCAGCCCCACGCGCCCGCGGTCCTGCACCGTCGTCAGCAGGCCCGGTTTCAGCACCGTCAGCGCCCTCATGAGCGCATCGCCGTGAACCGCACGCGGGTGCCCGGGACGAGCAGTGCCGGCGGCGACGCGTCCGGGTCGAACAACACCCGTCCGGTACGCCCGATCAGCTGCCAGCCGCCCGGCGACGGCGACGGGTAGACCCCCGAGTACGCCCCGGCCAGGCCGACGGAACCGGCCGCCACCCGGGGCCGCGGCGTGGGCCGGCGCGGTACGGCCAGCTCCGGCGGCAACCCGGTCAGGTACCCGAAGCCCGGCGAGAACCCGCAGAACGCCACCCGGAACTCGGTACCGGTGTGCCGCGCCACGACCCCGTCGACGCTCGTACCCCAGAGGTCGGCGACGTCGGCCAGGTCGGGCCCGTCGTACACGCAGGGCAGCTCGACCGAGCCGGCGTCGGCGATCTCGGCAACCGGCGCGACACGTTGCGCCGCAAGGGTTTCCGCCAACGCGACGGGATCGTCCACGCCGTCCACCAGTACGGTGCGGGCGGCGGGGACCAGGTCGGTCGCGGCCAGTTCGCCGGCGTCCCGGCGCCGCACCAGCTCGGCGTGCCACGCCGCCACCTCCGCGGCGTCCGCGCACTCCAGCAGGACCGCCCGCGGCCCGGCCCGATGCGTCAACATCCCGTCACCCTACGACCCGCGCCGCAGGTCAGCACCCGTGGTCGCCCGCCCCGCGCCGGCCCACAGCCTCTACAGTTCCAGGATGCGGATTCGACTCGTGGCGCTCGCCGCCGCCTGCCTCGCGCTCAGCGCCTGCTCCGGTTCGGGCTCGTCGGGCGGGGACGGCGACAGCCGGGCAAGCTCCGACGCGAAGGCGGCGTGCGCGACGCTGGACCGGATGGGCACGTACGACATGCAGAAGGAGGCGTCGTCCAGCGAGTTCGGCGCCGCGGTCGGGCTGGCGACGGCGGCGGCCGCGCTGGACGCGAAGTACGAGCCGCTCAAGAAGGCGCTCACGCAGGCGTCGAGCGCCGCGGCGCGCACCTTCAAGTCGGACAACCCGACCACCAAGGAGAGCATCAAGAAGGCCAAGGACCTCTGCGCCAAGATCTGACCCGCCTGCTCAGCGCGGCGCCAGCAGTACGTGCCGGTCGACCGGCACGTACCCCAGTCGGCGGTAGATGCCGGCCGCGCCGTCCGCGGCGTGCAGCCACACCGGCCCGGTCGTGAGCCGCCGCGCCACGCCGGTCGCCGCCGCGGACACCGCCGCCCCGATCCCCCGCCTCCGGTACTCCGGCGCGACCGTCACCGCCGACACGTACGCGGTGTCCGCGGCGCGGCGGACCTGCGCGCACGCCACCGTCACCCCGTCGAGCCGCCCCACCAGGAACCGGTACCCGGGGGCGCGCAGGTGCCGGTCGGTGACCAGCGGCGCCAGTTCCGTGCCGTACACGCCGAGGAACTCGGCCGGATCGCGTGGCGCGCCGACCGTCAGCCCCGGTACGTCCGGCGCGGCGACCGGCTCGTCCAGCACGTACACGGGCAGCGTCAGCCACTCCGCCAGCCCCCGGTACGCCGGCGCCGAGACGTCCGCCGCCGACACCTTCACCGTCCACGTACCGGCGCGCGCGGACAGCCACCCGACGACCGGCGCCAGGTCGTCCGGCGGTACCACCGGGCGCGCCCACGTCGCCCACGGCTGGTCGATTCCGTAACTGGCGCAACGGATCCCGGCCACGACGGCACCGTCACCGTCCACATCGGACAGATCGGCCAGCGCCGCCTCCGCGCGCGCCAGCCGCGCGTTCACGCCGGCCACCCCGACACGTACCGCCAGCCGTCCGCGTCGTACTCCACCAGCGCCACGTCGCCGGGCCGGAGCGGCGCCGCGTACACCCGGGCCGGGGTGAGGCCGGTGCACAGCGCCGCCAGCGGCAGCTCCACCGCGCCCGACACCACCGCCACCGTGTACCCCCGGTTGCGTTCGGCGATGTCCGTCAGCGCGTCCGCGAACCGGTCGAGCAACTGCCGGCCCGACACGCCGTCGCCGGACGGCGCGTCCAGATCGCCGTCACGGAGCCAACTCCCGCGCGGTACGCCACCCGGACAGGCCAGCCCGGCGTGCTCCTCGACCGTCACCCCGTACGCCCCGCCGTCACCCGGCGCGACGAACACCCGCACCGGCCGGTACGGCAGCAGCGCCGCGGCGTCGCCGGCCACCAGGCAGGCCACCCGCGCGGGACACATCAGGTCGGACACGGCGCCAGCGTACGACCCGGCGCCGCGCCGCGACCAGCGTCTTTCAGGCCCGCCGGGCCGGCCTGGGCGCCCGCGTACTGCCGCCCGGACCGGTCTCCGGCGCCACCGACGGATCGTTGACGCTGCGCCGTTCCGTCACCGTGGTCGGATGGCCGTCCTGGTACACCTCGCGCTGCGTCACCGTGGTCCCGCGGCGCCGCCGCGACCACACGGCCAGCGTGATCACCAGTTCGACCGCGCCCGCGAGCAGCAGGATCCATCCGACCACGCGTACGTCGAGCCAGCCCAGGTCCGCATGTACGGCGAACGCCAGGATCGCGCCGAGTACCAGCAGGAAGATGCCGATTCCAATACCCATGAGCCACCTCCTGACCCGTACGTACCCGGAACGCGCCGGTCGACACGTTCCGGACACACGAACGGTCCCCGGGCGGGAGGGCCGGGGACCGTTCGTGTCAGGGGGTTTCTCGGATCAGGTCAGAAGGCGGCCTCGGGCAGGTCCATCGCGTCGAGGTTGGCGCCCTCGACGATGGCCTTGTCGCTGGCCAGCCGCGGCAGTACCTCGGCGGCGAAGAACGACGCCGCGGCGACCTTGCCGGTGTAGAACAGCCGGTCGTCGTCGGAGACCTCGCCCGCCAGCTTCGCCAGCGCCACCTCGGCCTGGCGCGCCAGCAGCCAGCCGATGACCAGGTCGCCCATGGCGAGCAGCAGGCGACGCAGGTGCAGCGCTGCCTTGTAGATCGACCGCGGCTCGCCCTGCTGGGCGGCCCCCGCGTACTCGAAGATCTTGCCGAGGATGCCCTGCACGTTGTCCAGGGCCGTACCGACGGCGGCGCGGACGACCTTGAGTTGCTCGTCGCCGCCCTCGGCGTCCACGAACGCCTTGATCTCGCCGGCCACCGCGAGCAGCGCATTGCCCTGGTCCTTCACGATCTTGCGGAAGAACAGGTCCTGGGACTGGATCGCCGTGGTGCCCTCGTACAGGGTGTCGATCTTCGAGTCGCGGATGTACTGCTCGATCGGGTAGTCCTGCAGGAAGCCGGACCCGCCGAACGTCTGCAGCGACTCCGACCCGAGCAGCTCGTACGCCCGCTCCGAGCCGCAGCCCTTCACCAGCGGCAGCAGCAGGTCGTTGACCCGCTTCGCCAGCTCCTCGGCGTCCGCGTCACCGGTCGCGACCGCGATCTTCACCGCGTCCTGCCAGTTCGCCGTGTACGCGACCAGCGCCCGCAACCCCTCCGCGTACGACTTCTGCATCAGCAGCGAACGCCGCACGTCGGGGTGGTGCGTGATCGTCACGCGCGGCGCGGACTTAGACGGGTTGGTCAGGTCGGCGCCCTGCACCCGCGACTTCGCGTACTCCAGCGCGTTCAGGTACCCGGTGGACAGCGCCGACATCGCCTTCGTACCCACGAACATCCGCGCGTACTCGATGATGTGGAACATCTGCCGGATGCCGTCGTGCACGTCGCCGACCAGGTAGCCCACGCACGGCTCGCCGTCACCGAGGGTCAGCTCGCAGGTCGTTGAGACCTTGAGGCCCATCTTGTGCTCGACGTTCGTCACGTACGCGCCGTTGCGCTCGCCCAGCTCACCCGTCTCCGGGTCGAACCGGAACTTCGGCACCACGAACAGCGACAACCCCTTCGTACCGGGGCCGCCGGCGCCCTCGACGCCGACCGGCCGCGCCAGTACGTAGTGGATGATGTTCTCGCTCAGGTCGTGCTCACCCGACGTGATGAAGCGCTTGACGCCCTCGATCCGCCAGGTGCCGTCCTCCTGCTTGTACGCCTTGGTGCGGCCGGCGCCGACGTCCGACCCGGCGTCCGGCTCGGTGAGCACCATCGTCGCGCCCCAGCGCTTCTCCGTGAACAGCTTCGCCCACGCGCGCTGCTCGTCCGTACCGTCGGCGTAGAGCGCGCCGGCGAAGGACGGACCCGCGGCGTACATGAACGCGGCGGGGTTGGCGCCGAGGATCATCTCGGCGGCCGACCACCAGAGGGCGCGCGGCGCGGACGTGCCGCCCATCTCCTCCGGAATGTCCATCCGCCAGTACTCCGCGTCCATCATCGCGAGGAACGGCTTACGGAAGGACTCGGGCAGCTTCACCGTGTGGGTGGCCGGGTCGAACACCGGCGGGTTGCGGTCGGCGTCCGCGTACGACGTGGCGAGTTCCTCGCGGGCGAAGCGGTCGATCTCGGCCAGCAGGCCGCGGGCGGTGTCCTCGTCGATCTCCTCGAACGGCGGCTTGGCCAGCCGGTCGGCCGTGCCGAACACCTCGAACAGGTTGAATTCGAGGTCCCGCAGGTTGCTCTTGTAGTGACCCATGTGCAAGCTCCCCGGACTACCGTCTGGCGCCAGCGTCGGCGGCAGTCTCACCCGTCGCCGACCCGTACTCTTCAGTAACCAACTGTATTACCCATGGGTAACCAGAGGCAAGCCAGCCTTGTCGGATCGCCGACACTCACACTCTCAGTGACGTGCGTCACCGCAGGTCGTGACCGTCGTTGACCCCCACGACGGGCCGCGAGGTCCGCGTCAGCCTGCCGCCCGCCCCCTGCCGCGGGCGGCTGGATGGGAAGGGGCCGGGACATGTTGACCAGCCTGCTGAACAGGTTCGCCAGCAAGAGCCGCTACGTCGGCCGGCACCGCGCCGGGAGTACCGAATCGGGCGGCACGACCACGACCGACGCCGAGTCCGCCGAGAGCTGAGCACCACCGGCAACCACGTCTGAGGGGTACGTGGATGCCGCGCCGTCGGGGCGGCCGGGACGATCCGGCCGCCCCGAGGCGTATCCGGAGCGCGGCGCCTACGTGGCGTTCGCCGCGCCGTCGCCCAGCTCCCAGCTCGGCGTCGACCCGCCCACCGTCCGCGACGCCCCCGTGTACTCCAGCAGTACCAGCGCGATGTCGTCGTCGAGGATCCCGTTCACCCACTCGATCAGCGCGGCCTCCAGCGACGCCAGGCCGTCCTGCACGGTACCGTGCCCCAGCAGCCCCCAGGCGCGCTCCTCGATCGGGAAGAACTCGCCGTTGCGCCGCGCCTCCGCCAACCCGTCCGTGTACAGCAGGATCCGGTCGCCCGGCTCCAGCCGCTGTACCCGCGGGCGCGCCAGCGGCATGAACCCGAGCGGCGGCGCCGGCGCGGGCGGATCGAGCGGGATGGCCTGGCCGCGGCGCAGCAGCAGCGGGGCGGGATGCCCGCAGTTCAGTACGGTCAGGGTGCCGCCGCGTTCCTCCAGCAGGGCCGCCGTGACGAAGTCCTCCAGACCGACCGACCGCGCCACCGCCCGGTCCAGGTCGGCGAGGATCGCCCGCAGGTCCGCCCGCTCGTACGCGACGTGCCGGTACGAGCCGAGCACGATGCTGGCCAGCCGTACGGCGTCGAGGCCCTTCCCGCGGACGTCACCGATCAACAGCCGCACCCCGTACGTCGTGTCGACCGCCTCGTACAGGTCACCGCCGATGTCGGCCTCGGCGCTGGCCGAGACGTACCGGGCGGCGAGGGGGAGGTTGCCGACGCGCGGACCGAGCGGGCCGAGAATCGCCTGCTGGGCCACGGACGCCAGGCGCGACAGCGCGGCGAACCGTTCGACCTGACGTTGTCGTACGGCGCCGACGGCGGCGGCGATGCCGCTCGCGAACAGCACCGCGACCACGTTCACCGCCACCGCGGTGTCCGGGCCGGTCGGCGCGGTCAGCCAGAACATCGTCGCCAGGACGACCGAGACCAGCCCGACGGGCAGCACCGTACGCCAGGAACCGAACGCGGCGGCCAGGAACGGCGGGGTCGCGAGCAGTCCCACGTAACTGGGATTGCGGCCGTCGGCGAGTTCGACCGAGACGATCAGGACGAGCAGGACCAGGGCAGCGCCGAGGCCGGCACGGGCATCGGGGCGCATCACACGACGCGCCGGGTTACGAGGCATCGCTCATCTCAGGTCCCGGGGCGGATCGGATGGACACAGGATGCCCCGTGCCCGCGCGGTACGCGAGGCCCAGGGGGCGTTTCGTGGATCTTCCTGGCCCGGGTGGCGCGGCGCCGCCCCGAATTGTCAGGAGATGACCTGGTACTCGACCTTCACCGAGCTGTCCGACAGCGACGCGATCTTGCCGTACGCGGAGCTGGTGAGGTCGAAGCAGCGGGAGCCCGAGTACGGCCCGCGGTCGTTGATCCGGATCTCGACGGACTTGCCGTTGTCCGGGTTGGTGATGAGGACCTTGCTGCCGAACGGCAGGGTCAGGTTGGCGCCGGTCATCGCGGTCGCGTCGAACGACTCGCCGCTCGCGGTCTTCGTACCGGTGGCGACGTAACCGACCTGGCAGCTGCCGCTGTTCCCGGTGGTGGGCGCCTGGCCCCCCTCGTCGGACGACGAGTCGGCCTTGCCGGCCGCGTCGGACCCGGCGGCACTGCCACCCGCGGCGCTGCCACCCGCGGCGCTGCGCGGTTTGCCCCGCGAGGCGCGCTGCTCGGCCGCCTGACGCTCGGCCGACGTCGCGGCGGCGGACTTGGTGTTCGGCGACTGGGCCTCCGCGTCGTGCCCGGCGAGCGTCAGGGAGACGGTGCCTGCGGCGACGGCGGCCACGACGAGGCCGGCAGCGATGGGGAGCACTGGGCGAGCAAACCGCCGGCGTACGTGCCTGCCGTTCAACGCAGCTCCCCTTCCTGTCGACCGATCCCGCGGAACATAACGAACGGGTTACCCGGCAGGCAACCCCGCCTCCGTGGTCTGTTCACCGCAGCCCGTAAGGATCGCAGGGTATGTCCGGGTAGCGACCCGTCTGGAGGAGCGCGAATGTTCCGTACGTCACGCCCACTCGGGGAAAACTCCCTAGGGGCAGGACGGCCCGCCGTTTCCGGTCGTGACAGGACGACCCCGTACGGTGCGGGTCAGGGGCGCAGGTCGCGCCGGCGCCGACGCAGCCGTAGCGGCATGAGGGCGGACTCCCACTGCACGGCGAAGCTCATCTTCGACGCGCCGCGCTGCCGCTCCTCGAACCGGATCGGCACCTCCATCACCTTGTGCCCGCGCAGAACAGTCCGGTAGTTCATCTCGACCTGGAAGCTGTAGCCGTTGCTGCCGACCGACTCCAGGTCGATGTCCCGCAGCGTCGACGCGCGCCACAGCTTGAACCCGGCGGTCACGTCCCGGATCCGCAGCGACAACAGCCGCTGCACGTAGAAGTTCGCCCAGCCGGACAGCAGCTTGCGGTGCAGGCCCCACTCCTCCGCCAGTACGCCGCCGGTGACGTAGCGGGAGCCGATGACGACGCCGGCGCGGGTGGCGAGCAGCGTGCCCAGCATCTCCGGCAGGTACTCCGGGGAGTGCGACAGGTCGGCGTCCATCTGTACGACGAAGTCGGCACCGGCGTCGAGCGCGCGGGTCATGCCGTCCACGTACGCCCGGCCGAGGCCCTCCTTGGCCGTCCGGTGCACCACCGACAGGCGGCCGTCCAGCTCCTCCGCGAGCTTCTCGGCGACCTCACCCGTACCGTCGGGGCTGTTGTCGTCGACCACCAGGATCCGCAGCGCGGACAGCGGCAGGGCGAGCAGCGCGCGGGTGATCACCGGCAGGTTGTCGGCCTCGTTGTACGTGGGCAGCACGACCGTCACGGCCGAGTCGCACCAGGGCTCGGGCAGCTCGACCGCGCGGGCGGCCCGCTCGATCGCGGGATCAGACGACGACATGTCCTGATCGTCCACCACGTCACTCGCCATCGGCCGCCCTCCTCGATGCACCCCGTACGCTGCCAGCCGGCAGCATCAGTCTCCCACCGAGCGTCACCGACGAGACCGGCAGCGTAGGGCATCCCGGCCAGACGGCGCAGGACGCCCCGCCGTTCTTACCGACGTCGAACCCTGGCCGGGGCGCCGGTCAGTACCGGACGGTGATGCGGCGGGCAGTCGGGTCCACGGTGACCTGGCCGCCGATCGGCACGACGAGCTGCGGGTCCGTGTGGCCGAAGTCGACGTCGAACACCACCGGAACCCCCGGGTGGTACTCGTCGAGCGCGGTGCGGAACGCGTCCCGCTGGGCCTCCGCGTACGCCGTCTTCTGCTCGGGGGTGTTCCGGTTGTCGAGCGCCCAGCACTTCGGGCGGCCGACGAGGACCGCGGCGAAACGCTGGAGCATGCCGCGCTCGCCCATCCCCGACAACACCCGGTAGACGTCCTGCGCGCGGGGCATCTCCTCCGAGGTCTCCAGCAACAGCACGGACCCGTCGTACGCCTCGGGGGAGCGGATCCAGCGGCCGGCGCGCAGGTTCCAGTCGACGATCTCCAGGCAGCCGCCCCACGCCGGGCCGGTCACCGTCGTCGCCGGGCCGTGCCAGGTCCAGCCGCCGGCGGGCAGCATCGGCGGCTCGGTCGCCAGCGTCGCCGGCTCCGTCCACTCCCGGTCCACGTCGGTGTACTCCGCCGCCGGACGCAGCTCGTACTCGTCGTGGGTGAAGAGGGCGGCGCGCAGCGACTCGGTGGTGTGCGGGTTCATCGAGCCGCCACGGCCGAGCGCCGTCATCACCGTGCCGCCGTAGTACGAGACGATGCCGAGGTTCCAGAGGAAGACGTGCAGGTTCGTGTTGTCGCTGAGCCCGAAGAACGGCTTCGGGTTGGCGCGCAACAGATCCGCGTCCAGATGCGGCAGTACCTTGATCTGGTCGGCGCCGCCGATGCTCGTCACGATCGCGGCGATGTCCGGGTCGGCGAACGCGGCGTGCACGTCCGCGGCGCGCTCCGCCGGGCTCGCACCGAACTTCCGCGTCGTCGGGTACTCCACCGGGACCAGGCCGAAGTCGTCCCGCAGCCGCTCCAGCCCCAGCTCGAACGGGCCGGGGAAGATCGCGGGCAGCGCCGCGGCGGGGGACAGCACGGCGACCCGGTCACCGGGCCGTGGCTTCGTCGGGTACGTGTGCACGGGTCGAGACGCTAGCAGCCGGGATCCGCCGCCACATCCGGGATTCACCGCTTGACCTGAAGTCCGGTTCAGCGTGCAGCATCGTGGAACCGAGCCGAGGAGGACACGATGGCCGACGGAATCCTGGACGAGGCGTACGAGCGGCTGCACCGCACCGGACCCGAACGCCAGGGCTGGCTCTCCAACCACGCACCCATGGCCGTCGAGGCACTCGCCCGGCACGGCCACGACACGGACATCCACCGCTGGATCGACTGGTACGCACCGAAACTGGAAGACATGCCCAGCCGGTACGAGCCCATCGACGCCGGCCGGTGGCGGGACGCGCTCGGCGACCCCCGCCGCATCGCCGACTGGGTCGACCTGCTCACCGGCGAGACCACCGAGCGACCCTGGCGCGACGTACTGGTGACCTGGTGGCCACGGCTGCTGCCCGGCATCGCCGCCGGCGCCACCCACGGCGTCATCCGCGTCGGCCACGCCGTCCGTACCCTGCTGTCCGGCGACGAGTCGCCCGCCGCCGTCGCCGAACTCGGCCACGCCCTCGCGTACTGGGCGGCACGCTGGCAGGCCGTACCCGGCGTCGAACTCGGTACCGTCGGCGGCACCCTCACACCCGACGCCGCCCTCGACCACGTCCCCGTACTCCCCGACCAGACCGGCGGGATCCGCGACCGGCTCGCCCGCCTCGACGGACTCACCGGTACGGGACGCGCGGTCCCACCGTCCGTACCGGGACCGGGTTCCGGGTCTACGTCTGCGTCTGCGGCGGGCCTGGGATCGGGTTCCGGGTCGGCGTCAGCGGCGGGGCGGAGGTCGGGGGCGGGTTCGGGATCGGGTTTCGGGTCGGTGTCTGGATCGGAGCCGGGGGCCGGTTCCGGGTCTACGTCTGCGGCGGGGCTGGGATCGGAGTCGGGGTTCGGGGCGGGCCCGGGCCTGGCATCGGGGTCGCGGTCCGGGCCTTCGGGCCATGACTCCGGGATTTCACGTCGGGAACCTGGAGTCTCGGGGGTCGGGGCTTCGGGGGTTGGGGCGTCGGCGGTCGGGCCTTCCGGGGCTTCGGGAGCTGCGGTTTCCTGGCCCGACTCGCTCGCGGCCGGTGCGCCGCCGGACGATCCCGAATGGGCCCGCGACTGGCTCGCCGACCTCGTCGACGCCGCCGTCCGCCGCTATCGGTACTTCGGGTACGGCGAGCCCGTCATGCTCGTACACTCCGCCACCGCACCCAACGCCGTACTGCGTACGCTGCCCGCGCTGCCGCCCGAGCTGTGGGTACCCAGCGTCGGCGCCGCCTGGGCCGCGTCCGCCGCCGTCACCTCCGTGTACACGCCCGACCGGCCCGTACCGGTCGGTGATCTGACGGCGCCGCCGGGCGGGACCGATCCCGTACGCGAGGTGCTGGACCGGGCCGCGGCGCACCGGGGCGAACACGTGATCAAGCTCGTCGACACGGCGGTCGACGTGCATGCGCGTACCGGTGATCCGGACGCGTTGGCGGCGGCCGCGACGGCGATCGAACTGATGAGCGAGGACTCCTGAGCGGCGGGGCTCAGGGCTCCTGACAGTGGGGTTCAAGGCTCCTGACGGTGGCGCTCAGGACTTCTGAGCGTGAGTCCTGACCGGGGGGCTCAGGGCTCCTGGCGGTGGCGCTCAGGACTCCGGAGCGTGAGATCTGAGGGGCTCGTGACAATGGGGTTCAAGGCTCCTGACGCTCGGGCTCGGGGCTCCCGAGCGTGGGGCTCGGGAGCCTGACGGTGCGGCCCGGGACTCCCGAGCGCGGGGCTGTGGATGGTTGTCCACAGGGCGGGGTGGTTGTCCACAGCCCCCTTCAACGGGGTTCGGAGCGGACTATCGTGGTTGCGGGGTCGCCCCCCGGAGAGGGTGGGGGAGTGTTCCGGGGCGGGCGGGCTGTTTCACGCCTTTGGCTCAGTGATGGGGAACTGGTGGGCTGCGGGCCTCGCTCCACCTCCGCCGTCCGAGTCCCGCCGACCGCGTCATGCTTGCGCGGGCGCCGCATCCTTGGCCTGACCCGTTCCGCTCCCGACCGGCCGCCCGCCCCCACGCCACAGCCCACCCACCACGCCCCGGAGACCATGCGTACGAACGAGAGCCCGCCCCGGCCACGACCACCCGTGCCGACCACCGCCCACCCCGCGTACGACGGTGTCCGTTGTGGGTGGTGCATGGTGCCCGGTGGGCATCGGGGGCGGTGCGGTGCGTAGGCTGCGTCGAGTGTTCGTGGTCAACAGTGCGCTGAGGCGCGTGCCGGAGCCGATCCGCTCGCTGCTCATCAGGCACCACGAGTCGCTCAAGTTCCTGATCGTGGGTGGCACGTGTTTTCTCATCACCACGGCGATCAACTACGCGTTGAAGTTGACGATCCTGCATGACAAACCGGTCACGGCCCTGACGATCGCCACGATCATCGCGACGGTCATCTCGTACGTGTTGAACCGGGAGTGGTCGTTCCGTACCCGGGGTGGGCGTGTGCGGTCGCACGAGGCGCTGCTGTTCTTCCTGGTGAGCGGCCTGGCGGTGGGTGTGAACGACGTTCCGCTGCTGATCGCGCGGTACGTGTTGGAGCTGCGTACGCCGGTGGTGAGCCTGTTGACGCAGGAGATCTCGGACTTCACCAGCGGCATGATCCTGGGCACCTTGCTGGCGATGGTGTTCCGGCTGTGGGCGTTCCGGCGGTTCGTGTTTCCGACGGCGGACGCGCGGCCGCGGCCGGAGCGGCGCGCGGAGGTCGCGACGGTGGGCGCGGACGACGAGGTGGCGTGACGGCGGTCCGGCGTGCGGGTGAGTTGCGCGCGCTGGTCGCGGCGAGCCCGTGGCTGATGTCGGTGCTGGTCACGGTACGTGCGGTGGCTCTGCCGGACGCGTGGGTCGGTGCGGGCGTACTGCGTGACCTGGTCTGGTGCGAGCGGTACGGGGACGGTTTCGTTCCGGCGGCCGTACGGGACGTGGACGTGGCGTACCACGAGGCGGCGGAGGTGGGCCGGGACGGTGACGCGCGGGCGACGGCACGGCTGCACGGTCTGCGCCCGGACGTCCCGTGGGAGGCGACGAACCAGGCGGCGGTGCATCTCTGGTACGCGGAGTTCTTCGGCGCGGACGCCCCGGAGCCGCTGGCGTCGACGGCGGCGGGCATCGCGACCTGGCCGGAGACCGCCACCGCCGTCGCCGTACGCCTCAGCGACGGTGACCACGTCGACGTGTGCGCACCGTACGGGCTGGACGATCTGCTCGACGGGGTGTGGCGGCGCAACCCGGCCCGGGTGACGGTGGCGGAGTCGCGGCGGCGGCTGGCGCGGCAGCGGGGCAGGTGGCCGCGGGTCCGGTTCGTCGAATCCGATGGACAGGGCCCGGCGCGGCCGGAACCATCCGGCGCATGACACGTACCGATGTGCCGCCGACGTGGGACGAGCGCGCGATGCTCACCACGTTCCTCGACTACACGCGGGAGACGGTGCACGCGAAGTGCGCCGGCCTGCCGGACGACCTCGCGTGGCGCGCGCCGCTGGCCACGTCCCCGCTGACCACGATCGCCAGCCTGGCCAACCACCTGCGCTGGGTCGAGTACTGGTGGTTCCAGGTGGTGTTCCTCGGCGAGCCGGACGAGGGCCCGTGGACGGACGAGGACCCGGACCGGGAGATGCGCGTCGCGCTGGAGATGCCGCTGGCGCAGATCCTCACCGAGTACGAGGAGCAGTGCGCGCGCTACCGCGAGCTGGTGGCCGCGACGGACCTGGACACCCGTGCCGTCCGGGCGCGGGACGGCGCCGAGCCGGTCACGCTGCGCTGGATCCTGCACCACCTGATCGAGGAGACCGCCCGGCACAACGGGCATCTCGACATCCTGCGCGAGATGGCGGACGGCACCCGCGGCGACTGACCTACTGGTACGCGCCGAACGCGGTGGCGGTGATCGCGGCGTGCGTGGCCGAGACGATGCGGCGTACCGGGTCGTCCATGGCGGCGACGATGACGGTGCGGCGGTGCCGGCGGTGTTCGACCGGCAGGTCCGCGTACGCCGGGGGCGGCGCGCCCATCTCGCGGCCGAGCGAGGCGAGCACCGCGTCCTCCTGACCGAGGTCGTCGGCCCAGGCCAGCGCGTGCGTGAACCACGCCTCGGTACGCCCGAGCACGCTCGGGTCCGCGTACCTGATGCGCACCTCGCGGAACAGCCCGAGCCGGCGCGCGGTGAACCGCCGGCACAGGCCGGCCCGTTCGAGCGACTCACCGGTACGGGCGGACGCGTCCGGGGCGAGCCGCGCGAGCCACTCGTCCACCGCGTACCGCCCGGGGGTGTTGGCGACGGTACGCAGCACCGCGAGTTGCAGGTCACGCACGTTCCGCGGCTCGCCGGCCACGTCGAGGCCGCCGTCCGCGACCTTCAGCGCGCCGGTGATCGTCGGCTCGGCGAGCAGCGCCCCGGCGATCACCATGTCCAGCAACCGCTGGTGGTACCGGGGGCGGCCGGTCTCGTCGTGCCCGAGTACGAACAGGGCCTCGGGCAACGGCAGGTGGCCGCGGGCCGATACGTCCCGCGGGTCGTGCCGGCCCGGCGGGAAGCTCATCGGCCCGACAGGTACCGCCGGCCGAGCGCGCGCAGCCGCTCGTGCACCCCGTCGTACGCCACCGGACCGCCCAGGTACTCCTTGGCGACCTTGGCGACCATCGTGTAGTTGGTGTCGACGACGTTGCCGACCGGCGCCTGCCCCGCCTGCGCGACCAGCTGGTACGCGTCGAGCGTGTCCAGCCCGGTCAGGCCCGCGGTCCAGGTGACCAGGTCGTGCTGGCTGATCCGGAACGCGTCCTCCAGCGGCCGCGCCGACCCGGTCGACATCAGGTGCCCGTCGGACTCCAGCCGCGGCCACGGCGTCCCGACGCCCTTGATGAGGTCGACCGCGACGACGGTGTTCATCGCGGCCTCGACGGCGGCGCCGGTCACCTCGCCCTCGCCCTGCCGGCAGTGCCCGTCGCCGATCGCGAACAGCGCACCGTCCACGTTGACGCCCAGGTACACGGTGACGCCGGCGCGCAGCTCGGGCGTGTCCATGTTGCCGCCGTGCGCGTCCGGCGTGATGGTCAGCTTCGCCTCGCCCGCCGCGGGTGCCACGCCGACGGTGCCGTGCATGGGATCCAGCGGCAGCTCGACGGTGAAGTCCGACCGGCTCGCCCGGTACCGCACCGTCCCCGCCGCCGCGTCCACCTCGTACTTCCAGACGCGTTCCTCCAGCGGCTCCTGAAGGGTCGCCGTGGTGTGCGTGCCGGTCAGCGCGCCGAAGTGCGGCAACGTGGTGGTGACCGCCCAGTCGCGCGCCGGCGCGATCTCCACGAAGTGCAGAGCCAGCGTGTCGCCCGGCTCGGCGCCCTCGACGTGGAACGGCCCCGTCACCGGGTTCAGGTACGGAAAGTTGCAGACGGCCGACGGCAGATCGGTGACGTCCCGGACCACACCGCCGAAGCAGTCCTCCGTGTACAGCGAGACCAGGTCGCCGGGCCGGACCCGGCGCACCGCCGCCCGCCCCCCGAACGTGTACGCGTACTCCTCCGACAAGGGCCGGTACTCGATCAACTCCCCACCGCTCATGCCCATGATTCGCTCCGACCTCCGGCAAGTGGCGCGGCCCCGGGCTCCGGCCGCTGCCTCCGGTCTGCGCACAACAACCCGGATTCGCTCCGACCTCCGGCGGGTGCTGCAGCCCCGGGTCCAGGCCGCCGCCTCCGGTCTGCGCTCATGCCGTCTCCTCTGCGAGGCTCGGGACCGTGGGCCGACGGCCGAGCACGTACAGCGAGGCGAGCACGATCAGGCCGAGGCCGAGCCACACGATACCGAGGATCTGGGCGGAGTGGTCGGCGAAGATCTCGACGACGGCGAGCAGCGCCGCGCCGATGACCGGTACGACGAGGTGCGGCAGGATCCGCTTGCTGCGCTGCCGGATCAGGTAGTAGACGACGACGCTGACGTGCAGCAGCAGGAACGCGGTGAGCGCGCCGACGTTGATGAGCGAGCTGAGCAGCGCGATGCCGTTGGCGCGGGTCGACATGTACAGGCCGACGGCGAGGGTGAGCAGCGCGGTCAGGAAGATCGCGTTGGTCGGCACCATCCGCTTCGGCGACACCCGCGCCAGGAACTTGGGGAACTGGCCGTCCCGGCCCATCGCGAACAGCAGGCGGGAGGTGGCGACCTGCGCGACGAGCGAGTCGGCGAAGCCCCAGGCGATGGCGGTGGTGACGGCGGTCAGGGTGGAGAGCCATGGTCCGCCGGCCGCCTTGGCCGTGTCGTAGAAGGCGTTGTCCACATTGGACGCGACGGCGTGCGGGCTGCTGACGTACATGGAGGCGACCCAGGTCTGCGCCATGAACAGCAGGCCGGCGAGGACGAGCGCGCCGATGACCGCGCGGCCGACCTGGCGTGCCTCACCGCGGTGCTCCTCGGCGAGCATCGAGATGCCGTCGAACCCGAGGAACGACAGCGCCGCGACCGACACCGCCCCGAACACGACCGATCCGGAGAACGTGTGCCCGTTGTACAGCGGGGTGAGGGGGTCGCCGTGCGCCTTGCCGGTGGCCACGCCGTACAGGCCGACGGCGAGGAAGATGGCCAGCACGATCAGTTCGCCGATGAGCAGGATCCGGGTGGTGATCGCGGTGAGCTTGATGCCGAAGAAGTTCACCGTCGTGTTGAACGCCAGGAACACCACGAGCCACACCCACACCGGTACGCCCGGCACGAACGTCGTCATGGCGCTGCCGGCCACCAGGTACAGCAGGCTCGGTACGAGGATGTAGTCGAGCAGCACCATCCAGCCGGCGACGAAGCCGACCGGCGGGGCGATGCCACGCCCGGCGTAGGTGTAGACGGAACCGGCCATCGGGAACGCCTTGACCATCTGCGCGTACGACGCGGCGGTGAAGACCATCGCCACCATGCCGATCGCGTACGCCAGGACGACCATGCCGCCGGACGTCTGGAACACGTTGCCGAAGATGCCGAAGGGGGCGATCGGCACCATGAAGATCAGACCGTAGAACAGCAGGTCGGGGAAGCTCAGCGACCGCCTGAGCTCCTGCTTGTACCCGAACTGGCGGAGGGTGTCCGGCTCGAAGACCACGGCGCGGACAGTAGATGACGCTCGCTCGTCGTCGGGGGCATCGATCCGCCCCGATCGGGTGGGTCGTTGTGTTCCGCAGGTTGCTGTCACGATCGGTGATCGTTTCGGCCGGTTCGGCGGGAAAGCTGGCCCCGTCTGGGCGGTTACTCGTATCGCTCCGTGAGATTTATGATCTAGGCCACACTATGATCACGATGCGATCGGGGCCTCACTCCACGTGTCCCGCCCGGCCCTCCGGCGGTCGTTCGGGCCGGTCACGGCCCCACCCGGGTACGGGCGCGCGACGCCTCCCGTACCCGGGGCGTGTGGTCAGCGCAGCGACGCGAACCAGCGGACGGTGGCCGCCGTCGCCGCGACCGCCGACCCCAGGTGCCGCGACCCCTCGTACTCCGGCGTGCCGAGTTCGACGACCGTCGGGTGCTCGCCGTACGCGGCGAACGCGGTCGTGCAGCGGTCGGTGTTGACCGTGGGGACCTGCTCGTCGCCGGTCGCCCGGTACAGCCGCGTCGGGACGCCGGGGTGCCAGTCGCAGACCGCGTCGGCGACGCGCAGCGCGGCGGCGAACCGCGGGCTCGGGTGCCGCAGCAGCGCGAAACCCTTGTCCGTCAACAGTTCCCGCAGCGAGTCGGGGAGCTGGTCGAGCATCACGTTGCCCGGCGTGTCCCCGTCGAACAGCGCGTCGACCCGCCCCGCGTACGGCGCGCGGAAGATGTCGGCCGGGTCGCGGTAGAGGTGGTGCAGCCGGTTCCACGACACCAGCAGGTACGTGGTGTAGGCGACGGTCGTCTTGTCGTCGCCGGACGACAGGATCGCCGGCAGCTCCACCCCGCTGAAGTCGTACGCGCCGCTGACCGGGGCCAGCGCCGTCAGCCGGAACCAGTCGTCCGCGCCGCCGCGCAGCGCGCGCCCGAGGCCCAGCGCCGCCGACGCGCCCTGCGAGAACCCGGTCGCCAGCACGTCGCGCCGCAGCGTACGGCCGTGTCGGGCGGCGACGTCGCGGGCGGCGCGCAGCAGGTCCAGTGACGCGGTCGTCTCGGACGGCACGTCCATCCACGGGTGCGTGCCGGGCCCCTCGCCCATGCCCAGGTAGTCGGGCGCCACCGCCGCGAACCCGGCCGCCGCGTACGTCACCGGCGGCGACGTCACGAACGGTTCGGTGTTCGTGGACGGCACGTCCGGCCGGAAGCTCTCCGTACCGTGCGCGAAGGACACGGTGCGCAGCGACCGGTCACCGCCGCGCGGGAGTACGAGCAGGCCGCTGGCCGTGGTGGGGCGGTGCCGCGGGTCCACCGTCCGGTACACCACCTGGTACTCGTCCACGCCCCGGCGTACCGCGGACGCGTCGAAACCGTTGGTACGCAAGGAGGTCCGGGTCTGGTCGGCGGACATCCCGGTCAGGTGCCGCACCGACACGACCGTCCCGCGCTGCGCCGAGCTGGCGTACGCGGGGGCCGCGACCGGCACCGCCGCGGCGAGTACCGCGGCCGCCGCCACCGCTCCCACCGTTCTCTTCGTACGTGTCATGCCGCAGACGCTAGGCGCGCGCCGGGCCCGGCACCCGCCGGCCAGCACGCCGAACCGTCCTGGTGCTGTCCCCACCCCACCACCGTCCACTCTGGACGGATGGCGGCCGGATCCCTTGCCGGGCAACACAACCACGCAGTCACGACCACCGGACTGCGCCACCACCGGCGCACCGACCGCGGCCCGCACGCGGGCGTACGGCACCCCGCGGGTGGGGCGGGGTGATCGGCCTGGCAGCCTGCGTGTCATGCGCTTCATCGTGTACGGCGCCGGCGCGATCGGCGGGGTGCTGGGTGGCCGGCTGCACCAGGCCGGCCACGACGTGGTACTGATCGCCCGCGGTACCCATCTGGACCGGATCCGGGACACCGGGCTCACCGTGGAGGACCCCGAACACACCGCCGTACTGCCGATCCCGGCCGTCGCCGGCCCGGAGGAGATCGACTGGCGCCCGGGCGACGTGGTGCTGCTGACCGTCAAGAGCAACGCCACCGCCGAGGTGGTCGGCCGGCTCGCCGCCACCGCACCGCCCGACACCCCGATCCTCTGCGTACAGAACGGGGTGGCGAACGAGCGGACCGCGCTGCGCCACTTCGCCGCCGTGTACGCGGTGTGCGTGATGATGCCGGCGGGGCACCTGTCGCCCGGCGTCGTCCAGGCGTACTCCGAGCCCACGACCGGCATCCTCGACATCGGCCGGTACCCGAGCGGCGCGGACGCGGGCGCGGCCGACCTCGCGAAGGCGTTCTCGGCGGCGACGTTCGTGTCCGAGGCGCGGCCGGACATCATGCGCTGGAAGTACCGGAAGCTGGTCATGAACCTGGCGAACGCGGTGGACGCGATCACCCGGGAGGACGCCGCGCAGGACGAGCTGGTCGACCGGCTGCGCGCCGAGGGCGAGGCCGTACTCGCCGCCTCCGGCATCGACGTGACGCCGCTGGCCGAGGACACCGAGCGGCGGGGCAGCATCATGCGGATCACCCGGTTCGGCGCGCAGCGGCCGGGATCCTCGTCGTGGCAGAGCCTCCAGCGCGGCACCGGCTCCATCGAGGCCGACTACCTGAACGGCGAGATCGTGCTGCTCGGCCGGCTGGCCGGCATCCCCACCCCAGTCAACGAACTGGTCCGCCGGCACGCCAACCGGATGGCCGCGCACGCCATGCCGCCCGGCGGGCTGTCCGCCGACGACCTCCTCGCCCGCCTCGACTGAACGGTCAGGCCGACGTGGTCGCGCGCAACGTCACGACGGTGATGTCGGGCGTCGCGCCGACCCGTACCGGTGGGCCCCAGGCACCCGCGCCGTTGGTCACGTACAGCCAGGTGCGGTCGACGCGGGCAAGGCCGGACAGGTAGCCCTGCTGTGCCCTCGCCGCGTACTGCACCGGCCACATCTGCCCGCCGTGGGTGTGCCCCGACAGCTGGAGATCCACCCCGCGCTTCGCCGCCTCGTGTACCTGGATCGGTTGGTGCGCAAGGAGAAGCACCGGGTTGGCCGGGTCGCGGCCGCGCAGCGCGGCGTCGTAGTTCGGCGCCTCGCGGGCCGACACGGACGCGCCGGTCGCGTCGTTCACCCCGGCCAGGGTCAGCGCCGAACTCTGCCCGCCGAGGATGTCCTGGTGCTCGTTGCGCAGCGGGTGCACGCCCAGCGACCGCACCTCGTCCACCCACTGCGTCACCCCCGAGAAGTACTCGTGGTTCCCGGTCACGAAGTACGCCCCGTGCGGCGCGCTCAGGTGCCGCAGCGGCTGTACGGCCGGCCCCAGGTCGGCGACGCTGCCGTCCACCAGGTCGCCGACGATCGTGATGAGATCCGGGCTCTGCCGGTTGATCTCGGCGACCACCCGCTCGGTGAAGCCACGCTGCAGGATCGGCCCCAGGTGCATGTCCGACACGACCGCCACCCGGAACCCGTCCATCTCCGGACTCAACCGTGCCAGCGGTACGGTCACCCGCTTCACCACCGGCCCGCGCAGCTCCGTCGCCAGCCCGTACCCCACGGTGCCGGCCGCGGCGGCACCCGCCACCAACGCCAGCGAGCGCGCCAGGAACAGCCGCCGCGCCGGATCGATCGGCGTACCGGTCGGCCGGTCCGCGGGCGCCTCCGCGTTCGTGGCCGCCGCCGTCCCGGCCGCGCCGGTGTCCGGGGCGGTCGCCGGGTCCGCGGTCGCACCTGCTTCGCGGCCCGGCCCGGTCTCGGCGGCCGGCCCGGTGTGCGCGGCCGGATTCGGCTCTGTCCCGCCGTTCCCGGTCGCCGGGGCGGGGCGGCACAGCCAGCGGCGGACGAGGGCACGCGGGACCTCCAGTACGGCGACCGCGATCGTCAGGTACAGCAGCAGCGCGATCCACAGGTACCCGGGCCAGGCGAGGACGCGGCCCGCCCCGGCCGGCGACAGCACCCGCGTACCGATGAGCGTCGCCGGCACCAGCAGGCCGAGGACGACGGCGAGCACCGTGCCGACCCGCCGGTACCACCCGCCGGGCCGGGACACGTCGGCGACCAGCCGCCTCCACAGGTACCAGTGCACGGTGGCGACCAGTGCCACGGCGACGACGCCGACGACCACGAGAACCATCCGTGGAACCTAGCCGACCGGCATGCCTGCCGGCCGGTCAGCCCCGCGTCATCCCGCCTGCACGTACCACTGGCTCACCGAGACGCCGCCAGTGCTCTCGAACGGTCCGCCATCGATCAGCGGCTGGGTGTCCCGGTCGATCACGACGCGGACGGCGGAGTACGTCTGCTTCTCTCCGGCGGTCGGTTCGGACACCGTGGCGAGGTCGAAGTACACGGCGCCGCCGGGTTGGACGGTCCCGCCGTACTCCTTCTTCGGGCCGCCGTCGAACCAGGTGCCCCGCCGTGCCGGCAGTACGCAGTGCTTCTCGCCGGTCTGCTCGTTGCCGCCGCAGAGGTAGGTCAGCGTCGGGTACCCGGTGAGCGTGCACGGCTGCGCGCCGGTGTAGCCCAGTCGTACGACGTTGAGGCTGTGGCCCCCGCCGACGCCGCCGTCCACCACCGTGGGGTCACGCAGGTCCCCGAGGCTGCACTGCCGGGTCGACGACGCGCTCCCGGTCGGGTCCGGCGACTCGGGCTGCTCGCTCATGCCGCCGTCGGCGCGGTGCGACGGCGCCGCGCTCCGGCTGGGCGAGGGACTGTGCGACGGCGCGGGGGACCGTGTCGTCCCGGCCGGCGGCGCCGACGACGGTCCCCAGCCCGTCGCGTACGCGGTGCCGCCGAGCCCGGCGACCGCGAGTACGACGGCGGACGCGACGACCGCGATCCTGCGTCGCCGGCGCCGCTCGCCACGGGCCCGTACGTCGTGTGGTCGTTCGATGTCGGTGTTCATCGCGAATCGTGCGGATCCGGCGCGAAGGGCCTGCTCGAAGCGGTCAGCCATGGTGGGCCACCTCCGGCTCGGGCGCGGACAGTTCCGCCGCGTACTCGGACAGGTGCGGGGCGAGGGCCTGTCTGCCCCGGGTGAGGCGGGCCCGGACCGTACCGACGGCGACGCCGGTCTCGGCGGCGATCTCCGCCACCGACAACCCGACCAGGTGGAACAGCACCACCGCGCGCCGCTGCTCGGGCGTGATCAGCCGCAGCGCCGCGACGATCGCCACGTAGTTCGGGTCGGCGCCGGGCAGGCTCTCCGGCGCCCCGTGCCGCCGGTGCGCCGTGAACCGGTTGATCGCCTTGCGCCACGTACTGACCGCGATCCGGAACGCGATCGTCCGTACCCATGCCTCCGGGCTGTCGTACCCGGACACCTTGTCCCAGTACTGCCAGGCCCGCGCGTACGCCTCCTGCACGATGTCCTCGGCGTCCGCGCGGTTGCCCACCATGGCGTACACCTGGCTGGTGACGCGCGGAGCGGTGCCCAGGTAGAAGGAGTCGAAGTCGCGCGGATCGCGCACGCGCTCCCCTCTCAGGACTCGGGCCGGGTCCTCTGGCCGCCGGCCTCACCCCTTGTCACGCCCGGCAGGGGGAGACGCTGCACGCGTCGCGCCATTTTTCCGCCGATCCGCCACCCATCGCCCGATCGGCACCGATCCGTCGCCCGCAGCGCCCGGCCCTCGTCACCCACCGCCTCCGCGGGCGCCGGCCGCGGCACGTCGCCCGACCGCCATCACCCGACGCCTCCGCGGGCGCCAGTCGCGGTGCGTCGCCGGACCGCCGTCACCCGCCGGCGAACGGTGGCAGCACGTCCACCGTCGCACCCGCACCCAGCGGTACCGCACGGTCGTGCGCGGCGACCCCGTCGACCAGGAACGACGCCGCGGACAGCACCCGGGTCAGCGGTGCGCCGTGCCGGTCGGCGAGGTCGGCGAGCAGCTCGGCCAGCGTCCCCGCCGGTACCTGCTCGCTGGAGACGCCGGAGGCGGCGCGGGCGCCCGCGAAGTACCGCACGGTGGCCACGCGTCAGCCGCCGATCGCCGACATCGGCCGCGACGGTTGGAGGAACGACGGGTCGTCGATCGCGTGCCCCGGCGCCTTCCCCCACATCGCGGTACGCCACCGGTCGGCCAGCTCGCCGTCGTCCGCCCCGGCCCGCATCGCGCCGCGCAGGTCGGCCTCGTCCTGGCTGAACAGGCAGGACCGGACCTGCCCGTCGGCGGTCAGCCGGGTCCGGTCGCAGTCCCCGCAGAACGGCCGGGTCACCGAGGCGATGATCCCGACGCGCGCCGGCCCGCCGTCCACCAGCCACGTCTGCGCCGGCGCGCTGCCGCGTTCCCGCGGGTCGGGGGAGAGGCGGTGCCGCGTCGACAGCCAGGCGAGGATCTCGTCGGCGGTGACCATGGTGTCCCGGCGCCAGCCGTGCTGCGCGTCCAGCGGCATCTGCTCGATGAACCGCAGCTCGTACCCGTGGCTCAGCGCGAAGTCCAGCAGCGCCGGCGCCTCGTCGTCGTTGTGCCCGCGCAGCAGTACGGTGTTGATCTTGACTGGTG
Source organism: Actinocatenispora rupis (assembly GCF_016861975.1). Lineage (GTDB taxonomy): Bacteria > Actinomycetota > Actinomycetes > Mycobacteriales > Micromonosporaceae > Actinocatenispora > Actinocatenispora rupis. The sequence goes on along the minus strand of NZ_BOMB01000023.1, from coordinate 236,048 downwards.
CCAGCCCGGTACCCGCCGCCGCCTCGATCCCGGCCAGTACGTCCGGCAGCCGGCGCCGGTGCGCCAGCTCGAAGAACCGCTGCTCGTCGAGGGTGTCGAGAGAGACGTTGACCCGGTCGAGCCCGGCCGCGGCGAGCGGCGCGGCCAGCCGGGCCAGGCCGATGCCGTTCGTGGTGATCGCCAGTCGCGGGCGCGGCGTCAGCTCCGCCAGCCGCGCCACGATGTCCACCAGGCCCGGCCGCAGCAGCGGCTCACCACCGGTGAGCCGTACCTGCGTCACGCCGAGCCCGGTCACCGCGATCCGCACCAGCCGTACGACCTCGTCGTCGGTGAGCAGCTCCGCCTTCGGCAGCCACGGCAACCCCTCGACCGGCATGCAGTACGCACAGCGCAGATTGCACCGGTCGGTCAGCGACACCCGCAGATCGGTCGCCATCCGCCCGAACCGGTCGCGCAGCCCGGTCGTCCGCGCCTCAACCGTCACGTCCCGACCGTATCTCGTCCGCCGACCCGCGGCGCCGCTTCGACCGGCACGTACGCGTCGAGCCAGCGCGCGGTCTCCGCGTACACCCGTTCGCGGACCGGTTTGGCGGACAGCACCAGGTCGTGCATGCCGTGCTCGATCCGGATCAGCGTCACCTGCCGGCCCAGCTTCGGCGACCAGCGGGCGATCTGGTCCGCCTCCAACACCGTGTCGAACTGCAGCGCGTCCTCGTGCCAGTTGCGCGGGAAGCGGCTGCCGGTCGAGCACATCACCAGTACCGGGCAGCGGATGTCCAGCCCGTAGTGGATCCAGCGGTGCGCCCGCCGGATCGCGCGGAACCAGCCGGCCCGCACCGGGAACCCACCGAGCGGCTTCCACGTCAGGTCGAAGTCCCACTCGCCATGGTGGTCCCGGTGCAGGCTGTAGCCGTACACGCCGGTGCCGTTCGCCCGGATCACCGCGTTCGGCTTGAGCTTGCCGATCACATCCAGCGCTTCGGTCCCCGGCGTACGCACCAGCCACGAGCCCTGCATGTCCAGCCACGGACTGTTGAGTACGACGGCGTCGACCAGCCCGCGGTCCCGCACCCAGTGCGCCCAGATCGCGCCGATCAGCCCGCCCGTGGAGTGCCCGTTCAGTACGACCCGCCGCGCCCCGTACTCCTCGCGGATGATCCGCACCGCCTCGTCCAGCTCCGCGAAGTAGTCACGCATGTCCGTGACGTACCCCGGGGTCTGGTGCGGCAGCAGCGACCGCCCGTACTTCCGCAGGTCGAGCGCGAAGAACTGGCTGCCGCGCGCGGTGTGGAAGTCGGCCAGCTCGGTCTGGAAGAAGTAGTCGGAGAAGCCGTGCAGGTACAGCACCGCGTCGCCGGTGGGGGGACGCTCACCACTCGGCCCCCGCCGTACGAGGGTGGCGACGACCTCGCCCTCGTCGTCGTCCGGCAGCGGGATCGTCCGCACCTCGTACCCTGGGCCCAGCACGTCCTCGGCCCCGACCCCGTCGCCCTCCGGCACGCCGCTCATGCGCCACATACTGCCACCGCGGGACGACACCGCCCATTCCCCGGCCGTACCCCCGGCGGGCGGATCCCGGACACACCACGAGCCCGCCGGAACCCTGGTACCGACGGGCGCGCGAAACCGTTGCTACGAGCTGAAACCCAGGATGCGCAACAGCGGGGAGCGGCGCGCCGCACGGCGGGCCTGCCTCTCCGACAACTCCTCTTGGACGTCGTCACGTGCCTTGCTGCCGGCCCACCGCCGGGCGTCGGCGAAGTATCCCTTCGGGTCGCGCACCAGCTTGGCGACCCTGTCCCGAGGGCTCGGGTCGGTCGACTCGCGACGTCCGTCGTCCATCCAGTCGTACACGCGTGACGTTCCGATCTGGCTCGACACTGGGGACCCCCATCCAGAACCGGTTCGGCTCCAAGCCTGCCATGAGGTCGGACAGGTCGCCATCGCAAGGAGTTTCGTTACGGGGTTCCAGCGAACACTAATGGACCGTTCTGGATACGACTGTCCGAGATCTGTCAGACCTCGTCCTTGAAATCCGTCCGATCGTGTGAGCCGGTCCCGACGACCGGTCATCGGTTCAGACCGGCGGCCAGCAGCTCACCGAGCAGCCGTACCAGCTCGACGTCCTGCTCGCGGAGCGCGCCGCACTCCTCCGCGTCGATGGTCAGGATCCCGAACTGCTCCCGCTCCGTCACCACCGGTACGACGGCCAGCGAACGGTGCCGGTGCGCGTCGGTGACCCAGCCGGGCGGCGCGTCGACCAGCAGGTCCGGGTAGAACCCGTCGCGGTCCTCGTCCATCAGCCGGAACGCCTCGTCGCCGAGCGGCGTCCCCGCGACGAACTCGATCGTGCCGGGCTCGGCGCGCCCGTAGTAGCCGACGAGCTCCAGGCGGCGCAGCCGGCCGCCGATCGCGCGGAAGAAGCAGGCCCGCACCCCGTCGGCGTCGACCAGCTCGGTCGCCGCGGACAGCACGACCGACAGCGCCTGCCCCTGCAACCGGTCCAGCTCACCGGTGCGGGTCCGCGCGTCCGAGATCTCCCCCAGCAGGTACGCCAGCGGCGTGAGCACGCGGCCGACGACGAGCCGCATCTGTTGCTTGGACCGCTCCGCCACCTGGCGCGCGTCGGCGGCCCGGCCGGACGCGGTCCGCTCGGCGAACATGGGCAGGCCGACCGAGGCGGCGGTGAACACGGCGGCCAGGGCGAGCACCACCCAGAACCACGGCCCCTTCGTACGGCCGGCGAGCGACCCGAAAGCGAAGGCGCCGACCGCACAGGAGACCGCAACGACCCGGTAACGGCGGACAAGCCAGGACGAAAACAGCGACATGGTCCACTTACGGTAGCGGCCCGGTACGACAAGAGTCAGTCCCGAATCGGTGCGACGAGCCTCACTCGTCTTCCGCATTGTGCGAATCGACCTGCACCCATGCGGGTATGAACACAGTTATGAAGCCGGTACGCACACTCGCGCACGCCATGCTCTCGTCGGTCTTCATCACGGGCGCCGCGCACACGCTGCTGCACCCGGAGCACGCCGCGAAGGCGGTGACCGACGTGAGCGACCGACTCACCGTCGCCACCGAGCACGCCGCGCCGTGGCTGCCGACCGGCCCCGTCGCCGTCGTACGAGCCAACGCCGCCGTACAACTCGCCGGCGGCGTACTGCTCGCGACGGGTCGGCTGCCCCGGCTCGCATCACTGGCGCTGGCCGCCACCCTCGTACCGACGACGGTGGTCGGCCATCCGTTCTGGCGGGTGGAGGATCCGGCGCAGCGCGCCAACCAGCGCAACCACTTCCTGAAGAACCTGAGCCTGATCGGCGGGCTGCTGCTGTCCGCGGTCGACACGCAGGGCCGGCCCGGGCTGAGCTGGCGCGCCTCCCGCGCCACCGAACGCGCGGCGAAGAAGGTCGGCGAGGCGCGCCGCGACGCGACCCGCAAGCTGACCGGACACTGACCGCATCGGCCGCGACTCTCGGCAAGGCGCAGTGTTTCGACTACGCTTCGCGGGCATGGCGACAATCGGGCACCGGATCGCGCTGGTGGTGGTCGTCGGCCGTGGCGGCGCGCTGCTGATGCAGCTCCGCGACGCCGACGCCCGCGCCGACCCGAACCGCTGGTCCCCGCCGGGCGGCCACATCGAGCCCGGTGAGACACCCGACCAGGCGGCGCGCCGGGAACTGACCGAGGAGACCGGCCTGGTCGCCACCGGCCCCATGCGGCAGCTCTGGCACGGCACGAGTCCCGACCGCATCCACGGCGAGCGCCTCATCGAGTGGTACGCGTTCGCCACCGCGGTGCCGGCCACCCAGCAGGACGTGACCCTCGGCGAGGGTCAGGCGCTGGAGTTCGTGGCCGCCGACAAGGTGGCGGAGCTGGACCTCACCGACGTCGCCGCCCTGGTCCTGCTGCCGTTCCTCGAATCCGCCGAGTACCAGGCACTCGCCGGTACGACAGAGTGACCGCGACGCCGGTTCGGGCCGCGGTCGAGAAGAGTGTCGAAGGTCAGCTGACCGGGGGTTCCGGGGTCGGCCACAGCGGCGGGAACGCCTTGTCCTCGTCGAGGTAGTCGGCGACCGGACGGTTGGCGCTGCGCAGCATCGCCGCGTAGTCCTGACGGGCCCGACGCTCGCCGTCCATGGTCTGGGTGACCTCGTCGGTCGGCGCGATGCCGACCTCCAGCATGGTGTGCACCTTCTGGACCGACTGCCACCACTTCCGGTACGCGTCCATCAGGCCGCTGGTGATCAGCGGAGTCTCGTCCGATACGGCATTGGCCACCGCGCCACCGGCAGCCTGCGTCGCCACGATGCTCATCTGCGCTCCCCCCACATGCATCCCGATCGTCGGTCGGACCGGGTGATGGTGCCGGTGCAGCTCCGCCCCCGGAACCGCGGGAATCCGGTACACCGTCGCCCGGACACTCTTCCAACACCGAACCATGTGCATTGTTCCGTCGACACCCGGAAGACCCGGGCGACATGCGGCATCGTACGTCGTGCCGACCAGCGCCACCATAGGGCAGCCGACGGCGCGAGAGGTAACACAATGACACTTTGGAGGGAACGGAACGCCGAGTGTCAGATTTCCGACTGATAATGACGTACTCGTGCGATAAAGCGATGCCGCATCGTTATGGCACTAGCAAGGCTAAACGAAACAGCGCCGTACCAGTCGGTAGCGTACCCGGCGCCGACGGTCGCGTTCATCCCACCCACCGTCCGAGTTGGACAGTGCACAGTGGAATGAATCACGGGCAGTTGACCCATTCCTCGGTACCGTCGGCGAACACCTGGTGTTTCCAGATCGGCAGCCGCGCCTTGACCTCGTCCACCAGGCGGCGGCACGCGTCGAACGCGGCGCCCCGGTGCGCGCACGACACCGCCACCACGAGCGCGGCGTCACCGATGGCGAGCGCGCCGATGCGGTGACCGAGCGCCACCGCGTACAGGTGCTTGTCGTCGGCGACGGCGTCGGCGGCCACCTTCGCGAGTACGTCGGGGGCGCTCGGATGCCCCTCGTACGTGAGGGTCCGCACGGTGCGGCCACCGTCGTGATCGCGTACCACACCGGCGAAGGAGACGACGGCGCCGGCGGACCGGTGCGCGACGGCCGCCTCGTACTCGCCGGCCACGAGCGGGCGGTCGGTGACCTCGGCCCGGACCACGACGCCGGTCACGGCCGCTCTCCCGGATGCAGCGGAAACGCAAGCAGCTCAAGGGAATCCCCGGCCCGCGCCTCCGACCCCGGCGGTACGACGAGGAAACCGTCGGCGCGCGCCAGCCCGCGCAGCATGGCGGAACCGTTGTGCGGCAACGGATACGCCAGGCCGTCGAGTTCGATGCGGGCGAGCGCGAGATGGGTGTCGTCGCCGCGGCCGGGGACCGGTGCGCCGGTGCGTACCCGGTGGAGTCGGGGGAGCGGGCGGCCGGTCAGCCCGGCGACCAGCGGCCACACCACGGTCAACAGGCCGATCACCGCGGACTGCGGGTTGCCGGGCAGGCCGGCGACGAAGCGGCCGCCGGGCAGCCGGGCCAGGAGTACGGGGAAGCCGGGGCGGACGGCGACCGTGTTCACCACGTACTCCGCGCCGAGTTCGGACAGGGCGGCGTGCAGGTGGTCGACGGGGCCGCGCATCGTGCCGCCGGTGGTACAGACGATTTCGGCGGTGCCGGCGGCGGTGGCGATCGCGTCGACGTGCGCGGCGAGGGTGTCGGCAACCGGCTCCAGCGGGGCCGGAACCGTTGGTACCGCGCCGATCCGGCGCAACCAGCCGGGGAGCTGCGGGCCGAGCGAGTCGCGTACGTGGCCGCGGCCGGGCACGCCCGAGGTGACCAGCTCGTCGCCGAAGACGAGGACGGTGGCGCGCGGCGGCCGGCGTACGAGAAGGGTGTCGTGGCCGCACTGGGCGGCGATGCCGACGACGCCCGGGGTGACGGGGGTGCCGGCGGGCAGCAGTTCCTCGCCCTCGGCGGCCTCCTCGCCGGGCGTACGCCACTCCGGCGTGTCGCGGCGCGGGCGGCCGTCGACCGTACCGTCGGGGCCGCGGGTGGCGTCCTCGACGCGGACGATCTGCTCCGCGCCGGGCGGCACCACGGCGCCGGTGGCGATCTCGACCGCGGTGCCGGGCTGGCTCGCAACCGGCACCTGACCTGCGAGTACGCGACCGGCGAGGCGCCAGGGGCCGGGGCCGCGCACCGCGTACCCGTCGACGCTGGCGGTGACGAACGCGGGCAGCGCGGTCCGCGTGCGCAGCGGCTCGGCCAGCGTGCAACCGTCCACATCGGACAGTGGCAGGGTGACCGGCTCGGGCGCGTTGGCACCGGCGGCATGCGCGGCGACCCGCGCGGTGTGCCAGTCCGGGCGAGTCAGCGGACCGCGCGGAACCTCTTGTACCGCAACGGTTTCCGTCGGCGCGGGACCGTGGTCGTGGCCGCGCAGCTGGTCGACCGTGTGCGGCAGAATGCCGGCCAGTACGGCGATGCCGTCCTTCGCGGCGCCGCGCGACCCGGCCAGGTTGACCACCAGCGTGCCACCGGCGACCCCGGCGATCCCGCGGGACAGCACCGCGGTGGGCACCTTCGCCGCGCCGAAACTCCGTACGCTCTCGGCGATCCCGGGCACCTGGTAGTCCACCACCCGGGCCGTCATCTCCGGCGTACGGTCCGTCGCGGAGACCCCGGTGCCGCCGCTGGTGACGACCACGTCGACGTGCTCGGCGACGGCCCGGCGGAGCGCGTCCTCGACCGGCTCGCCGTCCGCGACGACGACCGGATCGCCCACCGTGGCGCCCATCGCGCGCAGCCCGTCGACCAGGACCGGCCCGCTGGTGTCCTCGTACACCCCGGCGGACGCCCGGCTGGACGCCACGATCACCCGCGCCGTGAACATCGCTACCCCCTGTCCTCGGGCCGGATCCACGTACCCGTCTTCCCGCCCTCCTTGCGTAACACGCGCACCGCGTCCACGCTCGCCGCGGGGTCGACCGCCTTGACCATGTCGACCAGCGCCAGCCCGGCCGCCATCACCGCGGTCAACGCCTCCATCTCGACACCGGTACGGTCCGCCGTGCGTACCGTGGCGTGAATGTCCACTGTGGACTCATGCGGGGTCAGCTCGACGGCGACGCCGTGGATCGCGATCGGGTGGCAGAGCGGCACCAGGTCCGGTGTGCGTTTCGCGGCCATGATCCCCGCGATCCGCGCCACCGCAAGGGCATCGCCCTTCGGCAGGCCGTCCGCACGGATCAGGTCCACCACCTCCACCGTCGTCTTCAGTACGCCCGCGGCGGTGGCGGTGCGGGCCGACACGTCCTTGCCCGAGACGTCGACCATCCGGGCGGCGCCGGTCTCGTCGACGTGGGTCAACTGGGTACTGCGCTGCGTCACGTGCCGAGCCTACTGAGCCACGCCGGTCGGCGGGCCCGCAGGGACGAACACGCTGCGCGTTCGCCAGCCGTACCGATGGGTGCGGGCCGTCGCCGTCCGCGAATGGCACAGCCGCCGGAGTAATGGGAACCGGTGATACCGGTGCGTACCCGGAAGAACATCGATGCGCGGGAGAATACGCACCCATCGCCAGATTGCCGGCGAGTTCTCCAATGGCCGCCGCATCGACGCCTCTCTATTCTGGCGATGTTCCTCCCACGCACGACGTCGACGCGCCGAGACGTCAGGTCCGGGCACGGCGCCCTGCGTGCATCTCGTTGGAGGCGCGGCTATGGCGGCAGCCGAGTACCACCGCGACCCGCGTACGGCGCCCGGGTTGTGGACGGTCACGGTGCGCGCGCCCGGCACTTACATTCCGCATTCGTCTGGGGGTCGCTCATGCGCGAGCACAACTGGTCCTGAGCCACACCACCCGATCCGTACCACCCGGAAGGAGAACGCGAATGCGCGAGCACAACTGGTCCTGAGTACCGCGAAGGAAACGTGGACGACGAACCCGGAAGGAGAAGCACATGCGCGAGCACAACTGGTCCTGACCGCACCGCACCACCGTCGAACCGAAGTGGAAAGGAGAGCGACATGCGCGAGCACAACTGGTCGTGAGCGACGGGAAACGGTTCCACGCCGCACGGAGAGGAGAACGCACGATGCGCGAGCACAACTGGTCCTGATGCACGCCACCCCGGTCCTACCGCCGGAAAGGAGAACGCAAATGCGCGAGCACAACTGGTCCTGAGTATCGCGAAGGAAACGTGGACGACGAACCCGGAAGGAGAAGCACATGCGCGAGCACAACTGGTCCTGACCGCACCGCACCACCATCGGACCGAAGCGGAAAGGAGAACGCGACATGCGCGAGCACAACTGGTCGTGAGCGACGGGAAAACGGAAGGGCGCACGGAAAGGAGACGCACGATGCGCGAGCACAACTGGTCCTGAGTACGCGACGGCAACCGTTCGGCGACGCACGGAGAGGAGCGCGGGATGCGCGAGCACAACTGGTCGTGAACCGGAGTGTCCGGCGGTCGGAGCGCGAGAAGGGAGTACGCCGGTGCGCGAGCACAACTGGTCCTGAGTCGATGTTCGGCGCGTACGAGAAAGGAGGGTCGGCGATGCGCGAGCACAACTGGTCGTGACCACCGACAGCGGCACACACGAAGCGGGAACACCCGCAGCAGGCGTTTTCCCGATACGCGGCCCGTACCGAGGGGGTGTCATGCGCGAACACAACTGGTCCTGACGGCGCCGGCGGAGCGGTTCCGCAAGCCGGACGGAAAGTACCGGAGGTGCCCGGTGAACCATCGTGACCGGCACGTGTCCCGACGTCCCACCCGCGCGTATAGGATTGCGTCACCTGTCATGCGCTTCCCCTCCCCCGCGGACTGGTCACCGTGAGCACATCCAGTACCGAAGTGCCGAACCGCCGCCTGAGCCGCTACATCAGCGGGTACGGGGCAGTGGCGTTGAGCGTGCTGCTGATCGCCACCGCGAAGCTGCCCGGGCCGTCCCACCTCGCGTGGCAGGCGGCCGGACTGGTCGCGCTGTACGCCGTGGCCGGGCTGGCCAACCTGGAGATCCGCATCCGCAGCCAGGGCATCCAGTTCGCCTGGGGTGAGGCCGCGCTGATCATCGGGTTGGTGATGCTGCCGTCCAGCGAGGTCGTCTGGGCGGCGATGATCGGTCGCCTGATCGCCGAACTGATCGAGCGGCGCGCATTCTCCAAACTCGTACTCAATGTGGGAAAGCAGATCGTCGCGGTCAGTGCCGCCGCCGTCGTCTGCTATTTCGTCGCCGGTAGCCGGGTCGACCCCTTCACGCTCCGCGGCGCGCTCGCACTCGTCGCCGCCGCCGTGGTCTACGCACTGGTCGCGAACATTTCCGTCGGCATCGCCGTACGACTCGCCAGCGGGGCCAAGGTGCCGCTGCTGCCGATGCACCGGGTCGAACTGATCGCCATCTGCGGAAACATCGGCACCGCATTCGTCGCGCTCGCCATGCTGCGATTCGACCCGCGGTTGCTGCTCGCCCTGCCGCCGCTGCTGCTCAGCGTGCGGCTCATTTCCACCAACCGGTTGCGTACCCGGACCGAACGGGCCACGTGGCAGCGGATCGCCGCCGCGACCGACCGGTTCTCCAACGTCGACCTCGAATCGGTCCTGAGTACCGCGGTGACCAGTGCCGCCGAACTGTTCTCCGCCGACCAGGTCGAGGTCCTCGTACGTCTCGGCGACGAGCCCGCCGGCATCGTCCGCGGCGACCAGCAGGGCGTCGACTGGGCCGGTCAGGCCGACGAGGCGCCCGACGCGGCACCCGGCGAGACCATCGCCATCCCGCTCGGCGGCCAGCGCGACCACGACGAAGGCCCCGGCGAGCTGCGGCTACGGTTCCGCGGCCGGGTCCGACTCACCGAACGCGAGCGGTACGCGCTGCGTACGTTCGCCGCCGCGCTCGGTACCGCGCTGCGCAACGCCTACGCGTACGCCGAGGCGCAGCACCGGGCCGCCCGGCACGCGCACGACGCCGCGCACGACCCGCTCACCGGCCTCGCCAACCGGCGGTACCTGCTGCGACAGGGCGAGGAGATCCTGCGCCAGCGGCCCGTCCGCGGCACGCACGCGATGGTGCTGATCGACCTCGACCACTTCAAGGAGGTCAACGACACCCTCGGGCACTCCGCCGGTGACGAGGTGCTGACCGCCATCGGGCGCCGGCTCGCCACCGCCGCCGGCCCCGACGACATCGTCGTACGGCTCGGTGGTGACGAGTTCGCGGTGCTGTTCGTGGCACTCGCCGCGCCGGCGCTGGCCGTGCACCGGGCCCGGCAGATGCTCGCCACGCTCGACCCGCCGATCGAGGTCGACGGCATCCGCATCACCGTCGGCGGCAGCGCCGGCGTCGCGCTCGCCCCCGTACAGGGTGGGGTCGGCGAACTGCTGCGACGCGCCGATGTGGCCATGTACCAGGCGAAACGCGAAGGAGTACGGCTCGCTCAGTACGCCCGGACGCGAGACACCGCCGACGTGACCCGGCTCGCCCTCGGCGGCGACCTGCGCTCCGCCCTCGCCGACGACCAGTTCGCCGTACGGTTCCAGCCGATCGTCGACCTCAACTCCGGCCAGGTCACCGCCGCCGAAGCGCTCGCCCGCTGGCACCACCCGTACCGCGGAGACCTCAACCCGCACCACTTCCTCACCGCCATCGAACGCAGCGACCTGCTCCCCGAGTTCACCGAAGTGGTCCTCGACGCCGCGCTCGACGCCGCGCAGGACTGGGCCGGCGCCGGGTACCCGATCGGCGTGTCCGTCAACGTCTCGCCCCGCAGCCTGCTCGACCCCGGCTTCCCCGACCTCGTGTCGCGGCGGCTCGCGCGCGTCGACGTACCGCCCGAGCGGCTCACCCTCGAACTCACCGAGACGCTCAACCTGTCCCGTCTCGACGTCGTCGACGAGATCCTCCTCGCCCTCCGCGAACTCGGCGTACGGATCGCGCTCGACGACTTCGGTACCGGCACGTCGTCGCTCGCCATGCTCGCCCGCGTCCCCGTCGACGAACTCAAGATCGACCGCAGCTTCGTCGCCGGACTCACCACCTCACCCGAGTCCGCCGCCGTCGTACGCAGCGCCATCGACCTCGGGCGCGGCCTCAACCTCGCCGTCGTCGCCGAAGGCGTCGAAAGCCAACAACAGCGCGCCCTGCTCTTCGAACTCGGCTGCCCCACCGGGCAAGGCCACCTGTTCAGCCGGGCCGTGTCCGCCGAGAAAGTCCGCGACGTACTCGGCGCCGGCGGTGCCCTCGCGCCGTCCATGTCGTCCGACGCTCAGGTCATCCGGATACCGGCGGCGCGGTTGGTACGGGGGAACCGGCACCGGCTCTGAGCCGGGGCGTGTATGGCCGGGCGTGTCGGGTCGGCGTGCGTCGGCTCGGGCACGTGTCGAGTCGGGCGTGTGAGGCCGGGTGCGTGTCGTTCGGGCGTGTGAGGCCGGGTGCGTGTCGAGTCGGCGGGGCGGTTTGTGGATCTTGGGCACCTATCGATTGTTCAACTGTCACATTGTCCAATTGTTGAACAGTTGAACAATGCGACAGTTGAACAATTGGACAATCGATAGCGGCCAAGATCAACACGGGCGCGACAGCCCGTACTCCGCAGTGACACACTCTCCGTCGTGACCTTGACCCGACTCGCCCGCTCGGTACACCGGGCCGGCCGTGGCACCGTCGCCGACCTCGTGCTGTACGCGGGTTCCACCGTGTACGCGGGGATCATCGCGGTGACGTCGAACTTGCCGGCGCACAAGGCGTGGGGCACGATCGCCGTCTTCGGCTATGCCGCCCTGACGGTGTTGTCCCTGGTCCAGCGGCTGACGATAGGCCGGGCAACGGCACACCGCGCGACGACCCACCGCCCAACGGCCCCCGCGGTACGCATGGCCGTGGTGTTCGTGGGTTGGGTGGCGACGACGCTGGTGCCGTTGGTGGTGGAGTCGGCGCAGCGTGCGACGGGGATGCCGGGGCGGGCGCAGGACGAGGTGGGTGTGGTGGAGGTGGCCGCCGCCCGCCTCGTGGACACGGGCAGCCCGTACCTGTCGCATGACGGGATCCTGGCCGCGCTGCCCGCGCAGGGCTACCTGGCGTACGTGCCGTACAACCCGGGGATCGCGGTGTTCGGTCTGCCCCGGCGGTACGGCGGGGACGTCTGGTGGGCGGACGCGCGGGTGTGGTTCGCGGTGGTGACGGCGGTTGCGCTGGTGGCGGCGCTGGTGCTGCTGCGCCGGGTCGCGCCGGCGACCGTCCTGGTACGTGCCGCGCAGGCGGTGACGGTGCTGCCGATCTGTGCGCTCACGTTGGCCACCGGCGGTGACGACATGCCGGTACTGGCGTTGACGTTGCTGGCGCTGGCGTTCGCGGTCCGGGGCCTGCGGGACGGGAGCGGCGGCACGGTGTGGTGGCTGGCGGCGGGGCTGGTCGTGGGGGACGCGGCGGCGATGAAACTGTTCGCCCTGCCGGTACTGGTGATCCTCGCGGTCGTGGTGGCCGTACGGGGCGGCGCCGGGCGCGTCGCGTGGCGTCCGCTGGGCTGGTACCTGCTGCCGGCGCTGGCGATCCCGGTCGTCACGCTGGGCCCGATCACGCTGCGCGATCCGGACGGCGTGGTCGAGAACCTGGTCCGCTACCCGCTGGGCCACGGCCTGGCGAAGAGTCCCGCGGCGAGCAACCTGCCGGGCCACCTCATCGCGGTACTCGTACCGGGTGGTGGGGTGGTGGCGAGCGTGCTGCTCGTCGTCGCCGGCCTCGCCTTCATGGTGTACCTGCTGGTCAGGCCGCCGGTGGACGTGGCGGCGGCGGCCCGGCGCGCGGCGGTGGCGATGCTGCTGGCGATCATGCTGGCGCCGGCGACCCGGTTCGGCTACCTGCTCTACCCGGCGGCGTACGCGGTGTGGTCGGTCGCGTTGTACGCACGGAGTGACGAGACGGACGTCACCGAGGGTGCCGGCGTTCGAGTCGCGGCGGCGTCGGATCTGGCGTAGACAGGAGGGGTGCGCAGCCGAGCGTGGGGACCGGCCGACGCGCAGGTCACCGCCCGGTCGTACCGGGATCGCCGGGAGGCCGGCGCGGCGCTCGCCGCACGTCTCGGCTGGTACGCGGGCCGGGCGGACGTGACGGTGCTGGGGTTGGCGCGCGGCGGTGTGCCGGTGGCGGCGGAGGTCGCGGGCCGGCTGGGCGCCCCGCTGGACGTACTCGTGGTGCGCAAGCTGGGTGTGCCGTGGGCGCCGGAGGTGGCGTTCGGCGCGATCGGCCCGGAGGGGGTCGTCGTCTTCACCGACTACGTCGAGCGTCTGGCGCCGTGGGACATCGCCGCCGTCCGCGCCAACGAGCAGGCCGAACTCGACCGCCAGGACGCCGAGTACCGGGGGGACCGGCCGCCGGCGGACCTCGCCGACCGCGTCGCCGTACTCGTCGACGACGGGCTCGCGACGGGGGCGACGGCGCGCGCGGCGGTCGAGGTGGCGCGACGCCGGGGCGCGGGGCGTGTCGTGCTGGGCGTACCGGTGGGTGCGCGGCAGGCGGTGACGGCGCTGGGCGGGGTCGCGGACGAGGTGGCGTGCCCGCTCGTACCGCGGAGATTCGACGCCGTGGGCCAGTTCTACCAGGACTTTCGGCAGGTTTCGGACGCGGAGGTCCGGGGACTGCTCGGCTGACCGGCTACCGTTGCTCGATGGAACTCATCTGCCCCAAGTGCCAGGGCCGCATGCGCCAGTACGAGCGGAACGGCGTCACGATCGACCAGTGCACCGAGTGTCGCGGTCTGTTCCTCGACCGGGGCGAGCTCGAAAGGCTCGTCGACGCCGAACGCGGCTGGCACGACCAGTCCCAGCGCCACCCCGACCACCGCCAGCAGTACGACCCACGGTACGAGCAGCGCCACGAGCAGCCCAGGTACGACGACCACCGCCGGTACGATGACCGGCATCATTCGGACTACGGCCGCCCGAAGAAGCGTCGCAGTTTCCTGGAGAACCTGTTCGACGACTGAGGACACGTCCCGGAGCGCTCGGCACGGTCGGCATCAGGAGGGCCCGCATGGCGCTGACCGACGAGGCGATCGACCGGATCAAGAGCATGATCACGTCCGGCGAACTGCGCCCCGGCGACAAGCTGCCCAAGGAGGCCGACCTGGCCGAGCGGCTCGGACTGTCCCGCAACTCGTTGCGCGAGGCGGTCCGGGCCCTCGCGCTGATCCGCGTCCTCGACGTACGCCAGGGCGACGGCACGTACGTGACGAGTCTGGAACCGCAGCTGCTGCTGGAGACGATGAGTTTCGTGGTGGACTTCCACCGCGACCACAGCGTCCGGCAGTTCCTGGAGATCCGGCACATCCTCGAACCGGCGGCGACCGAGCTGGCCACCCGCCGGATGACCGACACCGACCTGGACCGGCTCGGCGCGATCCTGGCCGAGCTGCCCGCCGAACCGACCGTGGACGAGCTGGTCGCCAACGACCTGCGGTTCCACCGGGAGATCGCGGTCGGTGCCGGCAATCCGGCGCTGGCCAGCCTGCTGGAGAGCCTGTCCGCCCCGACCGTACGGGCGCGGGTCTGGCGCGGGCGTACGCAGGAGGGTGCGGTCGCGCGGACCCGCGAGCAGCACGCCGCGATCTACCACGCGATGCGCGGGCGGAACGCCGAGGTCGCGCGGTCGTGGGCGACCGTACACGTGGCGGGTGTGGAGGAGTGGCTGCACCAGGCGCTCGCCGAGACGGCCTGACACGCAGGCGGGCGGTGGGCCCGCACACCCGCCGCCCGCGACCCGGCCTCACCGGGCGCGGCGGATGCACTGCCACGGCGCCCCGCTCGCGACGCACCCGAGCTACACGACGCACCCGGCAGGTACACCGGCGGGTGGTGCACGCCGACCCGGTGGGTCAGACGCCGACGGCGCGCAGCCGGCCGGCGTCCAGCGCGACCGCGTCCCGGGCGATCGCGTCCAGCGCGACCTGCGACGGCTCGTCCGCGGCGCGGTAGATGACCAGCCGCAGGTCCGGATCCTGCAACGGGCACAGCACCTCGAACTCGATCGTCACCGGCCCGTACCGCGGGTGGCGCAACGGTTTGCGGCCCCGGCCGTTGACGCGTACGTCGCGCTCCTCCCACAGCCGGGCGAACTCGGCGCTGCCGGCGCGCAGCTCCGCGACCAGCTCCGCCAGCGCCGTGTCGTCCGGATGCCCCGCCCACGCCGCGCGCAGATCCGCGACACCCTCCCGGATCACGCGCTCCCGGTCCCGGTAGAACCCGTGGAACTCCGGCGCGAGCAGGCACAGCCACAGCGAGTTGCGCCGCACGGGCGGCAGTACGGCGAAGTCGACCATCAGCCCGGCCATCTCCGCGTTCCACGCCAGGATGTCGAACCGGTGGTTCAGCAGCATCGCCGGCAGCGGCGACAGGTCCCGTACCAGCCGCGACACCGGCTCGGCCGCCGCCGACTCCACCGGTACGGGCCGGTCCGCGGGACGCTGCCGCGCCAGGTCGAACAGGTACAGCCGCTCGTCGGGGCTGAGCCGCAACGCCCGCGCCAACGCCTCCAGTACGTCGGTGGACGGGCGCAGGCCACGCGCCTGCTCCAGCCGTACGACATAGTCGACGCTGACGCCGGCCAGCTCGGCGACCTCCTCGCGACGCAGCCCCGGAGTACGCCGGCGGGTGCGCACCGGCAGGCCCACCTCCGCCGGCGTCAGCCGCTCCCGCCGGGCACGCAGGAACGCCGCCAGCTCGCCCGCGCCGTCCACACTCATCGCCCCCGATCCTACGGCGCAGCCTGGGAACGCCGGTCCCAGGACAATCCTTCCCTTACCCAGCGCCGTTCCCGCCGGCACGCTGGGTACCGGCGACGCACCGGTCACCCCGGACCCGCCGAGACACCCACGAACCAGCAAGAAGGAGTCCGCCGTGACTGGCAGCCTTTCCCTCGACCGGTACCGCCTGCTCGGGCGCTCGGGCCTGCGGGTGTCGCCGATCTCGCTCGGCACCATGACGTTCGGCCCGGACTGGGGCTGGGGCGCCGACCGCGACGAGGCGCGCCGCATCTTCGACGCGTACGTGGACCGCGGCGGCAACTTCGTCGACACCGCCAACCGGTACACCAACGGCACCAGCGAAACCCTGGTCGGCGAGTTCGCGGCGGGCCGGCGCGACCGGCTCGTCATCGCCACCAAGTACACGATGACCGAGCGGCCGGACGACCCGAACTCCGGCGGCAACCACCGCAAGAGCATGGTCCGCTCCGTCGAGGGCAGCCTCCGCCGCCTCGGCACCGACCACATCGACCTGCTCTACCTGCACGCCTGGGACTTCACCACCCCGGTCGACGAGGTCATGCGCGCCATGGACGACCTCGTACGCGCCGGCAAGGTCCTCTACGTCGCGATCTCCGACACCCCCGCCTGGCAGGTCGCCCGCATGCAGACCATCGCCGACCTGCGCGGCTGGTCCCCGCTCATCGCCCTGCAGATCGAGTACAGCCTGCTCGAACGTACCGTCGAACGCGACCTCATCCCGATGGCCGCCGAACTCGGCCTCGGCGTCGTACCGTGGTCGCCGCTCGGCAGCGGCGTACTGACCGGCAAGTACACCCGGGGCGACCTCGACGCGGACGGCGGCGCCGCGACGCCGGAAGGTACCCGGAAGAACGTGGCCGCCGCCAACGGCGCGCTGACCGCCCGCGGACTCGACATCGCCGACGTCGTCACCAAGGTCGCCGCCGAGATCGGCACCACCCCGTCGCGCGCCGCGATCGCCTGGACACTCCGGAACCCGGCCGTCACCGCACCCATCATCGGCGCCCGCACGCTCGCGCAGCTCGACGACAACCTCGGCGCGCTCGACGTCACGTTCACCGCCGACCAGCTCGCCGCCCTCGACGCGGCCAGCGCCGTCGACCTCGGCTTCCCGCACGAGTTCCTGAACCGGCCGATGACCCGCTCCGTCATCCACGGCACCGTCACCGTCGACCGCTGACCGCTCAGCCCGACCGCTGGTTCCCGCCCGGCAGGCCGTACCCACGACCTGCCGGGCCGCCGCGTGTCGCCGGCAGCCCATCGCTTGTCGGGGGTATCCGCTCGCCCGCCCCTGGCCGGGAAACGCGCTCGACACGGCGTACTGCCGGCGGTTAGCGTGCACGCCATGGCCAGCCCGGAATCCGACAGACTCCGGCCACCGGTGTTCCGGTGGCTGCCCGGGCCCGTACGCCGCGACCGCTGACGTCGCCGCGTCCCTTCGCCGACCACCTGTACACCGGACCGACCCGGCGCCCCCGTGCGCCAGTCCGGTCGCGCGCGCACCGCCGCGCCGACGTACGCCGATCGACGGTCTGCGGAGTCCGCTGTGCCCTACGCTCTCTACCTGCTCGCCCTGGCCGTGTTCGCCCAGGGCACGTCCGAGTTCATGCTGTCCGGCCTGATCCCCGCCATCGCCACCGACCTGCACGTGTCCGTGGCTGCCGCCGGGTCGCTGACGTCGGTGTTCGCGGTCGGCATGATCGCCGGCGCGCCACTGATGGCCGCGCTCGGCCGACGCTGGCCACGCCGCCGCGCGCTGCTCGTGTTCCTCGTCGCGTTCCTGCTCGCGCACGTGGCCGGCGCCGTCACCACCACCCTCCCGGTACTCCTCGCCACCCGGCTCGCCGCCGCCGTGGCCAACGCCGGCTTCCTCGCCGTCGCCCTGTCCGCGGCGACCGCCATGGTCCGGCCCGACCGCCGCGCACGCGCCACCGCCGTACTCCTCGGCGGCGTCACCCTCGCCTGCATCGTGGGCGTACCCGCCGGGGCGCTGCTCGGGCAGTACCTCGGCTGGCGGTCGGTGTTCTGGGCGGTCGCCGCGCTGTCCGTACCGGCGCTGGTCGGGCTGCGGTCCGTGCCGACGGCCGCACCCGACCCCGCCGCCGCGGGCGTACGCACCGAACTGCGCGCCCTGCGCGACCCGCGACTCGCCCGCACCCTGGCCCTCGCCGCGCTCGTCAACGGCGCCACCTTCGGCACCTACACGTACCTGGCGCCCGTCGTCACCGGCGTCGCCGGCCTCGCGCCCGGCTGGGTGCCGGCCGTACTCGCGCTGTTCGGGCTCGGCTCGTTCGCCGGGGTCACCATCGCCGGCCGGGTCACCGCCCCCCTCGCCCCCGCCTGCGCCGTACTCCTCGGCGGCTGGCTCCTGCTCGCGCTCACCGCAGGCGCTCCCGCCGCGCTGCTCGCCCTCGTACCCGTGCAGGCCACGCTGTCGTTCGCGGCCGGCGCCACCCTCATCGCCCGCGTACTCCGGGCCGCGACGACCGCGCCGACCATGGCCGGCGGGTACGCCACGGCGGCGCTCAACCTCGGCGCCGCCGCCGGACCATGGCTCGGCGGCGCCGCCCTCGCCGTCGGGCTCGGCCCCCACGCCCCGCTGTGGACCAGCACCGCACTCGCCGCCCTCGCCCTGGCCCTGGCCGTACGCCGGCGAGCCGACGCGTGACCGCCGGTGGAGACCGGTCAGTCGACCGCCATGTCCACGAACCGCGACAGGTGCAGCTGCGCCGCGACCGTCACCGTGTCCGTCGGCCCGTTACGGTGCTTCGCCACAATGAAGTCCGCCTCGCCCGCCCGCGGCGACTCCTTGTCGTAGTAGTCGTCCCGGTGCAACAACAGCACAACGTCCGCATCCTGCTCGATCGAGTTGTGCACCGCGATGCCGTTCGCGACGAAGTTGTGCGTGCCGAGGACCGTCGCGTCGTACACCGGCTTCTCGCCGAGCGGCACGATGCTCACGACCTCGTCCCAGTACATGTCGTTCGTGGCGAGGATCTCCAGGTCGGCGTCGTCGAGGACGGCGGCGACCTTCGCCAGGCGACCGCGGCTCGGCGCGTGCTTCCAGAGCGTGCTCCCACAGAACTGCGTGCCCATCGACTTCGCGAACTCGCGATGCGACATGCCACGCTCGGCCAGCGTCGAACGCACCCGCGTCCACACCTCGCGCGGAACCGTGTCGCGGTTGGTGTTCCGCTTCCGGCTCTCGACGCCCACGCGGCACTGCGCCGCACCCGCCGCCCGCGCGCCGTGCACCCCGATCTCCCGGAGGAACCGGAGCTGGTCGTCCCCGCCCGAGATGACCAGCTGGTACCCGTCGCGGTACCCGGCCTTGCGGACCGCCTTGATGTGCGTCTGGATGCCGAAGCGCAGCAGCAGCAGGGCGAGCTGGTCGACGAGCCGTCTGCTCGTCGACGCGTAGTAGATGCGCGCCTGGTCGTTCCGCTCGTCCCACCAGGCGCACCCGTCCGTCGCCCAGAGATGGCGCACGAACAGCGCGATCTGCCTCTTGGGCAACGAGAAGACGCCGTCCGGAACGAACTTCTCGTGGCTCCGCAGACCGAACAGGCCGAGTCCGTCGAGCCACTGCGCGATCGGGTTACGGCGCCCTCGGGCGAGCGGGAACGGTGCGGGCAGACGCAGGCTCGTGCACCGCGAGGTGGCGTGGTCGTCCCGCACGGCGGTGATGCCGAAGTGCCGGGCCGCCCGCGTCACCGCGGTGAGGTTCTCCTCGTCGACGCTCGCGTACCGGATGGGCTGCCGGCGCACGAACGAGCCGTCACCGATGAGGTGCGCCAGCATCACGACCTCGTCGTCCGGCCATTCGGTGGTGACGAGTGGGGCCGGCACATGTCGCGGAACCGCCAGGCGGGATCCGGCCGACAGCTCACCGAGCGGCCGCCAGCCGTCGAACGTCAGGAACGGATGGTTCGCCGTCGCCTCCACCGTCCGACCCGACGCCAGCGTCAGCCGGAAGACCTCGCGTACCCCACTGGGAAAGGCGTGGGTCAGTGTCCGTGCGTGGTAGCGCAGCTTCTCGTCGACCGACCACACCGGAACGTCGGTACTTCCTGAGGCCAGCAGCTCACCCAGGCTGATCTCGGCACCGGTGTCCGCACGGAGAATGCGCGTGTCGGCCGTCAGGCAGCCCGACTCACGCAGGTCGGACAGCTGCGGGCGCTTGTCCGTGCGCTGTTCCGGGCCACGGTTGAGCTGACAGGCGGCGATCACCGGGCAGTGGATCTCCTTCGCGAGCAGCTTCAGCCCGCGGGACAGCTCGGCGACCTCCTGCTGCCGGCTCTCCGCCTTCTTCGGGCCGCTCATCAGCTGCAGGTAGTCCACCACGATCAGTTTGATGTCGTGCCGCTGCTTGAGCCGGCGCGCCTTCGCCCGTACCTCCATCAGCGTCATGTTCGGCGTGTCGTCGCAGAACAGCGGCGCCTCGGAGATCTCGCCCATCCGCCGCGCGAGCTTCGTCCAGTCGTCGTCGGACAGCTGGCCGGACCGCAACGTGTGCAGCGGTACGCGCGCCTCCGCGGACAGCAACCGCATCACGATCTCGACCTTGCTCATCTCCAGGCTGAAGATGACGCTGGCCATGTTGTTCTTGATCGAACACGCCCGCGCGAAGTCCATCGCGACGGTCGAGTTGTGCGTCGGGATCCAGGACTCGCTCGCCAGGTACATGTGGTCGACGCTGTCGACCTGTACGCAGCGCACCGGCACGCTCGGCACCGGCCGCACGGCCACGACGTACCGCGGGCGGGTCGTGACGCGTCCGGTGGTCACCTGGCGGGAACGCTTGCGGGACAAGCGAAACACCGGGTCCGCCGGCGTGAACGTCAGCACGTGGCAGGTCGAACTGCCATCGGTGCGCCCCTTGACCCGCGTGGTCGTCAGCGAGACCTGGTACCCGAGGCTCAGGATCAGCTCGCGGGTGTCCATCGCGAGCCGCCGGTTCGTGACGGCGAACTGCACCGTTCCGTCGGGCATGGCGTACCCGTCGGTGTCGAGCAGGCCGGCGAGCAGCGCGCGCCGCTGCCGCTCCGACGCGCGCAGGTACCCGGTCGGGATGTGCTTGTCGTCGAGGACGCCGAGGTCGCGGAGCACGGTGGTGAGCGCCGGTCGTCCGGTCGGGTCGGCCCACGTGACGGCGTACACCATGGGGCCGGCGCCGGGGACCATGCGGAAGCCGTCGCGCTCGATGCCGGTGACGATCTCCGCGTCGGCGGTGGTGATCCGGGGGCCGGCGCTGTGCCCGTCGCCCAGCCACGCGCCCAGCGTGTACGCCGGGATCGGCAGGTCACGGTCGGGCAGATCGGCCGGGCCGGCGACGTCGACGGCGTGGTTGGGCCGCCCGTCGGGGCACCGTACGGTCGCGGCGATCTGCTCGGTGGTGACGATCGGCCGATGTACCGCCGTGGTCGCCGCGTTCACGGGCCGGAGCGCAGGGTCGACCAGGGCGCCGAGCAGCGCCTGGCGCGAGTACGTGGGGATCTGCCGGGTCCAGGGCTGCCCGCGCCGCACGTACTCCCGGGGCACGGTGCCGGTGGCGCCGACGGCCTTCCCGACCGTGTGCAGGACGTGCCGGACCTCTGCGCCCGCCTCGTCGGGCATGGTCACCGCGCGGTCGGGGCCGGCACACACCGCCGCGTACGTCGCCCGGAGCCGGTCGGCGGAGCCGTCCGCCCAGTACCGCCGGGTGCGGGTCTCGGACTGCTGCCGCCGGCTCGCCCGGGTACTCGTCCGCCACTCGTGCTGCGCGTCGGCGACGATGACCGTGCCGTCCGAGAACTCCACCTCGTAGCAGGGGCGGTCGTGCATGACGTCGGTCGCGGCGACGACCCTGGTGGGGCGGCCGTCGGCGCCGATGAGCCGGTCACCGGGCCGGACCTCGCCCATCGTGGTCCAGCCGGTCGGCGTGGGCAGCGGTGTGTCGAGCGCGAGCGCCTTGCCGAGGCCGGGTCGGCCGGCCACGATCACGAGTTGGCCCGCGTGCAGGCCGTTCAGGAGGCGGTCGAGGTCGGTGAAGCCGGTGGGTACGCCGGTCATGACGCCGCCCGCGGCGCCGATCGCCTCGATCTCGTCGAGGGTCGGCTGGAGCAGTTCGTTGAGCGCGGCGAAGTCCTCGCTGACGCGACGCTCGGTGACGTCGTACACGGCCTGCTGGGCCATGTCGACGATGTCGTCGATGTCGCGGCCGGCGCCGTTGGCCGCACCGTACCCGAGCTGGGTGACGCGGGTGCCGGCCTCGATGAGGCGGCGCAGGACGGCGCGGTCGGCGACGATGCGTGCGTAGTACGCGGCGTTGGCGGCGGTGGGGACGGTGGCGGCGAGGGTGTGCAGGTACGGCGCGCCGCCGACCTTGTTGATGTCGCCGGAGTCGATGAGCGCGGCGGCGACGGTGACGACGTCGGCGGGCTCACCCCGCCCGTACAGGTCGAGGATGGCGTCGAAGACGATGCCGTGTTTGGGCTGGTAGAAGTCGTTGGTCTTGAGGATCTCGACGACGTCGGCGATGGCGTCCTTGCTCAGCAACATGCCGCCGAGGACGCACTGTTCGGCCGCGACGTCCTGCGGCGGGGTGCGTTCGAAGTCGCCGCCGGGACCGCCGGCGCCGCCGGAGTTCCTGCCACCGCCGGGCGGGCGGGAGCGCCCCGGCTCGTCCTCGTCCGGGCCGCCGGGCGGTCGGACTTCCTCGGAGATCGACATTCAGCCCCCCTGCTGCGCGATCACCCGCAGCGAACCACACACCTCCGACAACCTGCCGGGCGACGCGCGGGTCGCCAGACGACCTTAGAAACCCACCTGCCCGGGTACCAAATCCACCGGTGGACAAGCCGGGGGACAACCTGTGGATAACTGGCCGGTGCTTGTGCACAGGGCTGTGCACAGCCTGGGGACAACGACTGGG
This sequence comes from Actinocatenispora rupis, assembly GCF_016861975.1. Taxonomy (GTDB): domain Bacteria; phylum Actinomycetota; class Actinomycetes; order Mycobacteriales; family Micromonosporaceae; genus Actinocatenispora; species Actinocatenispora rupis. Next base: position 213,355 of record NZ_BOMB01000023.1, on the reverse strand, counting down.
GATAACTGTCCACAGGGTGTTGACCTGCGATAACACCGTGAACAGGTGTGGACGGCAAGAAACTTGGGGGTGAACCTCCGAAGACCCGGGAGGTCCGCCGGCGCCGTCCACAGGCAACCGCTGTCCACAGCCCGTACGGTCACGGGGCCCGGCGTAAGGGAAAGCGCTCGCCGAACGGTCAGGTGGCGGTGAGGAACGCGAGGACCTTCTCGTACGGCCAGGCGTTGAGGACGCGGTCGGCGGTGAGCCAGCCGCGTTGCGCGGTGAGCGTGGCGTACCGGACGAAGTCGAGTTGCGGGACGGCGTGCGCGTCGGAGTCGATGACGAACGTGACGCCGCGCTCCTTCGCCCACAGGATGTGTTCGTCGCGGAGGTCGAGCCGGTCCGGCCCGCCGTTGATCTCCAGCGCGGTCCCGGTACGCGCGGCGGCGTCGAACACCGCGGGCAGGTCGAGGTCGATCGGTTCGCGGCGGCCGATGAGCCGGCCGGTGGGGTGCCCGATGACGTGCACGTACGGGTTCTCGCAGGCGCGGATGAGCCGGCGGGTCTGTTCGTCGCGGGACAGCGTGAAGTGGCTGTGCACGCTGGCGACGCAGATGTCGAACTCGGCGAGCACGTCCTCGGGCCAGTCGACGGATCCGTCGGGCGCGATGTTCAGTTCGGTGCCGTGCAGCAGCCGCATCGACCGGTACGTCCGGCGCAGCTCCTCGATCCGCGCGCGTTGGGCGAGCGCCTTGTCGAGGGTCATGCGCTGCATGAAGAGTTCGGGTGCGTGGTCGGTGACGGCGTAGTACTCGTAGCCGCGGGCGGCGGCCGCGGTGAGCATCTCGTCGAGCGTGGACACGCCGTCGGTGAGGTCGGTGTGGGTGTGGAGGTCGCCGCGCAGCGACTCGACGGTGACGAGGTCGGGCAGGTCCCCGGTACGCGCGGCGGTGACCTCGCCGCGGTCCTCGCGCAGCGTCGGCGGTACCCAGTCGAGGCCGAGCCGCCGGTACACGTCCTCCTCGGTGGCGGCGACGATCAGCTCGCCGGTGTCGGCCTCGAACAGCCCGTACTCGGAGAGCTTGAGGCCGGCGTGGACGGCCATCTCGCGGGTGCGGACGTTGTGTTCCTTGGATCCGGTGAAGTACTGGAGGGCGGCGCCCCAGACCTCGACGGGGACGACGCGCAGGTCGACCTGGAGGCCGGCCGACGTACTCCCCTCCGCGGAGGCCGCGGTGGGATGGGCGCGGGTGCGGATCGAGGTCTTCTTGTCGCCGCGTACGAGGACGCTGTCGACCTCGGGCATCTCGACGAACGCGGCCATCAGCGGCCCGGAGTCGGGGGAGGCGGCGAGGATGTCGATGTCGCCGACGGTCTCCCTGCCGCGCCGCAGCGACCCGGCGTACGTGCAGCGGTCGGCGAGCGGGGCGAGTCTGTCCACGATGGACTCGGCGAGTTCGAGGGCGGTGGCCATGAGGACGCGGCCGGCGCCGCCACGGACGAGCGCGATGCCGGTACGGATGACTTCCTCGGTACGTTCGCCGAAGCCCTTGAGTTCGCGGAGCCGGCCGGCGTCGACGGCGGCGAGCAGCTCGTCGGTGGAGCTGATGCCGAGCTCGCGGTACACGGTGAGGGCCTTGGCGGGGCCGAGGTTGGGGATGCGCATGAGGTCGAGGACGCCGGCGGGGATCTTCGCGCGCAGCTCCTCCAGCTGCGGGAACGTGCCGGTCCGTTGCGCCTCGACGACCTTGCCGGCGATGGACTTGCCGACGTTGGGGATCTGCTGCACGCCCGCTTCGTCCAGTGTGGACAGATCGGTGGCGTGACCGCCGACCGCGCGGGCGGCCTTCTCGTACGACCGGATCTTGAACCGGTCGCCGCCGGTGATGGACAGCAGCTCGGCGTACTCGGAGAGCAGGCCGGCCACGACGTCGTTCGCCCGTGCCACCCGGCCGAGTCTATGCCGGATTGGCCGTCACTGTCCGTACCGACACGGGGTGATGGCGGTACGGCCACGACTCGGCCACGTACGGATCCGGGCCGGGGCGTGGCGCGTCGGAGGGGGAACCGACGCAGGGAGGTTCCGATGCGGATCAGACGGAGCGTCACGATCGTGGCCGGAGTGGCCGGTCTGGCGCTGCTCGCCGGGTGTACGGCCGCGCAGCACTCGTCGAGCAACGGCGGCGCGGCGCAACCCGTACGGCCGGCGGGCCCGACGGGTGCGGCGACGGAGGCGCCGGCCGAGGCACCGCCGGTGGACGCCCGGACCACGCCGAAGTCGACGTTCGCCCTGGATGTCGACACCGCCTCGTACTCGTACGCGCGGCAGCGGTTGCGGGCGGGCGCGCTGCCGGCCGCGGCGACCGTACGGCCGGAGGAGTTCGTGAACGCGTTCCGGCAGGACTACCCGGAGCCGGCCGGGTCGGGGTTCACGGTGAGCGCGGACGGGGCGCGGCTGCCCGCGGCGGACACCCGGCTGGTACGGATCGGGCTGCGCACCCGGGGTGAGGATGCGGCGTCGCGGCGGGACGCGGCGCTGACGTTCGCGATCGACACGTCGGGGTCGATGGCCGAGACGGGCAAGCTCGACCTGGTCAAGGACGCGCTGCACACGCTCGTACGGCAGTTGCGGCCGACGGACCGGGTGGCGATCGTGGCGTACGCGGACGAGCCGAGGGTGTTGCGGGAGTTGACGCCGGCGCGGGACCGGGACGCGCTGGACGGCGCGATCGACGACCTGTCCGCGGACGGCAGTACGAACCTGGGCAGCGGGGTGGAGACGGCGTACCGGGTGGCGCGCGAGGGGTACCGGTCGGGGGAGACGAACCGGGTGGTCCTGCTGTCGGACGGGCTGGCCAACCAGGGCGACACCGATTCGAGGACGATCCTGCGGAAGGTGTCGGAGCAGGCGGGCGACGGGATCACGCTGCTGTGCGTGGGGGTCGGCGGCGACTACGGCGACGCGCTGATGGAGCAGCTCGCCGACCACGGCCACGGCATGGCGGTGTACGTCGGGGACCGCGCCAACGCCCGTCGCGTGTTCACCACCCAGCTCCCGGCGAACCTGGAGGTACGGGCGCGGGCGGCGAAGGCGCAGGTCACGTTCGATCCGAAGCAGGTGCGGCAGTACCGGCTGATCGGGTTCGACGACCGGCGGCTGGCCGCGAACGACTTCCGGAACGACGCGGTCGACGGCGGCTGGGTCGGTCCGGGCCACAGCGTGACCGCGCTGTACGAGGTGACGCTGGCGCGGGGAGCGTCCGGCCGGCTGGCCGAGGCGCGGGTGCGGTGGCAGGACCCGGGTTCGGGCCGGGCGAGGGAGGCCGCGCGTACGGTGTCGGTGTCCGATGTGGACGGTCCGTTGGCGGACGCGGCGCCGCGGTTGCGGGCGGACCAGGCGGTCGCCGCGTTCGCCGAGTGGCTGCGCAACGGCCGCTACGCCGAGGGCGTACGGCCGGACCGGCTCGCGGACACCGTGGCCGCCGTGGCCCGGTCGACCGAGGACGCCGACCTGCGCGAACTGGCCGGGCTGATCCGTACCGCGGCGCGGCTCAGGCCAACGCGGTGAACACCTCCAGCGCCTCCGCGTCGGACGGGGTCGCGCGCACGTTCTCCCGGACGAAGTCCTCGATGCCGGGGTACTCGGGGGCGGCGGCGAGCAGCTGCGCCGCCGCCCGCTCCGTGTCGTACGGGGTGTGGCGCAGGACGACGGTGGGCCCGAGCACCACCCAGTACGCACCGGTCCCGCCGTACGGCATGCCGACGCTGCCGGGGTTGACGAAGCGGCGCCGGTCGGCGAGCCGGTCGAACGGCATGTGCGTGTGCCCGAGCACCACGGTCGGCGCGGTCCGCCCGTCGAACGCCGCCCGGTACTTCTCCATCGGCGAGTCGACGAGCAGCATCTCGGTGTCGCTGCGCCCGGTGGCGTGGCAGAACGTGACCCGGCCGAGCCCGTCGACGTCCAGGTCGACCGTCAGCGGCAGCCCGTCGATGAGGTCGCGGTGCCGCCGGTCGAGCCGACCCGCCCCGTACTCGGTGGGCAGTCGTACGAGGTCCGGCAGGGTCGGGTCGAGCCGCCCGTCGTACGCCGCGACGAGTTCGCGCTCGGCGTTGCCGTGTACCCAGACGGCGCGGTCGCCGAGGTCGGCGAGGCGGTCGAGGGTCTCGGCGGGCATCGGGCCGGTGGCGATGTCGCCGTTGAGCACGATGCGGTCGATACCCTCGCGGTCGATCTCGGCGAGGACGGCGTCGAGGGCGGGCAGGTTTCCGTGGATGTCCGCGAGGACGGCGGTACGCATATCAGAAACGCTATACCGACGAGGGCGGCTGCGACCAGCGGCCCATATCTTCACCTCTTGTTTGCATTGATCTGTGTTAAGTTCACATCGTCAATCGCATGAACGTCGAGGCGGAGGCGCCGTACCGATGGGCGACACGCAGACGGGCCCGGACGGCCTCTGGGCCGGCGTCGACGTCGGCACGCAGAGCGTGCGGGTCACGCTGGTCGACGGCACCGGCACCACCCGCGGCACCGGCAGCGCACCGCTGACCAGCAGCCGCGCCGACGGCCGGCACGAGCAGGACCCCGAGTCCTGGTGGCGCGCGCTCGGCGACGCCTGCCGCGCGGCGGTACCGGCCGGCGGTGCCCCGGTGCGCGGCCTCGCCATAGACAGCACGTCCGGCACGTTCCTGCTGACCGACCGCGACGGCCACCCCCGCACCACCGCCCTCATGTACGACGACGCCCGGGCCGGCGACGAGGTCCGCGACGTGCTCGACGCCGGCGACGGGCTCTGGGCCACCCTCGGGTACGCGATGCAGCGGACGTGGGCGCTGCCCAAGCTGGTGTGGCTGCTGCGGCACGACGCCACGCTGCGCGCGGACGCGGCGGCCGGCCGGCTGCGGTTCGCGCACCAGGCCGACCACCTCGCCGCGCGGCTCACCGGCGGACCGGTCGCCACCGACTGGAGCCACGCCCTCAAGACCGGGTACGACCTGGACGCCGGCGACTGGCCCACCGCCGTACTCGACCGGCTCGACGTACCGGGTTCGCTGCTGCCCGCGGTCGTACGGCCGGGGACGGACCTCGGCGTGCTGAGCGCCGAAGCCGCCGAGTACACGGGGCTGCCGGTGGGGATTCCGGTCCGCGCCGGCATGACCGACGGGTGTGCCGCGCAGCTCGCCGCCGGTGCGCTCACCGAAGGCGCCTGGAACGCCGTGCTCGGCACCACCCTCGTACTCAAGGGCGTCACCGCGCAGCGCCTCACCGACCCCGGCGGCGCCGTGTACTCGCACCGGCACCCCGACGGCGGGTGGCTGCCCGGCGGCGCGTCGAGTGCCGGCGCGGGTGCGATCGCCGCGGCGTACCCGGGGCTGGGGCACGCGGAGTTGGACGCGCTCGCCGACCGGGCCCGGCGGTACGAGCCGGCCGGCGCGCTCAGCTACCCGATCGCGGTGCCGGGGGAGCGGTTCCCGTTCGTCGACCCGGCCGCGGAGCCGTTCGTCGTCGGTGACCTCGCCGACGACGCCGACCGGTACGCCGCGCTGCTGCAAGGCGTCGCGTTCGTCGAACGGCTCTCCTACGCGTACCTGCGTGCGCTCGGCGCGCGCACCGACGGGCCGATCACGCTCACCGGCGGCGGCGCGCGCAGCACGTACTGGAACCAGCTGCGTGCCGACGTACTCGGCCGGCCGCTCCGGGTACCCGACGGGGCGGAACCCGCCGTGGGAATGGCGGTACTGGCCGCCGCCGGCACCGGTTCCGTCGCCGCGACCGCCGCGCACATGGCCCGGCCGTACGTCGAGGTCACGCCGCGGGACGGCGGACCCGAACGCTTCGCCGGTGCGTACGCGGGATTCGTGCGGGAACTCGCGCGGCGCGGCTCCATCGACGGCACCCTCGCCGACGCCGCGCTCCGCGACGCGGAGGTGTCCGCGTGACCACCGTCGTCCTCGCCCGCCACGGGCGTACCGGATGGCACTCGCCCAACCGGTACACCGGATCCAGCGACATCGACATCGACGACGTCGGCACCGGGCAGGCCGCCCGGCTCGCCGAATGGGCCAGTACCGCCGGGATCACCAGCCTCGCCTGCACCGACCTGCGACGTACCCGACAGACCGTCCGGCCGGTCGCCGCCGCCGTCGGCCTCACCCCCACCGTCGAACCGCGGCTGCGCGAACTGCACTTCGGCATCGCCGAAGGCCACACCCTCGACGAACTGCGCGCCAGCCACCCCGACGCCGTCGACGCGTTCCTCCGCGACCCCGTCACCCACCACTTCCCCGACGGCGAACACCCCGCCGACGCGGTACGCCGGGCCCGCGCCGGACTCGCCGACCTCGTCGCCGCCGACCCCGACGGCACCATCCTCGCCGTCGCACACTCCACCCTGATCCGGCTGCTCGTCACCGACGTGATGGGCGCGCCGCTGAGCAGGTACCGAGCCCTGCTGCCCGACCTGGTTCCCACCTCGCTCACCACCTTTCTGGTACGACCGGGAAACATTGCCCTGGCGGCGTTCAACGTGCCGCCCGTGCCGTACCGACCCGAACCGTGACCCGGCAGCGAGGAAGCCATGACCACAGATGAGCGGAGCCGGCCAGCCCAACGGCAGTCCGAGATCGCCGAACACGTCCTGGCACACGGCTCCGTCTCGGCCGCCGACCTGGCCGAGATGTTCCACGTCAGCCTCATGACCATCCACCGCGACCTCGACGAACTCGAACGCCAAGGCGTCGTACGCAAGTTCCGCGGCGGAGTCAGCTCCCAACCGTCCAGCGTCTTCGAAAGCAACGTCGCGTACCGGATGCGTGCCGCCCACCAGGAAAAGCAGGCACTCGCCCGGCACGCCCGCGACCTCGTCGAACCCGGCATGGCGATCATGCTCGACGACTCCACCACCACCCTCGAACTCGCGCGCCTGCTCACCGACATCACGCCGCTCACCGTGGTCACCAACTTCCTGGAGACCATCAAGCTGCTCACCACCAACCCCGGGATCCGGCTCATCTCCCTCGGCGGCGAGTACTACCCGACCCACGACTCGTTCCTCGGCGTGCCCTGCATCGAAGCCATCGAATCCGTACGGGTCGACGTCCTCTTCGCCTCCACGTCGGCGGTCTCCGGCGAGTACGCGTACCACCAGGAGCAGGAGATCGTACTGGTCAAGCGCGCCATGATGCGCTCAGCGCAGCGCTCCGTACTGATGGTCGACCACACGAAGCTGCGGCGCGTCGCCCTGCACCGGCACGCGCACGTCACCGACTTCGACCGGATCATCACCGACGACCAGGCCACCGAAGCCGAACTGGCCGACCTGGCCGAGCACGGCGCGCGCTACGAGGTAGCGAGTTGATCTTGTGCCTATCGATTGTTCAATTGTCGCTTTGTTCAACTGTTCAACAATTGGACAGTTGAACAATCGAACAATCGATAGTGCGTCCCAAAATGCGAGAGGAGCAGTCCGTGAGTCCGACCCAGGTACTGATCGCCGGGGACCACTTCGTCACCGACGCCCTGGTACTCGATGCGCTGCGGGCCGAGCTGGGCCCCGACGCGGTCACGCCGTCGGTGCTCACGCTGCCCTGGCCGTACGAGCCGTATGGTCCGATCGCGGAGGTGGACGAGGCGTCCGGGGACGAGGACGAGCTGATCGCGGCGTTGTCGGGGGTGGAGGTGGCGATCACGCAGATGGCCCCGTTCACGTCCCGCGTACTGGCCGCCGCGGACTCGCTCAAGTTGATCGTGTGCTGCCGCGGCGGCCCGGTGAACGTCAACGTGGCGGCGGCCGCGGAGCGCGGCATCGAGGTTCGCACCACGCCGGGTCGTAACGCGGTGGCGGCGGCGGAGCATGCGGTGGCGCTGCTGCTGGCGGCGCTCCGTCAGCTCCCGGCCCGTCACGCCTCGGTACGCGCGGGCGAGTGGCGCAGCGATCTCTACGCGCTGTCCGAGTGCGGTACGGAGCTGGGCGGCGCGACGGTCGGCCTGGTCGGGTACGGCGCGATCGGCAGTCGGGTGGCGCGGATCCTGCGCGCGTTCGACGCCGAGGTGCTGGTGCACGACCCGTACTTGACGGATCCGGCGGAGACGTCGGTGCCGCTGCCGGAGTTGTTGTCACGGTCGACGGCGGTGAGCCTGCACGCGCGTCTCACGGACGAGACGCGCGGCATGATCGGTGCGGCGGAGTTGGCGCGGATGCCGCGCGGCGCGACGCTGGTGAACACGGCGCGCGGCGGCCTGGTGGACTACGACGCGGTGGTGGACGCGTTGGAGAGCGGCCAGTTGGGCGCGGCCGCCTTCGACGTGTACGAGACGGAGCCGGTCGCCACCGACTCCCGCCTGCTCTCCGCCCCGCGTACGGTGCTGACGCCGCACCTGGCGGGGGCGACCGTACAGACGGCGGAGCGTGCGGCGCGGCTCGCCGCCGAGGCCGTGGCGTCGTACCTGAAGGCGAACGCCTGACGGAGCACCGTGCGCGCCCGGCGCCGGCTCACCTGCTGGCGCTGGGCGACGGGCTGCCGGACGACCCGGGCGTCGGCGCGAGCACCGTGTAGAGCTGCTGCGGCGCGTCGCGCACCGTGCCGGCGGGCGGCGCGCTGACGCGCACCGGCGTACCGAAGTCGTGGTACCGGGTGGTCACGGTGGTCGTCGCGGTGCTGCCCTTCGGCGTCACCGTGACGGACAGCTCGGTCAGCCGTCCCGCGCCGTCCACGGTCGCCTCGAACGTGGCCTTGTCCGGGTCGTTTCCGAGCAGCGTCAACAGTTCCTGCGCGCCACGGTCGGACCGCGCGGCGCGGGTCAGCTTCGCCACGTCGACACTCCCCGCGTACTGCCCGGGTCCGGTGCGGCGCGCGGACTCGACGAGCGCCAGATACCCCGTCGGTACGGTCGGGTCGGTCGCCTCGGACAGCACGTTGCCGGGCGCCAGCCGGGTGGTGTCGATGCGCAGCCACACGTCGGGATCCTCGGCGACACCCTTGACGTACAGCGTCGTGCCGATGACCAGGGCCTGGCCGGCACCGATGCCGAACGACCCGTCGAACGTCCCGGTGCGGTGGACCGGGTCGTACGCGCCGGTGACCCGGGCGATGCCGGACCCGCCGTCGAACTGGAAGCTCGTCGTACCAAGCTTGCGGACGGCCGCGGCGAGCGTGGCGGTGGCCTGCCGGGTCTGCGCCCGGCCGGTGGTCGGTCCGGGCTGGGCGCTCGTGGCCGCCGGGCCGGGAGTCGGGGCGGAACTCGGCGCCGATCCCTTGCAGCCGGTCAACGCCAGGCCGGCGGCACACACCGCGGCGGCGGCGATCATGCGGCGCATGACGGTCCCCTCGTGGGGCCCGGAACGTCGGGGGTGACCGGTCCGTACCCACTTGGTTGGTTGGTGGTGCATCCACCCGGAGCCTAGTCAGCCCGAGCCGGATGGAACAGCGGCGGAGTCCCGCGAAGTGTTGAACCACCCGCGGCGTCCGGGCCGGGTCACCGCCCGGCCCGGACGCACGACCGCGTCACCGCGGCCACGGGTACTACTTGTCGGCCACCACGTCGAGGGTCACCGTCGCGGCGACCTCGGGGTGCAGTCGCACCTGGACCTGGTAGCTGCCCAGCGACTTGATGTGGCCGGCCAGCTGCAGCCGGCGCCGGTCCAGCTCGGGACCGCCGGCGGCCTTCACCGCGTCGACGATCTCGGCCGGGGTGACGGAGCCGAACAGCCGGCCACCGTCACCGGCACGCTCCCGCAGCGTGACCTTGAGGGCCTCGATCTGGGCCTTGACCTCCTGGGCCTGGTCCACGTTGCGGATCTCGCGCGCCGTACGGGCCCGCTTGATCGACGTGATCTGCTTCTCGGCACCCTTGGTCCACGGAATCGCGAAACCCTGGGGCAGCAGGTAGTTACGGCCGTAGCCGTTCTTCACGTCGACGATGTCGCCCGGCTCGCCGACACCGGAAACGTCCTGAGTGAGGATGATCTTCATGTCACGCCCCCTCAGCGGTTCTGCGCGGTGTACGGCAGCAGAGCCATCTCCCGGGCGTTCTTGATGGCCCGGGCGATCTGCCGCTGCTGCTGGGCGTTGACACCGGTGACCCGGCGCGCCCGGATCTTGCCGCGGTCCGAGATGAACTTCCTCAGCAGCGCGGTGTCCTTGTAGTCGACATAGGTGATCTTCTCCTTGTCGAGAGGATTCACCTTCTTCTTCGGCTTGCGCAAAGACGCAGGCTTCGCCATTTTAGTGTTGCCTTTCACGTACGTGTGCCGGGCGCGGACGTCCGGCTAGAACGGGGGCTCGTCGTCAAAGCTGCTGTTGTTACCGCCGCCGGAGCGGGCGCCGGCCGGAGTGGCCGAGGCCCACGGGTCGTCGGCCGGTGCACCGCCGCCGGAGGCGCCGAACCCGCCGCCGCCACCGCCGCCGCTCCGCGACATCTTCTGCACCTTGGCCGTCGCGTACCGCAGGGAGGGGCCGATCTCGTCGACCTCCATCTCGATGACGGTGCGCTTCTCGCCCTCACGCGTCTCGTACGACCGCTGCTTGAGGCGGCCCTGCACGATGACCCGGCTGCCCCGCTGCAGCGACTCGGCGACGTTCTCCGCCGCCTGGCGCCACACGGAACAGGTCAGGAACAGCGCCTCGCCGTCCTTCCACTCGCCGGACTGGCGGTCGAAGGTGCGGGGCGTCGACGCGATGCGGAAACTGGCGACCGCGGCGCCGGAGTTGGTGAAACGCAGCTCAGGGTCGTTGACGAGGTTGCCGACGACCGTGATGACGGTCTCTCCTGCCATGACTCACTCCAGAAAACTCGTACCGTTCGCGATCTCCGACGACCGTGGTCGTCCGAGCTGGCTCGCACCGAAGGATCGCACCGGAGTGCGACACAAACGGCCAGAGTCGGTACTTCTCAGTGAAGTTCGGGGCGGAGGACCTTCGTACGCAGGACCGACTCGTTGAGTCGGAGCTGCCGATCCAGCTCGGCCACCGCGGCGGGCTCGGCCTGCAGGTCGATGACGGCGTAGATGCCCTCGGTCTTCTTGTCGATCTCGTACGCGAGGCGGCGGCGGCCCCACACGTCGGTCTTCTCGACCGATCCGCCCGACGTGCGGATCACGTTGAGGTACTGGTCGAGCGACGGTGCGACGGTGCGCTCCTCAAGATCAGAATCGAGGATCACCATGACTTCGTAGTGACGCAAGACAGCTCTCACCCCCTGTGGACTCAGGCGGCCACGGACTTTCCGTGGCAGGAGGTCTGCGCGTCGTCCGGTGACGAAAAACCGCGGGGATCGACCCCGCGGCGAGGTACCGAACTCTGGAACGATAACAGCCGCGGGGCGCCCGGTCCGAATCCTTACCTGGGTGGGACCTGGGGAGGAACGACCACACCGATGAGGTGGGAGCCGGAACGCCCCGCGGAGACTATGTGAGTTGGATCAAGCTGCCGACCCCTGGTGGCGCTGGGCCAGCACGGTGCGGACGGCGGCGGCACCGACGCCGACCAGGCAGACCGCCGCGATCAGCGCGAGCACGCTGGTCGCGCTGGACGGCCCGTTGTCGCTCACCGGCTTGGCCGCGACCGGCTGCGGCGGCTCGGGGATCGAGGTGCCGGAGATCTCGCCGCCACCGCCGCTGGTACCGGAACCGGCACCCGGCGCGGCGGCCTCCGACGGTACTGCGCCGCGGGCCACCGGCTGGTGCACCTTCGGCACGGTCCCGCCGTTGGGCTGGTGGCCGGGGACCGGGGCCTTGGTGTCCGTGCCGCCGGTCGAACCGCCCTGGTGGCCGGACGACCCCGAGCCGCTGGTACCGGAGCCGCCGGACGACGAACCGCCACCCGAGGACGAGCCGCCACCCGTACTCGGCTGGCTCGGCTTGGCCGCGGTGACCGTCACCGTCGCCGCCTTGAACCCGGTCTCGTTGCCGCCGAGGAGGCCGCACTGCGGCTCCATCTTCGGGTGCACGGTGCCCTGGTCCATGGTGACCGACTTGCCGTCACCGGGCGCGATGTCCTTGTACGTGTCCTGGCCGATGACCAGCGTCGCCTTGACCGACATCTTGTTGACGAACACGACCGAACTGCCGTCGGGGACCGTCACCGGGTCGGTGGTGTCCGGCTTCGACTGGCTCAGCAGGCCGGCGACGCCGCAGTTGCCCGTGTAGTTGATCGTCGCGGCGGGCGACGGGCCGGCGCTGGCACCGGAGGCCAGGACCAGCGCCGCGCCGACGCCGGCGACACCGGCGGCCAGCGCCGTGACGGCGACGAACGGGCGGCGGAATGGTCTCGACTTGATTCGCACGTTTCTGATCTCCCCAGGTCGATGAGGCGTCCGCGTCGCGCGCGAACCTACCTTGTCAACGAAGCTCATCACGGTCAGTGACGCGGGTTCTCGTGAATTTCGGCCGTCGAAGCCGACGCGGGCGCTCCCACGACGCCGGGTCGGCTCGGCAAGATTTCCCCTATCTTGCTACCCCGCGGTAAGCCACACAACCCGGTGCCTTTCCCCTTTTCCGTACGCGACGGCGACACTCGCCGCGCGTGACCGGCACCCGACCGTACGGATGCGGTGGGGTCGGTTCGGAGCGCGCGATGTCGGACCGACGCCGTAGGCTCGCCCCCATGCGTATCGGGGCACATGTGGAGTCCGACGATCCGTTGGCCGCGGCGAAGGCGGTCGGTGCGGACGCGGTGCAGTTCTTCCTCTCCGATCCCCAGGCGTGGGAGACGCCCCAACCGCACCCGAGAGCCGCGGAGCTGCGGGCGGCCGCCGACGCCGGCGAGATCGAGCTGTACGTGCACGCGCCGTACCGGATCAATCTGGCGTCGACGAACAACCGGCTGCGGATCCCGAGCCGGAAGCTGCTGGCCGAGCACGCCGAGGCGGCCGCGGCGATCGGCGCGAAGGGGCTCATCGTGCACGGCGGGCACGTGACCGCCAAGGACGACATCCAGGTCGGCTTCGACAACTGGCGCAAGGCGTTCCAGGGTGCGGCGAAGACGGGTGGATACCCGCTGCCGATCCTGATCGAGAACACCGCGGGCGGCGATCACGCGTGCGCCCGGCGGTTCGAGAACCTCGCCCGGTTGTGGGACGCGATCGGCGAGTTCGAGCCGGGCTTCTGCCTCGACACCTGCCACGCGTACTGCGGGGGCGAGGACCTGACGGGCATCGTGGACCGGCTGCGCGGTATCACCGGCCGGGTGGATCTGGTGCACGCCAACGGGACCAACGACGGGTTCGACTCCGGCCGGGACCGGCACGCCAACATCACCGACAGCGCGCTCGACCCGGAGCTGGTCGTCCACGTCATCGGATCGTCCGGCGCCACCGCCGTCGTCGAGAACCCGAACGGCGCGGCCGCCGTCACCGCCGACGTGGCGTACCTGCGGGAGAGACTGGCCTCATGACCGACGACCGGACGGCGGGGCCCGCGTCCCGGGACGGCGACGGCTCGGGCCCGACCGGGCCGGCGCGGGCGAACCCGGGGCTCGCGGCCAACCTGACCCTCCGCAAGGCCGCGCCGGACCAGGACGACGACGCGCCCGTTCCCGGTCGGGACTCCGAGACGTTGCGCGACGGTACGGCCGTGCGTCCGGGCACCGACCGGGACGGTGGCGTCTCGACGCCGGACACCGACCGGGACGGGTCCGTCGCGGAACCGACGCGCGCGGACTCGACCGCACAGCCGGCGACCGCTCAGCCAGCGACCGGGAAGACGGACGCCGGGAAGGTGGACTCCGGGAAGGGCGGGGGCGGCGCGGATCCGGAGGGGCGGTGGTCGCGCTTCGCCCCGGTGGAGCCGAAGCAGCCCGGCCGGGGCCGGCGGGTCGGCGCGGCGCTCGCGCGTTTCGCCGGGCACGAGTGGACGGTGGTGAGCGTCGCCGGGCTGCTGCTGGCCGTGGTGCTGACCTGGCCGACGATGCTGCACCCGGCGAGTACGGTCCCGCAGGACATCTACGATCCGCTGCTCCAGACCTGGCAGGTCGCCTGGGACGGGCACGCGCTGCTGACCAACCCGCTGCACCTGTGGGACAGCAACACGTTCTATCCCGAGCACGACACGCTGGCGTACTCGGACAGTCTGTTGGGGTATGCGCCGCTCGGGATGATCGGGAGCGGTCCGGTGGCCGCCCTGGTCCGCTACAACGTGCTGTACGTGCTGGTCCACGCGCTGGCGTTCGTCGGGACGTACGCGCTGTGCCGGCAGGTCGGGGCGCGTCGGGCGGCCGCCGCGATGGCCGCCGCCGCGTTCGCGTACGCGCCGTGGCGGCTGGCGCACGGCGGTCACCTCAACATCCTGTCCACCGGCGGGATCGCGCTCGCGCTGGCGATGCTGGCCCGCGGGCACGGCGTGACGCTGCGCCGGGACGCGCCGCCGCAACGCCGGATCCGGTGGGGTTGGGCGCTCGGCGGCTGGCTGGTCGCCGCCTGGCAGGTCACCCTGGGCTTCGGCCTCGGCCTGCCCTTCGCGTACGTGCTGGGCTTGGTCGTGGTGGTCGGCTGCGTGATCTGGCTGGTGCGGCGGATCCGGCGGCGCGCCGGCGCGTTCCACGTGTCGCTGCTGGTCGGCAACCTGGTCGGCCTGGTCGTGTTCGGCCTGACCTGCCTGTACATGGGGCTGCCGTACCTGCGGGCGGTGAACGCCCACCCGTACGCGCGACGCGGTGCGGCCGAGCTGGCCTGGTTCTCGCCGCCCTGGCAGGGCTACTTCATCGCGCCGGAGCAGTCGTCGCTGTGGGGTGACGCGCACGCGAAGGCGCGCGAGGCGCTGCCGTTCCAGCCGGAGATGACGCTGCTGGTGGGCATGGTGCTGCTGGCGTTCGCGCTGCTCGGCGTGGTGCTGTCGACGTGGTCGGTGCGTACCCGGGTGCTGCTGGTGGCGGGCGTCGCGGTGAGCGTGGTGCTGGGCATGGGCACCCGCTTCCCGGGCGGCGGGAGGTACACGTACCTGCTGCTGCACGACCATCTGCCCGCCTGGGACGCGATCCGTACGCCGGGGCGGCTCGTGGTGTGGACGACGCTGCTGCTGGCGCTGCTGGCGGCCGGCGCGGTCAGCGCACTCGGCGACCGGGCCGGCGAGGTCGCGCTGTCCCGCGGACGCAACCCGCGCCGGCTCGGCCCCGCGCTGCGGGTGCTCGTGGCCGTACCGCTGCTGCTGGTGCTGGTCGAGGGCTGGAACCGGACGCCGCACCCGGTCGTACCGCCGGAGCCGCACGAGCTGCGCGGCGTCGCCGGCCCGGTGCTGATCCTGCCGACCGACCAGCTCACCGACGAGCGCTACATGTACTGGTCGACCGACGGCTTCCCGACGATGGTCAACGGCGGCAGCGGGTTCCAGCCGGCGCGGCAGGACCAGATCCGCAAGGTGGCCACCGCGTTCCCGGACCAGAGCAGCGTCGCGTACCTGCGGGATCTCGGGGTGCGGACGGTCGTGGTGTTCCGCGACGGCCTGCCCGGCACGCCGTACCAGGACGCGATCTCCCGGCCGGTCGCCGGCCTCGGCGTGTCGGTACGTGACACCGGCGCGGCGGTCGTCTTCACGCTGCACTGACCGATCGGGGTGCCGGCACCGGCACCCCGACGGATCAGCGGCTCCACTCCGCGGGCGGGCCGGATCAGGTGGCGGACAGGGCGGCCGCGCCATCCGCGTACGGCTGGGCGACGCCCGCGGCGTACGCCCACGAAATGTTGTCGACGGCGCGGATCAGCGCCCAGCCGCGGACGCGTTCGGCGTCGACGGCGAGCCCGTCGGCGATGCGGTCGACGAGGTACCGGGCGCGCGTCCGGGTCGGTTCGAACCGGAGCAGGTCCCAGAGCAGGTGCCCGGCGTCGAACGCGGCGTCGCCGACCATCGGCTTCGGGTCGATGAGCAGCCACTCCCTGCCACCGCGGCCGGACAGTACGTTGCCGGTGTGGCCGTCCCGGTTCACCAGTACGTCGGGGCCGTCCGCCTCGGCGTACTCCGCGCACAGCCGCGCCGCCTCGGCGAACAACCGGTGCTCGAACGGGCGGCCCAGCTCGTCGTGGCGGCTCTCCAGGGTGGCCGCCCAGCGCCGGGCCAGGTCCCGTACCCGCGGAAACGGCACGCCGGGGGCGAGGGTGCCGGTGCCGTTCGGCGGCGGACAGCTCAGGTCACCGGTCGGCGGGCGACGCAACCGCCGGAGTACGCCGGTGGCCAGGTCGACGACCTCGCCCAGCTCCCGGCCGCCCCCCTCGTACTCGGCGAGGAGGGCGTGGCCGGGGTCGGCGCGTTCGAGCAGCAGGGCGCCGGTGGTGAGGTCGGCGCGGTGCAGGCGTACGGCACCGTCGCCGGCGTAGCAGCGCAGCGCCGCGCACTCGGCGAAGTTCTCGTCGTCCAGTACCGGCACCTTCAGCACGTACGTGGTGCCGTCGTGGCGCACGGGCGCGACGTACGAGTGGGTGCCGCCGGGGAGGGCGGGGCCGGCGACGGTGAGATCCCAGGCGGCGCAGGTGTCGGCGACGAGCGCGGGCAGGTCGGCGACCCAGTGGCGGCCGCGGTCGCCGAAGATCTCGGCGACGTTCGCCGCGAGGTCGGGCGGAAGCAGTGTGTCCATGGGCTTTCGGTACTCCTCGGGTTGCGACGGATCCGGATCGGAACGGTCGGCAGCCCGGCGGCGCCCGCGCCCGTACGGCCCCGGTGCGTGCGCGTGTTCCCGACCGTGGACGTACCGCGGCCGGGGGAGCCGCGCGGCCGGTCGACCGGCCGCGCGAACGTCGGCAAGGTCAAGAAGGCACGGGCACGTGGAACCTGTCGACGCGACGCCGGTTCGGCAGCCACGCCGCGTCCGGCGCACCGTCGAGTACGCCGCCGTCGGGGTCGTCGGCGCCGTCGGCGCGGACCGCGTCACGGTCGGGGCGCAGCACGTCGCGCACCACGTACCCGACGAGGACGGCGAGGGTGATCAGCCGCGCGACCGCGAAGAACACGAACACCCACTCCGGGATGACGCCCTTGCCGCTGGCGCCCATGAGTTCCGCGTAGAACGCCAGGAAGTAGCCGACCTCGGCGAGCTGCCACGCCAGGAACGCGCCCCACCGCGGGCGAGCCAGTACGGCGAGCGGGATCAGCCACAACACGTACTGCTGGGACCAGACCTTGCCGGTCAGCAGGAAGCACGCGACCACCAGGAACGCGAGCTGCGCCAGCCGCGGCCGGCGCGGCGCCAGGATCGCGAGCGCGGCGATGCCCAGGCAGCACACCGCGAACAGCACGCCGTACAACAGGTTCAGCGCCGGGATGTGCGTGCTCAGCCACGTGAACGGGAAGAAGCCGGCACCGTCCCGGCCACGCGGGAAGTGCGCCCCGATGTACCAGAAGGTGCCCCAGTCGACCCCGCGCGTCGAGTTCAGCCGGAAGAACTCCAGCCACGCGTCCCGGAAGAAGACCGCGAACGGCAGGTTGACGACGAGCCAGGTCGCCGCGGCGGTCAGTACCGTCATGCCCGCCTGGCGCAGCTTCCCGGACCGCAGCGCCAGCACCAGCAACGGCCCGAGTATCAGCAGCGGATAGAACTTCGCGGCCACGCCCAACCCGAGCAGCAGGCCGGCGAGCGCCGGTTTTCGCCGCGCCCACGCCACGAGCGCGCCGACCGTCGGTGCGATCGCGAGCAGGTCCCAGTTGACGGTCGCGGTGAACAGCATCGCCGGCGCCACCGCGAGCAGCAACGCGTCCCACGGTCGTCGGCGCCGCAACGCCAACACCATCGCGACCGTACCGACACCGAGCCCGCACAGGATCAGCGCGTTCGCGTCGTAGAACCACTTGCCCTGGTTGAACGCCGGGCCGAGCGCCTGCCCGACCGCGTGCACCGGCAGCCCCACCGCACCCATGAACAGACCCGTCAGCACCGGGTACTCGACCTTGTGGTCGGCGTACGGCACCTGGCCCTCGCCAAGCCCCTCCGCGTAGTACAGCGCGACGACGTCCGTGTAGCACAGATCCTTGTACTGCTTCAGGTTCACCCACGCGCCGTCCCGGCACGGCGACTTCTGCACCCAGTGCAGCGCGAACAGCAGACACGCCAGCGCCAGTACGATCCGCACCGGAGTCCAGAACCCGCGCCGCGGCGGCCGTACCGCGTGGTCACCGAGCGGCCCGCCGACCGCCTCCGACACACCGCGGACGAACCAGTCCTCCCGGGCCGGCTCGTCCGCGTACGGATCGATCCGCCCGGCCCGGGCGACGGCCACCTGACCGCCGCCCCCGGCCACGGGCAGCCGCTCCCCGGCGACCACCGGATCCCCGGGTACGGGCCGCTGCCTCCGGTCTGCGCCCGACACGCCCCGCTCGCTCCGACCTCCGGCGACCACCGGATCCCCGGGTACGGGCCGCTGCCTCCGGTCTGCGCTCATAGCGACCCATCCTGCCCGATGACCGCGGGGCCGCGCGCTACCCGGTGGCTGTCGGTTGGACGTTGTTCGGCTGGACGTTGCCGTTACCGGGTTTCGTCCGACAGGTCGGATCCCACGGGCTGCACGAACTCTGGCCCGGGTTCGGCGAGTTGGGGTCGCCACCCCAGCCGCCCGGGATCGAGTTCGACGGGCTCGGGCCGCTCGGCGTCGGCGACGGCGACGACGGGGTCGGCGACGGCGACGGGGACGGGGAGTGCATCTGCCCCTTGTCGACGGAGCCGCTGAACGTCGGCGTCGGGAAGTTCTGCGCCGGCTTGTTCATGTCCCGCAACGCGTTGCTCATGAACCGCGCCCAGATGTCGGACGGGAACTCCGAGCCGTACAGCGGGGCGCCCCAGTCGTTGTAGATCGGACCGTCCTTGTCCTTGCGGCCCATCCACACGACGCTCGCGAGCTGCGGCACGTACCCGCACATCCAGGCGTGCGAGTTCTCGTTCTTGTTGTCCTTGTTCGGGAACTCCCAGGTACCGGTCTTGTTCGCCTGCTGCCGGTACGGCTGGATCATCTGGCTGCTCTTGGTCGCGACCTTGCGGAGCACCCAGTCGACGTCGGCGGCGGTCGTCTTGCTGAACACCTGCCGGTGCTCCCGCTTCGGCGTGTACGCGACGTTGCCGTCCTGGTCGGTCATCTTCTTGACGAACGTCGCCTGCGTGTACCGGCCCTCGTTGGCGAAGGTCGCGTACCCGTTGGCGTGGTCGAGCGGCGTCACCGGGTACTGGCCGAAGCCGATCTCGTTGCCGATGCCGCCCTTGTCGACGATGTCCTGCGCGGACTGCTCGTCCGTCACGTTCGCCAGGCTGTACTTCGTCGGCGCGTTGCCGTTCACGCCGTCGCTGGTGATCGAGTTGATGCCGGCATCGTGCGCCAGCTTCAGCACGTTCGCCTTGCCGACCTTGTCGGCGAGCGCGTAGAAGACGGTGTTCAGCGACATGGCGGTGGCGTTGTACAGGGTGCAGACGTTGTGGCCGTCGATCTTGCCGGCGTCGTGGCAGACCTCGCCGTCGGAGTTGTGCACCTTGCCGTCGCCGCCGCGGTCCGGGAACGCCTCGTCCGCGTCACCGTTCCAGTACGACTTGACCGAGACGCCGGAGTCGACGCCCGCGGCCAGCGTGTACACCTTGAACGACGAACCGGGCTGGTGCGGGTTGCCGGCCATGTCGTACCCGGTACCGTTGTCGCCGCCGTAGTACGCGATGACGTTGCCCGTGCCGGGCTCGACCGCGACCAGCGCGGCGGCCATCTTCGGGTTTCTCGCCTTCGCTTCCTTCAGGCCGTAGTGCGCGGCCTCGATGGCGTCCTTCTGCGCGGCCGGGTTGATCGTCGTGGTGATCTTGTACCCGCCGGTCTCCAGCGCCTGCTTGGTCTGCTCGTACCGCTTGGTCGGGTCCGGGTCCTGGCTGAGCGCCTTGTTGTTGGACAGCTCGCGGATCACCTGCTGCACCACGAAACCGGTCGACTTGTCCAGGCCGAACGTGGCGCCGTGACTGTTCGGATCGTCCGGATAGACCTTGGGATAGTTCTTGACGCTGATGGGCTTGTCGTACACGCCGAGCTTCTTCATGCCCTCCAGCACGTACTCCCAGCGCCCCTCCGCGGCCTTCTTGTTCACCGAGGGGTCGAAGTTCGTCGGGTCCTTGATGACCGCGGCGACGACGGCCGCCTCCTCGGGCGTCAGCTTGGTCGCGTCCTTGTGGAAGTACGCCCGCGCCGCGGCCTGGATCCCCGTCGCCCCGCGGTTGAAGTACACGAGGTCGAGGTAGAAGCCGAGGATCGTGTCCTTGTCGTACTTCTGGTCGAGCTTCATCGCGATGACGGTCTCTTTGAGCTTCTCCGTGTACGTCCGGTTGCTCTGCAACCGGTCCTGGATCAGCTTCGCGTACTGCATCGTGATGGTCGACGCGCCGCCGGCGTCCTCGTTGCCGGTCACGTGACCCCAGGCGGCCCGCAGGATGCCCTTGAAGTCGACGCCGGAGTTCTTGTAGAAGCTGCGGTCCTCCGCCGACACCACCGCGTACTTCACGTACTTCGGCAGCTTGCTGACGTCCACGTGGCTGCCGTTCGACGCGCCGATCCGCGCCATCTGGCTGCCGTTGCTGTAGTAGAAGGTGCTGGGCACCTGCGCCTTGATCTCGTTCGGCAACGGCACCGACGTGAAGTAGTACGCCCCGCCGATCGTGCCGATTCCCGCCAGCAGCAACAGAACCGCGATGCCGGCGATGATGCGGCGGCGCCGGGCCCGCTTCTTGCCGCTCGGCGACTTCGCCACGCGGCGGCGCTCGGAACGGTCGCGACGCTCGATGTCGTCGAAGCTGTCGGAGAAGAAGTCGCCGCCACCGTCGCCGCCGCCCGGACCGGCCGGTCGCACCGACGCGCGCCCGCTCGGCCCGCCGACCGACGCGCTGCCGACCGACGCGGAGCCCACGGACGCCGAACCGACCGACGCGCTGCCGACCGAGGCGCTGCCCATCGATCCGGTACGCGGGCCGCCGACGCGGGCGCTGCCGGTCGCGCCGCCCGGTACGCTGTGCCGCCCGGTGCCCGGCTCCGGTACGGAGTGCCGACCGCTCGGCGGCTCGTCCGTACGAGAAGGTCCCGACCCGTACTCGGATCGGGACCGTCCCCGGGACGGCTCGCCACGGCGGGGCGGGGCGGACTCGGGTGCCGGGTAGCGGTCCGGGGACGCCGGACGCGCGCGGCCGGAACCGGTGGGCTCACCGTACGATCCGGCGCTGTGCCGGCCCGTCCGCTCGCCGCCGATCGGCGCACCGGGGCTCCGGTAGGGCGAGGAGCCCTGGTCGGGACTGCCGTGCCGGCCGGTGCCGTAGTCGCTGGACCCGTGCTGACCCGACCGGTGTCCGCTGGGTTGGCCCGGCTCGCGGGCACCACCGGGACCGTCGGGAGTCGGCCCGGGAACACGGGCCGAGCCGCGCGGGCGGTTCGGGGGGCTCGTCATTCGTCACACCATGCCGTCGGGGACGGCGAGAACCAAGCCGCCGTCCGGTTCGTGTGAGCTTCGCCGCACCATGTAACGCGCCCACTCCGCTTGCACACCGCCGTGTTCAGCGGTATGCGCGCTCACTCCGCCGCCTCACGACGGTGCTGTGGGTCGGGGTCCGTCACCCCGTCGCGACCGAGCAGGAACTGCTCGGCGAGATGGTTCCAGCCGCAGCCCCGGCAGACCTCCACCACGTACACACTGAACTCGCGGTAGGTCATCGCCAGCACCGGCAGCTCGGCCCTGCGTCGGGCCTGGCCGGCGGACTGCTTCAGCTCGTCGCCATATATGTAGTGCACGTGCCAGAGGTTCTCCCGGGAACACACCGGGCACCGCTGGTCCGTCTGCTCCCCGTGGTAACGCGCGGCATTCATCAGGTACGGCGAGGCGTCGCACGCCTCGTACGTCCCGATCCGGCCGGTACGCAGCTCGCGCAGGGTCGCTCGCTTCTGAAGCGAGTAGTCGACGACCTGCCGCTGCGTGCGCATGGGCACGAGAGTACGCGCCGACGACCGGACCGCACAGTCGTGCGAGGTTAAATCGGTCGTTACTCGGCGTAATTCCGCTGCGGAGCCCGATCGGCGACAAAGCGGCCCGCGGTCCGGACGCTTCCCGCCTGCCAACGCTGCTGTTATGGTTGCGATGTATCGGGCCGATACATCGCGGCAACCCGTCGCGGATCGCTCCGAGTGATTGACGTGCGGATCGGGACGGAGGTGGCGGGGTGCTGGAGCTGGCGATCCTCGGCCTCCTGCACGAGTCCCCCATGCACGGGTACGAGTTGCGCAAGCGGCTCACCACGATGCTCGGCGCGTTCCGGGCCGCGTTCAGCTACGGCACGCTCTACCCGACGCTCCGCCGCCTCCGCGAGGCCGGCTGGATCGAGGACGCACCGGACTCGGCGGCGTCGCCGACGACCGGGGAGGTGCCCGCGGCCAGGGCGCCGCGCGTCAAGGGCACCGGGCTCGGCAAGCGCGGCAAGGTGGTCTACCGCCTGACCGCCGAGGGCAAGGAACGCTTCGGCGAACTGCTCGCCCAGGCCGGTCCGGAGACGTGGGAGGACGCCACGTTCGGCGTGCACTTCGCGTTCTTCGGGCGTACCGACGCGGCGACGCGGCTGCGGATCCTCGAAGGGCGACGGCGCCGGGTCGAGGAACGCCGGGAGGGTCTGCGCGATGCGCTCGACAGAGCCGCCGAGCGGATCGACGCGTACACCCAGGAGTTGCAGCGGCACGGCCTCGAAGCGGCGGACCGGGAGGTCCGTTGGCTGGAGGAGCTGATCGCGCACGAGCGGACCGGTCAACCGCCCACCGTCACCACGCAACGACCCGAGACCCGGGCCGGTGACAGCGCACACCCCGCCACCGGGGCCGACCGGGACGGCGACCGCCGCACCGACTAGGCCCTGACAAGCAAGTACCGCCCCGGGCGCCACGTCGTGGCACCGAGACCCGGTGCGGCCGTGAGAGAAGGAGGCAGACATGGGTTCTGTCCGCGTTGCGATCGTCGGAGTCGGCAACTGCGCGGCGTCCCTGGTCCAGGGCGTGCACTACTACCGCGACGCCGACCCGAACGACCGCGTTCCGGGACTCATGCACGTCCGGTTCGGTGACTACCACGTCGGTGACGTGGAGTTCGTCGCCGCCTTCGACGTGGACGCCAAGAAGGTCGGCCGCGACCTGTCCGAGGCGATCGTCGCGAGCGAGAACAACACGATCAAGATCTGCGACGTACCGCCGTCCGGCGTGACCGTTCAGCGTGGCCACACCTTCGACGGCCTCGGGGAGTACTACAGCGAGACGATCGAGGAGTCCGACGAGGCGCCGGTCGACGTGGTCTCTGCGCTGCGTGCGGCGAACGTCGACGTGCTCGTGTCGTACCTCCCGGTGGGGTCCGAGGAGGCGGACAAGTTCTACGCGCAGTGCGCGATCGACGCCGGCGTGGCGTTCGTGAACGCGCTGCCCGTGTTCATCGCCTCCGACCCGGTGTGGGCGAAGAAGTTCACCGACGCGGGCGTACCGATCGTCGGCGACGACATCAAGTCGCAGGTCGGCGCGACCATCACGCACCGCGTACTGGCGAAGCTGTTCGAGGACCGCGGCGTCCGGCTGGACCGCACGTACCAGCTGAACTTCGGCGGCAACATGGACTTCATGAACATGCTGGAGCGCAAGCGGCTGAAGTCCAAGAAGATCTCGAAGACGCAGGCCGTGACGTCCCAGATCCCGCACGAGATGCGCACCGCGGACGTCCACATCGGACCGTCCGACTACGTGCCGTTCCTGGAGGACCGGAAGTACGCGCTGGTCCGGCTGGAGGGCTCGGCGTTCGGTGACGTGCCGCTGCAGCTGGAGTACAAGCTGGAGGTCTGGGACTCGCCGAACTCGGCCGGCATCATCATCGACGCGCTGCGCGCCGCGAAGATCGCCAAGGACCGCGGCATCGGCGGCCCGATCCTCTCCGCCTCCTCGTACTTCATGAAGTCGCCGCCGGAGCAGTACGACGACTCGACGGCGCGCGACGCGGTCGACAAGTTCATCGCCGGCGAACTGGAGCGCTGACCTCCCGCACCTCCGACGACGGTGGCCGCCCCGCGCGGCCACCGTCGTCTGCGTACCGGGGCCGGATCGTCCGCCGGTGTCGCCGGCCGGAATCGTGGCCCGGCTCAGGGGGCGAAAAGGCCGGCGGTGGTGAGCTGGACGCGGGCCTCCAGTTCGAGCAGGAAGACCTTGCGGTCCAGGCCGCCGCCGTACCCGACGAGCTTGCGGTTGGCGCCGACGACCCGGTGGCACGGGACGATGACCGCGACCGGGTTGTGGTTGTTCGCGATGCCGACCGCGCGGGAGGCGCCGACGTCGCCGGCCACCGCGCGGGCGACGTCCCCGTACGACCGGGTCTCGCCGTACGGGATGCGGGACAGTTCGGCCCAGACGGCGCGCTCGAACTCCGATCCGGCCATCGACAGCGGCAGGTCGAACTCGGTGAGCCGACCCGCGAAGTACGCCTGCAGCTGTTCGGCGGCGGCGGCGAGGACCGGCTCGTCCGGGCTCGGCGGGCCGACGACCCGCGGACCGCGCCCGCCGGACTCGCCCGCCCGGCGCTGCCGGGCACCGAACTCCAGCCGGCTCAGCCGCCCGTCGTCCGCCGTGAGGACCAGATCGCCGATCGGGGAAGGCACACTCATCCACCGCACCCGACCATCCTCCCAGCCGGCTCCGACATTCTCTGGCGAGAATCGGACCAGGACGGCGCCGGGTGGCGGTCGTCGCCAGTGGCGTTGCGGCGCAACGGATCCGACGTTTCACCACGGAATGGACGGGTGCGCGGCACGGCTACGCTTGATCATGCCGGTACGAGGCGGGGAGGCCGCGGTGGACTGGGTGACGATCACCTTCCTGGTCGTCGGCGCCGTCGGCGTGGTGGTGCTCGCCGCGTCCCTGCTGCTCGGCGACCTGCTGCACCTCGGCCACGCCGACGCGGACGGGCCGTTCTCGGTGCCGGCGATCGCCGGTTTCGTGGGCGCGTTCGGGTTCGCCGGGCTGATCGTCGCGTCCCTCGTACCGGGTGGTGTCGTGGTCGAGGCCGGTGCCGGGATGCTCGGCGGGCTTCTCGCGGCGCTGCCGACCGGGTGGCTGGCGCTCCGGCTGACCCGGGCGGTGGCCGACATGCCGACCGACGCCACCCTCTCCAGCGCGGACCTGATCGGCGTCACCGGCGTGGTGATCACCCCGATCCGGACCGGTGGGTACGGCGAGGTCAGCCTCACCGTGTCCGGGCAGCGCCTGAAGTACAACGCGCGGGCGGACGCGCCGCTCGCCACCGGCACCCCGGTGCTGGTCATCGAGACACCGAGCGCGACCAGCGTGGTGGTCGAGGAGACCGCCGCGCTGCCGCCCGAGCTCGGCTGAGATCCCCACCAACCCTCCACAAAGGACGGATTGATGACTCCCATCCTCATCGGGATCGCCGGCATCGTCGTGCTGGTGATCCTGATCGTCGCCCTGATCCTGTCCCGGATCAAGGTCGCCGGGTCGAACGAGGCGTTCATCGTGACGGGCCGCAAGGGCAAGTCGACGACGAGCGCCGACGGCCGGCGTACCACGGATCTGTCGGGCCAGAAGGTCGTCATGGGCGCGTCGGTGTTCGTGATGCCGGTCGTGCAGCGGCTCCAGATCCTCGACCTGTCGAGCCGGCGGATCCCGGTGACGGTGACCGGCGCGATCAACAAGCAGGGCATCACCTGCAACCTGGACGCGGTGGCGATCGTCAAGGTCGGCGGCACCGAGGACGCGATCCGCGCGGCCGCCCAGCGGTTCCTGGACCAGCAGGACGAGATCGAGAACTTCACGAGCGAGGTGCTCGCCGGTGCGCTGCGGTCGATCGTGGGCCGGCTGACGATCGAGGAGATCGTACGGGACCGCGCGGCGTTCGCGTCGGAGGTCGCGGAGGAGGCGGAGAACTCCCTGACCAACCAGGGCCTGGTGCTGGACACGTTCCAGCTGCAGGACATCCGTACCGAGGGCGACTACCTGAAGAACCTGGGTCGGCCGGAGGCGGCGCGCGCGGTCAAGGAGGCCGCGATCGCCGAGGCGACCGCGCGGCAGTCGGCCGAGCAGGAGCGGCTGCGCGCCGAGGAGGTCATCGCCGAGTCCGAGCGGAACCTGGCGCTGAAGAAGGCCGGTATCCAGGCCGAGATCGACGCCGCGACGCAGAAGTCCGCCGCCGCCGGCCCGCTGGCCAAGGCGGAGCGCGACCAGGCGATCCTCGCCGAGCAGCAGAAGGTGGCGCAGCGCAACGCGGAGCTGAAGGAACGCCAGCTCGACACCGAGGTACGCAAGCCGGCGGACGCCGCCCGGTACAAGGTGGAGCAGGAGGCGGAGGCGGCGAAGAGTGCGGCGATCGCCCGCGCCGAGGCGGAGCGGCGGGCGACCGTCGAGGCCGCGCACGCCGACGCCGAGCAGGCGCGGCTGACCGGTGAGGGTGACCGGGCCCGCCGGGCGGCCCTCGCCGAGGCGGACGCGATCGAGGGTGCGAAGCGCGGTGAGGCGGAGAAGCTGCGCCGGCAGGCGGTCGCCGACGCGGTGCAGCGCGAGGGTGAGGCGGAGGCGTCCGCGATCCTGGCCCGCGGTAAGGCGGACGCCGAGGCGATGCGGCTCAAGGCCGAGGCGTTCGACAAGTACGGCGAGGCTGCCGTACTGGAAATGCTGGTGAAGATGCTGCCGCAGGTGGTCGAGGCCGCCGCGAAGCCGATCGCGGGCATCGACAAGATGACGGTGATCTCCACCGACGGGGCGAACGCGGTGACCAAGTCGGTCGCGTCGACGGTGGCGCAGGGCCTCCAGCTCGGTACCGACCTGACCGGGATCGACGTGGGCGCGCTGCTGGCGAAGCTGGGCGCGAAGGCCAACGGCGGCAACGGTACGGCGCAGATCGCCGAGGCCACGCCGGAGTCCTGACGTACCAACGGATGACGGTGCCGCGCCGACCCACCCGGGCCGGCGCGGCACTGTCGTTCCCGCCCCGGGTCAGACGATCCGGAAGTTGGCCATCATGGCCATGTCCTCGTGTTCCAGGTTGTGGCAGTGCAGCATGTACCGGCCGCGGAAGCCGCTGAACCGTACGAGCACCTCGACCACCTCGTACGGGCGGACGTCGACGGTGTCCTTCCAGCCGGCGTCGGTGGGCGCCGGGTCCTTGCCGTCGCGGCTCACCACCTGGAAGTGCGCCAGGTGGGTGTGGATGGGGTGGTGGAAGTCGCTGGAGAACCGCCACAGTTCCACGGAGTTCAGGGCGGGCCGGGCGAGGACCGTACTCGGGCTGAAGTACTCCTTGTTGACGGACCAGCCGCCGTCGGTGAGCCGGAAGTCGAACTGCCGGGTCACGCGCGCCTCCGACCGCCGCAGCGTCCGGTACGTCGACAGGTGTGTCGGGATGCGGCTGTCGTCGGACGCCCGGCGCGTCACCCGGAACCGCATGACGCTGCCGGTACGGCCGGCGCCGAGCGCGTTCGTCATGGTGACCGTCGAGCCGGGCTTGTGCCCGGAGAAGTCGATGACGACGTCGAAGCGTTCGCCGGGGGTGACGAGGATCGAGTCGTGGCGTACCGGTGCGGTGAGCAGCCCCTGGTCGCTGCCGACCTGCACGAACCGCGCCCCGCCGGTCAGCCCGAGCTGGTAGCGCCGGGCGTTGGAGGCGTTGACGATGCGGAACCGGTACCGGGTGGCGGTGACCTCCATCTCCGGCCACGGCGCGCCGTTGACGAGGATGACGTCCCCCTGCACCCCCTGCATGTACCTCGCGGTCACGCCGGGCGTCATGGTGAGCGACGGATCCTTTGCGGGGTAGGCGAAGGAGCCGTCGGCGGTGAACGACCGGTCGCAGATCAGCAGCGGCACGTCGCGCTCGCCCTTCGGCAGCGGCAGCGCGTCGTCCTCGTCGTCGCGTACGACGAACGCGCCGGCGAGGCCGCGCCACACCTGCGGCGCGCTGAAGTCCATCCGGTGGTCGTGGTACCAGAGGCTCGCGGCGCGCTGGCCGAGCGGGTACCGGTAGCTCTTCTGTCCTTTGTGGAGGGTCCAGTCGCCGGGCCGGACCGTCATCTTCATGCCGGACGAGTGGTGCATCGACGGATCGAACGTGCCGCCCACCGGTACGACGAGGTCGGTGGGGTAGCCGTCGGAGTCCGGCGGCGTGACCCCGCCGTGCAGGTGGGTGGACGTCGGCTGGGGGAGTTCGTTGCGGATCGTCACGGCGATCTCGCGCCCGGCGCGCGCCTCGAACGTCGGCCCCGGGAACGTCCCGTCGTACCCCCAGACCTTGGTACGGGTGCCGGGGACGATCTCGGCGGTACCGATCCGCTCGGTGATCTCGTACCGGTCGACGCCGCCGTCGGTGCCGACCGGCCGGGCGACCCGCGGGACCGGCAGCGGCACCCGGAACTGCGGCGGCAGCGGCGCCGTACTCGGCAGCGTCACCGCCGAACTCTCCTTGCCGCAGCCGGCGAGCGTGCCGCCGGCCGCGACCGCCACACCCGCCACGCCGACCAGCCCGAGGAACCGGCGCCGGTCCACCCCGAACGTCCCGCGCCGCGCCGTACTCACGACTCCGCCCGGCGGGCCGCGGCGGGCGTGCACGCCCACACGGCGTACAGGAGGGTGACGCCGAAGAGGGCGACGCCGAGCGGGATGTGCAGGCTCAGCGCGCGGCTGGCACCGAGGCCGGCCTGGGCGACGACGAGGACGACCTCGACGACGGCCATGAGTACGGGCTGGCTCGTACCGCCGCCGGGCTTCCAGCGCAGGACGGCGGCGACGAGCGTGGCGATGACGAGCAGGCCGGCGAGCATCGCCCCGTATCCGTGCATGTCCAGGAACGAGACCTGTCCGGTGACGAACAGCCCGGCGGAGACCGCTTGCAGCAGCACCACCACCGAGGTGGCGACCGCCACGATGCGCAGTGCGGTGATGAGGCCGGGTCGGATCCTGGCCGGCGCGACGGCGCCGGCCCGTGTCGTGGTGTCCACGTCTGATTCCCCCTGTGCGGTCCCGTGACGGCCCTCATCATGTCGGTACGCGGCGCCCGGGTCGTCCGCCGCCGGAGGGCACGTGAGCTGCGTCCCGCGCGGTAGGCGCTGCGCGCCCGCTACCGCCGCTGCGGTACCGGCAACGGATAGGCTCGCTGTCGTGTCGGGCAAGCGGAACGTGCGTACCCTGCTGGCCAGTCGGGGGTTCCGCAGGCTCCTGGCGGCGCGGCTGACCAGCCAGTTCTCGGACGGGCTGTTCTCCGGCGCGCTGGCCGGATCGATCCTGTTCAACCCGGACCGGCAGGCGAACCCGGTCGCCATCGCCACCGGCTTCGCCGTGCTCCTCCTGCCGTACTCGGTGCTCGGCCCGTTCGTCGGCGTGTTCCTGGACCGCTGGCCGCGCCGCAACGTCCTCGTGTACGCGAACCTGGTGCGTACGCTGCTCGCGCTGCCGGCCGCCGCGCTGCTCGCCACCCGGCACGACGGTGTCGCGTTCATCCTGTTGGCACTGCTGGTGATCGGGATCAACCGGTTCATCCTGGCGGGGCACTCCGCGGCCCTGCCGCACGTGGTCGACGGCCAGCGCCTGATCACCGCGAACGCGCTCGCCCCCACCCTCGGTACGGTCTGCACGTCGCTCGCGCTGGGTGTCTCGGCGCTGGTGCAGTTCGCGGTCCTCACCGGGCCGCACGCGTACGGGGCGCTGGCGTGTGCGGCAGGCGTCGGCTTCCTGATCGCCGGGCTGCTCGCCCGGGCGTACTTCCGGGTTCCGGAGCTGGGGCCGGACGCGTCGACCCGGCGTGGCGGCTCGGTACCGGCGGAGCTGGTGATCGTGGCGCGCGGGATGGTCGCCGGCGCCCGCCACCTGCTCGCCCGGCCGAACGCTGCGACCGTGCTCGCCGCCCAGTCCGCGTACCGGGTGCTGTACGGGGTGCTCACCGTCGCCGCGCTTCTCCTCTACCGGAACTACTTCGCCGCCGGCGCGCACTTCACGCACTCGATCGTCGGCCTGGCGCAGGTGGTCGTGGCGGGCGGCGCGGGTTCGTTCGTCGGCGCGATGGTCACCCCGCCCGGCGTACGGCGGTTCGGCGGTCGGGCCTGGGTGACGCTGCTGCTCACCGCCGCCGGCGTCCTCGTGGTCCTGCTCGGCGCGCCGTTCGCGCAGCCGCTGCTGGTCCTCGCGGTCTTCGCGATCAACATCGCCTCGCAGGGTACGAAGATCGTCGTGGACACCACGCTGCAACGCGAGTGCACCGACGAGTTCCGCGGGCGGGTGTTCAGCGTCAACGACACCACGTACAACGTGTGCTACGTGCTGGGCCTGTTCGTCGCGGCCCTCGTACTCCCGGCGGACGGGCACTCGCTCGTCATGGTCTTCGTCATCGGCCTCGGGTACGCCGCGGTCGGCCTCGGCTACCGGGTACTGTCCGGCGCCCTGGCGCACCGCGACCCGGCCACGACCGGTACCCCTTCTGTCCACAGTGGAGAGTCATGAGCAGGTTCGTCGAGCTGTCGCACGGCATCCGGGACGGCATGGTCACCTACCCGGGCATGCCCGAACCCCGGCTGTCCACGTACAAGTCGCGCGCGCAGAGCGGCGCCGAGTTGGGCACCGGCGTGTCGTTCGACATCGCCCGGATCGAGCTGGTCGCCAACACCGGCACGTACCTCGACGCGCCGTACCACTACCACGCCGACGGCGCGGACGTCGCCGCACTGCCCGTCGAACGGCTCGCCGACGTACCGCTGGTGGTGGTCCGGGCGGTCGACGCGCCGCACGTCGACGCCGCCGCGCTCGGCGATCCCGGGCGGTTCTGGGGCCACGCCGTCCTCATCGAGACCGGCTGGTCCCGGCACTGGGGCACCCCCGCGTACCTGACCGGCAGCCCCTACCTGACCGCCGACGCCGCCCGCGTCCTCATCGACGCCAACGCCGCGCTCGTCGGCGTCGACACCCTCAACATCGACGATGTCACCGACCCGCACCGCCCCGTACACGACGGGTTGCTGGGGGCCGGCATCCCGATCGTCGAGCACCTGACCAACCTCGCCGCGCTGCCCGACACCGGCGCCCGGCTCACCGCGCTCCCGGCTCCGGTGCACGGCATGGGCACCTTCCCGGTCCGCGCGGTGGCCCGGCTCGCCTGACCCGTCAGTACTGCGGGTTCTGGTTCGGGTACTGCTGCCCGGGAACGCCGGGCTGGCCGGGCTGCGTCTGGCCGGGCTGGGCCTGGCCGGGCTGGGCGCCGTACCCGGGCTGGGTGGGGCCGCCGGGCTGGGCGGCGCCGGGGAAGCCGGGCTGCGCGGGCTGTACCGGAGCGGCCGGCTGGCCCGCCGCGGGCGCCTGGCCGGGAGCCGGGGCCTGGCCGGCGGGCTGGGCCGGGAACCCTTGCGGCGTACCGAATCCCGGCTGCGCCGGAGTGCCGGGCTGCGCGCCGAACCCGGGCTGCGCCGGGGTGAACGCCGGCTTCGGCGTCGCCGGTGCGTCGCCGGTCTTCTTGAAGATGCCGACGAGCAGCAGCGCCCACCCGACGAGTTCGAACAGGGTACGCACCGCGCCGGTGATCCCCAGGTACGCGGAGATCTGGCCGTAGCTCATGTGGTTGTCGGCGGCGATCGACGGCATGAACGCGGTCAGCGCGGACGTGACCACCGCCGCGATCGCGGCGAGCAGCATGGCCACGAACCCGAGAAGGGTGAACAGGGAACGGTTCCCCAGCCGTTTCCGGAGGACCAGCGACAGCACCAGGCCGACGCCGATGATCAGTGCCTGGGGGATGGTAAGCAGCAGGTTGACGATCAGGGACGTGGCCGCGCTGTCCATAGGGCGGTCCTCTCAGTTCTCCGGTGGCAGGAGGCCATTGTCCCGGGCCCACCGGAACAGTTCGGCCTCCGCCTCGTCAGGGGGCAGGGGACCGCGCTCCAACCGCAACTCCTTCAGGTACTTCCACGCGGCACCCACGGCGGGGCCGGGTGGGATCCCCAGCAGCTTCATGATGGCGTTCCCGTCCAGATCCGGGCGTACCCGGGCGAGGTCCTCCTCGGCCTGGATGCGCGCGATCCGCTCCTCCAGCGCCTGGTAGTCGGCGGCGAGCGCGGCCGCCTTGCGCCGGTTACGGGTGGTGCAGTCGGACCGGACCAGCTTGTTCAGCCGCGGCAGCAGCTCGGCCGCGTCCGTCACGTACCGCCGGACGGCGGAGTCGGTCCACTCGCCGCGGCCGTACCCGTAGAAGCGGAGGTGCAGCGCGACGAGCCGGGAGACCTGCGCGATCGTCTCCTTCGGGTACTTCAGGGCACG
Organism: Actinocatenispora rupis; assembly: GCF_016861975.1. Taxonomy (GTDB): domain Bacteria; phylum Actinomycetota; class Actinomycetes; order Mycobacteriales; family Micromonosporaceae; genus Actinocatenispora; species Actinocatenispora rupis. Next base: position 181,140 of record NZ_BOMB01000023.1, on the reverse strand, counting down.
CATCCGCTGCCGGGTGAGCCGCGCGCCGACGACCTCGTGGTGGTGGAAGGACACGCCGCCGTCCGGGCCGACCGCCTTCGTCGCCGGCTTGCCGATGTCGTGCAGCAGCGCCGCGAGTCGGAGGATCAGGTCGGGACCGTCGGACTCCAGCCGCACCGCGTTCTGTACGACGGTGAGGGTGTGCTCGTACACGTCCTTGTGCTGGGCGTGCTCGTCGATCTGCATCCGCAGCGCCGGCAGTTCCGGCAGGAACGTCTCGGCGAGTCCGGTGTCCACCAGCAGCCGCAGCCCGGCCACCGGGTCGGCGCCGATCATCAGCTTCGACAGCTCGTCCCGGATGCGCTCGGCGGTGATGCGGCCGAGGTCGCCGGCCATCGCCGTCATCGCGGCCCGGACGGCCGGGTCGACGGCGAACCCCAGCTGCGCGGCGAACCGCGCGGCCCGCAGCATCCGCAGCGGGTCGTCGGCGAACGACTCCTCCGGCCGCCCCGGCGTACGCAGTTGCTTCGCGGCCAGGTCCACGAGCCCGCCGTACGGGTCGGCGAACTCGTGCCCCGGTACGGAGAACGCCATCGCGTTCACGGTGAAGTCGCGGCGTACCAGGTCGTCGTCGAGGCTCGTCCCGTACCGGACGATCGGGTTGCGGGTGACCCGGTCGTACGCCTCCGCCCGGTACGTGGTGATCTCGATGCGCAGGCCGCGCCGCATCGCACCGATCGTGCCGAACGTGATGCCGGTGGTCCAGGTCGTCTCGGCCCAGCCGGTGAGGATCTCCAGCGTCTGGTCCGGATGCGCGCTGGTGGCGAAGTCGAGGTCCTGGTCGGTGAGCGCGGTACCGCCGGCGAGCAGCGCGCCGGGGCGGCGCAGCAACGCGTCCCGGACGGAACCGCCCACCAGGTACAGCTCGTGGCCGGCGGCGGCGAAACGGCGGCCGAGCTCGTCGGCGAGCGGTGGCACGGTGATCAGTTCGGCGACGGCCCGGCGCTGCGCCTCGGTGGGTTCGCGTCGCTGCACGGCGTACGGTGTGGACTCGGTCATGGCCCGGCCAGCCTAGCGAGCCGACCGCGACGCGGGGTAACGGGCAGGTCGGCGCCCGGGTCGTGAGCCGCACGACCCCGGCGTTCCCGTCAACCCGCCCCGGGGGCGGGCGCTAGGGTCGTCACATGTCAAGCCATGACCGCTCGCCCTCCGCCGAGCAGGGTTCCCCTGCCGAGGGTTCGACCGCGCGGCCAGGCAACGGGACAAACCAGCCCAACGCGTCGGGCGCCGGCCCGGCCGAGTCCGGTGGTGGCCGCCGCAGGCGTCGCCGTCGCCGCCGCTCCGGCCGCCGCCCCGGCGCGACCGCACCCACCGCCGACAGTCCGGACGTACCGGCCGGCGAGGCACCGGCCCAGCCGGACGCGACCCGTACCAACGGGTCGGCTCCTGCCCACACCACGGGGCCCGAGCCCGCCGACAAGCCCGCGACCAGCGAGGACACCGGTGGGAAGGCACGCCGGTCCCGGCGCCGTCGCCGCCGCGGCGGCAGCGGTACCAGCGCGCACGCCGGTACGGAGGGCGCTGCCGAGGCGCCGGCGCGTACCGAGGAGGCGGCGCGACCGAAGCAGGCCAAGCGGCGCAAGCGTCGGGTGGAGACGCCGCCACCGGGCCAGATCCGCGGCCGCCGGCGTACCCGGTCGGGTCGGATCGAGGAGGTCTCGTCGGGCGGGCTGGTCATCGACGACAGCGGCGCCGAGGTGCGCGGCGTGCTGATCGGCAAGCACGACCGGCGCGGGCGGCTGGTGTGGTCGCTGCCGAAGGGTCACGTGGAGCTGGGTGAGACCCTGGAGCAGACGGCCGTACGGGAGATCGAGGAGGAGACCGGGGTCCGCGCCGACGTGCTGCACCGGCTCGGCGAGGTCGACTACTGGTTCATGCTGCACGGCGAGAAGATCCACAAGACCGTGCACCATTTCCTTCTCCGGTTCACCGGCGGCGAGCTGTCCGACCGGGATGTCGAGGTAGTGGAGGTCGCGTGGGTGCCGCTCGACGAGATCCCGACCAGGCTGGCGTACCCGGACGAGCGCCGGCTCGTCGCGCAGGTGCCCGGTCTGCTGTCCCGTCGGTCGGCGTGAGCGCCCGATGAGCGAGCCGCAGGGCCGCGTCTACCGCAGCGGCGACGACCCCCGCATCCAGCACCCGGCGCCCACCGCCGACGACCCTTCCCGGTACGAGCCGGCCACCGACGACCGCACCGCCGCGTACTCCCCGGACGGTCACGCCGAGCCGACCGCGGCGTACGGCGAGCCGACCGCGGCGTACCCGGGGGTGGTGGAGCCTGTGCCGCCCGCGCCGACCGCCGCCGGCGACGGGCTGTACCGGTCGTCGTACGCGGCGGCGCGCGAGGCGACGGGCCTGATGGCCCCGGTGTCGACGACGGTCGCCGACCCCGCCGCCACCGGTACGCTGCCGCCCCAGGCCGGCGAGCCCGACATCGACGAGGGCGGCACGGACGCGGGCGGCCGCGCCGGCGTGTTCCGCAACAGCGCGGTGATGGCCGGGTTCAACCTGCTCAGCCGCCTCCTCGGGTACGGCCGCACGGTGGCGATCGGCGCCACCCTGGGCCTCACCATCGGCAACGCGTACACGACGGCGGTCTACTCGCCGCAGATGCTGTACGAGCTGCTCATGGGCGGCACGCTGACGAGCGTCGTGGTGCCGCTGCTGGTCCGGGCGCGCAAGCGCGACGCGGACGGCGGCGAGGCGTTCACGGAGCGGTTCGCGACGCTCGCGGCGACGATGCTGCTGCTGGTCGCCGGGCTGGTCACGCTCGCCGCCCCGGCCATCTCCTGGTACCTGACGCGCGGGCTGCCGATCCACGGTGTCGTCACGTCGCTCAGCTACGTGATGCTGCCGGCGATCTTTCTGATGGGCATGTCGGCGCTGTTCCAGGCGATCCTGAACACGCGCGGTTCGTTCGCGGCGCCGACCTGGGCGCCGATCCTCAACAACCTCGTCATCATCGGCTTCTTCCTGACGTTCGGCTGGATCTGGCCGGACGAGCCGACCGTCGACTCGATGACGACGCCGAAGATCCTGGTGCTCGGCCTCGGCTTCACCATCGCGATGGCGGTACAGGTCGTGGCGCTGGTACCGGCGCTGCGCAAGGTGAAGTTCCGGTTCCGGCCGCGGTTCAACTGGCGCGGCATGGGTCTGCGGCACATCGCGAAGCTGTCCGCCTGGGCCCTCTGCTACGTCGCGATCAGCCAGATCGGCATGACCGTCGTCATCCAGATCGCCGGCTACGCCTCGAAGTCCCACGCCTCCGGCACCATCGTGTACGACTACGGCTTCCTGCTGATGATGACCGTCAACGGGATCGCCGCCGTGTCGGTGATGACGGCGCTGATGCCGCGGATGTCGGCCGCCGCAGCCGACCAGCGGTACGCCGACGTCGCCGCCAACCTCTCCCTCGGTACGCGGCTGTCGTCGGTGCTGCTCATCCCCGGCACCGCCCTGCTCGCCGTACTCGGGCCGGACATCGCCATGGTGCTGTTCCGGTACGGGCACTTCGACCACGCCGCCACCGTGTCGACCGGCCTGGCCGTCGCGATGGCCGGCTTCGGCCTCGTCCCGTTCGCGGTCAGCCAGCTCCAGATCTTCACCTTCTACGCCCTGCCCGACACGCGTACGCCCGCGCTGGTGAACGTGCCGGTCGTCATCGTGAAGGTGGCGTTCGACCTGCTGGCGTTGCAGTTCGCCCCGCTCGACTGGCTGGTTCCGCTGCTGTTGCTGGGCAACGCGGTGTCGTTCGTGGTCGCCGCCGTCGTGTCGTACGCGCTGCTGCGGCGCCGGATCGGCCCGCTCGGCCTCCGCCAGGTGGCGAGCACCCTGGTACGGCTGACGGCGGCCGCCGCGATCGCCGCGGTACCGGCCTGGCTGGTGGACCGGCTGCTCAGCGACGCGCTGGGGACGGGCCGGCTGGCGAGCCTGGCCGCGATCGCCGCGGGCGGCGCCGTCCTCGGCATCGTCTACTTCGTGCTCGCGTACCTGTTCCGGGTGCGTGAGGTGAGCGAGGTCGTCGGGATGGTGCGCCGCAAGCTGGGCCGCTGACCGCCGTCGGTGCGGTCAGTTCGCGTGGTAGGTGGCGCGCAGCAGGTCCTCGGTGCCGGCGTACATCTCGCGGACGACGGCGCCGTCGTGCCGCATCAGATAACCCCGCCCCGTACGGCGGACCAGCAGGGCGTCGGAGCGCGCGTCCGGTGCGGGCCGCAGCGCCTCGGCGTCCGGGTACGCCAGCCACGCCTCGTACACGGAGGTGCCGAGGCCGACGCCCTCGACGGTGCGGTCGGCCGGACCGAACGGCCAGAGCAGCACCAGCCGGTCGTGCCTGAACACCGTCCTCCCCGGAACCATGCGGCCAAGCATGCCGAGTCACCGACCCGACTGCCATCCGATTTGCCGCGTTACCGTCTGGTAGTACTGTTTCCCCGCCGGCTATGGGCGACTATCACCGCATTGACGGACGCTTCGATGGAGTGAGAGGCGCGCCACAGACGGCGATCAGCGCCGCCGCCGGGCCGTACCGAAGAGGCTGCGCATGACCTCGCGCCCGGCGCTGGACGCCGCCGACCGCAGGAAGCTCTTCACCTCGCTACGCCCCAGCACCTGCTGGACGAGCCCCTGGTCCTCGTGCTCCTTCGCCGCCGGCCGGCGCTTCCCCGCCGCCTCGTCCTCGGCCTTCTCCTCGTCCGGCGCGGGTGCCAGCCTCGCCGCGAGCATCTCGTACGCGGACTCGCGGTCCACGGCCTCCGCGTACCGGGGCCAGAGCGGTGAGCGGTGCACGCGGTCGGTGAGGTCGGCGGGGTCGAGCGGCCCCATCCGGGAGGTCGGCGCGGCCAGCCGGGTCCAGGCGACGGGGGTCGGCGCGCCGGTCTCCGACAGCACCGTGACGACCGCCTCGCCGATGCCCAGCGTCGTCAGCAGCTCGGCCAGGTCGTACGACGAGGTCGGGAACGTGGAAACGGTGGCGCGCAACGCTTTCGCGTCGTCCGGCGTGTACGCCCGCAGCGCGTGCTGCACCCGGTTGCCGAGCTGCCCGAGTACGTCGGGGGCGACGTCCTTCGGGGTCTGCGTCACGAAGAACACACCGACGCCCTTGGACCGGATCAGCCGTACCGTCTGCGTGATCGAGTCGAGGAACGCCTTGCTCGCGCCGTCGAACAGCAGGTGTGCCTCGTCGAAGAAGAACACCAGCTTCGGCTTGTCCACGTCGCCCACCTCGGGCAGATCGTGGTAGAGGTCCGCCAGCAGCCACATCAGGAACGTCGCGAACAGTCGCGGTTTGCCGGCCAGTTCGGACAGTTCCAGCACGCTGACCACACCGCGCCCGTCCCCCTCGGTACGCAGCAGGTCACGCGTGTCGAACTCCGGCTCGCCGAAGAAGTCCTCGGCGCCGTCGTCGGCGAACGCGACGAGCTTGCGCAGCAGTACGCCCGCGGTCTGCTTGGAGAGCCCGCCGAGCGCCGCGAGTTCGGCCGCGCCCTCCGGCGACGTCAGGTACGTCACGACGCTGCGCAGGTCCTTCAGGTCGAGCAGCGGCAGCCCGTGCTCGTCGGCGAAGTGGAACACCATCGACAGCGACGACTCCTGCACCTCGTTCAGGTCCAGTACGCGGGACAGCAGCAGCGGCCCGAACGCGGTGACCGTCACCCGTACCGGCACGCCCGTCCCGCGTCCGCCCAGGCTGTAGTACTCGCCGGGGGTGCCGGCAGGTCGCCAGTCCTGACCGATCGACTCGGCCCGCGCGGTGAGCTTCGCGTTCGCCTCGCCCGGCTCGGCGATCCCGGACAGGTCGCCCTTCACGTCCGCCAGGAACACCGGTACGCCGGCGGCGGCGAGCTGCTCGGCGAGTACCTGGAGGGTCTTGGTCTTGCCGGTACCGGTGGCTCCGGCGACGAGGCCGTGCCGGTTGAGCATGCCGAGCGGGATCCGTACCTTGGCCTCGGTCGCGACGGTGTCCGGACCGGTGAGCAGGGCACCCAGGTCGAGGCAGGGCCCGTCGAACGCGTACCCCGCGGCGACGTCCCGGACGTGGTCGGCCGTCATGTCGCACCCCCCAGTGACGTTCGCCTCGGGTTCGTAACGAAGCGTAGGGAGTTCACGACGGTTGTGCGTGGGAGATCACGAAGTCCGCGGAACGCCGCAACCACCGGCCGTCCGGCCGCGTGTATGGCTGTCGGTGCCGTCGTCGGTGCGACGTCGGGAGAGTTCGTGGGCGACGTGCCGGTCACCGCGAGTGGTCGCGGAGTTTGACAAACAGGGAAACCGGCAACAAAAGACATCTCATCCATCGAGTACTGAACAGAGACGCGATACGGTGGCACGGGCCCGGACCACCGCCCGTCACGGCGGTGCGTTACGGGTCGTAGTGGCCGGGATTACCGACACATCATCAACACGCTGGAGTTGAGCAGGGTGCTGCTTGCGCGCGTCCCGGAGGACCTAGGCTGTGAGTGAACGTCGGGTCGCACTTGAGCCTGCCGTTGTCGAAGGCCCCGGAGGGAGGACTGGGTTGACCCAGGTCGGAGCCCCCGCGGTCGGCGAGGTGCTGGCTGACAGGTACCGCCTTGAGGAGCACATTCACGACGACTCCACGGGGCGGCAGGTCTGGCGCGGGGTCGACGTCATCCTCCGGCGCGCGGTCACCATCGTCCTGAAGTACCCCGGCGGCGCGGACGCCGAGGACATGTTGCAGGCCGCCGTCGCCGCCAGCCGCGTCGTCCACCCGCACACCGTCGGCGTGTACGACGCGGTCGACGAGGGCGACCGCGCCTACGTGGTCCGGGAGTACGTGGACGGGCGGTCGCTGCGCGAGATCGTGCAGACGGACGGGCCGCTCACCGCGGAACGTGCGACCGGTGTCGCCCACGCCATCGCCGACGCGCTGGCCGCCGTACACGAGACCGGTGTGGCGCACGGGAACGTGCACCCCGGCACCGTGCTGCTCGGCGGGCCGGACGACCGGATCGTACTGGCCGACGCCCGCGCCAGCGACGAGGCCAGCCCCGAGGCGGACATCCGCGGACTCGGCGGCGTGCTGTACGCGGCGCTCACCGGCTACTGGCCGGAGGACCTGCCCGGTGACTACGGTCTGCCGGCCGCGCCGCGGGTCGACGGCAAGCTCGCGCCGCCGCGCCAGGTCCGCCCCGGCGTACCGAACTATCTCGACGCGCTGACCATGGACCTGCTGGACGACCAGCTCCCGCCGCCCACCGCGGCCGAGCTGTCCGCCGAGCTGGGCCGGCTCAACGTGGCGAACGAGGTGAGCGGCCCGCTCGACCTCGTCACCGTGGAGCCGCCGAGCCAGCAGGAGCGCCGCCCGGTCTGGAAGAAGCTGGCCGTCGGGATCGCCGCGCTCGCCGTGATCTCGCTGGTCGGCCTGCTCCTCGGGACCAAGTGGGTGAGCAGCAACACCAACGACGGCGGCGGGCCGGACAGCACGCCGACCGGCCAGAGCACCCAGGCGTCCGCACCGACCGCGATCAAGCCGGTCGGCGTCCGCGTCGTCGACCCGAAGGGCGGCGACCGTACCGAGCTGGACGGCGCGCAGAGCACCGTCGACAGCAGCCAGACGACGCTGTGGAAGACCCAGGCGTACAACGACGCGCGGTTCGGCCGGCTCAAGGAGGGCATGGGCATCCTGCTCGACCTGGGCAAGGCGCACGACGTCAACACCGTCTCCGTGGTACTCACCGACAGCGGCGCGACGCTCGGCCTGCGGATGGGCAGCAGCGACCCGGCCAACGGCGGCGCGGGTACGACGGACACCGACACCACCGTGATGGACACGTACAAGGCGGTGCCCGGGGCGGGTCAGCAGCAGGTGCAGGTGACGAAGTCGTGGACGCTGAGCGGCGTCAAGACGCGCTACCTGATGGTCTGGATCACCGGCCTCCCGCAGAACTCCGACGGCAAGTACCAGATCGGCATCAAGGACATCAAGGTTCGCGGGCAGTGAGCCGGCCCGGTTCGGCAGGCAGGTAGCGGCACCGTGCGGCATGACCCCTCCGTCGCTGGTCCCACGGACCCGCGGGACGACGCCGAACTGCTGCGCGCGCACGTCGCCGGTGACCCCGCCGCCTTCGAGACCCTGGTACGCCGGCACGCGGACCGGCTGTGGGCCGTGGCCCTGCGTACTCTCGGCGACCGGGAGGAGGCGGCGGACGCGGTCCAGGACGCGCTGCTGTCGGCGTACCGGAAGGCGGACCGGTTCCGCGGCGAGTCGGCGGTCACCACCTGGCTGCACCGGATCGTCGTCAACTCCTGCCTCGACCGGGCGCGGCGCCGGCAGGCCCGCCCGACCGTTCCGCTGCCGGAGCAGGGCGCGGGGGAGCCGGTCGCCGGCGGCGAGGACCGCGACACCACGCTGACCGTACGGGCGGCGCTCGCCGAACTGCCGCCCGACCAGCGCGCCGCCCTCGTCCTCGTCGACGTGTACGGGTACCCGGTGGCGGACGCGGCGCAGATCCTCGACGTGGCACCGGGCACGATCAAGAGCCGGTGCGCCCGCGGCCGGGCGAGACTCGCCGCACGTCTGGGTCACCTTCGGAACCAGGAGCCGTCCCCGGACGTCACATCGGGGACGGCACGCCCGCGAAAGGAGGCCCCGTGAGCGACACCGCGCGCCCCGACGACGCCTCCACCGGGGTGGACGTCGATCTCGTCGCCGACTACCAGGCCGGCGTCCTCGCCGGTACGCCGGAGGAGGCTCGGGTCGCCGAGCTGATCGCGACCCGGCCCGAGTGGTCGGACGCGGCGCAGGCGCTCGCCGACGCCGACCGTGTCGTACTGGAGGATCTGGCGGGGTTGGGTGCCGAGCCGGCGCCGATGCCCGCGGACGTGCTGTCCGGGCTGGTCGAGGCGATCCGGGCGGAGCGGTCGGCCCCGTCGTCGGCTGCGGCCGGCGGCGCGGTGGTCGGGTTCGACGCCGCCCGACGCCGCCGCGTACGGCGGGCCCGGTGGGTGCTGGGCGCCGCGGCCGCGGTCGTGGTGGTGGCGCTGCTCGGCCTGGTCGGTACGAGCGTGCTGCACGACGACTCGGCGAAGCAGGCGAGTTCCGCGAGGTCCGGCGCCGCGCCGACCAGTACGGCGCCGCATCCGGACCTGGGCCCGAACAACCAGCCGCGCCCGGGTCTCGCCGGCCCGACCCTCGGCGCCAGCGGCACCGACTACACGCCGGCGACGGTGGTCCGGGTGGTGCGGGCGTCGGGCGGCTCGTCGCTGGGGGCGGCGGCCCGCGGCCAGGTCCCGGCGCAGCTCGACCGCCTGACCCGGCCGGACCAGCTCGACGGGTGCCTGCGCGCGATCGCCGCCGGCCATCCCGGTACGCCCCGGACCGTGGACTACGCCCGGTTCCGCGGCGCCCCGGCGATGGTGGTGTGGCTGGTACAGAACGGGTCGTCGGGCATGATCGTCGCGGTCGGGCCGGAGTGCGGCCCCGACGACCCGCACCTCGTGTACGAGACGGTCGTCCTCGGGGCCCACGAGACCACGCCGAAGTAGGCGGGTGCGCCCGGGGTGACACGCACCGCAACCGGGAATCCTGGTCCGTACGATGGCGTTCTGCCGGCTGAGAGCACCGGCCGGGGCCGTCAGGTCCCGCACCGTACGGAGCAAGGAAGAGGGTCGTGTGGTGGCAGACGTCCGTAACCTGATCATCGTCGGGTCCGGGCCGGCCGGATACACCGCAGCCGTGTACGCGGCGCGGGCCAACCTCAACCCGTTGGTCATCGAAGGTGCCCAGTCCGGCGGTGCGCTGATGACGACCACCGAGGTGGAGAACTTCCCGGGCTTCCCGGACGGCATCGACGGTCCGGACCTCATGGACAACATGCGCAAGCAGGCGGAGCGCTTCGGCGCGGAGCTGCTGACCGACGACGTGTCCCGGGTGGAACTGTCCGGCGCGGTCAAGCGCGTCTGGGTCGGCGACACCGAGTACCAGGCGAAGGCCGTGATCCTGGCGACCGGCTCCGCGTGGCGTCCGCTGGGCGTACCGGGGGAGCAGGAGCTGCTGGGGCACGGGGTGTCGTCCTGCGCGACCTGTGACGGGTTCTTCTTCCGCGGGCAGCACATCGCGGTCGTCGGCGGCGGCGACTCGGCGATGGAGGAGGCCAGCTTCCTGACGAAGTTCGCCGACACGGTGACGATCGTGCACCGGCGCGACGAGTTCCGGGCGTCGAAGATCATGGCGGACCGCGCCCTGGCGAACCCGAAGATCAAGGTCGTCTGGGACTCGGTGGTCACCGAGGTACTCGGCAAGGACAAGGTCGAGGGTGTCCAGCTCAAGAACCTGAAGACCGGCGAGACGTCCACGCTGGACGTGACCGGCCTGTTCATCGCGATCGGCCACGACCCGCGCAGCGCGCTGTTCGAGGGCGAGGTCGACCTCGACGACGAGGGGTACGTGCGGGTCGACGCGCCGACCAGCCGTACGAACGTGACCGGTGTGTTCGCGTGCGGCGACCTGGTCGACCACACGTACCGGCAGGCGATCACGGCCGCGGGCACCGGGTGTGTCGCGGCCCTCGACGCCGAGCGCTTCCTCGCCGCCAGCGAGTGAGTTTTCCCAGAGAGGGGTAGGTAGATGGGCAAGGCTGTCACGGACGCGAGCTTCACCGCCGACGTCCTGCAGGCGGACAAGCCGGTACTGGTCGACTTCTGGGCCGAGTGGTGCGGTCCGTGCAAGAAGGTCGCCCCGGTGCTCGACCAGCTGGGCGCGGAGTACGCGGACCAGATCGAGATCGTCAAGCTGAACATCGACGAGAACCCGAACGTGACGCGGGAGTACGGGGTGATGTCGATCCCGACGCTGACCGTGTTCAAGGGTGGCAAGCCGGTGCAGTCCGTCGTCGGCGCGCAGCCGAAGAGCCAGCTCACCAAGCTGATCGAGTCGGCGCTGTAACGCTTCATCTGTTTCGTACTAAGTCGTAGTTGGGACCGGGTCGCCAGTAGGGCCGGTCGGGGTCACGTGGACGGGCGCCCTGTTGTCTTGGCCACGTGATTCCGAGCGGGGCACCCGGTCCCGACCGCGTTTCCGGCCGGCTGTGTCGTCACGACGCACCCGGGTACGGAACGGGCAGGCGGGAACGGCCGATCCCGTACTGGACCAACCTGGGCCACGGAGTACGCTCCGATGTCTGTGGTGCTCACGGCACGTGGTTTCCGCCGTCGACGCTGGGCACCCGCGGCCGGGTCCTTCCGAGCGCCTGCCGTCCAACCGCCGTGAGGGAGGCACCACGTATGCGTCCGATCCGACCGGGTGATCGCGGTCCGGCCGTTGCCGAGATCCGCTCCGTCCTCGCGAGGCTCGGGCTGCTGGGTGATACCACCTCCGACGAGTACGACTCGTCGACCGTGCACGCGGTCCGTGCGTTCCAGCAGTCCCGCGGGCTGACCGCGGACGGCGTCGTCACCGACGAGACCTGGCACGTACTGGACGGTGCGCGCTGGCAGCTCGGCGACCGTACGTTGTTCGCCGCCCGCCCCGAGCAGCTGACCGGCGACGACGTCCGGCAGCTCCAGGAGCGCCTGCTGGAGATGGGGTACGACGTGGGTCGCGCCGACGCCGTCTTCGGCGACCGGACCGCGCACGCGCTCGGCCAGTTCCAGCGGGAGGTCGGCCTGACGTCGGACGGCGCGTTCGGGCCGGCGACGATGGCCGCGCTGCGCCGCCTCGGCCGCAAGGTGACCGGCGGCCGGCCGCAGCTGCTCCGCGAGTCCGCCGCGCTGCACCACGCCGGCCCCGCGCTCGTCGGCAAACGGATCGTGATCGACCCGGGCCACGGCGGCGACGACCAGGGCGTCGTCGTACCGGACGGGATGCTCCGCTGGACCGAGGCCGACCTGGTGTACGACCTGGCCTCGCGGCTGGAGGGCCGGCTCGCCGCGGCCGGCGTACAGGTGCATCTGACGCGGAGCCGGGAGACGTGGTTCTCCGAGCGGGACCGGGCCCGCTTCGCGAACGAGCTGGGTGCCGACCTGCTCGTGTCGCTGCACGCCGACGGCCACCCGAACCCGGCCGCGCAGGGCGTCGCCACGTACCACTTCGGCGGGGCGCACGGCGTCGCGTCGACGGTGGGGGAGCTGCTCGCCGGGCTGGTCGAGCGCGAGGTGGCCGCGCGTACCGGGATGCTCGACTGCGGCAGCCACGCCAAGGGCTGGGACCTGCTGCGACTCACCCGGATGCCCGCCGTACGGGTCGAGGTCGGCTACCTGACCTCCCCGGAGGACCGCGCCCGGCTGATCGACCCGGTCTTCCGGGACCGCGTCGTCGAGGCGATGGTCGCCGCCATCCAGCGCATGTACCTGACGAAGGAGTCGGACTACCCGACCGGGACGTTCGACGTCAGTTCGCTGCGTGCCGCGGTGGCCGCGGCGCACTGACCGGTCAGACCGCGGCGTGGGTCGCCGGACGCAGCAGCGACTCCGGCGACATCGAGCCGAGCAGCTTGTCCAGCGCGGCCTCGACGTCCGACTTCCACGACAGCGCGGTCCGCAACTCCATCCGTAGCCGCGGGAAGCGGGGATGCGGGCGCACGGTCTTGAAGCCGACGGCGCGGAAGTAGTCGGCGGGCGCGACGCAGTGCGGCTGGTCCCACTGCGCGTCGCCGAACGCCTCGATCGCCTTGATGCCGCGCCGGGTCACGTCCCGCGCGACGCCCTGGATCAGCATCCGGCCGAGCCCGCCGCCGGCGAAGTCCGGCACCACGTGCGCCGCCATCAGCAGTACCGCGTCGGGGCTCACCGGACTCGTCGGGAACGCCACGGACCGCGGCACGTACGCCGGGGGCGCGAACATCACGTACCCGGCGGGGGCGGAGTCGACGTAGATCAACTTGCCGCAGGAACCCCACTCCAGCAGGGTCTGCGAGACCCACGCCTCCTTCTCCAACTCGGTGTCGCCGCTCGCGCGGGCCCGGTCGGCAGCGACGGGGTCCAGCTCCCAGAACACGCACCCGCGGCACCGCCGCGGCAGGTCCTCCAGCGTGTCGAGGGTGAGACTCACCAGGCGCCGGGACACCACACCCCCTGGTACGTCGGTCGTCACGGGCCAAGGGTGATCGTACGCGTTCTGCGTCACGAACCGGCGCGATCGCGGTTGACCTGCCGGTACACTCGGCCGAACCCGTGCGCCGCAGGTGCGGACCCGCCATCGCCGCCGTCGTTCGTGCCGCACCGGCGCCGTTTCCGGCAGAGGGGGCGCCGTGTCCGGCACGACACTGGACGACTACACCGATCTGTATGCGCAGCGGGTCCACGGCATGAAGGCCTCCGAGATCCGCGCACTGTTCTCCGTCGCGAACCGTCCCGAGGTGGTCTCCCTCGCCGGCGGCTCGCCGTACACGGCGGCTCTGCCGCTCGACGCGATCGGCGAGATGGTCGCCGAGCTCATCCAGCGGGAGGGCGCACCGGCGCTCAACTACTGCGTCGGGCAGGGCGAGGCGGCGCTGCGCGAACAGATCTGTGCGGTGATGGCCGAGGAGGGCGTGGACGCGTCCGTCGGTGCGTCGCCGGACGACGTGGTCGTCACGACCGGTTCGCAGCAGGCGCTCGACCTGGTCGCGCGGGTCTTCCTCGACCCCGGTGACGTGGTCCTCGCCGAGGCCCCGAGTTACGTGGGGGCGCTGGGTGTCTTCCAGGCCGCCGAGGCCGACGTGGTGCACGTACAGATGGACGACGACGGTCTCGTACCGGAGGCGTTGGAGGAGGCGATCGCCGCGGTCGCCGCGTCCGGCCGCCGCGCCAAGTTCCTGTACACGGTGCCCGCGTTCCACAACCCGGCCGGCGTGACGCTGGCCGAGGAGCGGCGCGAGCGGATCCTGGAGATCTGCCAACGTCACCATCTGCTCGTACTCGAAGACAATCCGTACGGGTTGCTCGGGTTCGAGGAGCAGCCGCCGGCGCCGCTGCGTTCCCGGGCCCGGGACGGGGTGCTCTACCTGGGCACGTTCTCGAAGACGTTCGCCGCGGGCATCCGGCTCGGCTGGATCCTCGCGCCGCACGCCGTCCGCGACAAGATCGTGATGGCGTCCGAGGCGTCGATCCTCTGCCCGCCCACGTTCAACCAGCGCATCGCCACGCGCTACTTCACGACCATGCCGTGGCGCGAGCAGCTCAAGGTCTTCCGCGAGCTGTACCGGGAGCGGCGGGACGCGACGCTCGCCGCACTCACCGACTTCATGCCCGACGGCGTCCGCTGGACGCACCCCGGCGGCGGCTTCTACGTGTGGCTCACCCTGCCCGAGGCGCTCGACTCGAAGGCGATGATGCCGCGCGCCATCAACGCCCGCGTGGCGTACGTGCCGGGCACCGGGTTCTACGCGGACGGATCGGGCACCTCGCACCTGCGCCTGTCGTACTGTTTCCCGCCGCCGGAACGGCTGCGCGAGGGGGTCCGTAGGCTCGGGCACGTGATCGAGGAAGAACTCTCCCTGCGCAGCACGTTCGGCGCGACCGGCTCGGCCGGCGCGCCCCGGCGCGTGGCCGGCGACGTACCGCCGGGCATCGCATGAGCGCAGAGCGCGGGCAGGCTCCGGCAGCGCCCGCCGACTCCACCAGCGGTACGCCGACGCGCGTGCTCGTCCTCGCCGGCGGCCTGTCGTACGAGCGGGACGTGTCGTTGCGGTCCGGGCGCCGGGTGCTGGACGCGCTGCTGGGCGCCGGGTTCGAGGCCGAGCTGCGCGACGCCGACGTGACGCTGCTGCCGACGCTGACCGCGGACCCGCCGGACGCGGCGTTCATCGCGCTGCACGGCAGCCCGGGGGAGGACGGCTCGCTCCAGTCGGTACTCGACCTCGCCGGCGTGCCGTACGTGGGGTCCACGCCGCACGCGGCGCGCCTCGCCTGGGACAAGCCGACCGCGAAGACGATCCTGCGCGAGGCCGGCATCCCCACCCCCGACTGGGTGACGCTGCCGCAGACCACGTTCTCCGAGCTGGGCGCCCAGTCCCTCCTCGACCATGTCGTACGGCGGCTCGGCCTGCCGCTGATGATCAAGCCGGCGCACGGCGGGTCCGGCCTGGGCGTCCAGCGGGTGACGTCCGCCGACGCGCTGCCGGCCGCGATGGTCGGCGCCTTCGCGTACGCGCCGACCGCGCTGATGGAGCGGTTCGTACCGGGGATCGACGTCGCGGTCAGCGTGGTCGACCTGGGCGACGGTCCGCAGGCGCTGCCCGCGGTGGAGATCGTCCCGCCGGACGGCAACTACGACTTCGCCGCGCGGTACACGGCGGGCATCACCACCTGGCACTGCCCGGCCCGCCTGCCGGAGAAGGTCCTGGACGAGGCGGCCCGGATCGCGGTCGCCACGCACACCGCGCTCGGCCTGCGCGACCTGTCCCGCATCGACCTGATCGTCGGCCCCGACGGCGACATCCAGGTACTCGAAGCGAACGTCGCGCCCGGCATGACCGAGACGTCGCTGCTGCCGATGGCCGTCGAGGCCGCCGGACGCAAGCTCGGCGCCGTACTCGAACGGCTCGTCTCGGCGGCGACCGCCCGCGGCTGACCCGCCACCCCGTCCGGCCCGGCCTGTACCTACAGGCCGGGCCGCGTACTTTCCGAGGTTCGTCACGCCGCCCGCGGTCGGTCCTCCGTACCCGGAAGCGCCTGACAGCGGGATCACAGGATCTTGGCGACGGGCGCGACGTAGCGTGGAGTGCGGGGGGAACGCATGCTCGACGCGGAACGGGTCGGTCCGAGCGCACCGCTGGAGTCCTGGTGGGTGCCGACCAGTGTGCTCGCCGGCACGGCAATCCTCGTGACGCTGATCCTGGTCGCCCGGCGCCGCGGCTGGCTGCGCCGGCGTACCGGGGCGCTCGCGGTGGGGGTGGTGGGCGGGCTGCTCGGCCTGCTGACCGGGCTGAACAGCTACGCCGGCTACCTGCCGACGCTGCGGTCGCTGCCGGCGATGGTCGGCTACCCGGGCGACACGCGGGTCAGCGGCGACACGGACCTGCCGCGCGGCAGCGGTTCGCTCGTGGCGTCGATCCGGCTCGGCTCGTCGGCCCTCCGCGTCCCCACCCAAACCGTCTACCTGTACCTGCCGCCCGGCTACCGTTCCGGCGCGACCCTCCGGTACCCGGTGCTCTACCTGTACGGCGGCTGGCCGGGCCGGAGTACGGACTGGCTGGCGGCGGGGCGGCTGCCCGAGATGATGGATGCGCTGATCGCGCAGCACCGGATCCAACCCATGATCGTCGTCATGCCGGACACCACGCTCGGCGGCTTCCGCGACACCGAATGCCTCGACGCGGTCGGCGGGCCGCGCCTGGAGTCGTTCCTGACCGGCCCCCTCGTCAAGTACGTCGACAGCCACTTCCGTACGGTCGCGGACCGGTCCGGGCGGGCGCTCGGGGGCATGTCCTCCGGCGGTTTCTGCGCGCTCAACCTCGGCCTGCACCACACCGGTCAGGTCGGCGCGATCGCCGCGCTGGAGCCGTACCCGTCGCCCGGTGGCGGTCCCGAGTCGTCCGCGCTGCACAACGACCGCACCCTGGTACGCCGCAACACCGTCACCGAGTACCTGCCGACGATGCGGTTCGCGGGTCGGGTGCCGGTGTTCCTCGACTGGCCAGGGCGCGCGTCCGGCTCCGAACGCGCCGACAACCTGCGCATCGCGGCGCTGCTGCGGCAGCGCGGCCAGCCGGTCGTCACCACGACCGAGCCGACGTTCCACACCTGGCGCGAGGCGCAGTACGCGGAGCCGGCGATGCTCACGTTCGTCGGCGGGCACCTGGGCCAACCGACCCGTACGCCGGTGTCGGCGGCCGGGTCCGCTACCCGGCCCGGCGCGCCGCGGTGACCACGTAGCTGACCTCGTACCGGAAGGGGCCGTGCAGGGCGGCCTCCCACGCGGCGCGCTCGGCGGCGGTGATTCGGCCCGCCGCCTCGATCAGCTCGCCCCAGCCGGTCACCCCGAATGCCAGCGCCGGATCCGTCAACACCAACCGGTACGCGTCGCTGACCACGTCCACCAACCCGAGCGCGGTGAGTCGACCGGCGAGCCGCCCGGCCAGATCGGGGTTACGGATGCTCCGCCGACGGAACGCGACGACCTCGGCGACCAGCGCGGCGCCCGACCGTACGCCAACCGGCTCCGCCTCGATCGTCAGCGTCGACTGGTCCGGATCGGCGAACACCAGCCGGCCGCCGGGACGTACCACGCGGGTCGCCTCGGCGAGGGCGGTGTCCGGGTCGGGCACGTGTTGCAGCACCCGGTCGGCGCGCACCGCGTCGAACGACCCAGCCGCGAACGGCAGGCGCCCGGCGTCCGCGACCACCGCCACCCGACCGCGGTCGTACGCCCGGCGCGCCATCGCCATCGAGTTGTCGACCCCGACGTACGTCGTCTCGCCGCCCGGCCCGGCACCCACGTCCAGCGCGCGACCGCCACCGACCAGCTCCCGCATCCGCTCCCGGTACGCCCGGACCACCGGCCACCGTTCGAGGTCCTGCTGGACCGTGACCATCTCGTCGGGGTCCTCGGTGTCGTCCACCCGGTCCCACACGTACGGCTCCTGCGGCTCGGACACGGCGGCCTCCGGAACGGTCAGGCGACAGGCAACCACATGATGATCTCGTCCCGGTCGTCGTCCGCGCCGACCCGGATCGCCGCGGGCAGCCGCCCCACCTCCCGGTACCCGTGCCGGCGGTAGAACTTCTCGATCCCCGTACCGCCGCGGACCGCCAGGTGCAGCGCGGCCAGGCCGAGATCGCGGGCCACCTCCCCGACCGCCCGCATCAGCCGGTCGCCGAGCCCGGTGCCCTGACGTTCCGGATCGACCTGGACGCGGACCACGGTGCGCCAGTGCCGCCGCAACCCGCTCGACCCCTCTTCCAGTACGCACCAGGCGAGGACACGGCCGTCCTCCACCAGCGCCACGAGCACATCCGTACCGGCCGCGACGGCGGCCAGGGTGCGCTCGGCGGTCGGCCGGATGTCGTCCACGGTGACCGGCGGTACGAAGCCGACCGCCCCGCCCGCGTTCGTCACGCGCACCCAGAGTTCGGCGATCTCGTCGACCAGGTCGGCGGTCACGGTCGGGTTCACCCGCGTCTCGATGGCCATGCGGTCATCGTCCGGGTGCCGCGCCGGCTCCACTCGCCCGGGCGCCCCGGAGTACCTCAGGCCACACCCACCCCGCGCTCCAGCCACAGCACGTCCCAGTACCGGCCGAACTTGCGGCCCACCTCCCGGAAGGTGCCCACCGGCGTGAACCCGAAGCGGAGGTGCAGCCGCTCGGACGCGGCGTTCGGCAACGCGATCCCGGCGTACGCCCGGTGCACGTCCTCCGTGGCGAGCGCCGCGAACAGCGCCTCGTACAGCCGGCTCCCGACACCGCGCCCCACCGCGTCGGGGGAGAGGTAGACGCTCGTCTCCACCGACGGCAGGTACGCCGGTTTCGGCCGGAACCGGCTGCTCGTCGCGTACCCGAGGATCGTGCCCGCCTCCTCCGCGACGAGCAGCCGGTGCGGCCCGGTCGGCGGATGCGCGTCGAACCACGGCCGCCGCTCCTCGACCGTCGACGGCGTCAGGTCGAACGTGATCGGCGTCGACGTGACGTAGTGGTTGTAGATCGCGGTCAGCTCCGGCAGATCCGACTCCTCGCCCGTACGGATCCGCCCGCTTGCCCCGGTACTCGACATGCCCCCACCCCACCACGCCGATGTGTCCCGCACATTTCCTCGTATGTGCTGGCGCCCGTGTCATGGGGCGCTTGTTTCACGTGAAACGGGACGCGGTGGGTGCGAGGTCCCAGACATGTTGGAGCACCCCCACACCCTCGCGTCGGTACGGATGCGGCGGCTCCGCTGTGCTCGTCGCCGTTCGAGCTGCTCGGGTGTGGCGCCCGTTGTTGAGCCGCCCGCCCTGCGGTCAGTTAATGGATCGGCCGAGCATTCTCGCTCTCGGCCTCGCCGACACTCGGCTGCGCCCCTCGCGTTCTGGCCCCGAGTTCAACGGGCTCAGGTCCGCCGGGCGCAGGATCGCTCGGTTCGGGTTCACTCGCTCGGCAGCCACCGGGCTCTGGGGGTTCGCCGGGCTCGCCGTACGCGGGCGTGGGCTACCAAGGTGGCTTGGGAACAGACGGCGGGCGCGCTCGGGCAACGCCATGAGTCGGACGTGGTGGCTCGTGACTCACGCGCTCCCGCGCACGAGGAGCCGTGCGTGTGTGGCAGCGCCGCCGAGTCGACCGACCAGGGGAGCGTGGATGCCGCTGCTGTCCGCCGTCACGACCCTCGTCCAGCATCGGACGGCCAGGGAAGCCGCGGCGGCTCACCCGCGCTAACCGACACCCAGTCCCGCCGTCGGCGGCGCCTTCACCCGCCGCCCGTGGTACGCCAGCGCGGCGCCGATGTTTCCCGTGAAACGGCGGAGCGGCGGCCCACCCGGGCCGCCGCTCCACCGTGCGGGTCGTACTCAGTCGTCGGCGCGGCCGGCGATCCCCATGACGCCGACGATGCGCTCCAGGTCGTCGACGGTCGCGAACTCGACGACGATCCGGCCCTTGCGCCGGCCGAGGTCGACCTTGACCCGGGTGTCGAACTTGTCGGAGAGCCGGTCGGCGAGCTCGGACAGCGCCGGCGCGTGTGGCTTGGCCTTGCGGGCGGCCGGCGCCTTCGCCTTCGGCTCGTCCTCGTCGGTGAGGTTGACGATCTCCTCGGTGGCGCGTACCGAGAGGCCCTCGGCGACGATCCGCTTCGCGAGGTCGAGTTGGCGGGTGGCGTCGGTGAGGCCGAGGAGCGCCCGCGCGTGCCCGGCGGACAGTACGCCGGCGGCGACCCGGCTCTGCACAGTGGGCGGCAGGTTCAGCAGGCGGATCGTGTTGGAGATCTGCGGGCGGCTGCGGCCGATCCGCTTGGCCAGTTCCTCGTGCGTCGCCCCGAACTCCTCCAACAACTGCTGGTACGCCGCGGCCTCTTCCAGCGGGTTGAGGTTTGCGCGGTGGATGTTCTCCAGCAGGGCGTCGCGGAGCATGTCGTCGTCGCGGGTGTCCCGGATGATCGCGGGGATCGTCTCCCGGCCGAGCGCCTGCGCAGCGCGCCAGCGACGTTCACCCATCACCAGCTCGTACGCCCCGGCGGACAGTTCACGCACCACGATCGGCTGCAGGAAGCCGACCTGGTCGATCGAGGTCTTGAGTTCCTCCAGCGCCTCCTCGTCGAACACCTGGCGCGGCTGCTTGGCGTTCGCCTCGATCGCGTGCACCGGGATCTCCCGGAACCGCGCCCCGGGTACCGGCGCGAGCGTGTCCTCGTCGGGCGACGGCGCGGCCTGCGCGGGTACCGGTGTCGGAGCGGGCGCCGGCGCGGCGGCGGCCGGCGGGGGAGCCGTCGGCGCGGCTGCCGGTTCGACCGGCGCAGCAGGCTGATCCGGTACCACCGCGGGCGCGGCGTCGGTCAACCCGGTGGGGATGAGGGCCCCGAGCCCGCGCCCCAGTCCGCCTCGGCGATTCTTCATGCTTCCCCTCCCGCGGCTGCACCGCGCTGCGCCAACTGCTTGGCGGCATCGAAGTAACTCGTTGCTCCCCGCGACCCGGGGTCGTAGGTCATCACCGACTGGCCGTACCCGGGTGCCTCGGACACCCGCACGCTCCGCGGGATGACCGCCTCCAGTACGACGTCGCCGAAGTGCTCGCGTACCTCCTGCGCCACCTGGTCCGCCAGCTTGGTACGCCCGTCGTACATGGTCAGCAGGATGGTGGAAATCCAAACCGCCGGGTTGAGGTGCGCCTTGACCAGCTCCACGTTGCGGAGCAGCTGCCCCAGCCCCTCCAGCGCGTAGTACTCGCACTGGATCGGGATCAACACCTCTTCGGCCGCGACGAGCGCGTTGACCGTGAGGAGCCCGAGGGACGGCGGGCAGTCGATGAACACGTAGTCCAACGGCTCTGGGTACGACTCGATGGCGCGCTTGAGGCGCTGCTCGCGGGCGACGACGGAGACGAGTTCGATCTCCGCGCCGGCGAGGTCGATCGTCGCCGGTACGCACCAGAGGTTCGGGATTCCCTCGACCTGCTGGGTGGCCTCGGCGAGCGGGAGTCCGTCGGTGAGGCAGTCGTACACGCTGTTGAGTCCGGTGTGGTGCTCGACGCTGAGCCCGGTCGACGCGTTGCCCTGGGGATCGAGGTCGACCACCAGTACACGGCTGCCGTGGAGCGCCAGCGCGACCGCCAGGTTGACCGCCGTGGTGGTCTTGCCGACGCCGCCCTTCTGGTTGGCGATGCACATGACGCGCCGCTTCGCCGGGCGGGGGATCAGCGCCGCCCCCGACGGGTTGAGAATCTCGACCGCCCGCCGAGCCTCCATGGCGAGCGGCAGATCGTCCTCGGGTTCGGTTTCACGTGAAACCGGCGCCTCGTCCGGCGCGGTCACCGGTACCGCAGTGGTCGTGTCGGCGGCCAGTGGCGCCGGTCCGGTGGCCGCCGCCCGACCCGGCGGAGTCGCCCCCAGTACGGGCGCGGCCTGACCACTCGACGGGTCGTCGTACTCATCCGGCCGGCGTCGGGTTCCGTACACCGTGCCGGTGGAACGTGGCCTCTCCCGTTCCCGTTCCCGTTCCTGCGACACTCGCTCGGCCTCGACGGACTCGGTTTCACGTGAAACCGGTACCTCGGCCAGCGCCTGTCGGATCCTCTGCTGGCTCACGTCGTACCCGGCCGTCGGCTCGGCAGGTCGGTCCTCGCGCACCATGCTGCCCTCGTCTATTCGGTTGGGGGAATCACCGGTACCAACCGAGGAGACTGCCACAGGGTCGCCACTTCGCCGGGGTGCCGGCGTCCTTCTCCGGCGCGAGGCGCGGGAAGCCCGTCGCGTGGAGCCCCCCGCCGCGGTCCCGCGGTCAGTCTCCGTCGATTCGGTGTTCGTTCCGGTGTGCGGCAAGCCTACGGCGGTCCGATCGATGGAGCCATGGCGGGACTCCGTATCGTTCGTGACAACCTGTCCGAGTGGGCGATGACCCAACCCGCCCCCGGCTCCCGCGTGCCCCCCGGCATTCATGTCCTGACCCGCCCCCGTTTCTTCGCGGAACCTCCGGCCCGACTCCGGACCACCTCGATCACCGTGGTCGCCGGCTCCACCAGGCCGACCCCGCAGCGCAGAACCTGCGGCTGTTCACCGCCGGCTCGTCGTACCTCCTTCTCGTGCTCGGCGACCTCTTCGGTGGCCGACGCACCCTTCATCGCCAGCAGCCTTCCGCCCACGGGCAGCAGTGGAAGGCACCACCGAGCGAGGCGATCGAGTGGAGCAACGGCGCGAGCCGTCACGACGTCCACCGGGCCGAGCCGACCGACCAGTTCCTCGGCGCGCCCCCGCACCACGGAAACCTGGATCAGTTCCAACTCGTCGACCACCTCATCGAGGAAGGTGGTACGTCTGGCCAGCGACTCGATCAACACGACCCGCAGATCAGGTCTGGCCACTCCGAGCACGATACCGGGCAGACCCGCGCCGGACCCGACATCCGCCACAACCGACCCCGACGGGAGCAGCTCACCCAGTACGGCGCAGTTCAGCAGGTGCCGGTCCCACAGGCGCGGCGTCTCGCGCGGGCCGACCAGGCCCCGTACCGTGCCTTCGGTCGCCAGCAACTCGGCGTACCTCTCGGCGAGCGGGAGGCGGTCGCCGAAGACGCGGCGGGCGGTGTCGGCGAGTTCGACCGGCAGCGCGGCGGCACCGGGATCCGTGGAATCAGCCATGTAGAGATTTTCGGCAACGCCACCGCCGACCGCTCGACGCCGTGCCGGGGGAGTCGGCAACATCTCAACGCGTCTTCGGGGCCGGATCAGGCCCGTCGTACGTGATCGGAACCGTGGTCGAGCCGTACCGGCCAATGGTGACGAATCGGGCGCGTAGTTGCTGCATACCGACCTATGGGCGTTGGATTCGACACTGACGAAAGTCCTCAGCCCGAAATGTCAACACCCACCAAGCCCCAAGTACGAAAAAGGCGCCGGCCCGGAGCTGCTGCCCCTGGCCGGCGCCCACGAACGGCGCGGTCGCCTACTCCACCGCGCGGACGACGATCTGGCGGTGCGGCTCGACGCCCTCCGACTCGCTCTCGACGTCGTCGAGCTCGTTGATCACGTCGTGCACGCACTTGCGCTCGAACGCGGTCATCGGCTCCAGCTTGATCGTGCCGCCGTGCTCGCGGATCTTCTCCACCGCGTTCTTGGCGATCGCGGCCAGCTCCTTGCGACGCGCGGCGCGGAAGCCGCCGACATCCAGCAGCAGCCGGCTCGGCGAACCGGTCCGCTGAAACACCGCCAGCCGCGCCAGCTCCTGCAGCGCCTCCAGCGTCGCGCCGCGCTGGCCGATCAGCGGATCGAGCCCGTCGCCGACCAGCTCGACGAGCGGGCGACCGCTCTGGACGAGTTCGTCGATGTCGCCGTCGTAGTCGAGGATGTCGAGGAGGCCCTCGATGTAGTCCGCGGCGATCTCGCTCTCGCCGAACAGCGCCTCGGAATCGCGCGAACCCGCGGAACCCCCGCTGGCGCCCGCGGTCTCCTTGGTACCGGCCTCGGTCTCGGTCTCGTCGCCGGACGTCTCGCCGGCGTCCACCGGGTTGGTGCTCGTGTCGGTCACGGCTGTACTACTCCAAGATCCAGGGCGTCCCGCCCGGAACGCCGGTCACAGTCTCATTATCGACGGGCCGTCGTGTGCTGCGTCCGCATTCGGACCGCGTCGACGTCGCCCGCCCGCCCCCTCACAGATACCGCCGGACCCTAGTCCAGGATCCGGCGGTACTTGCCGGCGGGCTCAGTCTCACGACCCGCCTTTCCGCTTGCCGACACTGCCGGCCTGCGAACCCGACGATCCGGGTAGCTTCTTCGCTCCGTTCGCGGAGCCCTTCGCGGTCCCCGTCGTACGTTTCGCCGGGGTGGCCTTCTTCGCCGCCGTCTTCTTGGCCGGGGTGGCCTTCTTCGCCGGTGCCTTCTTCGCCGGGGTGGCGCCGGCGGCCGCGGGCTTCTTGCCGTTCGCCGCGACCTCCGAACTGGTCGTACCGGCGGCGTCGGCAGCGGTGCGCTTGCGTACCGGCTTGGCGCCGGGCTTCGGGGCGAGCGCCTTCGCGGCGGCGGCACGCTCGGAGGCAGCCTTCCGCGCCTCCTCGGCGGCCTTGCCCTTGAGCGGCTTGCCAGCGGCCTCGGCGGCCTTCGCGGCGTTCGGCGGCGGCGGGTACTTGTGCAGGATCCAGCTCTGCTGGCCGAGCGAGAAGAGGTTCGACGTCACCCAGTAGATGACCACACCGATCGGGAAGATCGAGCCGGACACGAGCAGCATGACCGGGACGCCGTACAGCATCACGCGCTGGATCATCTTCTGCTGCGGGTCCGTCGCGTACCCGGTGCGGGCGATCATCTGGCGCTGGGTCAGGAACGTCGTGATGATCATGATCGCGATCAGGATGCCGGCCACGATCTTGACGTGCAGCGACGACGAGCCCAGCACGCTCAGCATGGCGCTGTCGGACTTGAAGCTCGCGGCGATCGGCGCGCCGAACAGGTGCGCGTGCGACGCGCTGTCGAACAGCGGCACGGTCCAGCCGTACAGCTCCTTGAACGCCGTGCTGTGCTCGCCGGTGACCTTGCTCAGGTGGCGCAGCACGTGGAACAGGCTCAGCAGTACCGGCGCCTGCAGCGCGAGGGGGAGGCAGCCCATGATCGGGTTCGCCTTCTCCTTGCGGTAGAGCTCCATGAGCTCCTGCTGCATCGCCTGCTTGTCGCCGCCCTTGTACTTGGCCTGCAGCTCCTTGATCTTCGGCTGCAACGCCTGCATCGCCCGCTGCGACTTGATCTGCTTCACGTACAGCGGGAAGAGGACGACGCGGATCGTGATGACCAGGAAGATGATCGAGAGGACCCAGTCCCAGTTGGTACCGAGGAACTCGTTGTCCCCGCCGAGCCCGATGTACACCCACAGGTCGTGCCAGCGCAGCATGACCCACGAGATCGCCGTGTAGAGAAAGTCCAGACTCACAGCTTCAGGCTCCAGTCACATCGGCACGGCGCCGCGCCGGCGGCACCGGGTCGTACCCGCCCGGGTGGAACGGTTGACAACGCAGCAGCCGCCAGATCGCCAGGCCGATCCCACGGACCGCGCCGTGCACGGCGATGGCCTGGAGGGCGTACGCACTGCACGAGGGGTAGAACCGACAGCGGGCCGGCAGTGCCGGGCTTATCCATCGACGGTACGCGACGATCGGGCCGATCAGCAGCCGGCCCACCCTGCCGGCCGGCTGGGAACCGCCCGAACTGTCGGCGATCATGACCGTGTCGGCCGCGTTCATGATGCTCCGCCCGATCGACGCGCCTTCATCCCGGTACGCCCCGGTTGGCGGGGGCCGCCGCGGCGGGGTTCGCGGGCCGCGGTGAGGGCGGCGTCGAGGTCTCGGGCCAACTCCTGAAACGTACGCTCAGCGGCGGCCGGGAGCGCGCGGACCACCAGCGTCGAGCCGTCCGGAAGGGTGTCGAGCCGGTCGCGGACCAGGTGCCGGAGCCGCCGTCGTACCGTGTTGCGGACCACCGCATTGCCGACAGCCCGCGACACCGCGAATCCGACACGCGGCACAGTCGCGTCGCCATCGGGCGGCGCCAGGTGTACGACGAGGGAACCCCGGCCAGCACGACGCCCGCCGCGGGTGGTCGCGGCGAACTCGGCGCGGCGACGCAGCCGCGCGGCGGGCGGCAGCATGATCGGCTCGGCGTGATCCGGCGTCAGGCCGAGAGGCGGGCGCGGCCCTTGCCGCGGCGGGCCGCGAGGATGGCGCGGCCGGCGCGCGTGCGCATGCGCAGCCGGAAGCCGTGGGTCTTGGCGCGCCGACGGTTGTTCGGCTGGTAGGTGCGCTTGCTCACGTCACGTTCTCCAAGATCAGTATGGTCCGGGGTGCAGGTCCGCACACCGTCGCCGGATCCGGCCCGGCCGACTCGCCCCCAACCCGCCGACGGCCCCGGACCGAGGCCGCGCCACGAGGCCGGGCGCAGACATGCTTTCCTACCGTACCAAACGGCCAGGGCAGGCCCGCGGACGCTACGCCCCGGCCGGAATGCAGTCAACCACCCGTGTGTCGACACGCCGCGAGGTCACGCTCCACCTCGACCATCTCGCTGCCGGTATCTTGTACCGGTACCGCCCGCGCTGTTAGCGTCGCCGGTTACCGGTACACCCGGGCCGGTGTCGGGGCACGGCGGTGTGCGACCGTGTATGCGATGTGACCGTCGTGCGGCGGCGCGGTGTCTCACCCGGCTCCGAGGATCCGCACTCGTACGGTTCGTCCCTGGTTGATACTGGAAGCTTCACTGTATCCACAGGCTGTGGACGGTCCTGTGGATAACCCGCGGGATCGCTGGTCGCCGACCGGCTGTCGCCAGCAGGTACGAGGCGCGGCGTGGGGTTGGCGCGGGGAGGCGAGGGGGTGCGCGACGGTGACCGATGATGCGGTCAACCTCGCGGCGGTCTGGGTGGCGGCCACCGAGGAGCTCGCCAACGAGACGCTCTCCCCCCAGCAACAGGCATGGTTGAGACTGACGCGGCCGCTGGCCCTCGTCGAGGACACCGCGTTCATCGCGGCACCGAACCCGTTCACCCGGGACGCGATCGAGTCGCGGCTGCGGCCGGCGATCACCGAGGCGCTGTCCCGCCGGCTCGGCCGGTCCATCCAGCTCGCCGTCGCGGTCCAGCCGTCCGACGACGGTGACCAGCTCGCCGGCGAACCCGTCCCGGGAGTACCGGCGCCGGTGTCGGCGGCGCCGCCGGTGGAGTACCGGATGGGGGAGAGTCCGGACTATCGGGAGAGCGTCGACTATCGGATGACCGACCCGGCGGAACCGCGCGACACGGCGGGGCGCGGCGAGTCGGGCCCGCGGTACCAGCCGGCGGAGTACCCGGCGCAGGGCTACCCGACGTTCTCCGAGACCTCCTTTCCGGGAACGCCGTTTCCGCGCGCGGACGGCGCGGAGTACGCGGCGCGGCAGGGCACCGGGGTCCGCCCGGCGGACGGGCAGCTGCCGCTCGGCGAGATGCCGGCGCCGCCGCTGCCCGGACTGGACATTCCCGTCGCGCCGCAGCAACCGCCGCGGCACCGGGGTCCGGCCGAGCCGCTCCGGCGGGTGGAGGTGAACGAGCCGGCGCCCGTGGACAACGGCCCGAGCCGGGTGGGCAACACGCGGGGCGACGCCGGGCGTCCGGTGTCCCGCCCCGACACCAACGACCGCGTCGACACCGCGCCGGTACGGCCGGCGGGGCCGGTGCGCGAGTTCGGCGGGGCACGTACCGACAGCCGGTTGAACCCGAAGTACACGTTCGAGACGTTCGTGATCGGGTCGAGCAACCGGTTCGCGCACGCGGCGGCGATCGCGGTGGCGGAGTCGCCGGCGAAGGCGTACAACCCGCTGTTCGTGTACGGCGGGTCCGGGCTCGGCAAGACGCACCTGCTGCACGCCATCGGGCACTACGCGGCGAGCCTCGGCAACGCGCGCAGCGTGCGGTACGTGTCGACCGAGGAGTTCACGAACGACTTCATCAACTCGCTGCGGGACGACAAGACGCAGGCGTTCCAGCGGCGGTACCGGGACGCGGACATCCTGCTGATCGACGACATCCAGTTCCTGGAGAGTCGCGAGCGGACGCAGGAGGAGTTCTTCCACACGTTCAACACGCTCCACAACGCCAACAAGCAGATCGTCATCACGTCGGACCGCTCGCCGAAGCAACTGTCCACTTTGGAGGACCGGCTGCGTACCCGGTTCGAGTGGGGGTTGCTGGCCGACATCCAGCCGCCGGACCTGGAGACGCGGATCGCGATCCTCCAGAAGAAGGCCGCGCACGAGCGGCTGTACGCGCCGCTCGACGTGCTGGAGTTCATCGCGTCCCGGATCCAGAACTCCATCCGCGAACTGGAGGGCGCGCTCATCCGCGTCACTGCGTTCGCGAGCCTGAACCGCGCGGCGGTCGACCTCGGCCTGGCCGAGGAGGTCCTGCGCGACCTCATCCCGGACGGCGCCGGGCCGGAGATCAACTCCGAGCAGATCATGACGCTCACCGCCGACTACTTCGGCGTCAGCATGGACGACCTGCGCGGCCACTCCCGTTCCCGAGTACTCGTGAACGCGCGGCAGGTCGCGATGTACCTGTGTCGGGAGCTGACGGACCTGTCGTTGCCGCGGATCGGGCAGGCGTTCGGCGGTCGGGACCACACGACGGTCATGCACGCGGACCGGAAGATCCGGCGCCAGATGGCGGAGCGACGCTCGCTGTACAACCAGATCGCCGAGCTGACGAACCGGATCAAGCAGCAGGAGCCGTAGACCGAGCGGTACGTCGAGGGCCGGGGCCGGGTGCTCCGGCCCTTTTTCGTACCTGTGGACGGGTGTGGACACGCCGTTCTGAGCGTCGGATGGGGTGGGCGACGAGTCTCACACCCCCGAAATCCACAGGCGTTGTCCCCATCCTGTGCACAACCATTGTGGACAAACCGGTGGATGACCTGTGGTCAACGGGCGGTTTTCTGGGGACGGCGTGTGGACGGGCCGTGGATAACCATCCGGAGGGGTCTGGAGGGGTCCGATCGCCCTGGGGACAACCCTGGGGATTACCGGTGGACGAGCCCGTGGATAAGCCGGTTTCCCTCTGGACAGAGAGTGGACAACGGTGGTGGACGACGGGGCCCTGTGGACGACTCGCCGGTTCATCAACCGATGGCCACACAGCTTTCCCACACCCGCACAACCTGGTCCACCTGGGAAAACGAGGGTTCTCCACAGTTTCCACAGGCCCTATGACGATGATGGTTTGGATCTTCTAAGAGAACAAAGACCAATCGTCTGGTTGCCGGGTCGGGTCGGGTCCGGGTCGACATGGGAAGCTGTGCACCCACAGCGGGGAGAACCGTCCGCGACCGTTCGGCCGGGCACCTAGAATCAGACGCCCAAGGCAACCCGTACCGGATCAGGTGAGGGTTCGCCGACTGTCGGACGGTCCCCGTATGGTCTGACCGAGTCCGCGATCGGCGGGCCGACCGAGCCTGACCGCCGGCCCGCCGCGGCGCCGGCAACCGCCGCCGCCACGCACACCGACGTTCTCCCAGGGGGGATCGCATGAAGTTCCGGGTCGAGCGGGACGCGCTCGCCGACGCCGTGGCGTGGACCGCCAAGAGCCTGCCGAACCGGCCGCCGGTGCCGGTGCTCGCCGGCGTGATGCTGGAGGTGGGCGACGGTCGGCTGACCGTGTCCGGGTTCGACTACGAGGTGTCGAGCCAGGTCCAGGTCGACGTGCAGGCCGACGCGGACGGCACGGTGCTGGTGTCGGGCCGGCTGCTCGCCGAGATCACCCGGGCGCTGCCGGCCAAGCCGGTGGACGTGGCGACCGAGGGTTCGCGGGTCGAGATCACCTGCGGCAGCGCGCGTTTCACGTTGCCGACGATGCCGGTCGAGGACTACCCGACGCTGCCGGAGATGCCGCGTTCGGCGGGACGGATCGACGCCGGGCTGTTCGCCACGGCCGTCGCGCAGGTCGCCGTGGCCGCCGGCCGGGACGAGACGCTGCCGATGATCACCGGCGTCAAACTGGAGCTGGAGCGCAACACGCTGACCCTGCTCGCCACCGACCGGTACCGGGCGGCCATGCGCGAGCTGGAGTGGCAGCCGGACGAGGCGGACACGAGCCTGACCGCGCTCGTACCGGCGCGGACGCTGAGCGAGACGGCGCGGGCGCTCGGGCCGCTGGGCGGTTCGGTCGGGGTCGCGCTGTCCGCGGCCGGTGCCGGCGAGGGGATGATCGGGTTCACCGGCGGCGAGCGCCGCACCACCAGCCGCCTGCTGGAAGGGGAGAACTACCCGCCGCTGCGGTCGATCTTCCCGCCCGAGTTCGTCGCGCACGCGCGGGTTCCCGCCGCGGCGCTGGCCGAGGTGGTCAAGCGCGTCGCGCTGGTAGCCGAGCGGAACAACCCGGTCCGGCTGTCGTTCTCGACCGACGGGCTGGTCGTCGAGGCCGGCGCGACCGAGGACGCGCGCGCCTCCGAGGCCCTGGAGTGCGAGTACTCGGGGGACGAGATGACCACGGCGTTCAACCCGCAGTACCTGCTGGATGGGTTGGGGCAGTTGGGGAAGCCGATCGCGCGGCTGTCGTTCGTCGACCCGATGAAGCCGGCGGTCATCTCGGGCAGCACCGAGGACGGCGAGGACGACACGTCGTACAAGTACCTGATCATGCCGGTGCGGTTCGCGAACCAGTAGCGGTCGTGGCGCCCGCCATCCGTTTCCGGGTCGCGGCCCGGCCGGTTGGCGGCGCGCGTACCGTCATCGCTGGGCGGGCGGGGCGGTTCGCGGGGGCCGCCACGTGACCGCACACCGGACGTACGACCAAGGGTCGAATCGGGAGGGGACATGCAACTCGGGCTCATCGGTCTCGGCAAGATGGGCGGCAACATGCGCGAGCGTGTGCGCCGGGCCGGGCACGAGGTCGTCGGGTACGACCGGAACCCGGAGGTCGCCGACGTGGCGAGCCTGGCCGAGCTGGTCGAGAAGCTGTCCGCGCCGCGGGTGGTGTGGGTGATGGTCCCGGCCGGCGACCCGACCCGGGAGACGGTCGAGCAGCTCGGCGAGCTGCTGTCGCCGGGCGACGTCGTGGTGGACGGCGGCAACTCGAAGTTCACCGACGACAAGCTGCACGCCGATCACCTGGCCCCCAAGGGCATCGGGTACGTCGACTGCGGTGTCTCGGGCGGCATCTGGGGCCTGCAGAACGGGTACGCGCTGATGGTCGGCGGCAGCGACGAGGACGTGGCGAAGGTGCAGCCGGTCTTCGACGCGCTGAAGCCGGAGGGCGAGTTCGGCTTCATCCACGCCGGCGGCGTCGGCGCGGGGCACTACACGAAGATGGTCCACAACGGCATCGAGTACGGGATCATGCAGGCGTACGCCGAGGGCTACGAGCTGCTGTCCAAGTCGGAGATCGTGGACGACGTGCCGGGCACGATCAAGTCGTGGCGCAAGGGCACGGTCATCCAGTCGTGGCTGCTGGACCTGCTCGACCGCGCGCTCGACGAGGACCCCACGCTGGCGAAGATCGCGGCGTACTCGGCGGATTCCGGCGAGGGTCGGTGGACCGTGGACGAGGCGGTCCGGCTGGCGGTGCCGCTGCCGGCGATCTCCGCGTCGCTGTTCGCCCGCTTCGCGTCCCGGCAGGACGACTCGCCGACGATGAAGGCGGTTGCGGCGCTGCGCAAGCAGTTCGGCGGGCACGCGGTCAAGGCCGAGTGACGCCGGGGTACGCCCGGGACACGACACCGTAGGGGACGAGGATGTACGTCCGGCAGGTCGAGCTCGTCGATTTCCGCAGCTACCCGCAGGTGTCGGTGACGCTCGACCCCGGCCCGAGCGTCTTCGTCGGGCCGAACGGGCAGGGCAAGACGAACCTCATGGAGGCCCTCGGCTACCTGGCGACGCTGGGCAGCCACCGGGTCTCGTCGGACGCCCCGCTCGTCCGGGCCGGCGCCGAGCGGGCGGTGGTCCGGGCCGTGGTCGTGAACGACGGCCGCGAGCTGCTGGTCGAGCTGGAGTTGGTGCCCGGCAAGGCGAACCGGGCCCGGCTCAACCGTTCGCCGGTGCCGCGGGCCCGCGAGATCCTCGGCGCCCTGCGTACGGTGCTGTTCGCGCCGGAGGACCTGGCGCTGGTGCGCGGCGACCCGGCCGAGCGCCGGCGCTACCTGGACGAGTTGCTCGTCGCGCGCTACCCGCGGTACGCCGGGGTCCGCGCCGACTACGAGCGGGTTCTCAAGCAGCGCAACGCTTTGCTGCGCACGTCGTACCTGGCGCGGCGGGCCGGCGGGCGGCGCAAGGTGGACTCGGGTGACCCGGCGGTCGCCGCCGACCTGCGCACCCTGGACGTGTGGGACAGCCATCTGGCCCGGCACGGCGCCGACCTGGTCGCCGGCCGGCTGGAGCTGGTCGCCGGGCTCGTCCCGCACCTGGAGAAGGCGTACGACGCGGTCAGCCAGGGCAAGGGCCGCGCGCGGGCGGCGTACAAGTCCACTGTGGACGGTGATGGCAGTGGGGAGCTGACCCCGGACCGGGACGTGTTGACGGCGCGGCTGTCCGCGGCGCTGGCGAAGGCCCGGCCGAGCGAGGTCGAGCGCGGCACCACGCTGCACGGCCCGCACCGCGACGAGCTGCTGCTGACCCTCGGCGACCTGCCCGTCCGCGGGTACGCGAGCCACGGTGAGTGCTGGTCGTTCGCGCTGGCGTTGCGGCTGGCGTCGTTCGAGTTGCTGCGCGCGGCGGGGGCCGAGCCGGTGCTGATCCTGGACGACGTGTTCGCCGAGTTGGACGCCGGCCGGCGGGAGCGGCTGGCCGATCTGGTGGCCGGCGCGGACCAGGTGCTCGTCACCTGCGCGGTGGCCGCCGACGTACCGGAAGCGTTGCAGGGCGGGCGATTCGACGTCGCCGCCGGGGAGGTGCGCCGTGTCGTCTGAGCCGACCGAGGAGCCCGACAAGTCCACTGTGGACGGTACGGCGGGGGACGGGTTGCCGGACGGGCTGACCGGCCCGGACCTGGCGCGCGCCGTACTCGACGCGGCGAAGGCGAGGCGGACCGAGCGGGGCCGGTCGGGACGGTACGGCGACGGAGATCCGCGCCGCTACCGCAGGCGGGGATACACCGGGCCGGGGCCGGATCCCCGTGACCCGCAACCGTTCGGGAACCTGCTGAGCAAGCTGGTGAAGGACCGCGGCTGGCAGCGCCCGGCCGCGGAGGCGACCGTGTTCGGCGCGTGGGAGAAGGTCGTCGGCGCGAGCATCGCCGACCACTGCCGCCCGGTGAAGTTGACCGACGGCGAGCTGACGATCGAGGCCGAGTCGACCGCGTGGGCGACGCAGTTGCGCCTGCTCAGCGGGAAGATCCTGGCCCAGATCGCCCGGGAGGTACGCCCGAGTCCGGTCAAGAAGCTCCGCATCCACGGTCCCGCGGCGCCGTCCTGGCGGCACGGTCCGCTGCGCGTACGCGGCCCCGGCCCCGGCGACACGTACGGCTGAGCGCCGCCGAATCTGTTGGTACGCAAGGGATCCGGCGGCGCAACGGCTCAGCGCCGGAACGGGTCGGTTCGCCAGCTGTACTGGTCGGCCGGGTCGCCGAACACGTCGACCTGCCCGGCGGGCCGTTCGGCGTGGCCGCCCGGATCGCTCACCTGGAGTGTGGGTCGTACGCCCCGACCCGGACGTACCCCTTGTACTGCTGGTGTCGGTCGCCGTCCATCCGTCCTCCCCGATGGCCGGTCACCCGTTATGGGCGGGTCGGCTGGCGGTCGGTTGGGTACCTGCCCGAAGTGCCCGTACTCGTGGCCGATGCGGGCGCGCTCGCCGGATTGTCGTGTCCCGTGAACGGCACGTGCTCACGCGTCGTATTCTTGCCAGCGGCGTACGCGTGCGTGCGTGTCGCGCGGCCGTCGTGCGGCGCGTCGGAGCGTCTTCCGGTGGCCGGTGTCGCCGGGCGGGCTGGTGTCGGGCGCGTGAGCGCCGCGGGTCGCCGGACCCGTAGGGGGGTGCGTCCCGGGGGATTTTCTCGTCTTCTCGGCCACTACAGGGGTGCCGGACCGCGGTTATGTCGGTCGGGCCAAGTAAGATTGACACGGAGTTCAGCCGTTCGACCCGCAATCGCGGGGGTCGACCGGCACGCCTCCGGGGCTCGTCGGCCCGCTGCCGGCGTTCGTCCAGGCCCCGGGGTCATTCCCGGCCCGCTTCCGGGCGGGCAAGTGCGTGCCGTTCGCCGTCCCGTGTGCGCCCGATCCCGCGGCCCGGCAACCCAGCTCCACTGCCGGCCACGGAGAAAGTGACAGAGGGTGGCAGCCCCCAAGCAGAATCAGAGCGATTACACGGCAGCCTCGATCCAGGTACTGGAAGGGCTGGAGGCCGTCCGCAAGCGGCCCGGTATGTACATCGGCTCGACCGGTGAGCGCGGCCTGCACCACCTCGTCTGGGAGGTCGTGGACAACGCCGTCGACGAGGCGATGGCCGGCTACTGCGACACCATCACGGTGAGCCTGCTGTCCGACGGTGGGGTCCGGGTCGAGGACAACGGCCGTGGTTTCCCCGTCGACCTGCACCCGAAGCTGAAGAAGCCGGGTGTCGAGGTGGCCCTGACCGTCCTGCACGCGGGCGGCAAGTTCGACGGCAAGGCGTACGCGGTGTCGGGCGGTCTGCACGGCGTCGGCGTCTCGGTGGTCAACGCGCTCTCCAACCGGATGGAGGTGGAGATCCGTACCAAGGGCCACGTCTGGCGGCAGCGGTACGAGCACTCGAAGCCCGGTCCGTTGGAGCAGGGCGAGAAGACCACGGACAGCGGCACGATCGTGTCGTTCTGGCCGGACGGTTCGATCATGGAGACCGTCGACTTCAACCACGAGACGATCCACCGTCGCCTGCAGGAGATGGCGTTCCTGAACGGCGGGCTCAAGATCGTCTTCCGGGACGAGCGGATCGACGACGACCACCCCGAGGTGCGCGTCGAGACCTTCCACTACGTCAACGGCATCGCCGACTTCGTCAGCCACATCAACGCCAAGAAGACGCCGATCCACAAGTCCGTGGTGGCGTTCGACGGCGAGGCCGAGGGCATGTCGCTGGAAGTCGCCATGCAGTGGAACGAGTCGTACGGCGAGAGTGTCTACACGTTCGCCAACACGATCAACACCCACGAGGGCGGTACCCACGAGGAGGGCTTCCGCTCCGCCCTGACCACCGTCATCAACCGGTACGGGACGGACAAGAAGCTGCTCAAGGGCGACGACAAGCTGTCCGGCGAGGACATCCGGGAGGGCCTGGCCGCGATCATCTCGGTCAAGCTGGCCAACCCGCAGTTCGAGGGCCAGACGAAGACGAAGCTCGGCAACACCGAGGTCAAGTCGTTCGTGCAGAAGGTGTCGAACGAGTGGCTGGCCGACTGGCTGGAGCGCAACCCCAGCGAGGCCAAGACCATCATCAGCAAGGCGTCCGCCGCCGCCCGTGCGCGTGCCGCGGCCGCGCAGGCCCGCAAGCTGGCCCGGCGCAAGAGCCTGCTGGAGGCCGGCTCGATGCCCGGCAAGCTGGCCGACTGCCAGTCGACCGACCCGCGCGAGTGCGAGATCTTCATCGTGGAGGGCGACTCGGCCGGCGGCTCCGCCAAGCAGGGCCGCAACCCGCAGATCCAGGCGATCCTGCCGATCCGCGGCAAGATCCTCAACGTGGAGAAGGCGCGCATCGACAAGGTGCTGCGCAACAACGAGGTCCAGGCGATCATCACCGCCGCGGGCACCGGCATCCACGAGGACTTCGACATCTCGAAGCTGCGGTACCACAAGATCGTGCTGATGGCCGACGCCGACGTGGACGGCCAGCACATCTCGACGCTGCTGCTGACCCTGCTGTTCCGGTTCATGCGGCCGTTGGTCGAGATGGGCCACGTGTACCTGGCTCGTCCGCCGCTGTACAAGATCAAGTGGAACAAGAAGGGCGACGACGTCCAGTACGCGTATTCGGACCGGGAGCGCGACGGGCTGATCGCGATGCGGCAGGAGAAGCGGCCGAACGCCAAGCCCGACGACATCCAGCGGTTCAAGGGTCTGGGCGAGATGAACTACCACGAGCTGTGGGACACCACGATGAACCCGGCGACCCGGATCATGTCGCAGGTGACCCTGGACGACGCCGCAACCGCGGACGAGTTGTTCAGCGTGTTGATGGGTGAGGACGTGGAGTCGCGCCGGGAGTTCATTCAGCGCAACGCCAAGGACGTCCGGTTCCTCGACATCTGACTCGTGGCGACGAACTGGCGACGCTGAGTAGCAGACAATCCACAGTATCCACAGCGATATCCACAGCGAGAGGTAATTCGTGACCGAGACGACGGTGCCGCCGGGCGGCGGAGACCGGATCGAGCCCGTCGGGCTTGAGGTCGAGATGCAGCGTTCGTACCTCGACTACGCGATGAGCGTGATCGTCGGTCGGGCGCTCCCCGAGGTCAGGGACGGTCTCAAGCCCGTCCACCGCAAGATCCTCTACGGCATGTACGACGACGGCGTGCGCCCCGAGCGGGGGTACGTCAAGTGCGCCAAGGTCGTCGGCGCCGTCATGGGCAACTACCACCCGCACGGCGACTCGGCGATCTACGACTCGCTCGTACGGCTGGCGCAGCCCTGGTCCATGCGGTACCCGCTGATCGACGGGAACGGCAACTTCGGCTCACCGGGCAACGACCCGGCCGCGGCCATGCGGTACACCGAGTGCCGGCTGGACCCGTTGGCCATGGAGATGCTGCGGGACATCGACGAGGACACCGTCGACTTCTCGCCGAACTACGACGGCACCACGCAGGAGCCCGACGTCCTGCCGGCACGGTTCCCGAACCTGCTGGTCAACGGTTCCGAGGGCATCGCGGTCGGCATGGCCACCCGCATTCCGCCGCACAACCTGCGCGAGGTCGCGGCCGGCGTGCAGTGGTGCCTGGAGCACCCCGACGCCACCGAGGAGGAGGCGCTTGAGGAGCTCATCGGCATCGTCAAGGGCCCCGACTTCCCGACCAAGGGCGTGATCGTCGGCAGCCAGGGCATCCTCGACGCGTACCGGACGGGCCGTGGCTCGATCCGGATGCGCGCCGTCGTGGACGTCGAGGAGGACGCCAAGGGCCGCACCATGCTCGTGGTGTCCGAACTGCCGTACCAGGTGAACCCGGACAACCTGTCCGAGCGGATCGCCGAGCTGGTCAAGGAGGGCAAGCTCTCCGGCATCGCGGACATCCGCGAGGAGTCCTCCGGCCGTACCGGCATGCGGCTGGTACTGGTGCTCAAGCGCGACGCGGTCGCCAAGATCGTGCTGAACAACCTGTACAAGCACACGCAGCTACAGGAGACGTTCGGCGCGAACATGCTGGCCCTGGTCGACGGCGTGCCGCGCACGCTGAACCTCGCCCAGTTCATCCAGCTGTACGTCAAGCACCAGATCGAGGTCATCGTCCGGCGCACCCGGTACCGGCTGCGCAAGGCCGAGGAGCGGGCCCACATCCTGCGCGGTCTGGTCAAGGCGCTCGACCAGCTCGACG
The DNA here is from genome assembly GCF_016861975.1 of Actinocatenispora rupis. GTDB lineage: Bacteria > Actinomycetota > Actinomycetes > Mycobacteriales > Micromonosporaceae > Actinocatenispora > Actinocatenispora rupis. The sequence goes on along the minus strand of NZ_BOMB01000023.1, from coordinate 144,042 downwards.
AGGTCATCGCGCTGATCCGGCGCTCGCCGAGCGCGGACGCGGCGCGTACCGGGCTGATCGAGCTGCTGGACGTGGACGAGGTGCAGGCCACCGCGATCCTCGACATGCAGCTGCGCCGGCTGGCCGCCCTGGAACGGCAGAAGATCATCCAGGAACTGGCCGACATCGAGGCGACGATCGCCGACCTGCAGGACATCCTGGCCAAACCCGAGCGGCAGCGGAAGATCGTCAGCGAGGAGCTGGCCGAGGTCGTCCGGAAGTACGGGGACGACCGGCGCACCAAGATCGTTCCGTTCGACGGGGACGTGTCGATCGAGGACCTGATCGCCCGCGAGGACGTGGTCGTCACGATCACCCGCGGCGGCTACGCCAAGCGCACCAAGTCCGACCTGTACCGCACGCAGCGGCGCGGCGGCAAGGGCGTACAGGGTGCGGCGCTGCGGCAGGACGACATCGTCAGCCACTTCTTCGTCTGCTCGACGCACGACTGGATCCTGTTCTTCACGAACAAGGGCCGCGTCTACCGGGCGAAGGCGTACGAGCTGCCCGAGGCGAGCCGCGCGGCCAAGGGCCAGCACGTGGCGAACCTGCTGGCGTTCCAGCCCGACGAGCACATCGCCCAGGTCATCGAGATCCCGAACTACGAGGTCTCCCCGTACCTGGTGCTCGCGACGAAGGCCGGCGTCGTCAAGAAGACCAAGCTGACCGACTTCGACTCGAACCGGTCGGGCGGGGTCATCGCGATCAACCTTCGCGACGAGGACGAGGTGGTCAAGGCCGCGCTCATCGGGCCCGAGGACGACCTGCTCCTGGTCAGTGCGAACGCGCAGGCCATCCGGTTCAAGGCGACCGACGAGTCGCTGCGGCCGATGGGACGCGCCACAGCCGGGGTGATCGGCATGCGGTTCACCGACGGGGATGTTCTCCTGACGATGGAGGTCGTCCGGGAGGGCATGGACATCCTGGTGGCGACCGACGGCGGTTTCGCGAAGCGGACCCCCGTCGAGGAGTACCCGACGCAGAATCGGGGCGGCAAGGGCGTACTCACCGCGAAGATCACGACCCGTCGTGGTCAACTGGTGGGCGCACTGGCCGTCAGTCCGGACGACGAAGTGTTCGCTATCACGTCGAACGGTGGAGTCATCCGGACTCCGGTGAAGCCTGTACGGCGGACCCGCGATCGGAACACAATGGGTGTCAAACTGATGGACCTCCCAGCGGGCGTCACGCTGGTGGCGATCACGCGCAACGCCGACGAGCCCGAGGAACAGGACTGACGTATGACTGAGGCCAAGACGCACGAGACCGCGGCGGCGCGCTCCGGCCCCAATTCACAGGGGCAGAACCGCACCGTCGGCCGGGCCGCCGTGCAGTCGGCCGACCCGTCGGCCACCAGCAAGTTCGTCCGTCCGCCGGGTATGAACCCACCGCCAACCGATCCGGCCGGCCAGGCCAACACCGGTGCGGCCAAGGCCCAGGTGGCCGAGGCGGTACGGGCGGCGCGGGCCACCGTGTCGGCGGCGGCGTCCCGCGGACCGCGGCGCGCGCGTCTGCACCTCAAGCGCATCGACCCCTGGTCGGTGATGAAGTTCGCGTTCGCCGTGTCGCTGGTGCTGTTCATCGTGATGGTCGTCGCCACCTCGGTGCTGTACCTGGCGCTCGACACCATGGGCGTCTTCGACAGCGTGAACAAGACGCTGACCTCGCTGATCGGTTCCGCCGGATCCGGCAGCAAGGGCTTCAACCTGCAGATCACGGCCAAGGGCGTGATCGGTGTCGCGGCCCTGCTCGGCGTGGTCAACATGGTCCTGTTCACGGCGCTGTCGACGCTCGGCGCGTTCATCTACAACGTGTGCTCCGACCTGGTCGGCGGCATCGAGGTCACGCTGTCCGAGAAGGACTGACGCGACGTCACCACGAAGGACCCGGGTCCTCGACCCGGGTCCTTCGCCGTCCCCACCCGACCCCGCGAGAACCCCGCAGCCCTGGTACTCGGGCCGGCGACGTCGCGCCGGTGGTACCCGGGAGACGTGGGGCGCGGGACCGGGTCGTGGCTGGTCACGGCGGTACGCGTCCACCGTCCCGGGGGGTCGGAACGGCGGTGCGGGGGAATTGCCGGCCGTACCGGGTGGGCCTGCTGGTACCGTCGGCGTTGCGTCCGAGGTCCGTGCCTCAGACGCGTGGTGTGCCTCGTCTCTCCACCCACCCCGGGTGGAGTCGGCTGGGCTCCGATGGGGTAATCTTCAGGCTCGCACGCGGGGCTATAGCTCAGTCGGTTAGAGCGCATCGCTGATAACGATGAGGTCGCTGGTTCGATTCCAGCTAGCCCCACTCCCTACCAATGGTTCTAGGGGGATCCAATGGTGAAGAAGCTTCTGATCATCGCCGCGGTCGTCGGCGTTGCCGCACTTGTCGCCAAGAAGGTCAAGGACGCGAACGACGAGCGGGCGCTGTGGCACGAGGCCACCACGTCCCCCGACCTTCGCTAGTCGTACCTTCGGCGGCCAGGAGCGGTCGCCAGCGCACACGGGCCCGACGGACAAGTACTTCCGTCGGGCCACGATGCCGTTTACGAGCCTGGTCGGGGCCGACCGGGTTTCCCGCGCGGGCACGGGTGCCCGCCGCTCGGGGCTGTAGCTCAACTGGCAGAGCATCGCCTTTGCAAGGCGGAGGTTAGGGGTTCAAGTCCCCTCAGCTCCACTCGTACCGACTGATGGTGTTGCCGTCGCGTGACGTGACCGTGTGGCCGCCATCCTCGCCGCGGATCCCGTGCGGCGCAACGGTGCCACGGTCGGGTGGCCCGGACGATGGTGCCGCGCTTGGTGAGCCAGAGCGGCACCGGGGCGGTCTCCGCGCGTTCGGCGGGGATGAGGTTGTGCCGGCAGTACGCGCGGATCTCGTCGCGGGTGTCGAGCGGGAAGTACCTGCTGTCCCAGGGTTCGGCGGTGACGTGGGGGAAGACCGAGCCGACGATCGCGGCGGCGTCCTCGGCGTCGAACGGCGACGGCGGGTACCCGTCGGGCAGCGGTTCGGGGTCGTTGGTCCGGGCGGCGGTGCAGGCGTGGTAGTGGCCGCCGGGCCGCAGCACCCGGTACGCCTCGCGGATCGCGGGCCGTGGATCGGCCAGATGGTAGAGGCACCACAGGTGGGTGACCTCGGCGAACGTACCGTCCGGGAACGGCAGGGCGAGCATGTCGGCGCGCACGACCGGCCGGTACGGGTTGGCGGCGAGCTGGGTGGGCGACGAGTCGACGCCGATCCACCGGACGCCGGGGCGCAGGGCGCGGGCGAGCCGTCCGTCCCCGCAGGCGACGTCGAGTACGGGGCCGGTCAGGTGGGTGGCGACGGTGTCGTGCGCGTCCCGCGGTGCGGTCCACGAGCGCCAGCGGCCCGGGTCCGTGTCGTAGTCGGGTGACAGCTCGGTCACGGCGTCGGTTGCGGGCCGGCGGCGTAGAGGGCGAAGGGTGCGTCGTCGTGGACGCCGGGGCGGCCGGGGAGCAGGCCGGGCCGGCGGATCTCGCCGACGTACGTCATGGCGAGGCGCCGCATCACCGCGCGCGACCGGTGGTTGTGCCGTTCGGTGAACGCGACGACCTCGGTCGCGGCGAGTTCGCCGAACGCGTGGGCGAGTCCGGCGCGGCCGATCTCCGTGGCGTACCCGCGGCCCTGGTGGGGGGAGCGGACCGCCCAGCCGACTTCGAGCCGCCGGCGGCCGTCGACCTCGGCGTACGAGAGGCCACCGCGGCCGACGAGTTCGCCGCTGTCCCGCGCGTACGCGAGCCACTTGTGCACGCCGTCGTCGTGCCAGGCGCGGCCCATCGCGGCGGCGGCGCGTTCGGCCTCGTCGCGGGACCAGCGCCCGGCGTACCAGCGGGCGACGTCGTCGTCCTGGTGCGCGAGCCACAGGTCGCCGGCGAGGTCGGGGCCGATCGGCAGGAGCCGCAACCGATCCGTGAGTACAGGCGGCATGGGCGGATGGTAGGGATCCGGGTTGGCGGCGGCAACGGGGTTGTCAGGCGGCGGGCACGAGGGCGTGGCCGTACCGGAAGCGGTTGGCCGGGTCGTACTCCCGCTTGATGTCGAGGAGGCGGCGGTGCACGGGCGCCGGCCAGCACTCGGACATGTCGGCGGCGCTGCGGGGCCGGCCGTGGAAGTTGACGAAGTCGCCCGAGGTGTACCCGGCGAGCGCGGTGGGCACGGCATCGACCGCGGCCGGTACGGCGTCGGCGACCGGCGGCATCAGCACACCCAGCGCGAACACGCAGTACGCGGCGCCGCGGGCACCGACCGCGTTCGGTACCTCCGGTGGGCGGGCGAGCGCGCCGCCGAGCTGGCGTACCTCCAGCATGAGGATCGGGGTGCGCACGCCGGGACCGGTGAGGTCGAGGATGCGGTCGTCGACCTCGGGCGGCAGGTCGGGCAGCAGCGCGCCGCGCTCGTAGAACGGCAGCGGGAACGTGGGGTCCTGGTGGATCGCGTCGACCGCGGTGTACGGCATCTCGCCGACGGCGTCGACGACCGGCGTCGCGGCCCGCCGCATCGGGTCGAGCAGCAGCGCACCGACCTCGGGATCGCCGACGTGGGCGTACCGGACGTGCGTGAGGAACTTGCCGCGCAACGGTTCCGGCACCTCGGGAATCGGCGGCAGGCGCAGCAGCGCGATCGACGCTGACGTGGTCTCCGGCAGCATCGGCGCCCACTCGCGGAACAGTCGCAGCAGCCGCGGCGCGTCGGCGCCCGGGTGGAAGATCGCCCCGCCGTACAGGGTGGTGACGGGGACGAGGTCGATGGTCATGCGGGTGACGATGCCGAAGTTGCCCTTGCCGCCGCGTACCGCCCATAACAGGTCGGGTTCGGTGCCGGGCTCCACCTGCCGTACCGTGCCGTCGGCGGTGACCAGCTCGAACGAGCGGACGTGGTCCGCGGCGAACCCGTACGCGCGGCCCAGCACCGGGAGCCCGCCGCCGGTCGTGTACCCGACGGCGCCGACGTCGGAGGCGGAGCCGTTGAGCGGGGCCAGACCGTACCGGGCGGCCTCGTCGATGACCTGGCGCCACCGTACGCCGGCGTCGATGGTGGCGGTCCGCGCCGCGGGGTCGATGGTCAGGCCGGTCATCCGGTGGGTGGCGACGAGTACCCCGCCGATGGTGGCGACCGCGCCGTGCCCGGTGGCCTGCACGCCGACGGGCAGGTCCGCGTCCGCGGCGTACCGGACGGCGGCGGCGACGTCGGCGGTGCACGTCGCGCCGACCGCGATGTCCGGACGGTGGGTGACGGCGAGGTTGAACCCGCTGGTCTCGGTGGCGTAGTCGGCGTCGTCGGCGGTGAACACCGGGCCGGCGACACGGTCGAGCGAGGTTGTCATGATCTCTCCCGGGTACGCGCGTCATCCGCCACCGTGCGCGCCCCGGCGTACGGCTGTCATCACCCGAACCGGCACCGCGCCGTGGGTCTACCGACCCGTACCGCAGGTCCCGGCCGGCGCCGGTGGACAGCGCCTTTTCGTACCGGGACCGCGCATACCGGTCGGGTCAGCGGCGGTGGACGACGGCGCCGCGGAGTACGACGGCGCGGGGGTGGTCGAGCTGGGCGAGGTCGGTGCGCGGGTCCTCGTCGTACACGACGGCGTCGGCGGGCGCACCGGGCACCAGCCCCGCCAGCCCCAGGTACGCGCGGGCCGTCCAGGACCCGGCGCCGAGCGCGTCGTGCACCGGTACGCCGGCGGCGGCGAGCGCGCGCACCTCGTCGGCGATCCGCCCGTGCGGCCGCGAGTCCGTACCGGCGAGCAGCGTCACGCCCGCCTCGGCCGCGGCGGCGGCCAGCCCGGGGTGCGCCGCGCTGCCCGACAGGTACCACCGGCGGCGGGGGCCGTCGGGTCGGGCGGCGAGGTGCTCGCGGCTGGCGGTGATGACCGACAGGGTCGGGGTGAGCGCGGTGCCCTGTTCGGCCATTCGGCTCAACAGAGCCGGATCGAGGCACATGCCGTGTTCGAGGGAGTCGACCCCGGCGGCGACGGCGGCGGCCCCGCCGGCGGCCTGCTGACTGTGTACGGCGATGCGACCGCCGGCCGCGTGCACCTGCCGTACGGCGTCGGTCAGGACGTCGATGGGGACCGCGGAGTCGTCCGGGCCCCAGTCCGCGATGATCTTCGCCCAGCCGGACGCGGCGGCCTGCGCGGCGGCGACCCGGGGCAGGTCGGCCAGGTCGGCACGCCGGCCCCAACCGTCGAAGAACGTGTCGTGCTGCGCGATCCACAGCCCGGCGTGCACCGCCCGCGGTACGTCCGGGTCGCGTCCGAACCAGGCCGGCGGCTCACCCGCCAACCCGGGCGAACGGATCATGGTGACCCCGCTGGCCACGTGTTCGTGCAGGTCGTCGCGGAGCATCCGGTCGTCGAGGGGCGCGCCGGGCAGCTCGGCACCGGGATGGGTGTGCGCGTCGACGAGGCCGGGCAGCAGCCAGCCCTCGGCGACCAGGTCGGCCCCGCGTACCGGGTCGGTGGTCCAGCGGTCGCCGTCGGCGTACAGGTCGGTCCACTCGCCGGTGGGCAGCGCGTACCCGCGGATCCGGGCGGTCACCAGCGGTCCCGCAGCAGGTGGATCGGCCCGGTGGAGACGCCGCCGTCGACGGGCAGCGTGACGCCGGTGATCCAGCCGGCGTCCGGCGACGCCAGGAACGCGACGGCGTTGGCCACGTCCGCCGGCTCACCGACCCGACCCAGCGGGTACATCGGGGCGAGGCGGTCCGGGCCGCCCTGCCCGTCCCACACCCGGGTACGGATCGTGCCCGGTGCGACCAGGTTGACCCGGACGCCCCGCGGCCCGTACGACGCGGCCAGGTTTTGTACGAGGACGCCGAGGCCGGCCTTGGCCACCGAGTACGGCTCGCTGCCCCAGGCGGCCAGCCCGTTCACCGAGCCGACGACCACCACCGACCCACCCTCGCCCAGATGCGGTACGGCGGCGCGGACGCACCGGACCACGCCGAGCAGGTTCAACTCGTACGCGGCGGACCAGTCGTCGTCGGACATCTCCGCGAACTCCGGCGTCTCCCGGTCCCCGCCGGCCGTACTGACCAGGCAGTCGAGCCGGCCGAAATGCTCGACACAGCGGGCGATCCCGGCGTCCACGGAGGACCGGTCGGTCACGTCGAGCCGGACCGCGAGTACGCCGTCGGTGTCGTCGGCGACCGCCCGCGCGGCGGCGAGGTCGACGTCGGCGGCCGCAACGAGCGCGCCCTTCGCCCGTAGCGCCGCCACCGTGGCTCGCCCGATCCCGTGCCCGCCGCCGGTCACCAGCGCGACCCGTCCCGTCATCGACATGCCCGCATCAAACCACGGCGTACGCGGCGGTCGCCTCGGGTGCGAGACTGGGCGCGTGACGGGGCGGGGACGGATGGCCGTCGGCGGGGGCGTGGCGCTCGGGATCGGGCTCGCGGCGCTGGGTTTCGTGGTGGCGGCGCTGGTGGGCGGAGCGCCGGGCACCGTCGCCGGGTACGTCTGCTTCGGCCTGGTCGCGCTGGTGTTCGGCGGTTCCGGGGTGGCGATGCTGGCCGGCAGCCGGGTGATGCCGCCGGACTGGCCGCCGCGCGACGACTGACATCGGTGGTGGTCCGGCCGGGGCACTCGGCTAGATTCCGGCGCATGTGGCTCACCGACGCGTGCTACCTGCGGCCCGACGGCACCTTCGGCCGCGCCGACCTCCTCGTACGTGACGGGGTGGTCGCCGAGGTCGCGCCCGCCGGCTCCCGACCGTCCGATGTGGACTGTTCCGGGTACGTGGTGCTGCCCGGCCTGGTGAACGGGCACTACCACAGCCAGGCGACGCTGATGCGGGGCATGGAGGCCGGGCTGGAACTGTTCGACTGGTTCGGCGACAGCCCGGGCGGGCGGGCGCAGTCGAGGGTCGGCGGCTGGCTCGACGACCCGGCGAACCTCACCGAACTCGCCGACGTCGTCCGCCACGAGTACGTGACGCTGCTGCGGCACGGTGTCACCACGGTCGCCGACTGCGGCTCGTCCGAGGCCGCGTCCCCGACACTGCTCGCCGACCTCGGCGACGAGGTCGGCGTACGGGTCATCGCGCAGGCGTACGACGACTGGATCGAGCGGGTCGACGATCCCGCGCGGTACACGGTGAACATCGAGTCGGAGGAGGACCTGACCCGCGAGTTCGTCGAGCGCGCGGTGGGCTGGCGCGACCGGTACCGGCCGGTGTTCGCCGGGCACTCGCTGGAGACCGTGGCCCGCCGGGAACTCGCGCTCGCCGCCTGGGGCCGCTCCTCCATCGCCGTACTCGACGAGCACGGGCTGCTGTCGCCGCGCACCGTACTGTTCCACGGCTGCGAGATGGACGCCGACGACGTCGCCACGCTGGCCCGTACCGGGGCGGCGGTGATGCACTGCCCGGTGTCGAACCTGAGCCTGCACGGCCGCATCCCGCCCGCCGTCGAGTGGCGCCGCGCCGGCGTGACCGTCGGGCTCGGCACCGACTGGGGCGACACCGACATGTGGGGTACGGTCCGCGCCGCGTGGCTGCTCCAGCAGCGGCTGCCCGACCAGCCCGCGTACCGGGGGGCGGACGAGCCGGGGCCGCTGTCCACCGACCGCGCCACCCACGCCGACGTCCTGCGGATGGCGACCCGCGGCGGCGCCCTCGGGTACTCCCGCGACGACCTCGGCGAGATCGCCCCCGGGCGTACCGCCGACCTGGTGTTCCTCGACGCGGACCGGCTCCGGCCGTACGTCGACGGGCCGGAGCTGTCGACCCTGGCCGCCGCGGTCGTCACGAGCGCGGGCCCGGGCGTCGTCCGGCACGTCCTCACCGCCGGCGAGTGGGCACTCCGCGACGGCGCCCCGGTACGCGTGGACGCCGACGCGCTGGCCGCCACGTACCACCGGATCGCGGCCGCCGTCACCGCCTGACCCGCGCGGCGACCAGCACTGCCGCGACCGCCGCCGCACCCGCCGGTACGAGGAAGCCGGAGTGTGGTGCGGTGCCGACGATCCGGCCGGTCACCGCGGTACCGGTGGCCACCCCGACCGCCGTCGCCGCGCTGAGCCACGCGTACGCCTCGGTGCGCTGAGCCGGCGGGGCGAGTTCGGTGGCCAGCGTGGCGCCGGTGATCAGGGTCGGCGCCATCGCCAGGCCGGGCAGCAGGATCGCCGCGGCCAGCGCGGGCAGCGAACCCGCCGCTGCCAGCAGGGCGCACCCGACCGCGAGCGCGCCGAACCCCGCGACGACCCGGCGCGCCGGCGCCACCTGCCAGTGCACCGCCCCGTACGCCAGGCCGGACACCATCGACGCGACCCCGAACCCGCCGTACACGGGGCCGGCCGCCGCCGCATGCCCCGCCGCACCGGCCGCCGCCGTGACCCCCACCTGGAGCCCGCCGAACACCACCCCGGTCGCCACGTACGCCGCGGTCAGCACCCGAACCCCCGGTACCGCCAGCGGCCCGGCGACTCCCCGGAGCCGCCTCGCGCGGGGTCGACGCGGTGTGCCGGCGGAGCGGGCGGCCATCACGACCGCGCCGGTGAGCACCAGCGCGACCGTCGCGAGTGGACAGACGGCCGGCGCGACCGCACCCAACACCGTCGCGAGCACCGGCCCCACCACGTACGACAGGTCGTCGGTGAGCGACTCGATCGAGAACGCCGAGCCGAGCACCGTACGGTCCGGCGCCAGCGCCGCCCACCGCGCGCGCGTCAACGACCCGACCGGCGGAACGGCCAGCCCGGCCAGCGCGACCGGCGGATACCAGGTGGCGGCCGGCGCGCCCGCGGTCACCACGACGAGCAACACCACCACCCCCACCGCGTACGAGACGGCCACCGGCGGCAGGACCCGGCGCGCACCGTACCGGTCGGCGAGGCGGGCGGTGAGCGGCCCGCCGACCGCACCAGCCAGGGCGGCGGTCCCGCGAGCGCGCCAGCCGCCGCGTACGAGCCGGTCGCGGAATGGACCAGGACGAGTACGCCCAGGCTGAGCATGGCGGCGCCGAGCCGTACCGGCAGCGACGCGAGATAGTAGGCGACAGCACCCGACAGTCGCAGCGCAGCCCGGTAGCGCAGCACGGCGTCAGGTACGGGTCGCCGACCGGATACGGCCGGCACGGTGCGGTCCTCTCCGCTGCCGGCGGGCCCACCCGTACGGGCGGCGAGGCGGCGGGCCGCGGGCGTCCGCGGGCTCGACCCGTGCCTCGATGGCCTGTAGCCGTCCAGAGCGACGCGACCGGGGACGCTCGGTCCACGTCGACCACACCCGGCAGATCAGTGCCTTCTCGGTACCCGCACCCTAACCGCGCCGCCGCGGGTCGCATCAACGCCCTGGTCGGGTACTGCGCGAGGGAAAGCGGTTGCCGGGCGTTGGGTTCGTGGCGTTGCCGGCTTGGTACGTGGGCTGGTTCGGGTTGGCTTGGGGGATTGCCGGTGACGTGGGCGGCGGGTGCGGATGCGGGGACGGCGGGAGGTCACAAATCGATTGTCCAATTGTTCAACTGTGCACTCGTCCAATTGTTGAACAGTTGAACAATGACATCGACGGACAATTTGCCCGCTCCCGCTCCCGCTCCCGCTCCCGCGCCACCCACCTCACTGCCGCCGCCGGCCGCCACGGCACCGCACGCGACTCCTCAACTCCCTGCTCCCTGCGCCGACCGCATCCAGGACGACCCGCCCACGACGCCGCCGGCCGCGAGTTCCGGGCGAACACGGACCCGAGTACGCCGGGTCAGCCGAGCAGCGCGGTGAGCCAGTCGGCGCGGCGCGCGGCGACGAGGTCGGTGTCGGCGCGCCAGACGGCGCCGTGGCCCTCGTCCCAGAGCCGCGCCCACGGCTGTGTACCGGTGGTGGCGCCGTCGGCGAGCAGGTCGTACATGGCGGCGAGTGGTACGGGGAGCATGTCGACGAGCGCGCGCCGGTCGTCTTCGCCGAGCCGGTACGCGTCGGCGGCGACGCGTAGCCGGTGTCCGAATCCGACGTCCGCCCAGCGTGGGTCGGCGGACAGCGGTACGAACCCGTGCAGCGCGTACGCGAGGTCCCAGAGGCGGGTGCCGGGTGCGGCGCCGTCCCAGTCGATGAAGGTCCAGGGGTCGCCGAGGACGAGGTTCCAGGGCGCGAGGTCGTGGTGGGCGATGATTTCGTCGCCGTGCGGCGGCCACAGGGTGCGCCAGCGCGCGTCGTCCGGCGGCCGGAACCCGGCGACCGCGTCGTGGTACTCGCGGATCAGCCGGAACACGGCGGCGAGCGCGTCGTCCGGGTCGAGCCGGTCGAACCGTTCCGGCCACGCCATCTCGCCCGGCAGGTACTCCAGCACCTCCCGCCCCTGCCGGTCCAGCCCGTACGCCCGGGGCGCGCCACGGAAGCCGACCTCGTACAGGTGGTCGAGCAGCGCGTGTACGGCCGGGGTCCAGGGTCCGGCGGGCCGCCGCACCGTGTCGCCGACGCGTACGACCTGGTCGGAGACGTTGCCGCCGGCCAACGGTTCCTCGGTCACACGGCGAGCCTGGCCACCGTACTCCCGCCCCGCCACCGATTTCCGGTGTCGTACCAGCGGGTCCGCGGCGGCATACTCGGGCGCATGGTCGAGATCCGCCGGCTCACGCCCGACGACTGGGAGCTGTTCCGCGGGGCGCGGCTCGCCGCGCTGGGCGACGCTCCGTACGCGTTCGCGTCGACGGTGGAGCGGGAGGCGGCGTTCGACGAGTGGCAGTGGCGGAGCCGGGTCGAGTCGGCGACCTGGTTCGCGGCGGTCGACGGGGCGCGCGGGGTCGGGCTGGTCGGCGGGTTCGTCGAGGAGTCCGGTGACCTGCACCTGATCGGCATGTGGGTGGCGGAGCCGCTGCGTGGTGCGGGCGTGGCGGCCCGGCTGGTCGAGGCGCTGCTGGCGTGGGCGCGGCACCGCCCGTTCCCCGGCGTACTCCTCTGGGTCGCGGACGGCAACGACCGTGCCCGCCGCTTCTACCGGCGCTTCGGCTTCCGCGGTACCGGCGTGCGCCAGCCGCTGCCGAGTGATCCGTCGGTCGGTGAGGAGCAGTACCGCCTGGCGTTGGAGGAGTCGTGATGCGCGTCGTCGTCGCACTGGACTGCCGTGACCCCGAGTCCCTGGCGCGCTTCTGGGCGCCGACCCTGGGGTACCAGGTCGCGGGGCCGATGGCCGGGGCGTACCTGGCGCTGGTGCCGCACACGGGCGACGGCCCGCAGCTGCTGCTCCAGCGCGTACCGGAGGAGAAGGCCGGGAAGAACCGGATGCACCTGGACCTGCGCGTGTCGGACCTCGCGGCCGAGGTGGCGCGGGTGGTGGCGCTCGGCGCGCGGCGGCTGACGGACGAGCCGCTGAGCGAGGACGGCTGGACATGGCACGTGCTGGCGGACCCGGAGGGCAACGAGTTCTGCGTACTCACGCCGGCCGGGTAGGACGGCGCCAGGTCGGCGTCGGCATGGACCGGTGGCCTGCCACGATGGGCCGATGACGTCGACGTTGCAGACCACACCCGCCCCGGACCGGCTCGACCTGCTCGCGGATCCGGTCGCCGCGGCGGTACGAGACTGGGCGGTGCCGGGCGTACCGGCGGGCGAGCTGCTGGTCGCGGAGATCGATCCGGACATGGCCGACACGGCCGAGTTCTGCGCGCGGTACGGCATGTCGTTGGACACCTCGGCCAACTGTGTCGTGGTCGCGGGCAAGCGCGGCGGTGAGATCCGGTACGCGGCGTGCGTCGTGCTCGCCACCACCCGCGCCGACGTCAACGGCCTGGTACGACGCCGGTTGGAGGCGCGGAAGGCAAGCTTCGCGCCGATGTCCGACGCGGTGTCGGCGACCGGTATGGAGTACGGCGGGATCACGCCGCTCGGTCTGCCGCCCGAGTGGCCGGTACTCGTGGACCCGGCGGTCGTCGGTACGCAACAGGTGGTGATCGGCTCGGGGCTGCGCCGGAGCAAGCTGCTGGTACCCGGCAAGGCGCTCGCCGGACTGCCGAACGCCGAGGTCACCGAGGGTCTCGGGGTACCCGTGTCCACCGATTGAGGGGTACTTATCCACACCTCGGATCGTTGTCCACAGCGGAATCCACAGGGGGTGTGGATCAACCTGTGGATAACCCTGTGAGTGTCAATGACCTCAGAAAACGCACCGTTTCTGAGCTGTTGGCCGCCTGGGTGTCGATGTTGCACGTGAAACATCGCCAGGGAGTGCGACCGTCCACAGTCGAGCCTGTGGATAAGTCGGTGGATAACTGGAACGGCCCGCCCGGAGACCGGGCGGGCCGTTGTCGTACGGAGTCAGATCGCGCAGGAATCGTCCGTACACGCGTCCTTGTCGGTGGTCGCATCGCCACCGATAGTGGTCAGAACGGACGTCGCGGACTCGCGGCGACGTACCTCGTCGAGTACCTCCAGGAGGGTGTCGGCCTCCTGCGCGCCGGACACCGCGTACTTGCCGGCGAAGACGAAGGTCGGCACACCCGTGATGCCCAGCTCGCGGGCCTCGTCGAGTTCCGCGTCGACCTCGGCCACGCCGTCGTCCGAGGCGAGGAACGCGGCGAGCGCGTCGCGGTCCAGCCCCGCCGCGACACCCACCTCCAGGAGTACGCCGGGATCGGCCACATTGCGGCCTTCAGTGAAGTACGCGGAGAAAAGTCCCTCGGCGACCTCGTTGCCGCGACCCTCCCGACCCGCGTACCAGGCGAGCCGGTGCGCCGGACGGGTGTTCACGTGCTGCGCGTCCTCGAAGCGGTAGTCGAGGCCGGCCGCGGCGCCCATCTCGGTGAGGCGCGCGTTCATCTCGCGCACCCGGTCGAGCCCGCCGAACTTGGCGGCCAGCGCGGGCTGCAACGGCGTCGGCTCGCTCGGCGCCGAGGGGTCGAGCTGGTACGGCCGCCAGCGCACGGTCACGTCGCCGTCGTACCGGTCGAGTGCCTGTTCGAGGCGGCGTTTGCCCAGGTAGCACCAGGGGCAGGCGATGTCGGAGAAGATCTCGATGTCCACGTGCACCACAACACCGCGCCGCCGGTACTTGATTCCGCAATGAAGCGGACCTCACGCGGAGTTGTAGCGCTCCAGGTACGAGGCGAACCGGGCGAGGTCGGCGTCCGGCCAGTCGGTGAGCCGGTCGGCCATCGCCCCGACGGCCTGCTCGCGCGCGACGTCGAGGTGCCGGCGGCCCTTCGCCGTGACCCGGAGTACCCGGGAACGGTGGTTGCGGGGGTCGGCGACGCGTTCGAGCAGGCCGCGGTCGGCCAGTTCGGCGAGCTGCCGGCTCACGGTCGACTTGTCCAGTACGTAGTGCTCGGCGAGGTCGGCGGCGCGGGTCTGCTCGTGCCGTTCCACGTGTGTGAGCAGCGTGTACGCCACCAGCGACAGTCCCGGATGGCTGCGCGCCGACACGCCGCGGGCGCGCCGGGCGAACTCGATCAGTTCGCGCTGGATGGTCTCGACCGCCTGTGACCGCTTCGACATCGCGCCTCCCGCCAGATGGTTGTAGAGTACAACTCGTTGTCAGTTGTAGATAGCAACCGAGGGACGGGGATGGGCAGCACACGGGCCGAGGCGGCCGCCGGCGTACGACACCTGCTCGGGCACCTGCTCATGCCGCTGCTGATGTGCGTCGGCATGGGCCTGGCGTACCTGGGCGGGTTCCACCACCCGGAGCCGAACGGGCTGCGCGTCGTCGTCGTGGGCGACCAGGCCGCGACCAAGGTGCTCGCCCAGACGCTCAAGGACACCGCCGGCGACGCGCTCGACGTCCGCACCGTCCCCGACCGGACCGCCGCGGTACGCGAGCTGCGCGCCGACACCATCTCCGGTGCGTACGTGCCGGATCGGCGGCACCCCGAGCTGCTCGTCGCCTCCGCCGCGTCGGGTACCACGGCCGACGCCGTCAAACAGGTCTTCGGTACTGTCGCGCTCCGCCAGGGCGCGCCGCTGACCGTCACCGACGTGGTCACCCCAGCGCGCGGCGACCCGACCGGACAGGGCCTGTTCTTCCTGCTCGTGGCCATCTCGATCGGCTCGTACACGGGGGTCGCGGCGATCGGCGCGGCCGGTGCGCGGCTGCGGATCGGGCTGCGCGCGGCGTTCGGGCTGGGGTTGTCGCTGGTGGTCAGCCTGCTCGGGGCGCTGTTCGCCGGGCCGGTCTTCCACCTCGTCGACCACGACCTGCCCGCGCTGTGGGCGCTCGGCTGGCTCTACTCCGCCGGCGTACTCGCGATCGGCATCGGACTGCACACGTTCCTCAAGCGGTGGACGACGCTCGCGCTGATGGTGCTGTTCGTGATGCTCAACTTCACCACCGCGGGCGGCGTGTTCCGGCCCGAGCTGCAGCCGCGGTTCTTCGGCGCCCTGCATTCCTTCTGGAACGGTGCCGGCTTCGTCGAAGGTCTCCGCGCCCTCCTGTACTTCGACGGTCACGGCGCCGGCGGCCGCATCCTCGCCCTCGTCCTGTGGTTCGTCGCGGGACTCGCCGTACTCGGTGTCGCCGCGGTCGCCGAACACCGCCGCGCGTCTCGTACGCCGGAGGTCGGGTTTCGGGCGGTTCCGGAGCGGTCGGCCGGGAGTGACCGGGCCGCCGCGGAGGACGAGGAGATCGAGGAGGCCGTGCCGGCGTGACGCCGCGCGGACCCCGGCCGTACCCGTCAGTACCTGCGGGTAACGTGGGCGCGGATCTTCGAGGTCCCGGTCGGACGGACCGCCGCGATCGGCCCCGTACCACCGGGTGAGGGGAGGCGGCCGACCGTGGCAACCGAGCAGTTCGCGAGCTACGTCGCGCTGGGGGACAGCTTCACCGAGGGCATGGACGACCCGTACGGTGACGGCACGTTCCGCGGCTGGGCCGACCGGGTCGCCGAAGTACTGGCCGGTCTGCACCCCGGATTCCGGTACGCGAACCTCGCCGTACGCGGGCGGCTGTTCAAGGCGATCGTCAACGAACAGGTGCCGACCGCCATCGCCATGCGCCCCGACCTGGTCAGCTTCGTGGCCGGCGGAAACGACGCGCTGCGGCCCGGCTTCGACCTCACCACGATCGGCCCGCGCCTCGACTGGGTGGTCGGCCGGCTCGGCGAGACCGGCGCGACCGTACTGCTGCTGACCGGTGGCGACCCGACGTTCCTGCTGCCCGGACAGCGCGTCGTACGACCCCGCGCCGAGGCGTACAACGAGGTCATCCGGGAGATCGCCGAACGGCGCGGCGCGGTGCTCGTCGACCTGTGGCAGGACGCCGCGTTCCGCGACCGCCGCATGTGGAGCATCGACCGGCTGCACCTGTCCCCGGTCGGACACCGGCGCGCCGCGGCCAAGGTACTCACCGCGCTCGGCGTACCGGTGGAGCCGGAATGGTTGGCCGAACTGCCGCCCGCCCGGCCCCGCCCCTGGCTCGCCGACCGCGGCGACGACCTGCGCTGGGCCGGCCGCTACTTCGCGCCGTGGATCAGGCGGCGCCTCACCGGCCGGTCGTCCGGCGACGGGATCACCCCGAAACGCCCCACCCTGGACGTGTTCTAGCGGAGCTGCCGCCGGTCCGAACCGCCCACCGACTTCCGCACCCTGCCGGCGATGAAGACCACGCCGCCGACGATGAGCGCGCCGATCAGCACGTAGAACAGCACGCCGAACAACGCGTGCAGGGCCCACACGACCAGCGATCCGGCGACGAACAGCCCGACCACCACCAGTGCCGCCATCACGAGCGCCTTCACGTCTCCCGCCCCCTCGTCATGGGCGGTCGGTGACCGCCGCATACACCCATGGTGCAGCGTCGGACCGCCCGCGACCATCGGGTGAGCCCCCTAATGCCGACTGAGCAGCATGTCGTACGCCCCGGCCAGCGTGCCGGCGTCACCCGCGCCCACCGACCGCCACGCCACGACGTGGTCGGGACGTACCAGCAGGGCGCCGTCCGGGGCGATGCGGGCAGCCGCCGGCCACTCCGGCCTCGGATCCGCCACCGCGATGCCGTACTCCGCCGCCGCGCGCCGCCACCCGTACGCCGCCGGCCCCGGCAACAACGTCAACCCCGGCCCGGCCAGATCCAGCGTCGAACCGCCGTCGAGCGGCACGTGCGGCATTCGCGTACCCGGACGGCCCGACAACTCCAGCCGGTCCCGCGGCTGCGCGCCAGCCCCGTCGTCCACCACCGCCCCACCCGTGTACTGGAAGCCCGCCACCAGCGCGAACGGGTGATCCAGCACTGTGTCGCCGCCGGCGGCTGGCGGGGGACCGCTGCGCAGCGCCGACTGCACCGCCGCATGGGTACCCGCCGCATGCCGCTCCACGTGGTACGTCTCCAGCAGCCCGGACCCCGCCGTACCGGCGCGCACCGCGGCGATCTTCCACGCCAGGTTCGCCGCATCCTGGATGCCGGTATTCGCGCCCATCGCCGCGTACGGCGTCATCACGTGCGCCGCATCCCCCGCCAGGAACACCCGACCCACCCGGAAACGCTCCGCCACCCGCGTCGCCGGCCGCCACCGCAGCACACTCGACACCTCCACATCCACACCCGGCACACCGATCGCCCCGCGTACCACCGCGGGCCAGTCCGGATCCGCCGGCGGCTCCGTCGTCAACAGAATCCAGCGGTACCGGCCGTCGACCGACGCCAACGCCGCCGGGATCGGCTCGGTCACCTGACACAGGTTGAACTCGCGGCCCGCGGTGACCGCGCCGAGGTCGGCCCGGAAGTACACGGTGACGGCGGTGGTGGGGGGTGGGGTGGTCGGGCTGGGGCTGCGGTCGGGGAAGGGGATGCGGAGGAGGTCGCGGATGGTGCTGTGAGCGCCGTCGGCGGCGATGAGGTGGCTGGCGTGGATGCGGAGGCGCGCAAATTGTCCATCGGTGTCATTGTTCAATTGTTCAACTGTGCACTTGTCCAACTGTTGAACAAGTGCACAGTTGAACAATCGATTTGTGACCTCCGCCGTCACCCCACCCCCTTCCTCCACCACCCCCGTCAACGTCGTCCCGAACCCCACCGGGATCCCCCGCTCCCGCACCGCTCGCAGCAGTACCGGCTCCAGTACGTCCTGCGCGACGAGGCAGGAGGACTCGGGGCTGACGGCGAGCAGTTCGCTGTAGTCGACGTACGGCGGTGGAGGGAGCGCTGCGGAGTCGGCGAGGGTCCGCCCTGCGCGCATGGCCTGGTGTGCGGCGAGTCCTTCGGCGGCGGCGTACACGGCGTCGGCGATGCCGATGGACCGGAGGATCTCCATGGTGCGGAAGTTGAAGCGGCGCGCCTTGGGCTGGGTGGACGTGCTGGCGTGCTTGTCGATGACGACGGCGGGTACGCCGTGGTGGTGCAGGGCGAGCGCGGTGCTCAGGCCGACGAGTCCGGCGCCGACGATCAGGACGGGCTGGGGCACGACAAGCTCCTCGTGTACGTCGTACATGGCGTGTACAACGTACACGATGGCTTAGGGTGGGGGGATGGAGCTTGTCTGGGACCTGCCCGAGCCGGCGGGACGGTCCGGGGGACCGACGCTCAGCCGCGAGCGGATCGTGCGCGCCGCGCTGGAGATCGCCGACGCCGACGGCACCGCCGCGGTCACCATGCGCCGCGTCGCGACCGCGCTCGGCTCGTCCACCCCGATGTCCCTCTACCGGTACGTGGGCGGCAAGGACGGCATCCACGACCTGATGCTCGACGCGGTGTACGCGGAGATCGACCTGCCGGCGGAGCCGAGCGGCGACTGGCGCGCGGACCTGACCCTGTTGGCGCGCAACGGAAGGAGGGCGCTGCGCCGGCACCGGTGGTTCGCGGCGCTGTCCCACCACCGGCCGACGTTCGGGCCGAATGCCTTGCGGCACAACGAATGGGCGTTGCGCGCGCTGGACGGTCACGGCCTCGACCCGGCCACCGCGATGAGCATCGTCGGCATGGTCTTCGGCTACGCCGTGTCGTACGCGCAGGGTGAGGCGGAGGAGTCCCGGATGCGCGACAGCATCGGCGTACGGACGGACGCGGAGCTGCGCGACTCGGCCCGGGAGTACGTGGACCGGATCGTCGCGGATCCGCGCTATCCGTTGCTGTCGCGGTGGATCACGGAGGCGGCGCCGGTCGATCCGGACGCGCAGTTCGCGCTCGGTTTGGACTGCCTGCTCGACGGCATCGCCGGCCGGGTGCTGGCGGACGCCGGGTGACCGCGGTCTGGTCCGCGTACGCTCCCGTTCTGGTCGGCACCGCCGCCGCCCTGCCGATCGCGATTCTGTTGGTACTGCTGCGAATGCGGCATACCAGCGTGCGTCGCGCCGTCGCCGAGGTCGGCGCCGTGTACGGGACGCTGCCGTGGCTGGCGATGACCCTCACCCCCGATCCCGGTGGTGCCCGGCGCCTGGATCTGGTGCCGTTGCGGGATCTCGCGCAGCTGGCCGGCGCGCCGCTCGACGTGGTCGTCGTGCAGCTCGTCGGTAACCTGCTCGTGTTCGCGGCGGCCGGTGCCCTGCTGCCCCTCCGGTACGCCTGGTTCCGTTCGCTGCCAAGGGTTCTGCTGCTCGGCGCCGTCGGATCCACCGTCATCGAGACCCTTCAGTACGTGCTGGGTCTGGGGCGGGTGTCGGCCGTCGACGACGTACTCGTGAACGCGGCCGGCGCGGTGCTTGCCGCGGCGCTGACGCGACCGTGGTGGTGGACGGAAAACGGGGCGACGGAAGGGATCGCGGGCGGCTGGGGTCGCCGACCGTGACGACACGAGTGGTGGTCTGCGGCGAGCGACCGGACTGCGCCGAGCAGATGCGGGGCCCGGGGTTCGCCGGCGGCTGGCCGGAGTTCATCTTCCACGACCCGACCGCGAAGCGGTACAGCGCGCGGCGCGCCGAGTACTTCGGGCACCTGGATCTGTTGCTGGTCGACGAGGACGACCGGGTACTCGCGGGCGGCTGGGGTGTGCCGGTCCGGTGGAACGGCGATCCCGCGACGCTGCCCGGCGGGTACACCCCGGCGAACGTGCTCGCGGTCGAGCAGTACGAGGCCGGCGAGGTGCCGGACACGCTGGTCGTACAGGCCGCGCAGGTGCGTGGTGACCTGCGGGGACGCGGGCTCGCCGAGGCGATGCTGACGGGTCTGATCGAGACCGCGGCCGGGCACGGGCTGACCCGCGCCGTCGCGCCGGTACGGCCCACGCTGAAGCCGAAGTACCCGCTGACGCCGATGGCGCGGTTCGTGACGTGGACGCGCGACGACGGGCTGCCGCTGGACCCGTGGCTGCGCACGCACGTAGGGATGGGGGCGCGGATCCTGGGCGTGGCCGAGCGTTCCATGGTGATGACGGGGACGGTCGCCGAGTGGGAGTCCTGGACCGGCCTCGCTTTCCCGGATTCCGGCGACTACGTCGTCCCCGACGCCTTCGCCCCGGTACGCATCGATCGCGCCGCCGACCGTGGTGAGCTGGTCGAACCCAACGTCTGGGTACGGCACCGCTGACGCCCGGCTGGCTCACATCGCGGGACGGTACGGGTCGCGCCACCCCGCCGGGTGGATACGCTGTCGCGATGACCGCCGAGCAACCGAACGGGCGCCGGTCACGGCGCGAGGAGATCCTGGACGTCGCCGTCGACCTGTTCGCGCGCCGCGGCTACCACGGTGTCTCGATGGATGAGATCGGCAAGGCGGCGGGCGTGACCGGACCCGCGCTGTACCACCACTTCTCGGGCAAGGAGGCGATGGTCGCCGCCGCGCTCATCCCGGTCAGCGAGCAGCTTCTCGCCGCCGGGCGGGCCCGCATCGCCGAGGCCGCCGACCCGGCCGCCGCGCTCGACGCGCTGCTCGACTTCCACGTCGAGTTCGCGCTGGAGAACCCGGCGGTCATCACGCTGCACCTGCACGAACTGGACCGGCTGCCCGCCGAGCCGCGCCGCGAGATCCGCCGCCTCCAGCGGCTGTACGTGGAGGAGTGGGTGGAGACCCTCGGCCAGCTCCGGCCCGACCTCAAGCCGGCCGAGGCCCGGGTACTCGCGCACGCCGCGTTCGGCCTGATGAACTCGACACCGTTCATCGGCGCGGAGATCGACACCGACCGCCGCGCCGAACTGCTCCGGTCCGCGACCCGCGCCGCCCTGCTCTCCTGACGCCCGCCGATGTCCTGACGCCGCCGGCACGGACGGTGACGTGGCCGGAGACGTACCGTCTGGGGTGTTCGTGACCAGCGTGAATTCGCTGGCGGAAGTCCGACAGACGGCACGTTGATCATGAAGCGTGAGCCCATAATCTCCCTCCGTGGAGACCGATTCGCCGGCGACCACGACCTTTGCCCAGGTCCTCGCCCACACCCGAGCCGCGGCCGGCCTCACCCAGGAGGAGCTGGCCGAGCGGGCGGAACTGAGCGTCCGGGCGGTCAGCAACCTCGAACGCGGTGAGGCGTCCCGGCCGCGCCGCGGCACCATCGACCGGCTCGTCGCCGCGCTGGGGCTGACCGGCGGGGACGCCCGGCGGTTCACCGACATCGCGCGCGGCCGGCCCGCCGCCGCGCTGCCGGACGGCCCGCCCGAGCCGGCCGGTCCCGCCCAGCTGCCCACCGACCTGCCCGACTTCACCGGCCGTACGGGCGAGTCGGCGCGGCTGGCGGAGCTGCTTTCCGGCGACGGCACCGGCGTACGGATCGTGGTGGTCGGGGGCGGCGGTGGCGTCGGCAAGACCGCCCTCGCCGTACGGGTCGCGCACCGGCTCCGGCACCGTTTCCCCGACGGCCAGCTGTACGTGGACCTCGCCGGCTCGCGGGACGCCGAGGTGGCGCCGGCGACCGCGCTGGCGGCGTTCCTCTCCGCGTACGGCGGGGAGCCGCGGGAGGGCGAGGACACCGCGCGCCGGGCCGCCCGGTACCGGAGCGTGCTGGCCGGGCGCCGGGTCCTCGTGGTGCTCGACGACGCCCGCGACGCCGCCCAGGTACGCCCGCTGCTGCCCGCCGGTGCCGGCAGCGCGGTGCTTGTGACCAGCCGGAACAGGCTGCCCGACCTGGCCGGCGCGCGGCACCTGATCGTCGGCGAGCTGGCCGCCGGGGACGCCACCGACCTGTTCGCGCGGATCGCCGGCCCGGACCGGGTGGCGCGGGAGGCCGAGGCGACCGCGCGCGTCGTCGCCGCCTGCGACCGCCTGCCCCTCGCCGTACGGATCGCGGGTGCCCGGCTCGCCGTACGCCCGGAGTGGTCGGTCGCGGCGCTCGCCGACCGGCTCGCCGCCGCCCGCGGCACGCTGGACGAGCTGCGCGCCGGCGACCTCGCCGTACGGTCGTCGTTCCGGCTCAGCTACGACCGGCTCACGATGTCGTCGGCCCGGATGTTCGCGCTGCTCGGGCACTGGCCGGGGCACGACCTCGGCGTACCGGCGGCGGCCGCGCTCGCGGGCACCGACGAACCCACCGCCGAACGGCTGCTCGAACTCCTCGTCGACGCGCACCTGCTGGAGAGCCCGGCGCCCGCCCGGTACCGCCAGCACGACCTGCTGCACGCGTTCGCCGGTGAGCTGCTCGCCGGCGAGATCGGCGCGGACGCCTCCCGCGAAGCCCTCACCCGACTCTTCTCGTACCTGACGGCCACCGCGTACGAGGCGGATCTGGCGCTGTGGCCGGCGAGCGGGCCGCCGTTCCCGGCCGAGTCGGTCGCCGACCCGCGCGCCGCCCCGTTCACCGGCTACGAGGCCGCCATGCGCTGGTACGCGGCGGAGTGGCCGGCGCTGGATGCGTTGCTGCGCAAGGCTTCCGCCGACGACTCGGTACCGGCAGCGCTGGCCGCGCGGTTCGCCGCGCTGGTGACGCTGTTCCCGTTCGTACGGGAGGATCTGGTGGGGTTGGAGCGCGGCTCGCGGCACGCCGCGACCCTCGCCGAACGCGCCGGCGACCACCTCCTCGCCGCGAACGCGCACAAGCGACTCGGGTTCGCGCTGGCGCAGCTGCACCGGACGGACGAGGCGGCGGAGCACCAGGAACGCGCGCTCGCCGCGTTCCGCGCGGCGGGCGACCTGGAGGGCGAGGCCGGGATGCTCAACAGCATCGGCCGCCGCCTGCTCACCGACGCACACACCACCCCCGGGTACGACGTCGCCCGCCGGTACCTGCGCGACGGGCTGGCCGCCGCCCGCGCGACCGGACGCGGCTCCGCGCAGGTCACCGCACTCGGCAACCTCGGACGGCTGGAACACCGCGCCGGCCGGTACGTCGAGGCGCACGAGTACCTGACGGAAGCGTTGGCGTTGAGCCGGAAGCTGGGCGCGCGCCAGCTGGAGGCGGCGGTCGCCGGCAGCCTCGGTACGGTGCTCGCCGCGCTCGGGCGGCCCGCCGAGGCGGTCGGCCGGCACGACCACGCGCTGCGCGTCAGCCGCGCGCTGTGCGACCGGTCCGGCGAGGTGGTGGCGCTGCGCGAACTGGCCGAGACGTACCGGGTGACGGGGCGGGCGGACCGCGCCGCCGAGTACGCCGGGCAGGCCCTCGACCTGCACCGGGAGTACGGCGGGAGCGACGATTCCGGCGCCGCGGTACTCGTCACGCTCGGGCGGGCGCTCGCCGCGCTGGGCCGTACCGGGGAGGCCCGGGAGCACTGGTCGCGGGCGCTGTCGACGCTCGCGGACCGTGACCCGGCCGCCGCGGACGAGGTACGCGGGCTGCTCGGTCCGGCCTGAATCGGAGGACCTGGATCGCCGCCACACCAACGGATTCGGCCGTTTCCGGCCGTCCTGGGAGCCTGGCCTGGTGATGGTGCGGCCAGCCGGGTCGTGACGGTGGCGGTGGCCAGGTCACGACCCGGCTGGCTGGCACGTCCGCATCCGCGTGGCGGACCGTCGCCGGCCCGGATCGTCGGCCCGGTGGGGGCCGCGAGGTGGGCCGTGCCGTGCCTCCCCGGTTGGCGTGCGACGGATCGGCGGATGTGCTGCGGTTGTCGTCGAGGCCGGAACAAGGGCCCTCAGACCGCCCCCCGTTCGGTCCGAGGGAGGGGCATCCCAACACCGACGGCAACCGCACACAGATCGTGCGTGGGCCTGCCGACAGGGACCATGAAGAACGACATGCAGTTTCGTAGCGGTGCGTAGTTTCCGGCCGGTATCGACCGATCGGTACCGGTGCGGCGCCCGGCGGTACGGCGACCGTGCCGTGACCCCGCGTACGAGTCGGCCATCGGGGGAGGAACCGGCCCGGGTGGTACCCGTCGCGGCGGCGCGCACGAGTACCCTAACGATCGTTCGGGAGACTGGGAGGGCACGTGATCGAGTCGCTGCTCGTCGCCAACCGCGGGGAGATCGCCCGGCGGATCATCCGCACCGCACGCCGGCTCGGGGTGCGCACCGTCGCGGTGCACTCCGAGCTGGACGCGGACCTGCCGTACGTGCGGGAGGCGGACGAGGCGGTAGACATCGGGCCGGCGCAGGCGTACCGGAACGCGGAGGCGGTGCTGGCCGCGGCGCGCAAGACCGACGCCGCCGCGATCCACCCCGGATACGGCTTCCTGTCGGAGAACGCGGAGTTCGCCCGCGCCGTCGAGGCGGCGGGGCTGGTCTGGGTCGGCCCGCCCGCCGACGCGATCGACCAGATGGGCGACAAGATCAACGCGCGGAACCTGATGGCCGCCGCCGGCGTCCCCGTCTCCCCGGGTACGACGACGCCGATGGCCAGCGCCGAGGAGGCCGTCGCCGCCGCCGCGACCATCGGGTACCCGGTGATGGTGAAGGCGGCGGCCGGCGGGGGCGGCATGGGCATGGCGTCCGCCGCGGACGCCGCCGAGCTGGCCGCGCAGTACGAGAAGGTGCGGGCTTTCGCGGAGCGGATGTTCGGCGACGGCAGCGTCCTCGTCGAGCGGTACTTTCCGCGCGTGCGGCACGTCGAGGTGCAGATCCTGGGCCTGGCGGACGGCCGGGTGGTGGCGCTCGGCGAGCGGGAGTGCTCGGTGCAGCGGCGCAACCAGAAGGTCGCGGAGGAGGCGCCGTCGCCGGCCGTCACACCGGAACTGCGGGCCCGGCTGCTCGGTGCGGCGCAGCTGGCCGGCGAGGCCGTCGGCTACCGCAACGCCGGTACGGTCGAGTGCCTGCTCGACCCGGACGGCGGCGAGTTCTTCTTCCTGGAGATGAACACGCGGCTCCAGGTGGAGCACCCGATCACCGAGGCGACGCTCGGCATCGACCTGGTCGAGGCACAGCTGCGGATCGCGTCCGGCGAGGAGCCCGGGTTCGACCCGGCGGCGCTGGAGATCACCGGGCACGCGCTGGAGTTGCGGGTCAACGCCGAGGATCCGAAGCGGTTCCTGCCCGGCCCCGGCGCGGTCCGTACGTGGGTGGAGCCGGTGGGGGAGGGCGTCCGCGTCGACTCCGGGTACGCCGAGGGCACGACCGTGACCCCGGCGTACGACGCGCTGATGGCGAAGCTGGTCGTGTCCGGCCCCGACCGCGAGACGGTACTGGCGCGGGCGCGGCGGGCGGTCGCCGGGTTCGAGATCGTGGGGCCGAAGAACAACCTGCCGTTCTTCACCGAACTGCTGGACGACGCCGAGTTCGTGTCCGGCGAGTACGACACGGGCATCATCGGCCGGATGCGGTCGTGACATCAGGAGGTGGCGGGATGGGTGAGCTGCCGGCGGCGGTGTCGATCCGCGAGGTCGGCCCGCGGGACGGGTTGCAGAACGAGGACCCGGTGCCGACCGCGGACAAGGTACGGCTGCTGGATGCGTTGCCGCGCACCGGAATCCGGCGGATCGAGGCGGTCAGCTTCGTACACCCGAAGGCGATTCCGCAGATGGCGGACGCCGACGAGGTGTGGTCGCGCGTCACCCGCGACCCCGCCGTACGCTACTCGGCGCTCGTACCGAACAGCCGTGGTGCGCGGCGCGCGCTGGACGCCGGCTTCACCGACATCGAGGTCGTCGTGTCGGCCAGCGACACGCACAACCGGAAGAACGTGAACCGGTCCACCGCCGAGTCGCTCGACGACATCACCGAGCTGATCTCCTTGCTGCACAAGGAGAACGCGCGGGTCGAGGTGATCGTCGCGACCAGCTTCGGCTGCCCGTACGAGGGGGACGTGGCGCCGGAGCGGGTGGCGTCCATTGTGGACAGAGCGGTGGCGGACGGGGCGGACCGCGTCGCGTTCGGCGACACGACGGGGATGGCGACGCCGCGCCGGGTCACCGACCTCGTCACCGCCGTACGGTCCCGGCAGCCGGACGTGCCGGTGCTGCTGCACTTCCACAACACCCGCGGTACCGGGCTGGCGAACATCCTGACGGCGATGGAACTCGGCGTCACCGAGTTCGACGCCAGCGTCGGCGGCCTCGGCGGCTGCCCGTACGCGCCGGGTGCCACCGGCAACGTGGCGACCGAGGAGGTCGTACACATGTTGTCGGACATGGGGATCGAGACGGGCGTCGACCTCGACGCGCTGGTCGAGGTGGCCGCGATGGCGCAGGACATCGTCGGCCGCGAGCTGCCCTCCGGCGTACTCCGGGCCGGGCCGCGCTACCGCACCATCCCGGCCTGAGCCGCGGATCCCTTGTGGCGTAAGGATTTCTTGGGTCAGGTGAGCAGGCTGCCGCGGGTCAGGACGAGGCTCGCGGCGCCGCGCGCGTGCGCGCTGTCCTGCCACGGCCGCACGATGACCTCCAGGCCGCGCAACGGCGGCAGCACGCTGCTGTCGATCGCCGCCGCGAACCCCGGCTCCAGGTACGGCCACAGCACGTGGCTCTCGCCGATCACCGTGACCGCGCGTACGGCGAGGAGGTTGACGACGCCGGCGACGGCCCGGCCGAGTACGGTGCCGGTCTCGGTGAGCAGCTCGCGTACGCCGGCCGAGTCCGCCGCCGCGGCGAGGAGATCGGCGAGCGTGGCGCCGGCCGGCAGGAGGCCGCGTTCCGTTGCGGCGCGCAGGATCGCGGGCTCGCTGGTGTAGGCGTCGACACAGCCGTACGCGCCGCAGATGCACAGCGGCCCGTCCGCCGACACCGGCGTGTGCCCGAACTCGCCGGCCACCCCGTCCGGCCCGCGGTGCACCTGCCGGCCCAGCACGATGCCCATGCCGACACCGTCACCGATCCCGAGTACGAGGAAGTCGTCGTGGTCGCGGCCGGTGCCGAACAACAGCTCCGTCGTCGTACTGGCGCGCAGGTCGTTGTCCACCAGCACCGGTACGCCGAGGTCGGCGGCGAGACGTTCGCCGAGGGGCAGCTCGGTCCAGCCGAGCCGCGGCGCCATCCGTACGACGCCGGTCGCGGGGTCGATGATGCCCGGTACGGCGAGGCCGACCCCGCGGATGCGTTCGCCGGTGTCCGGGTCGGCGAGGGCCTCCCGGACGATCGCGGCGAGTTGCCCGACCGGGTCGTCGCCCGCGTCGAACGTGTGGTGCCGCTGCGCGGCGATGGTGCCGTCCAGCCGTACGACGACGCTGACGACGAGGCCCACGTTGATCCGCAGGCCCAGCGCGTACGCGGCGTCGGGCACGACCTCCAGCGGTACGCGGGGGCGGCCGACGCCGTTGACCTCGGGCGGCAGTTCTCGCAGGTACCCGGCGGCGACGAGGCGGCGGGCGTGGTCGGTGACGGTGGCGGGGCCGAGGCCGAGCCGGCTGGCCAGCTCGGACCGGTTGAGGGGCCCGGCGGCGCCCAGCTCGGCCATGATCTCGATCCGCGTCAGCTCGTCGCGGTGCGCGGTACGTCGCGGTGACACGGCGATCATCCTCGCGCGTCGGGTGCCGAATCCGGAAATGCCGGCCGCCGCGACGTCCTGCTGAACCCCGGGTTGACGGACACCGTGAGCACCTCCTATGGTCTGACCGCCGATATTTTCGGCTTCGAATTTATACCCGGCCGGCCCCGGTACGCATCCCGGGCCACGGGCGTCGATCTCTACGGACAGCGGGAGGGCAGATGCGCCTGCGGAAGACCGCCCTGGTGGCGGCCGGGCTGGTGGCGGTACTCGCCGCCGCGGCCGGGTGTGGCAGCGGCAGCGGCGCCGGCGGAGGTACCAAGAACTCCGACGGCTCGGTGACCATCGACTGGCAGATGTGGGCCGGCAGCAGCGACGAGCAGAAGCAGCTCGACCACCTGACCAAGCTCGTACACCAGAAGTACCCCAAGATCAACCTGAAGCTGCGCACCGCGCCCTTCAAGGACTACTTCACGAAGCTCCAGACCGAGATGTCCGCCGGCAAGCAGGCGTGCCTCGTGTCGATGCAGAGCCTG
Source organism: Actinocatenispora rupis (assembly GCF_016861975.1). Taxonomy (GTDB): domain Bacteria; phylum Actinomycetota; class Actinomycetes; order Mycobacteriales; family Micromonosporaceae; genus Actinocatenispora; species Actinocatenispora rupis. Next base: position 115,907 of record NZ_BOMB01000023.1, on the reverse strand, counting down.
CGCCTGCCCGGGTTCGCGGCCAACCTCGAACCGCTCGACCAGCTCGCCAAGGACGCCGACCTGTCCGGGTTCGACCCGGCCGCGCTGAAGGCCCTCAAGGCCGACGGCAAGCAGTACGCGCTGCCCATGGACCTCGGCGCGCTGATGATGTACTACAACGCGGACGCGTTCAAGAAGGCCGGGCTGAAGGCGCCGGCCAAGGGCTGGACGATCGACGAGTTCGTCGCGGATGCCAAGGCGCTCAAGGCGAAGAGCGGCAAGCCCGGCTTCGGCATGTCGTTCTCCGACCTCAACCTGATGTCCCTGCTGTACGCGTACAACGGGGCGCAGCCGGTGAGCGGCGACAAGCTGACGCTGACCGGCAAGAAGATGCAGGACGCGATGACCTGGTACACGGAGCTCGCGACCAAGGAGAAGGTCGGCAGCGTACCGGCCAGCTCGTCCGAGGGCGGCTGGGGCGAGACGCAGTTCGCCAACGGCAACGCCATGATGGCCGTCGACGGTACGTGGAACATCGGCTCCACGATCGGCCAGGCCAAGTTCAACGCCAGCGTCGCGCCGCTGCCCGTCGGCTCCGCCGGCGCCCGCACGTACGTGGCGAACTCGGGCTACGGCATCTCCACCAACTGCGCGTACAAGAAGCAGGCGTTCCAGGCGCTGAGCGTACTGACCGGTGACGAGGCCGAGGGGTACCTGGCCGACCAGGGTCGCGCGTACCCGGCGCGGACGTCGCAGCAGCCGAAGTTCGGCGAGTACCTGGCGAAGCAGGACCCGAAGAAGGCCGACCTGGTCAAGAACGCCCTCGCCACCGTCAAGGACGGCCTGGACGGGTCCGTGCCCTTCACCACCACCCAGAACTGGGACCAGGTGAACCAGCTGTTCAGCCAGTACCTGCTCCAGGCGTACACGGGGGCCACGTCGCCCAAGAACGCGCTGGACACCGTGCAGCAGCGCGCCCAGCGCGGCGCCTGAGCCACGCCGGCGGCGGTCCGCGGGCGCGGGCCGCCGCCGGAACGGTACGAGAGGGAGGTCGACATGGCCGTCGCCGAGGCGACGCGGACGCCGGCACCGGCGAAGCGCCGGCGCAGCAGATCCGCGCGGCGCGAACAGTGGCACGCCACCGGCTTCATCACGCCGAGCGTGGTGGGACTGGGGCTGTTCACGCTGTTCCCGGTCGTCATGGCCGTGGTGATGAGCTTCTACAAGTGGCCGATGCTCGGCACCCACGAGTTCGTCGGCTTCTCGAACTTCAGCTACCTGTTCGGCGGCGACCCCGACTTCCTCGCCGCCGTACGCAACACGTTCGTGTTCACGGGGCTGTTCGTACCGCTGAACATCATCGTGGCGCTGGGGCTGGCGTTCTGGATCTCGACGTCGCGGTTCCAGCAGCTGTTCCGGGTGCTGTTCTTCATCCCGTCGATCACGCCCGCCGTGGCCAACGCGGTCATCTGGAAGCTGCTCTACCAGCCCGACGGCGTCATCGCGTACTACACCGAGAAGCTGTTCGGGGTGCACGCGCCGAACTTCCTCGCCGACGGGCACACCGCGCTGCTCGCAGTCGTGGTGATGAGCGTCTGGCAGGGCTTCGGGTACAACATGATCATCTTCTCGGCGGCGATCAACGAGATGCCGCCCTCCGTACTGGAAGCGGCCAGCATCGACGGTGCGACCGGGATCCGGAAACTCCTCCGCATCCAGCTGCCGCTCATCTCGCCGTCGCTGTTCTTCGCGACGGTCATGACGATGATCAGCTCACTACAGGTGTTCACGCAGGTCTTCATCATGACCGGCGGCGGCCCCGGCAACTCCACCGAGACGATGGTCATGAACGTGTACCAGGCCGGCTTCGTCTCCCGCGACCTCGGCCTCGCCGCCGCGTCCGCCTGGATCCTGTTCGCGCTGATCCTCATCATCACGGCCGTGCAGTTCGTCGGCCAGAAGCGGTGGGTGCACTATGAGCACTGATACGCTGCGCCGCACCGCGGCCCACGACACCGGCGCCGACCGCATCCAGCGACGCCAACGCAACCGGCGCATCCGCCAGACCATCTCCCACGTACTGCTCGTGCTGGTCGCGCTCGCGTTCCTGTTCCCGCTGATCTTCACGGTCGCGACCGCGCTCAAGCCGGCGGGCGAGACGTTCTCCACGCCGCCGAGCCTGGTCGGCTCGTCCATCCGCTGGCAGAACTTCGTCGACGTCTTCACGTTCGTGCCGTTCCACCGGTACATCCTCAACGGGATGTTCGTCGCCGGCGCCGGCACCATCGTCACGCTCATCGCCTCGGCCCTGTCCGCGTACGCCTTCGCCAGCCTCAAATGGCGCGGCCGCGACAGCCTCTTCCTCGTCTTCCTCGGCACCATCATGGTTCCCCAGGAAGTACTCATCGTGCCGATGTTCATCCTCATGCAGCGCTTCGGCTGGGTCGACTCGTACGCCGCGCTCATCTTCCCGTGGGCGTTCACCGCGTTCGGTACGTTCCTGCTCCGGCAGTTCTTCAAGGCCGTGCCGTACGAGCTGCAGGAAGCGGCCCGCATCGACGGGTGCGGGCCGCTCCGGACGTTCCTCCAGATCATGCTGCCCATGGCCAAGCCGGCGCTCGGCGTACTCGCCGTCTTCACCTTCGTGAACTTCTGGAACAGCTTCCTGTGGCCCCTCGTCATGATCAACGACGTGAACGCGCGCGGCACCGTGCCGCTCGGCCTCGAACTGTTCTTCGGACAGAACGGCAACCAGTGGCACCTCGTCATGGCCGCGTCCGTCATCTCGATCCTGCCGACCCTGATCCTGCTGCTGTTCCTGCAGAAGCACCTCGTCAAGGGGGTCGCGACGAGCGGCCTCGCGGGGCGCTGATGATCTTGGTCCGCCTATCGATTGTCCAATTGTTCAACTGTCGCCTTGTTCAACAAGTCAACAGTTGAACAATCCGGGTCGGGCGACACGCCCACCCCGCCCCAACACGCCCACCCCACCACAAACCCACCCGCGCCGCCCGTACCGTGCCCGCGCCCACCGCACCCCGGCGCCCGGCACGTACCTCCCGGCCGATTCCCTTACGTACCAAGGCAAGGACCCTCATGCTCCTCTTCGACCGACGGACCGGACCCGACTTCGGCGTGACGTACCCGAGTGAGCGGGTGCCTGACTGGTACCGGGACGCCAAGCTCGGTGTGTTCGTCCACTGGGGCTTGTTCTCGCTGCCGGGTTGGGCGGTGACCCGAGCGCCGGGCGAGGCGGTTCCGGCGGAGTTGGAGTGGAGCCACCACCAGTACGCGGAGTGGTACGCGAACACGTTGCGGATTCCGGGTTCGCCGACGCGGGGGTTCCACGAGGAGACGTTCGGGGTGGGCACGTCGTACGAGGATCTGGCGGATCTGTGGCGGGCGGAGCGGTTCGATCCGGCGGGGTGGGTGCGGGAGTTCGCGGACTGCGGTGTGCGGTACGTGGTGCCGGTGACGAAGCATCACGACGGTTTCTGCCTGTGGCCGACGGAGACGACGGGGTTCAACAGCGTGGCGCGGGGTCCGCGCCGGGACGTGGTGGGCGAGCTGTCGTCGGCGGTGCGTGCCGCGAACCTGCGCCTGGGCCTCTACTACTCGGGCGCGCTCGACTGGCACGTCACGGACTTCCCGCCGATCGAGTCGCTGCGTGACCTGTTCACGTACCGCCGGAACGACCGCGCGTTCGCCGACTTCTGCCACGCGCAGGCGCGGGAGCTGATCCAGCGGTACTCGCCGGACGTGCTGTGGAACGACATCGACTGGCCGGACGCGGGCAAGGACGCGGGGCCCACGAGTCTCGCCGCCCTGTTCGAGGAGTACTTCGCGGCGGTGCCGGACGGCGTGCTGAACGACCGCTGGGGCGTGCCGTACCTCGGGTACCGGACGCGGGAGTACCTGAACGAGGAGGCGGTGACGGCGCACGTGTGGGAGGCGTGCCGCGGGCTGGGCGCGTCGTTCGGGTACAACCGGGCGGAGGACGACCGGCACCTGGTGGGCGAGACCGAGCTGGTGCACCTGCTGGTGGACACGGTCGCGAAGAACGGCAACCTGCTCATCAACATCGGTCCGCGCGGTGACGGCACGCTGCCGGCGAACCAGCTGGACCGGTTGCGGTTCCTGGGCGCGTGGCTGCGGGACAACGGTGACGCCGTCTACGGCACCCGCCCGTGGGTACGACACGGCGAGCCGGTCGGGGATCCGGTCCGCTACACCGTCCGGGATGACACCCTGTACGTGCTGGCACTGGACCCGGCGCGGGGTGAGCTGCGGCTCGCGCCCGACGTGGCCGCCGCCGGCCGTGGGTACTGGTTGGGTGGTGCCGGCGTCGACCTGTCCGCGGGCACGGTCCCCGTACCGGAGGCGCTCCGGAAGTCCGCGGCGGCAGTGCTCGCGGTGCCCGGGATGCGCTGAGGGGGAAGCGATGGCGGCCGAGCTGGCCCGCGTGGTACGCAACGGCTTCGTGGAAAGTGTCCACTATGGACACGTCGTCGTACTGCGGGGCGGGGCGGTCGCCTTCGCCGCCGGTGATCCGCACCTGGCGATGCTGCCCCGGTCGAGCCTCAAGCCGGTACAGGCCGTCGCCACCCTCGCCGCCGCCCCCGCCCTCGCCCCCGTACTGACCGGCGAGCGGTTGGCGGTGGCGTGCGGCAGCCACACCGGCGAGCCGTTCCACCTGGCGGCGGTGGACGCGATCCTCTCCTCGGCCGGCCTGTCCCGCGCGGACCTGCGCAACGTCGCATCGTGGCCGGAGGACGAGTCCGCCCGCGACGACGAGATCCGCGCCGGCGGTACGCCCGCCCCGGTCTTCATGAACTGTTCGGGCAAGCACGCCGCGATGCTCGCCGCCTGCGTCGCGAACGCCTGGCCCACCGACTCGTACCTGGTGCCGGACCATCCGGTACAGCGGGGTGTGGTCGACGCGACCGAGCGGCTGACCGGAGTACCGGCGGCGACGGTGGCGATCGACGGCTGCGGCGCGTGCTGCCCGTCGACGACGCTGGCCGGGCTGGCGCACGCGTTCGCCCGGATCGCCACCGGTCCGGACGGCAGCGCCGAGCAGGCGGTCGCCGCCGCGATGCGCGCGCATCCCGAGTACGTGGGCGGCACGGGGCACGTCAACACCCGCTTCATGCAGCTCGTACCGGGGGCGATCGTGAAGGGTGGGGCCGAGGGCGTGCTCGTCGCGGCCACCGCCGACGGTACGGCGGTCGCGGTGAAGTGCCTGGACGGCAATCCGCGTGCCACGACCGCGGTCGCCCTGGCGGCGTTGCGCGCGGCCGGCGCCGGCGTCCCACCCCTGCCCGACCTGGAGCAGCTCCCGGTACTCGGCGGCGGCGTACCGGTGGGCCGGATCCTCGTGACGGTCTGATCCGCAATTCGGTGGTGGATTCGCGTGTCCTTGATCGAACGCCCTCGTTGAAGACTACGGATCGTGCTTCAGCGCGTACAAAGGGTTGCGCACGAGCCAGCAATGAGGCAGAATTCGCTACGAGGCGGATAAAAGCCTCAAAAGCTAATGAAAGGGCATGGGGCGCATGGGTCAGGTGTCGCAGCACGAGGAGCGCGGTCAGCGCTTCCCGATGCGCGCGACCCGCCGTCGCCCCGCCGGCGCGGAGAAGCGTTCCCGCCTCCTGCGGTACGGGCTGCGGGCCCTCGTCGTCGCCGGCGCAGCCGGTGCCGCCTGGCTCGTCGGCAGCCAGGTCGCCAGCGCGTCCGCCGCGCACGACACCGCCACGCCCGGCCACACCGCCCCCGTCCACTGCTCCGACCAGGCGTCGGAGGGTGGCCGCGGCCTCCTGCCCACCGCGACGCACGCGGTCGGCTCCGTGACCGAGGCCCTCGGCGGCCCGGGTACGGCACACCAGACTTCCGGCGGGGCTTCCGCCGGGGCACAGACGTGCGGGCGGCCCTCGGCCGGCCCGCATGACGAAACGGTCCGGTCCGCACCGGTCGCCAACTCCACGCGCGCCGGCGAACCAGCCGCGCGCAGTGCGGCGCCCGCGACCGTTTCCGCCGGTGACACCGCCGGCAGCCGGTCTCCTCGTCCGTCGACGAACACGACCGGCCGTACCACCGGACAGTCGCCGCTCGGCCCGCTGGCCGACGCGGCAGCTCCCGTACTCGGACCGGTGACGGACGCGACGCGTCCGGCGACCGGGCCACTGACCGACGTCGTACGGCCGACCGGTGTGCTCAGCCAGAGCCCGGTCTCGTCCGTACTGACCGGTGTCGGTCGGCCCGTCGTCGGCACGATCGCCGACACCACCCGGCCCGTGACGGGGACTCTGACCGCACCGCTCGCCACTGCCACGCGCCCGGTCACCGGGCTGCTGGGCGCTGCCGTACACCCGCTCCCAGGGGTCGCCGGCTGCGTCACGGCACCGTTGACAGGCGTGCTGACGGGCGGCAGCGGTCCGCTGTCCGGCACCACCGTGCCCACCGGGCATGCGGCGCCCAGCCAGGCGTCGCACTGGCCGTACGGTGCGGTGGACCAGGCACTGTCGCTCTGCCGGCAGGCCGACCCGGTCCACAGCTGGTCCGGACGTACTCCCGCGACCTGGGCGGACGGTTCCGTCAGCGCCGACCGGTCCTCCGGACACCACGTGCCGGGGGCACCCGAGCCGACGCCGCTTCCGGCTGGTTCGGGCCTGTCCAACGGGGGTTCCGCCTCCTCGTCGGCGTCGCACGCCGACACCGGGGCGTTCGCACCCGCTGGCTTCTCCGCAGTACGCGCCGACGACCCCACGGGGGTCCGGCCCGGTACCGCGGCACCCGGTCTGCCTCGCTTGTACGAGGTCGACCCGGTCGTCACACCTGACTGAGCGGGACCGTTCCCGCCGCGACGTTCACCGCCGATCGTCTCCGACGGGTACCGCACGCACCATTTCCCGCTCGAATTCACCGATGAGTAATTCCGTCGGGTGAACCCTGCCCGACAGCAATTCCTGTATGCATTCATTCGCAGCAATTCGGAAAGGCACCCAAACCTCATGAAGACATGGGTTCGTCGTACCGCCCGGGTCGGCATTCTGTCCGCGGGTTTCCTGCTGGCCGGCGCCAGCATCGCGCACGCTGGCCCGAACGCGGTGTCGGCCGGTAACTCCGGCATCGGAAACGGCACCCAGGTGGTCGCCCCCGTCCAGGTTCCGGTGAACGTGGCCGGCAACGGTGTCGGCGTCGCCGGCGTCGGGCTGGGCGTGAACGGCAGCAGCACGGCGGTCGCGCACCGCGCCGAGTCGGCCCGTACCACCGAGGGCGCCAACCTGGTGTCCGCCGACAACAAGGGCATCGCCAACGGGACGCAGGCGTACGCGCCGATCCAGGTCCCGGCGAACGTGGCCGGCAACGGGGTCGGCGTGGCCGGCGTCGGCATCGGCGTCAACGGCAGCAGCACCTCGGTCGCGCACCGCGCCGAGTCGGCCCGCACGACCGAGGGCGCGAACCTCGTGTCGGCCGACAACAAGGGCATCGCCAACGGGACGCAGGCGTACCTGCCGATCCAGGTGCCGGTGAACGTCTGCGGCAACGGCGTGGGCGTGCTGGGCGCGGGCATCGGCGTCAGCGGCTCCTGCACCTCGGTCGCCGCCGCGCAGGAGTCGGCCCACACCACCGAGGGCGCGAACCTGGCGTCCGCCGGCAACGCCGGGATCCTGAACGGCACCCAGGTGTACGCGCCGATCCAGGTCCCCGTGAACGTCTGCGGCAACGGCGTGGGCGTGCTCGGTGTCGGGGCGGGCGTCTCCGGTGCGTGCGACAGCGTCGCCGCGCGCCAGGAGTCGGCCCGTACGACCGAGGGCGCGAACCTCGTGTCGGCCGGCAACCAGGGCATCCTGAACGGCACGCAGGTGTACGCGCCGATCCAGATCCCGGTCAACGTCTGCGGGAACGGCGTGGGCGTGCTGGGCGCGGGCATCGGCGTCTCCGGCGACTGCACCTCGGTCGCGGGCAGCCGTGAGGGTGGCAACGGCGGCTACCACTCGATGGCCTCCTCGGAGGGCGCCGAGGCCGCGCACGTCAAGAAGCACGGCGCGAAGCACATGAGCAAGACCGCGGACACCACCAAGCCCGCCAAGGTCGCGCAGCCGCAGCACGTGGCCGCCCCGCAGCACGACAGCGCCGGCCCGAACCTGGTGTCGGCCGGCAACTCCGGCATCGGCAACGGCACCCAGGTGTACACGCCGGTGCAGGTTCCGGTGAACGTGGCCGGCAACGGCGTGGGCGTGCTGGGCGTGGGCCTGGGCGTCAACGGTGCGAGCGACGCGGCGGCGCTGAGCCAGAGCTGAGTACGTCTGAGCCTGCCCCCGGCGTACGACCGGGGGCAGGATCGAACGCCCCGGGGCAGTCACCCACTCCCCGTCTCACATAGATAGGCACGGGCCCTCGCGGGCGATCCGCGGGGGCCCGTCCGCGTACGGATGGTGCGCGGGCGTCCGCTGAGATAGCCTAACGATCGTTCAGTAGCGTCGTGAGTGGGTCAGCTCGGGACGACGTCGGACGGCCGAGCCCGTGGCGCCGACAGGCCGTCCCGAGCTGAGTTCTGAGGTGGGTCGGGAGGAAACGGTGTCCATGCCCGAGGATCCGGCGGTCGCCGGCGAGCCCGCGGCCCCGGCCGCCGTCGAACTGGAGCAGCTGCGCAAGCGCGTCCGCGCCGGCGGTGCCGAGAAGTACCACGAGGCGAACCAGGCGCGGGGCAAGCTGTTCGCCCGGGACCGGATCGCGCTGCTGGTCGACGAGGGCAGCTTCACCGAGGACGGCATGCTCGCCAACGCGCTCGCCGACGGGCTGCCCGCGGACGGCGTCGTCACCGGTCGCGCCACCGTCGACGGCCGGCCGGTCTGCCTGATGGCCAACGACTCCACCGTCAAGGCCGGCTCCTGGGGCGCCCGTACGGTCGAGAAGATCATCCGGATCATCGAGCGGGCGTACGCGGAACGGGTGCCGATGATCTACCTGGTCGACTCGGCCGGGGCCCGGATCACCGACCAGGTCGAGCTGTTCCCCGGTCGGCGCGGCGCCGGGCGGATCTTCCACGAGCAGGTACGCGCGTCCGGCTCCATCCCGCAGATCTGCGCGCTGTTCGGGCCGAGCGCCGCCGGCGGTGCGTACATCCCGGCGTTCTGCGACGTGGTGGTCATGGTCGACGGCAACGCGTCGATGTACCTCGGCTCGGACCGGATGGTCGAGATGGTCACCGGCGAGCGCACCACGCTGGAGGAGATGGGCGGCGCCGCCGTGCACTGCAAGGAGTCCGGCGTCGGCCACTTCCTCGTCAAGGACGAGCCCGCCGCGCTCGACGTCGTCCGCAGCTACCTCGGGTACCTGCCGTCGAACTGGCGCGACCAGCCGCCCGTCGCCGAACCCGTCGCCGCGCCCGACGTCGACCTCGGCAAGCTGGTACCAGTCTCCGAGCGCCAGGCGTTCGACATGCGCCGGTACGTGAAGGGGCTGCTCGACGCGGGCTCGTTCTTCGAGATCCAGGCGCTGTGGGCGCGGGAGGTGACGATCGGGTTCGGCCGGCTGGACGGGAAGGTCGTCGGCGTCGTCGCGAACAACTCGATGTTCAAGGGCGGCGTGCTGTTCATCGACTCCGCCGACAAGGCGACCCGGTTCATCACGCTGTGCGACGCGTTCAATGTGCCGTTGCTGTTCCTGTCGGACGTACCGGGGTTCATGGTCGGGTCGGCGGTCGAGCGGGCCGGGATCATCCGGCACGGCGCCAAGATGATCAGCGCGGTCGCCGAGGCCACCGTGCCGAAGATGTGCGTCGTCGTCCGCAAGGCGTACGGCGCCGGCCTGTACGCGATGGCCGGCCCCGGCTTCGAACCCGACGCAACCATCGCGCTGCCCACCGCGAAGATCGCCGTGATGGGCGCCGAGGCCGCCGTCAACGCCGTGTACGCCAGGAAGATCGCGGCCCTGCCCGAGGACGAGCGCGCCGACTTCGTCGCCACCAAGCGCGCCGAGTACGAGGCGGACATCGACGTCGTACGGCTCGCCGGCGAACTCGTCGTCGACACCATCGTCGAGCCGGGCGAACTGCGCGCCGAACTGATCCACCGGTACGCCGCGGCCGCGCACAAGCCGCGCCGGTTCTCCGACCGTCGCCGCGGGGTGACCCCGGTATGAGCGGTGGCGGCACCGGACGCGGCGTACCGACGGACGACCGGCGCCGCACCGTCCACATCGGACTGTCCACAAGGTACCGTCCAGCAAGGAGTGTCCACGATGGAGTTCAGGCTCACCGAGGAGCAGTCGGCGCTCCGCGAATCGGTACGGGAGTTCGCGACCGAGGTCGTCGCCCCGGTGATCGGAGACCACTACGAACGCGGCGAGTTCCCGTACGGGATCGTCAAGCGGATGGGCGAGATGGGGCTGTTCGGCCTGCCGTTCGGTGAGGACGTCGGCGGGATGGGCGGCGACTACTTCGCGCTCTGCCTCGCCCTGGAGGAACTCGCGCGGGTCGACTCGTCGGTCGCCATCACCCTGGAGGCGGGCGTTTCCCTTGGTGCGATGCCGATCCACCGCTTCGGCACCGACGCACAGAAGAAGCGCTACCTGCCGCGACTCTGCCGCGGTGAGGCGATCGCCGCGTTCGGCCTGACCGAGCCGGGCGGCGGATCCGACGCCGGCGCAACGAAGACCCGCGCCGTACTCGACGGCGACACCTGGGTCATCAACGGCACCAAGTGCTTCATCACCAACTCCGGCACCGACATCACCGACTTCGTCACCGTCACCGCCGTCACCGGCACGCGCGAGGGCGGCAAACCCGAGATCTCCGCCATTCTCGTACCGGCCGGCACGCCCGGCTTCACCGTCGGCCCCGAGTACTCGAAGGTCGGGTGGTGCGCGTCCGACACCCGCGAACTGTCCTTTGTGGACTGTCGGGTACCGGCGGAGAACCTCGTCGGCGAACGGGGCCGGGGATACGCGCAGTTCCTGCGGATCCTCGACGAAGGACGCATCGCCATCGCCGCCCTCGCCGTCGGCCTCGCGCAGGGCTGCGTCGACGAATCCGTCAAGTACGCCAAGCAGCGCGTCGCGTTCGGCCACCACATCGGCGACTACCAGGCCATCCAGTTCAAGATCGCCGACATGGAACTGCGCGCCCACACCGCCCGCCTCGCCTACTACGACGCCGCCGCGCGGATGCTCGCCGGCGAACCGTTCAAGAAACAGGCCGCCATGGCCAAGCTGTACGCCTCCGAATCGGCCGTCACCAACGCCCGCGAGGCCACCCAGATCCACGGCGGGTACGGCTTCATGAACGAGTTCCCCGTCGCACGCATGTGGCGCGACTCCAAGATTCTGGAGATCGGCGAAGGGACCAGCGAGGTGCAGCGGCTGCTGATCGCGCGCGACCTGGGGTTGTAGGGCGCGGGGAAGTGTTGCGCTGCAAGGGATTGCGGCGGGGGTGAGGTGGTCCGCGCGGCACCTCGGGGCTGCGGTGTGGAGTGTGTTGGTGCTGCGCTGCGGAGCGTGTTGGTGACTGTGCGGCAGATTGTCCAATTGTCTCATTGTTCAACTGTGTCATTGTTCAACAGTTGAACAATGACACAATTGAACAATCGGCGTACGCCAAGATCAACATCGCGACCGCCCCGCCCCCACCCCCGGTCGCGGCCCACACCCAAACCGCGCCCCCACACCTTCAAGCCAGCAGATCGAACCGCGGCGCATCGGCCCCGACCGCGTGGTACACGGGCCAGGACAGCGCGAGGTCCTGCCACGGCAGCCCGATCGGCGCGTACACGGTGGTCTGGTCGGGGGAGGTGCGGCCGGTGCGTACGCCGGCGAGGACCTGGCCGAGGTCGGCGTGGGCGTCGCCGGGGAGCATGCCGACGTTGCCGAGTGCCCCGGTGCGGCCGACGAGTTGCGCGTCGTCGACGACGACGACGGACCGCCGGAGTACGCCGGCGGAGAGTTCGACCTTGCCGGGTTCGTCGGCGCCGAGCGAGGTGAGGTGGTGTCCGCCGGGTACTTGGCCGCGTTCGAGCAGGGGCCGGGTGGACCAGGTGGCGAGGACGGTGATGTCGGCGGCGCGTACGGCGGCGACGGCGTCGGGCACGACGGTGACGGGCATCCCGTACCGGCGGGCGGCGCGGGCGGCGAACCGTTCGGCGCGCAGGGGTACGAGGTCGCACACGGCGAGCGCGTCGACGTGCCGGAGTGCGGTGAGTCCGGCGAGGGTGATCCAGGCTTGGACGCCGGCGCCGACGATGGCGACGCGGCTGGCGTCGGCGCGCGCGAGGGTGTGGGTGCCGAGCGCGGCGGCGAGTCCGGTGCGCCAGGCGGTGAGCTCGGCGGAGTCGCCGATCATCAGGAGCTCGCCGTCGTCGAGGGCGTGCAGGCAGACGACGCCGCGCAGGGCGGGTTGCGCCTGCGGAAACTTGGCGTTCGTCTTGACCGTGTACGCGGGCACGCCGGGGACGACGCCGGGCAGCAGCGCGGTGGCCGTACCGGCGTCGCCGGGGAGGTTGGTGCGGGCGCGTACCGCGGCGGGCAGGTCGTCGCGCGGCGCCACGAACCCGGCGCGCAGCGCGTCGACCGCACCGGTCAGGCCGACCGGCCCCAGGATGGCCTCGCGTACCCGGGACCGGTTGGCCAGCACCGTCACCGGCGGATCAACCCTTGTTCTCGTACGTCGCGGTCAGCAGTCCTCGCGCCAGCGTGTGGCTGAACATGTTGAACCCGACGAACGCCGGCGGCGCGCCCGGGTCGGGCCCGAGCACCGGTACGTCGAGCGCGTGCACCGCGAAGATGTACCGGTGCGGGCCGTGTCCGGGTGGCGGCGCGGCACCGCCGAATCCCTGCTGGTTGTAGTCGTTGCGGCCGTGTTTCGCGCCGGCGGGCAGGCCGGCGAAGTCGCCGGATCCGGCGCCGCGCGGCAGTTCGGTGACGTCGCCGGGGATGTCGAACACCACCCAGTGCCAGAAGCCGCTGCCGGTGGGCGCGTCCGGGTCGTAGCAGGTCACCGCGTAGCTGCGGGTGCCGGCGGGCGCGCCGGTCCAGGACAGTTGCGGCGACACGCTGCCGTGTTCGTCCTCGACGTGGTCGACCGCCAGTACCGCGCCGTCGGCGATGTCGGTACTCGTCACCGTGAACCCCGGTACGGGCGGCAGGAAGTCGTACGGCACCGGCGGACGTGCTCGGTCGGTCATAGCCGCCTCTCCTTCGACTCGTTCGGTCCAGGCCAGAACCTACTCTCCGTACCTGTCAGCCGGTGCCGCTTGTCGCTTCCCGTCGCCGACACCCGTACTGAGCTGGGATGATCGCCATCGGAGGTGGTGACGATGCCGACCGAGCAGGCTCTCCCGGACGGCCTCGACGGCGTCCTCTGGCTGCCGGACGAGGCGCCGCGCGCGGCGGTTCTCGTCGTCGCCGGTTCGAGCGGCCGGATCGACCACGACCGCACCCGGGTACTCGCCGAGCACGGTGCGCTGGCCGCGTCGATCCGCTGGTTCGGCGGGGTCGGGCAGTCGCCGGGCATCTGCGAGATCCCGCTGGAGACGTTCACCGCCGCCCTCGACGAGCTCCGCCGGTACGATCCGCCCCGGCTGGCGATGGTCGGGGTGTCGAAGGGCGCCGAGGCCGCGCTGCTCGTCGCCGGGCGGTACCGGCTGGATCACGTGCTGGCGGTGTCGCCGTCGTCGGTGGTGTGGGCGAACGTCGGGCCGGGCGCGGACGGGTGGGGCACGCCGTACCGGTCGTCGTGGACGTGGCGGGGCGAGCCGCTGGCGTTCGTGCCGTACGACGACACGTGGCCGGAGCCGCAACCGCCGGTCGCCTGCCGCTCCCTGTACGAGCGGAGCCTCGCCGCGTACCCGGCGGAGGTGGCGGCGGCGGCGATCCCGGTGGGGCACATCGACTGCGACGTCACGCTGGTGGCGGGCGCGGACGACGAGATGTGGCCGTCGGACCTGTTCGCGCGGCAGCTCGCCGCGCGCCGCCGGGCGGCCGGTCGTCCGGTCACGGTGCTGGCCAGCGACACCGCCGGCCACCGGCCGTACTTTCCGGGTGAGCCGGAGCCCGCCGCGTCCCCGCGCTTCCGGTACGGCGGGGATCCGGCGGCCGACGCGGAACTGGGCGCCCGCGCGTTCGACCGGCTGCGTACCGCGATCGGGTTGGACTGACGGCCCCGGTCGCTACCCTGCCGAGGTGGACGACCCGCAGATCACCGTACTGGGCAGCGCGACACCGTACCCGCGGCCGGACAACGCCTGCTCGGGGTTCCTGGTGACCGGCGCCGGCACCCGGCTGTGGCTGGACGCCGGCCCGGGTACTCTCGCGCAGCTCCAGCGCCACGCCCGGCCCGACGAGATCGACGCGGTCTGGATCTCGCACCTGCACGCCGACCACTGCGCCGACCTGCTCCCCGCGTACTACGCGCTGCTGTTCGCGGATCTCAGCCCCGCTGCCCCGATCCCGCTGTACGGCCCGCCCGGCATCGCCGACCGGCTCGCCGCGTTCCTGACGAACGGGCCGCGGCGTAGCCCGGTCGAGTCCGCGTTCGAGGTGCACGAGCTGCGCGACGGGCACGAGGTCCGCGTCGGCGGCCTGACCCTGCACTCCCGCGCCGTCGACCACGGCATGCCCGCGTACGCGGTGCGCATCGGCGCCGCCGGCCGTTCCCTCGTGTACTCGGGGGACACCGCCCCGTGCGCGGCGCTCGACTCCCTGGCCCGGGCCTGTGACCTGCTGGTCTGCGAGGCGGACAGCGACACGGTGCCGGCCGGTGAGCCGCCGGTGCACCACACGCCGGAGGAGGCGGGCGCGACCGCCGCACGGGCCGGCGCGACCCGGCTGCTGCTCACGCACGTCGGCCCGGCCATCGCCCCGGACCGGGCCGTCGCGCGCGCCGCGTCCGCGTTCCCGGGCCCCGTCGCGTACGCGGAGCCCGGCGGCACGTACCCGGTGGTGCCGGGCTGACGGTCAGCCCGCGGACGCGGGTTCCGTGGCCGGGGAGGACACCAGCACGGCACCCCGCTCCGGTACGAGTCGCGCCAGTACCGTGGCCGCGACGATCATCAGGGCGGCGAAGCCGGCCGCGGCGGCCGGGCCGAGGTGGTCGAGCAGCGCGCCGATCGCCGGTGAGGTGACCGCGCCGCCGGCCGTACACGCGGTCGTCATCCACCCGAACGCCTCGCCGCGCCGGTCGTCCGGCGCCAGCGCGCCCAGCCGCGAGTTGCTCGCCGCGATGGCCGGCGCGATCGTCGTACCGCCGAGGGCCAGGACGGCGCCGATCAGCCACGGCGACGGGTGCCCGTACACCGGTGGCAGGACGGGGACCAGCAGCGCGAAGCCGGCCGCGACGAGCCCGATGCGTACGGGGAGGCGGTGGGAGCGGCCGGCGATGAACAGGCCGCCGAGGCCGGATCCGACCGCCCACACGGCCCCGAGTACGCCGGCCAGCGACGGGGTGCCGTTGTGCCGCGCCCACGCCACCAGCACCATGTCGCCGGCGGCGAGCGCGCCGACCAGCAGCGCCATCGTCACCAGCAGCGGTACGACACCGCGCGCCCCGAGCACCGTGAACAGCGACCCGCGGCGCTGCTCGGCGGGCTTGGCGGGAGCGTTGGCCGTCAGCCCGGAACGCCGCACCACCAGCGCGAACGCGACCGTACCGAGCAGGGCCAGGCCGGCGCAGCTGGCCACCGCGGCGCGCGGGCTGACCGTGGCGACGAGGACCGCGGCGAGCATCGGCCCGACGACGAACAGCACCTCCTGGAGCGTCGCCTCCACCGCGTACGACGCCTCGCGCGCGCCCGGGTCCGGCAGCCGCGACCACAGCGACCGGGCGACCTGGTTGGCCGGCGGCTGCGACAGCCCGGCCAGCAGCCCGAGTACGGGCGCGAGCAGCCACCACCGGGCCGGCAGTACGGCCATCAGCCCGACCGCCGTCGAGTACCCGAGGGCGGTGAGGACGAGGATCCGCGGCGCCGGCTTCCGGTCGACCGTACGGCCGCGGAGCGGTCCGCCGATCCCGCTGCCCACCACCAGCGCCGCCGTCGCCACCCCCGCCGCCGTGTACGACCCGGTCCAGCCGGCCACCAGGAACGTCACCGCCAGCGCCATGCCCGTCGCGTACAACCGGGCGAGGAGGGACACGGCGAGCAGCAGCGGCAGGTGCGGCGTGGCGAGGATGCGACGGTAAGGAGCGAGCACGGACCCGAGCCTGACGGATCGGCGCCGCCGCCCGCTACGGGATTCCGCTCACACCGGCGGTCAGAGGCTGGCCGCCCAGGCGGACACGGCGGCGCGGCTCGGGTTGATGTCGGTGTCGCGGGTCGGGTGGACCCGGTTGGTCAGCAGTACGACGGTGAGCCGCCGCGCCTGGTCGACCACCAGCGACGTCCCCGTGAACCCGGTGTGCCCGAACGCCCCGGTCAGCGGCCCCATGAACTTCACGTCGTCGATCCGCGCCCCGACCCCCTGCCCGTACGGGTGGTCGACGCCGGCCGGGATCTGGTCCGTACGCATCTGCGCGACGCTCTCCGGCTTCAGCAGCGTGACCCCGTCGAGCGTGCCGTCGCCGCGCAGCATCTCGCCGAACCGGGCCAGGTCGGCCGCGGTGGAGAACAGCCCGGCGTGCCCGGCCACCCCGCCCAGCCCGTACGCGTTCTCGTCGTGCACGCGGCCGTGGATGACACCGGTCTCCAGGTCGTCGCGCTGTTCGGCGGCGGCGATCCGGGGCAGCAGCGTCACCGCCGGGTTGTACCCGGTGTCGGTGAGCCCGAGCGGCGTCAGGATCCGGTCCTCGACCAGCGCCTCCAACCGCTGCCCGGTCACCAGCTCGGCCAGGAACCCCGCCGTCTGGTACCCGATGTCCGAGTACTGGAAGCCACTGCCCGGCTCGCGTACCGGTTCGGCGGCGAGCAGCATCCGGCGGCGGCGCCCGACGTACGCGGACTCCCGCCAGACGGGGCGGCCGGGCAGGTAGCCGCCGATGTGGGTGAGCAGCATCCGCAGCGTGGTGCGTGCCTTCGACCCCGTCCGGTACTCCGGGAACCAGCGCCCGACCGGCTCGTCCAGGTCGAGCAGGCCCTCCTCGACCAGCCCCAGTACCAGCACCGAGGTGAACATCTTGGTGATCGACGCGATGTCGTACAGCGTGTCGGGGCGGGCCGGGATGCGGCGCTCCGGCGGCAGCAGCGTGTAGTCCCGCGCCGCGTACCGTACGGCCTCGCCGACGGCCTCCCGCGCGACGACCTCGCCGTCCCGCAGTACCAGCGCCACCGCCGACGGGTACACCCCCGGTCCGTCGGCGTCCGGCAGTCCCGACTCCAGCACCGCCCGCAGGCCGCTCGCGCTCATGTCGTCCGAGAGTACGGGTCGGGCGCAGCCGCGCGACCAGATGGTGAGCCGCACACAGGGTGTGCGTCGGCGCGTCGGGGCGGCGGCCTAACCTTGTCCCATGGCCGACACGATTTCGTTCGCACGTGGTGCCCCGTCCCTGGACATCGTGAACGTCGAGGGGCTGAAAGCGGCAGCCGCGCGCGCCTTCGACTCCGATCCCGGCGGCATCACGGCGTACGGGACGTCCGTCGGATACGTACCGCTGCGCAAGTGGATCGCCGAGAAGCACGGCGTCGCTCCCGAGCAGGTCCTCGTCACGAACGGGTCGCTCCAGGCGGACGCGTTCCTGTTCGACGCGCTGGTCGGGCCGGGCGCCGACGTCGTCGTCGAGAAGCCGACGTACGACCGCACCCTGCTCGGCCTGCGTAACCGTGGCGCGAACATCCACGCGGTGACGCTGGCCGAGGATGGCATCGACACCGACGAGCTGGCGTCCCTGCTGGCCTCCGGCGTACGGCCGGCGCTCGCGCACGTCATCCCGAACTTCCAGAACCCGGCCGGCGTCACGCTGTCCGCGGCGAAGCGCGAGCGGCTGCTGGCGCTGGCCGACGAGTACGGGTTCACGATCTTCGAGGACGACCCGTACCTGGACATCCGGTTCGCCGGCGACCCGCTGCCGACGATGCTGGAGCTGGACCGCAACGACCGCGTGGTCTACGCGTCGTCGTTCTCGAAGACGATCTGCCCCGGTGTCCGGGTCGGTTACCTGATCGGCTCGACCGAGATCATCTCGAAGATCGCGAAGTCGGCGACCAACACGTACATCTCGCCGAGCATGGTCGCGCAGGCGATCGTGTACCAGTTCGCGGTGTCCGGCGACATCGACGCGTCGATCAAGACCGTACGGGCGGCGCTGTCCGAGCGGGCCACGACGCTGGCCGAGGCGTTGCGCGCCGAGCTGCCGGAGGCGCGGTTCTCCGTACCGGACGGTGGCTACTTCCTGTGGGTGGAGCTGCCCGAGGACGTGCACGTGGACCGGCTCGCGCCGGCGGCGGCCGAGCGTGGCGTCGCGGTCGTCAAGGGCTCCGACTTCCTGCTGGAGGGTGGCGAGCACGCCCTGCGCCTGGCGTACTCGGCGGTCCCGGCGGCGCAGATCGGCGAGGGCGTGAAGCGGCTCGCCGAGGCGGTCCGCGCGGTCCGCGGCTGACCCCGTACCGGTGGGCGGGCGGCCCGAACGGACCGTCCGCCCAGATCATGGGAACGCCTGCTCGACACGGCGTCGCTTTTGTGTCATGACGCAAACCCGCCAGACTGAAACCGTTCCCAGGGCGGGGTGGCCGGTCCTAGATTGGCGTCGGCCGCTGACCGTGAGTATGAACTTGCGGACAGCCGCATAGAGGCTTTACCCCCGCCCCCGGAGGCGCCGGGTGGAGTCACCGGCTGAACCCCCCGTAGCCGGTGGCCCACCCGGCGCCTCGCTTTATGCACCGGGTTCCGTGCCGTTCACGGGCGCGATGCCCACGGTTGTCCCGCGACGTACCGGAGTGACCGGAGTCGCGGTCCCGCACGGCGGTGGCGACAACGCCCGGTAGTACAGTTTCCTTCGGACCCGCTGAGAGCGCGCTTGGCCGCTGCCCTCGTGAGCATTTCTCGTGTGTACCTGAATGCCCTGCGCGGTCGTCCGCATCGGGAAAGCGTCGGCCGGTGGTGCCGGCGATCAGACTGGGAGTGAGGACCCGCGGCAGCTTCGTGCCCTGACATCGGCCGCTGCCGTGCGTGCGGGAAGGGGGCGGACGATGGCAGATCAGCACCGTGGGAACGGGCGTGGACTGAGTCGGGCGTTCACCGCTCCCGTCCGGGTCGTCTCGAAAGTACTTCCGCGCAGCGGAGCGGTCAGCCCGCCGCGGCCGCCGCGCCCCCGGCGTAGCGCGATCATCGACTGCGGGCTGTACGTCGAGGGCATCCGGCAGCCGGGCGAGTGGGACTACGTCGACGCGCTGGCCGAGGCGCAGCGCCGGGACGACGCGTTCGTGTGGCTCGGGCTGCACGAGCCGGACGCGGACGAGTTCGCCGACATCGCGCAGACGTTCGGGCTGCACGAGCTGCCGGTGGAGGACGCGGTCAAGTCGTACCAGCGGCCCAAGGTCGAGCGGTACGGCGACATCACGTTCGCCGCGGTCCGCACCGCGCGGTACGTCGAGCACGCCGAGCTGACGGAGACGAGCGAGGTCGTCGAGACCGGCGACGTGATGCTGTTCATCGGCCCGACGTTCGTGATCACCGTGCGGCACGGCGACGCGTGCCGGCTCGCCCCCGTCCGGCTCGAACTGGAGGGCAAGGAGGAGCTGCTCGCGCAGGGCCCGTGGGCGGTGTTCCACGCGGTCGTGGACCGGGTCGTCGACCTGTACCTGGACGTGGCGGCGGCGATCGAGCAGGACATCGACGAGGTCGAGGCCGGCGTGTTCGGCCGGTCCGGCGGCGGCCGGATCCAGCGGATCTACCAGCTCAAGCGGGAGCTGGTCGAGTTCAAGCGGGCGGTGATCCCGCTGGCGCGGCCGCTCAACGCGCTGGTCAGCGGCCGGATCCCGGGCGTACCGAGCGAGATCCGGCGGTACATCCGGGACGTGGCGGACCACCTGTCCCGTACGGTGGAGCAGGTCGTCACGTTCGACGACCTGCTGAACTCGATCCTTCAGGCGCGGCTCGCGCAGCTGTCCGTCGACATGAACGACGACATGCGCAAGATCGCGGCGTGGGCGGCCATCCTGGCCGTACCGACGGCGATCGCCGGCATCTACGGCATGAACTTCAAGAACATGCCGGAGCTGCACTGGGCGTACGGGTACTACGTGGTGCTCGTGGTGATGGCCGCGGTGTGCTTCGGGCTGTACCGGATCTTCCGCCGGTCCGGCTGGCTCTGACGTCAGTCGCCGAGCAGGTCGGTCAGGCCGTCGGCGAGCGTCTCGCGCCAGCACACGTAGTCGTGCCCGCCGACGAACTCGGTGTACCGGAGGGGCCGGCCGAGGCCGGTCAGTACCTGGCGCAGGTGGCGGTTGGCTTCGAGGATGCTGGTCGGGAAGCCGCCGCGGTCGGTCTCCAGCAGCCCGGCCTCCAGGTACCAGCGGGCGGACGTGTCGGGGTGTGCCGCGACCAGCGCCGGCAGCCCGTCGGGGAACTCGGCCGACGGCTGCTGGAACGCGCCGGACTGGGAGAGTACGAGGCCGAAGCGGTCGGGTGCGGTGAGCGCGGCGTACGCGGCGCAGGTGCCGCCGAGGCTGGATCCGCCGACCAGGGTGCGGGCCGGGTCGGCGGTGACCGGCCAGCGTCCGGCCACCCACGGCAGCAGCCGGTCGGTCAGGAACGAGACGAACGCCGGGTTGCCGCGCAGCTCGTCGGTACGCGTCTCGCCGACGCTGTCGACGAACACGCCCAGCGTCGGCGGGATCCGGCCGGCGGCGATCAGGTTGTCGAGGATCCGCGGCGTCGGCACCAGCTCCGCCACGTACACGTCGCCGTCGAAGAACACCGCCACCGGGTACGGTCCGGTGCCGGCCGGCTCGTACACCCAGACGCGGTGGTCGCAGTCGAGTCCGGTGTCGGCGGCGCGGAACCAGTGCATCGTGACCTGCCCGGTCGGTACGGCCGGGTCGGGTGCGGTCCAGCGGCTCGGGCCGGTGCCGGGGAGTTCGAGGACGGACTCGGTGTGGGCGTTGGGGTCGGGCCCGATGCCGGTGCCGTCGCACTCCCGGCGGAACGTCCGGCGGTTGAGCGGATCCGTACGCCAGCGCCGCACGGACTCCGACCAGTTCCCGCCGCTCAGGTCGTCGTGCGGCTCGTCGATCGCGTACGCGTAGCCGGCGCGCAGCCCGGACGGCAGCAGCAGGGTGAGGTGCCACAGGTCGGTGCCCGGCACCCGGGTCAGCTCGGTACGGCGCAGGTCGGTGTGGTCGATCGGGCTGCCCACGAGTACCACGCGGTCGTGGTCGCCGCGCCACAGGAACGTGACCGCCTCGCAGCCGTCGCCGGCCGGTACCGCGACCGGGCCGCCGCCGCGCTCGGCGCGCTGCCACAGCCGCTCGACCTCGGCCCGGTCGAGCCCACGCTCGCCGTACCTGATGTCCATGACCGCCCCCCGTTCGTCGTCTGACCGGAGTATCCGACTCTGGTCAGTGCCGGGAGAGCTGTCAACACGACGGTGCGCCGGTACCGTCCGGCACCGGCGCACCGTTCGTGCGTACTGATCAGGGCTTGTGCCCGTTGGACGAGTGACCCGTACTGTCGGTCGCCTCGGCGACCTGGTCGGCGGCCTCGCCCGTCTTGTCCGACGCGACGTGCAGCGTGTCCTTCGCCTTGTCGCGTACGGCGCCGGCGGCGTGGCTGGCCTTCTCCTTCGCCGTACCGACGGCTCCGGCGGCACGCTCCCGGGCGGCCGAGAACGCGCTGCTCGGCTCCGCGAACTCGTGCTCCGGCTCGTACTCGTCCCAGTGCGGCTGGTTGCGGCGCGAGACGACCGCGGCGACCACGCCCGCCGCCACACCCACGCCGAGAATGCCGACGACCCACGGCCACCTGCGCCGACGGGTGCGCTCACCCTTCAGCGCGCGGGCGGCCTCCTTCGCCCGTACGGCTGCCTCCTTCTTCGCCGCCCGGCCCTTCAGTTCGGCCTTGGCGGCCTGCTTGCGTGCCTCCTCGGTGGCCTGCCGGGCGCTCTCCGCGGCCGCGGCGACGATCGGTGCGACCGCCGACACCGTGGTGCCCCAGGACTTCGTGGCCGCCGTACGGGCCGCTTCGACCCGCGGTGCCATGACGTCCCGCGCCGCACCCACCCGGGGTACGACCGCGTCGCGGGCGGCGCCGAACCCCGGCGCCAGCACCTCACGCGCGGAGTCCACCCGGGGCGCTACCGCCTCGGCCGCACGTTCCGCAGCGATCACGGCCGCCGACCGGAAGTGACCGAGCCCGTCCGTCAGCTCGTCACCGAACTGCTGTGCACGTGTCTTCTCCACGCGTCGACGCAGCGAC
The DNA here is from genome assembly GCF_016861975.1 of Actinocatenispora rupis. GTDB lineage: Bacteria > Actinomycetota > Actinomycetes > Mycobacteriales > Micromonosporaceae > Actinocatenispora > Actinocatenispora rupis. The sequence continues at coordinate 93,590 of NZ_BOMB01000023.1, read as the reverse complement.
AACTGTCCCACCTCCCGTGAGTACTACCGCTCATCCTCCCTGTTCCCGCACCCCCGTACCACCGAAACCGCCGCATGGCACGATTGCGTGATTGGCCACCACCAGCAAGGAGGACCGATGGCCGAGAAGCTGTACGCGACTCTGCACACGAATGCCGGCCCGATCCGGGTCGAACTCTTTCCGAACCACGCGCCCAAGACGGTGAAGAACTTCGTCGGGCTCTCGGACGGCTCCCAGGAGTGGACCGACCCCGCGACCGGCCAGCCGGGCCAGGGCCCGCTGTACAACGGGACGATCTTCCACCGGGTCATCGAGGGCTTCATGATCCAGGGCGGCGACCCGCTGGGTAAGGGCTTCGGCGGGCCGGGCTACAAGTTCGGCGACGAGTTCCACCCGGAGCTGCAGTTCACCAAGCCGTACCTGCTGGCCATGGCGAACTCGGGGCCCGGCACCAACGGCTCGCAGTTCTTCATCACGGTGGCGCCGACGGCGTGGCTGAACAACAAGCACACGATCTTCGGTGAGGTCGCCGACGAGGCGTCGCAGAAGGTCGTCGACGCGATCGCGACCACCAAGACCGGCGGGCAGGACAAGCCGGTCGAGGACATCGTGATCGAGCGGATCGACATCACCCAGGAATAACGGGTACGGCATCGGGCCCGTGGGTCGCGGTACGCCGGCGCTCCGGCGGCCACCCACGGCCCGGTCCACACCTGCTTCGGGCCTGCCCGGAGGCTGCGTCCGGACCCGCTCCGGCCCCGCGTGGGGCGGTGCGGAACGGGCGGCGCGGCAGCCCGTGGTGCGGTGCGGCATTCTTGAAGCCCCCGCACACTTCGGAGGCTGTCGACCATGACCGAGCCGCAGACCACGGGAAGCCCCACGGTGCCGGTCTGCTACCGCCATCCCGGCCGGGAGACGTACGTCCGCTGCGTCCGCTGCAACCGGCCGATCTGCCCGGACTGCATGAACGAGGCGTCGGTCGGTTTCCAGTGCCCCGAGTGCGTCGCCGAGTCCCGGCGTACGACGCGGTCCGCGCAGGGCGCGTTCGGCGGCCGGTTCCGCGGCGGCGACCGGGGGTACGTGACCATCGGCCTGATCGCCGTCAACGTCGTCGTGTACGTGTTGATCCTGGCCGCGGGCGGGTTCGGCGCCGCGCTCGGCCACGGCGGCAGCTTCCTCGCCGGGACGACCACGCACCTGGAGGTCCAGCTCGGCGTCTACCCGCCGGCGATCGCCTCAGGCGAGTACTACCGGCTCGTCACGGCGATGTTCGTGCACTTCAGCATCCTGCACCTGGCCATGAACATGTACGTGCTGTGGGTGCTGGGCCGGTACCTGGAGCGGGCGCTCGGCCCGGCCCGGTTCGCCGCGCTCTACTTCGTGTGCGGCATCGGCGGCAACGTCGCGTGCTACCTGTTCACCGGCAACCAGCTCTCCGGCGGCGCCTCGACCGCGGTGTTCGGCCTGTTCGCGGCGATGTTCTTCATCAACCGCAAGCTGGGGCTGTCCAGTTCGAGCGTGGTCGTACTGATCGTGGTGAACCTGGTCTTCACGTTCCTGGTGCCGGGCATCTCGATCGTCGGCCACCTGGGCGGGCTGATCACGGGTGCCGCCGCCGGTCTCGGCCTGGCGTACGCGCCGCGGGCCAACCGGACGATCGTGCAGGTCGCGGTACTCGGTGGGCTACTGCTGATCTTCGTCCTGCTCACCGTCGGCAGAACCGCGCAGATCCTCAGCTACGCCTGACCGTAGCGCCGCCAGCCGGCCTACCACGTCCGCGCAGGGTGTGCCGCCGAGCTGGTTGGCGCTGAACAGGTACAGCTCGGTGTCGCAGTCGATCTCCACCGCCTCGGTACGTACGCCGAGGCGGGAGCGGCGGTCGACGCGGACCCGTTCGACCTCGTCCCACGGGATGTGCCGGTGCCCGGCGAAACCGGTCCGCACCCGCACGCCCGTCGCGTCCGCCGCCAGCGGTACGCCGGCGACCAGGTCGCGGACGGCGAGCGCGGCCAGCACCACGAACCCGGCGACGCCGACCGCGAGGGCCACCCGGTCCGCGGCCGCCCACACGCCGGCGGCCAGGAACAGCACCGCACCGATGCCCTTGAGTACGGTGCCGAGCGGGCGGATCCGCCACCGGTACACCCCGTCCGCGGGTGGCGCGGGCGTCGGCCCGACGGGCGCCGCCGGGACCGACGGGCTCGCGGGCCGTACGTCGAAGGGTTCCATCCGCCCAGTGTGCCGCGGGCCGCCCGCGGAGTACGCTTCGGGCAAAAGGCTACCGGGGAGTAACAGATGCGCGACGCGGTCATCGTGGCAGCCGTACGGACGCCGGTCGGGCGGCGCAAGGGCACCCTGTCCGGCGTACATCCGGTCGACCTGTCGGCGCGGGTACTGACCGCGCTGGCCGAGCGCACCGGCATCGACCCGGCCGTGGTCGACGACGTGGTCTGGGGCTGCGTCAGCCAGGTCGGCGAGCAGTCGTGGAACATCGCGCGCAACGCCGTGCTCGCCGCCGGGTGGCCCGAGTCGGTGCCCGGCACCAGCATCGACCGGCAGTGCGGCTCCAGCCAGCAGGCCGTGCACTTCGCCGCCGCGGCCGTGGTCAGCGGCCAGTGCGACGTCGTCGTCGCCGGCGGCGTCGAGGTCATGACCCGGGTACCGATGGGCTCGTCGGTCGGCCACGACGTCGGCACGCCGTTCGGCCCCGCCGTACTCGCGCGCTACGCCGGGCGCGACGGCGTCACCCCCGGCCCGCTGCCGTTCAACCAGGGCGTCGGCGCCGAGCTGATCGCCGCACGCTGGGGCTTCGGCCGCACCCAACTCGACGAGTACGCGCTGGAGAGTCACCGGAAGGCCGCCGACGCGCAGGACGCCGGACTGTTCGCGGACGAGATCGTGCCCGTACCGGTGGAGGGTGGGGTGTTCGCGGCGGACGAGGGCATCCGGCGGGACACGTCGCTGGCGAAGCTGGGCGAGCTGCCCACCCCGTTCCGGCCGGACGGTGTGGTCACGGCCGGCACAGCGTCGCAGATCTCCGACGGGTCCGCCGCCCTGCTGGTCACCACCGGCGAGAAGGCGCGCGAGCTGGGCCTCACCCCGATCGCCCGGATCCACGCCACCGCGATCGCCGCCGACGATCCGGTACTCATGCTGACCGCGCCGATGCCCGCGACCCGCAAGGTACTCGACCGGGCCGGCCTCACCGTCGACGACATCGGCGTGTTCGAGGTGAACGAGGCGTTCGCGCCGGTACCGCTGGCGTGGCTGGCGGAGACGGGCGCCGACCCGTCCCGGCTGAACCCGCGAGGTGGCGCGATCGCGCTCGGCCACCCGCTCGGCGGTTCCGGCGCCCGGCTGATGACGACGCTGCTGTCGCAGATGCGCGCCGGCGGCCACCGGTACGGGCTGCAGACGATGTGCGAGGGCGGCGGTATGGCCAACGCGACCGTCCTGGAACTGCTCGGCTGAGCGGCGTTGCGTCCGCCCCGCACACTCGGGCGGACGCGGCGCCCGCCGGGCGCCGCCGCGGACGAGGGGCGGTCGGATGGTCTCCCGGCGGATGCTGTTCACGGCCGGTGGCGCGCTGGTGGTCGGTGCCGCGGTCGGTGCCACCGTGGGATTCCCGGCCGACGCCCCGGTGCCCACCCCGGGACGCCTCGACCTCACCACCCCGTCGTACGACGGGTTCCGTGGGCTGCGCCGCGCCGTACGGTCGTTCGCGTTCGACAGCGTTCCCCGGCGGCTGCTGGTCGCGCAGTTCGCCAGCGACGGCACCGTTCCCACCAGGAACGCCCTGGCCTGAGCGCGCCCGCGGCGGGGCCTCCGCACCCCGCCGCCCGCGGTCTCACTGCATCGGGTCTCACTGCATCGGCAGGTCGAACTCGCCGTCCTTGGCGCCCTCGACGAACGCGTCCCACTCGCCCTTGGTGAACACCAGTACCGGGCTGTCCGGGTCCTCGCCGTTGCGCATGCAGATCTTGTCCTCGACGAACGCGATCTCGATGCGGCCGCCGCCCTGCGGCGTCTCCACGTCGCTGCCGCGCCAGACCGCGCCGGTCAGGTCCGGGCGTTCCTTCTTCTGGGACTCGGGAGCGGTCACAGCTCACTTCCTTCGTACTCGACGTCGTGGGTGTCGTACGTGCGGGTCACGTCGGCCCGTGTTTCGGTGTCCGAAGGTAGATCCCCCGGGCCCGGATATCCACAGGCACGCGCACCGGCGCGTGGTACGCATTCGGCAACGAACCGGACGGCGTCCGGTGACCAACTCCACACCGCCGCGTTCCGTCCACATCCCGGGAACGGACACCCGGCGCGGCGGGCCGCACCGCGACCCCGTGAGGTGCGCTGACACCGCGTACCAACAGGGTTATCCACAGTTGTGGACAACCCTTGGGGAAAACCACAGCGGTGTAGTTACCGACGTCGCACCGAACCGCTGAATCCGCGTACCCGCGCCATGCGTGTCCACGTTGAACCGGCAGGACAGCCCGTCGTACGGAGGAACCGGCCATGCCAGACCAACGCGACAGCTTCCGGTACGGACACGGTGGCGCGGCGGGAACAGCGGCGGTGACCCGGGCGGGTCAGCGCCAGCGGGACAGCACGAGCAGGCTGGCGACCAGCGCGCCGAAGCCGATCGCGAGGTTCCAGTACTGCCAGGAGCCGATCGGGTACTGCCCGCCGGACAGGTAGAAGGTGACGAGCCAGCCGATGCCGACGACGATCAGCACGAGCGCCGTGATCGGCACCCATGTCGGACTCGGCTTCCGCTTCGCCTTGGCGGTCCGCTCCTGCGGTCGCAACTCGGCCGGCGCCGTGTAAACCTTCTTGGTACGAACTCGGGACTTGGGCACGGTCTCTCCTGACAACGGTCCGGAAGCTAGCGTAATCAAGGTCGCGCAGACCGCAAGGAGGCGGCGTGGCGGAATCGAGCACACCGGGGTCGGAGCCGGGGCTGCTCGCCCGGTTCCTGGTGCCTCGCCGGCGTCCGGGCCGTCAGCGCGGTTGGTCTGTCATCGTGCCACTTGTCGTACTCCTCGCGGGGTTCCTGTTCGCGACGACCGCCGCGACCGCCCGCGGCACCCAGCTCCGAGAGGACCGCCGGGTGCAGCTCGGCGACGCGATCCGGCAGCGGCAGGCCGACGTGCAGCGGGCCGAGAAACAGGCCGCGGGGCTGCGCGGCGACATCGAGCGCGACACCGGCCGCGCCGCCCGCTCCGACGACCGGGTACGCGCGCAGCAGGACCGCGGGAACGCGGAGAAGGCGGCGGCCGGGCTCACCGCGGTCCACGGGCCGGCGCTGTCCGTCACGTTGGACGACGCGCCACGCCGTCCGGACCGCCAGCTGCCGGCCGGCGCGACCGCGGACGACGTGGTCGTGCACCAGCAGGACGTACAGGCCGTGGTGAACGCGCTGTGGGCGGGCGGCGCCGAGGCCATGTCGATCATGGACGTGCGGGTCATTTCCACCAGCGCGGTACGCTGCGTCGGCAACACGCTGCTGCTGTCCGGCCGGGTGTTCTCCCCGCCGTTCCGGATCGTGGCGATCGGCGACCGGACGGCGATGCGGGCCGCGCTGGACGCGGCGCCGGCGGTCCGGGCGTACCGGGCGGCCGCGCGTGACTGGGGCCTCGGGTACGAGGTCAGGGAGGAGCGCGACGTGCGGCTCAAGGCGTACGACGGCTCGGTTGCCCTGTCCGACGCCCGGGTGCCACAGTAGGCGCGATGCGACCCCAGGAGGGACGGGCGGAAAGCCGGCGGAAAGCGGGCCCCGCCAACAATTGCCGGGCGGCGACGTACCGGGAGGCGGCGTGAGTTTCTGGGGTCCGGATCCGGACGAGACCGTCGTCATGCCCGCGCTGCCGACCAAGATCAGATCGCACCGGCGCAACCGCCGACGGCCCTTCCGCAACATGCCCGAGGCTTACCAGCCGCCGTTGTCCGACGGTCCGGTACGCAAGGCGGTCCGTGCCGTCGGCGAGGTGTTCATCACCTTCGGTCTCGTGGTCCTGCTGTTCGCCGGCTACGAGGTGTACGGCAAGCAGCTCATCATCGGCCACCAGCAGGACAAGTACGCGCAGCAGTTGGACAAGGCGTGGGCGGCGCCGCCGAAGAAGGCCGAGGACTCGCCGCCGCTGCCCGGCGAGGCGCTCGCCCGGCTGTACATCCCGCGGTTCAACATCAAGCTGATCGTCGTGGAGGGCGTCAGCCCGCAGGACATCATGAACGCGCCCGGCCACTACCCCAACTCGGCGATGCCCGGCCAGATCGGCAACTTCTCCGTCGCCGGCCACCGCGAGGACGCGATCTTCCCCCGGAACTTCGACAAGCTCCAGATGGGCGACGACATCATCGTCCAGACGCGTACGACGTGGTTCATCTACAAGGCGTACCAGCAGGAGATCGTCAAACCGACCCAGGTCGACGTGGTCAACCCGGTGCCCGACCAGCCCGTCGGCGCCAAGCCCACGAAGGCGCTCCTCACGTTGACGACCTGCAACCCGTGGTGGGACAACTACCAGCGGCTGATCTACCACGGCAAGCTCGTCCGGCAGCAGCCCAGCAGCGAGGGCAAGCCGAAGGAACTGGGGGGCTGACGTGTACGGCTGGATCTGGCGCAAGCTGCCCTTCGGTACGCCCGGCAAGATCATCGGATCGCTGCTGCTCATCGCCGCCGTCGCCGCCGCCCTCTGGTACTGGGTGTTCCCGACCGTGGATCCGTTGCTGCCGTTCAACGACGTACAGGTCGGCAACCCGACCAACGGCGCGTCGCACAGCCCCAGCCCGAGTCCGAAAGGGCACGGCCTGCCCGGCAACTGAGGCCGTTCGCTCGCGCCGGCCGACGCGCACGGTGCCCAGTGCTCCTCTGCGCGGTGCCCAGCGCGCCCCTGCGCATCCGCCCGCGTCGGCGCCCGGTCCGGCGTCGAATCGCCGTGGACGGGCGGGACGCGGCAGCGCCTAGACTTGCCGCCATGCGTACCCGGGTGCTGGTCGTGGACAACTACGACTCGTTCGTGTTCAACCTCGTGCAGTACCTGGGGCAGTTGGACGTCGACTGCGTGGTCCGCCGCAACGACGAGCTCACCGTCGACGAGGCCCTCGGGTACGACGTGGCCGGCATCCTGCTGTCGCCCGGACCCGGCACCCCGGCGCGCGCCGGCATCTGCGTACCGCTGGTGCGGGCGGCGGCGGGCCGGGTGCCGCTGTTCGGCGTCTGCCTCGGCCACCAGGCCATCGGCGAGGCGTACGGGGCGACCGTGGTGCGCGCGCCCGAGCTGCTGCACGGCAAGACCAGCGAGGTCCATCACGACGGCCTCGGCGTACTCGCCGGCCTGCCCGACCCGTTCACCGCCACGCGGTACCACTCGCTCACGGTGGACGAGGCGACGCTGCCGCCCGAGATCGAGGTGACCGGGCGTACCGCATCGGGTGTGGTGATGGCGATGCGCCACCGGGAGCTGCCGATCGACGGGGTGCAGTTCCACCCCGAGTCGGTGCTGACCCAGGGCGGTCACCGGATGCTGGCGAACTGGCTGGCCACCTGCGGTCAGCCGGCCGCGCTGGACCTGGCGCCGCGCCTGGCCGAGCAGGTGGAGCAGCGCCGGCTCGCCGCCATCGGCTGACACCACCGCCGGTACGCGCCGGTCGGCCCGGTGGAGACCGCCCGGACCGGTGCGCCCCCGCGTGAGTGCGCCACCCTCGACCACCGGTGTGCCGTGATCGGCCCAGGCCGCCGATGTGCCGTTGCGGCCGCGCCGATCGAGCGCCGCGTGGGCCGAGGCCGGCGGGGCGCCGCCTGCCGGACCGGCCGGGATCGTCGGCAGACGGTACGGGATCAGTCCGTCTTGCCGGGGGTCGGGATCGGCCAGCTCGGCGAGTCGGACGGGGTCGGGCTCGGCGATGCGCTCTCCGACTCGGACGGCGTGGGCGACGGAGATGCCTTCTGCGCCACGATGATCGTGACGGACTTGTCCTTCGTCGTCGTGTTGCCCGCCGGGTTCTGGTTGACGACCTGGCCGGCCGGGCTGTCGCTCGTCTGGTACTGCACGGACACGTCGAAGCCGGCGGACCGGAGCGTCTGCTCGGCGTCGTCCTTGGACCGGCCGACCACGTTCGGCACGGTCGACAGGTTGCCGCGCGACAAGTACACGATGACGGTGCTGTTGAGCGGAACCTGGGCGCCGATGCCGGGCTTGGTCTCGACGACCGTGCCCTCGGTCTCCGCGCTGTCGATCTCCTCGAACTGCGCCTTCAGGTGCCACTGCTCCAGCGCGTTCTGCGCGCCGGCCCTGCTGAAGCCCTTGATCTCCGGTACCTGCACCGTACGCGGGCCGCTGCCGACGGTCAGCGTGATCGGCTCGTTCGTCCGGTACTCGCGGTTCGGGGTGGGCCGCTGGTCGACGACCTTGCCCTTGTTCGCCTCGGACGACACCTGCGGCTGGGTGTGGACGTCGGTGAAGCCGGCGTCCTTGACCGCCTTCACCGCGACAGCGCTCGGTTTGCCCTTGACGCTCGGCAGCGTCGCGGTCGGGTTCTGCGAGGACGACAGGTAGAGCCCGATGCCGGTCGCGGCCACCGCCAGCACGACCAGCAGCGCCAACGAGATCAGTACCCACATGGCACGGCGCCGGCGCGCCGGATCGGTGACCCGCGCCGCCGGCTGGGTGCTCGTGTTGCCGCCGCCGCTGAGCGGGACACCACTCACCACCTGCGTACGCTCGTCGGCGGGCAGCACGGGCGTCGCCTGCACCGGCCGCCCGTTCGCGGCGCGCAGCAGGTCGGACCGCATCTCCGCGGCGCTCTGGTACCGGTTGGCGGGGTTCTTCGCCAGCGCCTTGAGGGTGACGGCGTCCACGTCCGGGATGACGTCCGGGTTGCGCTCGCTCGGCGGCTTCGGCTCCTCCCGCACATGCTGGTACGCCACGCTGACCGGGCTGTCGCCGGTGAACGGCGGCTGTCCGGTCAGCAGCTCGAACAGCACACAACCCGTCGCGTACACGTCGGAGCGGGCGTCGACGGTCTCGCCGCGCGCCTGCTCCGGCGACAGATACTGCGCGGTGCCGATGACCGCGCTGGTCTGCGTCATCGTCGCCGTCGTACTCGCGACCGCGCGGGCGATGCCGAAGTCCATCACCTTGACCTGGCCGGCCGAGGTCAACATGATGTTGCCCGGCTTGATGTCGCGGTGGATGATGCCGTGCTTGTGCGAGAAGTCCAGCGCGGCGCACACGTCCGCGGTGATGTCCAGCGCCCGCTTCGGTTCGAGGTGCCCCTCGGCGGTCAGGACCTCCTTGAGGGTCCGCCCGTTCACGAACTCCATCACGATGTACGGCAGGGACTCCCCGTCGGAGCCCTTCTCCTCGCCCGTGTCGTACACCGCGACGATGGCCGGGTGGTTGAGCGAGGCGGCGTTCTGCGCCTCGCGCCGGAACCGGGCCTGGAACGTGGCGTCCCGGGCCAGGTCGGTACGCAGCATCTTGATCGCCACGTCCCGGCCCAGCCGCAGGTCACGGCCCTGATGGACCTCCGCCATGCCGCCGTAGCCCAGCAGCTCGCCGACCTCGTACCGGCCGCCGAGTGTCCGGTCCTCCGCGGTCACTGGTACGCCCCCAGCCCGGTGCCGTCGAAGCTGGACTGCCGGGCGTTGGTGCCGTTGCCGTTGCCGCCGTCACTCGGCGTCGGGGACGCGGGCGACTCAGGGTTCGTCGGCTGCGTGCTCGGCTCGGTCGACGGCGACGAGTGGCTCTGCCCCGGGAACGGCAGCCCACCGTTTCCGTTGCCGTTCCCGTTATTGTCGCCGTTTCCGTTTCCGTTCCCGTTTCCGTTGCCGTTGTTGTTCCAGTCGGGCTGGACGAAGACCTTGACCCGGTCGCCCTTGTGCAGCGGCGTCTCGTACCGGACGCGGTTCACCTCGCCGGGCTGGTAGTTGTCCTGGGCCTGGCCGTCGATCCGGACCGGTGTCAGGCCCTTGTTGACGAGGTCGTTGGCCACATCCTGGTACGGCTGGTGCAGGTAGCCGCGGCCCTCGTTCGGGATGGTGATCACGCCGTTGTCGTTCTTGCTGGCGCTGGCGCTCGGGGTGGGTGTGCCGCCGGCTCGGTTGTCGTCCTTGCCGGACGTCAGCGCGTATCCGATGGCGCCCAGCCCGACGACGACGACGAGTACGGCGATCACGATGCCGGCGACCATCAGCCCGCGGCGCTTGCGCGGCTGGTTCTGCCCCGAGTAGTCGTAGTCCTGGTACGGCGCGCCGGAGGCCGGCGGTCCCGAGGCCGGTGGCGCCGACGGCACCGCCGCCGCACCCGCCCGGTAGCCGCCCGGACCGCTGGTCGGCGCGCCCGGCATGACCGACGTACGGTCCGGGCCCGGCGGGCGCATCGCCCCAGTACCGCCGCCGAACGCCGCGGTGGTCAGGCCGCCGCCGTTCACCGACCGGCGGGACGCGTCGGCCATCGCCGCCGCGCTCGCCCACCGGGCCGGTACGTCCTTGGCCATCGCCCGCTCGATCACCTCGCGCACCGGACCCGGTACGTCCGCCGGCAGTGGCGGCGGCGTCTCCCGGATGTGCTTCATGGCGACCTGGATCGGGTTCTCACCCTCGAACGGCCGGTGCCCCGACATGCACTGGTACCCGACCACGCCCAGCGAGTACACGTCGCTGGAGGCGGTGATGTTGCCGGTGCCGGTCGCCTGCTCGGGCGACACGTACGACGCGGTGCCGAGGATCGAACCGGCCGTGGTGAGCTGGCCGGACATCGCGCTGCGGGCGATCCCGAAGTCGGTCAGCACCAGCCGCCCGTCCGGCCGGACGAGCAGGTTGCCGGGCTTGACGTCGCGGTGGACGATGCCGTGGTCGTGGGCGGCCTGGAGCGCGTCGGCGGCCTGCGCGAGCAGGTCCATCGTGCGGTCCGGGGTCAGCCGCCCGACCCGGCTCAGCGTGTGCGCCAGCGACTCACCCTCGACGTACTCCATGACGAGGTAGGCCATCTGGCCGCCGCCGTCCACGTCGGTCTCGCCGTAGTCGTACACCTTGACGACGCCGGGGTGGTTGATCGTGGCCATGACCCGGGCCTCGGCGCGGAAGCGCTCGACGAAGCCTGGCTCCTCCAGCAGAGCCGACTGCAGGATCTTCACTGCGACGACGCGGCCGAGGACCGTGTCCTCCGCTTTCCAGACGTCCCCCATGCCACCGGTGGCGATCCGCTCGCTCAACCGGTAACGGCCGCCCAGTGTGCCCCCGGGCGTCAGCATCTGCTCTGTCCCTTCTTCGTCGCGGGAGGGGTGTTCGTCACTTGCCCAGCACCGCCTTCATGATGTCGCCGCCGATCTGGGTGGCGTCGGCGCTGCCACCTTCGCCCGCCGACTCAAGAAACACGCCTACGGCCACCTTCGGGTCGCCGTTGTCCCGCGCATATCCCATGAACCAGCCGTGCTCGGGCGCACCGTCGCCGTGCTCGGCGGTACCGGTCTTGCCGCCCACCTCGATGCCCGGGATCTGCGCCCGGCGCCCCGTACCGTCCGAGACGACGGCGTTCATCATCTCGCGCAGCTTGCCGGCGGTGTCCGAACTGATCGGATGCCCGAACTTCTGCTCCTGCGCGGTGCGCAGGGTCGAGTAGTCGCTGCCCTGGATCTCCTGCACCAGGTACGGCTGCATCTCGGTGCCGTCGTTGGCGACCGCCCCGGCGATCATCGCCTCCTGGAACGGCGTCTCGGCCACGTTGAACTGGCCGATCGACGACTGCGCCACCTGCGACGCGCCCTTCGGGTCGCCGGTCACGCTCTTCGCGACCGGCAGGCCCTGGTCCTGGCCGAGCATCGGGATCGTCATCGCCTTGTTCAACCCGAACGCCTCGGCCTTCGACACGACCGTCTGCGCGCCGAGCTTGACGCCCAGCTTCGCGAACCCGGTGTTGCACGAGTCGCGCAGCGCGACCAGCATCGTCACCTGGTCCTGCGGGCAGATCGAGTCCACGTCGTTGTGGATCTCCTGCCCACCGTCCTCCGGCTGGTACGACCTGCCGGCGGGGATGCTCGTGCTCGGGTCGTACCCGTTCTCCAGGGCCGCGGCCGACACGACGACCTTCATCGTCGAACCGGGCGGCCACGGGCCACCGCCGCCGAGCGCCCGGTTCGCCATCGGACCCGAACCGCTGGACGGGTCGTAGCTGTTCCACGCGTCGGTGACGGTCTTGGTCTGGTGGCTGGCCAGCGGGTTCGGGTCGAAGCTGGGCGAGGTGGCCATCGCCAGGATCTTCCCGGTCTTCGGGTCGACCGCGACGGCCGCGCCCTTCCGGCCCTTCAGCGCGTTCCACGCGGCGTCCTGGGCCTTCGCGTTGATGGTCAGCAGCACGTTCGCGCCGGCGGTCTTCTTACCGGTGATCGTGTCCGACAGCTTCTGCGTGAACAGGATGTCGTCGGTACCGTTCAGCACCGAGTTCTCGTACCGCTCGACGCCGGTGCTGCCGTACACCTGGGACATGTACCCGGTGATCGGCGAGTATTCCGCGCCCTTCGGGTAGAACCGCTGGTAGCGCAGCTCGCCACCGGTGTCCTTGCTGTACGCGATGGGGTCGCGGCCGACCATGATCGCGCCGCGCGGCGTGCTGTACGCGTCCTTCAGGATGCGCGGGTTCGCCGGGTTCTCGGCGTAACTCTTGGCCTGGATGAACTGCACCCGGGTCAGGTTGCCCAGCAGTGCCAGGAACATGACGAAGATGACCAGGGACGAGCGTCGCAGGGTCGGGTTCACAGCTTGATCACCTCCGTCGCGGCGCTCTGCAACTGGGGCGGCGGGCCACTCGGCCCCCCGGCGGTACCTGCCGGGCTCGGCCGGCGCGCGTCGTTCGAGATGCGGATGAGCAGGCCGATCAGGATCCAGTTCGCCACCAGCGACGACCCGCCGTACGACAGGAACGGTGTGGTCAGGCCGGTCAGCGGGATCAGGTCGGTGACGCCGCCGACGATCACGAACACCTGGATCGACATCGAGAACGCCAGCCCGCCCGCGAGCAGCTTCCCGAACGGGTCGCGCACCACCGTGCCGGCCTTGACCCCGCGCAGCGTGATCAGCAGGTACAGCAGGAGGATCGCGGCCAGGCCGAACATGCCCAGCTCCTCGCCGATGGTGGCGATGATGAAGTCGCTCCGGGCCAGCGGCACCGACGTCGGGTCACCCGCACCCGGGCCGGCGCCGAACAGCCCGCCGACGCCGAGGCTGATCAGCGACCGGGACAGCTGGTACGTGGTGTTGAGCGGGTCGGACATCGGGTTGAGCCAGATGTCGACCCGGTCGTGGAAGTTCCGGAACGGGCCGAGCCAGGTGCCCAGCGAGTATGCCGCGAACGCGCCGAACGCGAACAGCACGAAGCCGATGACCAGCCACGACTTCCGCTCGGTCGCGATGTACAGCATCACCACGAAGGTGCCCAGGAACAGCAGCGACGAACCCAGATCCTTCTCGAACACCAGGATCAGGACACTCATGATCCAGACCACGATGACCGGACCCAGGTCGCGCGGGCGCGGCAGCGCGATGCCCAGCACCCGCTTGCTCGCCAGCGACAGCACCTCGCGCTTGCGGACCAGGTAGTACGCGAAGAAGACGAAGAGGGCGAGTTTGGCCAGCTCACCGGGCTGGATCGCGAAGAACGGCAGCCGGATCCAGACCTTCGCGCCGTTGACCTCGCTCATCGAGCCGGGCAGCACGGCCGGGATCGCCACCAGCACGATGCCCGCCAGCCCGAACGTGTACGCGTAGCGCGCGAGCGTGCGGTGGTCCCGGATCACGATGATCAGCGCGCAGCAGAAGATCACCGCCAGACCGGTCCACATCACCTGCTGGATGCCGAGCCCGTCGGTCGCGCCGATCGAGGCGAACTTGTGGTAGTCGCTGTCGGTCTCCGTCGGTACGTCGACCCGGTGGATGAACACCACCCCGACGCCGTTGATCAGCGTCGCGAGCGGCAACAGCACGGGATCCGCGTACGGCGCGAAGATCCGGATCACGACGTGCGCCACCAGCCCGAGCATGAGCACCAGTACGGGCAGGACCAGGCAGTCCACCCGTACGGTGTTGATCAGGGCGGCCTGGGCCGCGGCGGACAGCAACGCGGTGACCACGAAACCGAACAGCAGCAGGGCCAGTTCGGTGTTGCGCCGCGTGGGCACACGCCGACCGGCCGTCGCACCGGGCGGCGCGGCGGCGGGTTGGGCGAAGGTCGGCATGCTCACGAGCGGTGTTTCACCTGCCTGGCCGGCAATCACCGGAACTCGGGGCGACGGCCGACGGGCTCGTCGACGGTACGGACGGGCTCGGGCTCGCCGTCTTGTGCGACTTCGGCGTCGGGGACGGCGTGCCCCCCTTGGACTTCGTCGGGGTCGGCGACGGCGTTGCGCTGTGGCTCGGCGTCGGGGTCGGCGTCGCGCACACCGGCAGCAGGTTCGAGTTGGACGCGCTGTCGTCGGTCAACTCGCGCAGCGTACTCAACGCCTGCTGGCGGTTGCTGCTGTCGATGCCCTGCTCGACCCGGTTGCGTACCAGCTTCGTCAGGTCGCTGACCTTCGTCTCGCTCTTGACGTCCACACTGGACAGTCGCAGACCCACCACGTCACCCGGTACGCCCCGGAACACCGCGACATATCCGTCGTCGGTCGCACCCACGAAGTACTGAGCCTGCGTGTACTGCCAGACGCCGAAGCCGGCGCCACCGACCACCACCAGGGCGAGCAGCACGATCAGGGTGTTACGGACCGGGTGCCGGCGGCGCTCCTCCGGCTCGTCCGGCTCCTCCGCGGGCTCCGGCTCCGGCGGCGGCTGGCTGCGCTGCTGCGCGAGCGCCGCCCGGGCGGCCGGACTGTTCGGATCGGCCACCGTGGTCATGCCCCGGTCGCGCGCGGCCGCACCGCCGACGATCGGCTGCTGCTCGGCGACGTTGCCGTCCACCACGTCCGCGATGATCACCGTGACGTTGTCCGGGCCACCGGCCCGCAACGCCAACTGGATCAGCCGGTCCACGCACTGGTTCGCGTCCGGCGTGGTCAGCATCGTCTCGGAGATCGTCTCGTCGCTGACGAACCCGTGCAGACCGTCGCTGCACAACAGGTAGCGGTCGCCGGACCGGGCCTCGCGTACGGAGAACTCGGGTTCGACGTCCTCGCCCTGCAACGCCCGCGTGATCAGCGAACGCTGCGGGTGGTTGTTCGCCTCCTCGGGCGTGATCCGGCCCTCGTCCACGAGCATCTGCACGTACGAGTCGTCCTTGGTGATCTGGACGAACTGCGCGTCGCGCAACTGGTACGCCCGGGAGTCGCCGACGTGCACCAGGCCGAACCGCGTGCCGGAGAACAGCATCGCGGTCAGCGTGGTGCCCATGCCCTCCATCTGAGGGTTGGCCTGCACCGTCTCGCGCAGATGCTGGTTTGCCGCGGACACCGCGTTACGCAACGCGTCGACCAGATCCGGCCCGGGTACGTCGTCGTCCAGCGGGGCCAGCGCGCCGATCACGATGTTGCTCGCCACGTCACCGGCGGCCATGCCGCCCATGCCGTCGGCCACGGCCAACAGCCGCGGCCCGGCGAACACCGAGTCCTGGTTGCCGTCCCGGATCAGTCCGCGGTCGCTGTGCGCGGCGAAACGGAGGGTGAGAGTCATGAGGTGGCCTCCGCGTCGAGACGCCGGGAGGAGCCACCGGGGGGTCGGGTCATGAGGCGACCTGCCGTCGCGTCGTGGTGATCACCGGTACGGGGGAGTGTGCGGGAACACCGGAAGTCATAGTCACGGCCGTAGTTCGAGTGCGGTGCGACCGATTCGTATCGGTACACCCAGAGGGACAGGAGTTGGTCCGGTGACCTTAGCGCGATCCAGATACGTGCCGTTGGTCGATCCGACGTCCTCCAGGAACCATTCGCCGTTGCGTGCCACCAGCCGGGCGTGCCGGGTCGACGCGTAGTCGTCGGTCAGCACCACAGTGGAGTCCTCGGCTCGGCCCATGGTGATCGGCCGGTCGGTGAGGGTGATCGTGGTGCCCGCCAGCGCCCCCTCCGTCACCACGAGTATCCGCGGAGATTGACCACGACGCGGCCGCGCCGGGGCCGGCTGCGGCGGGCCGGCGGCAGGCACCCCGCGGGGCGCCGCCACCAGCCGGTTACTGCGCGAGCCCGTCCACAGGTCACGCCGGACGACCCCGGCGACCGCGAAGACGAAGATCCACAACAGCGCCAGGAAGCCGAACCTGGCGACGGCCAGGACGATCGAGGGCATCAGCCGTCCACGTGGAACGTCAGCGAAGTCGTACCGAACTGGACGACGTCACCGGGTCGCAGCGCCACCGCCGAGATCCGCTGGCCGTTGACCACCGTGCCGTTGGTCGAACCCAGATCCGTCAGCACCACCCGCGTGCCGTCGAAGTCCAGCCGGGCGTGTCGGCGGGAGATGCCGACGTCCGCCAGCCGGAGCTGCGCCTGCTCGCCGCGGCCGATGATCGTCGACCCGATCGCCAGCGCGAACTGGCGCCCGTCGTTCGACACCATCCGCGCGTTCGGCGTCTGCTGCTGCATCGGCGGAGCCGGCGGCCCCGACGTGCTGTACGCCTCCGGGCCCGGCGCGGGCGCACCCGGCGGCGGACCCTGCTGGTACTGCTGCTGTTGGTCGTAGCCCTGCTGGGCGGGCTCCGGCTGCTGACCCCCGGTGTACACCTCAGCGGTGACCCGGAACATGCCGGTGTCGAGACCTTCGCCACGCTCGATCTCGACGATGACGTCCCCGTACACCGTCCAACCCTGTTCACCGATGAACTCGGCCTGGGTCTGCGCCAGCTCCTGCGCCAGGGCCGCCGCGTACGGCGCGAGCCGGCTGTGGTCGTAGGGCGAGAGATCGATCACGTACCGGTTGGGCACCAGGGTGCGGCCACCCGCCAGGATCGCCTTGTGCGCCTCAGCTTCCCGCTGCATGGCACTGGCGATCTCGACAGGGTGCACGACCCCCCTGAAGACCTTGGCAAAGGTGCCCTCCACCAAGTTCTCCAACCGCTTCTCGAAGCGTTGCAGAACGCTCACCGGCTCCTCCTCGGCTTCCGTGACCCCGATGGTATCGGGCGGGACCACTCCCGTCGGCAGGAGCGTTCCTCCTCGTGCTAGGCTTTCGCCGCTGTCCGAGAGCTTGCACCATGCGACTCGGAGAGCGGGGCAGGGGCCATCGGCTCCCGAGCCCGGCGGGCACTGTAACCTATGTACCCGCAAACACTCCCGCGATCCTCATCGGGTTGCGGGCGTGGCCACGGGGAAGTGGCGGAATGGCAGACGCGCACGGTTCAGGTCCGTGTGCCCGAAAGGGCGTGGGGGTTCAACTCCCCCCTTCCCCACCCAGATGGTCGGACTGTGTCCGCGGAGAGCGCGGACCGGTCTGGGTGTGAATCATTCCCGGGGGGCCGAGCCCCCCGGACCCCCGCGTTCCTGGTTCCTTGCGGATTCTGCGTGGGCGCTGTGCGCCACACCAACGCCGCGTTCGGTGGGCCGGCTTCGCCGAGCCCACTACTGGTATCTCGGGCCGGCTTCGCCGAGCCCTGCGTGGTTCATGGGGCGGCTTCGCCGAGCCCTGTGGTGGTCTCTTGGGTCGGCTTTGGCGGGCGCTGTTCGGGCGTTCGGTCGTAAAGCTGCTGGAGGTGCGGTGGATCCTCAGTTGGTCCCTTGCGGCCCCTGGTACTTGGGCGGGTGGGGGTGGTTCGGGGGGTCGGGGGTGGTGGCGTGGGTGAGGGTGTCGAGGATGCGGGAGAGGTGGGCCCGGTCGGGCGGCGGGAGGGCCTGGAACAGGTCCTCGGCGGTACGGCGGCGGGCGTCCTGGAGCTCGGTGACGAGGGTGTGGCCGGCGTCGGTGAGGGTGAGGAGTACCGAGCGGCGGTCGGCGGGGTCGGACTGGCGGGTGACGAGGCCGGCCTGTTCGAGGGCGTCGACGACGGTGGTGGCCGAGCGGGGGACGATGTCGAGTCGCGCGGCGAGCGTGACGATGCGGAGCGGCGCGTCGCTGCGGGAGATCACCCGGAGCGCGCGGGCCTGACCGGGCGTCAGGCCGAGCGGTGCGAGGTGCTCCGCCGAACGGGTCCGGATCCGCTTGCTCAGTTGGAAGAACAGGTCGGCCAGGTGTGCGGCCGAGTCGTCAGGGCTGGTCACGGCGGTGCTCCCCGGGCTTCGGTGGTGAGAGTTTACCGGTCCCGCGGGGCGTGGCGGGGTGGTGGCCGGCCGGGCGCGGCGGTGCGGTGCCGTCGATCGACCGCGCCCGGACGTACCTGGCGGGCCACCGTTCGGGGAGTGCCGGGCTCGCGTACTCGGCCGCTGGGGTGGCGGAAACCGTTGGTGTACAAGGGGATGCGGCGGGCCGCGGTGCGGGGATCCGTACCGCGGCCCGGGGTGTGGGGTCAGCCGATGTCGCGGCGGCGCAGGCCGATCAGGCCGGCGGCGGTGAGGACGACGGCGACGAGCAGCAGCGCCACGATCGGCGTCGCGGTCACGTCGGCGCCGGGCAGCCTCGGCGTGTGCGTGAACGGCGAGACGTCGAGTACGCGCTGGTTGAGCTTGAACAGCCCGCCGAACTCGCCGAGCAGCAGGAACGCGCCGAGGACCGCCCACGCGGCCGTGCTGAGCCGGGGGAGTACGCCGATGAGGAACATGGCGATCGCGGCGACCAGCAGCGCGGCCGGCGCCTGGACCAGGCCGGCGGCGAGCAGCCGCGGTACCTGACCGCCGACGTCGTGGGTGCGCAGGCCGTGCGCGAGCCCGGCGACCACACCGCCCAGCGCGAGCAGCCCGACGACGCCGACCGCCGCGACGGCCAGATGGCTTGCGGCCCAACGGATCCGGCCGACCCGGGTGGCGAGCAGCGGTTCCGCCCGCAGCGACGTCTCCTCGGTACGCAGGCGCAGTACGGTCTGCGTGGCGTACACGGCGGCGAGGATGCCGGCGGCGCTCATCGCGAACGACAGGTACGCGTCGACGAGGTTCTGCTCGCCGCCGAGCTTCGTGATCATGTCGCGTACCTGCGCGGTGCTGGCGAAGTCGGCGATGCCGGCGGCGACGCTGCCCAGCGCGGCGCTCACCGCCACGAACGCGACCGCCCAGCCGAGCAGCAGCCCGCGGGACAGCCGCCAGGCCAGCGCGAGCGGACTGCGCAGCAGCGGACCACCGACCGCCGGACCCGGCCGCGGCGGTACGAGGCCGGCGCCGATGTCGCGGTGCCCGGACAGCGCGTACCCGGTGGTGAGGAGGACGGCGGTGGCGACCAGCGCGAGCCCGAGTACCCAGAAGTGGGGGTGCGCGGCGAACGCGCGGACCTGGAGGGTCCAGCCCAGCGGCGAGATCCACGACAGGAACGACACCTGGTGGGTGGTGTCGCCGACGGCCCGCAGCAGGTACGCGGCGGCGAGCGTGGCGGCGGCCATCCCGTTCGCGGCGCGGGACGCCTCGGTGAGCTGCGCGGTGACCGCGGCGATCCCGGTGAACACGAACCCGGCCGCGGCGACCGCGAACCCGAACGCGAACGCGCCGCTCGCCGCGATGCCGCCGGACATCAGCCCGACCCCCACGACCGGTACGGCGACCAGGTTGGCGGCCAGGGCGACGATCACGCCGGCGGTGAGCGCCGCGTACCGGCCGACGACGCCGGCGCAGACGAGTTCGAGCCGGCCGGGCTCCTCGTCGCCGCGGGTGTGCCGGACCAGGGTGAAGATGCTCATCAGGGCGAGCAGGGCGGCACCGTACACGCCGAGTTTCCAGGTGGCGAGGCCGCCGAGGGTGGCGAGGTCGGTGGACGGGCCGTACATGGCGACGGTGGCGGGGTTGTTCCCGGCGGTCGCGGCGAACGCCTCGCGTGAGGCGTCCGTGGCGTACAGGCCCTTGACGCTGCTGGCGCTGCCCGCCGCGAGCAGGAACTGCACACCCAGCCAGACCGGCAGCATGACCCGGTCGCGCCGCAGCGCCAACCGGACCAGCGCCCCGGTCCCGACCAGCCCGGTACCGCGGGCCACCGGTGCGGGCGCGGCGACGGCGGTCATGCCGACACCGCCGGACGGTCCGCCTCGTAGTGGCGGAGGAACAGCTGCTCCAGCGTCGGCGGCTGGCTCGTGAGACTGCGTACGCCGACGGTGGTGAGGCGGCGCAGCAGCTCGTCCAGCCGCGCCGTGTCGACCTCGCAGGTCAGCCGGTTGCCGTCGGCGACCAGGTCGTACACCCCGGGCATGGCGGCGACGCCGTCGACCGGCCCGGCCAGCTCGGCGCTGACCGACGTACGGGTCAGGTGGCGCAGCTCGGCGAGCGTCCCGGTCTCGACCGTACGGCCGCCGCGGATGATGCTGACGCGGTCGCACAGCGCCTCGACCTCGGCGAGGATGTGGCTGGACAGCAGCACCGTACGGCCGCCGCGGCGCTCCTCGGCGACGCAGTCCCGGAACACCTCCTCCATCAGCGGGTCCAGCCCGGACGTCGGCTCGTCGAGTACGAGGAGCTCGACGTCGGAGGCGAGGGCGGCGACCAGCGCGACCTTCTGCCGGTTGCCCTTGGAGTAGCTGCGGCCCTTCTTGCGCGGGTCGAGGTCGAAGCGGTCCAGCAGCTCGGCGCGGCGCTTCGGGTCGAGTCCGCCGCGCAGCCGGCCGAGCAGGTCGATGACCTCGCCGCCGGTCAGCGTGGGCCACAGGTTCACGTCACCCGGCACGTACGCCAGGCGGCGGTGCAGCGTGGTCGCGTCGCGCCACGGGTCGCCGCCGAGCAGGCTCGCCGTCCCGCCGTCGGCGCGGAGCAGGCCGAGCAGGATCCGGATGGTGGTGGACTTGCCTGCACCGTTGGGGCCGAGGAACCCGTGCACCTCGCCCGTCTTCACGTGGAGATCCAGCCCGTCGAGGGCCTTCGTACGGCCGAACGACTTGAACAGTCCGGTCACGGAGATGGCATCGCTCATGCCATCGACGCTACATTGAATTCACAAAATCGTGAAGTTAGTAAATCGTATAAAGTTGGCGGGGCGGTTGACGGCGAGGGAGGCGACAGTGGCGGAGACCGACGGCGAAGGCCGTGACGAGGAACGCACCATCCGGTACCGGGAGCGGCTGGCCGCCACGCTGACCGCCGTCGGGCTGCCGCGGATGCCCGCACGGGTGTGGGCGGCGCTGTTCGTCGCCGACTCCGGCCGGCTCACCGCAGCCGAGGTGGCCGAGACGCTCAAGGTCAGCCCCGCCGCCGTCTCCGGCGCCATCCGGTACCTGCAGCAGGTGAAGATGGCGTTCCGGGAGCGGGAGCCCGGCAACCGGCGCGACCACTACGTGGTCCGGGACGACATGTGGCAGGCCGCGATCACCGGTCGCGACCAGATGCTGCTCCAACTTCAGGACACCCTGCGCGAGGGCATCCCGGTGCTCGGCGCGGACACCCCCGCCGGCGCGCGCATCACCGAGTCCGTCGACTTCATGGACTTCCTGATGGCCGAGATGCAGGAGATGCTCAAGCGCTGGCAGGAACACCGCGCCACCCGCTGACCGCACGGGTGGCGGGCGCGGGCGTCCGTGGGTGCCCGCACCCGCCTGCCGGTGGGTACGACCTCAGGCGGTGGGCCAGGTGTCGGCGGCGATGGCGCGCAGCCGGTCCCGGGTCGGCTCGTCGCAGGCCGCACCCGCGACACCCGCCGCGAACGCCGACGCCGGCGTCACCCCCAGCTTCTCCGCGATCTCGTACTCCCGGCCCAGGTCCGTACCGAACATGGCGGGGTCGTCGGTGTTGACCGTGCACAGCGCGCCGGCCCGGAGCAGCGTCGGCAGCGGGTGGTCCGCCAGGTCGGTGACCACCCGGGTACGCAGGTTCGAGGTCGGGCACACGTCGAGTACGGTGCCGGCCGCGACGATGTCGGCCAGCAGCGCCGGATCGTCCGCGGCGCGGATGCCGTGCCGGATCCGGTCCGGCCGCAGCAGGTCGACCACCTCGCGGATCGACTCCGGCCCGGCCGACTCGCCGGCGTGTGGCACGACCGCCAGCCCGCCGTCGCGTGCGATGTCGAACGCCCGCACGTACGGCCGGACCGAGCGGCCCGCCTCCGCGCCACCGATGCCCAGCCCCACCACACCGCGGTCGGCGTACCGGACGGACCAGCGGGCGCACTCCTCGGCCAGGTCCACCGGGCAGCCGTTGCGGTACAGGTCGGGCGTCAGCCGTACCTCCACGCCGTGCTGCTCGCGGGCCGCGACCACGCCGTCGGCGTACCCCTCGTACATGGTGTCCCAGGCGATGCCGCGCTGGACGCGCTCCGGCGGCGAGAAGATGCCCTCCACGTACACCGCGCCGTGCGCGGCGGCCTCGGCCGCGTAGTCCACCACCACCTGCGTGAAGTCCTCCGCGGTACGCAGACAGTTCGTGGTCAGCAGCCACACCTTGATGAAGTGGTCGAAGTCGGTGAACTCGTACAGCTCGGCGAGGCCCTCGACGGTGTCGGCGGGCAGCGTCTCGCCGTTGCGGCGCGCGATGTCGAGCAGCGTGCGCGGCCGGATCGCGCCTTCCAGGTGGACGTGCAGTTCGATCTTCGGGTACGTCGTCACGCACCGAACCTAGCGAGCCGGCAGGCCAACGGCACGCCGGCCCGGCCGCGCGCCGTAACCTGGCGCGATGCACCCCCCGTACGGTTTTGCGCCCACCAGACCGACCAAGCCGCCCGCCATCACCACCGTCGTACTGATGGAGGCGCTCGCGATCGTCTTCTGCCTGGTCGAGACCGCGGTCGGGCTCTACATCATGGTCAAGACGCTCTCGCAACCCGGCGACCCCACCAGCCTCGTCGTCATGACCTGCGTCGACGCCGGCATCAACGTACTGCTCGTCGTCGGCCTCGGCGCCGCCGCGATCCTCCTCCACCAGGGCCGCCCCGCCGGCCGCATCCTCTCCTGGGTCACCTGCATCGGGTACACCGTCGCCAGGTGCGGCTGCGGCGGCTTCAGCAGCCTCATGGGCATCCTGTACCGCTCCGGCGAGATCGAACGCAGCGACTTCAACTTCGGACCCTCGGTCTGGTACGTGCTCGGCGCACTCGAACTGGTCGCGATCGCGCTCGCCATCGTGATCGTCGTGGTACTGCTCACCCGTCCGGTCCGCCAGTACTTCACGGCACTGCGCCAGGCGTGAAATTCGCCATTCCGAGCCGTACCGGATGATCTCAGTACCAGGATGGAGCGGTGACGGCGGTCGACGAGCGGGCAACGGAGGGAACCGGGCCGACCCGTCGGCAGCCGTGGTGGCTGGCGCCGGCGCGGTGGTGGCGCGAGATCCTCGTCATCGTCATCGGGTACGGCGTGTACACGGTGATCCAGCACCACCTCAACGTCTCGCCCGCGCCCGCGTACCGGAACGCGGCGGCACTGCTCGCCCTCGAACACCGGCTCGGCATCGCCGCCGAACACCCCCTCAACCAGCTGTTCGCCGCACACGCGTACCTCGCCACCGCCGCCAACTGCTGGTACGTCGCCATGCACGAAGCCGCCACCCCGGCCGTCCTCCTCTGGATCTTCATCCGCCGCCGCGCCGCCTACCCGTACGCGCGGTTCCTGCTCGTCGTGCCCACCCTCCTCGGCTTCGTCCTCTACTACGTCGTTCCCGTCGCCCCACCCCGACTCCTGCCCGGCCTCGACATGATCGACACCATGGCCCGGTACCCCGGACTCGGTGACTACTCCACCGGCGCCATGTCCCACACGGCCGCGCAGTACGCGGCGTTTCCGAGCCTGCACCTCGCATGGGCGCTGTGGAGCGGCGCGATGGTGTGCTGGCTCGCCCGGCACTGGTGCATCCGGGTACTTGCCATCTGCTACCCGGTCGGCACCGCCCTCGTCGTACTCGGAACCGCCAACCACTACGTACTCGACCTGGTCGGTGGAGTACTCGTCACCGCGTTCGGGGTGTGGCTGCTGTGGTTGCTGCAACCGGCCGGTGAACCGTTCCGGTCGTTGGAGTCGGCCACGGATACGCCGGGGGCCTGACGGGGCGGGTGGTTTTGTCGCACCCTTTGTTTGTCCAATTGTTCAACTGTGTTATTGTTCAACAGTTGGACAATGACACAATTGGACAATGCCTGGTTTGCGGCTTTTGTCCACACCACGTGCCTGCCGGCCCGCCCCGCGACCCGCCTGCCGGGGCCACCCCGCGAGCCGCCCGCCCCCCGGCGCGCCGCCCGCGCCACCACGACCCGCCCGTTGCTACCCGCTCTCGATCACCCGCGAGATCCCACCGCCCGGACGATCCGCCCCACGAGATCCGCCCTACGCGATCCCCCCGCGATCCCCCGCGATCCCGCTCCGCAGTCCCGCCCCGCGAGATCCCACCGCCGCACGGGATCCGCCCACGCGATGCGCCCAATGCGATGCGCCCCACGCGATGCGCCCGACGGGATCCGCCCCACGTCGGGCCGTCACCCCTCAACCGCCCGACGTGAGTACCGCGCACAGTTCCCGTACTGCCGGCCCGTACGCGTGGTCGGGCGGCGTGCCGTACCCGAGGACGAGTTGCGGCTGTCGTACGACCCGGTCACCCCGGTACGTGGAGAGCCCGGTCAGCCCGAGTGAGCGCCGCTGCCCGGCGGCGACGACCGCGCTCTCGCGGTACCCGGGCGGCAGGGCGACGAGTGCGTGGAGTCCGGCGGCGATGCCGGTGACGGTGGGTGGGTGGGGGAGCGCGGCGAGGGCGGCGACGAGGTGGTCGCGGCGCCGGCGGTACCGGGCGCGGCTGCGTCGTACGTGGCGGTCGTAGGCGCCGGTGGCGACGAGTTCGGCGAAGGTGAGTTGGTCGAGGATGCCGGTGTGCCGGTCGGTGGTGTCGCGGCGGTCGGTGAGGGGGTCGACGAGGTCGGACGGGAGGGCGAGCCAGCCGAGGCGTAGGCCGGGGGCGAGGGTCTTGCTGGCGGTGCCGGCGTAGACGACGCGGTCGGGGTCGAGGCCCTGGAGCGCGCCGACGGGTTGCCGGTCGTAGCGGAATTCGCCGTCGTAGTCGTCTTCGATGACGAGGCCGTCGACGGCGCGGGCCCAGTCGAGGAGCGCCATCCGCCGGTCGGGTGCGAG
The DNA here is from genome assembly GCF_016861975.1 of Actinocatenispora rupis. Taxonomy (GTDB): domain Bacteria; phylum Actinomycetota; class Actinomycetes; order Mycobacteriales; family Micromonosporaceae; genus Actinocatenispora; species Actinocatenispora rupis. Next base: position 68,517 of record NZ_BOMB01000023.1, on the reverse strand, counting down.
CGGTACGCCCATGGGGAACTGGTGGGCGGGGGTGACGACGACGGCGCGGACGTCGCGGAGCGCGTCGACGACGATGCCGTCGGCGTCGACGGGCACTCCGACGGTACGCAGGCCGGCAGCTTCGGCGATGCGCCGGTATCCGGGCAGGTAGGGGTCTTCGACGGCGAGGGTGTCGATGCCGCGGTCGCGGAGTACGGCGCAGAGCAGGGCGAGTCCGTGCGCGAAGCCGGCGCACACCATGACCTGTCCGGGTTCGGTCTGTACGCCGCGGACGCGTCCGGCGTACGCGGCGAGTTCGGTGCGGAGGGTGGGGTGGCCGCGGGGGTCGCCCCAGCCGAGTGCGGCGTGGTCCATCCGGCCGAGTGCGGTACGTGTGGCGGCGAGCCAGTCGCGGCGCGGGAACGCGGACAGGTCCGGGAGGCCGGGCCGCAGGTCGTACCGGACGGGTGGTCGGGTGTGGCCGCGGGCGGGGCGGCCGGCGCGGGCGGGTGGGGTGCCGCGCGGCGCGACGACGGTGCCGGCGCCCTGCCGCGCGACCAGGTAGCCTTCCGCGGCGAGCTGCCGGTACGCCTCGGTCACGGTGCCGCGGGCGATGCCGAGGTCGGCGGCGAGGGTACGGCTGGCGGGCAGGCGGGTGCCGGGGGCGAGCCGGCCGGAGCGTACGGCGTCGCGCAGGGCGGCGGTGAGCGCGGCGCCCCGGCGGCGGGTGGCGTCGAGGTCGACGTACAGGTCGACGCCGGCAATGGACCACTGATCAGCCATCGGATTGGACCATATCCGGGTCCATTTCCTGGCTACTGTCGAGCCCATGGAACCGCGTATGAACATCGCCCAGGCACAGCCGGAGATCTACCGCGCGATGCGCGAGCTGAACCGTACGGTCGAGGGGGCGGGGCTCGACCCGAAGCTGCTCGAACTGATCAAGATCCGCTCGTCGCAGCTCAACCACTGCGCGTACTGCATCGACATGCACACGAAGGACGCCCGCGCGATCGGCGAGACCGAGCAGCGGCTGTACGCGTTGAGTGCCTGGCACGAGGCGCCGTTCTTCACGGACCGGGAGCGGGCCGCGCTGGCCCTGGCCGAGGCGGTGACGGTGCTGACCGACGGTTTCGTCCCGGACGAGGTGTACGCGGCGGCCGCGGAGCACTTCGACGAGAAGGAGCTGGCGCTCGTGGTCTGGGCGACCACGGTCATCAACGGCTGGAACCGGGTCGCCGTGGCCACCCGCATGCAGCCCGGCGAGTACGTGTCGCACCGGACGCCGGCGTGACGGGGCCCGCCGCGCTCGCCGGTGCGGCCGAACGGTTCCGCGCGATGCACCGCCCCGGCGACCCGGTCGTACTGCCGAACGCGTGGGACGTGGCGAGCGCGCGAATCGTTGCGGCGCAAGGGTTTCCGGTGATCGCGACGAGCAGTGTCGCGGTCGCCGAGTCCCTCGGGTACGCGGACGGCGGTGACGCGTCGCCGGACGACATGTTCGCCGCGGCGGCCCGGATCGCGCGTGCCGTCGAGCTGCCGCTGACCGTCGACGCCGAGAACGGGTACGGTCTCGCGCCCGAGGACCTGGTCGGCCGGCTGGTCGCCGCGGGCGCGGTCGGCTGCAACATCGAGGACTCCACCGCCGGTGCACTGTCCGATGTGGACACCCACGCGGTCCGGCTCGCCGGGGTACGCGAGGCCGCGGTGGCCGCTGGCGTACCGCTGGTGTTGAACGCCCGGGTGGACGTGTTCGTGCGGCGCGGTGACGTACCGGAGGAGGACGTGGTGGACGACGCGATCGCCCGCGCCAACCGGTATCTGGCCGCCGGCGCCGACTGCGCGTACCCGATCGGGGTGCGGTCGGAGGCGGCGGTGGCGCGGCTGGTCGCGGGGATCGACGGGCCGGTGAACGTGCACTGGCGTCCGGAAACGCCGGTGTCGCAGCTCGCCGCGCTCGGTGTGGCGCGGGTGTCGGCCGGCGGCGCGCTGTGGCACACCGCGATGGCCGCGTACGAGTCGGCGGTGTCGTCCCTGCGGGACTGACCGGCGTCTCAAGGCGATCCGTGGCCGACACCCAGGTTCGTCCCAGGATCGGTCGGTAGCTTCATCACCGCGGAGCACACCGCCGGATCCCGGCGGATGGCCCGGGGTTCGGGGGATGCCCCGGGCCGCTGCTCCGTCCAACACCCCGACTCCCGACCGACCGCACCACCCCTAGGGGTGTCTTCGCAGGTTGCTGGCGGGCTGCGCCAGGCCCGCGCGCCGCCTTGCCGCATTGTTGGCACGAGCGCATACGACACCGGTACGCACTCGTACCTCCGTCCTGCGAGACGACGATTGCACTCCGGCTCGCTCGACCGAACCTACGAAGTCACGCCCTAGGTGTGATGTCCGGGGCCGGGTGGGGTCGCGCCCCGATGTGGTCCGGCCGTCGCCGCCCGCACGATGTGGCCATGGTCGTCGGACTCGGCATGCTCGACATCTTCGCCGCCCTCGTACTCGCCGGGCTGTGGCTCGCCGCCGGACTCGTCGCCGGCACCCTGCCGTACGCGGAAAGGGCGTCGCGGGGACGGATCGTCGCCGTGCTGTTCTGGCTGGGGGTCGGCGCGCTCGCGGCGCGGATCGCGCTCACCGCCGGAGTCGCGGGCGCCGGCTGGTGGTTCGTGCAGGACCGGGTCGTACTCGTGCTGCCGCTGCAGATCGCGGCGGTCGCGGCCGTGGCGTTCGTGGCGCGGCCCCGGTGGCGGGCGCTGCGCCGGCCCCACACCCGCCGGGACGCCGCGCATCCGGCCCTGATCGCGCCCGTGCAGGTGGCGTCGTTCGTCGGCCTGGCCGGGGTGTACGCGGCGCTCGGGCTGACGTACCCGGTGCGCGTGGGGGACGGGTTCGTGCTCGCCGGCGCGACCGTACTGGTCGGTGCGCTGTGCTGGATCCGGCATGCGATGCGGTGGCGGCGACTCGCCGACACCGCGGCCCGGCCCGGCCCCGCTCTGCCGCTGCGCCTGCTGCGTACGACCGGTGGCGCGCTGCTGGCGGTGGTCGTCCTGTGCGGCATCGGCGTCGGCTCCGCCCTCGGTACGTCGCTGCCCGCGAGCGCCGACATGGCCGGCGGCCCGATGGACTGGGGCGGCGGCCCGGTGCCGGCCGGGCACCACGGCGCCGGGCACGCGGTGTCCGTCCGCGACCTGACCGGGCCACGCCCGGACGACGGCGCGACCGTACGGCGGTTCACGCTGACCGCGCGGGAGCGGACCGTCACCATCGGCGGGCGGCGGGTCGCCGCGCTCACGTTCAACGGGCAGGTACCGGGGCCGGCGCTCCGCGCGTACCAGGGGGACGTGGTGGAGGTGACGCTGCACAACGCGTTGCCGCACGACGGGGTCACCGTGCACTGGCACGGCTACGACGTGCCCAACGCGGAGGACGGTGTCGCCGGCGTCACCCAGGACGCGGTACGCCCCGGCGGCTCGTTCACCTACCGCTTCCGCGCCGACCAGGTCGGCACCTACTGGTACCACTCGCACGAACTGGCGAGCGAGGAGGTCGCGCGCGGCCTGTTCGGCACCCTCGTCGTACTGCCGCGGCGGGAGCGGCCGGCCGACCTGGACCTGACCCTGCCGGTGCACCAGTGGGGGGAGCGGCGGGCGGTGACGCTCGGCGCGGACACCGGTCGTACCCGGCGCGCGGTCGACCCGGGCACCACCGTACGGCTGCGCCTGGTGAACACGGACTCGGAGAGTCACCGGCCGCGGCTGACGGGCGTGGCGTACCGGCTGGTCGCGGTGGACGGGACGGACCTGCACGGGCCGGCGCCGACCCGCGACCGGCTGCCGACCCTTCCCGCCGGCGGCCGGTACGACCTGGCGTTCACGATGCCCGCCACGCCCGTACTGCTCGACACCGGCGACGGCGCGAGCCTGCTGCTCGGCGACGGCCCCGCACCCACCGGCCAGCGCGGTACGCCCACGCTCGACCTGCTGCGCTACGGCACGCCGGCGCGCACCCCGTACGGTGCGGGCAGCCGGTTCGACCGGGACTTCACGCAGGTGTTCGACTCACGCATCGGCGCGTACGACGGGAAACCGACCGTCGTGTATACCGTGAACGGCCGCACCTACCCGGACGTGCCCGCGCTGGGCGTGCGGTACGGCGACCTGGTCCGGATCACGCTCGTCAACCGCGGCACCGAGAGTCACCCGATCCACCCCCACGGCCACCACATGCTCGTACTGAGCCGGAACGGCGCGGCGCCGCAGGGCAGTCCACTGTGGATGGACACGGTCGACGTCGGGCCGGGCGAGGTGTGGCAGGTGGCCGTCAAGGCGGACAACCCCGGGATCTGGATGGACCACTGCCACAACCTGCACCACGCGTCCGCCGGCATGATGTTCCACCTGATGTACGCCGACGTGACCAGCCCGTACCGGGTCGGCGACGCCGCCGGCAACCACCCCGAGTGAGCGGTCAGCGGGCGCGGTCGGCGTAGAGCAGCTCCATGCAGGCGCGGGCGGCCTCCAGCCAGCGGTCGAGCCAGCCGTCCGGGAGCGCGCTGCCCCGGGCCGGCAGTTCCACCAGCAGCCCCTGTACGAGCGGGTGTTCGGCGATCGCGGGGTCGGTGGCGACGCGTTCGGCCACCTCCTCGGCGGCCGCCGCGTCCTGCGCGCGGTGGTGCGCGGCACCGTTCACCGGCCCCTGGGCGGGCACCGTGTTACGGAAGGCGAAACCGTCGTCGTTGCGTCCGACGCTGTCCGGCACGAGATCCATGCCGGACAGCCTGCCGTGCCCGACCGGCTCCCGCCACCGGGGGGTCGTCCGTCCGTCAAGGTGGCGTGGCAGGGCTGGGCGGTGCCCCGGAGTCGGTATAGCATTTCTGGTATGGCGGAGGACCAGGACGACGAACTCCCCGTGTTCCCCGGGTTCCGGGGGATGGCGGAGCGGCGCCGCGGCCTGCTCACCGACCTGATCGAGGAACGTCGGCGGGCGGGCCTGTCGCAGACCGAGGTCGCCGAACGGATGGGCACCTCGCAGTCCGCGGTCGCCCGGCTGGAGACCGGTGGCGTGGACGTCCGACTGTCCACCCTGGAGCGGTACGCCGACGCCGTGCACCGACGACTGGAGGTGCGGTTGCGCGCACCCGAGGAGGGCGACAGATGACAGCGACGGCGACCGCACGGTACGGCGCGTGGCCCGGGAGTACGCCGGAGTGGCAGGTGCCCGGGGGGCCGACGCCCGGTCCGGGGCGTCCGGAGCGGCGGCCGGCGGTGTCCGAGGCCGGCGTGGCGCCGTGGCTGGAGCAGCGGATGTTCGAGCAGCAGCTCGTCGCGGTGTCCGGCCCGGTGACGGCCGAGCTGGCGTCGCGGGTCGGCTCGCAGCTGATGACGCTGGACGCGCTGGCCGGGCCGCGCGGTGGCCGGATCACCATGCAGGTGTCGAGCGTCGACGGTGACCTGTCGGCCGCGTTCGCGCTGATGGACGTGCTCGACCTGATGCGTACGCCGGTGCGGGCGGTCGCGCTCGGCACCGTCGGCGGCGCCGCCCTCGGCGTGTACGCGGCGGCCACCGAGCGCGTCGCGTACCCGCATGCCCGGTTCGTGGTGTCGGAGCCGCGGGTGGACCGGCTGGCCGGTACCGCCGACCAGGTGACCCTCGCCGCCGGCGCGCACCTGCGCCTGCTGGAGGACCTCGCCGTACGGCTGGCGGAGCGGACCGGGCGCACCCGGGCGCAGATCGAGCGGGAGCTGTCCGATCGGCACGAGATGTCCGCTACCGAGGCCGTCGAGTACGGCTTGGTGGAGCGTCTCACCAGCGACGATTCCGGCCCGGCCCGCTAGGCCGATCGACGGCGGGCGATAATCGGGGCATGCGGTTGTCCGCCCGGGTCGATTACGCACTGCGCGCCGCTGCCGAGCTTGCCGCCGCCGCCGAGGGGCCGGTCACGTCGGAGCAGCTGGCGCGTTCCCAGGAGATCCCTCCGAAGTTCCTCGAACACATCCTCAACCAGTTGCGCCGCGCCGGGCTGGTGCGCAGCCAGCGCGGCCCCGTCGGCGGATATTGGCTGGCCCGGCCGGCCGAGCAGATCTCGCTGGCGGACATCATCCGCGCCGTCGACGGCCCCCTCCTCGGCGTCCGCGGGGAGCGGCCGGAGCGGGTGGACTACACCGGCGCGGCCCGGCCGTTGCAGGAGGTGTGGATCGCGCTGCGGGCGAGCGAACGCTCGATCCTGGAGACGGTCACCCTCGGCCACGTCGTCGCCGGTGAGCTGCCGCCGGACGTCCGGGCGCTCACCGAGGACGAGCGCGCCTGGATCACCATCGGCCAGACCTGACCTCAGCGGTCGGCGCGGCGTCGGCCGAGGACGCTGAGCAGCAGTACGCCGGCGACGGCGATGCCGAACTGTACGAGATGCTTCTTCCAGTCGATGCCCGGCGTGTCACGGAAGCCCAGGATCTCGGCGAGTCCGGTACCGATGAACACGGCGACGACCCCGACACCGACGGTGGCCCACCACGGCACCCGCTGCCGCCCGGGGATGACCAGCCTGGCCAGCATGCCGATGACCGCGCCGCCGATGACCGCCCACAGGATCGTGCCGAGCATGCCCCTCCTCGCGTACGTTCCCGCCACGGTGGCACGGCGACCTGTGTGCCGGCCGCGTGGCGACTGTCCGTCCGCACGGTAACGTGCCGGCGTGCCGACCGACATCAGGGTGCTGGACCCCGCCCGCGACGTCACGGGCGCCGTCACGGTGCTCCGCGCCGCCCACCCCTACCTGGTACTTTCGCCGGCCGCGCTGGCGTACCAGGTGGGCAGTGCGCCGGTGCGGCAACGGTTCCGGGCGTTCGTCGCCGTCGACGGTGACCGGGTGGCGGGGCTCGTACGCTGCGGCGTCGACTGGGAGACGAGCGTCCCCGGCCAGGGCTTCGCGAACCTGTCCGTCCACCCGGACGAGCGTGGGCACGGCGTGGGTGGCGCGCTGCTCGCCGCGGCCGAGGAGTACCTGGGGGAGACGGGCGTCACGCACGTGCACGCGTGGGTGTCCGCGGACGACGCGTCGCTGCGCTTCGCCGAGCGCCACCGGTACGTGCGGCGCCGGCCGGCCAGCTTCCTGCGCCTCGACCTCGGCGTACTGCCGGATCTGCCGGAGGTGCCGGACGGTGTGGAGCTGCGGCCGTGGACGGACTTCGCCGCGGACCCGCGCCCGCTGTGGTCGGCCGACGCGGACGCCAGCCGGGACGAGCCGGGCGACGTACCGGTGGACGGGATGGACTTCGACGGGTGGCGGCTGTCCTGCTGGGACCGGCCGGACGTGGACCGCGCGCTGAGCGTCGCCGCCGTCGTCGACGGTACGGTCGCCGCGTTCACGCTCGCCCAGACCGACACCCCCCGGTACTGGTCGGGCATGACGGGCACGCGCCGGGCGTACCGGGGGCGGGGGTTGGCGCGGCTGGTGAAGCTCGCGTCCCTGCGCCGCGCCCGGGACGCCGGGTTGACCGTGGCGTACACCGGGAACGATGCGGAGAACGCGCCGATGCTGCACGTCAACGCCGCGTTCGGCTACCGGCCGTACGCGACGCAGTGGCGTTGCGTCCGGGAGTTCGGCGCCGCGGGGTGAGCCGCGCGCGTCCGGCCGCGCCGCCGCGTTCCGGTGTCCGGACCACCCCGTATGGTGCGAAGGTCGGATCGGCGGTGGGACGGAGTACGCGATGAGCAACGGTTGGCAGCCCGGGCAACCGGGCGGGGACGAGGTCAACCCGTTCGCCCATCGGGACACGCCGCCGCAGGACCCCTCCTGGCAGCCGGGATACGGTGCGCCGCAACCGAACCAGCCCGGCGCTGCGCAGCCACAGCCCGGGTACGGCCCGCCGCAACCGAACCAGCCGCAGCCGGGATACGGTGCGCCGCAACCGAACCAGCCCGCGCCCGGGTACGGCCCGGCGCAGGGCGGGCCGGAGTGGCAGCCGGCGCCGGGCGCGCCGAGGAAGAAGGCGAAGTGGCCGATCTTCCTGGTACTCGGCATCGTCCTCGTGGTGCTGTGCGGCGGCGGCGCGACCGGCGGCTACCTGCTGTACCGGAAGTTCGGCACGACGCACACCAGCAAGGGTGACGTGTCGGCGGGTGCGCCGGCGGCGGCCGGCGGCGACGGCAAGGGCATCCAGGTCGGCAAGGCCGGTGCCAGCAAGAAGATCGAGGTGTACCTGGACTTCGGGTGCCCGCCGTGCAAGTCCGTGCACACCGCGGTCCAGCCGGCGATCGACAAGGCGGTCGCGGCCGGCGACACCCAGGTGCTGCTCTACCCGGTCGGCTTCACCGGCGAGCCCGCGAAGCGCGCCGCCAACGCCCTCGCCTGTACGAGTGTCGCCAAGGCCACCCCGTCCGACGTGCTGAAGTACGAGGGAAGTCTGTTCGACCACCAGCCGTCGGACGAGAGTTCGGGGTTCTCCGCCGACGACCTGGTCGGCTACGCCCCCGCCGCGGTACGTGACGCGGACGCGTTCGCCGGCTGCGTACGGTCGGACCTGTACAAGAGCTGGGTGGGGTCGGTCGGGACGGCGGCGCAGAAGCGCGGGATCACCGGCGTACCAACGGTTTTCGTCAACGGGAAGCAGCTCGACCAGAACGACCTGACCGCCGACGCGGTCACCAGCGCGCTCGGCTGAACCCCCGGCTCAGCCGATCGGCCAGGTGTGCACGGGGCTGCCGGCGCGCATGTGCTCCACGTACCGCTGGAGCATGGCGTGCAGGGCGGGGACGCGGTCGAGCTGCCGGTCGTCCTGGAGTTTGGTGACGGTCTCGGCCTGCCACTGCGCGCCGTTGAGGCCGGTGATGCAGCGGCCCTCGATGATCCCGAGCAGCCTGTCCCGTACGCCGGGGTCGACGCCGAACCGGTCGAGCCCGTCGTACGCCGCGGGCAGCAGGTGCTTGAGGACGAGGTCGGTGACGGACACCTCGCCGATGCCGGGCCAGTACAGCCGGGACTCGATGCCGTCGCGCGCGGCGGTGTGGAAGTTCTCCTCGGCGGCGCTGAACGTCATCTGTGTCCAAATAGGACGGTCCTGTTCGCTGAACGCTCGGACCAGCCCGTAGAACAGCGCGGCGTTGGCGACCATGTCCGCGACGGTCGGCCCGGACGGCAGCACCCGGTTCTCCACGCGCAGGTGCGGCCGGCCGTTCATGATGTCGTACACCGGGCGGTTCCACCGGTACACGGTGCCGTTGTGCAGCCGCAGCTCCGCCAGCCTCGGTACGCCGCCGGACTCCAGTACCTGGCGGGGATCCTCGTCGTCGATGACCGGCAGCAGCGGCGGGAAGTAGCGCACGTTCTCCTCGAACAGGTCGAAGATCGAGGTGACCCACCGCTCCCCGAACCACACCCGCGGCCGTACGCCCTGGGCCTTCAGCTCGGCCGGCCGGGTGTCCGTGGCCTGCTCGAACAGCGCGATCCGGGTCTCCGCCCACAGTTCCCGCCCGAACAGGTACGGCGAGTTGGCGCCGAGCGCGCACTGCACGCCGGCGATGGCCTGCGCCGCGTTCCAGTAGTTCGGGAAGGTGTCGGGGGAGACCTGCAGATGGAACTGGAGGCTGGTGTTCGCGGCCTCGGCGACGATCGAGTCGGTGAACATGCTCAACCGCTCCATGCCGCGGATGTCGATGATCAGGTCCTCGCCGCGCGCGGTCAGGATCTGCTGGTTGAGCTGCTTGTACCGCTCGTCGCCGGACAGCGCCTCCGGCCCGGCCTGCTCCTGCCGCAGCGTCGGCAGCGTGCCGACCAGGCACAGGTGCGCGCCGACCCCGGCGGCCGCGGCCTCCGCGCGGTCCAGCCGCGCCCCGATGTCCCGCTGGTACTCCTCGAATCCGGAGCCGGCGATCAGCCGCGGCGGCACGTTCAGCTCGATGTTGAACAGGCCCAGCTCGGGCTGCATCATCGGATCGTCGACGCGGGCGAGCACCTCGGCGTTCCGCATCGCGGGTGCCGCGGTGTCGTCGATCAGGTTGATCTCGATCTCCAGCCCGGTCAACGGCTTGTCCGCGTCGAACGTGAAGTCGTTGAGCATCAACGCGAACACGTCCAGGCAGCGGCGGACCTTCTCCCGGTAGCGCTGGCGGTCCTCGCGGGTGAACGCGTGGCTGTCGAGCTGCTTACCCATCGGTCCTCCCGCGTTGCCCGATGTGGTGAACACCAACCGTATCCGTGTCGCAGCCGGCTGTGCCAGGGCCGACCGGTCGAACCCGGCACCTCACATACCGGTCATTCACGGAGTGCGATCCCCGCACCGGTTGGTGCCCACCTCCCTGCCCAGGTACACCCGTACCCGCCCGCGGCGCCCGGTCACCGTACGCGTCGGGTGACTGTCGCCACGCGGACAGAACGGACGACGTCCGACGTGTCGTACGCCGGGCGCCGTCGCGGGACACCGGTCAGCCGCGCGGACTGCCGACCGGGTGGTACGTGTTCGGGTGGCCGGCCGCGGCGAAGTCCTCCGGGCCCGGCTGCGGCTGCTTCGGCTTCAGGTCACCGAATCCGGCCCACGGCAGCGGACCGACCGACGGCGCCGTGCGCCCCGCCTACCGACCGGTGGGGCCCGTCGGCGGGGTCGGCCCGGCACCGCCGAGGACGTTGCCGGTCACCACGTTCGTACCGGTGTTGCAGTTGGCGGTCGGCCCGAAGACGTTGACCGGACACTGCGCCATGTCGCGGTCGGACACGTTGCCGGTGACCGTGTTGTCGTGCTGGCTGGTGGTCCAGATCGACAGCCAGTCGTGCGCGTTGCGGACGACGTTGCCCCGGGCCGTGTGGTACCCGGTGCCCTCGTCCAGGTAGATGCCGTTGCTGACGCTGTCGCTGTCGTGCCCGACCCCGTCGATCACGTTGCCGGTGATGACGCTGCCCGGCTGGTCGCTCAGCGTGTGGATGCCGCCCATGTCCCAGAGCGTCTGGCCGGCGTTCCGGATCACGTTGCCGGTGATGCTGTTGCTCGTCGCGTACGACGCCTTGCCCCAGCCCCAGCCGATCGAGATGCCGGTGTGCGACAGGTCGGCCAGGTCTTTGTGCGCGATCGTGGCCGAGTCCGAGTAACCGAACCAGATCCCCGCCGCGTTCGGGTACTCGGCGCCGATGTCGCGCAGCACGTTGTCGCTGACCGTGGTGCGCGCGTTCTGCTGGCCGGGGTCGGTCTGCGCCGAGTCCTCGGAGTCGCCGACCTGGATGCCGCTGTGCGACGTGTCGGCGACGACGTTGCCGACCACCGTGTCGTCCTGCGAACCGGTGTCCAGCGTCAACCCCGCCGCACCCAGGTGCACGAACGTGTTGCCCTCGATCCGTACGTGCTTGGCGTGCGCGAAGCTCACGTTCGCCGGGGTCTTCCGCCAGACCGGAACGCCTTCCACCGGTAGAGCCGAGGATCTCGACGTCGCGCGGGTTGCGCCAGCCGGCCATGGCGAACGAGACAGCGGCACCCCGGAACCTCTCCGGGGTGCCGCTGTCTCGCAGGTGGTGGCGTCAGGCGCGGACGGCCTCGCCCTCGATCTCGATCTTGACCTTCTTGCCGACCAGGACGCCGCCGGTCTCCAGGGCCTGGTTGTAGTTCAGGCCGAAGTCCTCGCGGTCGATCTCGGTGGTGGCGGTGAACCCGAACACCTGCTGCCCGTACGGGCTCAGCGCGGTGCCCTCCAGCTCGACGGTCAGCTCGACCGGCCGGGTCACGTCCTTGATCGTCAGCTCGCCGGCGACCGTGAACGTGTCGCCCTTGTGCCCGCTGATGCCGGTGCTCGTGAACGACATGGCCGGGAACTTCTCGGTCTCGAAGAAGTCGCCGGTGCGCAGGTGGTTGTCGCGCATCTCCTGACCGGTGTCGACGCTGCCGGTCTTGATGTTCGCCGTGACCGAGGACTCCAGCGGGTTCTCCGCGATCGTGATGGTCGCCTCGTACTCACCGAAGTGGCCGCGGACCTTGCTCACCATCATGTGCTTGACGACGAAGCCGACCCGCGTGTGTGCCGCATCCAGGGTGTACGTCCCCGGCGCCGGGATGGTGAGGCCGTCCCAGTCGCGTACCGCCAGCGTGCTCTCGCTCATCTCGTGATCCCCCTCCGTGGTGTCCTGCCGCCTCGGCAGTACTTGCTTGAACAACAATCTACACGGCAATTATTTCAGCCGTCAACTACCTGGTAGCCTGGAGGCATGACGAAGGAGCTCTTCACGGACCCGCGCATCACCGTGATGGGTCTGCTGAGTGAGGTGTACGCGGGGCTCAACGAGCGGTTCCAGCCGCTGCTGGCCGAGCACAAGCTGTCCCTGGCCGAGTTCGACGTGCTGATCCGGTTGTCCCGGTCCCCGAAGTACCGGCTGCGCATGAGCGACCTGGCGGCCCAGACGATCCTGTCCACCAGCGGCGTCACCCGCGTCGTCGACCGGCTGGAACGCGACGGCCTGGTGACGCGTGAGGCGTGCCCCAGCGACCGCCGGGGCTACTTCGCGGTACTGACCGACGCCGGTGTGCAGCGCGTCGAGGCGATCCTGCCCGCGCACCACGAGATGATCGAGCGCTGGTTCACCGGGCTGCTCACCCCCGAGCAGCTCACGTCCATGGAAGAGATGCTGCACACGATCCGGGACGCGGTCCGTCCGCGGTCCACCGCCGGGGTCAGCGGCGAGGTCGAGTCACGCTGCCTGGAGCGCCCCGCCGCCACCCACTGACCCGGCCGCGGGGCCTCGGGCGTCAGGAGCTGGCGCGAGCGCCGGCCCTCGGGCGCAGTTCGGCGGCCGCCTTCGACCAGACGCGGATGATGTCGCGTACCGAGAGGATGCCGATCACGTCGTCGTGCTCGATGACGATGAGGTGGCGGAACCCGCCCCGGATCATCGCGTCGGCGGCGTCGGTGAGCGTCCACTCGGGGCCGGCGAAGACGAGTTCGCTGGTGTGGTGCGATTCGGCGCGTTCGACGTCGGGGTCCAGTCCGGCGCCGATCGCGCGGAGGATGTCCCGCTCGGTCATGATGCCCAGCCCGTACGAGTCGGGGTCGATCACGACGGCGGCGCCGACGTTGCGCTGCGACATCAGGGCGGCGGCCTGGCGCAGCGTATGGCCGGGACCGATCGATACGACTGCCGGGCTCATCGCCTCGCGTACCTGCATGGCACCTCACCCCCGGTTTCCCACGGTACGGACATCCTCCCGCTAAGTGGCCCGAGTCACAAACTTTTCGTACCGGTCGGGTCGCGTAGCCTCGGCCGGGTGGCGGACGAACTGCGGTGTGTCGGGGCCCTGATCGCCGACGGGGCGGGGCGGATGTTCGTGCACCGGCGCTCGCCGACCCGCGCGCTGTTCCCGAACTGCTGGGACATCGTCGGCGGGCACGTCGAGGCGGGCGAGACGCCGCTCGACGCGCTGGCCCGGGAGATCACCGAGGAGACCGGCTGGAAGCTGGCCCGCGTCGTCACCGTGGTCGGCGAGCACCGCTGGGTCGGCAACGACGGCCCCGCCCGGTACGAGACGGACTACCTGGTCGAGGTGACCGGTGACCTGGCCGCGCCCCGGCTGGAGGCGGGCAAGCAGGTGGAGTACCGGTGGCTGGCGGAGGACGAGCTGGACATGCTGTCTGAGCACCGGGAGACGGGCGACATCCTGACCCGGCAGATCGTGGCGGCGGGGTTCGCGGCGGCCCGCAGGCACCGGGCGGGATGACGTACCCGGTAACGTCGGGTGAACTCCGGGCGGAAGCGCGCGCCGAGAGCGGACAGAAGGTCACGGACCCGGCGGGCTATCCTGCGACGGACGTGACTGTCAGGAGTCGAGAGGAGTGCGGGTCGTGTCGCTGAACGTCGTCATTCTTGCTGCGGGTATGGGCACGCGGCTGGGCCGACCGCACCCGAAGCCGTTGACCCGGCTCGCGGACGGTCGGACGATCCAGCAGCAGCAGCTGGACCACATCGAGGCGACGTTCGGCGCCGAGGCGCACGTGACGGTCGTGGTCGGGTTCAAGAAGGACCTGATCATGGAGGAGTCCGGCGGCCGGGCGAGCTTCGTCTACAACGAGTCGTACGACCAGACGAACACGTCGAAGAGCCTGCTCAAGGCGCTGCGGCTGTCCCCGCCCGGCGGCGTGCTCTGGCTGAACGGCGACGTCGTGTTCGTACCCGGGCTGCTGGAGGAGCTGCGGCCGGCGATCGAGGCGGACCGCAACTTCGTCGCGGTGAACACCGACAGCGTGGCCGACGAGGAGGTCAAGTACACGCTGGATGCGAGCGGGCACATCGCGGAGCTGTCGAAGAAGGTCGTCGGCGGGCTCGGCGAGGCGGTCGGCATCAACTACATCTCCAGCGCGGACAAGGCGACGCTGATCGAGCACCTCGACCTGGTCGACGACCAGGAGTACTTCGAGGGCGGCATCGAGGGCGCGATCCGGAACGCGGGCGTGCAGGTGTCGGCGATCGACATCTCGGCGTACGGGTGCGTCGAGGTGGACTTCGAGCCGGACCTGACCAAGGCGAACGAGCTGGACTCGGCCGAGCCCGGTGTCCAGGGCTGAGGCACCGGTGGCCGCGGGCGGGTCGGTCGACGAGCCCCGCCCCGCCGACTTCTACCGGGCGAACCGCGGCGGCGGGCTGTTCTCGGAGACGCTGAGCCAGCGGGCCGCGTCGTACCTGGCGCTCGGGGCGTACCGGCTGGGGTTGCGGCCGACCGTGGTGAGCGCGGTCAACCTGGTGCTCGGGCTCGCCGCGTCGGTGTTCGTGGTACTGACGGCGCGACCGGTGGCCGCCGGGCACCTGCCGGCGTGGCTGGTCGGGGTGCTGGCGTTCGTGGTCTGGCAGCTGGCGTACTGCCTGGACTGCGCGGATGGGCAGCTCGCCCGCGTCGCCGGTACGGGCAGCGCGGCGGGCGCCCGGGTGGACGTGCTGATCGACGTGGCCGTGCAGATCTCGATCGTGGCGGCGGTCGCGACGGTCGCGGTGGCGCAGCGGCCGTCGACGCCGGCGTGGCTGGTGGGCGCGTTCGCCGGGAGCTGGATGGTCAACCTGGTGACCTCGGTGATGGCCAAGGAGGGCACCAACGAAAGCCTCGTCACGTCGTCGTCGCTGCCGGTACGGGTGGTCAAGCTGGTCCGCGACTACGGCGCGATGATCACCCTGATCCCGCTCGTACTCGCGGTCGCACCGGCGTGGTCGGTCTGGTTGATGGCGCTGTTCACCGCGGTCAACGGGCTGTTCCTGCTGGCCAGCATCGTCGCGGCGGGGCGGGCCAGCCTGCGGTGAGCGGGCTGCGCGGCCGTACCCTCGCGGGCCTGGCCGACCAGGCTCTCGTCGCCGTCACGACCGCCGGCACCGGCCTCCTCGGTACGGCGGTGCTGGCGCCGCGCGAGGCCGGCGTGATGCTGTACACGATCGCGATCCTGGTGTTCGTGCAGGGACTCGGGCGCGCGTTCGTCGGTGACGTGATGCTCGCGCACGTCCCGCGGTACGCGGCGGGTCCGGCGCGGCGCGGCCAGTTCGCGAACGCGCACGCCACCAGCGGCACGCTCGCCGCGGCCGCCGCGGTCGTCCTGCTGCTGGTCTGGGCGCTCGGCCCCCGCCGGTACGTGGGGGACCTGGTGTGGGGTGTGCCGTTCGTGCCGTCGATCCTGTTGCAGGACCTGGCGCGGTACACGTACCAGACGGAGGGGCGGCAGCCGCGGGCGCTGGTCATCGACGCGTGCTGGGTGGTCGTGCAGGGCGCGTGCCTGGCCGTACTGCTGGGGACCGGGCATGCCGCCGGTGGACCGATCGTGGCGTGCTGGGGGATCGGCGCGACGGCGGGCGCGGCGCTGTTCTACGCGCGTACCCGGATCAATCCGTTGGCGGGGCGGCCGGCGCGGTGGCTGTCGGACACCCGGCGGCTGCTCGGCTGGTTCACCGCCACCGGGGTGTTGGCGCAGCTCACGACGCTGCTGATCGCGAGCCTGGTGCAGGGCATCCTCACCCAGGCCGCGTACTCGGGGCTGCGGCTGGTGCAGACCGTCGTGCTGCAACCGGCGCAGAGCTTCACGATGGCGCTGAACGGGCTGCTCGTCCCGCGGGCGTCGGCGCTGGCGGGCGCGGGTGACGTGGCCGGGCTGCGCCGCCAGACCCGTACGGTGCTGGCCGTGAACGCGGCGATCGGCGCGTGCATCGTGGCCGTCGCCGTACCGCTGGCGCACCCGGTGCTGGACTGGTACCACGGCGGGGCGTACGCGGCGGTCGCGGCGATCGCGCTGCCGGTGTCGGTGCAGGCCGGGGTGTACCTGCTGCAGATCCCGTTCACGGTGGCGATCCGCGGGATGCACCGGGCGCGGCTGCTGTTCGCGCAGTACGCGATCTTCGCGGTGACGACGCTGGGCGGGCTGGTGCTGGGCGCCGTGCAGGGGCAGCTGGTCGGCGCGGCGTGGGGGCTGATGGCCGGCGCCGGCGTCGGCACCCTCGTCCAGGCCGGCATGTATTTGGCGGCGTCGCGGGCGATGGCGCGCGCCCGCTGAGCCCCGCTAGCGTCTCCGGAGTCACGTGTCGGCCGCGGGATCGGAGCGGGGATGGGACGGGTACGGCCCCGGGTGGTCGTGGTGTCGCTCGTCGCGGTACTGGCGCTGGGCGCCGCGCTCGTCGCCGTGCCGTACGTGGTGCTGCCGGGGGCGGCGGCGATGCCGGCCGCGGCGCTCGCCGCGTACCGGTCGGCGGGGTCGGTGCGGGTCGGGCTGGTCGCGGACGAGTCGGTGCGGGTGTCCGGCGAGGGCCTGGTTCCCATGTACGTCAAGGGAAGCGCGGCGCGCAACACGGCCGGCCGGCCGCGCGTCGACGCGCGGTTCGACCGGCTCCAGGTGACCCGTACCGGGGACGGCACGGACGTGCGGGGCCGCGTCGTCGACGGCCGCACGTACTCGCGGAACTTCGGTGGCGGCGGGCCGTGGCGGGAGCTGACCACCAGCGGGGACGACGACCTGAGCGTCGCGATGGGGATGACCGACCCGTCGCCGCTGCTGCGCTTCGCCCGGGAGAACGACGCGCGGGTCGCCGACGCGCGCGACGGCTGGTTCGGGCTGCGGTACACGGTGGACTGCTGGGACTGCGGGTTCCCGCTCACCGCACCGATCGACGACGGTACGGCCGACACGAGCGTGCTGCCGAGCGCGGTGCACGTGGCCGTGACGTACACGCTGGACGTGCGGGACCGGCCGACGGAGATCGTGCTGACCGCCGCGTCCGGTACGGCGATCGTGAAGGTCACGCTGCTGCTCCACGGGTACGGGGAGCGCGTGCCGGCGCCCGTACCGGCGGGTGCGTCGCCGTCGCCGGCGCCGACGTTCCGGTGACGGGGCGGAGGTGGCGCGGCGCGGACCGTACCGCCAGGATGGGGTGCGCCGCGGGCGGGCCGCGGTGTCGACGGGCGGGGAGTGGTGATGAGGCGCAGCCGCGTGGTGATCGGGGTGGCGGTCGCGGCGGTACTGGCCGCCGGGATCGTGGTCGCGGCCCTGCCCGAGATGCTGCTGCCGGACGCGGCGTCCGGCGCCGACGACGCCCTGACCGCGCTGAAGGACGCGCGCACCGTCACCGTCACCGCGACCGCCACCAGCGACGACGCGCCGTTCTTCGGTGCCTCGGTGCGGCGCACCACCACCGGCGAGGACCGGGTCGTCGGCGACTTCCGCCACCTGGCCATGACCGCGACGTACCCGTACGTGCAGGTGCGCGAGGTCGGGCCGACCGTGTACGCGAAGAACTACAGCGAATCGGGCACGACGCCGTGGGTACGGCTGGACACGACCGGCGGGGACGACCTCAGCCTGGCGATGGCCGCGGTCGACCCGACCGCGTTGCTGCGCTTCGCCGGTACCAACGCGGAGAACGCGCTGGCCTCCCGCGACGGCATGTTCGGCATGAAGTACTCGGTGTTCTGTGCGGACTGTACGGATCCGCTGCTCGGCGCGGCCGACGACGGCACCACCGGTACCACCGGGGACGACACGGCTGCCGACCCTGGCCTGCAGTACGAGATCCACCTGGACTTCGTGGTCGACCTGCGCGGCCGGCCCACGTCGATCACCCTGCGGGTCACCGCCGGCAACACCGTCGACCGGCGGATGACGTTGCGGTTGAGCGACTTCGGCGCCCCGCTGACCGTACGGGAACCGGCCGGCGCCACCCCCAGCCCGGCCCCCGGCGCGATGACACCCTGACCCGCAGGCGCCGACCACCCGCCCGGACCTGTCGTACCCCGCGGATACGGTCGTGGGCATGGATGACGAGCCGGTGCTGGAGTTCGCGTCGCGGGCCGAGTGGGCCGCGTGGCTGGCCGCCGAGCACTCGTCGGCGCGCGCGGTGTGGATCCGGATGCCGAGGAAGGCCACCGGCATCCCCACGGTGACGTACGCGGAGGCGCTGGTGGAGGCGCTGCGCTTCGGCTGGATCGACGGCCAGTCCCGCGGCATCGACGACGAGTGGCACAAGCGCCGCTGGACCCCGCGTACCGCGCGGAGCAAGTGGTCCAAGCGGAACGTGTCGCTCGCCGAGGAGCTGATCGCCGCCGGCCGGATGGAGCCGGCCGGGCTGCGCGAGGTGGAGCGGGCGCGCGCCGACGGCCGCTGGGCCGCGGCGTACGACGCGGCCAGCACGGCCACGGTGCCCGACGACCTGGCCGCCGCGTTCGACGCCGAGCCGGCCGCCCGCGCGTTCTTCGACACGCTCGACAGCCGCAACCGGTTCTCCGTGCTGCACCGCATCCAGGACGCCAAGCGGCCGGAGACCCGGGCCCGCCGCATCGAGAAGTACGTCGCGATGCTCGCCGCGGGCGAGAAGATCCACCCCTGACCCGCGTCAGGCGGCCGGTTCCACCGCGAGCGGATCGGCCGTCAGCGGCGACGGTTCCGGCGTCGGATCCGGCACCAGCGTCAGCGTGCGCGCCGGCCGCAGCTGGCTGTGCACCTTGGTCGCGACGATCACCGCGGACAGGACCGCGCACACCGCGTTCGCGCCGATGACGGCGACGTCGCGGGTCGCGATGCCGTAGCCGAGCCAGGCGAAACCGCCGGCGAGCATGGCCACCAGGTATCCCCAGGCCAGGTCACCGGTACTACGGGTCCGGACGGTACGCCAGACCTGCGGTACCAGGGAGCAGGTGGAGAGGGCAGCAGCGAAGAAGCCCAGAAAGGCAATCACGGCGGGAGGTCTTTCGAACGAGGCACGGAAAGAGGCCCCGACGGTGTCGCGTCGGGACCTCCGAGTACGAGGAGAATCTAGCGACCGCCGGCCCCGTACGACAGCGTGATTGCGGACACTCTCCGGTCGGGCGGATCCCCTTCGGCCCCAAGGGTTTTCGCGCGTTTCGCGCCCGGGATTTTCGCGCCTTCCGCATCGTACTTCCGCGCGTTTCGCGCCCGGCCAGGGCCGCCTCTCGCGCCGGTCTCCGGCCGCGGTTTCGTGCCGTTCCCGAGCCGCGTTTCGCGCCCGCCCGGACCAACGTTCGCGCCACCGTGGTCGCCGCTCCGGAAGTTGATCTTGGTGGATGTCCAATTGTTCAACTGTCCCATTGTTGAACAATTGGACAAGATCGTCTTGTTCAACAATGGAACAAGAAAGTGCACCGACGACACCGACCAGCGGACCGCCCGTCCGACATCAACGCCACCCGCCCGTGCGGCGGTCAGGTCTCCGGCCCGGCGCGGACCACGGTCGACCACCGGGCCGCTGGGCGGGTCAGGTGGTGGCGGCGCGGGCGTCTGCGGCGAGCTCCTCGTACACGCCGATCAGGCGGCGCAGCAACACATCCGGCGCGAAGACCGTCTCGTACCGGCGGCGGGCGAGCGGCCCGAGGGTGTCGGCGCGCAGCTTCGCCAGCCCGAACGTCTCGGCCAGCGCGCCGGGCTCCGGCGGCACGACCCACCCGGGCGGCGTCTCGGCCGGATCGTGCCCCTCGTCGAGACCCAGCAGGTACGGTGTGCCGCCGACGGCGGTGCCGAGCACCGGGCGCCCGTTGGCGAACGCCTCCAGGATCACGGTGGGCAGCGCGTCGGCGTACGTGGAGGGGACGACGACGACGGACGCGGCGCGGATCACCCCGGGGATCTCCGCGTGGTCCACGAGCCCCAGGTACTCCACGTCGGCGCGGGCGGCGGCGACGGCCTCGACCCGACCGCGGAGCGGCCCGTCGCCGGCGATGCGCAGGGTGCCGAACTCGCCGTCCGCGTGCCGTTCCCAGGCGTCGAGGAGCAGCCCGACACCTTTCGCGTCGACCAGGCGCCCGAAGTACAGGAAGCCGTCGCCGGTCTCGTCGTGGCGGCCGGGATCGGGGATGCCGTTGGGTTTGATCGCGACCTGCGCGTCGGTGATCCCGAACGTGCGCAGGTGGTCGGCGATGTGCGGGGCGAGCGCGATGTACCGGTCGACGGTGCGCCAGGTGGAACGGTGCACGGCCAGCGTCGTCGCCATCACCACGGACTGCGCGCGCGACCCGCGGTAGCAGGAGTGCCGCACCGCCGGGAGCGGGAACGCCTTGCCGAGGCAGTCGTGACACGGGTGCCCGTCCCGGAAGTACGTCGAGTCGGCGCAGACGTGCCGGTAGTTGTGCACCGTCTGCACGACCGGTACGCCGTGCTTGTGCGCGGTGCGCACCACCCACGGCGACAGCAGCGGGTACGGGTTGTGCAGGTGCAGGACGTCGGGGCGTTCGCGGCGGATCAGCTCGGTCAGCTCGCGCTGCGCGCCACCGTTGTACATCGGGGACAGCGGCAGCGTGGCCTTGGCGAGCGGCGACAACGACCCGATCGAGTCCGAACTGCGCAGCAGTGGGAGCACCGTCACGCCGGCGTCGGCGAGCAGCGCCGACTCGGACTCGACGATCTGGTTCTCCCCGGACGGCTGTGCGGAGGAGTACAGGTTGTGCGCGATGACAACCTTCATCCCGGTTCCCCTGCCGCTCGCTCCGACCTGTCGCCGCACACAGTACTGGTCCGGTCCGCCGTGGCAGTTGGACGCCGCCGCCCGGACCTGCTGAACTGAACGGATGCCGGAGTTGCCGGAGGTAGCGGCGTTGGCCGCGTATCTGAGCGACCGCGCCGCCGGTCACCTCGTCGACCGGGCCGACGCCGCCGCCATCAGCGCACTGAAGACGTACGATCCGCCGCTGTCGGCGGTGGTCGGCCGGGCCGTGACGGGCGCCGGCCGGCACGGGAAGTTCCTGGACGTGGGCATCGACGGGGGTCTGCACCTCGTCGTCCACTTCTCCCGGGCCGGCTGGCTGCACTACCGCGACTCGCTGCCGTCGACCCCGCCGAGGCCGGGCAAGGGCCCCATCGCGGTCCGGGTACGCCTGGACGACGGGTCCGGTTTCGACCTGACCGAGGCCGGTACGCAGAAGCGGCTCGCCGTCTACCTGGTGACCGATCCGGCGCAGGTACCGGGGATCGCGCGGTTGGGGCCGGATCCGCTGGAGCTGTCGCGCGACGAGTTCGCCGCCCGGCTCGCCGGCCGCCGCCACCAGGTCAAGGGGGTACTCACGGACCAGACGGTGTTCGCCGGCATCGGCAACGCGTACTCGGACGAGATCCTGCACGCGGCGAAGATGTCGCCGTTCGCGCTCGCGGGGAAGCTGTCGGACGAGGAGGTCGACCGCCTGTACGAGGCGACCCGCTCGGTACTCGGTGCCGCGGTGACCCGCGCGGTCGGGCAGAAGGCGGCGACGTTGAAGGGCGAGAAGCGGTCCGGCCTGGCGGTACACGCCCGGGCCGGGCTTCCCTGCCCGGTTTGCGGTGATACTGTCCGGACGGTGTCGTTCAGCGACTCCAGTCTCCAGTACTGTCCGACCTGTCAGACCTCCGGTCGCCCGCTGGCGGACCGTCGGATGTCCAAGTTGCTCAAGTGACGACGAGCAGGGACGGGCAGGAGCACACCGCCGACGGGCGGCGCGCGCCACGCACCCGCAACCGACTCGGCCGCCACGGGGCGACCGACGGCGCGTGGCAGACTGAGGACCCCGGATACGACGGTGCGCGCGGCGCGGGAGGACAGACTGAGGTGACCACGAGCCTCGAACGTCCGGACACCACCCGGCGCGGGCGTACCGGCAGGCGCGGCGGCGGCCCGTCGCCGACCGGAGAGCAGCGGCCCGACGGCCGCAACAACGGCATCACCCGTTCGGCCTGGCTGCGCGCCAAGGTGCGCCGCGGCGGCCGCTGGGACCGGTGGTACGCGGGCGGGCTCGCCGGGCTGGAGTTCGTCCTCACCTCGCTCGCCGGCCTCACCTCGATCCTGATCTCCGACCATCCGTACGTGGGGTTCAGCGACGGGTTCACCGAGCACCCGCCGTCCATGTACGTCTGGGGCTGCCTGCTGCTGCCGCTGGGCTGGTCGGTCACCCTGTGGGGCAGCCGGGCGTACGAGCGGCGCTACCTCGGGATCGGCACCGAGGAGTTCAAGCGGGTGTTCCGCGGCGGCCTGATCGTGGTGGCCGTCGTGTCGTTCATCGTCATGGCCTTCAAGTACGACCTGTCCCGGCTCGCCGTGGGCACCGCCCTGCTGTGCGCCTTCGGGTACGTGCTGGCCGCGCGCGCCATCGCCCGCTTCGTGCTGTACCTGGCGCGTCGCAGGGGGCTGGCGTCGCAGCGCATCATGCTGGTCGGCACGCTGCCGGAGGCGATGGAGGTCTACCGGGCCATCACCCGCAACCCGAACGCCGGGCTCGTACCGATCGGCATCTTCCTCACCGAGGGCCGCTCCGGTGCCCGCGGCGTCACCGCCCCGGTGCCGCTGCACGCCGGCCGCGACCTGCTCGACGTCGTACGCGAGATCGGCGCGGACACGATCGCGGTCTGTGGCACGGCCCGCGACGAGCAGGGCGGCCTGCGCCGGCTGGCCTGGCAGCTGGAGGGCACCGGCATCGACCTGGTGGTCGCGCCGCAGCTCACCGACATCGCCGGCCCCCGCGTACACATCCGGCCGGTGGAGGGTCTGCCGCTGCTGCACGTCGAGGAACCGATCATCTCGGGCCTCGGCTGGGTGGCGAAGAACCTGCTGGACCGGATCGCCGCGGCCCTCGGCCTGCTGGTCCTGACCCCGCTGTTCGCGGTGATCGCCATCATGATCAAGGTGTCCGACCCGGGGCCGGTGTTCTTCCGGCAGCCGCGGGTGGGGCGCGAGGGCGACCAGTTCCACGTGTGGAAGTTCCGCACCATGTACACGGACGCCGAGGAGCGGCTGGCGCACCTGGTCGACCAGAACGAGACCGACGGGTTGCTGTTCAAGATCCGTAACGATCCGCGGGTGATCCCGATCGGCCGCTTCCTCCGGCGTACGTCGCTGGACGAGCTGCCGCAGCTCATCAACGTACTCAAGGGTGAGATGTCGCTGGTCGGGCCGCGTCCGCTGCCGGCGGAGGACGGCGACTTCCTCGGTGACGTACGGCGGCGGCTGCTGGTGCGGCCCGGCATCACCGGCCTGTGGCAGGTGTCCGGCCGGTCCGACCTGTCCTGGGACGACGCCGTCCGCCTCGACCTGTACTACGTGGACAACTGGTCGCTCACGTTCGACCTGCTCATCCTGTGGCGCACGCTGGGCGTGGTGTTCGCCCGGCGCGGGGCGTACTGAGGGCATGGACGCGGGCGCCGAGATCCACGGCGAGAACCCGTACGTCGCGCCCGCCGAGCTGCGCGACCCGGTACGCCGGCTGCGGGGTCGGCTCACCGCCCCCGTCACCCTGTGGACCGCCGGCAGCGGCGCCGGGCGCGCCGGCCTGACCGTCGCGTCCGTACTGGTGGTGGCGGGTGAGCCGGGTGTCGTGGTGGGGATGCTCGACCCGGACAGCGACCTGGCCGACGCGATCGAGGAGCACGGGCGGTTCGCGGTGACGCCGCTCGGCTGGGAGCAGCGGCTGCTGGCCGACCGGTTCGGGCTGCTCGCGCCGGCGCCGGGCGGCCTGTTCGCGCAGGAGTCGTGGACGGACACCGACTGGGGCCCGGTCCCCGCCGGCGCCGGTACGTGGCTGGGCTGTCGCGTGACGGGTACGGCCGGGGCCGGGTGGAGCCGGCGGGTGGACGGCGAGATCGAACACCTGGAGCTGGGCGACGACGAGCCGGCGCTGGCGTACCGGCGGGGTCGGTACCACCGGATCGACCCGACGTGACTGTGAGCTTGGCCAATAGGGACTTTGGTCCCTGCGTGACGCCCGCGGGCGCTGGTTAGGTTCGTACTGGCACGAGGGGGGATCCCGGGTCGGATGTCCGGTCCGGGACGCGTGCACACGTCGTCGCCATTGGCGGTCGGGCGGGGGGGACACCGCGAGCGGTGCGTCCGGCCGCCGGCGGCGACGTTCGAATTCAGGGTCAACTCCCAGACTCACCCGTCCGGTGTGCCGTTCTCGCCGGTCGTTCCCGGAATGGACGCACCTCGTACGGCGTCGGCCGTGCCCGATCTGTCGGTACTGTCGCCGTGGCGCGATTCGCGTACCGCCGGTTGGCCTTACCCTGGGGCGCATGGCGGCTTCGAATCCCCCGAATCCCCGCGGCACGGCCCGGGTCCGCTCCGGTGTGACACCGGGCCGCTCCGGCATGTCCCGCGGCACGGTGCCCCGCGCGTACCTGGGCGGCGAGCGTGAACCCCGCACGGGTGGTGGCGGTCCCGGCGGACCGCGCGGCCCGCGGCGGCCGTACGGCGGGGGCGGTGGCGGCGGCAACAACCAGTACCGGGGCAAGCGTCGGCCACGCTGGGGCCGCATCGTGCTGGTGTCCCTGCTGGCGCTCGTACTCCTGGCCGGGATCGGCGCCGTCGGCGTCTGGGCGTACGCCAGCTCGCTGGACGACAAGCTGCACCGCACCGACGCGTTCGCCGGGCTGACGGGTGGCCGGCCGGCGAAGAAGGTCGACGGTGCGCAGAACATCCTGCTCCTCGGCAGCGACATGCGGACGAGCTGGAAGAAGAGCGGCGAGAAGCCGCGTACCGACACGATCATGCTGATGCACATCGACGCCGACCACAACCACGCGTACGTGGTGTCCATCCCGCGTGACACGTGGGTGCACGTACCGGCGATGAAGGGTGCGGACGCCAGCGACCAGGACGCGAAGGTCAACGCCGCGTTCGCGTGGGGCGGCGCGCCGCTCATGGTCAAGACGGTGGAGAACTTCACCGGCGTCCGGATCGACCACGTGGCGATCATGAACTTCCAGGGCTTCCAGTCCGTCACCGACGCGCTCGGCGGCGTCCGGATGTACGTGGACCAGACGATCAAGTCCATCCACCCGCCGTACCGGACGTTCACGAAGGGCTGGCACAACTTCAACGGCGCCCAGGCGCTGGACTACTGCCGCCAGCGGTACCAGTTCGCGCAGGGCGACTTCGCGCGGCAGAAGCACCAGCAGCAGTTCCTCAAGCAGCTGCTGAACAAGGCGGCCAGCACCGGCACGCTGTCCAACCCACAGAAGCTGAACGCCTTCCTCCAGGCGGTCGTGAAGGTCATCCAGGTCGACAACGACTTCAACCTGGTCGACGAGGCGGTCCAGTTCCGCAACCTGCGGAGCAAGGACGTCACGTTCATGACCAGCCCCAACCAGGGCACCGGCACGATGGACGGGCAGAGCGTGGTGCTGTCCGACAAGGAGAAGGCGTCCTCGCTGTATGAGGCGATGAGCAATGACCAGATCGCCGACTGGGTGAAGAAGAACCCACAGAAGTAGGAGTTCTCCCACCACCCCGCGTACGACACTGGGTACGCGGGGTGGTCCGTGTCTGGGCATCCCCGTACAGGAGGGCGGATGCGCAGGTCGCGGAGCCGGTCACCGCTGTGGGCCCGGCTGTTCGTGTGGATCGGCGCGGCACTGATGGTGCTCAGCGGCGGGTCGCTCGCGGGCGCGACGATGCTCGTCCACCGGTACGAGGACTCGGTGAACCAGGTGAACCTGATGCCCGGTACGCCGACGCCGGGTGACGTCGTGTCCGGGCCGTTCACGTACCTGCTGCTGGGGTCGGACAAGCGACCGACGGACACCACGGGCGCGCCGGGCCGGTCGGACACGATCATGCTGGTGCACGTCACGGCGGACCACCGGCACGCGTTCCTGGTGTCGATCCCGCGTGACCTGTGGGTACGGATCGACGACTGCGGCCAGGGCACCGCCTGTACCGCCAAGATCAACGCCGCGTACGCCTGGGGCGGGCCGACGCTGACCGCGCGTACCGTCGCGTCGTTGACCGGGGTGAAGCTCGACGGCATGGCGATCGTCAGCTTCCTGGGCTTCGACAAGATCGTCGACACGCTCGGCGGCGTACGGATGTGCGTCGACGAGCAGACCCGCTCGATCCACACCGGCCGGCTGTTCACCGTCGGCTGCCACCAGTTCACCGGCGCCGAGGCGCTCGACTACGTACGCCAGCGCGAGAACCTGCCGCACGGCGACTTCGACCGGCAGCGCCACCAGCAGCAGCTCATCAAGGCGGTGGCGGCGAAGGTGCAGGACACCGGGCTGCTCGGCGACCCGGTCGCGCTCGACAAGGTCATCCGGCTGATCGGCTCGGACGTCACCGTCGACACCAACGGCGTACCGCTCGCCGACCTGGTCTTCTCGCTCCGGTACATCCACACCACCGACATCACCATGCTGCGCATGCCCCAGAACGACGGCACGTCCAGCGACGGCCAGTCCATCGAGGTACTCGACTCCGTCGGACGTAGCCTGTTCGCCGCGATCCGCGGGGACGACCTCGCCGCGTGGGCGGCCGCGCACCCCACGCTGGTGAATCCCAACGCGTGAAACACGTCGCGGTGCGGGTGACCGCCGCGCACCCCACCCTGGGGTATACGTAGCGGAAGACCACCGTCGTCAGGAGGCTTCCGTGTTCCCGCCAGACGTACCGAGTGCCACGCCCCAGGACGTGCCCGCCGAGGCGTACCTCCTCGACGTGCGGGAGGACGACGAGTGGGCCGCCGGCCACGCGCCGGCCGCCCACCACCTGCCGATGCAGGAAGTACCGGCCCGGATGGGCGAGGTGCCGATGGACGGCGCCGTGTACGTGGTGTGCCGCGCCGGCGGCCGGTCCGCGCAGGTCACCGCGTACCTGCAGGCCAACGGCTGGGACAACGTCACCAACGTGGACGGCGGCATGCGCGCGTGGGCGGCGGCCGACCTCCCGCTGGAGTCGGCCGATGACGCGCCGCCGCGGATCATCTGACCCCCGCCCGGCCGGTACCGGCGCCGCCGAGTACCGGCCGCTCGTGGTGGCGCACCGGGGCGCCAGCGAGGACGTCGCCGAACACACCCTCGGCGCGTACCGGCGGGCCATCGACGACGGCGCCGACGCCCTGGAATGCGACGTACGGCTGACCCGTGACGGTCACCTCGTCTGCGTCCACGACCGGCGCGTCGAACGCACCAGCAACGGGCGCGGCGTGGTCAGCGAGTTCGCCCTCGACGAACTGTCCACGCTCGACTTCGGCTCCTGGCACCCCGGCCTGCCCGACTCCGCCGACCGCCTCGTCGACCCCGACCCCGATCCCGAACGCCAGAGCGTCCTCACGTTCGCCGAACTGCTCGCCCTCGTCGTCGACGCGCCCCGCCCGCTGCGCCTCCTCGTCGAAACCAAACACCCCACCCGGTACGCCGGGCTCGTCGAACGCGCCCTCGTCACCGAACTGCGCCGGTTCGGCCTCCACGACCCGCCCGACCCCGACACCGCGCCCGTCACCGTGATGTCGTTCTCGCTGCTCGCCGTACGCCGGGTCGCCGAACTCGCGCCCCGACTCCCCACCGTCCTGCTCCTCAACGGGATCCCCGTCTGGCTGCGCACCGGCACCCTGCCCGCCGGCGTACGGATCGCCGGGCCCGGTGTCGCCGCCGTCACCGACCAACCGCACTTCGTCGAACGCGTCCACGACACCGGCCGCAAGGTGTACGTGTGGACCGTCAACGACCCCGCCGACCTCGACCTCGTGACGTCCCTGCGCGTCGACGGCATCATCACCGACCGGCCGGGGTACGTCCTTCGGCGGTTCGGTCGGTAGGGGTCTCGGCGGGACGTTCGTGACGGGCTGGGGGCGCTAGACCGGACAGTGGCTTCGTTCGGTGGCCGTACGCGTTCGCTGCGCGACGATTCGACCCACCTTTTTGTTCAATTGTTCAACTGTTGAACAATGACACAATGCGACAGTTGAACAATTGAGGTGACTCGTGGTTGCCGAAGCCTGACCGGTACGGGAAGACTCGATCGTGATGACCAACGTCGACTATCCGGTTCTGGTGGCCGGTCTGCTCCGCTGTACGCAGGGCGACCGGCGGCCGGCGGCCGTCCACGGGCTGCTGTCGACGCTGGTGGCGGCGGTGGGCGCGGACGCGGCGACGTACGCGGAGTACACGGGGACGGTCGGTCGGGTGCTGGCGGCGACGTCGGGTGCGGAGTGGACGGTCGGCCGGCCGGTGGACGGCGCGCAGCCCGCGGTGGTGCGGCTGGCGGACGGTTCGTGTGTCGACGTGGACGTGCGGGCGGATCTGGTGACGGAGCTGGCGGACCAGTTGGCGGCGCGGGGTGTGCTGCGGTTGGCTGCCGCTGGCGTACTCGTCGACGGTCGGGTGGCCGGGTCGGTGCACCTGCACTTCCGGGCCGCCGGTG
Source organism: Actinocatenispora rupis (assembly GCF_016861975.1). GTDB lineage: Bacteria > Actinomycetota > Actinomycetes > Mycobacteriales > Micromonosporaceae > Actinocatenispora > Actinocatenispora rupis. The sequence goes on along the minus strand of NZ_BOMB01000023.1, from coordinate 39,947 downwards.
AGCTGAGCGAGGCGCAGCGCGCCGCCGTACTGCTGGGCGTCCGGGTGCTGGACCCGGTCCGTACGGCACGGCCGGCCGAGGATCCGCTGGCCACCGCGCTCGCCGACGGCCTCGCCGTACTGGGGGCCGATGGTCTGGTTCGGGCGTGGAACCCGGCGGCGCACGCGTTGACGGGGGTTCCGGCGGGGGCGGCGATCGGCCGGCCGGTGCCGTTCGCGGTGCCGCGGGCCGGTGAGGTGGGCGAGTACGAGCTGCCGGACGGCCGCTGGATCGAGGTGGTGTCGTCGCGGCTGAGCGGTTCGACGGACCGGGTGGTGACCTTCCGGGACGTGTCGGCGGCGCGGCGGCGGGCGCAGGTGAAGGACCTGTTCGTCGCGACGACGAGCCACGAGCTGCGCAGTCCGGTGACCGCGGTGCACGGCCACGCCGACACCCTGTACCGCCGGTGGGACCAGCTCGACGACGAGACCCGGCGCGATTCGGTACGGCGGATCTGGGAGCGTTCGGGACAGTTGTCGACGCTCGTGGACCGGCTGCTCGCGGCCGACGACACGGCCCGCATCGATGCACTGCTCTCCTCGCGTACGTTCGACCTGGTGGGGGCGTTGCGCCGGGCCGTACGCGGGCTCGGTACGGAGGAGGCGGCGCGGCTCCGGGTCGACCTGCCCGAAACCCTGCCGGTCGTACTCGGTGACGCCGGCAGCGTGCCGACCGTCCTCACCGAGCTCGTCCAGAACGCCCACAAGTACTCCCCGGGTGGTGGCGAGATCACGCTGACCGCCGGCGCCGACGAGCGCACCGCGTACTTCCGGGTCGCGGACAGCGGGATCGGCATCCGCCCGGAGCACCAGGAGCTGGCGTTCGCGCCGCGGTGGCAGGCGGAGGGCACCGACCGGCGCCGGTTCGGTGGCGTCGGTCTGGGCCTCTACCTGGTACGTCGGATCGTCGAGGGGCAACACGGCTGGGTGTCGTTACGACGGCGTAATCCGGACGGAACGGTCGCTGAGGTACGGTTGCCACGCGCAGGCGTGACGTCTGGGGAGGCGTGAACGTGTTTGCTGGCGTGAGCGAGCGGGCCTGGGGCATTGCGGTGCCGCACCATGCCCGCGGCGCCGGCCTCGCCCGCAGTCGCCTGCGCGGTGGGCTCCGCGATGTCGGGGTGGACCGGGAGCTCGCCGCCGACGCCGTCACCGTGGTCTCCGAGCTGGTGGGTAATGCCGCCCGGCACGCGCGTCCGTTGCGCGGCGGAGTGATCAGCGTGTCGTGGACGGTCGGCCGGGACCGGGTCGAGGTGTCGGTGACCGACGGCGGCGCGGCGGAGATGCCGCGACTGCGTTCCGCGGACTGGGATTCGGTGGACGGGCGCGGCCTCCAGATCGTCGCGGCTCTCGCCGACCGGTGGGGTGTGGAGATCGAGGGCCGGCAGCGCCGCGTCTGGGCCGTACTGTCACGCTGAGCGCGCGGCCGCCGCTCGCGTCCCTGGTGACGACCGTCCCGCTGTTCTGCGTCGGGTGACGGACGGTGCGGGCGGAACCCCGGTGGGTGTACCGGGTGTGAGTGACCGGCGGTAACCGCCTAGGCTGCTGTGCCGTGAGCAAGCGTCGCCGAAACAGTGCCTCCCGCGCCGAGCGCCGGGAGAAGGTGCGTGACGTCTTCGTCGCGCGTCCGTTCGAGGGTCTCGCCAGCGAGGCCGAGTGGGTGGCCCTGCGGGAGCTGGTCCCCGCGGCGACCGCGCCGCTGCAGCTGTCCGAGGAGTACGCGCAGAAGTACCCGGATCGGTCGGTCACGCTGGCCACGGTGCTGCCGATGGCCTGGCCGGCGATGGTCCGGCAGGACGGCGGGGTACTCGTCGGGCTGCAGCGGCAGTTCCAGTCGGGTGACGTCAGCCGGGACATCGCGGCGTCGTTGCTGAGCGCGCTGGACACCGAGGTCGGCCAGACGGTCGGCGTACCGGCGCTGCCGGGTCCGGGGCCGCGCCTGCAGGACGTGCTCGCCGACGGCGCGTTGGACGTGTCGATCCGGACCGGGTTCGACTTCTGGCTGGCCGAGGGCGCCGCCGACGATCCGAACGTGGCGGCCAGCCTGGAGCGCGCCAACGACTCGATCTACCCGACCGAGCGGCTGGCCGCGGCCCCCGCCGCGTACTGGTGCCAGGTGCCGGACAAGGCGCACGTGCGCTGGGTACTCGCCGAGGACGAGGACGCGGCGCTCGCCGGCCTCGCCCGGCTGTCCGCGTCGGGCGCGCTGACGCTCGGCGACGGCACCCGGTTCGCCGGCATGTTCCGGGCGCACGGCCTGCTCGTACCGGTGTGGGACGTGCCGATGGACGCGCCGGCGGCGGACTGGGAGCAGCCGTTGGCGGCGGTGCGCGACGCGTACCGGGCGGAGGTCGGGTCGGACGCGCCGCTCACGCCGGAGCAGCGACGGGCCCGCGAGGGTCTGCTTGGCCGGCAGCTCACCCTGCGCTGACCGTACGGTTCTCCGATGGTTCTGGGGCGGACATACTTGCCCCATGAAGGTCATCGGAGCAGGTTTCGGTCGTACCGGCACGGCGTCGTTGAAGGCGGCGCTGGACCGGCTGGGCGTCGGCCCGTGTTTCCACATGAGCGAGGTGTTCGAGCACCCCGACCGGGTGCCGTACTTCCGGGCGGCGGCCCGCGGGGAGGCCGTCGACTGGGACGCGGCGTTCGCCGGGTACGAGTCGACGGTGGACTGGCCGGGCGCGGCGTTCTGGCGCGAGCTGGCCGCCCGGTACCCGGAGGCGAAGGTGCTGCTGTCGGTCCGGGATCCCGCCCGCTGGCACGCGAGCATGCGCGACACGATCCTGCCCGCGGCCGACGCGGCGCCGGAGCGGGCGCGCCAGCTGCCGGAACTCGTCGCGCCGATGCAGATGCTCCAGGACGTGGTGTGGCAGGGCACGTTCGACGGCCGGGGCGGCGACGAGGCGTACGCGACGCGGGTGTTCACCGAGCACAACGCCGCGGTACGGCGCGAGATCCCGGCCGACCGGCTGCTGGAGTACGAGGTGGGGCAGGGGTGGGGGCCGCTGTGCGCGTTCCTCGGCGTGGACGTACCGGATGAGGATTTTCCGCACCTGAACGACGGGGCGAGCTTCCGGCAGCGGATCGCGGACCGGCTCGCGTCCAGCTGACGCGTGGTCGGTTGCCCACAGGCAGTCCACCGGGGCGGTCCGGCTGTACACAGGACCGCCCCCTCATCCACATGGACGGGCCCACCGTCCACAGCCTCTGTCCACAAGTCCTGTGGATAACTTCCGGCTGTGGACGGCGCCGCCTGTGGACAACGTCCGGTGTCCTGTGGACAACGCGTCGATCAGGACGGCAGCGGATCCCGGTCGACCGGGCAGGACATGCACCGCGGTCCGCCCCGCCCCGAACCCAGCTCCGAGCCGGCGATCCGGATGACCTCGATGCCCGCGTCCTCCAGCCGGGCGTTCGTCTCCGTGTTCCGCTCGTACGCCACGCACAGGCGCGGCGCGATCGCGAGCGTGTTGTTGCCGTCGTCCCACTGCTCGCGCTCGGCGGTGACCGGGTCGAGGCCGGTGTCGATCAGCCGCAACGTGTCGATGCCCATCGCCTTGGCCGCCGCCGGCAGGAACGGCTCCGGCCCGGTCACCGACACCTCGTCCGGCCCGGCCGCCGTCACCGTGTACGCCACCAGGCTGTCCGCGACGTTCGGGTACATGACGACGGCGTCGACGTCGACCATCGTGCAGACCGTGTCCAGGTGCATCGTCGCCCGGTCCTGCGCGATCGGTACCGCGAGCACCGTACGGGCGAGGCCGCGGTCGAAGCAGCGCCGGGCGAGCCGTTCCGCGCCCGCCGGGGTCGTACGCTCGCCGACGCCGACGGCGACCACACCGGGCGCGAGCAGCAGTACGTCGCCGCCCTCCACGTGCTCCAGCGCCGGCTCGTACAACAGGGGGGCGCCGGCGAAGCGCGGGTGGTGCCGGTAGATGGCGCGGGTGATGGTCGTCTCGCGGGACCGCGCCGGCATGGCCAGGCTCGTCACCGCCACGTGGTCGCCGACCCAGGCGCTCGAATCGCGCGTGAACAGCAGGTTCGGCAGCGGGTCGATGACGAAGTCGTGCCGGTCCATCAGCGCGTACACCAGGCCGCGGCCGGACCGCAGCTCCTCGTGCGCCAGCCCGGCCGTCAGTACGGTGGCGAGGGCGGCGGGCGCCAGGTCCGCCAGGTACGCGGCGACGCGGCCGCGCAGGGTGTCGCCGAGCCGGTGGTCGGCGAGTACCGCGTCGGTCAGCTCGGCCCGGGCCTCCGCGTCGGCGAGGGTCTCGGCGAGCAGATCCGCCAGGTACAGCACCTCGACGCCGCGGCCGGCGAGCGCCGCGGCGAACGCGTCGTGCTCGGCCTGCGCCCGGCCCACCCACGGGATGCCGTCGAACAGCAGCGAGTCGTTGTTGCGCGGGGTCAGCCGGGTCAGCTCCGGGCCGGGCCGGTGCAGCAGGACGGTACGCAGCCGCCCGACCTCGCTGTCCACCCGGTGCCGCACGGCGTTGTGCGCGCTCGTCAGGTCAGTCACGTACCCGAGCCTACGGGCGCCCGGGGCGGTGGCCACCTGGCCTGCTGTGCGGGGGTCTGTCCGGAAACGGACCGCTAGTGCCGACTGTCGACTCTTTCGCTTACTGTTATCCGCGGTACGCAGAGGGTCAGGGGAGGCACCGTGCGCGTCGATCTGTCGCTCAACCAGCCCGACCCGTCCCGCGGCGTACGCGGGGACGAACGCACCGGGCGGTCGTCCCGCAACGCCGACGGTGCCGCCACGCCACGCGGTACGGACTCGCGCCCGCCGACCGCCGCCGGTACGGTTCCGCCGACCGGCGACACCGCGTCCGGCCGTAACGGTGCGGCGCAGAACGCAGACGGCGCGGACCACGGCGGTGACGCGGCAGCCGGGGAGCACGGCGGGAACGGGGCGCGGGTGGGGCCGGCGCCGCTCGACGTGGCGTTGCGCGGCTGGGCGGCGATGGTCGACGCCGCGTACGACGCGTGCCTGGTGCTGGACCGTTCGGCGCTGGTGGTGGCGTGTTCGGCGGGCGCGCTGACGCTGCTCGGCATGCCCGGCCGGGACGGTACGATCGGCCGCGGCCTGCTCGACGGCATCCTGTACCCGGTGGACTTCACGGCGGTCGGGCACCGGCTCGCCGACTGGGAGGTCGCGAAGTTGCCGCCGCTGGCCGCGCTCACGACCGGCGGCCTGTCCCGCAGCCTGATCCGGATCCGGTACGGCCACGGCATCCGTACGGTGGACGCGGTGGCGACGCCGCTGCGGGACGCGAGCGAGCTGATCGGCTCGCTCACCTTCTTCCGCGAGATCTGACCGCGGTCAGTAGAGCGCCTGGGCGGCGGCGGTCGCGCGCGCCAGGACCTGCTTCGCCGGTACGCCAAGGGTTTCCGCCGCCGCCACCACGTCCTCGTACTCGACGGACACGTTGACGACGGTGCCACCGTCGCGCGCCACCTTGAGCCGTACCGGCTGGCCGTCGACGGTGACGACCTCGCCGGCCCGGTCCAGCGGGAACTTGTCCACCCGGTACGCGCGCAGCCCAATCGACGTGGTCTCGGCGAACACGACCGCGCGTACCGCGTCGAGGCGGTCGGGGCGGCACAGTACGTGCAGGGTGTGCGCGGGGCGGCCCTTCTTCATGAGGATCGGCGTGAGCCAGGCGTCGGCCGCGCCCGCCGCGAGCAGCCGGGTGAGTACGGCGGGCCAGAGCCGCGGGTCGAGGTCGTCGACGTTGCATTCGAGTACGAGGGCGTCCTCGGTGGCGGGGCGGGTCGGTTGGGGCTCGCCGAGGACGAGGCGCAGCACGTTGGCGGTCTCGTCGGGGTCGCGGCCACCCGCACCGACCCCGACGGTACGCACCCGCATCGGTGGCAGGGGTTCCCACGTGTCGACGTGGGTGGCGAGCAGGGCGGCGCCGGTCGGCGTGCACGCCTCGTACGGCAGGCCGCCGCCGGTGACGGGAATGTCGGCGGCGGCGACGATCCCGAGCACGGCGGGCCCGGGTACGGGGATGGAGCCGTGCGCGCCGCGGGCCCGGCCGCCGCCGAGGGTGAGGGTGCCCGCGGAGAGCGCGGTGAGGCCGCGGTGGGTGCGCAGCCAGTCGATGCCGGCGCAGGTGCCGACGATGTCGGCGATCGCGTCGAGCGCGCCGACCTCGTGGAAGTGCACCTCGTCGGGCGTCGTCCCGTGTACGGCGGCCTCGGCCTCGGCGAGCCGGGCGAACGCGTCCAGCGCGGTGTCACGTACCGCCGGGGGGAGGGCGCCGCCGGTGACGATCTCGCGGACGTCGCGCCAGGTGCGGTGGTGGTGGCTCTCGACCTCGGCGACGTGCACCCGGGTCGCGGCGAGCGCGTGCCGGCTGGTGCGTTCCGCGGTCAGCGGCACCCGTTCCACCGGCAGACTGTCCACAATGGACTGAAGGTGCTCCACCGGTACGCCGGCGTCGACCAGCGTGCCGAGGAACATGTCACCGCTCGCCCCGGCACCACAGTCCAGCCACCCGATCACGTACGCGTTTCCTTCCGTGCGTCGTCCAGACCGCGACCGCGTACTGCGGCCGCCGGGGTTCGAGCGGGTCAGCGGGGGAGTTCGGTGACGGTCGCCCCGGTCGAGGCCGCCGCACGCCGGGCGACGCGTGCCGAGTACACCCCGGCGCCGAAACCGTTGTCGATGTTGACGACGGCGACACCGGGGGCGCACGCGTTCAGCATCGTCAGCAGCGGCGCGAGACCACCGAACGCCGCGCCGTACCCGACGGACGTGGGCACGGCCACGATCGGTACGCCGGTCAGCCCCGCCACCACGCCCGGCAGCGCGCCGTCCATGCCGGCCACGACGACCACGCAGTCGGCCCGGTCCAGCGCCGGCCGCGCCGCGAGGATCCGGTGGATGCCCGCCACGCCGACATCCGTGACCTGCTCGACCGTCGCGCCGAACACCCGCGCCGTGAACGTCGCCTCCGCCGCCACCGGCAGGTCCGACGTACCGGCGCAGACGACCGCGATCCGGCCCCGGGTACCGCGCGGGAGCGGCCCGAGCGCCACGCAGCGGCCGACCGCGTCCTCGACCAGCGGCTCGTCCGGGCACGCCGTACGCACCGCGGCGCGGCACTCGTCACTCGCCCGCGTCACCAGGATCGGGTGCGTCGCGTGTGCCGACCGCAGCTGCTTCACGATCGCGACGACCTGCTCGGACGTCTTGCCCGCCGCGTACACCACCTCGGGGTCACCGGTACGCAGGACCCGGTGCGTGTCGACCCGCGCGAACCCCAGGTCGGCGAACCCGGCACCGTCCCCGAGAACGCCACTTTCCAGGCGCGACAGCGCCTCGTCCACTCCGGTCGCCCCACCGGCCACCGCGGCGAGCAAGCGCCGAGCCTCGTCCCGATCCACGACGCCCACAGTACGGCGCCCCGGCGGACACGCCGGGCACCCGGGTCACGTCTCCGCGAGCACCGCACACTCGTGGTACGACAGCGCCGGGTCGTACCGGGTGACCGCGGTGAGCTGCGCGCGGTCCACGACCGCCACGTACTGCATGTCCTCGGCGGCGCAGGTCCGCGCGGCCAGGTCGAGCGCGGCCGCGGCGAACTCCGTCGGAATCCGTTCGTACAGGGCCGAATCGTGCACGAGGAAGTCGGGCCCGGTGCCCGCCCGGTGCGCCGTCACCGCCATCGCCAGATCGAAACAGAACAACGTCATCCCCGGTACGCCCGGCCCCGGATCACCGCCCAGCACCGGATAGAACGCGTACCCGCTGTCGCGCGCCGCGACCGTCAACGCCGCCGGCCGCCCCGGCCCGAACATCTCGTACGCGAAGCGCGTGAACAGCGCACTCGCCGCGGTCAGCCGGTCGTGCCGGCCCCGCAGATCCGACCGTACGCTGTCGCGCAGTTCCAGCGCCTGGCGCTGCAACTCGGCATGGGCATCCGCGTACCGGGCGAGCGCGGCGCGGCGGGCCATCAACTCCGCCAGCCGGGCGTCCAGCGTGGCGGTCGCCAGCGCCGGATCGGTCGCCAACCCGCCCCCCGCCACCCGCGTACTCCGCCAGCTCGCGGCCGCCGCCGCCTCCGCGCGCTCCAGTTCGAGGGTGGCGATCTCGGCGGTGAGGTTGGCCAGGTCGCGGCTGGCGCTCGGATCGGACAGCCGCTGCCCGCTCGGCAGGTCGCCGTCGCCGCGCTGACTCGTCCGCAGGTGGCGCCGCGACTGGTGCAGCGTCTTCGCCGCCTCCACCAGCGCCGGATCCAGCCCGAACAGGTGCGCCAGCGGCGGCAACGACTCCACCGTCGGCTGCCGCGCGTGGTGCCGGATCGGGTCGCTCATCCCGCCGTGGTCCGCGTCGCGCACGTAGTACCCCATGAGCGACCGGTACGACGGCTCGTCCTCCGCGTCCGTCAGCCCGAACAACGTACGCCCGAGCCAGCCGCGCCACTCGTCCAGCGGCAGCGCCCACGGCGCCGCGTCGGTACCGCTGCTGTGCACGGTCAACCGCGCCGGAGTGGCACCAGCGCGGGTCGCCGTCACCGTCTCGCCCGCACCAGTCAGCCGTACCGTCGTGGTCGACTCGGTCAACTCCTGCCGGCGCCCCGGATGCCGCGGCAGACCCGTACTCCCCAGCGCGAAGTCCAGCGCACACACCAGCCGGGTACGCCGCGACGTGTGCCGGCCGCTCTCGTCCGCGGCGGCCTCCGCCGCCCGTTCCCGCTCCCGCGCCCACTGCTCGCCGAGCGGCGTGAACCCGATGCGCGCGTTCGGCTTGATCGGGATGACCGACTGCTCGATCTCCGGCAGCGCATGCCGCGGCCCCGGCGAACCGACCGGGTTCTCGCCGGTGTCGTCCACGACCGCCACGTTCAGCCCCGGCGCGAAACGGACAGGGCGGAATCCGGGGAGGTCGCTGGCGAGTTCGCGTAACACGGTCGTACTCCGTACCCCGGGAGATCACGTACGCTGCGCCGGATTGTGCCAGCCCAGCACCTTGACACGCGGTGGCAGGGTGACTGCGCGCGCGCCGGACGTTCCGGTGCGGATACGGCAAAGCCGAGCAACTACGCTTAGTATTGCAGCATTCGCTGACAGCTCGACAACCTACCCTGCCCGGTACGACGCACCGCACGGACGAATCCCCAGCTACACGGTGATGTTCGTCGATCTTGCCAGGGTCCGCCCCGTCCCGCCAGTACTGTTTGCGTCGTAGATGGCAACGCGAGGTAACGGAACTGACTGTGTGCGTGGAACAGGTACGGGGGTCCTTTGTGGACCGCGCGATCGCCGCACTCACCGCGGCCGGCACATCACTCACCACCGGGCAGCTCATCGCCCGCGCCGCCCCCGCCCCGACCGTACGCAGCGCCGTACAGAAACTCGCCGCCGACCAACGGCTGATGCGTACCGGGCTCAACCGGTGGGGGCTCGCGGACACGGGGGCCGCGCCGTACCGGGCGTTGGATGTGGCCGCTGCGGCGCCAGTACGGCGATCGCGGGGTGGTGGGGCGCGGTGGTCGGGGGCTGAAGGGTTGCTGCGGCCACCGGGGTGAGGTGGGGCGACGCGCCGGTGGTTGGGGTGGGGTTCGGCGTGTCGCACCTGATTGTTCAATTGTCTCATTGTTCAACAGTTCAACAATTGAACAATGCGACAGTTCAACAATTGGACAATCGATAGCTGAACCAGACCGTCCACTGTGGACGATCAAGACGGCGCTGCCGTCACCCCCGCCGCGCCACCACGAACACCCGATGGAACGGCAGCACCGTCCCGTACGACTGGGGCGGGTACGCCTCCCGTAGCGCCTCCGCCACCTCCCGCTCGAACGCGTCCCGCCGCGCGGGCTCCTCCGCCAAGGCGTCCAGGTACGGCCGGAGTCCGGTCCCCCGGAACCACTCCAGTACCGGGTCCGGCCCGGTCAGCACGTGGTAGTACGTGGTTTCCCAGGCGTCGACGTCGCAGCCCATCCGCGCGAGTTCGTCGACGTACGACTCGGGGTGCTTGACGGGGTTGGCGGTGCGGGGCCCGGTTTCGGCGGCGACGGGGTCGAGCCGGTCCCTCCACTGTGGACGGCGTACGACGGCGCGGACGGCGGGCACCTCGCCGCCGGACGGTACCTGGAAGGCGAGGGTGCCGCCGGGGCGCAGCGCCGCGACCCAGCCGCCGAACAGCGCGGTGTGGTCGGGCACCCATTGCAGCGCGGCGTTGCTGACGATGACGTCGACGGGTTCGGGCTGCCAGGTGCGGATGTCGGCGACGGCGAACGTGAGCCGGTCGGTGCCGAGTGGTTGCGCCGCTTCGACCATCGCGGGTGACGAGTCGAGGCCGAGCACCCGCGCCCCCGGGTACCGCTCGGCGAGGGTGGCGGTCATGGTGCCGGGCCCGCACCCGAGATCGATCACGTACGCGGGGTCGGTGGTGGGGATGCGGTCGACGAGGTCGTGGAACGGCCGGGCGCGTTCGTCGGCGAACCGCAGGTACTGTCGCGGGTCCCAGCTGGTCATGCGGTCACGTCGTCGCCGACGACCCGGGTGAGTTGCCGGTGGGCTTCGGGGTGCGTGTCCCACCAGCGCTGGTAGTCGGGGTTGCGGTCGAGCTGCCGCACGTACGCCAGCGCCGCGCACCGGTACACGTCGGCGGCGTGCTTGGCGTGCGGCCCGGCCGGGTTCCAGGCGAGCCACCGTTCGAGGATGATCGGGTCACCGGCGAGCGGCCGTACGACGATGCCGGCGCCGCTGCGCGAAGTGGGCTGGGCCAGCGCGACGGCGCCGGCGGCGACGAGTTCGCGGGAGGTGGCCGGTTCGTTGACCTCGTGCCGTACCCGGGGGCTGAAGCCGGCGGCGGCGCACGCCCGGGACAGGACGACCTGGTCGTTGCCGTCGCGGATCGGCGCGACGACCCAGTCCTCGTCGGCGAGGTCGGCGAGCTTGACGGCGGACTCGCCGCTCAACCGGTGGGTTTCGGGCAGCGCGACGAACACGGGTTCGGCGACGAGCTGCCGGATGTCGAGCCGGTCGCTGGTCGGCAGCGGGAACCCCGCACACTCGTCGAGTACGGCGAAGTCGAGTCGCCGGGTCTCCAGGTCCTGCGCGAGCTGCCCGATGCCGGCGACCTCCAGCGTCACCTGGTCGGTCGGCAGCATCTCGGTGACGTGGCGGGCGAGGCCGGGCCCGATGGCGCCGGGGCACGCGCCGATGCGTACCTCGCCGGCGGCCTTGCGGGTGCGCGCCGCCGTACCGGCGAGCAGGGTGTCCATGTCGGCCAGTACCACCCGGGCCGAACTGACCAGGAACGCGCCGAGTTCGGTGACGCGCATGCCGGTGCGTTCGCGTTCGAACAGCCGGCCGCCGACGCGCCGTTCGATCCGTTGCAGCGTGGCGGACAGCGAGGGTTGGGAGACGCCGAGCCGGGCCGCGGCGCGGGTCAGGCTGGGTTCGTCGGCGATGGCGCACACCAGACGCAGATGCCGCAGTTCGAGTTCGGCCATAGACCACATGTTATGGCCTGATTTGGTCCGAGTACCAATGGGTAACACGACGGGGTGTCAACGTGACGCGGCCGTGGTCACCAGCTTCTGCTGATGACCACGGCCGCAAAGGGGCGGTCGGCGCCGGTTCAGCCCGCGGGCTTGAAGGCGTCGGTGCCGTTCGGGGTGCCGAGGCCGGTCGGGCCGTCCCAGCCGTCACCGGCGTTGCACAGCTGCTTGATGTCGCAGCTGCCGTTGCTGCCGCTGGTCACGTCGTTCAGGCCGGTCGTGGCCTTCCACGGGTACGACGCGGGCATGTCCTGGTCGCCCGGCGTACCGGCGTCGGCGTAGACACCGGCGATGATCGGCGACGAGGCCGAGGTCCCGCCGTACACGACCCAGCCGGCCTCCTGGTACGAGTCGTACACCGCGACACCGGTCGCCGGGTCGGCGACGGCCGCGACGTCCGCGATGCCACGCTTCGAGGTACCGGTCGCGTCGGTCTGCCACTCCGGCTTCGCGTCGTACGCGGACTCACCGGAGCCGGCGCCGTCCCACGCCTTCTCCGACCAGCCGCGGTCGGACGAGTCCTTCGTCAGCGAGGTACCGCCGACGGAGGTGACGTACTGCGAGGCCGCCGGGTACTCGGCGCCGTAGCCCGAGTCGCCGGAGCTCACGGTGATCGCCACGCCCGGGTGCTTGAAGTACTTGTCGTCCGCCTGCGTGTCGCTGGCGTCCTCGGAACCGCCGTAGCTGTTCGAGATGTACTTCGCGCCCATCTTCACCGCGGTGTTCACCGCGGTGCCCAGGTCGTCCATGCTGGGCTGGTCGGCCTCGACGAGCAGGATCTTGGCCTTCGGCGCGACGGCCGAGACCATGTCGAGGTCGAGCGAGATCTCGCCGGCCCAGCCGGAGTCGGCGGTCGGGAGCGGGCTCGCCTCACCGTTCTGGTTGACCTTCTGGAAGTCCGCGGCACCCAGCCCGTACTGGTCCCGGTACGCCTTGAGGTCCGCCTCGGCGTTCGGGTCGTCGTACGCGTCGATGATGGCGACGGTCGCGCCCTCCCCGCCGTCCTTCGGCAGGTTGTACGCGGCCTGCAGGTCGGCCGGGCCCAGGCCGGACGGGTCGGCGTGCCGACCGATCTTGTTGGGCTGGGTGACGTGCAGGCGCTTCAGGGCCAGGCAGGCCATCTCGCCCGGCTTGTCCGGCCGCGCGCACTGGTGGGCGACGGTCGAGCCGGAGGCGGCGCTCTCCTGTGCGTGCGCCGGGGCTCCGGCGAACGACAGGGCGAGCGCGCCGCCGATGGCGACGGCCGCACCGGCGAGGGGCTTCTTTCGCATTCCGTCCTCCAAGCAGTAGGGGTCGGCGGGAGGAATGCGATCAGTATTCAGGTAGGTAGATATCTAAATCTCATCCCGAAAGTTGATAACTCCGACATTATGGGAGCAGGCAGCGATATCGGAGTGGCGCTCGGTGTATGACGGGCGGGGCCGTACCCGCAGCTCGCGGGGGAACGGTGGGGTACGCCCCGCCCGTCCGGCAGGTCTCCCGCAGTACTCGTGCACCGCCGGGCCGTGCGGTGCGACGTGCGGAGACGCTGCCGACCTCGCGGATGTGCACCGGCGCCGCGCGTACCCGGGTTTCGACGGCGGAAGAGTACGCCCGGCGCGGGTGGGGCCGCGAGGGTGGAGGCCGTTCGGACGCCAGCGGAACAGCCTCCCGGCACACGTGTGTCGCTCAGCGCGCGAACGGTCGCCGTACCGCGGGGCGCTGGGCCGGTGGCCTCGCCGCCCGCCAGCCGGGCAGGGCGAGTACGGCGTTCAGGTCGTGTCGGGTGGTCCAGCCCTCGCGCCACGGCAGCCGGGCGGCGGCCTCGGCGCGGCGGGCGAGCCGGGTCGCGGTGCACGGCCACGCCGCCCCGCAGTACGCGCAGGTGTCGTCGCACTCGTGGTGCCGCGCCAGGATGTACTGCGCGTCGCGCCAGAGCAGTCGGTCGACGACGTCGTCCGGCACCGTCTCGGCGGTCGGCGCCGGCCCGGCTCTGTGCGTACCGTCCTCGTCGGCGCGCGTCCCGGCCGACGTGCCTGCCGCCTCGGCCGCGGCCCCGGACGGGTCGGCCGTCGCGCCGTCCGTACCGGTGGTCTCGGTGGGGCGTTCGATCACGTTGGCGGTCACTTGGTCCACCTCCCCTTCACGATCCCGGGGGTCGGGATCGATGAACTGAAAGTTATGACCGCGTGACGGTATGCCGACGGACGACGTGTGCGACTTGCAGAAAGCGACCACACGTACGGGTGATGCAAAGGCGCGGTGCCCGATTCGTCCAGATCGAATCGGACACCGCGCCGGAAAGCTCTGCCAGTACTAGAGCGGCAGTGCCGGTGGTGTCGGGTTGTTCGAGACCGCGGCGGCGATGCTCCGGGCCACCCCGGAGAGCTGGGTGAGCACGGTCGGTTCGTTGCGGGTGAAGTCGTCCAGCGACATCGAGCAGGCGAGCACCATGTTGGCCCCCTGGTCGTTGCCGGTGGAGATGACCGTCGCCGCACACGCCACGTTCTCGTGGTACTGACCGCGCTCGACGTACACCCCGCGGCGCTTGTACCCCGCCAGGTCGTACTCCAGCTGCTCGCGGTCGACGATCGTGGAGCGGGTGTAGGGACGCATGCCGACCGCCTGCAGGTACCGCTTGCGGCGGCTCACGTCGAGGGTGGACAGCAGTGCCTTGCCGATCGCCGTGGCGTGGGCCGCGTCGTCGAAGCCGACGACGAGGTCCTCCAGGTGTGGCGACCGCGGACCCTCCGCGACGCCGGTGATGGCGACCTTGCCGTTGATGAACCGGGCCAGATAGTGGCTGTACCCGGTGGTACCGGCGGCGCGTCGCAGACCGGCGATGGTGTCGGGTGGCCGGATGGCCGCGCTGAACTCGCGGAACCGGTCGGCGACCTCAAGGCCGGGCAGATACGTCCCGTCGGTGCACCGGATCAGGTATCCCTCGAAGGTGAGGGTCCGGACCAGGTGGTAGGCGGTGGACAGGCCGAGTTCGCAGCGTCGCGCGATCTGCTTGACGGTGAGACCGCGCTGCGAGCGGCCGACCGTCTCCAGGATCCGCAGTGCTCTGGACACACTTTGGATCAGGTCCGAGGGTGCCTGCGAGCCGTCTGTACGCACAACAAACCTCCGCTGCTGATCCGCTCCGTACCTGAGCGGATCTGTCCACGATAGGTATTGCCGCACATACTGAGAAGACCTGGTTACACCTCGCAACTCTGCGTACCGAGTTCTGTGGAGGGAATCGCCGATTTATCCGGGGTTCGGTCACGATCTGTAATGAACATCGCTACCAGGTCGGGGCGACGCGTTTCTGCCCATACCGCCGGCCGGCCGGAGTCGGCGGCACCCGGACGACGCCGCCGGGCGTACCAATAGGCTCGGTGGCATGACGGGCACCCGCTACAGCTACCTCGGGCCGGAAGGGACGTTCAGCGAGGAGGCGCTGCGTACCCTGCCGGACGCCGCGGACGGCGCGCTGCTGCCGGCGCGTACGGTGCCGGAGGCGCTCGACGCGGTCCGGACCAACGACGCCGACGCGGCCCTCGTACCGCTGGAGAACTCGGTGGGCGGGGCCGTGCCGGTCACCATCGACGACCTGGCCGCCGGCAGCCCGCTGCAGATCGTGCGCGAGGTCGTGCTGCCGATCCGGTTCGTGTTCGCCGCCCGCCCCGGTACGGCGCCGGCGGACGTACGGTCGGTCGCCGCGCACCCGCAGGCGTCCGCGCAGTGCCGCGAGTGGCTGCGGCGTACGGTGCCGGACGCGACCGTGGTCGACGTGCTCTCCAACGCCACCGCCGCCGTCCGCACCGCCGCCGGTGAGTACGACGCGGCGCTGTCGACGCCGCTCGCCGCCCGGCGCAACGGGCTGGAACTGCTGGCCGAGGGCGTCGCCGACCACCCGGACGCGATGACCCGGTTCGCCGTGGTGACGCGGCCCGCGCCGCCGCCCCCGCCGACCGGCAACGACGTCACCACCCTCGCCGTGTACATCCGGCACGACCAGGTGGGTGCGCTGCTCGCGGTGCTCACCGAGCTGGCCGTACGCGGGATCAACATGACGCGGATCGAGTCCCGGCCGACCGGCGAACGGCTCGGAAGGTACTGCTTCTTCCTCGACTGCACGGGGCACGTGGCCGACGAGCGGATGGGCGCGGCGCTCGCCGGGCTGCACCGGATCTGCGCCGACGTCAAGTTCTTCGGGTCGTACCCGCGGGCCGGCGGGGAACCACCCGTACCGCCGCCGGCCGGGATGGCCGACCGCGACTTCGCGGACGCGACCGCCTGGCTCGACCGTATCCGCGCCGGTAAGCCGGACTGACCGTGCCGCGACACCTGATCCTCGTCCGACACGCGGAGAGCACCGCGAACGTCGACGGCTCGCTCAACTGCGCCATCCCGGGCGTACCGCTGTCGGCGCGGGGGCGGGAGCAGGCCGCCGCGCTCCGGCGTACGTGGGAGTGGGACGGGTCGGCGCCGGTGGCCCTGTGGTCGTCGCCGATGCTGCGCGCCCGGCAGACCGCGGCGGAACTGGGCGAGCGGCTCGACCTGCCGGTCCGGGTACACGAGGCGGCGCACGAGGCGCTCATCGGCGACCTGCATGGGAGTACGGATCCGGCGGACGCGCGGCGGGTGGCGACGACGTTCGCGGCCTGGCGTACGGATCTGCGCGGGCGGGTGCCGGGTGGGGAGAGCGGCGCGGACCTGGTCGCGCGGCTGCGTACGGTGCTTGCCGACGTACTCGGCGCGCTGCCGCCGGACGGTACGGCGGTGCTCGTCGGGCACGGCACGCTGTTCGTGGTGGGGGTGCCACGGTTGGCGACCGGACTGTCGCCGCACGTACCGGAGCTGCCGAACGCGGGGCGCGCGGTGCTCACGGACGGGGACGACGGGCTGCGGGTGCGGTCCTGGGACGCCCCCGGGTGACCGCGCGGCCGAGGCCGCGGCCTCGGGTAGCTTCGCGGCCATGACGACCGACGAACAGCGGGCGTACGCCCGTCACCTGGCCGCCGAGGCGGTCGCTGCCGGCGACGACACCGGCTGGTTCGAGCGGCTGTACGCGGCGGCGAACAGCGGCGACGCCGTCGTGCCGTGGGCGGACCGGGTCGCCAACCCGATGCTGCTCGGCTGGCTCGACACGCACCGCCCCGCCGGTACGCGGGCCGCGGTCGTCGGCTGTGGCCTCGGCGACGACGCCGAACACCTCGCCGCCCTCGGGTACGAGACGGTCGGGTTCGACGTGGCGCCGAGTGCGGTCCGCGCGGCGCGGGAGCGGTTCCCGGACTCGGCGGTGACGTACCGGGAGGTGGATCTGCTGGCGCCGCCGGCGGACCTGGCCGGGGCGTTCGACTTCGTGTTCGAGGCGTACACGGTGCAGACGTTGCAGGGGGACGCGCGGCGGGCGGCCATCGCGCGGTGTGCCCAGCTGGTCGCGCCGGGCGGCACGCTGCTCGTGGTCGCGCGGGCCCGGGACGAGAAGGACCCGCCCGGCCGGATGCCGTGGCCGCTGACCCGGGTCGAGCTGGACGCGTTCGCCGACGGGCCGCTGCGGCCGGTCGAGGTCGAGGACCTGCTGGACACCGACGACGACCCCCCGGTACGACGCTGGCGCGCCACGTTCGTGCACTCCTGACCGTCGCGGTCAGTCGTGCGCCGGTGGGTCGGCGGCGGGCAACCGCACCTCGGCCCGTACGCCGGGGCCGCCGCGACCGCCGGTGTTCGGGTCGCGGTGGTGTGCGGCGCTGAGCGTGATCGTGCCGTGGTGCAGCCGTACGAGGTCGGCGACGATGGCGAGGCCGAGGCCGGAACCGCCGGCGTCGCGGGCCCGCGCGTCGTCGAGCCGGGTGAAGCGGTCGAACACCCGCTCCCGGTCCGGTACGGGGATGCCCGGACCGTCGTCGCACACCGCCACCGACGCCTGCCCGTCCACAGTGGACACCGCGAGGGTGACCTCGGTGGTGGCGTGGCGTACCGCGTTGTCGACGAGGTTCGCGACGACCCGGCCCAGCGCCTCCGGGTCGCCGTCCGTCCACACCGGACGGTCCGTGGTCACCCGTACCGGCACGCGGGCGTCGGCGTAGCGCTCGGCGAGTTCGGTGACGAGCAGGTCGAGGTCGAGGCGTTCGCGGCGGCGGGCGAGCCGGGCGGCGGCCGCGTCCGCGTCCCCGGTACGCGCCAGCAGCAGCAGGTCCTCGGTGAGCCGGGACAGCCGCTCGGTGTCCGCGAGTACGTCGGCGACGACGTCCGGCCAGTCGGCCCGGTCACCCAGCCGCTGCGCCACCTCCAGCTGCGTACGGATGCTCGCGACCGGGCTGCGCAGCTCGTGCGCGGCGTCCGCGACGAACGCCCGCTGCCGGTCCTGCCCCGCCTCCAGCTTCGCCAGCATCCCGTTCAGCGTGGTCGCCAGCCGCGCCACCTCGTCCGTCCCCGTCGGTACGGGCAGGCGCGCCGCGGCCGACCCGGAGCCGGCGATCGCCTCCGCGCCCCGGCGCAGCGACTCCACCGGGCGCAACGTCCAGCCGACCGCGCGCCAGGCCACCACCCCCAACCCCGCCACGATCAGCGGGTACGCGATCAGCAGCACCGTACGCATCAGCCGGACCGTCTGCGTCAGCTCACCCGCCGGTACGGCCACCAGTACGGTCTCGGTGCCCACCGGTACGCCGACGACGCGCAGCGGCCCCGGCAGCCCCGCCCGATCCCCCGGCACGTACGCACGGGTGCCGGTACGGGCGGCGCGCAGCTCGTCGCCGTGCAGTACCGGGACGAGACGGTCGGCGCCGACGGACGCGGCGACGATCCGGTCGCGCGCGTCGACCACCTGGATCACCGCGCCGCCCTGCCCGGCCGGGATCGGGTCCACCAGCCGGTCCGCGCGCACCAGCGCGGCGACCTCGTTGCCGCTCTGCAGCGCGGTGCTGTCCAGGGCCCGGACGAGCGTCGCGTTCAACGCGTACACCAGCAGGCCGCCGCCGAGACCCAGCCCGACGGCCAGGCCCGCGACGCCGATCAGGATCAGCCGCCCGCGCAGACTGAGCCGCGCCCACCACCGCATCGTCCGTCCTCCCGGCCGCTCAGTCGGGGACCAGACGATAGCCCGCGCCCCGCACGGTACGCAGGGTCGACCGGCCGAACGGGGTGTCGATCTTGCGCCGCACGTACCCGACGTATACCTCCACGACGTTCGGGTCGGTGTCCTCGGGGGCGTCCCACACGTGGTCCAGCAGCTCGATCTTCGACACCACCGCGTCACCCCGCCGCATCAGGTACTCCAGCAGCGCGAACTCCCGCGGCGTCAGGTCGATCGTCGCGCCGCCCCGTGCCACCTCCCGGGTCGCCGGGTCCAGCGTCAGGTCACCCACCGACAGCACCGCCGGCCGCTCCCGTACGCCCCGGCGCAGCAGCGCGCGCAGCCGCGCCAGCAGCACCACGTACGAGAAGGGCTTGGTCAGGTAGTCGTCGGCGCCCGCGTCCAGCCCGTCGGACTGGTCGTACTCGCCGTCCTTCGCGGACAGCACCAGCACCGGCACCCAGTTGTTCTCCGCCCGCAGCGTCTCGACGATCTTGTACCCGTTCAGGCCGGGCAGCATGATGTCCAGCACGACCGCGTCGTACTCCCCGTGCCGGGCCGCGTCGAGCCCGCCCGGCCCGTCGTGCACCACGTCGACCGTGAACCCCTCGGCCGACAGGCCGCGCTTCAACGCGGCGGCCAGCCGTACCTCGTCCTCCACCACGAGCAGGCGCACCCCACACCTCCCTTGCCGACGCCATCGTCGCGCACCGATGCTGAGAAGTACTCAGGCTGGCTCAGGTTGCTCACAGGGCCCCCCGGGCACCCTGATAACCAGGCCGGGCAGTACGCCCGCCGGACCTCCCGCTCGGCGGGGCGCCGATCCGGCCGTACCGGACCATCGAAGTCCACTGGGGGCAGTGGGTACGAAGGGGGTAACGATGTCGGCACTCGCATCACGACCCGCGCTGCGCTGGGCGATCCCGGCCGCCGCGCTGGTGGCCGTGATCGGCGCCGGGAGCGCCGGCCGCATGATCGTCGCGAACGCGTCCAGCGGCCTGCCCGAGCGCAGCCCGCAACAGCTGCTCATGGACGTCGCGCAGGCCAAGGTCAACAGCCTGTCCGGCACCATCGTGCAGAAGTCCGACCTGGGCCTGCCGAGCCTGCCGCAGCTCAACGGCACCGACCTGAACGCGCTGGTCACCGGCAACCACACCGTCAAGTTCTGGTACGACGGGACCAACCGGGTGCGCGTCTCCGCCCAGGGTGACGGCACCAGCGAGACCGACCTGATCCGCAACGGCACCAACGTCTGGACGTACGACAGCGCCGCCAAGTCCGCGACGCACCGTACGTTGACCGGCAAGGCCGCCGGACAGCACACCGCACCGCCGTCCGTGATGCCCAAGGGCGGGCCGTCCGGCATGCCGACCAGCCTGTCCGGCGGGGTCGGCCAGCTGCTCACCAGCCTCGCGCCCACCACGAACGTCACCACCGACGGCACCGCCAAGGTCGCCGGCCGCCAGGCGTACGAGCTGGTCGTGTCGCCGAAGGACAACGCGTCCCGGATCCAGCAGATCCGCATCGCCGTCGACGGCGAGAAGCACATCCCGCTCCGCCTCCAGGTGTACGCGCGCGGCTCCGACACCCCCGCGTTCGAGGCCGGCTTCACCCAGGTCGCGTTCACCAAGCCGGACGCGTCCGAGTTCACGTTCAACCCGCCCGCTGGTACCAAGGTGACCGAGGCCAAGGGTGACGCGCACGCGCCGTCCGCGAAGCCGCACCGTACGCCGGCCAAGAAGGGCGCCGAACCGCAGATGGTCGGCAAGGGCTGGACCACCGTCGTCGTCGCCAAGGGCGTCGACACCAGCGTCCCCGCCGGCACCACCGCCGAGCAGAAGAAGGCCGCCGCGGCCGCCACCAAGTTCCTCAACTCGCTGCCCAAGGTCAAGGGCAGCTGGGGCACCGGCCGGCTCATCCAGACCAAGCTCTTCTCGGTACTCCTCACCGACGACGGGCGGCTCGTCGCCGGCGCCGTCGACCCGTCCGCCCTGTACCAGGCGGCCGGGCAGGTCAAGTAACCCCACGGCACGGGGCCGTACGAGCCCCGTCACTGGCGGGATCTGGTGCCGCATGTGCGGCGGTGGAACCTGCGAGGCGCGCCGTCCCAACTGGTCTGGGGCGGCGCGCCGCCGTGTGTGGGGAGTGGGGTGGGCGGCGTCCGGGGGTGGGGTGGGCGGTGTACGCGCGCGAACTTGATCATGGCCGCCGCGGGCGAAGTTGATCATGGCGGCGCAGATTGTTCAATTGTTCAACTGTCTCATTGTTCAACTGTTGAACAATTGAACAATGACACAATTGGACAATCGGCATTACGCGTAACTTGTCCGCTTCGTGGACAGTCTCTACCAGCCCGGCTTGAGCCCTCGCCGCGCCTGCCGCGCCCGCCGCATCCGCGTCGCCTGCCGCATCTGCGTCGCCTGCCGCGCCCGCCGCGTCTGTCCGCCACGCTCGCCGCGCCTGCGTCGCCCGCCGCGCCGCCGCGTACGTCCGCAGCGCCTCCCGCGTCAGCCCCAGCCGAGTTCGTGCAGGCGGGCGTCGTCGATGCCGAAGTGGTGCGCGATCTCGTGCACGACCGTCACCCCGACCTCGCGTACGACATCGGTTTCGGTGGCGCAGACGGCGAGGATCGGGTTGCGGAAGATGGTGATGCGGTCGGGGAGGACGGCGCCGTAGTCCCAGCCGCGGTCGGTCAGGGCGTAGCCCTCGTACAGGCCGAGCAGGTGCGGGTCGTGGGTCGGCGGGTCGTCCTCGACGAGGATCACGACGTTGCTGAGCAGCTTCATCAGCCCGGCCGGTACCGCGTCGAGCGCGTCCGCCACGAGGTCCTCGAACCGTTCCCGCCCCATCGCCACGCCCACCTGCCGATTGTCCCGCGCCGCCGCGCCGCCTCCGGTACTCCCGGGGCGGCGCGGCGCTGGGTTCAGGCGGAGAACTGCGCGTCGAGCTCGATGGGGGTGGCGGCGAGGGCGCGGGAGACCGGGCAGCCGGCCTTCGCCTTCTCCGCGTACCCGCGGAACGTCTCGGCGTCGATGCCGGGCACGTTGCCGACGGTGTGCAGGACGATCTTCGAGATGGTCTGCTGGCCGTCGACGGGCTCGATGGTGACCTCGGCGGTGGTCTCGACGGCGGTCGGCGGGTGGCCGTCGGTGGCCAGCATGTTCGACAGGGCCATCGAGTAGCAGGCGGCGTGCGCGGCGCCGATGAGTTCCTCGGGGTTGGTGCCGCCGGCTCCGTCGCCGAAGCGCGAGCGGAACGAGTACGGGCCTTCGTAGGCGCCGCTGCCGAGGGCGACCGTGCCGCCACCGTCCTGCAACCCGCCCCGCCACACCGCGGCGCCCTTCCGTACCGACATCGCTCGGAACCTCCTGGTGGTCGGTCGTTTGCTGGGTAGACCGTAGCTCGCGGTCCGTACCGGGCGGACCGGTTCGGGGCGGGCCGGGCGTACCGCGCGGGGCGCGCGCGTACCGGGAGGGGGGTCGAAACGTTGCGGCACGAGACAGATCTCTCGAACCGTTGAGACGGGCTGGATCCGGCTCCTACGCTCGGGTCGCCGAACGGCGAGGGCGTGGGACCTGGGGAGGTCTGCCATTCCGGCGACACGTCCACCGGCCGGTACGGTGGTCGCCGCGGCGGGGGTCCTGTCGGCGGCGGGCGTGCCGGCGGCGGGCAGCACCTCGGGCTGGGCGCACACGCCCGGCGAAACGTCGACCGCAACGGCCGCCCGGGACACAGGCGACGAGTACGGCGTGGTGGGCTTCGGGTGGTGGACGGACCCGGGCGTCACCGCGGTCGTGTCGCACCGCGACCCGTCGAACAGCCACGGTGCCTGCTGCGCGACGAAGACGTTCGCGGTGGAGAAGCCGCTGCACGTGCGGAGGGCGGGACGGACACGAAGCGCCGGCACGACCGCGGCGCGACGAGGAGCGCGGTGTCCTGACCGGAGTGTGGTGTCCGGCCGCGATATGCCGTCGAGCCGGACGCGGCCGGACGGGTAGGCTCGCAGCGTGATTGACCTGCGATTGCTGCGTGACGATCCGGATGCCGTACGAGCGAGCCAGCGGGCGCGGGGCGAGTCCGAGTCGTCCGTCGACGAGCTGCTCGCCGCCGACGCGCAGCACCGTGGCGCGCTGGTCCGGTTCGAGTCGCTGCGGGCGGAGCAGAAGCAGCTCGGCAAGCAGGTCGCGCGCGCGAAGGGCGACGAGAAGCAGGAGCTGCTGGCGCGTACGAAGCAGCTCGCCGCGGACGTGAAGGCCGCCGATCTGACCGTCACGGAGACGGCCGAGGCGTTGCGTGCCGCGCACCTCGCCGTACCGAACCTGGTGGAGGACGGTGTCCCGCCGGGCGGTGAGGACGACTTCGTCGTACTCAAGGAGGTCGGGCTGCGGCCCGAGCTGGACACCGTGCGCGACCACCTGGAGCTGGGTGAGCTGCTCGGCGCGATCGACATGGAGCGCGGCGCGAAGGTGTCCGGCGCCCGGTTCTACTTCCTGACCGGGGTCGGCGCGCTGCTGCAGATGGGGCTGTTCCAGCTCGCGATGGCGCAGGCCGTGGAGTACGGGTTGACGCCGATGGTGACGCCGTCGCTGGTGAAGCCGGAGTCCATGGAGGGCACCGGTTTCCTCGGTTCGCACGCGAGTGAGGTGTACCGGCTGGAGGCCGACGACCTGTACCTGGTCGGTACGAGCGAGGTCGCGCTCGCGTCGTACCACTCGGGGGAGATCCTCGACCTGGCCGAGCCGAGGCGGTACGCGGGCCAGTCGTCGTGCTACCGGCGGGAGGCCGGCAGCTACGGCAAGGACACCCGCGGCATCATCCGGGTGCACCAGTTCGACAAGATCGAGATGTTCTCGTTCTGCCGGCCGGAGCAGTCGGTGGAGGAGCACCGGCGGCTGCTGGCGTGGCAGGAGGAGATGCTCGCCAAGGTCGAGGTGCCGTACCGGGTGATCGACACGGCGGCCGGTGACCTGGGCTCCAGCGCGGCGCGCAAGTTCGACATCGAGGGCTGGGTGCCGAGCCAGCAGCGGTACCGGGAGCTGACGTCGACGTCGAACTGCACGACGTTCCAGGCGCGGCGGCTGGCCGTGCGGTACCGGGACGAGGACGGGAAGCCGCAGGTGGCGGCGACGCTGAACGGCACGCTCGCGACGACCCGCTGGCTCGTCGCGATCCTGGAGAACCACCAGCAGCCGGACGGCTCGGTGCGGGTGCCGAAGGCACTCCAGCAGTACCTGGGGCGGGACGTGCTGGAGCCGGTCGCCCGGTGAGCGCCGGGCTGCCCGGTCTGGTCGTCCTGGACCTCGACGGCACCGTCACGCCGTACAGCAACTCGACCGACCAGCCGTCGGAGCGGGTACGTCGGGCCATCGCCGGCGTACGGGCGGCCGGGGTGCCGGTGACGGTGGCGACCGGCCGGGCCGTCTGGGGTGCGCTGCGCGGGGTGCACGCGCTGGGTCTTGCCGACGGCGCGCCGCTCGACATCGTCTGCTCCAACGGCTCCGTCGTGTACGACGTGGAGCGCGCCGAGACCACCCATCGGGTACTGATCGACCCGGGTCCGGCCATCCGGGCGGTTCTGGCGGTGAATCCGGCGGCCGGGCTCGCCGTGGAGGACGGCACGGACGGATACCTCTACAACGGGGCCTTCGAGCTGAATTTCGAGAGTAGTTTTGTCGGTCCGGCGGACGTCCCGACACTGATGTCGACGCCGACGCCGCGGCTGGTGTGCCGGATCCCGGGCGACGAGGGGTACGTCTCGTGGCACGACGGCCGCCGCGTCGAGGCGGCGGCGCTGGCCGAGTCCGCCGGGCTGGCCGGCCTGGGGTACTCGGTGGAGATCGGGTTCTCGGGCTGGATCGACGTGGCCGCCGGTGGCGTGTCGAAGGCGACGGGTGCCGCGATGGTCGCGGCGGACCTCGGCGTCGACCCGGCGGACGTGGTTGCCGTCGGCGACGGGAACAACGACCTGCCGCTGTTCGCGTGGGCGGGTCGGGCGGTGGCGATGGGGCAGGCGGCGGACCGGATCCGGGCCGCCGCGGACGAGGTGACCGGCACGGTCGAGGAGGACGGCGTGGCGCAACTGCTGGAGCGGTGGCTGTGAGGAGTTCGCTGCCGAAGCTGGTCGCGACGGACATGGACGGCACCCTCGTCCGTTCCGACGGTACGGTCAGCGAGCGGTCCCGCGAGGTGCTGTCCCGGCTGCGCGCCAACGGTGTCGTGGTGGTCGGCGCGACCGGCCGCGGCCCCCGGCTGATCGAGCTGACCCGCCGCGACCTCGGCCCGGCCGACTTCCTCGTGATGGCGCAGGGCGCCCGCATCTACGGTGTGGCCCAGCCGGTCGCCGAGCTGCTGCACCAGGTGACGCTGCCCGGCGCGGCCCTCGCCCGAGTCGTACGGCTGGTCGAGGCGGAGGCGGGTCCGGTGCACCTGGCCGTCGAGGCGTTGGACGCGCCGTGGGCGCCGCTGTGGCGCGACGAGGACGTGGCCTGGCCGTACCCGGAGGTGACGGAGGCGCGGCCACGGTCGGAGGCGCTGCGCGGGCCGCTCATCAAGGGCATGTTGTGGTCGACGTCGATGGACATGCCGGAGCTGCTGGCGGTGTGCCGGCGGGTGATCCCGGCCTGGCTGTGCGAGGCGAGTTCGTCCGGCGAGATGGTCGAGCTGGCCGCCCCGGGCTGTACGAAGGCGACCGGGTGCGCGTTCGTGGCGGAGGCGCTGGGCGTCGACCCGGGTGACACGCTCGTGTTCGGTGACATGCCGAACGACGTACCGATGTTCCGGTGGGCGGGGCACGCGGTGGCGGTGGCCGGCGCGCATCCGGAGGTGCTCGCGGTTGCGGACGAGGTGACCGGCCGCAACGATGACGACGGGGTGGCCGACTACCTGGAGCGGCTGCTCTCGTAGGGGTCGGCCCGGACCCCGCAGTCCGTCCGCCGGGGTCCGCGTGCGCGGCGCCGGCGGCGTCCGTGAGGAGCGCCCATGCAGGTCGTACGGTTCATCCATCCGCAGTCGGGGCAGCCGGTGGTCGGCGTCGCCGCGGACGGCGCGGTCACCGCGCTGCCCGGCGTGACGCTCGCCGACCTGCTGGCCCGCGGCGCCGACGGTTTCCGGGACGCGGTGACCGGCGCGTCCGGCCCGGTCCTCGCCGCGGACACGCTGGCGTACCTGCCGCCCGTGGACGGGGTGACCGAGGTGTGGGCGGCGGGCGTGACGTACCGCCGGTCGCGGGAGGCGCGCGTCGAGGAGTCCGGCCAGGCCAGCGTGTACGAGCTGGTCTACGAGGCGGACCGGCCGGAGCTGTTCTTCAAGGCGCCGGCGTGGCGGGTCGTCGGCCCGGACCAGCCCGTCACCGTACGCGCGGACTCCGGCAACGACGTACCGGAGCCGGAGTTGGGGCTGGTGCTCGACCACGCCGGCGTGGTCGTCGGCTACACGGTGGGCAACGACATGACGTCCCGTGCGATCGAGGGACGCAACCCGCTGTACCTGCCGCAGGCGAAGATCTGGCGCGGTTCGTGCGCGCTCGGCCCCGGCATCCGGCCGGCGTGGGAGGTCGGCGACGGCACCGGGCTCGGCATCCACATGACGATCCACCGGGACGGCGGCGTCGCGTTCGCGGGGAAGGCGAGCACCGACCAGCTCAACCGCACCCTGCCGGAGCTGGCGGGCTGGCTGTTCCGGGAGCTGGACCACCCGGCCGGCGCGGTCCTGCTCACCGGTACGTGCGTGGTGCCGGAGCTGGCATTCACGCTGCGGTCCGGCGACACGATCGAGATCACCGTCGACGAGGTCGGTACCCTGTCCAACCAGGTTGCCTGATTCCCCTGCCGGGCAACGGTTCTGGCGGAGGTTGCCGGTGGCGGAGAGCCTGGTGCTGTCGATCGACTTCGGCAGTTCCAACACGGTCGCGGTGCTGCGCGCGGACACCGGCCGTGCCCGGATCCTCCTGTACGACGGGTCGCCGTTGCTGCCGTCGGCGGTGTTCGCCGGCGACGCCGGGCTGACCGTCGGCCGGGACGCGGCGCACATGGCGCGCAACGAGCCGGGCCGGTTCGAGCCGTACCCGAAGCGGCGGATCGACGACGGTGACGTGCTGCTGGGCGACCGGGTGGTGCCGGTCGTGGACCTGGTCGCCGCCGTACTGCGCCGGGTGGCGGACGAGGCGCGGCGGGTGGCCGGTGCCGTACCGCCGGTGGTGTTGACGCATCCGGTGGCGTGGGGCCAGGCCCGCCGCGGCGTACTGGCGGAGGCGGCTCGCCGGGCCGGGCTCACCGTGGCCGCCCTGGTCGCCGAGCCGATCGCCGCCGCCTCCTACTTCACCGCCGTACTCGGCAGCCGGTTGCCGGTCGGCGGCGCGCTGGCGGTGTTCGACTTCGGCGGCGGCACGCTGGACGTCGCCGTGGTCCGGAGTACCGGTGAGGGGCCGGTGGTGGTGGCGACCGGCGGACTGGACGGCGTCGGCGGTGTCGACCTGGACGCGGCCGTCATCGTCCACATAGGACAGTCCATCGGTACGGCCGCGCCGCAGGTGTGGCAACGGTTGTCCGCGCCGCCGGACGACACCGCGCTGCGTGACCGGGCCGCCGTGTGGCAGGACGCGCGGACCGCGAAGGAGATCCTGTCCCGGTCGGCCAGCGCCGCGGTGCACGTACCCGGCCTGCCCGGCGGTACGCACGTGACGCGGGCCGAGTTCGAGGCGGTGGCCGGGCCGATCGTCGGCCGCGCGGTCGCCGAGACGGTGGCGACGATCCGCCGCGCCCGGATCGCCCCGGGCGACCTCGCCGGCGTCTTCCTCGTCGGCGGATCGAGCCGGATTCCCTTGGTGGCACACGAACTCCACCGCGCGCTCGGCGTCGCCCCGACCGTACTCGAACAGCCGGAGACCGCCGTCGCCGAAGGTGCCCTGTACGCGCCGTCCGCGCCGCGCATCTCGCCGCGGCTGGCCGGCGCCCTCGACCGCCTCGACCCCGGCATCCGGTACGGGACGGAGCCCGAGCCGGGCACCCGTCCCGTACGGAGGCGTTGGGTGGCCCCGCTGGTCGCCGCCGTGTCGTTCCTCGCCGCCGCCGGTCTGGTCCTCGGGCTGCTCCGGCCCTGGCAGCACGACCAGCCCGGCGCCACCGGCGGGCAGGGCGCCGACACCGGCCGCTCCGCGTCCCCGACGCCCTCGCCGAGCCCGTCCGCGCCGTGCCCGACCAACACCGACCTGCAGAAGGCCGTGTCCCCGAGTACGAACGGTGGTGGGGACACGACCGACGGCTCCAGCCTCGCCGTACACGGGGAGATCACCTGCGACGCGGGCTACGCGACGGCCACCATGTACGGGCAGAGCAACGGGCAGGCACTCGACCCGGTCACCGTGATCGTGCGGTACCGGAACGGGCGCTGGGTGCAGGTGATCCTCGGCACCGACGTCTGTGCCCCGGAGGAGGACGGCAGCCGGCCCAAGCAACTCGTCGGCGTACCGGACAAGGTGATGGAAGCCGCCGGCTGCAAGCTCTCGTACTACACGAAATGACCGTCGTGCCGGGAGTGCCCGCAGCGGTGGGTATGGCCGTGGCCACAGCGTGCGGTGTCGCGGCGCGCGGTCCGGCATTGTTGGGGGGATGACGGCTCCAGCACTGGTCGCGAGCGACCTCGACGGCACACTCCTGCGTACCGACCGCACGGTCGGGCCGCGCACCCTCGGGACGCTGGATCGCCTGCGGGAGCAGGGGATCCCGTTCGTGATGGTGACCGGGCGGCCGATCCGGTGGCTCGCCGAGGTGCTGCGCTTCACCGGCCCGCGCGGCCCGGTGGTCTGCTCCAACGGCGCCGTGGTCTACGACCCCGAGTCCGGCACCGTACTCGACGACCGGCCGCTCCGGCCCGACCTGCTCGCCGAGGTCGCCGAGCGGCTGCGCGCCGAGTACCCGGGGGTGGCGTTCGCGGCGGAGACGGCGGACGGTCTGGCGCACGAGCCGGCGTACCCGATCCGCGAGGTGTCACCGGCCGTACGGGTCGCGGACCTGCCGCGGGTGGTCGCCGAACCGGCGGTGAAGCTGCTCGCCTGGCTGGACCACCCGGTACCGACGCAGCTCGCCGCGGCGATGACCGACAGCCTGCGCGGCGTGGCCGAGGTGACCCGCTCGTCCGAGGACAGCCTCATCGAGATCTCCGCCGCCGGCGTCACCAAGGCGACCGGCCTGGCCCGCGTCGCCGAGCGGTACGAGGTGGCGCCCGCCGACATCGTCGCGTTCGGCGACATGCCCAACGACCTGCCCATGTTCGCGTACGTCGGGCACAGCGTCGCGATGGCCAACGCCGAGCCCGCCGTACGGGCCGCCGCGCACACCGTCACCACCAGCAACGACGACGACGGCGTCGCCCAGTACCTGACCGGCCTGCTCGACGCCGCCCCGATCGCCTGACCCTAGAGGTACTGGCCGGTCCGGGTGTGCTGGTCGCCCTGCTGCGCCGCGTGCTCCGGGTCCATGCCGGGCATCACCACGCCGCCCGGTCCGACCGGCAGCGCCGGCCGCTGGCCGCGGATCTGTTCGAGCTGCACCCGGGCCGCCATCTGCTGCGCCATCAGCGCCGCCTGGATCCCGTGGAACAGCCCCTCCAGCCAGCCCACGAGCTGCGCCTGCGCGATCCGCAGCTCCGGCTCGCTCGGCGTGATCTCCTCGTTGAACGGCAGGGACAGCCGGTCCAGCTCCTCGCGCAGCTCCGGCGCGAGGCCCTCCTCCAGTTCGACGATCGACCGGGCGTGGATCTCCTTCAGACGCTGCCGGCCCGCCTCGTCCAGCGGCGCCGCCCGTACCTCCTCAAGCAGTTGCTTGATCATGCTGCCGATGCGCATGACCTTCGCGGGCTGCTCGATCTGGCTGGCCGGGTCCTTCGCCGCGTCGTCGCCGTCGACCGTGGCGTCGACGTCGACGGTGCCGACGGGCCGGCCGTCGGGCCCGACCACGACCACGGTCCGGCCCTGCTGCTCGGCGGCCTGCTGCTCGTCCTCGTCGCGCGGTGTCTCCGTCATGCCTCCATCCTGACGCATCGGCCGCGGCACCCTCCAACCCGCGGCCCGGTCCGGTGGATCTTGGGCTGGAGTACCGGCCGGTCAGGAACGGCGAAACCGGGTGAAGTCGGGAGGACGCTTCTCCGCGAACGCCTTCGCGCCCTCCATGCCCTCCTCGCTGTGCGCGTACAGGTCGAGGCCCGCGAACGCGAGGTTGGACAACCCGGCCATGTGGTCCGAATCGGCATTGAACGAGTGCTTCAGGAACCGGATCGCGGTCGGCGAGTACGAGGCGATCGTGCGGCCCCACGCGAGCGCCGTGTCCAGCAGCTCGCCCGCCGGTACGACGGCGTTGACGAGACCCCAGCGTTCCGCGGTCGCGGCGTCGACGGTCTCCAGCAGGAACCACATCTGCCGGGCCCGCTTCTCCCCGATCACCCGCGCCAGGTACGCCGAGCCGAAGCCCGCGTCGAAGCTGCCCACCCGCGGCCCCGCCTGCCCGAACGTCGCGTGCTCCGCCGCGATGCTCAGGTCGCACAACACGTGCAGCACGTGCCCGCCGCCCACCGCGACCCCGTTCACCGCGGCGATCACCGGCTTCGGGATGTCACGGATGATCCGGTGCAGCCGCTCCACCTCGAACGTGCCCCACTCGGTCTCCCCGTACCCGCCCGTCTCGGCGCGCTCCTTCACGTCCCCGCCCGCGCAGAACGCCCGGTCACCGGACGCCGTCAACACCACCGCGGCCACCTCGCCGTCGGCCCACGCGTACTTGAACGCGCTGATCAACTCGTCGACGGTACGGCCGCGGAACGCGTTCATCCGGCGCGGGCGGTCGATCGTCACCACCGCCACCCCGCCCGGCTCGACCCGGTACCCGACGTCCGTGAAGTCTTCTCGTCGCACGGCACCTCCCTGGGGCAGATGACCGAACCGTACCGCGGCTCGCCCCACCGTTCCGTCCGTCCACGCCTTCCCTTGCGTACTCCCGGCCCAGCCGCGGTCCGTCGCTGCGGTCGGGTTGGTCCAGGCGAGTCGGGGCGTGGCGGGGTGCCGTCATGCGTTGGTGTCGGGGCTGGCGGTGGCTGGGATGCGGCGGGGCGGGCCGTAGGGTCTGAATCCGGTACCGCCGGCCGCGGTGGTGTCCGGCCGGAGGGAGTACGGATGGCCGAGCGACGCGACGTCCTGACCAGGTCCGCGCCACCCCCGGACCACACCGTCCGGTACGGCCCGCTGCCCGACCACGTCGCCGACGTCTGGCTCCCCTCCGGCGGTACTCCCCGGCCGCTGGTGCTGTTCCTGCACGGCGGGTACTGGCGCGCCGCGCACGACCGGCACCACGTCGCGCCGCTCGCCGCGGATCTCGCCGGACGGGGCTGGGCGGTCGCGTGCCCCGAGTACCGGCGGACGGGTGGTGGCGGCGGGTGGCCGGCGACGTTCGAGGACGTGGCGGCGGCGGTGGACGCGGTACCCGGGCTGGTCGAGGCCGCGGCGCCGGGACGCCTCGCGCCGGGACCGGCGTACCTGGCGGGGCACTCGGCGGGCGGCCACCTCGCCCTCTGGTCCGCCGTACGCCACCGGCTGCCGGCCGGCGCGCCCGGCGCCCGCACCCGGCCCCCGGCCGTACGCGGGGTTCTCGCGCTTGCGCCCGTCTGCGACCTCGCCGAGACGTACCGCCGGCGGCTGGACCTCGACGCCGCGCGGGCCCTCATGGGCGGCGGCCCCGGCCAGCTGCCCGAGCGGTACGCCGCCGTCGACCCCGCCCGGCTGCCCGCCCCCGACGCCCCGACCGTCATGCTCCAGGGGCCGGGCGACGGGCGCGTCCCGATCGTCCTCACCCGCGAGTACGCCCGCACCCACGACGTACCCCTGATCGAACTCGACGGCGCCGACCACTTCGCCGTCATCGACCCGGAGTCCGCCGCCTGGCCCGCCGTGGTCACCGCCCTCACCCACCTCTGACCCGCCACGCCGACCGCGGCAACGAACACCGTTGCCCGAACGGCCGCCACCCGAGACCGAGCCGCCCCGGTCCGCCCGTCCCACGGAGCCGCGGAATCGGTGCTCGCCGCGGGCTTCCGTGGAGCCGGCTCCAGCCGCCGCATCGAGCCGTCCTCGGGGCCGACCCCTCAAGCGCTTTCGGTTGTACCGCAACGTTTTCCGCGGCACTCGACGATCTCTTCGGTACGGTCCACGAGTCACGTGCCGTGCCGCGGCGCCGAGCCGTTCCCGGGACGCCGCGCCGCTCGTACGGCGTGACGTGGTTCCTGTGACATGGTGTGGGCATCGTGCCACTTCCGTTGCGCCGCAATGCTTGTCACCGTTCGTTGTGACGTCCGGGACCATGGTGTGGAGATCGTGCCACTTCCGTTGCGCCGCAACGATTTCACCGCTAGGTCGTTCGTATGGTCGCGTCGATCCCGTCCCACCAAGCGATCCAGCGCGACTCCGCGACCCAGCGCGATTCGACGGAGCGGTGCGGTCGCACAGCGCGGAGCGACTCCACGATTCAACGCTCGTTCACGACGCGGCGCCGCTTCCGCGGTACGCAGCCGCTTCCGCGACAGCGAACCGGTTCTGCGGCGCCGTGTCGTCGTGCTGTGCCCGGCGACAGGGCCGGTTGAGTGCCGAGCCGGTGGCGGGCGAGGCTGGGTCAGCCGTGCGCCGGAGGTCGGCCGGTCTCGCCGTCCGCCTGCGGATCCGGCGCACCCGGCGCCTGCTGAGCGCGGCCACCAGTCGTTGTCGTACCGGGCGCCCCGGGTTGCGGGGTTCCGGAGGCTCCGGGCGGCGGCGCGCCCGGCCCACCCGCGAACCCAGGTACCGGGCCGCCCGGTGCGCCGGGCCAGCCCGTTCCGCCGGGAGCGCCACCCGGGGGAAGCCCGCCGAGGTGCGGGCCACCGGGTCCAGCCGTACCACCAGCCCCCGGTACGCCCGGCGCAGGTGGTGGCGCGCCCCAGTTCGGGCCGGGCTGTGCCCACGGCGCTTGTGGCGCGCCAGGAGCCTGAGCCGGCGGAGTGGCCGGCGTCTGCCCGCCCGGCGACTGCCACGGCGCCTGCTGCCCGGCCACCCCGCCCGACGGACCGTTGCCCGCCTGGCCCGGGAAAGCCGTAACGCCCTGCTGTCCCGGAGAAGCCGGTTGGCCACCCGAAGGTTGTCCCGGATACGCAGCGCCGGACGGCCCCGAGAACTCCGCACCTGGCTGCCCCGGGAACGCCGCACCCGGTTGACCACCCGCGCCAGGCTGCCCCGGGTACGCAGCACCCGGTTGCCCCGGGAACTGGCTCTGCCCCGGGAACTGGCCCGTGCCCTGCTGTGGCCCGGCCGGTACGCCGGTGCCACCGGCCGAACCGGCGCCCGCGGGGGCGGGGTCGCCGAGCCGGATTGCGAGGCGGTCGACGTACACGAGTTGGAGGGCGATGAGGGCGACGAGGGCCGGGATGGCGAGGGGTGCGGCGGAGAGCAGCAGGCCGATGCTCGGCGACTGGCTGACGTACTGGCCGAGCAGTTGCAGCAGCAGCGTGGACGCGGTGCGGCGGCCGGTGAGTACGAGGAGGCGCCACAGCATGGAGTGCGCCTCGACGAGCAGGATGGCGGTGCCGACGAGGGCGACGAGCGGGAGCGACGGCAGGAGTACGGTGCGGGCGAAGCCGCCGGCGATCCGGTCCCGCCAGCGTTGCGCGTGCCCGCTGCCGAACAGCGCGAACACCACCATGGCGGGGATGCTGACGAGGATCGGTGACATGGCGCCGAGCCCGGTGTCGAGGGTGTCGGCGGCCCGCGCGGACTGCCAGTACGTGGTCATCAGCGGGGTGACCGTGACGAACAGCCAGGGCGCGAACGGCAGCAGCAGCCAGCGGCTGTGCGCGCCGAGGGGCCGGAACGCGCCGATCCCGATGCCGGCCGGGTACGCGAGGACGACCTGCACGATCGTCGTCAGTACGGCGGGGAGCAGCGTGTAGAGCAGCGTTTCGGTGGCGGTGTCGGGGGTGCGCGCGGGGTGGCCGCCGAGCAGGCCGAGGCGCGGGACCAGTTCGACGGCGACGAGCAGGAGCGAGCCGACGAGGGCGACGACGCCGAGTCCGACGGCGCGTCCGCGGTTGAGGCTCGGCGCGGGGGCGGTGTCGCGCGGGGTGAGTTCGATCCGGGCACGGGACAGGATGAGGATGAGCGTGGCGGCGACGCCGAGCAGCATCACCGGTACGAGCAGGACGGTGCCGGCGCTGGCGCCCGCGCCGAACGCGAAGTACCGGAAGGCGTTGTTGTAGCTGAGGATGCCGAGGGTGGTGGTCTTGACGCCGGGGCCGCCGCCGGTGAGGCCGATGATCATGGTGATGGCCTGCATGGCGACGGCGAGCGTGCCGAGGACGAGGACGCCCCAGACGGCGAGTCCGGCGCCGATCCGGCCGCGCGGCGCCTCCCCGGTACGCCGGCGCAGCGCGGAGAGCAGAGCGCTGACACCGATCCCGGCGACGAGCCCGAGTACGGAGAGGCCGGCGATGACGCTCAGTTTCGGCAGGGCGGTGCCGGCGTCGAACGGCCGCAGGAACGACAGCGCGCCGTCCGCCGGCATGACGAGCCCGGCGTACGCGGAGACGGCGACGGCCGGGGCGAACCCGGCGACTGGCACGGTGAGGACGACCCGGACGGCCTTGCGCAGCGGGCTGCCGGCCTCCGCCGCCGCGAACGACAGCAGCGGCACCACCACCAGCATCACGAGGGTGGGCAGCAGCGCGAGCACGAGAGTACGGCCGAGCGCGTCGCCGGTGCCGGTGAACGAGCCGGGCCGGTGCGACGCGTAGACCCGGCCGTCGCCGGCGATCATCGGTGCCTTGCCGGTGAAGGCCTGCACGATCGTCTGCACCGTGGGCACCGCCAGCCACCAGATCGTGCCGGCGAACATCGGCAGCGCGAGCAGCAGGCCGATCCAGCCGGGCGGTCCGGTACGGGCGGGTCGGACGGGGGCCGGCTCCGGTCGCGGTGGCGCCATGGAAGCCATCCCTCACCTCCGTGGGGGGTTCGTGGGGTATGGGGATTCTCGCGCGCCGGCGCAATCGGCCCTCGAACCGATGCGGTACCGTCCGGGCGTCATGAGCGGTCGACACCACGGCAGTCACCGGTACCGCGGGGCGGGCGCCCGGCGGTGGGTGGTCGTGTCGGTCGTGGCGGTGGCCGTCGTGGCGTTGCTCGGTGCCGGCGGGTTGTGGTGGACGCACGGCCGTTCGGCGGCCGCTCCGACACCGTCGCCGCAGCGTACCGGGGCGCGCGAGGCGGCGTCGGCTTCCGCGTCGCCGACGCCGTCCTGCAATGCCGACTGCACCCAGCGGAAGCGGTACGCGGCGGCTGCGGCGTACATCGACAGGCACGGTGCGACGAACGCGTACCTGAGCGTGGTGGTGACCGACCGGAGTACCGGGAAGACGTGGCGGCACGGGCCGACGACGCACCCGGGCTGGACGGCGTCGACGATCAAGCTGGCGATGGCGACCGACATCCTGCGCCGCCAGCGCGCCGGTGAGATCAGCCTCACCGCGGCGAACCGGCACGACCTGGACACCATGCTCAACTTCTCCGACGAGAACGCGTCCGACCGGCTGTGGAAGGCGTTCGGCGGGGACGACCAGCTCGCGCGGTTCCGCGACGTGTTCGGGATGACCGGGCTGCACTTCGTACCGGGCTTCACCGACGGGACGTACTGGGGCTTCGTCAAGTGCACGACCGACGACCTCGGCCACCTCATGCACTACGTACTGACGAGGTCCGCGCCGGACGACCGGGCGTACCTGGTGGCCGCGATGCGCGGGGTCGCGCCGAACCAGCAGTGGGGCGTGTGGGCGGCGGGCGCGGCGAACCGGCCGGGCGACAAGGACGGCTGGTCGTTCGAGACCGACACGTACGGCAAGCACTGGGTGCTCAACACGGTGGGCTTCGCGGGCGCCGACGAGCGGTTCGAGGTGGCCGTGATGTTCCAGGTGCAGCCGCACAGCACCATCGCGTACGGCGCGCACACCGTGTCGGACGTGTGCGGGCTGCTGTTCGGGGTGCCCGCCCCCGCGAAGATCACGGTTCCCACCCCGGACGGATGAGATGACCGAGCTGCCCGCGCCGGAGCCGAGGAAGCGGCACACCGGTCTGGTCGTGGCCCTCGCGGTCTGCGTGGTCGTCGCCGTCGCCGGCTGCGGCGTCACCGGTGTCCTCCTCTACCGGCTGTACGGGCCGGACCGGCACGATCCGCTGTGGCCGGCGGGCTGGGCGACCGCCCGGTTCGCGGTGTCCGGCAGCGACGAGGTCCGCGACGAGACCGGCCAGCTCCTCGTACTGCTCAGCGGCACGGACACCCGCTACGCGGTCCGGTCGTACGGGGTGGAGCTGGCGGCCCGGCCCGGTCAACGCGCCACGCTCGACCGGCTCACCCGCGCGCTCCCGCTGCGGGCCGCCCTGTACCTGGGGCCGGTGGTGTCGGCGACCCGCGCGTCCGGCCCCTGCACCCCGGTGAACCGGTACGGCGCGGCCTGCGATCCGGGCACCGGCCAGGCGTACACGCTGAACGCGGCGCTGATGGACGGTGGTGGCATCGCTGATGCCACGGTGACGCGGGTGTCCGGACAGTGGGCGGTGAACGTGACGTTCACGGCGTCGGGGCAGCGGGCGTTCACCAACGCGACCGGACGGTACGTGGGGAAGCAGGTGGCGATCGTGGTGGCCGGGGTGGCGTTGACCGCGCCAACGGTCAACCAGGCGATCAGCGGCCCGATGCAGCTGGCCGGCGGTTTCACCGGGAACCAGGCGCGGGAGATCGCCGCGGCGCTGCGACTGTCCCGCCACCCGGTCACGATCTCGCACGCATGACGTCGCATTGGCGTCACGTGCCTTCACGGTGACGTCGTCGGTTGGTACGGTGGGGGCATGGAGCCAGAGCGTGTGATCCGCCCGGTGCCGGCACCGGCCGTGACGGACGACGAGCGCGAGGCCGCGGTCGAGCTGTTGCAGCGAGCCTGCGGCGAGGGTCGGATGACGCTGGAGGAGTTCAGCGAGCGGGCGGGTGTGGCCTGGGCGGCCGAGAGCCGGGAGGAGCTGGCCACCGTCACCGAGGGGCTGTCCGCGCCGCCGCCGGTCGGTACGAGCCAGCCGGTGAGCGACATGTCGGCCATCTTCAGCGAGCACAAGCAGTACGGGCGGTGGCGGTTGCCGCGGCGGATGCGTATCCGGTCGATCTTCGGCGCGTCCAAGATCGATCTGCGGGAGGCGACGATCGACGCCGAGGCCGTACGGGACGGCGTCGTCGACATCACCGTGCGCGTGCTGTTCGGCGAGGTGAAGCTGATCGTCCCGGAGGGCGTCGAGGTCGAGATGTACGGCGGGGCGGTGTTCGGTTCGCGCAAGGCGAGCCTGAACCCGGTGCCGCGGCGGCAGGGTACGCCGACGGTCCGGTTGCACTGCAAGGTCACGTTCGGCGAGTTGAAGGTGAGCAGCGCGCCGATCGGTCAGCGCGACCGCGTCGACCGCCTGTTCGACCGCCTCTGACCCGCACCGACGCGGTACGGTCCGGCCGGAGGGAGCCGGCCCGTACCGCGGGTCCGGTGTCGCCGGTCAGCCGCCGAAGTCGACGATCGAGCGGCGGAGGCCGGCGGGGTCGAGGCCGTGCGCGGGGTCGTGGTCGGCGGGCGTGCCGTACCGGCGGAGGTCGTTGCGGGTGACCCCGAGGCACAGTGTCCGATGTGGACGGTCGCCGAGCGCGTCCGCGACGATCCGCGCGGACGTACCGGCGAGGTAGGGCTCGACGAGGACGACGGTCTCGCCGGCCAGCGCGCGCAGTCCGGCGGTGTCGAACGGCCGCACCGTGTTCGTGTACGCGACGCGTACGTCGAGGTCCCTGGTCGCTTCGAGGACCGGGTCGAGCATCGGGCCGACCGCGACCACGAGCACGTTCCCGTTGGTACGCAAGGGAACCAGGGAGCCGTCGGCGCCGGCGTGCGGGGCGGAGTTGGCGCGGGTGGAGAGCCGGAGGTAGCCGGATCCGTCGCCGGTGACCGATTCGCGCAGCAGCGCCGGGACCTCCGCGGGATGGCCCGGCACCCGTACGGCCCAGCCCGGCAGGGTGTCGACGAGCGCGACGTCGCCGGGCGAGTGGTGGGTGCGGCCGGCCTGCGCCGCGTCGTACGAGGCGCCGATGCTGACGAGTACGCCGGTGGCGGCCTGGTGCGCGAAGTCCAGCTTGACCTGCTCGAACGCCCGCTCGATCAGGAACGGCGCGTACGAGTGGGCGATCGGCCGCAGGCCGGTGAGCGCCAGCCCGCCGGCGACGCTGACCATGAGCGACTCGCGGATGCCGACGTTGAGTACGCGGTCGGGGTGGCGGTGCTCGGCTTCGGCGAACGCGGCGGCCGAGATGTCGGCGAGGACCAGCGCGGTACGCGGGTCGTCGTCCAGCAGCGCCGAGGTCTCGGCGACGAACGTCTCTCGCATGTCCATTGTGGACTCAGCCCTTCTCCTCGACGACCGCCACGACGACGTGCGGCTTGCCCGGCAACGGTGTGGTGAACGCGGACCGCAGCGCGCGGTGGTCGCGGCCGTCGACGGTGGCGGTGGACCAACCGTTCGCGGCGAAGCGGGCGCCGATGCCGCCCGGCCACCCGTGCGTGGCCGAGCGGTTGTCGACGACCACGGCGGTCAGCGTGTCCAGCCCGGTCGCCCCCGCGTACGCGATGGCCTCGTGGTTGCTGCCCTCGTCCAACTCGGCGTCCCCGACCAGCACGTACGTCCGGGTGTCGGTGAGGCCCTGGGCGCGCAGGCCGAGCGCGACGCCGACGCCGAGCGGCAGCCCGTGCCCGAGCGAACCCGACGAGATCTCCACCCCCGGTACGAGCGTGCGGTCCGGGTGGTACCCGAGGGGCGAGTCGTACGCGCCGAACGTGTCGAGCCAGTCCGGCGGGATGAAGCCCTTCGCGGCGAGGACCGCGTAGTACGCCATGGGGCCGTGGCCCTTGGACAGCAGGAACCGGTCGCGCGCCTGGCTGTCGACGGTGTCCGGGCCGATCCGGAGCACCTGGTCGTACAGGACCCAGAGGACGTCGAGGGTGGAGGTGGCGCTCGGCCCGTGCTTCTCGTCGCCGGTCATGCGGGTGAGCAGCGCGGGAAGATCCGCGTACCCGAGCCGGCGTTCCGTCGCGGCAGTCATGTGGGTAGCCTGCAACTTGAAGTAAGCTTCAAGTCAACCGATCCCGAGATGTGAAGCTGGGCACGATGAGCGAGTTGCCGGACACCCTGACCATCGGCGAACTGTCCGCGCGCAGCGGCATCGCCGCCTCCGCCCTGCGGTACTACGACCGGCTCGGGCTGCTGGAGAGCGATCGTAGCTCCGGCAACCAGCGGCGGTTCCCGCGCAGCGAACTGCGCCGCGTCGCGTTCATCCGGATCGCGCAGCGGGTCGGCCTGAGCCTGGACGAGATCCGCGAGGCGCTGTCCATGCTCCCCGAGGGGCGTACGCCGACGCGCGGTGACTGGGCGCGGCTGTCCCGGGCCTGGCGGCAGCGCCTCGACGACCAGATCCACCTGATGGAACGGCTCCGCGACAAGCTGGCGAGCTGCATCGGGTGCGGGTGCCTGTCCCTCAAGCGGTGCGAGCTGTCCAACGCGCACGACGTCGCCGCCGCCGAAGGACCCGGCCCGCGCTTCCTGCTGCGCGAGTGACGGCGGTGGGGCACCACGTCCGGTGCCCCACCCCGTTGGTACGTCACGTGACCGGCGCCTCGGCGTACGTGTCGAAGCGCATGGTGTGGCTGGCGCGGCCGCGCGTCCGGGACCGCGGATCGCCGACGTAGCCGAACATCCCGGCCACCGGTACGGCGGCCGTCACCACCCGCCAGCCGCCGCGCGTGGCGGTGCCGCGGATCGTGCCGCGCGGCAACGTTGCCACGTCGATCACCACCTTCGCGTACTGGCCGCGGCCGCTGTTCTGCTTGCGGTACAACGATTCCACGCCCGTCACCCGCGCGTCTGGTACGCCGGCATCGTAGGAGACGCCCGCCGGTGCGCGAACGGTTCTGCCGGAAGCCCGCCGGGATCAGTTGTGTGGCAACGAATCCCGGCACCCGAGTCAGGGGGTGAGGAGGATCTTGCCGATGTGTTCGTTCGACTCCATCAGCCGGTGCGCCTCGCCGGCGTCCGCCATCGGCAGCCGGCGGTACACGACCGGGCGGATCCGGCCGTCGGCGACCATCGGCCACACCGTCTTACGGACGCCGGACACGATCGCGGCCTTCTCCGCCGCCGGCCGCGCGCGCAGCCCGGTCACCGACATCGAGGCGCAGCGGGCCATCAGCAGCCGCAGGTCCACCTCGGTC
>NZ_BOMB01000022.1 GCF_016861975.1 Actinocatenispora rupis | reverse complement strand
GCCCTGGAAGCCGATGACGGCGAGCCGACCGTTGCGCGCCAGCGCCTGCACGTTGCGCGGCAGGTACCCGGCGCCCATGTGGTCCAGGATCACGTCGGCGCCGTGGCCGTCCGTCGCCGACATGATCTCGTCGACGAAATCCGTTGCAGTGTAGTCGAAAGCGGCCTCGACGCCCAGTTCACGCAGGGTGTCGTGTTTGGCCGCGCGGGCCGTCGCGTACGGCACGGCGCCGATCGCGCGCGCGAACTGGACGGCGAACGTCCCGATGCCGCTGCCGCCCCCGTGTACGAGAAGGACCTCGCCGGCGGAGAGGCGGGCGACCATCCCGACGTTCGACCAGACGGTGCAGGCGACCTCGGGCAGGCCGGCGGCGTCGACCAGCGACACCCCGTCCGGCACCGGCAGCACCGAGCGGGCGTCGACCGCGACGCGCTCCGCGTAGCCCCCACCGGGCAGCAGCGCGCACACCCGGTCACCGACCGACCAACCGGTCACGTCCACGCCGACCGCCGCGACCGTGCCCGAACACTCCAGCCCCGGGTACTCCGGCGCGCCCGGCGGCGGTGGATAGAAACCCTTGCGCTGCTGGACATCGGCCCGGTTGACCCCGGCCGCCGCCACCTCGATCAGCACCTCGTCGCCGGCCACCGCCGGCTCCGGCACCTCGGACCATTCGAGTACGTCGGGTCCGCCCGACTCGCGTATCGTCACCGCTCGCACGCCGTCCACCGTACCGTCGGGGCTCCGTGTCCGCCCGGCGCCGCGCGCCCGCGGGTGGCTAGACTCGGCGCCCGTGGAGACGGTCGATCGGCGGGACACCCCGCGCGGTGAGCTGGTGCTGCGGCGCGATCCGGACACCGGGCGGTACGAGATCATCAGCAACGGCACGTTCCTGATGGACACGTCCGACGGGCGGTCCGAGCGGTTGCTGATCACCGCCGCGCTCGACGCGGCGCCCGCGCCGTACCGGGTGCTGATCGGTGGGTTGGGTGTCGGGTTCTCGCTCAACCAGGCCGTCACCGACCCGCGGCCGACCGCGGTCACCGTGCTGGAGCGGGAGCCGGCCGTCGTCGACTGGCAGCGCGCGCACCTGGCGCCGTTCTCCGGCCACGCGCTCGACGACCCCCGGGTACGTGTCGTCGTGGACGACCTGGTGACGTGGGCGGGCACCGCGACCGGCGAGTACGACGCGATCTGCCTGGACATCGACAACGGTCCGGAGTGGACGGTCGTGGACTCCAACGCCGCGCTGTACACAGTGGACGGACTGACCGCGTTGCGCCGCCTGCTGTCGCCGCGCGGCGTGCTCGCGGTGTGGAGCGCGGCGGCGGCCCCGACGTTCCGGCAACGCCTCGCCGAGCTGTACGGATCGGTTGCGGTGCACGAGATCCCGGTGCCGCGCGGCGAACCCGACGTGGTCTACCTGGCGACCCGGTCCTGACCGGTCAGGCGAGCAGGTCCTCGCCCCAGTACCCCGAGTCGGACGTGACGCCGGGTGGGCACGCGTACAGCCCCGACCCCACGTGCTGGATGTACTCGTTGAGCGCGTCCGACCTGCTCAGCTTGTGCTGCAACGCGACGAACTGCGTACGCGGATCCCTTTGGTAGCACAGGAAGAAGAGTCCCGCGTCCAGTTCGCCGGACGAGGCGATCACCCCGTCGGTGTAGTTGTACGCGCGCCGCAGGATCCGGACGCCGCCGTTGTTCTCGTGCGCGGCGAGCGCCATGTGCGAGGTCGGCGGAATCGCCGCGGAACCGTCCGCGGCGCGGGCGTGGAAGTTCGGCGCGTCGAACTCGTTGCCGCCCGACAACGGCGCCCCGGTGTACTTGTGCCGCCCGAACACGTTCTGCTGGTCGGTCAGGAAGTCACGGTCCCACGCCTCGATCCGCATCTGGATCCGGCGGGCGACGAGATAGCTGCCGTTGCGCATCCACTTCTGGTCGGTCTCCTTGCCGACCCACACCCAGTTGTCGAGCTGCTTCGGGTCGCCGTGGATGTTGCGCGTGCCGTCCTTGAACCCGAACAGGTTCCGCGGCGTCTCCTGCTTGTCGCTGGTGGACGCGGCGCGCCCGAAACCGAGCTGCGACCAGCGCATCACGACCGTACCGCGGCCGAGGCGGGCCAGGTTGCGGATGGCGTGGAACGCGACCATCGGGTCGTCGGAGCACGCCTGGATCGCGATGTCCCCGCCGCTCCGGGTGGCGTCGAGGTTGTCGCGCGCGAAGTGCGGCAGGTCGGCGAGGGCCGCGGGACGCTTGTCCGCCAACCCGAACCGCTTGTCGAACAACGACGGCCCGAACCCGATCGTGATCGTCAGGTTCGCCGGTGGCGTACCGAACGCCTCGCCGGTGTCGGCGGGCGGCGCGGCACCGATGTCGTTGTCGCCCGGCACCGGTTTGCCCTCGGTCATCGCCCGCGCCGCGGCGGTCCACGTCTTCAGCAGTTCGCGCAGCGCGTCCCGGTTCTCCGCCGGACTGCCCGACACCGTCAGGTCGTACGCCGCGAACGCGAGCCGGTCCTGTTGCGCCGTGACGATGCCGGCCTGCCGGGAGCCGTGGAACGCGACCGTGGCCGCGGGCGCGGACCGCGGGGATCCCTTGCTGTCACAGGCACTCAGCGTCGCCGCCGCCGTACCGGCGACCGCCGCGGTGCCGAGCCCGAGGAGTCCGCGCCGTGACGTCCGCACCCGATCGACCATCGCTCAGCCCGTCACCTTCGCCGCGACCTGGGACAGCGGCTCGGCGAGCGCGTCCACCTTCTGCGTCAACGTACGCCGCTGCGCCTCACCGACGGTCGAGTAGTCCACGAACGTCGTACCGGAGTAGGTGCCGGCGTGCGGCTTCAGCGCCGCGAACACCCCGTCGTACGCCTCGTCCACCTTGCTCGCCAGCGCCGGGTCGGTCTTGTCCAGCGCCGGCTTCAACAGGTCGAACGCCTTGCGCCCGCCGGTCACGTTCGCCTCGAAGTCGGTGAGGTCGGTGTGGCTGTACCGGTCCTCCTCGCCCGTGATCTTGCTGGAGGCGACCTCGTTCAGCAGTTCGGTCGCGCCGTTCGCGAGCTGCGCCGGCTGGTACTTCTGCTTGGCCACGAGTGCCTTGAGCCGCAACAGATCCGCGTCGAGCTTGTTCGCGACGGTGGCCATCCCGGCGAGCGACCTGTCCTGCCAGAGCGCCTTCTCGATGCGGTGGAACCCGGTCCAGGACTTCGGATCCGTCACGTCGTTGGCGCGGGCGTCGACGTCCGGGTCGAGGTCGCCGAAGCTCTCCGCGACCGGCTCGATCGTCTCGTAGTGGTAGCGGGCGGCTGCGTACAGCGTCTTCGCCTTCGCCACGTCACCGGCACGTACCGCGTCGGTGAACTTCT
This sequence comes from Actinocatenispora rupis, assembly GCF_016861975.1. Classification (GTDB taxonomy): domain Bacteria; phylum Actinomycetota; class Actinomycetes; order Mycobacteriales; family Micromonosporaceae; genus Actinocatenispora; species Actinocatenispora rupis. Next base: position 19,151 of record NZ_BOMB01000022.1, on the reverse strand, counting down.
TCGTGGCCGGCAGCAGCAGGTCCACTTCGGACACCACGTAGTCGTGGTAGCCGGTGGTCGCCGCGCTCAATGCCTTGCGTACGGCCGGATCCTGGGTCGAGTCGGCCGCCGTACCGGTGACCGTGAAGTCGGTCTTCTCCGTCTTCGCGTTCGGGCAGTACATCTGGTACTTGCCGGCCTTGAGGTTGAGCGAGAACGTACCGGACAGGCCCGGCGTCAGGTTCTCCTTCTCGCCGACGATCACGCCGTTCCTCAGCAGCTCGGCCTCGCGTACCTTGGCGGAGTCCTTGTTCGTGATCGTGAAGGTGACCGGGCCCGCGCCGACCTTCGCCGGCGACGGGCGGCACCCGTCGTCGGTCAGGGTGACCGAGACCCTGTTCGCGCCCTTCGGATCTGCCTTGCCGCTCTGCTGGCATCCGGTCGCGAGCAGGCCGACGGCGAGCAGCCCGGCAGGTACCGCGGCGGCGGTCAGGGTTCGACGCATGGGGACGGGCACTCCTTGCTGTGACAGGGGAAGCGACGCGCTCAGGCGTCGACCGGGGACTGCTCGGGCGCCGGCGCGGGGGTCTTCGCCGGTGTCCTCCGGCGGCGCGGCCAGGCGACGTACACCAGCATCGGCACCGCGTACACCAGGTAGCCGACGAGTTCGACGACGGTGGGCTGCGGCTGCCAGCCGAGTACGCCGGTGAACAGCGACTCCAGGACCGTGCCCGGCTGTACCAGCCAGCTCAGGTCGAGCGCGGTGGCCTGGCCGACGTTGAGCCAGCCGGCCTCGTGCGCGGTGTGCAGCGCGGTCATCACCAGCCCGGCCGCGACGAGCACGAGTACCAGGCCCGTGATCTTGAAGAACCGGGCCATGTTGAGCCGGACGCCGCCGCGGTAGATGCCGTACCCGATGCCGACGGCGATCGCGATCCCGAGTACGGCGCCGATCGAGGCGGACAGCACGCTGCCGCTGTTCTGCAGTACCGAGACGAGGAAGACGGACGTCTCGAAGCCCTCCCGCAGTACGGCGAGGAACGCCATCACGACCAGCGCGCGGGCCGAACCGCGGGCGAGCGCGGCCGACGCGGCGCCCTCCAGCTCGCGCTTCATGCCGCGCGAGTGCTTCGCCATCCAGAGGATCATGAAGGTGACCATCACGACGGCGAACAGGCCGATGACGGTCTCCATCCCCTCCTGCGCCTGCTGCGGCAGCTCGTGCGACAGTACGACGAGGCCGGTGCCGATGGCGAGACACAGGACGACCGCGGCGAGCACGCCGATCCAGACCTGGCGCAGCGCGTCCCGCCGGCCGTTCCGGCCGAGGAACGCGGCGATGATGCCGACGATGAGGGATGCTTCGAGCCCTTCGCGCAGACCGATCACCAGGGTCGGGATCACGGAAACGCGCCTCCTCGTAGCGGCTCTGCCGGGTCGGTGAAACAGTCGGTAAGGTAAGCCTTACAAAATCCAGGCCAGGCTAGCCTAACCCTGTGTACGGCACAACCTGACGGCAACCGGTGTGACGCCGCACTCGGCACAGCGCCCGATCCTGGGCTCCCGAACCCCGCCCTGACACACTTCACCCAGGCGTACGCAGGGGGGATGTCATGGGTGGTCACGAACTCGTCGCCGAGGTGTGGCGGGGCGACTTCCTGGAGTCCGAGCACCACGGCTCGGTCGTCGTCCTCGACGTCGACTCCCGTCCCGTACTCGGCGTCGGACAGCCGTCCGCGCCCATGTACCCGAGGTCGTCGAACAAGCCCGTACAGGCCACCGCCATGCTGCGCAGCGGCCTCGACCTCGACGGCGACCTGCTCGCCCTCGCCAGCGCCAGCCACTCCGGCGAGACGTACCACGTGGACGGGGTGCGGCGGATCCTCAAGCACGCCGGGCTCAGCGAGTCCGACCTGCAGAACACGCCGGACCTTCCGCTCGGCGCCGACGCGCTCGCCGCACACCACGCGGCCGGGCACGGACCCCAGCGCATCACCATGAACTGCTCCGGCAAGCACGCCGCGATGCTCGCCACCTGCGTCGTCGCCGGCTGGCCCACCACGTCGTACCTGTCGGCCGAGCACCCGCTCCAGCGCGCCGTCCGCCGTACCCTCGAAGACCTGTCCGGTGAGCAGGTCACGCACGTCGGCGTCGACGGCTGCGGCGCGCCGCTGTTCGCCGTCACCCTCGTCGGGCTCGCCCGGGCGTTCGGCCGCATCGCCACCGCCCATCCCGGTACTCCCGAGGGTCGCGTCGCCGCCGCCATGCGCGCCCACCCCGAGTACGTGGGCGGCACCGGGCGGGACGTCACCGACCTGATGCGACTCGTACCGGGGCTGATCGCCAAGGACGGCGCCGAAGGCGTGTACGCCGCGGCCCTCCCCGACGGCGGCGCCGTCGCCCTCAAGATCGCCGACGGCTCCGGCCGCGCCCGCCCGCCGGCCCTCATCGCCGCACTCCGCCACCTCGGCGCCGACCTCACCGCCGTCGACGCCCGCCCCGCCGACACCTCACTCGCCACCCCGCCGGTACTCGGCCACGGAGTACCGGTCGGCACGATCCGGCCGGCCGCCACCCTCGGTACACCGGCCCGGGTGTGACCGCCCCCGGCGGTCGCATGACAGACTGATCATCGGCACCGCCGCCGCGGTGCCCGGGAGGGCTCGCCTAGTGGCCGATGGCGGCGGTCTTGAAAACCGCTAGGGCGGTAACCCCGTCCTCGTGGGTTCGAATCCCACGCCCTCCGCCTGACCAGTGCAATCACTGTCCTGACCTGCGGAAACGCAGGCCAGGATCTCTCACTTCTCCATGCCTCGCAGTCCCACTGCGTCTCGCTGTAGCTCTGCCTCGCCCCCTGTTCGGGGGGCTATTGGGGGGCAATCGTCGGTCCGATTCACTGTTCGACGTCTCCTACTTCAGGCGGGCTACCATTTATGTGAGTCCTCGCGCCGCTAACGCATATAGGGCTTCACTGGACGGTGCCGGCCGCCTGGTGGAACACACCAGACGGAAGAGTCATCTGAGTACACGCTGTTACTCCCGCCGGCGAGGGAGCCTGACAACGTGGAGCTTGGGTGTCCGTTATAACGGTTATCGCCGGCATTGGTCCGGCGTTCTACTCCGTCACGGTCTTTGTGGTGTCGATGGTTGCGGCTTGTTCGCAGGACAAGAGTCGACGCCGGGACGCACGCCGTCTTCTGCGCATCCTTCTCAGGCGATAGCCGTTGTGAGCCATCCCGTCACCGTCGTCCCACCCGTGAGGGGAGCGGGCCGGCGTCGGGGCCGCCACTTGGGCTGGGCCTGGACGTGCGTGACCAACGCTGGCGGCCCCGGGGCCGGTCTGCTCGGCTGTGCCTGGGGCGTCGGTGACGGGATGGCGGCCGGTGACCACCCGACCACCCGCCGGCCGGCGGCGGGCCCCCAGCCATCCCGGAGCCCGAGCGCCCCCGCCGGAGGCAGCAGTAACCGCAGCGACCTGCACGCCCGGCGGACCGCCTGGCCGCCGGGCGTGCCCCTGCCATCCCGGCGCGGGCGGTGACCGCCAGGCCGACCCGCACCCCGCCGACCGAGCTGGCGTCCCCCAAGTCACCCGGCGCGGCCGGTGACCAGGCAACCCGCGCAGCGGGCCGTTGATCTCAGTGAGTAACTGGGTTCGGCGGCCCGCTTTTGCGCGCCCGCCGGTGCCGGCGAAGGCGGGTCGTCCGGCCGGAGCGTGCGAGGCCGGCGACCCGCCGTGGCGCGCGCGGCCCGTGTGCGGGCCGCCTTGAAGACGTACAGAAAGTTCTCACCGGATAGAGCGCGTCTACGGCTGAGTCTCCGGGGCCACGTAGCAGTACGCGGGAACCTCCTGGCCATCGCCGAACACGTGGGTCGTGGTGCCGAGTCGTACACAGCCGAGCCGCTCGTAGAGGCGGATCGCGGCCTGGTCCTTGGTCATCACGTCGAAGACGATCCGGCGCCCGAGACGCTGCGCGTACTCGAACGCCGCGAACGCCAGGCGCTGCCCGAAGGACTTGCCTCGACCGCGTGGGACCACGAACAGCCGTGCGATCACGGCGATCTGATCCTCGGTCATGCCGGTCTGGTCGATCAGCATGGTCACTGCTGCCTCGCCCCGAGGCTCGCATGCCGCTGCGTGACCGAGAACCTCGCCGCCCTCTTCTGCCACCCAGGCTTCGAGAAGCCCATCGGGGAACAGCCACCCTTCGGCGTCCGAGACTCCTTCGACCGGGTACCCGTCGCTCTCGTACACCTCCTTGAGCCCGCGCACGCACGCCGGGATGTCATCAGGGGTGCGTACACGGATCTGGGAGTCCTGGTCGGTGGAGTTGCTTGGCGTCGTCATGTGTCAGTCCTCGATCGGCATGTTGTAGTCGAGCGCGTTGGTGTCGGCTCGCATCACGAACTCGGTCACTTCGAACGGCTTGTTGTTCTGATCGATGCCCGTGTGCAGCACCACGAGTACCGGAACGCCCCCGGACATCTGAAGCCGCTCGGCTTCCTCCGGCGTGGGCATCCGCGCGCAGATCTCCTCCCGCACTCGCGTGAGGTCGTAGCCGCGGTCCTTGAACCGGGCGTAGAGGCTCCCCTTGCCCATGTTGGCGCTGGTGGCCAGCACGCTGTCCCCTGCGACTTCCAGCGGGATGTACGTGACGCCTGCCTGGACCGGCTCGTCGTCCGCGTAGTACCAGTTCTCGCGCCGGATCACTGACTCCGAGTCCGGATCCACGCCGAGGCGATCGGCTACGACCTCGGGCGGTCTACTCGGAGCGATGGACGTGCAGTCGACACGCGCCGTCCGACCCTGCTTCTGCACCTCCGCACGGAAGGGAGAGAGGCCGGTCTGCTCACGCAGGGCGTGCGAGTACCGGTTGGAGCCGAGGCGAAGGAGCGGCCTGTGGGTACGCACGTACCACCCGCTGCCGTGCTTTCGGTCAACGAGTCCTTCCTTCTGCAAGATCGACAGCGCTGCTGTCGCCGTGTTTCGTGCCGTCGAAAAGTCGGCGGCCAGGTTGCGTTCCGAGGGAAGTTTGAAGCCGGGTGGGTAGTCCCCGCGCCGGATCCGTTCTCGCAGTTCATCTGCGATCCGACGGCTAGGCACGCGGCGATCCTCGTAAGCCCCTTCTCCGCTTATGCGGTCGTTACGTTCGCTCTCCATGGCTCCAGAGTACGTCATCTGGCTTGAGCCAGCTGCTTGACACTGGTCACGCCCTCAGGTAGAAAAGTGGCATGAGCCAATTGGCTCATGCCACTTCAGTCCCAAGGAGGACACATGCGTCTGCTGCTGAACACGGCGAACGTGCAGTACCAGGTGTCGAGGAACGTTCAGGAGAAGCTCGACGGGGACAAGCGCCAGAAGCGGAACCGGGACAACCTGCCGATGTGGTCGATCCAGCTGATCGCGCTGGATTCGTCGGGTGCCGAGGTGATCAACGTGACGGTGGCTGCCATCGAGAAGCCGGCCGTCAGCATCGGTCAGTTCGTCACTCCGGTGGAGCTGGAGGCTCTGCCGTGGAACACCAACGGCAAGCACGGTGTCGCGTTCCGCGCGACCGAGCTGAAGAAGCTCGCCGCCCCCAAGGCTGCCTGAGCACGTCTGTCCTATCTGGACACAGCACGTCAAGGTTCATGACGCAGCGATGTGCGGGAGGCGCACATGGAAACCGAGAAGCGAATCAGTCTGATGCGGAATCGGTGGGAAGAGCTCGAAGCCGAGCTGTCCGCCCACCAGGCGGTGATGAACAAGATCTGGGATGACCCGGAGTTCACCGCCGCGCGTGCCGCTGCCGATGAGGCACACAGGAAGTACGAGTCGTTCGCCGAGGGATGGCGGGCGGAGTACGAGAAGTACAAGGCGGCCCAGGTGGCTGCGAAGCGGGCCGGCGACGCGTATCGCGCGGCCTTGGCCAGTTACTCCCTGGTCAGTTAGGCGGGTGGAGCCAGTTGGCGCTGGCTCCCCCGACTTCCTCCACACGTGGGCCGGTGCGATTCGACCTCCGCCGGCCCATGTGCAACCCGTCCAACCCTGATGGAAGGGGCGAGTCGTGCCCAAGTCTAGCCGTCGGACATCCACCGACGTCACCATCATCGACTCCAATGTTCAGCGGTCGTCCCTGCGTCGGGCGAAGACCGCGTTCATCGTCTCCGGCATCGTGGCCGGGGTTCTGGCAGCGCTGGTGCTGTCCAGTCACATGCACCCGATCCTGGCCGTCCTGGTGGGCGCGTTGATCGCCCTGCCGGTCGCGGCGATCGTCGGTGCCGCCGTTCTGATCTGGCCGATGGTCCGGATCCTGGTCCACTGGTGGGTGGAGATCGCCGCTGCCTCGCTGGTGCTCGCCGGCATGTCCGCGCTGTACCACGTCGCTGCCGGCCCGGTGGTGATCGGTGTTGTGTTGGCGCTGGCCGGTGGGCTGCTGTTGCCGCCGCCGCTGCGTCGCCGCACCGTCTCCCTGGTCTGGTGTGTGATCTCCCGGCACCGCCTTCGCATGTCGTTCGCCGCGTTCATCCGTGGCAACCGTGAAGGCACCCTGCCGTTCATCCTGCACGCCAAGCCGACCCCGGTCGGGGAACGCGTGGTGGTGTGGCTTCGTCCGGGCCTGTCCCTGGCCGAGCTACAGAACCGCCAGGGCCAGCTTGCGGTGTCCTGCTGGGCCAAGAACGTCACCGTGGAGTCCGCGTCCGCCAAGTACGCGGCGCTGTTGGTGTTCAACATCAAGCGCCACAACACCCTGGACGCTGCTGTGGACTCGCCGCTGGCGGACACGCCGACCGCTCCCGCCCGGGAGAAGACGGCCACCGCCGATGTCACCGCCCTCGACCTGACCGACGTCCCCGAAGACGCCGTGAAGGCCACCGAGGTCAAGCCGGCCCGTAAGCAGCCGGCGAACACCGCTGTATACAAGCCGACCGCCAACAAGCCAGCCGCACCGGCTGACGCGGTGCTGTCGGCGTCCGGTGAGGACGTCTCCGACTACATCTGATCCCTCACCGGAACAGGGGGTGCGGGCTGGAGGGTGGCCCGCATCCCTTCCCTACCAACCGATTCGACTCCTGAAGGAGGAGTGTCATGGGCACTGTCACCGTGTCCGGGCGCAGTGTCCCGGTCGGCTGCGGACTGTCGATGTTCGACCCGATCTACCTGGGCCGCGACGAGTTCGGCCGGCCGGTCTACGTCCGGCTCGTCTACAAGAACCTGCTGTCCGGCGGAGAACCGGGCTCCGGCAAGTCGACCCTGATCAACGCCATCTGCTGCCACGCCGTGCTGTGCACGGATGTGCGGCTGGTGCTGTTCGACGGCAAGTGGGTCGAACTCGGCCAGTACGAAGACGTCGCCGACAAGTTCGTCGGCCCCGACCTGGCCGCCGCCATCATCACCCTGAAGCGACTTCAGACCGTCGTGGACAACCGGTACGCGTGGCTGCGTGCCCACGGCCGCCGCAAAATCGAACGCTCCGACGGACTCAAGGTCACCGTCGCCGTCGTGGACGAGCTGGCGTACTTCTCCGCCACCGTCGGCTCCAAGCAGGAACAGGAAGAGTTCTCCACCCTGCTGCGCGACATCGTCGCCCGGGGCCGCGCGTGCGGCGTGATCGTGGTTGCCGCGACTCAGCGCCCGTCGGGCGTGGACATCATTCCCGCCTCGCTGCGGGACATCTTCGGCTACCGGCACGCCGGCCGGTGCACCACCGCCGACTCCTCCGACCTCGTCCTCGGACGCGGCTGGGCATCGCAGGGCTTCGACGCCTCCACCATCGCCCCCGAACAGTCCGGCGTGGGCTACCTGCTCGCCGAAGGCGGCGTCCCGGTCCTGATGAAGACCCCGTGGATGACCGACGGCCAGATCGAAGCCGTCGTCGACTACGCCGCCTGGACCCGCCGCACCCACACCATCCCCGACCCGGCCGAGGTGTCCGACATTGCGCCGACCCTCGTGGCGGCCTGAATCGCAAAGGAGAGTCCACAGTGGATTGTCAGAGTGAGGCAGCGCAGGTTCTGCGTGATGCTGCGACCTATATCGATACGCACGGCTGGTACCGGGGTAACTACTTCCCCGCGGCGGAAGACCCGGTGGACTGGTTCCCGCCTGCCTGCGCGCTGGGCGCGATCGGCATGGCCCTGGCTGGTAACGCGGCCGCTGCCGGCTACCGGATGAGCTACGGCGAAGACAACGCCGTCATCGAATTCGCCCGCTTCCTGTGCCCCGAAGCATGGCAGCAGGGCTATGGCGTGGACGAGATCGTCGGTGCCTGGAACGACGAACAGGCCATCGATGCCGCCGACGTGGCGGCCACGCTACGGGCGGCAGCAGACCAGCTCGCCCCCGCCATCGCAGCACAGCAGTGAACACGGGGCCGGCCTGTTTGCAGACCGGCCCCACTCACATCGTTACTCCGCAACGGAAGGAGTCTCGTCATGAAGCGCCGCCGACTCAGACAGGTTCTACAGCCCCGCTCGGGCGACCCGCCCGACAGGGTTCCTGGCACTGCCGCATGACGCGGCGTCAGGGCTTCGCGGTGCGCTTCGGCCCTGCTCGCCGAACGGCCTGTCCATGTCCTACCAGTCCATTCGGTACGCAGAGACACCGCCGCATATCACCGCCCTCGCGGTGCCAACCATCCGTTTGCTCCCCGAAAGGAGCGTCCACAATGGACGTACTCGACACGAACGGCGTCAACCGGCCTGATGAGGCCACGCCGAACACGTCCCGGCCGTGCCAGTGCGAGAACGCAGAGCACTTCTCGCAGGCGCCGGGCAACCCTGCCAGCATCGCGCACGCCTACCTCGACCGCCCGGCTGGCAACCACACCATCCCGTACATCGGCCCCGTCTGCGACGACTGCGCGCAGGACTGCCGCCTCCCGGAGCCCGCACAGTACGTGTGGATCGGAGAAGCCGGCCCGAGTGCCGGGACCATCGCTGACCTCGCCCACGAGATCGAGGCGAGTTACTACTCCGGCGACATGCGGCCCGAGCGCGCACTCACGGCGCACGACAACGCCTGGGTCCACGTGACGATCACCATCAATCGCGTCGGCAGCGACGACAACGACTTCATCGACTACGAGCTGACCTGTTCGTGGGCCGACCGCAGCGAGTCGATCGGATACCGCATCGACGGTCGAGCCTGACCACGGCCTGGGGCCGGCCCGTCTCGCCAAAGCCTGACCGGCCCCTGGTCAACCGTTTCCCCTGCTAGAGGAGTGGTTGCCATGCAGCCTACCCGCACCCTGCCCACAGGATCCCGTGTCAACGGGGCCTTGTCACGCCGCCGCCCGGAACGGGTGGTGGAGACCATCGAGTACGCCGCGTTCGTGCGGCGCATCATCCGCGCCTACTCCCGCCGTGTCGCTGACGGCGACGTGGATGCCCTGCCCGCCATGGTGCGGCTTGCCTCCGAGCTGGACGCCGAGATCGGCAACGCCGTCGACGGGCTCCGTCGTTTCGGCTACTCCTGGGCCGACATTGGCCTTCGCCTCGGCATCTCCCGCCAAGCCGCACAGCAGCGTTGGGGTGACCGGTGATGGGCACCCGCATCCGTGCCCTGGACGACTGCCGGTCCCGGCTCGGCATCTACATCGAGTTCTACGACCCCGACGGCGACCGGTTCGGCCTGCCGACCTACCCGTACCGGATGGCGCCCAAGGGCCTGCTGACCGTACGCCAACTCCGCGCCCGTGGGCTTCGGCCCGGTGGTCAGCCGATCGCTGCGCAAATCCTGTGGCAGCACCGCAACGAACGCCGCGTGGCCTACCTGTACGAGGAAACCCACGCCCTGCCCAAGCGCACCGCGACCGCCGCCCAATGGACCGCGATCGGAAAGGCGCTACTCGCCCGCCGCACCTGCGGCACCTGCGGCGACGTCAAGGGCTACTACATCCCCCGCCGGTTCGGCGAATGCCTCGACTGCGCAGGAGTCTGACATGACCAAGACCCCCCACGAGAAGGGCCGCGGCTGGGCCTACATCGGCGTCATCCTCGGCGGCGGCGTGTCCATCGCCGCCAACATCGCCCACTCCTACATCCCACCCCAGAAGGCCTCCGCCGACTGGTCGCCTGAACCCGGCGCCGTGGTGTCCTCCGTGTTCTGGCCGATCGCGCTGTTCGTCGCGCTGGAAATCCTGACCCGCATCCCCTGGCCGACCGGCCGGGGCTGGAAGTTCCTGCGGTTCGGCGGGCTGCTGCCCGTCGCCCTGGTCGCCGCCGTCGTCTCCTACCGACACCTGTCCGGCCTGCTCGGCCATTACGGCGAAGACTCCCTGACCGTCGTCATCGGCCCCCTGGCCGTCGACGGACTCATGACCATGGCTACCGGCGCACTACTCGCCACCGGCCTCCACACCCGACCGACCGTCCAGACGGGCACCGAAGCCGGCACCGAACCGGTCACCGAGCCTGTGCAGCTCGTCCCCGACGTCCCGCCGGCCCCGGAGCCGGCCACCACCGACGACCACACCGAGGAGGCTCCGGCGTTCCCGACGCTGGCCGCCTGGTCGCTGCCCACCCCCTCCGAGCCGGCCCGCGTCAACGGGCACACCCCGGCGGAGGTGACCCGATGAACGACACCATCCTCATCGACGGCCGCCGCCACCTGGTCCGCAACGACGGAACCACCGTCGATGTCGACGCCCGGCCTCCGGCCGACCACATCCCGGGCGACCCCATGCCCGCCGGGTACGCGATGCTGCCGTGCCGGGTCTGCCGTAAGCCGTTGGCCCTGGTGCTTGCCCGACGTGGCGCGCACATCGGCTGCCTGCCCACCGAGCAGGCGTACGGGCTGCTGCGCATCTGCGGCGCCGGCCAGATCTTCTCGACCCTGATCACCATCTACAGCGGGGAACGCCCCCACACCAAGGCGCCCCGCGAAACCCGCGACAGCCGACGCACCCACGCCCACCGTGCTCGTGGTGGGGCTGCCGCCTGATGACCACTCCGACGGTCACACTCGCACCCGGGGCCACTAGCACCACGGTCCCGGGTACGGGTGTATCCGCCGAACTGGCCGCCTCGTTCGATCTGTCCCGCGTCCTGGACGACACCATGGGCGCCGGCTCCCGACTGTCTGCCAGCCGCACCGCCCTGGAACGCGCCGCAGGATCCGACGTGTTCGGCTGGCTCGCCCACGTCCGCTCCGCCGCCGGCTGCTCCAACCCGATCCGCCTGTGCGGCACAGTCGACCGGATCGACGCCGGCTCCGGCGAGCTGCTCGCCCGACAGTCCACCGCCGACATGCCGGACGGCGTGATCTACAAGTCCTGCGGGAACCGCCGCTCGTCGGTCTGCCCGCACTGCGCCGAGGTCTACCGCCGCGACGCGTTCCAGCTCATCCGCGCCGGCATGGTCGGCGGCAAGGGTATCGACCCCTCGGTAGCCGCCCACCCGGCGGTGTTCGCCACCTTCACCGCCGGCTCGTTCGGTCTGGTTCACACCCGCCGCATCGCCAAGTCCGGCAAGCCCATCCCGTGCCGGCCCCGCCGCAACCCCGACGTCTGCTCACACGGGATCGCGTTGGCGTGCAACGACATCCACGACAAGGGCTCGCACCTGCTCGGTACGCCGCTGTGTCTGGACTGCTACGACTACGACGGCCAGGCCGTGTTCAACGTGCAGGCATCCGAGCTGTGGCGCCGCACCACGATCGCTGTCAACCGGTACCTGACACGTCTCGCCCGACGCGCCGGCACCCACCTGCGTGTGCGGGCCACCTGCTGCAAGGTCGCTGAAATGCAGGTCCGCGGCGTCGTGCACTTCCACGCCGTCATCCGCCTCGACGGCTACCACCCCGACGCCAAAGACGTCACCCTCCCGCCGCCGTCCGAGCTGGACGTCATCGACCTGGCCGACGCCATCCACCACGCCGCCGTCACCGTCGGGTTCACCACCGAGGAGCACCCCGACAACCCCGACGGCTGGCGCCTTGCCTGGGGTGAGCAGGTGGACGTCCGACCGATCCAGGTCCGCGGAGACCAGGAGATCACCGACTCGCTGGTCGCCGGGTACTTCGCCAAGTACTCCACCAAGTCCACCGAAGCCACCGGCCACGTCTCCCGCCGCCTCAACGGCGAAACCGTTGACCTGTATGCCAACGAACACGGCACCCACACCGAACGACTCATTGACGCGTGCTGGCGACTCGGCCGGCACCCGGCCTGGGCACGGCTTCGTCGGTGGGCGCATATGCTCGGCTTCGGCGGACACTTCCTCACCAAATCCCGCCGCTACTCCGTCACCTTCCGCATCCTGCGCGACAACCGGGTGACCTGGCGGCGCACCACCGACGACACCCCCGCCGCCGACACCGATGGTGAGACAACGCTGATCGTCGGGACACTCACCTACGCCGGAACCGGCTGGCACACCCTCGGCGACGCCATGCTCGCCAACACCTCCGCCGACCTCGCCCGCTCCCGCGCTCTTGTGGGCCGTGAAGAAGTTGCCCACGAACTGAGCGCGCGTTGATGCACGTCATCAGGCAGTCCAATGTGGACGGAGGGAGTTGGTCATGGCGGGAAAGCTGCTCAAGTTGGCCGAGGTGCTGTCCGAGCTGGACGTCCCCCGGTCGACCTTCTACAAGTGGCGCCGGTTGGGCGTGGCGCCGCGCGCGTTGAAGATGCCCAACGGTGAGCTTCGGATACGCCGCGCAGTGCTGGACGAATGGCTTGCGGAACGAGAGGAAGGAGGGAACGCGGCGTGAGTACGAGCTATGACGTCACGGTGTACGAGATCCAGGAGCGCAAGGACCGGAAGCGTGCAACGAAGCGGAAGAACGGTACGGACAAGGTCTATCGCCTTCGCTGGACCGTGCAGGCCAAGCGGTTCGAGCGGAACTTCGCGGGCAAGGCGCTCGCCGACGGGTTCCGAACCGGTCTGCTCCACGCGGTCAAGGCGGGAGACCCCTTCGATGCCGACCAGGGTCTCCCGCTGGCGATGCTGCGTGCGCAGTCACGGAGGACCTGGCTCGAAGTTGCCCGGTCCTATGTGGAAGCGCGATGGACGGAGTGGGCTCCCAAGTCACGGCGCAGCGCCGTCGATGCGTTGGCCACTGTCACGGTGGCACTCGTGTCCGATGACCGTGGTGCCCCGCCCGTGGCCGAGCTGCGGCACGCGCTGTACTCGTGGGCACTTAACGCGAACCGTTGGGGACAGACACCAAGCGACACTGATGCTCGGGCGTACGCATGGCTGGCCCGGCACAGCCTGCCGGTGACCCGGCTGTTGGAGAGTCCCGTCATTCGCGATGCGCTCAACGCCTGTGCGCGCAAGATGGACGGCAAGCCCGCGGCAGCGACCACCGTGGCTCGCAAGCGGGCTGTCCTCTACAACGCACTCGGCTACGCGGTCGAACTTGAACTACTCGACTACAACCCCATCGACAAGGTGCAGTGGAAGGCCCCCGCGGTTGCTGAGCAGGTGGACCGACGGGTGGTCGCCAACACCGCCCAGGTCGAGGCGATCCTCGCCGAGCTCCCGAACGTCGACCGGCACGGCGCCCAGTACACGGCGTTCTTCGGCTGCCTGTACTACGGGGGCATGCGCCCGGCTGAAGCGGCATCCATCCGTCGCGGGGACTGCCAGCTACCTCGCAAGGGCTGGGGCCGCATCATCCTTGCCGAAACCGCCCCGCACGCCGGCGAGGACTGGACCGACGATGGCACAACCCGAGAGCCGCGCGGACTCAAGCACCGTGCCGCCAAGGAAACCCGCACCGTGCCGATTCCGCCGGACCTCGTTCGTCTCCTGCAAGCTCACCTTGACACCTTCGGAACGACGGAGGATGGGCGCCTGTTCCGGGCTGCCCGTGGCGGCTACCTGTCCGAAGCGCAATATGGGCGGATCTGGAAGAGGGCCAGGGCCGCGGCGTTGTCGGAGGAACAGACGGCCTCCCCGCTCGTGGGTCGGCCGTACGACCTTCGCCATGCGGCGGTGTCCGTCTGGCTGAACGGCGGCGTGCCTGCCCCCGAGGTTGCTCGTCGGGTCGGCCATGGCGTGGCAGTCCTGCTCAAGGTCTACGCCGGGTGCATCGATGGCGAAGAGGAGACGGTCAACCGGCGCATCGAACAGGCGATCCGCTCGGGCCGAGGTCGGGGGGCAATCGGGGGGCAGAATGGCCCCAACCCGAACCGTCGCGGACGTAAGGGCAGGTCAGCGGCATGATTGACCTTCAAACCGCGGTGCTCTTGAAAACCGCTAGGGCGGTAACCCCGTCCTCGTGGGTTCGAATCCCACGCCCTCCGCCGGACCACGAAAAACGGCCCCTGACCAGCGCGTACGCCGGCCAGGGGCCATTCTCTACCGTTCCGGTCGTGTCCGGCTGCGTCCGACGATCTACGGCTGTCCGTGGCGAATACGTGGTGAAGTTTCGTCAGGCCCCTCGCTCTCGCTGGAGCTGCTCAGGGCGGCGACGATCCGGCGCCGTGCAGCGTCCTCCTGCCCGTACAGGCACGCCGCGTAGACCTTCAACAGGACCGCCACGCTGTGCCCCGCCCACTCGGCCACCTGGGTAGCAGGCACCCCAGCATTGAGTTGGAGGGACACGGCAGCGTGCCGCAGGTCGTACGGGCGGCGGGCGAGGGGGGAAGCGAACTCGGCAGGCGTCAGCGCAGCCTTCCGCGCGGCCCGCCACACCCGCGTGTACGTCGACACCGACACCGACGCGGACGAAGCACCGGCAACGGGCCGTCCGAACTTGCCCACACGCGGCACGAACAGGCGCCCATCCGGGCCCGTCCCGAACTCCGCCAGGTGACGACGCAGCACACGAACGAGATCGGGACAGGCCGGAACCGGCCTGGTGGCATTGGCCGCGCGGTGCTTCAGGGCGCGATCCTGCCGGGCTGACCCGTCATCGGCCCATGCGGCGCCTACGTGCTGGGTCGAGCCCGTCAGCAGCAGTTCACCCCACGGATCGGCCCCGTCCTCGTTTGGCAGGAACAAGTCGGATTCCCGCAAGTGCAGTGCCTCGGCAGGCCGCAGAGCCGCGTAGTACATGCACGCGAACAACGCCTCCAACTCGGGTGCCTCTTCGCGTACTGCGGCAAGGAGTCGCCGCGCTTGAGCCGGGTTGACAACCACTCTGCGGTCCACCTCTTCCGTGGTCTTCGGAACCTTCCACTGCACTCGGTCGATGGGGTTCGCATCGAGGTAGCCAAGCTCCACCGCGTAGCGCAGCGCGCCGTACAGCACCGCGCGCTTCCTGGCGATCGTGGTGGGCGCGGCGGGTTTTCCGTCGAGCGTCACCGCCAACGCATCCAGGGCGCGCCGAGTGACGACCGGGTCTTTCATGTCAGCGATATCAACCGTGTTCGCCGCCGCCCAACGTACGGCCCGCGACACCGCCTGCTCCGGATCGCTGGCGCGGGCCGCGGTGTTGAACGACCACGTGTACAAGGCGCGGCGAAGCTCGGCACGGTCAGGCATCCCGCGGGTCGTGCTGAACAGCGCGAAGGAAACCGTGGCCAGCGCCTCGGCGATGCTCTTACGGTGGCGCCCCGACGCGCGCGGCCACTTCATGTCGACGAATCCGCAGGCGTGTTCGTACCAGCTTCGCTTGTTCAGTTCCCGCGCCATCGACACGGGCAGACCGGACTCAACGTCGAACGGCTCACCCTCCCTCGCGGCCGTGGTGAGCTGCGCGTGGAACGACTCGGCGAGCTTCTTGGTAGCGAAGGTCTTGGGGAACTCGTTCCCCTCGACCGCCCACCGAACGGTGTAGGTCGTCTTCCGGGCTCCCTTGTACTTGCGGATCGCCCAGATGCGGACGGCGTAGCTCTGCCGGGTCATGCAGCCTCCAGGGTTTCGAGCCAGGTTTCGAAGTCGCTGGCGCGGATGCGCAGGTCGCCGTTGGGGAGCTTGATGACGCGGGGGATGGCGCCCTTGGCGCGCCAGTCGTAGAAGGTGGATCGGGCGATGTCGAGCGTTTCGCAGACCTCGGCGACGGTGAGGAAACCGCGGCGGGCCTGTCGGGCGGGGCGTGTGGGCGCGACCATCAGAGGTGCCTCTTTCCGGAGAGGTGCGGCCCCGGCGCGGTGCTTGGTAGGCGATGCGCGCCGGGGCTGCTCATCAGGACGGGGTCGGCGGTGCGTTGAGTCGGCCGGTGCCGGCTGTGCGAACCCAGCGCGGCATGGTTGCTTCCCAGCAGTCGGTCACTGGTTGTAGCCGCGGCTACGAGGTCCGGGCCGTGTCGGTGGGGGAAGCCGTACCAGCCGTACCAGCCGTAGCGTCGCTGGTCAGGGGTGGTACGGCTTGAAGACTGGTACGGCTTAAGCCGTACCGCTGGTCAAGCCGTACCGGGGCTGACCTGGCCTGGGACGGCTGGGACGGCTGGTACGGCTTGGCCAGTTCAAGCGGTGGCCGTGGGTTGCCATCGGCCGAGTTCTGTAACGGTGTGTAGCGCTCCCACGCGTCGATGAAGTCCGCGCGGGTGTAGCCCTTGGCCTGCCCGACGGGTGCAGGGAATCGCAGGGTGTGCGAGCGGATGTCGTACTCGCGGAGCAAGTCGCCCAGCTTCATGGCGGTCAGGCCGGTGCCGGCGGGGCCGTAGGTGGCCCATGGCGCTTCCGGGTCGGACTTGAGGTGTTCCAGCAGCGTTGTGGTGGGGATCTTGTCGAGGTCCCCGAACGCGGTTCGGCAGTCGGTCAGGAGTCGGATGCGCTCGGAGCCTGCTCCGGTGTCGTCGGCTTCGGCGGTCAGTGTCAGCGCGGCGACGCGGGCGCGCGTCGGCCATTCGCCGCCGGCCAGGTCAGCGACCGCCACCAGGGGTTCCCACGTGTCTGCGGCGCGATCCTCCAACGGCATCGCCGGTTCGGCCGCCTCCAGCTCGGGCAGGTGGCTCCCCAGCCAGTCGGCCAACCGAACACCGATGGCGTTCAGTCCGGGACCGTCGCGCCGCACGCGGTACGGAGCGACGGTTTCCCCGGGCGCCCGGCGGCGCATGCGGATGACGACGGCCCGGTCTTCGATGGTGTCGGGCATGGCGCCGATGCCTGCCAGCGCTGCCATGGCGAAGGTCGGGATGGTTTCCAGCGAGCGGGTGGCGTTGTCCCAGCGGATCGCAGGCCGGTTGCGTTGGTGGCCAGCGTTGAGTAGTCCTCGGAGGTCCTCGTTCGCGTCGCCTGCCTTGGCGCCGAAGATGGTGTCGGCCTCGTCGATGAGCAGGGTCGGCGGGTTGCCGGTACCGATCGCCCGGTACACCGCGGCCGGGGACGCGTTGACGGTCATCAGCGCGGCGTGGCAGGTGGCTTCCACCACGTCCAACAGTCGCGACTTGCCGCACCGGCGCTCCGGTGCGCGGATGACCAGCCGGGGTGCGTGCGCCCACGCTGGTTGTGCGTGGGTCGCGGCGGTCCACAGTGCTACCGCGTCCACGGCTTCCTCGCTTGGCAGGGACACGTAGCGGGTAATGGCGTTGCGCATCGCGTCGAGGGCGGCCGCGCCGTCGGGAGGGCTCTCGCCGGTGTTGCTGGTCATGTGGGGACTCCCTCGTCGCGAAAGCCGCCGACGATGGCGGCCCGGATGTCGCGGTCGTTCTGCTGCGCGGCCCGGCCGGCGCCGGTCAGCGCGGCGACGGCGTCGGTCGGGTCGATGGCGTCGGCGGCGACCATGCGGGCCACCCCGCGGGCCGCGCCGTACAGGGTGGCGCGGCGGGCCCCGGGCGCTGCGGTGGTGACCGCGTTGAGGTGTGCGGCGAGTAGCGCGGTGGGGGATGAGATGCGCCCGCGCCTGCCGTCCGGGCCGGGCGTGGTCGGGCGGGTCGCGGTGACCCGGGGTGTGGGTGAGACCGCGGGCGGTGCGCACACCACGGCGGCCAGGGCGCGGCGCATCTCAACAACAGGGCGACCGCCCACGGTCCGGTACGGGCGCTTCGTGCGGGGGTGCAGGGACGGGGGTGCGACGACGTATCCGCCGTCGGCCTTGATGTCGATGCCGTGCCGGCCGGGCATCCGCCGCGACAGCACGCTGCCGCCGGGGTGGGCGTAGTAGAGGTGCCAGCCGCCGGATCCGGTTGCCACCGTGTACGTGGGGGCCATCAGGTCGCGGTCGATGGCGCCGCCGTGGTCGGGGTCGATGTCGACCACCATCAGCCCGGCGACCGCACCGGTGCGGATGGCGAGCAGCCCGCGTGGTACGGCGGTGAGCATGGCGCGGATGCGGTCGGGGTCGGTGGTGGCGGCGTAGAACCCGTGGCAGGTCAGACACGGGCAGGCTTCCCGGTTGTGTCCCGGGTCCTGCTCCGTGGTCGGGCAGTCCGCGCAGTTGGCCACGGGCCGCTTCGTGCGGCCGAGGACGAACACCGGCCAGCCTCGTCCGGCGGCGGCCAGCGCCGCGTCGTGCAGAACGCTCATCGCTTCCTCCAGCACGTGGTGACGGTCCGCGGCGGGGTGGCCGGCGCCGAACCCTCATCCGGGGCCGGCCACCCGTCCGCGGGTGTTCCAGACAGGGGTTAGAACGGCGGCTCGTCGCCGAACTCGCCCGACGCGCCGCCACCGGTACCGGCCGGCGCCGTCGCCCACGGCTCGTCCGGGGCGGGCGGCTGGTTGCCGTTGCGGCGGGCGAGCTTGGCGACCTTGGCGGTGGCGAACCGCAGGGACGGGCCGATCTCGTCCACGTCGAGGTCGATGGACGAGCGCTTCTGCCCGTCGTCGGTCTCCCACGTGTTCTGCCGCAGCCGGCCGGTCACGACCACGCGGGTGCCCTTGGACAGGGACTCGGTGATGTGCTCGGCCAGGTCACGCCAGGCGACGCAGCGCATGAACAGCGCCTCGCCGTCGACGTACTGGCCGGACTGCTTGTCGAACCGGCGCGGGGTCGACGCGACGGTGAACCGCGCCCAGGACACGCCCGAGTTGGTGACGGACATGTCGGGGTCGGCGGTCAGGTTGCCGATGATGGTGGTGGTCGGCTCGTTGGCCATGACGGTCTGTCCTCCGTGTTCGCGGGGTGAGCAGGCGGTGGTGTGGTCAGGCGGTGGTGGTGTTCCAGCCGTACGGCTGGGACGACTCGGGCAGCGCGTCGACCGCACGGACGTAGTCACGGGCGGCCAGGGCCAGCTCCTCGCTGCACACGTCGATCCAGTCGCTGTAGTGCGGGTCGTCGGCGTTGCTGTGCTCGGCCCGGAGCGCGCCCGCGGCGGCGGCGAGCAGCCGCTGGTAGGCGTCCTGGTAGTCCATGACGGGGTT
>NZ_BOMB01000021.1 GCF_016861975.1 Actinocatenispora rupis | reverse complement strand
GGATCTCGGCCGGGCGGGGCAGGTCCGGGGTGTCGGGCGGGGTGGTGTCCTCGGCGACGAGGTCGGTGCAGAGCCCGACGCAGCCGTCGCAGATGTACGCGTCGGCCGGGCCGGCGATGAGCCGGCGTACCTGCTGCTGCGTCTTCCCGCAGAACGAACATCTCGGCATCCGCGCCGTCCCCATTCAAATGATGTGATCATGTGGTACTGACATGTGGGGTCGACGCTAGCGTGTGCCGACGACGGCGGCAAACACCGCGGACGGGGTGGCATGGGTACGGAGCAGAACCGGTCCGGCGACCGGCAGGAGCCGGCGGACGGGCGACGGGCGGGCGGCGAGCGGGTGCCGCGGGCCGAGACGCAGCGGCGGAACCGGGCGCGGGTACTGGCCGCCGCGCGGCACGAGTTCACCGAGCGCGGGTTCCGCGACGCCAAGATCGACCGGATCGCCGAGCGGGCCAAGCTGACCCGCGGCGCCGTCTACTCCAACTTCCCCGGCAAGCGCGCGCTCTACTTCAGCGTGCTGGCCGAGGACGCCGAGCAGGCACCCGCCGACCCCCGACCCGGCCGTACGGTGCCGGACGCGCTCGCCGCGCTCGCGTCCGCGTGGCTCTCGCCGCTGCCGCTGGCCACGGACGGGCCGGACTGGCTGGGCCGCGACCTGGTACCGGAGATCCTGGCCGACGAGCACACCCGCCGGCCGTACGCGGAGTTGTTGGCGTTGCAGGCGATCGCGCTGGGGTTCGGGCTGGAGGCGCTGCCACCGCGGCGCGGGCACCGGCTCGTACGGGTGGCCGCCGCGGCGCTGACCACGCTGCACGGTGCGGGACAGCTCGCGGTCGCGGCGCCGGGCTTCGCCGATCCGTTCGACGTGGTGGAGACGTGCCGCGGGCTCGCCGGGCTGGACCTCGCCGACGACTGGAGCCCGCCGCACGCCGGGTACGCACCGGCCGCCCGCCCGGTGGACGCGCCGTGGGCCCCGCCCGCCGCGGTCGACGCGCTCCGCGCCGAGCCGGTACGCCCCGGCGGAGACGGGGTGGTTGCCGTACTCGGGCTGCACCGGCTGTCCGCGGTCGAGGAGGCGCTGCGGCTCTGTCCGGTCACCGCCGTGCTCGTCACCGGCGAGCCGCGGGAGCTGGACCCCCTGGTCCGGCTGGTACTCGCGGAGCTGCGGAGTTGCCTGCGCCACGCGCTGCCGGAGTCGGCGTGGCCGCGGCTGAGTCTGGTGCACGACGGGGCCGCCGCGGTCGCCGCCGCCGCCGGAGTACGGGCGGTCAGTGACGAGACCGAGACCGCCGTCCGGGTACGCGACGGGCGGATCGTGGCGCGCGCGGACGGGCGCGGCGCCTGCCACGCCGCGGCGTCCGTACCGGACTGAGGTGGGTGGCGGGGCATGGGATCTCACGTTTCGGTGCGGGCGCGCGTCTACGGGGTGTGAGTGTGCAGCCGTTCGACGAGGTGGTGGCCCGGTACGGGCGGATGGTGCTGCGCGTGTGCCGCGCGGTGCTCGGCCCGGACGACGCGGAGGATGCGTGGGCGGAGACGTTCCTGGCGGCGCTGCGGGCGTACCCGGAGCTGCCGGCGGACGCGAACGTGGAGGCGTGGCTGGTGACGATCGCGCACCGGAAGGCGATCGACGCCACCCGGTCCGCGGCGCGCCGGCCGGTCGTCGTGGGGGCGGTGCCGGACCGGCCGTCCGTCACGGGGCGGCCGGAGGACTCCGACGTCGACCTGTGGGCGGCGGTGGCGGCGCTGCCGCCGAAGCAGCGGGCCGCGGTGGCGTACCACCACCTCGCGGGACTGCCGTACGCGGAGATCGCGGCGATCGTCGGCGGGACGACGGACGCGGCACGACGCGCCGCCGCCGACGGCATCCGCACGCTGCGCGCCACGTACCGCACGGGAGGAGAGGGACATGAGTGACCTGTTCGCGGGCCTGCCGGACGACTCCGCGACGCTGGCCCGACTGCGCGACCGGCTGGCCGCGGACGCCGCGGCGGACGGCGTGCTCGACGTGGCGTACCGGACGGTGGAGACGCCGGTGGGTACGTTGCTGCTGGCCGCGACGGACCGTGGGCTGGTGCGCGTCGCGTACCCGGGTCAGGGGCACGACGCGGCGCTCGCGCAGCTCGCCGAGCTGGTGAGCCCGCGGGTACTGCACGCGCCGCGCCGGCTGGACGCCGTGGCCCGGCAGCTCGACGAGTACTTCGGGCGCCGGCGGCGGGTCTTCGACGTGCCGCTGGATCTGCGACTGGCCAAGGGGTTCCGCCGCGAGGTGCTCGACCACCTGGCCGACATCCCTTATGGCACAACGGAAAGCTACAGCCAGGTGGCCACCGCGGCGGGCAGCCCGCGCGCGGTGCGGGCGGTCGGCACGGCCTGCGCGACCAACCCCGTCCCGGTCGTACTGCCGTGTCACCGGGTGGTCCGCGCCGACGGCTCGTCCGGGCAGTACGCCGGGGGCGCGGCGGCGAAGCTGGCGCTGCTGAGTCTGGAGGCGGCGTGACCGCGGGCGCGCCGCGGACCGTCCACTGAGGAGGGTGTGATGACGCTGCCGTTGTTGGGCACCGGGCGGCGGGAGGTCGCGCCGGGCGCCGTGCACGTACCGGGATGGCTGGACCTGGACGCGCAGCGGCGTCTCGTCACCGCGTGCCGGGAGTGGGCGCGCGGCCCGGTGCCGGCGCGGTCCGCGGTCCTGCCCGGCGGCCACCCCATGTCGGTACGCACGGTCTGTCTCGGCTGGCACTGGCAGCCCTACCGGTACACCCGGACCGCCGACGACGTGAACGGCGACCGCGTCGCCCCGCTCCCCGACTGGTTGGTACGACTGGGATCCGCCGCCGTGACCGAGGCGTACGGGGACGCGGCGGGCGACGGGTACCGGGCCGACACCGCGCTGGTGAACTTCTACGACGCGGACGCGCGGATGGGCATGCACCAGGACCGGGACGAGCGGGCCCGGGAACCGGTGGTGTCGTTGAGCGTCGGCGACACGTGCCTGTTCCGCTTCGGCAACACCGAGAACCGGTCCCGGCCGTACACGGACGTGGAACTGGAGTCGGGCGACCTGTTCGTGTTCGGCGGGCCGTCGCGCCTGGCGTACCACGGGGTGCCGCGGATCCGGCCCGGTACGGGCGATCCGCGCACCGGGCTGACCGGTGGCCGGGTGAACGTCACGCTCCGGGTCACCGGTTTCCCCGACGCCTGACCGATTCCCCGCACCGCAACGGATCCGGGCCGTGGCCGGAGCGACCGCGGCCGGCTCGCCACCTGCGGGTAGCGGGCGTGGTGGCGTGCGGTGCGCGGGTCCGGCCGGTGCGCGGTGCCGGGAAACGACCGGGACGTGCCGCGACGCGTACCCGGGGCGGTGTGGGTCGGTTTCTGTCCACTTCGGACGGTCGCGACGCCGGGATTCCGGAATCCGCCCTGCCACGGGCGTCACGGCCCGTAGCGTCGGCAGGGACGAAGGGGGTACCGATGGCGCGAGGAAGCGGTGCCGGGACCGTGGCGGCCATGACCGGGTGGGTCTTCGCCGCGACGATGATGATCGTCGTCGGGGTCTTCCAGATCATCGACGGCATCACGGCGATCTTCAAGGACCAGTTCTACGTCAACGTCCGGAACTACACGTTCAGCCTCGACACCACGGCGTGGGGCTGGATCCACGTGGCACTCGGCGCGCTGATACTGCTGACGGGCGTCTTCCTGATGTCCGGGCGTACCTGGGCCGCGGTGACCGGTCTGGTACTCGCCAGCCTGTCCGCGATCAACAACTTCTTCTTCCTGCCGTACTACCCGCTCTGGGCGATCCTGGTGATCGCCGCGGACGTGTTCGTCATCTGGGCGCTGGCCCGGATGCTCAGCGCGGGCGCCACCTCCGGCCGGGACAGCTGGGTCTCCCCGGCCGTACCGGCGGACGGTGCGCCGATGGCGGGCAACGAGCCCACCGGGTACGGCACGCCGGCGGGGACGTCCGCCGCGACGGACGTCAAGCCGCGGACCACCGCCGAACCGGAGATGCGCGGGGACCAGCCGACCGGGATGCGCGGCGGGGCCGAGCAGCCGGGTGGCGAGCCGGACGCACCGCGCGGCTGATCAGCCGGAACCGCTTGCCACGCAACGGAACCCGAGGTGGCTGGTGGACGAGTCGGCGGCCTGGCCCTGCCGGGCCGCCGGCCGGTACCGGTGGCAGTAGCTGGGCGCGCAGAGGTGCGAGCCGCCCTTCATCACGTACCGCGGGAACGGCGCTCCGCCGGCGCCCGCCGCCTCGGCCGCGCCCGCCGCGTCCGTCCGCAACGCTTGCGGCGCAACGCTTCCGGGCTCGGACCCGACGGTCCCGCGAGGTGGCCGGGGCGCGCAGCAGGCGGGTGGGGCCGGGTCGTGGCCGGGGCGGAACAGGTCGGCGGTCCACTCCCACACGTTGCCGACCGCGTCGTACAGGCCGTAGCCGTTGGGCGGGTAGCTGCGTACCGGTGAGGTGCGGTCGTGGCGTGGAGTCGTTCTGCGCCAAGGGAAGTCGCCCTGCCAGGTGTTGGCCATCGTACGGCCGCGCGGTGCGACGTCGTCGCCCCACGGGTACACGGCGCCGTCGAGTCCACCGCGCGCCGCGTACTCCCACTCGGCCTCGGTCGGCAGCCGCTTCCCGGCCCAGTCCGCGTACGCCACCGCGTCCTCGTACGCGACGTGCGTGACCGGATGGCGTTCGTGGCCGCCGATCCCGCTGTCCGGGCCGGACGGGTGCCGCCAGTCGGCGCCGGGTACCCAGGCCCACCAGCGCTGCCAGTCGTCGAGCGGCACCGGGCCGCGAGTCGCCCGGAACACCAACGATCCCGGTACCAGCAGGGCGGGGTCGGCGTCGGGGTATCGGTCGGCGTCGGGGGCGCGTTCGGCGAGCGTTACGTACCCGGTGGCGGCGACGAACCGGCGGAACTCGGCGACCGTGACCGGATGCTCGTCGATCCAGAACCCGGCCACCTCGACCCGGTGCACCGGCCGTTCCTCCGGGTAGAAGTCCGCGCTGCCCATCCGGAACGCGCCGGCCGGTACCCACACCATGTCCCGCGCCGGTGCCCGCCGCGCCGCCGGCGTGCCGTTCGTGCCCACGACCACCAGGCTAGGCGTACCGGACGGTCCGGGCGGGCGGTTCGGCCCGACCACCCTCCACATCGGACGTACTCGGCGGAACGCGCCACCCGGCCCCGGACCCCCGTCGTACGGTGGGACGACGGGGCCGGGAGGCGCGGTGAGCGGTACGGGCGGGCAGCAGGCACCGGCGGCGGGCAGCGCTCCGGCGGGCGGTACGCCGTCGGGCGGTACGCCGTCGGGCGGCGCGTACCTGAAGCTGGTGGGGATCGGGGCGGCGATCGGCATCCCGGCGGCGTTCGCGGCGGCCGCGTTCCTCGCGCTGGTGCGGTACCTGCAGGGTTGGCTGTGGACGGACCTGCCGAAGGCGCTCGGCCACACCGGCCCGCCCTGGTACCTGGTGGTCGGGTTGCCGGTGGTCGGCGCGCTGCTGGTCGTCGCGGCGCGCACGCTGCCCGGCGACGGCGGTCACCGCCCGCTGGTCGGCCTCAGCGCCGAGCCGACGGCCGTGTCGCACGCGCCGGGCGTACTCCTCGCCGCGCTCGCCACGCTGGGCTTCGGCGCCGTACTCGGCCCGGAGGCGCCGGTGATCGCGCTCGGCTCGGCGGTCGGCATGGTCGCCACCCGGTTCGCCCGGCTGACCGGACGCCCCGCCACCGTACTGTCCACCGCCGGGTCGTACTCCGCGGTCTCGGCGCTGTTCGGCGGACCGCTGGTGGCCGGCATGCTGCTGCTGGAGAGCGGCCTCGCCGCAGGCACCGCCCTGCTGCCGGCGCTGCTGCCGGGCCTGGTGGCAGCCTCCGTCGGGTACGTGATCTTCCTCGGCTTCGGCTCGTGGGGCGGCCTGAACGCCCCCGGCCTCACCGTCCCGCACCTGCCCGCCTACACCGGCCTGCACCTGTACGGCCTGCTCGTCGGGATCGGCGTCGGGCTCGTCGCCGCGGCCGTCACCCTCGCCGTCCGGTACTGCGCCCGCTGGGTCGAGGGGCTGCGCGCCCGGCTCGGCCTCGCCGGTCTGCTGGCCGCCGGTGGCCTCGCGGTCGGGCTGATCGCCGAGCTGGCCGGCCTCGCCGGCGCCGACCCGAAGGACGTGCTGTTCTCCGGCCAGTCGTCCATCCCGACGCTGGTGGCCGAGAAGTCGGTCGGCATCGTACTGCTGCTGATCGTCGCCAAGTTCCTCGCGTACGCGGTGAGCCTGGGCTGCGGCTTCCGCGGCGGGCCGATCTTCCCCGCGATCTTCCTCGGCGTGGCGATGGCGTCGCTGACTCACGCGGGGCTGGGTGTCTCGCCGACGCTGGCCGTCGCGGTCGGTACCGCGGCCGGGATGGCCGCACAGACCCGGTTGCTGTTCTCGTCGCTCGTCTTCGCCGCGCTGCTGGCCGGTTCGACCGCCACCGCCACCGTGCCGGCCGCGGTACTGGCCGCCGCGACCGCCTGGCTGGCGATGACCGTCGTGGCCCGCCGCCAGCACACCGACGCGACACCGCCCGCGGCACCGCCCGCCGCGGCGCGCTGACCGCGGGCACGCGCCGGCACCGCGCCACGGTACGGGCGGCGCGATGCCGGATCGTGGTCAGTCGCGGGACATCGCGGCGGCCAGGTGCCGCTCCACGTCGACGTACGCGTCGTCGGCCACGTCGAACACGACCTTCACGAGTTCCCCGCCGCGGTACGGGAAGCGGCCCCGGTCCCGGTACGCGGCGGACACCGCGTCGCCGCTGTCGTACCCGATGCAGAGGCCCTCGCCGCACAGCGAGAAGTGTCCGGTCATGGTACGGATCTCGGCCTCGGCCACGACGGCGTCGTCCACGTACAGCTTGAGCGGACCGTACGACTCGTGGTGCTCGCCGAGGCGCTGCTTGGTGAACTCGACGCCGACGACGTGCCGCCCGGGTTTCGGTGCGGCGGCGGAGATCCGCGTCTCCGGCGGGATCCCGAGGAAGTTGTACGCGTAGACCAGCTCGCCGTCGAGCAGGAACAGCGCGTGCCCGCCGAACCGGGAGCCGTGCGCGAAGATCACGCCCTCGGTCTCCTCCGTCACCTCGACCTGCGCCAGCACCTTGTACGACACGCCGTGCACGTTCGCGGCGGACCGTTCCGGGATCTCGCTCGTACCCGGGTAGTAGGTGTACTGGCCGGATGGCGGCACCGGCACCTTGAACTCCATCTGGAGGAACTTCTCCAGGTCCGGCCCGACGACCGCCATGTCGTTGAGCGGCAACACGTTGTTTCGCTTGGCTTCCGCCATCCAGAGTTCCTTGAGCTGCGCCACCTTGTCGGGGTGTTCCGCGGCCACGTCGTGCGCCTCCGAGCGGTCCACGTCGGTGTGGAACAGCTGCCAGCGGTCGTTCTCGAAGTGGCTCAGCCCGCTGACCGGGCCGTGTTCGGTGACCGCCTTCCAGCCCTGGTGCCAGATCCCGCGCGAGCCGAACATCTCGTAGTACTGGGTCTGCTTGCGGGTCGGCGCCTCCGCGTCGTCGAAGCTGTACCGCATGGACACGCCCGCCAGCGGCGTCTGCGGCACCCCGTTCACCACGTCCGGGAACTCGACGCCGCACGCCTCCAGGATCGTCGGCACCACGTCCACCGCATGGTGGTACTGGTGGCGCACCTCGCCGCGGGCCCGGATCCCCGCCGGCCAGTGCACCACCAGCGGATCGCACACCCCGCCCTGGTACGTGTAGCGCTTGAACATCCGGTACGGCGTGGAGAACGCCACCGCCCAGCCGGTCGGGTAGTGGTTGTACGCGTCGGGGCTGCCGAGCTTGTCCAGCAGCGGCATGTTGTCCTCGACCGTGTCCGGCCACGCGTTGAAGAACTTGCCCTCGTTGACGGAGCCGTTCGGGCTGCCCTCGCCGGACGCGCCGTTGTCCGCGCAGTACAGGATCAGCGTGTTGTCGAGCTGCCCGGACTCCTCCAGGTACTCGACGATCCGGCCGACCTGCGCGTCGGTGTACTCGCTGAACCCGGCGAACACCTCGGCCATCCGGCTGAACAGCCGCTTCTCGCCGGCGCTCAGCGACTCCCACGGCCGCACCCGGTCGTTCGGCGAGTACGTGCCGTCGGCCATCGGGTTGATGGGCGTGAGTTCGGTGCCCTCGGGCAGGATCCCGCGCTCGACCATCCGCGGCAGCACCCACTCCCGGTACGCCTCGTACCCGTCGTCGAACATCCCCCGGTACTTCTCGACGTACTCCGCCGGCGCGTGGTGCGGCGCGTGGTTGGCGCCCGGGCAGAACCACAGGTACCAGGGCTTGTCCGGCTCGGTCTGCTTCGAGTCCCGGATGAACTGCATCGCCCGGTCGGCCAGGTCCTTCGACAGGTGGTAGCCGTCCTCCGGCAGGTACGGCTGGTCGACGTAGTGGTTGTCCTCGGCCAGGCTCGGGTACCAGTTGTTGGTCTCGCCGCCGATGAAGCCGTAGAACCGGTCGTAGCCCATGCCCAGCGGCCACCGCGCCTTCGACGCGCCCATCGTCCACTCGTCCACCGGTACGTTGTGGTTCTTGCCGACCCAGAACGTCGACCAGCCCGCCTCCCGCAGTACGGTCGCCATCGGCGCGCACTCCGGCGGGATGTGCGAGCTGTACCCGGGGAACCCGGTGGACGACTCGGAGATGCTGGCGAACCCGTTCTGGTGGTGGTTGCGGCCGGTCAGGAAGCAGGACCGGGTCGGCGAGCACAGCGCCGTCGTGTGCCACTGCGTGTACGTGAGTCCGTTGGCGGCCAACCGGTCCATCGTCGGCATCGCGATCCGCCCGCCGTACGGGGACCACGCCGCGGTGCCCGTGTCGTCGTACAGCACGACCAGGACGTTGGGCGAACCGGCGGGTGCCTTCCGCGCCAGGAACGGTGTCCAGTCCGGCTGCGAATCCCGGACATCGAGTGCGATCTTTCCCGTGAACGGCGTGGCCATCGTGCTCCTCCCCCGTGTACGGACCCGGCCGGAGCCGCCGGTCGTCCACGCTCCACCGTACGGAGAACCGGGACGGCGGTGGAGCGGAACGCCGAACGCCGGGTTACCGGGAACCGCGCTCACCGCAGGCGATCCGGCCGTACCGTCGAGGTGCGGCACGGGGAGGTCGGGGCTTGGACTGGCTGCGGGGCTACCGGCGGGCGTGGCTGCGGCCGGACGTTCTCGCGTCGCTGACGATCTGGGCCCTCGTGGTCCCCCAGGCCATCGCGTACGCGCAGATCGCCGGGCTGCCACCGCAGTCCGGACTGTTCGCCGCGATCGCCGGCCTGCTCGCGTACGCGGTGCTCGGCAGCTGCCGGCAGATGGTGGTGAGTCCGACCTCGTCCACGGCGGCGATCTCGGCCGCGCTGGTCGCCCCGGCGGCGGCCGGCGACGCGCGCTCGTTCGCCGGGCTGTCCGCGGTACTCGCGATGCTGGTGGGCGCGACGCTGATCGGCCTGGCGGCGCTGAAGATGGGCTTCGTGTCGCGGTTCATCGCGGCCGGCGTACAGACCGGGTTCATGTTCGGGCTGGGCCTGACCATCATCGTCGGGCAGGTACCGAAGCTGCTCGGCGTCCCCGACTCCGGCGGGAACTTCGTCCCGAAGCTCGGCCACCTGGTCGGTCACCTCGGCGACGTGCACCCGGTGACCGCGGCCGTCGGACTCGGCGCCCTCGCCGTCCTGTTGGTACTGCGCCGTTTCGTACCGTTGGCGCCGGCCGCGCTGATCGTCGTGGTGGCCGGCGTCCTGGCCGTCGCGTTCGGCCACCTGGACCACCACGGCGTCGCCGTACTCGGCCGGGTGGACGGCGCGGTGCCCGTCCCGGCCGTGCCGCACGTACCGTTCGACGCGGTGGTGACGCTGGTGCCGGGCGCGATGGCGATCGCCGTCGTCGGGTACGCGGAGACCGCGACGGTCGGCGAGGCGATGGCCGACAGGCACGGCGAGGACGTCCGCCCGAACCGGGAACTGACCGCCGTCGGCGCCGGCAACATCCTCGCCGGTTTCCTCCAGGGCTTCATCGTCGGCGGCGGCGCCAGCCAGACCGCGGCGAACGACCGCGCCGGTGCGCGTACCCCGCTGGTGTCGCTGGTCGTCGCCGGGCTCACCGTACTCACCGCGGTCGCGCTGCTGCCGCTGTTCCGCGACCTGCCGCAGGCCGTACTCGGGGCGATCGTGATCAGCGCCGTCCTCGGCTTCCTGAACGTGGCGGCGCTGCGCCGCATCGCCCGGCTGCGCCGGGACAGCTTCGTGATCGCCCTCGCCGCGATGGCCGGCGTCCTCGTCCTCGGCGTACTGCCGGGTCTGCTGACCGCCGTCAGCGCCAGCATCCTCCTGCTGCTGAGCCGGATCGCCCGCCCCACCGTCGGACCGCTCGGCCGGGTACGCGGCACCGCGATCTGGGTCCGGGCCGACGCGCCCACCCCGGACCTGGTCACCGAGCCGGGTCTGCTGGTGTACCGGCTGAACGCCGCGCTGGTGTTCGCCAACGCGAAGCTGCTCCGCGACGGCGTCCGGTCCGCGGTCGCCGCCGCCGACCCCCCGGTCCGCGTCGTACTGGTGGACATGTCGCTGTCCACCGACCTCGACGTGGAGACGGTGAACGTGCTCGACAAGCTCGTCACCGACCTGGCCGCGAGCGGCGCCCGGCTCTGGCTGGGCGGCGTGCACACCCCGGCCCGTGCCGTACTCGACCGGTCCGGGCTGACCGCCCGCATCGGCGCCGACCACCTGTACCCGAGCGTGGGCGCCGGTGCCGGCGCGTACCCGGGGGCGGTGTCCCGCGAACCGTGAGCGAACCGCCCTGGACGCGGCATGCCATGCCGCATGCTGGTGGTAGTCGGCCGATCCGGGGGTGGTGGCGGTGGGACGCACGGGTGACGTACTGGACTCGCTCGACGCGATCGGACGCTCGCGCGCGAGGTACCACTACCTGCTGGCGGCCGACCGCCGCCGCGAACTGGACGACCTGCGGGCGCTGATCGTCCGGCAGGCGCAGCGGCTCATCGACGCCTGCACCGCGGCGCACCTGGCCGCCGACCCGAGCCCGCCCGTACCGGAGCCGGAGCCGGCCGCCGGACCGTGATCCCGGTCGCAGCACGGCGGTGCGCCCTCCCAGCACGCGGGAGGAGGGTGCCGCGCGGCCGCCGGGCGGGCTAGCCTCTCCGCCGTGACCGGGTACGCCGAGCGCCTGCAGATGGCTCTGCTGGCCGCCGCCTACGAGTGCACCGACGACGGGCTGTGTCGCTGACGCGACCGCCCCGCCGTCCCTGCCCGTACCCTTTCGCCCGGAGATCCCCCATGGCCGCTCCCGCCGTACCCGCCCGCGCCTTCCCCACCTCCGTACCGACCCCGGACGCCGCGCCCGCCCCCGCCGTACGGTGGGTGCCGCTGGCCGTCGCCGCCGTCCTCACCGCGCTCGCCGACGCGTACGTGTGGGTGCAGCACGGCGCGAAGCCGGGCGTCCTGCTGCTGCTCGGCGCCGGGCTCGGCCTCGCGCTGTTCCACTCCCGGTTCGGCTTCACGTCCGCCTGGCGGCAGCTCGTCGCCGTCGGCAACGGCACCGGGCTGCGCGCGCACGCCCTGCTGCTCGGTACCACCGCCACGCTGTTCGCGCTGATCATCGGCACCGGCACGGGGCTGTTCGGCAGTACGCCGGAGCCGTCGGCGGGGCCGCTCGGGCTGGCGCTCGTGGTCGGCGCGTTCCTGTTCGGCGCGGGCATGCAGCTCGGCGGTGCCTGCGCCTCCGGCACGCTGTTCGCGGTCGGTTCCGGGCAGTCGGCGATCGTCCTGACCCTCGGCGGCTTCGTCCTTGGCTCCACCGTGTACGCCTGGCAGTCGCCGCTGTTCACCGGCTGGCCCGCGCTGCCCGCCGTCGTACTCTCCGACCACGTCGGCTGGTTCGGCTCCTGGGCGGTCACGGTCGTGGCGCTCGCCGCCGTCGTCGGCGTCTCGTACCTGGTGCAGCGGCGGCGCACCCCGCCGCCGGTCGGCGTCCCGCCCACGGCGCGCGGCGCGGCGCGGATCGTACGCGGGTCCTGGCCGCTGTGGGTCGGCGCCGTCGTCCTCGCCGTACTCGGCGGCGCGGTACTGCTGGTCGGCGGTTCCGCCTGGGGCATCACCAGCGCGTTCGCACTGTGGGGCAGCAAGCTCGGCGGGGTGTTCGGCGCGCACCCGGAGCACTGGGCGTTCTGGCGGCAGCCGGAGAACGCGGCGAAGCTCGCCGGCCCCGTCCTCGCCGACAAGACCAGC
This sequence comes from Actinocatenispora rupis, assembly GCF_016861975.1. Taxonomy (GTDB): domain Bacteria; phylum Actinomycetota; class Actinomycetes; order Mycobacteriales; family Micromonosporaceae; genus Actinocatenispora; species Actinocatenispora rupis. The sequence goes on along the minus strand of NZ_BOMB01000021.1, from coordinate 336,428 downwards.
CTCACCGACCTCGGCATCATGCTCGGCGCGGCCGTGGCCGCCGCGGCCGGCGGGGTGTGGACGCTGCACCGCCGGGTGCCGTGGCGTACCGCGGTGGCGGCCGTACTCGGCGGCGTCCTGATGGGTGTCGGTGCCCGGCTCGCGCAGGGCTGCAACATCGGCGCGTACCTGGCGGGCATCGCCTCGGGCAGCGTCTCCGGCTGGGTGTGGGCGGTCGCCGCGCTCGCCGGCACCTGGGTCGGCCTGCGGCTGCGCCCGCTGTTCCGGCTGGCGAACCCGAAGCCGTCCGACAGCATCTGCTGACCCCGCGCGACGGCGCTCCGGGCCGGCTCGACGAACAAGCGTTCGATGGGGTACAAAGACCCGATCATGATCGACTTGGGGACGGACGGCGACCGGGAGCGGTGCAGCGGCGCCACCCTGGTGCGACCGGTACGGGCACGGAAGCTGGCCAAGGTGCCGTTCGTCGAACTGGCGGACGGCCGGGTGCAGGGCGTGGTGTCGAGCGGCTCGGACATCGCCCGGGTGTACGTGTCGTCGGTGACGGCCGACGGGCACGGCCTGAGCTGCAGTACGAACAACAACCGGCCGTGCGGCGGGCTGTCCGGGCCGTACGCGTGCAAGCACCTGCGGGCGATGCTCGACGAGGCCGTCCTCCAGTACGGGCGGGAGCGGGTGGCCCGCTACCTGCGCGTCGAGGTCGGCGCGGACTCCGACGTGCTCGGCGCCCTCGACCCGCACCACGCGCCGGCGCCGGCGGCGACCGTGTTCAGCCGCTTCCTGCGCCACCTGGCGTACCTGGAGGTGCCGGAGGCGGACGGTCCCGTACCGGAGTTGCAGTGGTTCGGCGCGACGAGGACGGCGGGCTGATGCGGGGCACCCAGATCGGCGCGCTCACCGACGACGCCGTACCGGGGCTGGCCGAGGCGCTGGCGGTCGTCGACGGCCTCGACGACGCCCTGGCGAACGGCCTGGGCCGGCTCGGCGAACCCGAACGCGCGGCGCTCGCCGCCCTGGCCGCCGCCGCCGGCGCGTCCCCGCTGGCCACCGCGGCGGCGGACGCCGTGGCCACGCTGGCCGCCGGCACCGTGGCCGACGAGTACCTGGCGGCGGTGGCGGGGGCGCGTGCGGCGCTGCTCGGCGCGGTGCACGACGCGCTGCTCGCCGCGGCCGACACGGGCACCGGGCGCTCGCGCGCCGAGTGGGACGCGACCGGCGGCGACTCCCCGGGAGTACCGCTGGCGGCGGCGCGGTCGTGGCTGACGGAGCTGGCCGTGACCGGCTGGCGGGGTGTCGGGGAGGACCTGGTCGCGGCGTCCGCGCCGGTCGTGGCGACGCTGCTGGCGGAGCCGCGCACCCGGCGGCTGGCCGTCCTGCTCGACGGGTTCGCCGCGGAACTGCGCGCCTGCACGCCGATCGCGACGATGGAGCACCTGCCGTACCGCCGGTGGGGTGACCTGTGGTCGCGCGCCGTCCTGCTCGCGCAGGACACCTGGCCGGGGCCGCCCGCCGCGGCACCGGTGTCCGGCCGGCTGCTGCCGCTCGGCGTCGACGTGCACGAGCACGCGACGGCCGTCCAGTTCGAGGTGCACGGGGTACTGGAGACCGCCGGCGGCGCCCGGCTGGTACGGGTGGCCGCCGCCGCGGCGAAGGTGGACACGATCGTCGGCCCCGCCGTCTGGACCCTCGTCGACCGCCCCGTACTGCTCGGTGCGCTCGCCGCCGGCCGCGCGCTGGAGCTGACCGACATGCCGCTGCTGCCCGGCGGTGACCTGCTGTGGCGCGAGGACGCGGCGACGCCGGGCGAGCCGGCCGACCCGTTCACCACCGCCCGGCTCGTACTGCCGGAGGCCACCGCCGCGGGCGTACCGCCGCTGGACCGGCATCCGGTACGCATCGCCGAACCGGTACTGCTGGAGGACTACACGGTCACCGACCACGCCGCCGTACTGGACGGGCGGGCGCTGCCGTTCGACACCGACCGGCTGCCCGGCTGCGGCCCCCTCACCCCGGAGTTGGTGGCCGCCTCGACCGCGTGCATCGGCCTGCTGCGGTGGGACGCCGGCGGCTGGCGGGTGCAGCCGCTCGCCGTGCGTACCACGGTGAAGCGCAAGCCGGCGACGGTCGCGACGGCGGACTGGGCGCAGGGGCCGACGGATCCGAAGGTGGCCAAGGCGGAGGCGAGGAACGACGCCGTCGCCGTCCTGCGGGAGCGCGCCGGACGGCTGCTCCGCTCATGACCGCCGACACCCCGGACCCGACGGCCGACGCCGCGCGCCGGCAACTGCTCTACTGGCGGCTGCTGTCCCGGATCTTCGCCGCCGACGAGCAGCCGGCGCTGGAGTCCACCAGCGCCGAACTGCTCGACGCGCTCGGGTTGCCGGCGACGCTGCTGGACCCGACGGTCAGCGTGGACACGGTGGTACAGCGCCATCCGGAGCTGGCGGCGGAGTTCGACGGGCTGCTGCGGCCCGCGGAGACGGACACCCGCGACACCGCCGCCGAGGTACGCCGGGCCGCGCTCGCCGGCAAGCTGCTGCTCAACGTGTTCGCCACCGGCAGCGGCGACGTCAGCGCCAGCCAGCTCGGGCACTGGCAGGCCGACGCCGGCTGGTTCGAGCGGGGGCTCGGCTGCGAGCCCGGCCAGATCCGCGCCCGGCCGGCCGGGGACGAGCTGGGCGGTGTGCTCGCCGGCATCGAGGGCGACCTGGTGAGCCGGATGCGGCTGCGCGAGGTGCTGGCCAACCCGACGCTGGCCAGGCAGCTCACCCCGAGCATGTCGCTGATCGAACAACTGTTGCGGGACAAGGCGAACCTGTCCGGAGTCGCGCTCGCCAACGCCAAGGCCCTGATCCGCCGGTACGTCGACGAGGTGGCGCAGGTGCTGCGTACCCAGGTGGAGAAGTCCAGCGCCGGCACGGTGGACCGGTCGGTGCCGCCGAAGCGGGTGTTCCGCAACCTGGACGTGGACCGCACCATCTGGCAGAACCTCACGAACTGGAACCCCGAGGACGAGCGGCTGTACGTGGACCGCCTGTTCTACAAGCACACCGCGCGGCGTACCACGCCGGCCCGGATGATCGTGGTGGTGGACCAGTCCGGTTCGATGGTCGACTCGATGGTCAACTGCACGATCCTCGCGTCGATCTTCGCCGGCCTGCCGAAGGTCGACGTCCACCTCATCGCGTACGACACGCGCGCGCTGGACCTGACGCCGTGGGTGCACGACCCGTTCGAGGTGCTGCTGCGTACCAAGCTGGGCGGCGGGAACGACGGGCCGGTCGCGTTGGCGATGGCGCAGCCGAAGATCGCCGACCCGCGCAACACAGTACTGGTGTGGATCTCCGACTTCTACGAGTTCGACCGGTCGCAGCCGCTGTTCGACGGCATCCAGGCGGTGCACCGGTCGGGCGTGCGGTTCATCCCGGTCGGCTCGGTGACCAGCTCCGGCCGCGAGGAGGTGAACCCGTGGTTCCGGCAGCGCTTCAAGGACCTGGGTACGCCGGTGATCTCGGGCCACATCACGAAGCTCGTGTTCGAACTGAAGAACTTCCTCGGCTAGGAGACATCACGTGACCGACGACCTGCTGCGCGCGCCCGCCGAGGTCAAGTACGCCGACGAGCTGGACTGGCTGGAGTCGGTGGACGACGGCCCGAAGCCGTTCTCGTGGCGGCTGTCGCCGAAGATGGTGCGGCTGTTCGTCCTCGGCTCGGAGCGCGCCGACGGGCTGGACCGCGAGGTCGACCAGAAGTGGTTCGGCGACCGCAGCTTCGTCGAGCGCGCCATCGTCACCCTGGCGTCCGACCGGGGCCTGCTGCTCATCGGCGACCCCGGTACCGGCAAGAGCTGGCTGGCGGAGCTGCTGTCCGCGGCGATCTGCCGCAACTCGACGCTCGTCGTACAGGGGACCGCGGGGACCACCGAGGACCACATCAAGTACTCGTGGAACGTGTCGATGGTGATCGCGAAGGGGCAGTCGCGCGACTCGATGATCCCGTCGCCGATCATGACGGCGATGGAGGGCGGGGTGATCGGCCGGTTCGAGGAGCTGACCCGCTCCACCAGCGACGTACAGGACGCGCTGATCTCGATCCTGTCGGAGAAGTACGTGTCGATCCCGGAGCTGGACGACGACAACGTCGTGTTCGCGAAGCCGGGGTTCTCCATCATCGCCACGGCGAACAGCCGCGACCGCGGCGTGAACGACCTGTCGTCGGCGCTGAAGCGACGGTTCAACTTCGTCCGGATCCCGGTGGTGACGAACCGCAAGAGCGAGACGGAGATCGTCCGGTTCCGTACCGAGGAACTGTTGCGGCGGCACGCGATCGAGCTGGACGTGCCGCCGTCGCTGCTGGACATCCTGCTGCAGAGCTTCGCCGACCTGCGCGCCGCGGCGGCGTCGGCCGGCAGCGACGACGAGAAGCTGGAGTCGGCGCTGTCCACGGCCGAGCAGATCGGCGTACTGGAGGACGCGATCCTGTCCAGCCACTTCTTCGGCGACCGGCGCCTCACCGCGGAACGGCTCGCCGCGTCGCTGGTCGGTTCGCTGGCCCGGCGCAGCCCCGAGGACCTCGCCATCCTCAACAAGTACTGGCACGGGGTGGTGGAGCCGCGCAGCAAGGCGGAGGGCGGCGAGTGGCCGGTGTTCCTCGACGGCGGCCGTCAGACCATCGCCACCCTGTCATGAGCGCACCCGACGCGTCCGGACCGTTCGGGGCGCTGCGCGCGCAGCTGACCAACGCGGCCGGCGAGTTCGGCGGCGGGGACGCGGTGGCGGACATCCTCGCCGGGATCGTCGACGACGTCGACCGGGCGGTGGCCGAGGAACTGGAGATCTTCCCGGTCTGCCACCACTCGCCGGCGTCCGCGGCGGCGATGGCCCGCCGGTTGCGCGCCAAGCAACCGAAGGTGGTCTACCTGGAGCTGTGCGAGGATCTCCAGCCGCTACTTGCCGAGCTGCGCAACTGCACGCTGCCGGTGGCGCTCCAGGCGTACGCGTCGGAGCTGGACGGGTTCCCCGCCGAGTGGGGGCCGCTGTCGGTGGTCGCGCCGATCACCGAGGCGTCCGCCGAGTACCAGGTCATCGCGTACGCGTTGCAGACGCCGGGCGTCGAGCTGGTGTGCGTGGACCACTCGACCGACCACGTGTTCCAGGAGAAGCCGCAAGACCCGGAGCCGGAGCCGGACCCCTCGGCGCCGGACGACGCGGCGCTGCACGGGGACGCGGTCGGGGTGGAGCTGGGCGACCTGCGCCCCCGGTTCGCCGAGCTGGAGGCGTACCTGCTGCACCACGGCAAGGTACGGCACTGGTCGGAGTGGTGGGACCAGTACGTGGAGCAGCCGCTGGTGGGCGCCGACCACGACACGTACCGGCAGGTGATGGTGTTGATCGGCAGCCTGTTCCGGCGGTTGACGCCGGCCGGCGAGCGGCTGCGCGGCGACGAGACGCGCGAACGGTACATGTGGACCCGGATCCGCGCGCACCGCGCACAGTCCACAGTGGACACATCCGACTGCCTGTACGTGTGCGGCGCGTTCCATGCGGCCAGCCGGGTCGAGCAGTTCGGCGTCGCGTCGACGGCGCCGTACGAGATCGGGCCGCGGACGAGGACCGCCTGGCTGTACGGGCTGATCCCGTCCAGCCACTCGGCGATCGAGGCACAGTTCGGGCTCGCGCCCGGCTCGGTGTCGGTCGCCGCGGCCACCTGGGCCAAGGCCACGAGCGGGCGCGGCGGCGTCCGGCCGTACCGGCTGTCGGGGCAGAAGGCGCCCAAGGCCGGCGCGAAGGCCCGCGCCGCGATGCCCGGCCGGGACGGCGATCCGGTCGACGACCGGCTGTCCGGTTTCCTGTCCGCGCCGTCCCGGCCCGGCGGGCTCGACTCCGACGAGCTGCGCGGCTGGTGCGTGGACATCGTGCGGCTCGCCCGCCGCAACGGCTACCTGGCGAGTACCGCGGACGCGATCGCCGTGTTCGAGACCTCGGTACTGCTGGCCGGGATCCGCGGCCGGCAGCGGCCCACCCCGTACGACTTCACCGACGCGGCGGTCACCTGCATCGAGAAGGACACCGTACCGGGGCGGCGGGACGTCGCGACGCTGTGCGGGATCCTGCTCGGCGGCGACCGCGTCGGCCGGGTCGGGTACGACGCGCTCCCCCCGCTCGCGCGCGACGTGTACGACCGGCTCGCCCCGCTCGGCCTCGACCTGACCGCGCGTACCCAGAAGCGGGCGCTGCTCGACCTCGACGCGCGCCCCGACCTGCGGCCCTGCTCCGACCTGCTGTGGCTGCTGCGCCGCCTGCTCCCCACCGACGCGGTACGCCCGATCATGGGCGAGCGCACCCTCGGCGAACGGTCCGTCCAGGAGAGCTGGGACCTCGCGCTCGGCCGCAACCAGCGCGCCCTCATCGAGCTCGGGTACGACGGCGTCACCGTCGAACAGGTCCTCGAACAGCGGTTGCGGCGCGCCGCCTGGGATCCGACCGCGACCGCCGCCACCGCGCTCCGCGCCGTCGAGGACGCGGTGCTGTTCCTCGACAACCCGCGCTTCACCGCCGAACTCGGCGCCCGCGCCGTCACCCTGCTCGCCGCCGAACGCACCGTCGACGGCGCCCCCGAGGTACTGCGCCGGATCCGCCGTCTCCGCACGTACTACCGCGCCACCGCACCCACCCTGCCGGCCTGGGTACAGGAGTTCGTCACCGCCGGGTACGGCCACTACTGCACGCTGCTGCCCGTCGCCACCGTCGACGAGGCCACCACCGTCCGGCAGATCGCCGCCATGCTGGGCTTCCTGTTCAGCATGGAGAGCCTGGCGCTGTCCCTCGGCTGCGACCGCACCCAGCTCGAACTGGCCGTCGCGCAGTCGCATCCCGAGTCGCCCGCCACCGTCGCGCTGCTCTGGGCCGCCCGGTACCAGCTCGGCATCCTCGGCCTCGACGACCTGCGCGCCCGCTGCGACGGCCTGCTCGACAACCCGCTCACCGTGCCGTCGTTCCCGGCGTACCTGAGCGGGTTCGTGCAGGCGCTGGAGCCGGCACCGGGGCTGGCGCCGTTCGTGGTGGAGGCGCTGTCCGGCGCGTTCGCCCGGCTGCCCGACCACGTGCTGCTGCCGTGGCTGCCCACGCTGATCACCACGCTCCGGGCGGAGGCCGCCGAACTCGTCCCGCTGCTCGTCCGCGAGGCCGGGCGTACGTTCCCCGGCTCGCTGCGCGCCCTCGACACCTGGACGCCGCCGTGGTCCGCCGCGCCCGCCCCGGCCGTACCGGAGGCGCGGCCGGGCGGTCCGGTCACCGACCTGCTCGCCGCCCACCCGGCCGCCACGGACGCCGTCGCCGCCGTACTCGGTGCCACCGACCCCTGGAGTACCCCCGGCCCGTCGGCGCCGTCGTCCGGGCTGCTGGACCGGCATCCGGCCACCGCGCAGGCACTCGCCGCCCTCCTCACCCGGTGACCCGGCGCACCCCGGCGAGTTCGGGCAATGTCGTTCGGGTGGCGGGCGTACCGGCATAGCCTGGTGGCGCCGAGCGGGAGGGGGCACCGCCGATGGCCGGGACGTCGACGCATCCGGGCGAGCCGCACGACCAGTCGCTCGGGCAGCGCCTGAACTGGCTGCGCGCCGGAGTACTCGGGGCGAACGACGGCATCGTGTCCACCGCCGGTCTCGTCGTCGGCGTCGCCAGCGCCACCACCGAACGCGGCCCGATCCTCACCGCCGGGCTGGCCGGGTTGGTGGCCGGCGCGGTGTCCATGGCGCTCGGCGAGTACGTGTCGGTGTCCAGCCAGCGCGACACCGAACGCGCCATGCTCCACCAGGAACGCCGCGAACTGCGCGAGTCGCCCGAGGAGGAGCTGGCCGAGCTGGCCGCGATCTACCAGGCGAAGGGCTTGTCGGAGCAGACCGCGCGGCAGGTGGCACTGGAACTGACCGAGCACGACGCGTTCGCCGCGCACGCCGAGGCGGAGCTGGGCATCGACCCGCACGACCTGACGAACCCGTGGCACGCCGCGCTCGCCTCGGCCGCCTCGTTCACCGTGGGCGCGCTGCTGCCGCTCGCCGCGATCCTGCTGCCACCGCCGTCCTGGCGTACGCCGGTGACGTTCGTGGTGGTGCTCGTGGCCCTCGCCATCACCGGTACGGTCGCCGCCCGGCTCGGCCGCGCCCCGGCGTTGCGGGCCGCGGCCCGGGTGGTGATCGGCGGCGCGATCGCGATGGTGGTGACGTTCCTGATCGGCCACGCCTTCGGCACCACCACCGGCTGACCCGCCCCTTCGATATCCGCCGCGCGTCAACCGACCGTTGCCCGCCGAGCCACGTCCTGACGGTCGACCGACCGCCACCGGCTGACCCCCGCCCTCGACATCGCCGCGCGTCAGCCGACCGGTACGCCCCGGAACGTCGCCCGGTACGCGCTGGGCGAGGTGCGCAGCTCGGCCCGCAGGTGGGCGCGGAGCGACGCGGCGGTACCGAAGCCGGCGTCGGCGGCGATCCGGTCGACGGGCAGGTCGGTCTCCTCCAGCAGGTGCCGCGCCCGGTCGATGCGGCGCGCGGTCAGCCACCGGCCGGGCGACACCCCGACCTCCTCGCGGAACCGCCGGGTGAACGTCCGGACGCTCATCGACTCGCGCCCGGCCAGGTCGCGCAGCGTGAGCGGCCGGTCGAGGTGGTCGAGCGCCCACGCCCGGGCCGCCCCGGTCGACGACACCGCCGGCTCCGGTACTGGACGCGCCACGTACTGCGCCTGGCCGCCGTCGCGGTGCGGGGAGACGACGCTCGCGCGGGCCACCTCGTTCGCCACCGCCGCGCCGTGATCCGTACGGATCAGGTGCAGGCACAGGTCGATGCCGGCCGCCTCCCCCGCGGACGTCAGGACGTCGCCGGCGTCCTCGTACAGGACGTCGGGGTCGAGGTCGACGGCCGGGAACAGCGACCGGAACCGGGCCGCGGACTGCCAGTGCGTGGTGGCCCGCCGCCCGTCCAGCAGCCCGGCCGCCGCCAGTACGAACGCACCCGTGCAGATCGACGCGATCCGGGTACCGGGTCGGATCCGGTCGAGCGCGGCGCCCAGCCCCGGCTCCAACCGCCCCGTCTCGTCCGTACTCCCCGGCCCGTGTGCGGCGGGCAGGACGACGGTGTCGGCGCGCGCCAGCTCGTCCGGGCCGCGCCGTACGTCGATCGGGAAGTCGGCGTCGGTGGCGACCGGGCCGGGCCGCAGCGCGCAGGTGACCACCTCGTACAGCGGGGTGCCGTCGGCGGCGCGGGCGCGCCGGAACAGCTGGTGCACCAGGCCCAGCTCCATCGGCAGTACGCCGTCGCGGGCGAGGACGACGACCCGGTGCGGACGCGCGGGTACCTCGGCAAGGGTCATGGCCCGATCCTTGCACATGTTGGCAGCCGGGCCAATCGTCGGCGGTCGGCGCCGTGACCAGGCTGGACGTCATGGACAAGACGACACCGCACCGCGTCCTGTGGGTCTCCGCCCACCCCGAGCCCCGCTCGCTGAACGGCGCGCTGCGCACCGACGGCCTGCGTACCCTCGCCGCCGAAGGCCACGAACACCGCGAGTCCGACCTGTACGCGATGGGGTTCGATCCGGTCGTCCGGGCCGACGAGTACCCGGTGGAACCGCCCGGCCGGCTGGACGTGGCCGCCGCCTCGCAGCGGGCGTACCGGGACGGCACGCTGCCCGCGGACGTGCGGGCCGAGCAGGCCAAGCTGAACTGGGCGGACACCCTGGTCGTGCAGTTCCCGCTGTGGTGGTACGGGACGCCCGCGATCCTCAAGGGCTGGTTCGACCGGGTCCTCGTCAAGGGCTACGGCTACGGCGTCACCGATCCCGCCACCGGCCGCACCCGACGGTACGGCGACGGCATGCTCGCCGGCCGCCGCGCGCTGGTCGTCGTCACGGTCGGCGCGCGCGGCGCGAGCATCGGCCCGCGCGGCATCCACGGCGACATCGACGACGTGCTGTTCCCGATCACCCACGGCATCCTCTGGTACACGGGGATGTCGGTGCTGCCGACCGTCGTCCTGGACGGCGCCAACCGGGTGTCCGCGGAGCAGTACGCACGGATGTCGGCGCGGCTGCGGGAGCGGCTGCGCACCCTGTCGACCATCCCGCCCATCCCCTTCCGGTACGAGACGGGCGGTGACTACGACGACCACCTCGTACTCCGCCCGGACCGTGCGCCGGACCGCGTCGGGCCCGCCATCCACCGCGCCGACACCACCGCTGACCTGCCCGTACAGTGTGGCGGTGGGCACCCGGCGGGACGCCAAGTGGCCGTCTGAGCCGGGCCGAGGCATTCTTGATCAGCGGTACGCGGTGTCACAACGGCGTGGACACCACGTACCGCACGGTTTCTGCCGGGACGTTTTCGGGCGATACGAGAAGTTGCGCTGACGGCGAGTCCAGTCGGCACCACGCCTCGTTGAGTACTGGTGTGACCTCCGCCCTGCGGTTGGGCACACGACGGCCCGGTTTGCGATGATGTTCTACCGTGCCTACGCCGGGGGGCAGTGCGCAGCGGCTGTACGGCCCGGGTAGACCGAGGAGGGCGATCCGAGCACAGCGCCGGACCACGACGTCGACGATCGCCCGCGCCCACGCGGTGCGCCATCGCGGCGGAGCCAGTGGCCCTGGCTGACCGAGACCATCGGCTCCGGGCGGGGCCGACCGACGACCGGTAGAGGATCATGACCACGGGAGGCAACCGGCTGGTGAGTCGGGGCACGGGGATTCCGCGGCCACGCCATTCGGCCGTGCACACGTCAGACGGGTCGGGCCCACCGCGGGTCCGGCCGACCGGCTGGTGGTTCGACGCCGTGATGCTGGCCATCTTCGCCGTCATCACGGTCGGGCTCGTCCTCAACAACCGCTGGCTGCTCGACCTCGACCTCGCCGCGCTGCACTGGTCGGACAACCATCGCAACGCCCTGAGCTGGTGGTCGGCGTACGCGCTGAGCTGCCTCGGCCAGGGCGGTCCGCTGACGTACGGCACGCTGCTGATCTCGCTGTTCCTCGGCTGGCGGCGCCGGTCGATCCGGCCGGTGCTGATCCCGGTCGCCGCGTTCCTGCTGACGTACCTCGGCATCGGGCCGGTGAAGGTGTGGAGCAACCGCGCGGTGCCGCACCACGGCCCGGTCGAGATGTTCGCGCACCCCGACGGCCCGTTCAGCATGGCGTACCCGTCGGGCCACACCGGCAACGCCATCGTGTGGTACGGGGCGCTCATGCTGCTGATCGGCCCGTACCTGCCGCGCTTCCTGTACTGGCTGGTCCGGATCGGTGCGCCGATGACCGTCGCGCTGACGATGGTGTACATCGACTACCACTGGCTCACCGACGTCGCGGCCGCCATCCCGCTCGGCCTGGTACTGAGCCGGATCCTGTACCGGATCCCGTTCGACACGATGCGGCTGCCGCGCTTCGGACGCAGCCTGGAACTGGCGGAGCGGCCCGAGCAGGTGGAGCGGCCCAGCGCCAAGCCCGCCCTGCTGCCGGCGTCCTGGACCCGGCTGCCACAGCTCGCGGCCCGGCCGGCGCGCCGGGTGGGTCCGCTGTCCCGGCTCTGGTTCGGCAGCCGGCCCGGCGTGGCCGAGCGGCACGACTCGCCGCGCCGCCGGCGCCCCGCGTCCAGCGGTCCGGCCGGTCGTCAGCTGCGCTTCACGCACGGCCGAGGCGGCAGCGCCTCCGTCCGGTTCCGCGACGAGTTCGAGTAGCGAACCGGCGGGCGACCGCTGCCGTACCGGCGGGTGACGGGGCCGTGCCGGTCCGGCGAACGGTTCCGCGCCGGCGGTCCCGCCGGGCGGGTCCGGGGCGGTTGACCGGATTCGGCGTGGCCGGTCGGGCGATTCGCGCCGTAGCGTGGTGCGGGTGACGACTCCGACCGCACCGACCGGACTGGCCCGCACCGTTGGCGAGCTGCGGGCAACCGGACACCGACACCGCGGCGTCCGGGACGAACTGCGTGACAACCTGCTGACGGCGCTGCGCGCCGGCAAGGACCCCTGGCCCGGCATCGTCGGCTTCGACGGCACCGTGCTGCCCCAGCTCGAACGGGCCCTGCTCGCCGGACACGACGTCGTACTTCTCGGTGAGCGCGGGCAGGGCAAGACCCGGCTGTTGCGCAGCCTGGTGGGCCTGCTCGACGAGTGGACGCCCGTGATCGACGGTTCCGAGCTGGGCGAACACCCGTACCAGCCGATCACGCCGGCCTCGGTCCGCCGTGCCGCCGAGCTGGGCGACGAGCTGCCGGTGAGCTGGCGGCACCGCTCCGAGCGGTACACGGAGAAGCTGGCGACGCCGGACACCAGCGTGGCCGACCTGGTCGGTGACGTGGACCCGGTGAAGGTCGCGGAGGGCCGCAGCCTGGGCGACCCCGAGACCATCCACTACGGCCTGGTACCGCGGGCGCACCGCGGCATCGTCGCCATCAACGAGCTGCCCGACCTGGCCGAACGCATCCAGGTCGGCCTGCTCAACGTGATGGAGGAGCGCGACATCCAGGTTCGCGGGTACACGATCCGGCTGCCGCTGGACGTGCTGCTCGTGGGCAGCGCCAACCCGGACGACTACACCAACCGGGGACGGATCATCACGCCGCTGAAGGACCGGTTCGGCGCGGAGATCCGCACCCACTACCCGCTCGACGTGGCCGCCGAGATCACCCTGGTACGGCAGGAGGCGGCGCTCGCCGCGGACGTACCGGACGCGTTGGTGGAGGTGCTGGCGCGGCTGTCCCGGCTGCTGCGCGACTCGGAGGCGATCGACCAGCGGTCGGGGGTGTCGGCGCGGTTCGCGATCGCCGGCGCCGAGACGGTGGCCGCGGCGGCGCTCCGGCGTGCCGCGCTGACCGGCGACGACCCGCCGGTGGCCCGCCCCGTCGACCTGACCACGGTGCCCGGCGTACTGCGGGGGAAGCTGGAGTTCGAGCCGGGCGAGGAGGGCCGCGAGGACGAGATCCTGCACTACCTGCTGCGCCGCGCGGTCGCCGAGACCGGCCGGGCGCGGCTGGCCGGGCTGGACCTGACGCCGCTGGCCGACGCGGTCTCCGACGGGCACCAGGTACTCACCGGCGAGCGCGTACCGGCGGGTGAGGTGCTGGCCGCGCTGCCCACCCTGGCGGTCCTGGACGACGTGGCGCACCGGTTCGGGCTGGCCGCGGACGCCGACCCGGGGCACCGGGCCGCCGCCGTCGAGCTGGCCCTGGAGCACCTGTACCTGACGCGCCGGCTGGCGAAGGAGCCGGCCGACACCGACCCCGACTCGGTGGTGTACGGCGGATGACCAGTGACCCGGCGTTCCGGTACCAGCGCTGGCTGGGCGGCCCCGACCCGCTGGCCCCGCCGTACGATCCGCGCGCGGCGCTGGACGCCATCGGCGACGACGTACTCGCCGGCGCGTCGCCGCGGCAGGCGCTGAACGAGCTGCTGCGCCGCGGCCTCGACGACCGGCCCGGCCTGGACGAGCTGTCCCGGCGGGTGTACGAGCGCCGCCGCGAGCTGCGCCAGCGGTACCGGCTGGACGGCACGCTGGAGCGGGTGCGCGAGCTGCTGGCGCGGGCGCTGGACGCGGAACGGTCGGCGTTGGCGGCGGAGAGTTCGGACGACGCGCGGTTCCGGGAGATGCAGCTGGACGCGCTGCCCCCGGACCCGGCCGGTGCCGTACGCGAGCTGGCGGAGTATCCGTGGCGCAGCGCGGAGGGCGCCGAGGCGTACCGGGAGATCCAGGATCTGCTGGGCCGGGAGCTGCTGGACCAGCGGTTCGCCGGGATGCGGGACGCGATGCGGCAGGTGACCCCGGCCGACGTCGAACGGGTCCGGCGGATGCTCGCGGACCTGAACGACCTGCTCGCCGCGCGCGCGGCGAACGCGCCGGACCTGGACCGGCGGTTCGCCGAGTTCATGCGCAGGCACGGCGAGTTCTTCCCGGAGCAGCCGCGGAACGTCGAGGAGCTGATCGACGCGCTGGCCAAGCGGTCGGCGGAGGCGTCCCGGTTGATGAACTCGCTGACCCCGGACCAGCAGGCCGAGCTCGCCGAACTCTCCCAGCAGGCGTTCGGTGACCCGCGGATCGGTTCGGCGCTGGACGAGCTCGACGCCCGGTTGCGCGGGCTGCGGCCCGGTTTCGACTGGGGCGGCGGCGAGTCGTTCGACGGCGACCAGCCGCTGGGGCTGGGCGACGGCGCGCGGGCCCTGGGCGAGCTGGCCGAGCTGGACGCGCTGGCCGAGCAGCTGTCCCAGGCGTACCCGGGGGCGCGGCTGGAGGACATCGACCTGGCGGCGCTGGAACGTACGCTCGGGCCGCGGTCGGTGGCCGACGCGCGCCGGCTGGCGGAGCTGGACCGGGCGCTGCGCGCGGACGGGCTGTTCGAGCGCGCGCCGGACGGGTCGCTGCGGCTGTCGCCGCGCGCGCTGCGCCGGCTCGGCGAGACCGCGCTGCGCGACGTGACCGACCGGTTGTCCGCGCGCGGCGGGCAGCGGGAGACGCGGCGGGCGGGCGCGGCGGGCGAGCCGACGGGGTCGAGCCGGCCGTGGGAGTTCGGCGACACCGAGCCCTGGGACATCCCGCGTACGGTCACGAACGCGGTGCTGCGCCGCGCGACCGGCGGCGGCGACGCGCTGCTGACGCTGGACGACGTCGAGGTCGCCGAGACCGAGGCGCGTAGCCGGGCGGCGGTGGCGCTGTGCGTCGACACGTCCTGGTCGATGGTGGCGGAGGGTCGCTGGGTGCCGATGAAGCGCACCGCGCTTGCCCTGCACCACCTGGTACGTACCAGGTTCCGGACGGACGCGCTGGAGCTGATCACGTTCGGGCGGCTGGCGCACACGGTGACGGCGGACGAGCTGGTCGGCCTCGACGGGGCGTACGAGCAGGGCACGAACCTGCATCACGCGCTGCTGCTCGCCGGCCGGCACCTGCGCCGCCACCCCGACGCCCAACCCGTACTGCTGGTGGTGACGGACGGCGAGCCGACGGCGCGGCTGACGCCCGACGGGGAAGGCGTGTTCGACTACCCGCCGGATCCGGAGACGCTGCGGGTCACGATGGCCGAGCTGGACCACCTGGCCCGGTTGGGCGCGGCGCTGACCGTGTTCATGCTGGGCGAGGACCCGCGGCTGCACCGGTTCGTGGACCTGGTCGCCCGGCGTACGGCGGGGCGGGTCGTGACGCCCGATCCGGACGGGCTGGGCGCCGCGGTCGTCAGCGACTACCTGCGGGCCCGCCGCCGGCGTGGCTGAGCCGGTCACCGCGCCGGCCGGTACGGGTGTCGGCCCGGTGCCCCGGCCGGTGCGCGTCGCCGTCACCGCGACGTGGGCCGGCGTACTGGTGGCACTGGTCGCCGGCGCGCTGTTCGGCGGGATGGTGGCCGGCGCCTGGGTGTCGTGGGACCTGCTGCCCGCGCTGCTCGGCGTACGGCCGGGCGTGGCGGGGCTGCCGGTGGGCGCGGCGGCCGGGCTGGCCGCCGGGTTCACCGTCGGGCACCGTACCCGGGGGTGGGTGCGGGTGCTGCGGCTGCATCTGTTGCGGCGCAACGGAACGCACGCCGACGCGCGGGTGACGCGGGTGGAGCGGCGGCACCGGCACACCGCGCGCGGCGGCTCGACCACGGCGTACACGGTGGTGGTGGGGTGGGTGGACCGGGACGGGGCGCAGGGGTGCGTGCGGCACTTCCGGTTCCTCGGCGACGGCGACCCGCGCTTCCCGGCGCTGCTCCGCACCGGCGCGACGGTACGGGTGGCGTACCGGGCGGGGCGTGCGGCGCGCGCGGTGCTGGACGTGCCGTACGCGCCGGTGCTGGCGGACCTGCTGCCGTGACTCGCGGGCTGGACGAGGTCCCCGGGTGCCGCGGTCAGCCGAAGAGGCGGCGGAGCAGGCCGGAGCGGCGCCGCGTACCCGGGGTCGGGCCGGTCGTGACCGGGTGCCCGGCGGCGCGCCACGCCTTCGTGCCGCCGCGCACCGACAGCGCCGTACGTCCCTGGCGGGCCAGCAAATGCGCCGCGCGCCAGGACCGTCCGCCGCTGGTACACACCGTGATCAGTTGCCCGGCGGGCAGGTCGCGCGCCGCCACCGCGAGCCGCCCCAGCGGTACGTTGAGCGCGCCGGTCACGTGCCCCAGCGCGTACTCCTCCGGGGTGCGTACGTCGAGGACGGTGTCGCCGGCGGCCCACGCGGCGACCGCGACCGCCACGTCGACCTCCTCGGCGCTGCCCACGCTCATCCCCCGACGCTACCGCCCGCCGGGTCGCCGGCAACCCACACATCGTGCGCACGGAATCTCCACACCGCGCCGGCATACTCCTGGTCATGACGGATCGGACCCGGGTACGCCGGGTGCGGATGTGGTTGGTGCTGTTCGTGATCGGGCTGGTCGTCAGCGGGGTCACCGCGTTCCCGCTGGTGTCCGAGTCCCGGTTGCTGGTCGAGGTGCTGCACGGCATCGACGCGGCGCGCTGGCTGCCCGAGCCGGTCGCCTTCCTGGAACGTGTCGCGGACGGGCTGGCCGACGCCGGCCACCGCTACCCGTACCTGGCGTACGGGACGGACTGGTTGGCGTTCGCGCACCTGGTCATCGCGGTCGCCTTCTACGGCCCGCTGCGCGACCCGGTACGCAACGAGTGGGTCGTCCGGTTCGGCATGATCGCCTGCGTCGCCGTCGTCCCGCTGGCGCTGATCGCCGGCCCGCTGCGCGGCATCCCGTTGTACTGGCGCGCCGTCGACTGCTCGTTCGGCGTGGTCGGGATCGTGCCACTCCTGTTGGCGTACCGGCACATCCGGGTGCTCGCCGGCCGTACCGGGACGGTGCCGGGGACCGCGACGGCGTGACGCCCGGCGGGTGGCGAGGGGTGCACCCGCCGGGCGCGCGCCGTCAGCGGTGCGCCTGGTACTGCACGACCTGCTGGAACGTGGGGCGGTTCTGCCAGCCGATCGTCGGGTCGGTGATGCCGCCCAGCGGGTGCTGCACGATCGAGTCGGCGCACCACTGGTCCCCCGCGTCGCAGTCCGCGTCGCCCGGGTACACCTGGTCGGCCGGTTCGGCCGCCGCCTGCCGGAGGCTGTCCAGCAGCGCCGTACGGCAGGCGGACAGCTCGCCGCCCCCGCAGTACGCGCGGCCGAGCGGCGCCGACACCGGCTCGCCCAGCACCGTACGCAGGTCCTTGGAGCTGTAGCTCCACCAGCCGTACTGGAACGAGGATCCCTTGTGCGACTGGGACTCGTTCACGTCGCCGCCGCCGGTGCCGCCGTTCTGCCCGCCGGACGGGGAGTCGTTGAGCTGCAACGTACCCGTCTGTGCCTGGTAGAGGTCGTCGCCCATGCCGGGCGCGAACTCGGCGTGCACCAGCAGCGGCCACCAGGCGTCGAGTACCCGGATGGTGTCGGCGTCCACATAGGACTTGTCGCCGGCCTTCGCGGGCAGCCGGTGCGATCCGGCCGCCTGCCACGACTTCAGCGCGTTCACCACCTTCGCCAGGTCCGGATCGGTGACCGGCGCCGAGCCGATCACCTTGAGCGCCAACGGAAGTACGTCCTCGCCGCGCAGGTCGGTGTTCGCCGCGTCGGCCATCGCCCTCGTCAGGTCGGCCCGGGTCACCGGCTGTCCACTGTGGACGAGCGTGCGGACCCGGTCGTCCAGCAGGTTCACCCGGTGCACCGGGCCGTCGCCCGGACCGGCGGTACCGTAGTCCAGCGCCTGCTTGTTGTTCCAGCTCACGTAGTAGTCCTGGTTCACCGACTGCGGATGCGCCGCGAACGGCGTGTACGTCGCCGAGTTGTCGTCCGGGTTCCACCCCTGCCACTCGTACCGCTGCTGCGCCTTCACCGGCAGGTCGAAGTCCACGTCCGCCGGCCGTACCGGGTTGTCACCGGAGTTGAAGTACGCGGTGTCCCTGGAGTCCACGTAGAACCAGTTGAACGTGTAGTTCACGTCGGCCGCCGCGTGCTGGAAGTCGCTCGCCGAACGGATCGCGTCCGGGTCGTTGAACTCCTGGAAGCCGACGATCGAGTCCACCTCGCGCAGGTAGCTCGACCGCAGACTCGTGAACACCACCGGTTTCCCGCCCACCGTCGCCCGCGACTGCACCAGCCCGTACTTCGTCCGGTACATCACCAGCTTGTACGACCCGGCCGGCGTCTGGTCCGCCAGCGTCGGCGTCCACGCGTCGTCGCGCTCCAGCTTCTGCATCGGCAGACACGACCCGTGGTACTCGTACGACAGCGAATCCTTCGTCGGCGCCGACCCGTCCGCGTTGCACAACGGCACCGCGTACGTGTCGGTGATGTCCTGGCCGGCCGACGTCGCGCTCCACGAGTAGTCGGCGCCGCGGCCCAGCTGTACGTAGAAGCTCAGCCCGGCGAACGCCGCGCCCCGCGCGCTGATCCCCGGCCCCTCCAACTCCTCCAGCATCAGCAGCTGCGGCGCGTAGTACCCGGTCTGCGGGCCGAAGACGGCGACCGGGTGGCCGCCGGCCGAGTGCGCGGCCGAGACCACCAACGCGTTGGACATGCCGCGCTTCGGGGAATCCAGCAGGTCGGCCGGGAGTACGCCGTGGTTGAACATGCCGGCCGCGGCGCCGAGCCGACCGGGTACCGACTTCCGCGCCGCGGTCGCCGACGACCCCGCCGAACCCGTCGGATCGACCACGATCGGTTGCGGCGTCACGGATCCCGGGTCCGGCATCGCCACGCTCGGCGCGTCCGCACCGGCCCCGCCGTACGGGAACGTGTGTCCATCGTGGACGGTCAGGACCGCCTCCGGATCGTTCTGCTCCCGGAACGCCTGCCACAACCGGTCGCCCTCGGCCACCCCGTACTTCGCGTCGAACGCCTGCTTCACCAGCGCGTTGCCCACCTCACCGCCACCGCCGGCACCGAACAGCGCGCCGATCACCGACGCGATCGCGACCAGGTCCGTCGGCCGGAAATGGTCGATCCCGCCCGCGTTCGTGACCGGATCCACGTGCCCCGTCAGGTCGTACTCCCCCGGAAACGTCCGCGCCGGGTACACCGCGTCGATGTACGCGTTCACACCGTCCACATAGGACTTCACGTCCTGGTACGCCTGCGCCCCACGGGAACCCGACGCCGCCACCCGGTCCACCTGGTCCTGCAGATCCTGCTCCGAGTACGGCGCCTGCCGCCAGAACGCCTGCTCCAACGCGCGGTTCGCCGGCGCGCCACCCGCGAACCCCGTCAACTCACCGCGCCCCACGTGCCGGAACAGATCCATCAACCACAACCGGTCCTGGCCCGCCGCGTACCCCGCGCCGAACTCCGTCCCCGACCGCGTCGTCCCGTACACGTGCGGCACGCCCGTCGCCCTGTCCCGCACGATCGTCACGTCCGACCGCGGCGAGATGCTGCTCGCCACCTGGTCCGCCGGCACACCCAACGACGAATCGTTGAAGTACCGCCCGATCGTGTCGTCCGTCAGCTCCCGGTACCCCGTCGCCAGATCCCCGTACTTCCCCAACTGGTCCGCCGTGTGCGCCGGCCGCGTTCCGAGCGTACGGTTCGCCAGGATGTCCGCCAGCGTGGCGTTTCCGTTCTCCCCCGGCGGCAGGACGTCGTTGCAGTGCCCCTGGCAGTAGTCCGTCACCGCGCGCGGCGCGCCGGCACTCGCCGGCCCCGCCGTCAGCAGCGCGGCCACGCAGCCGAGCGCGACCAACAGGATCGGTCCGGTACGGCCGCGGGACAGGCGCGTTCGGCCACGAGACATGCGCGATCCCCATTCGTGGGCTGCCGCTCACCCGGAACGACAGGTCGCGAAATTTTCTCGGATCCGATGATGATGGCGCCCCGCCCCGAACCAGACAAATCCTCGATACCGGAATTCCCGGACGCCGCGCGGCCGTATATTGTTCAACTGTCGCATTGTTCAACAATGAGACAGTTGAACAATTGAACAATAATCGGTCGTACCGCTACCGTCGCCGCCCGCACGGCGCCCGCGCAGCCGCCCCCATCGGCGACCGCCCCGACCGCACTCCCGAACCGCCTACCCACGCCCCACCGCGGCCACGCCGTCTCCAACCCGGACCGCGCCGCAGCCCACATCGGTGACCGCCCGACCGCACTCACGACCACCCAGCCGCGCCTCACCGCGGCCACCGCCGTCTCGACTCCGGGCCGCACGCACCAGACCGCTGTCGATCGCTGGCACCACCCGCCGCGCCCGCGCACCCGTACCGCACGCCCCCGGGCGCGCCCGCGACGTACCCGCGCGCCCCACCGCGGCGCATCCACCGCCGTCTCGAACCACCGCGCCAACGCCCGGCGCCGCCGATCGCAGCCGCCCAACCCGTCGTACCACGAAGACACCGGCGCGGCACCACCACCCGTCACACGTCGGCGACGAGGTCCGCGATCGAGTCGACGACCCGCGACGGCCGGTACGGGAAGCGGTCGATCTCGTCCTTGCGCGTGATGCCGGAGAGTACGAGGACGGTTTCGAGGCCGGCTTCCATGCCGCAGAGCACGTCGGTGTCCATCCGGTCGCCGATCATGATGGTGGACTCGGAGTGGGCCTGCACGGTGTTGAGCGCGGACCGCATCATCATCGGGTTGGGCTTGCCGACGAAGTACGGTTCGACGCCGGTGGCCTTGGAGATGAGCGCGGCGACGGAGCCGGTGGCGGGCAGGGCGCCTTCGTTGGAGGGGCCGGTCGGGTCGGGGTTGGTGGCGATGAAGCGGGCGCCGTCGGAGACGAGCCGGATCGCCTTGGTGATGGCCTCGAAGCTGTACGTCCGGGTTTCGCCCAGTACCACGTAGTCGGGGTCGTGGTCGCTGAGCACGTACCCGACCTCGTACAGGGCGGTGGTCATGCCGGCTTCGCCGATCACGTACGCGGAGCCGCCGGGGCGCTGGTCGTCGAGGAACTGCGCGGTGGCGAGCGCGGACGTGAAGATCGCCTCTTCGGGTACGGCGATGCCCATGCGGTCGAGGCGGGCCTGGAGGTCGCGCGGCGTCTGCATCGAGTTGTTGGTGAGCACGAGGTACCGCTTGCCGGAGTCCCGGAGCCGGGCGATGAAGTCCTGTGCCCCCGGGACGGGCGACCCCTCGTGGATGAGGACGCCGTCCATGTCGGTGAGCCAGCAGTCGGCCGGCCTGCGCGTGGTCATGTCTCCATGCTCCCGCATGTACGTGTCCGCCGGCCCGCCGGTGGCGGGACACGCCGGTGCCACGGGTACGGCCGGCCCCGGGCGGCCGTGTGCGAGCATGTCGGCGGCACACCGCCCCTTGAGCTTGGAGGATCCGCGTGAGCGTGACGACCGACCTGGAGCTGATCCAGAAGATGTGGTTCGGCAACCCCGAGGAGGCGTTGGAGGCGGTGCAGGCCGCGGCCACCCTCGGGTTCGGTGTGGCGCTGCACAACGAGACGGCGGCCGACGAGGAGGACCCGACGGTCATCACCGAGCAGTGGGTCGTCGAGATCTACCCCGAGGTACCGGCCGCCGCCCCCGAGTCCGCCTGATCAACCGGCCCGCGGCCGGGCCCGACCCGACACACCGCCCAGGCTTGGGCCGGCACAACGCCCAGGCTTGAGCCGGCACACCGCTCGGCCCTGACCCGGCACACTGGCCGGGCCCGAGCCGGCGCACCAGCCGGCCAGGTCTCCGGCGTACGACCCGCGCCGTGATCGACGGCGCCACCGTCAGGGTCGGCGACACGGCCCGGCGGCACGGGCCCGTTTCGTCCGGCGGCGGATTCGGTTGCGCCGCAGGCGAAAGCGAAGGCAGTCGGCCCACGGAACACCCCCATGGAAGGGCCACGGGCCCGGCCACCGGATGGCCGGGCCCGTGTCGTACGCGGGGGTCAGCCGCGGTGGTACGGGTCGGCGACGACACCGACCCCGGAACTCTCGTCGAACCGGTACACGTCGCGGCCGGCGACGAACACGCGCAGCGCGCGGTTGCGTACGTCGAGGGGGTCGCCGGACCAGATGACGACGTCGCCGTCGAGGCCGGGGGCGAGCGCGCCGACCCGGTCGTCGAGCGCGAGCATCCGCGCCGGGTTCGTGGTGATGGAGCGGAGCGCCACGTCCGGGTCCAGCCCCTCCTTGACCGACAGCGCCGCCTGGTACACGAGGAACTCGATCGGTACGACGGGGTGGTCGGTGGTGAGCGCGATCTCGACGCCGGCGCGGGCGAGGATGCCCGGGTTGCGCAGCGACCGTTCCTTCACCTCGACCTTCGAGCGGCTGGTGAACAGCGGCCCGATGACGACCGGGATCTCCTTGTCCGCCAACAGGTCCGCGATCAGATGTCCCTCGGTGCCGTGGTTGACGACCAGCCGGTACCCGAACTCCTCGGACAGCCGGATGGCGGTGGCGATGTCGTCGGCGCGGTGCGTGTGCTGGCACCACGGCACCTCACGGTCGAGTACCCGGACCAGGATCTCGTACGTGGCGTCGCGGGTGAACGGCTTGCCCTCGGCCGCCGCGTAGTCCCGCCCGTACCGGTAGTCCTGCGCGCGCAGGAACGCGTCACGGATGACCGCGGCGACCCCGAGCCGGGTGGACGGCAGCTTCTTCTGCTCGGAGTACACCCGCTTGGGGTTCTCGCCGAGGGCGCTCTTGACGCTCGCCGGGTCGCGCACGATCATCTCGTCGACGGTGCGGCCCCACGTCTTGACCGCGACGGTCTGGCCGCCGATCGGGTTGGCGGAGCCGGGTTTGACGACGACGGTGGTGATGCCGCCGGAGAGCGCGTCGGCGAAGCCGATGTCGGCCGGGTTGATGCCGTCCGCGGCGCGCAGCCGGGCGCCGTTCGGGTCGGTCGTCTCGTTGTAGTCCCGGCCCTCCCAGCCGATGCCCTCCTCGCCGATGCCGACGTGCGCGTGCGCCTCCACGAAGCCCGGCAGTACCCAGCCGCCGGCGGCGTCGACGGTGGTCGCCCCGTCGGGTACGGGCACGTCCGCGGCGGGTCCGACCGCCGTGATGCGGCCGTCGGTCACCACGACCGTGCCGTTCTCGATCGGGTCGCCCAGCACCGGCACCACGCGGCCGCCGGTGATCACCAGTTGGTCAGTCATGCCGTCCATCCTGCCCCGCGGTACGTCGGCTGGCAGGGTGTGCGGCATGGACGCACGGCACGGGATCATCTTCGACCTCGACGGCGTACTCGTGGACTCCGAACGGTGGTGGGACGAGACCCGCCGCGGCGTGGTCGCCGAGTACGGCGGGGCCTGGACGGACGAGGCGACCACCGCGATGCTCGGCATGTCGACGCCCGAGTGGGCCGACTACCTCGTCACCGCCCTCGGCGTACGCCTGGCGCCGGCGGAGGCGGCGCGGACGGTCGTCGACCGGATGGCCGACCGGTACGCCGACGGCCCGCCGCTGCTGCCCGGCGCCGTCGACGCGGTACGCGACGCCGCCCGGCGTACGCCCGTGGCCATCGCGACCTCCTCGCCCCCGGTACTCGTCGACGCGTTCCTGTCCGGCACCGGGCTCGCCGGCGTGGTCGCCGCCGCGGTGTCGTCGGAGCAGGTCGGGGCCGGCAAACCCGACCCCGCCGTGTACCTGACCGCCGCCGAACGCATCGCCGTACCGGCCGGGTCGT
Organism: Actinocatenispora rupis; assembly: GCF_016861975.1. Classification (GTDB taxonomy): domain Bacteria; phylum Actinomycetota; class Actinomycetes; order Mycobacteriales; family Micromonosporaceae; genus Actinocatenispora; species Actinocatenispora rupis. Next base: position 312,865 of record NZ_BOMB01000021.1, on the reverse strand, counting down.
GCGCCGCGATCGAGGACTCCACGAACGGTCTCCGCGCCGCACTCGCCGCCGGTACGACGGTGATCGCCGCGCCGAACCCGCACTTCCCGCCGGACCCCGCCGTACTCTCCCGCGCCGCGTACCGGATCGGCGGGTTGGCGGAACTGCCGGGCGTACTCGACGAGGTTCAGGCCAGCTGGTCGAGGTAGCAGACCACGGCGATCTTGTGGCTGTCGGTCGCCGAGATCGTCTCCGCGAACCCGAACGCCAGCCGCGGCCGCCCGCCGACCAGCTGGATCGCCATCCCCTCCGGCTCCCGGAACGCCAGATCCGCCGCCGCCGTGCACGGCTGCCGGTCCTCCACCACGCCGTCGCTCCACCGCACCCGGGTGATCACCGTGTTACCGGTCGGCGGCGTCGACCCCACGTGCCCGTACGCGTTGCCCTCGATCAGGTACAGGTACCGCCCGTACGTCGCGTACCCCTGGAAGTCGGTGGCCAGCACGTCCGGCTGCGCCACCTCCGCGATCGGCTGCACCACCCCGTGCGCCAACTGCTCCAGCCGGTACATCGCGTAGCGGAAGTGGCCGTCGACCCGGTGCCGCATCGTGAGCGTCCCGTACGCCGGGTCGATCGTCGCCGTGGTCCGGTCCGCCCCCGGCACCGGCGCGACCTGCGTCAGCCCCGGCGTGTCCGGCGTCAGCACCGCCCCGTCCACAAACGCGAACCGGCCCAGCACGCTCCCCCAGCCGTGCACGCCGTCGTCCGCGACCGCCTTCGTCTCCGTCCACAGGTACGCCCCGTGCGCCGCCGGCTGCACCCCGATCTGCACACCGTGCCCGAACCCCGTCAGGTACATGTGGCCCAGCTCGTTGCCCGCCAGGTCCAGCTTCGTCAGCGCCAGATCACCCCGCAGGTCCCGCTGCGCACCGCTCACCGGCGCCGACTCCCCCGGCAACTGCAACCCACCCTGTACGAGCTGCACCGTGTAGATGTGCCCGTGCACGTTGTCGAACGCCAGCGACTGCAACACCGTGTTGTTGTGCAACGGCTTGCGTCGCCACAACTCCCTCGGCTCCGCACCCAGCGCGAACCGCGGCGACGGCGGCAGCCCCGTCGTACCGGAGGCGGACGTGGGCGGCTCCGCCGCGGACGCCAGCGCACCCGCCGCCAACGCACCCGCGCCGGCCAGCGCCACACCACCCGCCACCAGCAGCCCGCGCCGGCTCACCCCACCCGACTGCCCCATCCCGACCTCCTCGTCCCGTGCCGTACCGGATGTGCGGCCCGACCAGCATGGCCCCGAGTGCCGACGAACGCAACGGGATCGGTGCGTTGTTTTCGCGGCTGATGACGAGAAGTTCGCGCGAATCGGCGGTGCCGCGGATTGTTCACTTGTCGCATTGTTGAACAAGTGCACAGTTGAACAATCGGGCGAAGATCAACTCCGAGCACCCGTACCCGCACCCCCGGTGACCCCACCGGACGGCCACAGCCCGTACTGGGATCCGCATGGCACCATCACATGTCACCCCCGACCCAGGAGGGCACATCGTGCACGGCTCGACGATCGGCCAGGTCTGGCAGCAGGTCATCGGCACCCAGCCCACCCCACCGCTGACCCTGGTACTGGTCACGGCCGTCGCGGCGCTGGTCGTGGTGCTGTTCGGGCCGGTGTGGCGGGTGGCGCGCAATGTCGTGACGATCGCGCACGAGGGCGGGCACGCGCTGGTGGCGTTGCTGTCGGGCCGCCGGTTGACGGGCATCCGGCTGCATTCGGACACGTCCGGGGTGACGGTGTCGGTCGGCAAGCGCACCGGCCCGGGGATGGTGTTCACGGGCCTCGCCGGGTACGTGACGCCGTCGCTGCTCGGCCTGGGTTGCGCGGCGTTGTTGACGGTGAACCATCTGACGGCGTTGTTGTGGATCGGGCTGTTGTTGCTCGCCGCGATGCTCGTCATGATCCGGAACGCGTACGGCGTGGTGTCGGTGGTGGCGACCGGCGTGCTGTTGTTCCTGGTCTCGTGGTTCACCTCGGCGACGGTGCAGGCCGCGGTGGCGTACCTGATCACGTGGTTCCTGTTGTTCGGCGGCATCCGCCCGGTGTACGAGCTGCAGTTGAAGCGGTCGCGGCGGCAGGCGCCGGATTCGGACGCGGACCAGTTGCACCGGTTGACGGGTGTGCCGGGGCTCGCGTGGGTGACGGTGTTCGGTCTGGTGGCGGTGGGCTGCCTGCTGGTCGGCGGCTACTGGCTGGTGCCGGACCTGCCCACGTTCGGCGACCTGACGAGCTGACGCGGGGCGTACGTCAGCAGTCGGCGGGCGGCAGCCCGGGCCGGTCGCGTACGCGGCGGAGGACCTGCTCGACCGCGTGGTCGAGGTGGCGGCGTTCGGTGGCGGACAGGTCGGCGAAGAGGTCCTTCTCGGCGCGGTCGAGTGCGCGGGACGCCGTGCGCAGTACGGCGCGGCCGTCGTCGGTGATCTCGACGAGGTGGCGGCGGCGGTCGGCGGGGTCGCGGCGGCGGCGTACGTGGCCGAGGCGTTCGAGGTCGTCGAGTACGGCGACGATGGTGGTGCGGTCGATGCCGGAGCGCTCGGCCATGCCCTGCTGGGACGGCACGCCGGACGCGGCGAGGGTGAGCGCGCGCAGGTGCCGCCCGGTGAGCCCGTGTTCGGCGAGGGCCGCGTCGGCGACGGCGAGGGCCGCCTTGCCCAGTTCGACCAGGCGGAATCCGGTGCGGCCGAGCAGTTCGGCGTCGGCGTTCGCCGGCGTGCTGTTCGACATGTCACCACTCTATTTCCCGTCGCCCCGGGCTGTCGCTAGACTGATCGTCAGTGCCGCTGACGATTTGGAGATCTGATGGACTACCGAGGCAGTACCGCACTGGTCACGGGCGCGTCCGGGGGCATCGGCGCGGCGTTCGCCGAGGAACTGGCCGCCCGCGGCGCCGACGTCGTCCTGGTCGCCCGCTCCGCCGAGACCCTCGCCGCGCTCGCCGCACGCCTGCACACCGACCACGGCGTACGGGCGGAGGTGGTGGCCGCGGACCTCACCGGCCCCGACGCCGCCGACACCGTGTACGAGGAGGTCGCCCGGCGCGGGATGCGCGTCGACCTGCTCGTCAACAACGCCGGGTTCGGCAGCGCCGGCCGGTTCGGCGAGATTCCCGTCGGCCGCAGCCGTACCGAGATCACGTTGGACGTGACCGCGCTCGTGGAGCTGACCCGGGCGTTCCTGCCGGACATGGCGGCGCGGGGGCGCGGCGGCGTGCTCAACGTCGCGTCCATCGCCGGCTTCCAACCCACCCCCTACATGGCCGTGTACGGCGCGGCCAAGGCGTTCGTGCTGTCGTTCAGCCGCGCGCTGTGGGCGGAGTACCGCGGGAGCGGGGTGCGGGTGACGGCGGTGTGCCCGGGGCCGGTGCGCACCGGGTTCGCGGACCGGCTCGGCACCCCGCCGCCGTACGCGGGGCAGTTCCGGAGCGCGCCGCAGGTGGTGCGGACCGCGCTGCGGGCGTACGAGCGGGGGCGGCACACGGTGACCCCGGGCATCGTCAACGCCGCGCTGGGGTACGGCCGGCTGTTGCCGGTGCGCGCCACCCTCGGCCTCGCGCGGTACCTGACGGGTCGGGTGGTCGGCGACAGCGCCAGCCCGGAGCTGGCCGCCGCGCCGCACTGACCTCAGCGGCCGGTGGACGCGGTGAGGAGGGCGTCGGCCACCGCGGTGCGGGCGTACAGGACGACGCGCCCGGCCCGGTGCGCGACCACCAGTCCGGCCCCGCGCAACGCGGTGAGCTGCTGCGACACCCCGCCCGCGGTCAACCCGGTACGCCGGGCCAGTTCGGTCGTGGAGGCGGGCGCCTCGAGTTCGGCGAGCAGGGCGGCGCGCGCCCGGCCGAGTACCGCGGCGAGGGCCGCCGGGCCGGACGCGCGTCCCGCCTCCCACACGGTCGCCACCCCGCGCGGCGGGTAGAGCAGCGTCGGTTGCCACGGCGGCTCGCTGATCGTGTACACCCACGGCCACGCGAACACGGACGGGACGAGTACCAGGCCACGGCCGTCCAGCGCGCGGGACCGGTGCCAGTGCTGGTGCCGCACGTACAGGGTGTCGCCGGACCAGCTGACGCGCTCGTGCAGGTCACCGAACAGCAGGTACGCGCCGCCCTCGGCGAGCCGGCGCGCCCGGTACGCGACCTCGCCCTCCAGCAGTCCGCGGATCCGCGGCCAGTCCGGCGCCAGCGCCACCTCCCAGTACTCGCGGAGCACGTCGGCGAGTTCGGCGAGCCCGGACGCCGGGTCGTCGGCGAGCCGCCCGGCGAACGGCCCCGCCGCCGGCCCGAGCCGTACCAGGTCGGCGCGTACCTGGTCGGCGGTGGTGGCGCGCATCGCGGCCAGTTCCGCGGCGAGGTCCGGGACCGGGGTGGTGGGTGGCGGGGTGAGGAAGTCGGGGATGTAGTGCGTGGGCGCGAGGACCAGGTCGAGCAGCGGTCCGAGGTCGGTGCCGGCGTCGGCGAGCGCGGCGCGGGCGCGACGTACCCAGGGCAGGTGCAGCGCCCGGTCGGCGGGGTGCCGGAGCGCGCGGACGCTGACCACGGCCTCCCACAGCGACGAGAACGCGAACCGGATGTGCAGTACGTCCTCGGTCGAAAACGCCAGCTCCAGCACGGTGCTCCGATCACGGGATTCAGCTCAGTCTAAATCTCTGGAAAGGGGCGCCTCCGTCGTACGACAGTTACCGCCGTGACTCGCACGCCCACCACCTCCCGCCCCACCGTCCCCACTCAGCGCCGCGGCGGCGTGTCCGGCCTCGTCCGCGCCGGCGCGTCCGCCCACCTCGGCGGCCTTCCCCGTACGTTCTGGATCCTGTTCGGCGGGCAGCTCGTCAACCGGATCGGCGGCATGGTCGCCGCGTTCCTCGTCCTGTACCTCGGCGCGCGCGGCCTGTCTGCCGGCCAGATCGGCCTCGTACTGCTCGCGCGCGGCGTCGGTTCGCTGGTGAGCCAGCCGGTGGGCGGGCTGCTCGCCGACCGGGTGGGGCGCCGGTTCACGCTGCTCACCGGGCTGGTCGCGACGAGCCTCACGCTGGTCGCGCTCGGCGCGGCGCACACCGTACCGCTGATGATCGTGGCGGCGGCCGCGCTCGGACTGGTCAGCGAGCTGTACCGGCCGGCGGCGTCCGCGCTCGTCGCCGACGTGGTGCCGTTCACCGCGCGGGCCAAGGCGTACGGGTTGATGTTCTGGGCGGTCAACCTGGGCTTCGCGGTGGCGAGCGTGCTCGCCGGTTTCCTCGCCGAGCACGGGTACTGGCTGCTGTTCGCGGTCGACGCCGGCTCGGGCCTGGCGTTCGCGGTGATCATCGCGGTCGGCATCCGCCGCGACCCGGTGACGCCGTCGGCGCCGGCGAGCGACGGGCCGCAGGCCGGCTACCGGACCGCGCTGCGCGATCCGCTGCTGGTCGCCCTCGTCCTGCTGACCCTGGCCTACGCGACGGTCTACAACCAGGCGCAGGTGGCGATCCCGCTGGCGATCCGCGACCACGGCCTGTCCGCCGCCGTGTACGGCACGACCGCCGCGCTCAACGGCATCCTCATCGTCGTACTCCAGCCGCTGCTCACGACCTGGCTCGCCCGGTTCGACCGGATGCGGGTACTGGCCGTGTCGTGGGCGCTGGTCGGCGCCGGCATGGCACTCACCGGCCTCGCGCACTCCGCCTGGCAGTACGCGGCGACGGTGGTGGTGTGGACCGTCGGCGAGGTCGGTACGGCCGGGTTCACCGCGGCGCTGGTCGCCGACCTGGCACCGGCCGACGCGCGCGGCAGGTACCAGGCGCTGTTCGGGTGGGGCTGGTCGGCCGCCTCCCTGCTCGGTCCCACCCTCGGCACCACCGTGTACGGCACGCTCGGCCCCGGCGCGGTGTGGACCGGCTGCCTGGCGATCGGCCTGGTCAGCGGCGTCTGCGCGGTCGTACTCTCCGGCCGGGTGGCCCGGCGGCGCGCCGTCGCGCTCGCCGCCGCGATGGGCTGACCGGAGCGGTACGGGACGTCCCGATCGGGTGGTTCCGCGCCCGATCGGGCGCCTGCATCGTGGTATCGGCCACCCGGAGGCACCGGTCACCGGGCGGGGGTCTCTAGTCTGGAAGACTCCGCTACCCGCACGGTGCACCGAAAGGATTCCCGTGGTCGCCGACAGTTCCACCCGACCCGTCCGCGCCCTGCTTCTCGAAGGCATCCATCCGGACGCGCAGAGCGTCCTGGAGAAGTCCGGTTACCAGGTGGAAAGCCTGGGCCGCGCGCTGGACGCCGACGAGCTCGCCGCCCGGCTGAGCGACGTGCACCTGCTCGGCATCCGATCCAAGACCCAGGTCACCGACGAGGTACTGGCCGCCGCGCCGGAGCTGCTCGCCGTCGGCGCCTTCTGCATCGGTACCAACCAGATCGACGTGGCGGCCGCCGCCCGGCGCGGTGTCGCGGTGTTCAACGCGCCGTTCTCCAACACCCGCAGCGTGGTCGAGATCGCGCTGGCCGAGATCATCGCGCTGACCCGCCGGCTCACCGAGAAGAACGCCAGCCTGCACGCCGGTGTCTGGGACAAGTCCGCGGCCGGCGCCCACGAGGTCCGCGGCCGGCGCCTCGGCATCGTCGGGTACGGCAACATCGGCACCCAGCTCTCCGTACTCGCCGAGAACCTCGGCATGAGCGTGTACTTCTTCGACACGGCCGACAAGCTCGCGCTCGGCAACGCGCGCCGCTGCGGTTCGCTGGACGAGCTGCTCAGCGAGGTCGACGTGGTCACGCTGCACGTGGACGGCCGCCCCGGCAACAGCGGCATGTTCGGCGCGGACGAGTTCGCGCGGATGCGGCCGGGCAGCCTGTTCCTGAACCTGTCCCGCGGGTTCGTGGTGGACCACAAGGCGCTGCGGGACAACATCACGTCCGGGCACCTGGCCGGCGCCGCGGTGGACGTGTTCCCGAGCGAGCCGAAGGGCCGGGGCGACGCGTTCACCTCGGACCTGCAGGGCCTGCCGAACGTCATCCTCACCCCGCACATCGGCGGCTCGACCGAGGAGGCGCAGCAGGACATCGGCCAGTTCGTGGCCGGCAAGTTCCGCGACTTCATCGACGACGGCGCGACCTCGATGAGCGTGAACCTGCCGCAGCTCGACCTCGGCTCCCGGCCCGGCGCGCGGCGGCTGGTGCACGTGCACCGCAACGTCCCCGGCGTACTGGCGAAGATCAACGGGTTGCTCGGCGAGTCGCACGTCAACGTCGAGGGCCAGCTGCTCGGCACCCGCAACGAGGTCGGCTACGTGATCACCGACATCGGCAGCGGCGACACCGACGCCGTCCTCGCCGGACTCGCCGCCATGCCGGAAACGGTACGACTGCGCGTCCTGTCCTGACCCACCCGCACGGTACGGCCGGGTCCGCCCGGTCGTACCGTGAGGTTCCGCACCGGCCCGTTCCAGTACGCGGGATGCGCCGGTAGCCTTGTGGATCATCGGCGGTGGGGCCCGCCGTCCGCTCCGGCGGAGAACCGCGACGACCGCCAACGGTCCCTGCCACGCGAATCACGCTGGTAGGAGCGTCATGCCCGCACACGACACGGAGTCCGGCGAACGCGCACATACCGGGGCGCCGCCGGTCGCGCCGCCCCAACCCACCGATCCCGACGTCGATCTGCACGTACCGGCGCAGCGCGACGAGCTGACGCACACGCCGGTACGGCTGCTCGGCACCATCGCCGCCGGCGGCGCGCTCGGCGGCCTCGCGCGCTACGGCCTGTCGGTGGCGTTCCCGCACCCGCCCGGCGGGTTCCCGTGGGTGACGTTCGGCATCAACGTGGCCGGGTCGTTCCTGCTCGCGGTACTGATGGTGCTGATCACCGAGCGGCTGACCGCGCACCCGCTGGTCCGGCCGTTCCTCGGGGTCGGCGTGCTCGGCGGGTTCACCACGTTCTCCACGTCGATCGTCGACACCCAGCAGCTCGTCGCCGCGGGCGCCGCCCGCACCGCCCTCCTGTACCTGGCGGGCACGCTGTGCTGCGCGCTGGCCGCCGCGTACGTGGGGGTCGTCGCGACGCGTCGGGTGGCGGTCCGATGACCGTCCTGCTCGTCGTACTCGGTGCGGCCGTCGGCGCCCCGCTCCGGTACCTGCTGGACCGTACTGTGCAGGCCCGGCACGATTCGGCCTTCCCGTGGGGCACGTTCACCGTCAACCTGATCGGCTCGTACCTGCTGGGTGCGCTCGTCGGTGGCGCGCACGCCACGCCCGGCCCGGTCACCGCGCTGCTCGGCACCGGCCTGTGCGGCGCGCTCACCACCTACTCGACCTTCTCGTACGAGACGCTCCGGCTGCTGACCACCCGAGCGCGCGGCCTCGCCGTCCTGAACGTGCTGGCCAGCGTCGCCGGTGGGCTGGGCGCCGCGTACGCCGGGCTCGTCACGGCCACCGCGATCTGGTCCTGACACGACGATGCCGGGCCCCGGAGGACCCGGCATCGCGTGCGCCGCTCAGTTGCCGTACGACGGGGCGTCGTTGACGGCGCCGAAGCTCTCCGAGTAGTCGCCGCCCTGGCCCGAACCCGAGCCGGAACCCGTGTCGTGGCTGCCCTGGCCGGAGCCGGAGCCGGAGTCCTGGCTGTTGCCCTGGCTGCCCGGCTGGTCCCCGGCGGCCGAGCCGCTGCCACCGCCGGAACCGGACGCGCCACCCGCGCTGGACGAGTCGCTGCCGTCGCCGCCCGCGTGGCTGGTGTCGCCGCCGCCGTCGTGGCCGCCGTCCCCACTGGGAACGCCGCCGCCCAGGTTCGGCACCGACGGAGCGCCCGACCCGCCACCCGCGCTGGACGAGTCGCCGCCCTGGCCCGAACCGGAGTCGTGGCCACCGTTGCCGCTCGGGTCGTCGCCCGCGCCGTGGTTCGGGTTGGTGTCCGCGCTGCCCGCGGCGTCGTGCCCGCCACCGCCGCCACCGCCGCCGACGTACGCGTCGTCGTGGCCGAAGTCGGCGCCGGACTGCTGGTCGTCCAGGTAGCCGTCGCCGTTCTCGTCGACCATGCGCTCGTCGAAGTGGCCGTCGTGGTTGGTGTCGTAGTCGGCGTAGTCGACGAGGCCGTCGCCGTTCGTGTCGTACCCGACGAAGTCGACCTTGCCGTCTCCGTCGGTGTCCGCGGTGTACTCGACGGTGCCGTTGGCATCGTGGTGCGCCGTGACGTCGTCGGCGTGGCCGTCACCGTCCGCGTCGATCCAGACGTCGCTGTCGCTCATTCCGCTTCCCCCTTGACTGGGCCCGGTGTGGGCTGCGGACCACGCGGGCCCGATTGCCTGACCTGTCTCTCCGCGACCTTGATCGGCCGCGCTGACCACCACGATAGGTGCAGGTGACCAGCATGGCTCTCCCCCATCCATGCCACTGATCACGGTCGACGGAGCGTGATCATCTGCTTGCCGTACCGGCGGGTGGATCGGCGGTCGTGAATTCGGGGAACCACCGCGTGTCGACTGGCCGACCTGCATACTGATCGTGTAACGCACAGACACTAGGGGTAAGCGATGATGACGACGTCGCCTGACCTGCGCACGGTCCTGCACCAAGTCACCGATGCGATGGAACTTCTGCCCTGCGGGGCCGAACACTCCTGTTCCGCGCAGTTGCGGCGCGACTCGTTCGCGCTGCGCGAGCGGGTGGTCCGGGCCGGTGGGCCGGACGGCGAGCTGGTCGCGGAGGCGGAGCAACTGCTCGGCCGGATCAGCGAGTACCTGGACGCCACCGGTACCGTGCGCTGAGCGGCGTCGGCCGTACGCACGGGTGGAGCGCCCGCACCGCCACCGGCGCCCGGGGTACGCCCGGAGCGCCGGTGGTCTTTTCGTGCCACCACACCGCATCCCGGCAACGCGTGCCACGGCACGACATCCCGGCGACCCGTGCCGCGCAGGCACGCCCGGCACCAGGTGACGGTGCGCCCGGGCCGCGCGGGGCGACCCGGGCGGATCCCGGCTACTTCACCGCACCGGCGACCACGGAGCCCCGCAGTTGCCGCTGGAAGATGATGTAGACGACGAGTACCGGAGCGACGGTGATGACGACGGCGGCGAACAGCGCGCCGAAGTCGACCGCGTACCCGGCCTGGGACTGGAACTGGGCCATCGCCTGGGTCAGCACCGAGTTGTCCGGCTTGAGCACCGTCGGCAGCAGGAACTGGTTCCACAGGCCGAGGAAGTTGAAGATCGCCACCGAGGCCAGTCCGGGCCGCGCCATCGGCAGCATCACCTGGAAGAACGTGCGCCACTCGCCGGCGCCGTCCACCTGCGCCGCCTCGTACACGTCGTACGGGAGGCGCTTGAAGAAGGCGTGCAGGAAGAACACCGTGAACGGCAACGCGAACGCCACGTACGTGACGACCAGGCCGGCGAGGGTGTTCAGCAGGCCGAAGTTCTTGAGGATGGAGAACAGCGGCACGATCGCGAGGAACACCGGGAACGTCAGGCCGGCGAGCATCAGGTAGTAGATGAAGCGGTTGCCGAAGAACCGGAACCGGGCCAGCACGTACGAGCACATCGCGCCCAGCACCATCACGATCACCAGCGAGAAGCCGACGACGATGACGCTGTTGATGAACGCCGGGCCGACGCCGGAGTCGTTCCAGGCGGTGGCGTAGTTGTTCAGGTTCAGGTGGTGCGGCAGGGTCAGCGGGCTGCCGAGCACTTCCTGGGTCGTCTTGAACGACGAGACGAACACCCACAACAGCGGGAGCACGACCAGCAGCGACCACAGGATCAGCAGCACGTGCGCGATCACGTCGAACGTCAGCGACCGGTCCCCCACGCCCCTGTGCTTGACGCCCGCCGACGGTGGCGTACCGGTCGGTTCGGTGACAGCGGTCTGGGTCATCGCCGCCCCTCCTTGTCGCGTCCACCGGTGACGCCGTTGATGATGAACACCAGCGCGGCGAACACCAGCGTCACGACGGCGAGCATCACGCCCATGGACGTGGCGTACCCGAACTGGCCCTTGGTGAATGCCGTGATGTAGAGGTCCTGCGACATCACCAGGGTCGAGTTCTGCGGGCCGCCGTCCGGGTTCATCGCCGCCATGTAGACGAACGAGTCGAGCGACGCGATGCCGAGGTAGATGTACGCAGTCTGCACGTTGTCCCGGATCAGCGGGACGACCAGCGACCACGCGGTACGCACCCGGCTGGCGCCGTCGAGCCGGGCCGACTCGAAGATCTCCGGGTCGATGCCGCGGATGCCGGCGATGAACAGCACCATGTAGAACCCGACGAAGCTCCACACGATCACGAAGATCGTCGCCGCCATCGCGGTACGCGAGTCGCCGAGCCACGGGTAGTTCTCGGCGCGCTGGAACCCGAGGCTGGTGAGCACCGCGTTCAGGATGCCGCGGCTCGGGTCGTAGATCTGCGCCCAGATGATGCCGATGACCACGGCGGGCACCGCGTACGGGAAGAAGGACACGACGCGGTAGAGGCTGGACCTGCGCAGGCCCCGGACGGCACCGGTGCCGCTGCCGCCGATCGTGACCACGCAGGCGAGCGCGAGTGCCAGCACGATCGTCACGAACGGTACGACGAGACCGAGGATCACGCTGTTGCGCAACGAAAGCAGGAACGTGTCGTCCTGGAACAGCTTCACGAAGTTGCCGGCCCCGACGAAGTTCATCGTCGCGCTGAACCCGTTCCAGTCGGTCAGCGAGTAGTAGATCGCCTGGACGAACGGCGACACGACGAAGACCAGGAAGATGACCAACGGGACGCCGAGGAACACCGCGAAGAAGCTCACCCGGTCGAAGGTGAGTCGCTTGCGGCGCCCCCGGCCGGCCGGCCGCGCGGGCCGGCCGGTCGAGGTGGTCGAAGCGGACGAACTCACGAAGTGACCTTGTTCTTCTTGATCGAGCTGTCGTTCGCGATCTTGTCGGTGATCTTCTGCAGCGCGGACGTCAGGCCGGCCGCGTCGATCTTGCCGGACAGGAACGAGTTCCACGGCACCAGCATGTCGGGGTTGATCCCGTAGAAGTCCACGAACTGGTAGTTGAAGACGTTCGAGCCGGCCTTGTCGAGCATCTGGGTCTGCGACTGGAGCGCGGTCGAGCCGAAGCCGTCCGCCGGGACCAGGCCCTTGACGATGGTCGGGGCGAGGCGCGTCTTGCTGAAGTTCGTCGCCGCCTCCTTCGACAGCATCGCCCGCATGATCTCCTTGCCGCCGGCCGGGTTCTTGCCCGTACTCGGCACCACGTACGGCTCACCGGCCGCGCTGCGGATCGTCTCGTACGGCATCTGCGAGCTGCTGGTGATCGTGAACTCCGGGATGCCCTTCATCTGGAACCCGGACTTGGTGGCCTTCTTCATCTCGTTCTCGATCCAGCCACCCGACGGGTACAGCAGGGCCTGCTGGTCGTTGCTCCACTTCGCCTGCGCCGCGGTGAACTGCGTGCCCGCGCCGCCCGGTACGAAGTAGCCCTTACTGACACAGGTCTCCAGGGCCTTGAACACCTTCTGGATGTTCGGGTCCGACCAGCACTTCGGCTTCAGGTTCTCCAGCGCCAGGCGGACCTCGGGGCCGCCCTCCTTGATCGCCGAGTCCATCGCGAGCGTCTGGTAGTAGGTCGCGGCCTCCTTGCCCCAGACGAAGAGGTACTTGCCCTTCTTCTTCGCCTGCGCGCCGAGCGCGATCGCCTCGTCCCACGTCTTCGGCGGGGTCCAGCCGTTCGACTCGAACAGCGAGCCCGAGTACCACACGCCGTAGACCGTCATCGCGTAGTTCATCGCGACGAACTTGCCGTCGAACGTGCCCGGGTCCTTGACGTGCGGGTACACCGTGTCGGCGATCTTGGTGCCTTCGTAGTTGTTCGCTTCGAAGACGTCGTCCAGCGTGGAGAGGCTCTTCAGAATCGTACTGAAGCCGATCGCGTTGGCGCCGGAGTTGTCGATCAGGTCCGGCGGGTTGCCACCGACGAACCGCGGCTGCAACTGCTGCGCGATCTTCGTCGACGGGGAGACCTTCGAGTTCGTGGAGAACTTCTTGTCCACTTCCTTGGCGGCGAAGGTGACGTAGTCGTACCCGTAACCGCCGTTGAAGATCACCGCGTCGATCGCGGAGCCTTTCGCCAGACCAAACGGATTGGTCGACGACTTCTTACCGGTCTTGGCGGTGTTCGAACCGCCCCCCGTGGCGCAACCGGCGAGTGTGGCGCCCAATGGCGCGACAGCGACGGCGGCCAGCGAACCCTGAAGCAGGCGCCGACGAGTCACGGGCCTGGCGTTCTCATCCATGGTGTCGTGCGGCCTTCCGTCGGAAACGGGACTCATGGTGGTCCTCGCCTTCGCTGGTCAGGCGGTGCGTCGGATCCGTCCGGCGTACCGCTCCTCAAGGATTCGGTTGTGCTCGTCCCCGCCGGGGACGTTGGCGGAAAGGTACACCGGCGGTTGCTCGCCGGCCTGGATCATTCGGCATACCACTTCGGCAACGATCAGTTGCGCCAGCAATGCCGCGGTGATCGACGAGACCGCACCGACCGAACCGCCGTCGGGCAGCGGCAGGACGGCATCGCCGAACGGTGCGCAGTTGTCGAGCACCACGTCGGCCACGTCCGACAACCGCTGCCCCGAAGGGTGCCGCGGTTCGGCCCTGGCCGTGTGGTCCAACGAGGTGATCGCGATCAGCTTGTGCCCGCGTTCCTTGACCGTACGGGCGAGTTCCACGGTGGAACCGTTGATCCCGGAACTCGACGCGATCACGAAGATGTCGGTGGGGTCGATCGGCGCCAGGTCGAGAATCCGGTGCGCGATGGCCGGATCCCGTTCCAGGAAGTGGTCGAACAGTACGTCCGGGGATTCGCCACCGAACACGACCACGTCGCGTAACGCGATCTTGTTCGTGGGCACGAGTCCGCCCGCCCGGCCGGCGATCTCCATCGCCAATGCCTCGGAATGCCCACTGCCGAACGCCTGGATCACACCGCCCGCGCGCAGGCTTTCCACGATCAGATCCGCGGCCCGTTGCACGCCCTCGTTCTGAGTGGCGATGACCCGGTCCTGCGCCTCGCGGACAGCGGCCACGTAGGCCGCACCGTCCACCGTCATGTGGTTCCTCCCCTACCTGGTTCGCGACCACCGTGCATGCCAACGGGAGGTTAGGCGATCCGGCGCTTCCCGGCGGGGCTTCCGCCGAGACTTTGAAGATTCTTATCTATCGAACCATGATGTCAAGTGCGCGAACGTAACGCTTTTCGATCAACCGTTGTCAGAGACTGCGCGTACCGTGCACGATCGTCGTACTCGGCGCGTTCGGCGCGTCGCCGACATCCGGGAGAGGCGATGCAGGCGGTCCTGGGTCTCGACATGGGCGGCACGGCCACCAGGGCCGTCCTCGCGACGACGTCCGGCACGATCCTCGGCAGCGGACGCGCCGGCCCCGGCAACCCGTTCGCGCATCCGCCCGAGCAGGCGGCCGACGCGTTGCGCAGTTCCGTGCGCGAAGCCCTCGGCGACCACGACCCCGCGACGGTACGACTCGGCGTCGTCGGTCTCGCCGGCGGCAACAGCCTGGCCGTACCGGCGGTCGCGGAGACGTTCGACCGGGCCTGGCGCGACACCGGGCTGCGCTGCCCGATGCGCGTCGTCGGCGACACCGACGTGGCGTACGCGGCGGGCACCGCCGACCCCGACGGCGCCGTCCTCATCGCCGGTACGGGAGCGTCCGCCGCCCGCATCGCCGCGCACCGCACCGCGCGCGCCGCCGGCGGGTACGGCTGGCTGCTCGGCGACGACGGCGCCGGGTACTGGCTCGGTCGCGAGGCGGTCCGCGCGCTCCTCGCCGTCACCGACGGCGTACGCCCGCCCGGCGTGCTCACCGAGCTGGTCGCCGCGCACCTAGCCATCGACCCGGCCCACCCGGGTACGGACACCGAGCGCGTGATCGCCGCCGTCGACCACGCCCACCCGGTACGGCTGGCCCGGCTGGCGCCGCTGGTCAGCGAGGCCGCCACGGCCGGCGACGCGGTCGCCGCGGACATCGTCACGCGGGCCGCCGGGCACCTGTGCGCGCTCGTGGCCGGGGCGTACGCGGGTGGGCCGGTGGTGCTGTCCGGCAGTGTCGTCGCCCCCGGTACGCCGATCGGCGACGCGGTCCGCACCGACCTTCCCGTACTTCTCGGCGGGGTGGCGGTGCTGAGCGCGGGGCACGGGGCGGCCGGCGCCGCGTGGCTCGCCGCGACCGCGCTGCCCGACACGCCGGATCCGTTGGTACTGCACCGAAGCATCGTCAGTCGGTACGACACAGCTCCCAGCACGCCACCGCCGCCGACGCCGCCACGTTGAGCGAGTCCACACCGCCGCGCATCGGGATCCGTACCCGGACGTCGCTGCGGCGCTGCGCCGTACCGGAGAGGCCGGGCCCCTCCGCGCCGAACAGCAGCGCCGGGCGACGCCGCTGCCCGTCGGTCAGCTCCTGGATGGGCACCGCGTCCGGCGCGGGCGTCAACGCCAGCACCGTGAATCCCTTGGTACGAACCAGATCCAGCGCGTCCGGCCACGGGTCGAGCCGCGCGTACGGGACGGCGAAGACCTCACCCATGCTGACGCGCACGCTGCGCCGGTAGAGCGGATCCGCGCAGGACGGCGACAGCAGTACCGCGTCCATGCCGAGGCCCGCCGCGCCGCGGAACACGGCGCCGACGTTCGTGTGGTTGTTGACGTCCTCCAGGATCAGTACCCGGCGCGCCGCGGCCAGCACCTCCGCCGCGGACGGCAGCGGACGCCGGTGGAACGACGCCAGGATCCCCCGGTGTACGTGGAAGCCCGTCACCGCGGTCAGCACGTCCGGACCCGCCGTGTACACCGGGGCGTCCGCGGCGAGGTCCGCGACCTGCTCGTACCGCTTGGTCTCGACCAGGATCGACCGGGGACGGTACCCGGCGCGCAGCGCACGACGCAGCACCAGCTCGCCCTCCGCGATGAACAACCCGTGCGGCGGCTCGTACCGGACGCGCAGCGCGACGTCCGTCAGTTCGCGGTAGTCGGCCAGCCGCGGGTCGGCGGGGTCGTCGATCGGGACGGCGCCCGGCGCCTGGTGAACATGCGACACCCGACGATTCAACCGCACCGTACGGACGCGCCGCGCGCGGCGTGGTGGACACGCCGCGGGGAGCGCACCACCCGGTGGCGCGCTCCCCGCGGGGATCCGTTGCTACTGCTGGCCGTTCGGCGGCTGCTGCGACCGGTACACCCCGCCGGCGGGCGGCGGCGTCTGCCCCGTCACCGGCGCCTCGACCGGGGCCGGCTCGGGCGCCGACTGGACACCGAGCACCGAGTCCGCCGGTACGCCACCGGCAGGCAGCTCGTTGGTCCGCGGTACGCCCTGGTTCGGCCCGCTCACCTCGGCCGACGCCTCCGACGCGGCGTCCGCGGCGGCCTGCGCGGCCTTCTCCGCCTCCGCCTCGGCTGCCGGCGCGAACTGCGCGACCTCCTCGTCCGGCACGTACTCCTCGCCGTCGCCGGTGTTGCCGCCCATGATCTTGCCGAACGCGCCGCCCAGGCCCTCCAGGGCACGGGTCAGCTCGGCCGGCACGATCCAGACCTTGTTCGACTGGCCCGCCGCGATCTGCGGCAACGTCTGCAGGTACTGGTACGCCAGCAGCTTCTGGTCCGGGTTGGCCCGGTGGATCGCGTCGGCCACCTGACGGATGGCCTTCGCCTGGCCCTCGGCCTGGAGTACGCGGGACTCCCGGTCACCCTGGGCCCGCAGGATCGCGGACTGCTTCTCACCCTCGGCGGTCAGGATCTGCGACTGCTTGTGGCCCTCGGCGGTGAGGATCGCGGCACGCCGGTCCCGCTCCGCCCGCATCTGCTTCTCCATCGAGTCGCGGATCGACGGCGGCGGCTCGATCGCCTTGATCTCCACCCGGTTGACCCGGATGCCCCACTTGCCGGTCGCCTCGTCGAGCACCCCGCGCAGCTGGCGGTTGATGTCGTCGCGGCTGGTCAGCGTCTTCTCCAGGTCCATCGAACCGATCACGTTCCGCAGCGTGGTGACCGTGAGCTGCTCGATGCCCTGCAGGAAGTTCGCGATCTCGTACGTCGCCGCGGCCGGGTTGGTGATCTGGAAGTAGAGCACCGTGTCGATCGAGACGACCAGGTTGTCGGAGGTGATCACCGGCTGGGGCGGGAAGCTGACCACCTGCTCGCGCAGGTCCACCTTGGTACGCACCCGGTCGATGAAGGGCGCGAGGATGTTCAGCCCCGGCTGCAGCGTCTTCAGGTACTTTCCGAGCCGCTCCACGATGTACGCCTGCTGCTGCGGCACGATCCGGACGGACCGGATCAGCACTATCAGCACGATCAGGACGATGATCGCGACGAGTACCCCGAGCACCGCTTCCATTACGGCATCCTCCATACGAGGGCGGTGGCGCCCTTGATCTTGATTATCTGGACCCGCTCACCAGGTTCGAACGTCTGAGTCGCGTCGAAGGCACGGGCGGTCCACTCCTCGCCCGAGACCCGGACCAGACCGTTGTGCGCGTCGACCGACTCGATCACCAGCGCGTCCGCGCCCTCCAACGCCGCGATGCCCATCGGCTCGGCGTCCGGCTGCCCCGTCGCCCGCTGGTACTTCCGGATCACCGGACGCACCGCGAACAGCGCCGCCGCCGTGACCCCGGCGAACACGACGCCCTGCACCAGCACGGGAGCACCCAGCGCGGCCGCACCCGCGGCCGCGAACGCGCCCGCGGCCACCATGATCGCCACGAAGCTCAGCGAGAACGCCTCGGCGACCGCCAGGACGACGCCGAGGACCAACCATATGATCGCCGCCACACGTCGATCGTGACATGCCCGGGCACCCGATGACACCTCGCCGCACCCGCGACGTGACCGGGAACCGCCGGGACGACGTGGTACGGTCCGGCCGCCGTCGAGCCGACAGGAGACACCGTGCCCAGCGAACCCACCGCCCTGCGCGCCGAGACGACCGCGCGGATCGACACGATGGTCGCCGAGGCGCAGGCGGCCGGACGTGTCCCGTCCCTGGTCGCGGGCGTGGTACGGAACGGGCGGCTGGCGCACCTCGCCGCCGCCGGCACGACACCGGCGCCCGGACCGGACACCCAGTACCGGATCGGGTCGATCTCCAAGACGCTCACCGCGACGCTTGCACTGCGGCTGCGCGACGCCGGCGCGCTCAACCTCGACGACCTGCTCTACCGCCACCTCCCCGGTACTCCCGTCGGTGGCGTCACGGTGCGCCAGCTGCTCGGGCACGTGTCCGGGCTGCAGCGCGAACCGGAGGGCGAGTGGTGGGAGCGGTCCGCCGGCGGCGACGTCGCGGCGCTGCTCGACGGGCTGACCGCGGACAAGCTCAGCCGCCCGCCGTACCGGGGCTACCACTACTCGAACCTGGCGTACGGGCTGCTCGGGGCGCTGTTGGCGGCCGTCACCGGCACCGACTGGTGGACCCAGGTACGCGAGGGGCTGCTCGGGCCGCTGGGCATGGCGCGCACGACGTACCAGGCGGCGGAGCCCTTCGCCCGCGGGTACGTGGTGCACCCGTTCGACGGGACGTTGCGCGAGGAGCCGCGGCACGACGCGGGCGCGATGGCACCGGCCGGGCAGCTCTGGAGCACGGTGTCCGATCTGGGCCGGTGGGCGGCGTTCCTGGCGGATCCGGCGTCGGCGGGCAACGGCCCGGACGGCCGGCCGGTACTCGACCCGGCGACGATGACCGAGATGTGCGCGCCGGTGACGATCAGCGACCTGGAGTCGTGGACCGCCGGGCACGGGCTCGGCGTCGAGCTGTGGCGCCGCGGCGACCGGGTGTACGTCGGGCACACCGGCTCGATGCCCGGCTACCTCGCCGTCCTGGCGGTGCACCGGCCGAGCCGCACCGCCGTCGTCGCGTACGCGAACGCGTACACGATGCTGGGGTCGGGGATCGCGGGGCTGGGCATGGACCTGCTGACCGCGGTGCTCGACGCCGAGCCGGTACCGCCGGCGCCGTGGCGGCCCGGCACCGAACCGCCCGCGGACGTCGCGCCGCTGACCGGCCGCTGGTGGTGGATGGGCCGGGAGTACGAGGTGGGTTGGGCGGACGGCGAGCTGGTCGTCCGGGCGCTGACGACGCCGGGCGCGACGCCGTGGCGCTGCACCCCGGACGGTACGGACCGGTGGCGCTGCCGTTCGGGCATGAACGACGGCGAGGTGCTCCGCGTCCTGCGCGCCCCGGACGGGACGCCGCGGGCGCTGGACATCGCCACGTTCGTGTTCACCCGAGACCCCGCGACCGAGGGCTGAGCCGGATCGCTCTCGGGAGCGACCGTTGTCCCCGCAGAACGGGACGAGCCGCCCGCAATCCTCGTACCAAGAGTGATCTTGTCGGTACTGTCCGACGAAAGCTCGACACCCGATCGAGCTAATTCCGCGATCTTGGGAGCGGGCCGGGCGGGATCCACCTTGACTGGTGCCACGTGCTCTCGTGGGAGGTGTCCGCCGTGTCGACCGTTCGCTCGGCTTCGTCCCGCTCCTGGCACCGGTGGGCCCTCGTGGTCGCGCTCGTGGCCGGACTGGTCGCCGTGGCCCGGCCCGCGTCGGCCGCCCCGAACGGCATCCGGTCCACGGACGACGTCGCCGCCGAGGTCGGCCGGCTCAGCGCCCGGCTCACCCAGGCCGACGCCGACCTGCGGCAGGCGTCCGTCGACGCGTCCGTCGCGATCGAGAAGTACGAGCGGGCCAAGGTCGACGCCGGGCGGGCGCAGCGCGCGCTCCGGAAGGCGCGGGCGCGTACCCGGGACGCGGCGCGGCGGGTGGACCGGCAGCAGGCCGAGGTCGGGTCCATGGCCCGGCAGAACTACGAGATGGGCGGCACCGTCGGCGCGATGGCGCTGGTCGTCGGCGGCCGCCCCTCCGACGTACTCGACAACCTCGGCTACCTGCAGTACGTCGGGAACCACCAGGCGCGCACGCTCGGCACGTACCGGCAGGCGAAGGGGCGGGCGGTGCTCGCCGAGGGCACCGCGCGCTCGGCGTACCGGGTGGCGGAGGCGGCGCGGCGGAAGGCGGGCGCGGCGAAGACGGCGGCGCAGCGGGCGGTCTCGCAGCGCTCCCGCACCGTGGCCGATCTCAAGGCACGCCGGGCGTCGGTGCAGCGCCAGCTCGACTCGATCGAAGCCCACAACGCCTCGGTACGCCGGGCCGCGGCGGCGGCGGAACGGCGCCGTGCCGCCGCGGCCGCCAGCGAACGGAGCAACGCGGCCACCGCCACCGCCGACGTACGGGGCGGTTCCGGTGGCGGGGCGATGGTCGCGGTCCGCGCGGCGCTCGCCCAGCTCGGCAAGCCGTACGTGTGGGACGCGGCCGACCCGTCCGTCGGCTTCGACTGTTCCGGCCTCGCGCTCTACGCGTACCAGCAGATCGGGATCGAGCTGCCGCACTCCGCGGAGTACCAGTACCTGCAGGGGTGGCATCCGTCGACCGACCAGCTCCAGCCCGGTGACCTGCTGTTCTACTCGTACAACGGGCGGGTGTCCGGGATCCACCACGTGACCATGTACATCGGGCACGGGCAGATCGTGCAGGCCGCCGACTTCGGCATCCCGGTGCAGGTCGTCCCCGCGTACTTCACCTTCGGGTACATCGGGGCGACCCGGCTGGCCTGACCCTGGCGGCTACTCCCCCGGGTCGGTCACGAAGTCGATCAGGCGCTCCACCGCGCCGAGCAGCGGCGCCTCCACGTCCCGGTAGTCGTGCACCGAGCGCAGGATGCGGCGCCACAGCGCGGCCGGGTCGCTGACCCCGAGCGCCGCGCACACACCCTCCTTCCACGGCTGCCCCTTCGGTACGTCCGGCCACGCGCGGATGCCGACCGCGGCCGGCTTCACCGCCTGCCAGACGTCCACGTACGGATGGCCCGTGACCAGCACGTACGGCGAGGTGACGCGCTCGACGATGCGGCTCTCCTTGCTGCCCGCGACGAGGTGGTCGACGAGCACACCGAGCCGGCGACCCTCCCCCGGCCCGAACGCGTCGACCGCCGCGACCAGGTCGTCCACCCCGGACAGCGGCTCCACCACGACACCCTCGACGCGCAGGTCGTCGCCCCAGATCTTCTCCACCAGCGCCGCGTCGTGGATGCCCTCGACCCAGATCCGGCTCGCCCGCGCCACCTTGGCCGGCGAGTCCGCCACCGCCACCGAGCCCGACGCCGTACGCCGGCGGACCGGTGGCGCGGGCGCGCGCTGCGGCCGGCGCAGCGTCACCACCTGGCCGTCGAGCAGGAATCCCCCTGGTACCAAGGGAAACAGTCGGGTCTGGCCGTGCCGGTCGGCAAGGACGACGGCGTCGGCCTCGAAGCCGACGACGGCGCCGCAGAAGCCGCCGTCGGCGTCCTCCACCACCAGGTCGGGTTCCGCGTCGACGACCGGCACCGTCTTACGCCTGCGCCAGTCGCCGGCCAGGACGTCCCGGCCGTAGTCCACGCTCTGCCGGTCGTCCCGGCGTCGAAACGGGCTCCGCACGCTGCGACCGTAGCCGCACCCCGGCGCCCTCGTACGGCGGCGCGCCGGGTCAGTCCTTGCGGCCGGTGAGCGCGACGCTGACGCCGAGGCCGATCATGGCGATGCCGCCGGCCCCGCCGACCAGCTCCATCCGCCGCTCGGAGCGGCCGAACCACGCCCGGAACGTGCCCGCCGCGAGCGCCTGCATACTGTCGCTCACCAGCGCGATCGCCACGAACACCAGGCCCAGTACGATCAGCTGCGGCGTCATCGAACCCGCCGACCGGTCCGCGAACTGCGGCAGTACGGCCGCGAAGAAGATCGCCGTCTTGGGGTTCGTCACACCCACCAGGAACCCGCTGAGCACGCTGTGCCGGCCGGGCGGCGCCGGGGCGTCGGCGGCCTGCATCGCCGCGGCCAGCGACCGGCGCGCGCGGAACGCACGGACGCCGAGGAAGACCAGGTACGCGGCGCCGGCCAGCTTGACCGTCGTGAACAGCAGCGCGCTGGCCGACAGCACCGGCCCCAGTCCCAGCGACACCGCCACGACCAGTACGAGCGCACCGATTCCGTTGCCCAGCGCGCCGAGCACGGCCACCCGCCGCCCGTACGACAGGGCGCGGCCGAGGACGAACAGCACGCTCGGCCCGGGCACCACGATGATCACCGCAGCCACCGCGGCGAACGCCAGCAACCGATCCATCGACACCATCGCGCCACCGTACAGCCGGGCGGCGATCGGCCGCACCGGCCTTTACCCTCGTGGTATGTCCGCAGACCCGGTCCAGTCCGTCGCAACCGCCGTCCGGCCGTGCGTCCGCCTGACCCCGTGGATCCGGGCCTGGCGGGCCGGGCTCGTGCCGTTCGACGACGCGGCCGAGACCCTCACCGACGGCACCGACCACGTCGTACTCGACATGCCCGGAAGCTGGCAGGAGGAGTCGCTGCGGGAGGCCCTGGCCCGGTTCGCGGCACTGCGCCCCGAGCAGATCCGGCTCGTACTGCCCGCGCCCGGCGACCCGCGCGGACTCCCCGGCCCCGGCCCGTTCACCGGCGCCGCGCTCGTCGCCGGGGAGGGCATCGTCGCCGGTGAGGTCGGCCTGGTGCCCGAGCCGCGGGAGTACACGTCGGGGTCGGGTGACACGTGGCTCGCGATCACCTGGCGGGCGTACCCGGTGCCGGCCGGCCCGGTGCCCGTCGAGCTGGTCACGCCGTCGGAGGCGGAGGCGGAGCTGGCCACCGCGCTCGCCGAGTCGACCGACGCGCTCGCCCGGCTCGACGTGGCGCGCTGGCGGCCCGAACTGGCCCCCGCGCTGACCGCGCTGCGTCGCGGCGGCGGCACCGCCGACCTGCCCACCGGGTACGACCCGCGCAGCCGCCGGCTGTACGCGCGCGCCGGTGTCCTCGACCGGGTACTCGCGCTCGCCGAGCACGACGAACCGGGTGGCGCGGTCAACGCGTACGAGGCGAACCAGCGGTCGGCCGCGCTGCGCCCGCTCGCCACCGCCTGCCGCCGCGCGCTCGTCGCCGCATGCAATGCGCCGCTCGGCCAGTGACCCCGCCGCTCGGCCGGTGATCCCGCCGCCGGTCAGCCGGCCCGCACGTACGCCAGCGCCTCGTGGGCGAGCGGTACCCACGGCAGCGCGCTCGCCGGGTCGAGGCTGAGCCACTCCTTCATCGGCGTGCCCTTGTTCGCGTCGAACCGCACCCCGGCACCGGACTCGACCAGCTGGTCGACCCGTACCCTCGGCAGCTTCACCACGAACCGGCCGCGCACCAGCATCGCGAAGATCTTCCCGTCGACCCGCAGCGCGGTGCGGCCGAACCCGCGCGACGCGCCCGGCGGGGTCACCCCCGGCAGCCCGGCGAACTCGTCGACCACGTCCTCGAACCGGTCCTCGGCCGTGACGTCCATCGCCGCCCCCTCTCCCCGCACCGTAACCCCGGCACCGTAGCCCCCGGGTACGACGAGAACGGCTCCCCACAAGGCAACCACGCGTCGCCGCTCGCGCGTGGCGTCCCTGGCTCAGCAGCCGCCGGGGCCCATCGCCCGCTCCACCTGCGCCGGGTCCAGCGGCGGTACGGGCAGCGGGTGCGCGCCCTCGCTGCGCAGCCCGTCGAGCAGCAGGCCGAGGTGCCGGCGCCAGGCGTCGGGCGCGATGTCGGCGGTGGCGGCGACCGTGCCGGCATGCCCCCAGAACACGAACGCCAGGTCGGCCAGCGTCACGTCGGACCGCAGCGCCCCGGCGTGCTGCGCCCGTTCGACGATCCGTTCCATCTGCCGGTACCCGTCGCGCAGCGCCGCCGCCGTCTCCGCCGACCGCGGCACGCTGCGCGCGGCGAGATCCCGGTATCCACGGTCGGTCGCCTGCAACTCGCAGATCCGTTCCAGGAAGTACGCGAGGCCGGACCAGGGGTCGTCGTCGGCGAGCGCGTGCTCGGCGAACCGGGCGGTCGCCGCGACCCGGTCCGCGAAGGCCGCGTCGATCAGCGCGTCCCGGCTCGGGAACCGGTTGTACAGCGTGCCGATGCTGACGCCGGCGCACCGGGCGATCTCGTCGAGCGGCGCGTCGAGTCCGCGCTCGGCGTACACGGTGCGGGCGGCCTCGATCAGGCGCTCGCGGTTGCGGCGGGCGTCGGCGCGCAGCGGCCGGGTCTCGCTCATGCCGGCGATCCTAGCCGAACTTGAGGACATCCTCATGTTGGTGCTACGGTCCGGCACAGAACTTGAGGGAGTACTCAACTTGAGGAGGCGCGGATGGACAGGACCATGGCGATCGTCGGCACCGGACCCGGGCTCGGCCTGGCCACGGCGTACCGGTTCGGGCGGGAGGGGTTCCGGGTGGCGCTCGTCGCCCGCAACGGCGACCGGCTCGACCGGTTCGTCACCGAACTGGCCGGTGCCGGGATCACCGCCACGGCGTACCCGGCCGATCTGACCCGGCCGGGGGCGGTGGACGCGGTGGCCGGCGCGATCGACCGCACCCACGGCCCGCTCGACGTGCTGTACCTCAACGGCCAGCCCGTCGCCGACCGGATCGCCACCCCGCTCGACGTCGCCGACGACAACCTGCGCGCCCAGCTCGACGCGCTGGTGTACAACCCGGTCGCGCTCGTCCGGCGGTTCCTGCCGGCGATGCTGGACCGCGGCGACGGCGCCGTACTCGTCAGCCTCGGCGCGTCCGCGACCACACCGCTGCCGGTCCTCGCCAACGTCGGGATCGCCATGGCCGGACCGCGCAACTACGTCCACACGCTGCACGACACCGTCGCCGACCGCGGCGTGTACGCGGGGGTGCTGACCGTCGGCGCGCTCGTCCGGGGCAGCGACCCCGAACGTACGATCAGCACCAACCGGGCCGCGTCCGCCGAACCGCTGCCGCCCGGCCTCGACGGCACGCTCGACCCGGCCGACCTCGCCGACACCCTCTGGCACATGTACGACGAGCGCACCCGTACCGAGGAACGGGCCGGCGCCCTCGCCTGACCCGCGAGATCAGTGCGCGGGGCGCGGGGGCAGCGCGCAGCAACCGTCCGCGCAGGCGTCCCACACCGGGATGCCGCCCAGCTTCCGCCGCGGTACGGCCGGGTCGAGCCGCTCGGTCACCAGTTCCCGGACCATCGCGACGAACCGCGGGTCGGTACCGGGGGTCGCGGCGCGCGCGTAGTCCAGCCCGAGCCGCTTCGCGGTGTCCGCGGCCTCGTTGTCGAGATCCCAGACCACCTCCAGGTGGTCGGACACGAACCCGATCGGGCTCACCACCACGCCCGTCACGCCGTCCGCGGCGAGCCGGGCCAGGTGGTCGTTGACGTCCGGCTCCAGCCACGGCACCTGCGGCGGGCCGGACCGCGACTGCCACACCAGGTCGTACGGCAGGCCGGCGCCGGACCCGTCCGCCACCAGCCGCGCCACCTCGGCGAGCTGGTCGGTGTACCGGTTGCCGGCCGGCCCCGCCGTCCGCGCCATCGACATCGGTACGGAGTGCGCGGTGAACACCAGCCGCGTGCTGTCCGGCGCCGCCGGCAACGTACCGAGCGCCGCGCGGACCGCGTCCACGTGCGGCTCGACGTACCCGGGATGGTCGTGGAAGTGGCGCAGCTTGTCGATCACCGGGGCGCCGGCGCCGACCGTCGCCCGCGCCGCGACGATGTCCTCCAGGTACTGCCGGCACGACGAGTACGAGCCGAACGGGCTGGTGACGAACGCGATCGCGCGCCGTACGCCGTCGTCGCGCATCGTCGCCAGGGTGTCCGCCAGGTACGGATCCCAGTTCCGGTTGCCCCAGTAGAGCGGCAGGTCGAGGCCGTGGTCGGCGAACTCGGTGCGGAGCGCGGCGAGCAGGTCGCGGCACTGCTGGTTGATCGGCGAGACGCCGCCGAAGTGCCGGTAGTGCTCGGCCACCTCCGCCAGCCGTTCCTCCGGTACGCCGCGACCGCGGGTCACGTTACGGAGGAACGGCATGACGTCGTCGGGGCCCTCGGGGCCGCCGAAGGACAGCAACAGGAACGCGTCGTACACGGTCCTATCTTCTACCACCCGTAGATGGGGGTGTCAGGCGCCCACCGCGTGGTACCCGCCGTCGACGTGGACGACCTCACCCGTCGTCGCCGGGAACCAGTCCGACAGCAGCGCGCAGATCGCGCGACCGGCCGGCTCCAGGTCGGTCAGCGACCAGCCGAGCGGCGCCCGCGCCTGCCACGCGTCCTCGAACTCCACGAAGCCCGGGATCGACTTCGCCGCCATCGTCCGGAGTGGGCCCGCGGACACCAGGTTCGACCGGATGCCCTGCTTGCCCAGATGCATCGCCAGGTAGCGGCTCGCCGACTCCAGGCCCGCCTTCGCCACGCCCATCCAGTCGTACACCGGCCAGGCGGTGGTCGCGTCGAACGTCAGGCCCACGATCGACCCGCCCGGCCGCATCAACGGCAGGCACGCCATCGCGAGCGCCTGGTACGAGAAGGTCGAGATCTGCAGCGCCGTCGAGACGTCGTCCCACTTCGCGTTCAGGAACTCGCCGCCCATCACCGACTGCGGCCCGAACGCGATCGAGTGCACCACCCCGTCGAGCCCGTCGACCTGCTCGCGGACCCGGTCCGCCAGCCCGTCCAGGTGCTCCGGGTTCGTCACGTCCAGCTCGATGATGTCGCCGACCGGCTTCGGCAGCCGCTTCGCGATGCGCTCCACCAACGACAGCCGCCCGTACCCGGTGAGCACCAGCTCGGCGCCCTCCTCCTGGGCGATCTTCGCCGCGGAGAACGCGATCGACTGGTCGGTCAGGATCCCGGCGATCAGCAGCCGCTTGCCGGCGAGAAGTCCACTCACGTTGTGCTCGTCTCCCACTCGTGTCCGATGGCCGGGCTCAGTGGCCCATGCCGAGGCCGCCGTCGACCGGGATCACCGCACCGGTCACGTACGCCGAATCGTCGGAGGCGAGCCAGGTGACCGCCGCCGCGACCTCGTCCGTACTCGCGAAGCGGCCGGCCGGGATCTCGCCGAGGATCTGCTTGCGCCGCGCCTCGGGCAGCTCGGCGGTCATGTCGGTCTCGATCATGCCGGGGGCCACCACGTTCGCGGTGATGTTGCGGGTGCCCAGCTCGCGGGTGATCGACCGGGCCAGGCCGACCAGGCCGGCCTTGCTGGCCGCGTAGTTCGTCTGGCCGGGGTTGCCGGACAGGCCGGCCACCGACGAGATGAAGATCATCCGGCCCCAGCGGGCGCGCAGCATCTTCGTCGCCGCCCGCTTCGCGCAGCGCCACGCGCCGGCCAGGTTGGTGTCCACCACCGACGAGAACTGGTCCTCGCTCATCCGCAGCAGCAACGTGTCCGCGGTGATCCCGGCGTTCGCCACGAGTACCTCGACCGGGCCGAGATCCTGCTCGATCTGCGTGAACGCGGCGTCGACCTGCTCCGGGTCGGTGATGTCGCAACGCACCCCGTACAGCTCGGGGTCGACCTCACTGCCGCGGTGCGTCACCGCGACCCGGTCGCCCTGCTTCGCGAACCGCTTCGCGATCGCCAGGCCGATCCCGCGGTTGCCGCCGGTCACCAGAACCGTACGAGGCACCTGTGCTCCCTCCGTCGAACGTGCGCACCGAGACTACCGCCGGTGCCGTCACGGCATCCGGGAGGACCAGAGCAGGCTCATCACCGCCGCCGCGAACGCGAACACCAGGCCGAACCCGATGAACCACTGCCCGATCTCCTGCGCCACCGTACGGTGCCCGATCGACGAGCCCATGTCGGTGTACACCTGTCTCAGCTCGCCGGCGCTGGCCGCCTCGTAGTAGTGGCCCTTGGTCATCTCGGCGAGCTTGTGCAGCGACACCTTGTCCACCGGCACGGGGGTGGTCTGGCCGCCGATCGTCACCCGCCCGCTGTCCGTGCCGAACGCGATCGTCGACACCGGTACGTTCGCCGCCGCGGACGCCTTCCCCGCGTCCTCGATCGTCCGCCCGTACGTGCGGTAGCCGTCGGACAGCAGCACGATCCGGGCCGGCGGCGCCCCCTGCGCACCGTCCGCCGGTACGCTCGCGATCGCCTGCAGCGACGTGAAGACCGCCTCGCCCGTCGCCGTCGACTCCGCCAGCTGGAGGCCGTTGATCGCCGAGTACACCTGGTCGCGGTCCTTGGTCGGGGAGGCGACCACGTTCGCCGACTTCGCGAACGACACCACGCCGATGTTGAAGTTGTCCGGCAGCTCCTTGACGAACTCCTTCGCCGCGGCCTGCGCCGCCCGCAACCGGTTCGGCTGCACGTCCGTCGCCTGCATCGACAGCGACACGTCGATCGCCAGGATCACCGTCGCCCGCTCCATCGGCTGCCGCACGTCCACCGACGGCCGGGCCATGCCCGTCGCCAGGATCAGCAGGCTCAGCACCAGCGCGCCCGCCGACGCGTGCCGGCGCCAACCGATCCCGCGCGGCGTCAACGTGCGCAGCAGCTCCAGGTTCGAGAACCGCATCGCGTACGACCGGCGGTGCAGCTGAACCCACACGTACACCCCGGCGAGCGCCAGCACCGGCAGCACGGCCAGCAGCCACCACGGCGACAGGAAGCGGATCATGCGGCGCCCCCACAGGAAAGTACGACGTGGAACGGGTGCGTCATCGAGTGGTCCCCCTGGTCCGGGCGTGCCGCTGCGCGGCCACGAACCGGACGATGTCCAGTAGCCAGTCCGAGTCGGTACGCAGCCGCAGGTGACCCACACCCGCGTGCCGCAGCGCCGCCGAGATCGCGGCGCGCTGTTCCGCGGCGGCCTGCGCGTACCGCGCGCGGACCGCCGGCGTGGTCTGCACCTCGTGCACCGCGCCGGACTCCGGGTCGACCAGTTCCAGCACGCCCACGTCCGGCAGCTCCAGCTCGCGCGGGTCGAGCACCTCCACCGCCAGCACGTCGTGCCGTACGGCCAGCCGCCGCAACGGACGCTCCCACCCCGACGGGGCCAGGAAGTCCGAGATCACCACCGCCATCCCGCGGCGGCGCGGCGGCCGGTTCAATGCCTCGATCAACGCCGCCAGATCCGTCCGCCCGCCGGCCCGGCGGTCCGTCCGCGCCACCGCGCGCAGCAACCCCTGCGCCGCCGTACGCCCCGGGCGGGCCTGGATCCGGTGCATGTCCGCGCCGGTGCCCACGATCGCGCCGATCCGGTTGCCGCCCCGTACGGTCAGGTGCGAGACGGCCGCGACCGCCGCCAGCGCCAGATCGCTCTTCAGACAGTTCGCCGTGCCGAAGTCGAGACTCGCCGACAGGTCCACCGCCAGCCAGGTCTCCAACTCCCGGTCCACGATCGTCTGCCGTACGTGCGGCACCGTGGTCCGCGCCGTCACCGGCCAGTCCATCCGCCGCACGTCGTCGCCCGGCCGGTACTCCCGGGACTCGCCCGGCTCCGTGCCCGGCCCCGGCAGCAGACCCAGGTAGTCACCCTGCAGCAGGCCGTCCAGCTTCCGCGTCACCAGCAACTGCAGCTTCGACAGCGTGACCTCGGAACGCCCCGTGTCGAGGTGCGGCGGACCGCTGGACGGCGCGGCCGAGTGACGGCGCAACCGCCCCAACGCGGCCAGACCGGCCCGACTCACCGTCCCTCACCCACCTCTGTCCGCACGCCCTCGCCGTCCTCAGACCCGGCCCGGCCCCGGCCACGGGCCGCCCTGCGGCTGCGGGTGTGGCTGCCCCGGCTGCCCCTGCGGCGCGTCCGCGTTCTGCCGCGGCGCCACCGTCGGCAGCGGCACCGTCGCCAACACCCGGTCCACGATCTGCTCCGGCGGAATCCCGTCCGCCAACGCGTCGTACGACAGGACCAGCCGGTGCCGAAGGATGTCCGGCGCGATGTCCTGCACGTCCGCCGGCAACGCGTAGTCCCGGCCGCGCAGCAACGCCAACGCCCGCGCCGCCCGCACGATGCCCAGCGACGCACGCGGACTCGCCCCGTACTGCACCAGACCCGCCACGTCGGGCATCCCGTACTCCGCCGGGTTACGCGTCGACAGCACCAGCCGCACCGCGTAGTCCACCAGGGCGTTGTGCACGAACACCTCGTCGGCCTTCGCCTGCAGACCGATCAGATCCTCCGGCGAGAACACCGGCGTCGGCTCCGGCGTCGACACACCCACCCGGTAGACGATCTCGCGCTCCTCGACATCCGTCGGGTAGCCCACCTGGATCTTCAGCAGGAACCGGTCGCGCTGCGCCTCCGGCAGCGGGTAGACACCCTCCTGCTCGATCGGGTTCTGCGTCGCCATCACCAGGAACGGAGTCGGCACCGGATGCGTCTCACCGCCGATCGACACATGCTGCTCCGCCATGACCTCCAGCAGCGCCGACTGCACCTTCGCCGGCGCCCGGTTGATCTCGTCCGCGAGCAGGAAGTTCACGAACACCGGGCCCAGCTCGACATCGAACTTCTCGCTGCCCTGCCGGTAGATCCGGGTGCCGACCACATCCGCCGGCACCAGATCCGGCGTGAACTGGATCCGGGCGAACGAGCCGCCCACCACCCGGGCCAACGTCTCCACCGCGAGCGTCTTCGCGACACCCGGCACACCCTCGATCAGACAGTGCCCCCTCGCAAGCAGCGAGACGAACATCCGCTCGATCATCCGGTCCTGGCCGACGATCACCCGCTTGACCTCGAACAGGGCCTTTTCGAGCAGGGTCGCGTCCTGGGCTGGCGTCGTCTGCTGGGCCACCTGACCTCCACGGCACGTTCCGACTGCGCAACTGCCCCACCACCGCGACAACACCCGGCGCCCGGAGAAGCAGCCTGCCAAGCGTGACGCACGCTTGCCACCTCAAGCCTCCCACGCCAGGCCGGGAAACCGCCGGGCGGGTACGCGCGCCACCCACCCCATCGCACTGAGACACCGCGCCGGCACCCCCCGGTACCACCGGGAGAAACACCGGGAATTCGCTACTCAGGCCCGTCCTGTCGGGTAGACAACCGCCTCTCCCCCGTGTGTACCATTGCGATGTCGCCGGGCGGCTTCCCCCGTGGTCGCCCGGCGGCTCAAATCCTTGGTCCCCCGTGTTCGCGGAGTTCGCGAACCGGGGGATTTTCGCGTACTTCCTGGGGGCGCGGCCCCCAGACCCCGCGCCGGCGGGGCTTCGCCCCCCGGCACCCCCGCTCGGCGGTGCGGTCTCCTGTCGTAGCTGTGCTTCGCTCTACGCCGGCCCGCGGTGCTGCGCTTCCCTGTGCTGTGCTCCGCCCTTCGCTGCGCAAAACGGTTTTGCGGGCTCTTGTGCTGTGCTTCGCCCGTCGCAACCTCGCGAACGGTGCTGCGCCTGCACCTTGTTGTGCTTCGCCCGTCGCTACCTCGCGAACGGTGCTGTGCTGCACCTTGCTGTGCTTCGCCCGTCGCTACCTCGGGAGCGGTGCTGCGTTTGCAGCTTGCTGTGGGTCGCCCGTCGTGGGCTGCAAAGGGTGTTGCGTGTGTGCCTTGTTGTGCTTCGTATCGCTCGGGTGTTGGGGTCAGGGGTTTTCTGGGGGTGGGGGGAAGGGGGTGACGGTGCGGAGGAAGTCGCGGGCTTCGAGGAAGGCGGCGAGGGTGTCGCGGTGGGTGTCGCAGGCCAGCCAGGTCTTGCGGCGGGTGCCGGTGTGGATGCGGGGGTTGGACCAGTGGAGGGTCCAGGTGGCGGGTTGGCGGCAGCCCTTGGCGGAGCACTGGACGGGGGCGTCGGCGCCGGCGGCGGGGAGGGTCACCGGGCGACCTTCGGGGCGACGGGGGCGTTGTCGGGGGTGTGCTGCTCGATCTGCCGGGCGAGGCGGTGGGCGCGGTAGCGGCTCCAGGCGCGCTCGGCGACGGTGACGGCGACGAACGCCGCGACCGTGTACAGGGCGCCGGCGATCATGTCGGCGACGTGGTGCTCGGCCGCGTAGCTGAGGGTGAAAGCCATCGCCAGGGGGTACAGCATGAGCAGGGGGATCCAGCGCCTGCGGACGCGGGTGGCGAAGAACAGCGCCACGCAGAACGAGAACGCGAAGTGCAGGGACGGCATGGCGGCGACCGGGTTCGCGCCGAGCTGGGCGTGGTTGAGCATGTTGCCGGCGCCGTGCAGGCCGAGCGCGTTCCAGCCGCGCGCGGAGATCCGGGCCACCGGCTCGATCAGCCCGTACTTCGAGGCCCACCACGGCGGGGCGGCCGGGTACAGGATGTAGGTGGCGAGGCCGGCGAAGGTGAGCAGCATCCAGCGCCGCATGAACGCCGACCACGCGGACCGGTTGCGCAGCCACAGCACCGCGGCCACCACGTACGCGGTGACGAAGTGCGAGAAGTAGACGAAGCTGACGGCGACGTCCCACGGGTAGATGTGGTGCGGGTTGTAGAGGTGCTGCTGCAGCCACACGGTGGGCGTCACGCCGAAGAGCGCGTGGTCCACCGCGAGCATCTCGTACACGTGCGGCACGGTGGTGCTGGTGTACGCCCAGCCTCTGCTGTAGCTGTAGATGACGAGGAAGATCAGCACCGGGAACCAGTCGCGCAGGAAGCGCAGGTGGTAGGTCCAGCGCTTGTCGTTGTTCCACGCGATGGTGAGCAGCCACAGCCAGATCAGCGCGAGGATCGGGTCGGTCGGCACGCCGACGGTCACCGTCCACACCGTGAACGCGACGGCGAAGGCCGCCACGCCGATCGCCCGTCGGCGCCGCGCTCCGGACGTCCCGTCGGACGACACCACCGGTTCGGCGGTGTCGGGCTCGGGGGCCGGGGCTGCGTCCGACATCGATCCTCCACGCTACCGACATGCGCCGTTCACTCGGCGGGTCGGCCAACTCTATCCGGTACCCGCTCCGGCGGTTCCGGCGAAGCCGGGCAGTCGGGCCGATCGGCCCACGCGCACACCGCACCACAGGTACCGGACGGGTACGGACCGCGCGGTGTCCGACGCGCCGGTGGTCGCAGGTCGTCGGCGGTACGGGCCGTACACGATGCGGCACCGACCGACCGGCGTGCCCGGGGCGATCAATGGCGGCGGGGCGCGGCGCGGATCAGTACGCTGTGCGGTATGGACCTGCCTGTCGGTCTCACCGCCCGGGTCGAGCTGACCGTCACCGACGCGGACACCGCGCAGACCGTCGGTTCCGGGGACGTACCGGTGCTGGCGACACCGCGCGCGCTCGCCGTCGCCGAGGCCGCCACGGTGCTCGCCACCGCGTCCCGCCTGCCGGCCGGTACGACGACGGTCGGCACCCGGGTCGAGCTCGCGCACACCGCACCCACCCCGGTCGGGCGTACCGTCGTCGCGGTGGCCCGACTGTCCGGAGTGGACGGTCGCACGTTGCGCTTCGACGTGTCGTTGCGGGACGGCGACACCGAGGTGGCCAGCGGCGTGATCGAGCGGGTCGTACTGGACCGGCACCGGTTCGTGGCCCGGGCGTTCGGCGCGGAGACCGCCCCGGACCCGGCGTGACCGGCCCGTTCACCGAGATCGCGCCCGGCGTCCACGTCTGGCGGTACCCGGTGCTCGACGTCAACGTCACCGTCGTCCGCGGCGCCGGGTACGCGCTGGTCGTGGACACGTTGTCCACCGCGGCGCAGGCCGAAGCGCTGGCCGCCGCGCTCGCCGACCTGGGCGTCACGCGCTACGGGATCGTCAACACCCACCACCACTTCGACCACTGCTTCGGCAACGCCACGCTGACCGGCGAGATCTGGGCGCACGACGAGACCTGCCGGCTGCTCCGGGACGAGCCGGACGAGCTGGTCGCGGGCGCCGTGGAGCGGCACTCCGCGGACCATCCGGAGCTGGCCGCCGGGCTGCCGTCGGTCCGGCTGCGCGCCCCCGACCACGCGGTACGCGGGCACGCCACGCTCGACGTCGGCGGCCGTACGGTCGAGCTGGTCCATCCGGGGCGCGGGCACACCGCCGGCGACCTGGTCGTACGGGTGCCGGACGCGGGCGTACTGATCGTCGGCGACCTGATCGAGGAGGGCGCGCCGCCGAACTTCGCCGAGGCGTACCCGGTGGACTGGCCGGACGCGGTGGCCACGCTGCTGCCGTGGGCGACCGGGCCGGTGGTGCCGGGGCACGGCGCGGTGGTGGACCGCGAGTTCGTGGCCGCGCAGCACGCCGACCTGGCCGAGCTGGCGTGGCGGATCCGGGAGGGCCACGCCGACGGGGCGCCGGTCGCGGAGGTCGCGGACCGGGCCGGCCCGTTCGACGCGGCGACCCGGCGCACCGCCGTCCACCGCGGGTACGCGGAGCTGTCCGGACGCGACGCCTGACCGCTTTCCCTTGCGTACCAAGGGATGGCTCAGTTGGGGACGGTGTCGGCGGACCGGCCGTGCAGTTCGGCGGCGGCGGCCACCTCGCGCAACGCGGTGAGGGCGCGGCCGATGAGCGGCTGCGCGCGACTGCCCCGGCGTACGCAGGTGAGGATGCGGCGGCGGGGTGCGTGCGCGCCGCGCAGCGGGATCCGGGCGACCGGGTCCTGCGCGGGCAGGTGCGTCATCCGCGGGATCAGCGAGACGCCGAGACCGCGCCCGACCAGCGCCGCGACCGCCGACCAGTCGGTGACCAGGTGCGCGATGTCCGGCGTGAAGCCGGCCTCAGCGCACGCCACCTGGACGAGCTGCTGGTGGTGCGACCGGCCGGGACTGCCGACGATCCACTGCTCGTCGGCGGCCTCGGCGAGTTCGACGGTGTCGCGGCCGGCGAGCGGATGGTCGGCGGGAATGAGCAGGTCCTGCATCTCGTCCAGCAGCCGGTCCAGGTCGAACTTCGGGTCCTCCCGCCCGGCCGGCGCGTCCGGCGTCGGCACCACCACGGCCACGTCCGCGTCACCGGCCAGGACCAGGTCGTACCCCTCGGCCAGCTCGGCCTCGACCACCCGCACCGTCATCTCCGGGTACCGCGCGCGCAGCAGTGCGGCGGCCGGCGCGAGCAGGCTGACGATCGCGGTGGGGAACCCGCAGAGACGCAGCTCACCGGACTCTCCGTCGGAGTACTGTGCGATCTCCGTCACCGCGCGCTCCCACGCGGCGGCCAGCAGGTCGGCGTTCCGGATCAGCGCGTGGGCCGCCGGAGTCAGCCGTACGCCCCGGCCGACGGGCTCCAGCAGTGGCACCCCCAGCTCCCGGGAAAGCTGCTTGACCTGCTGAGACACCGCCGACGGGGTGAGGTGCAGGGCGTGCGCTGCGGCGGTCACCCCGCCGTGCTGGCCGACCATCCGGATGACCTGCAGACGGCGCATGTCGATCATGAAGTAGCTCCTACACGATGAATTCAGATCTTGTGAATTGATTTTCAACGATCGCCGACGCAGAGTTGCGGACGAACACCTCCCCAACGTCTCCAGGGACCGCACGATGACCGTCGAATGCCAGTACTGCCGCCGCCCCGAGCCGGGCACCTGCACCCTCGAATCCCGGCACACCACCAGCGAGGGCGTCGTGGCGTACGTGCGCTGCGCCTGCGGCCGGCTGCACCGCCACCTGGTCCCCACCGCCGAGCTGCGCTCCTGGTACCAGCCGAGCGACGTCGAGCCGACCCCGGCCGTCACCGCCGCCTGATCCCGTCTGATTCCGTCGTACCCCGGCCGTAGCGTCCGGGGCATGACCGATCACCGCCACACCGTCCGGGCGTACTGGGCGAGCGCCGAGGCGCGCGACTGGGACACGTTCGCCACCCTGCTCGCCGAGACCGTGCGGTACGAGATGCCGCAGACCGGCGAGCGCATCACCGGGCGCGGGACGTACCTCCGGTTCAACCGGGAGTATCCGGGTGACTGGCACATCGTGCCGCTCGACGTGCTGGTCGACGGCGGCCGCGCGGTGAGCCGGGTCGAGTGCACCGTCGACGGCGGGACGCAGCAGGCGGTGTCGTTCTTCGAGTTCGACGACGCGGGCCTGATCAGCCGCGTCGTCGACTTCTGGCCCGAGCCGTACGAGCCGCCCGCCGGCCGCGAGCACCTCGTCGACCGGGACTGACCCGACCGGCGCATCGACGACCTGGCGCGAACCCAACAAGGCTGGATCTCGACCGGGGGCCGAGCCCGGCCAGCCGCGAACTCGACCTCGACCCGGGCCGAGCCCGGCCAGGACCGAACCAGACCAGGCGCGCGAGCCCGACCGGGACGGAACCTCAGGCGCGAGCCCGACCGGGACCGAACCCGACCGGGCGCGGGTCAGGCGTCGAGGCGGCCGTGGATGCCGACGAAGTGTTCGGTCATGGCCGCGGCGTACCGGTCGGGGCGGCCGTCGATCAGCGCGGCCAGCAGGTCGCGGTGCCAGCCGAGCGCGTCGGCCGGGGTGTAGCGCGCGCCCGGCAACCGCCCGTCGACCTGCGCGAACGCCCGCCAGAACACGCTCACCAGGTCGACGACCAGTTCGTTGCCGAGCGGCGCGTAGAGGGCCCGGTGGAACGCCCAGTCCTCGTCCGGGAAGTACTCACCGGCGTCGGCGCGGGCGCGCATCTGCTCGACGATCTCAGCGAGTTCGTCGGTGCCGTGCCGGCCGAAGTGCGCGACGACCTTCGCGGCGAGCCCGACCTCCAGTACCTCGCGGACCTCCAGCACGTTGCGTACGTCGTGCAGGTCGCCGCCCATCGACTGGCGCATCCGGAACGCCAGCCCGTCCTCCAGCGACTGCAACCCGACGGACCCGACGTACGTGCCGAAGCCGTGGCGGATCTCGACGATGCCGACGGCCTGGAGCGCCTTCATGGCCTCGCGCAACGGATGCCGGCCGACGCCGAGCTGCGCCATGAGTTCCTGCTCGTTGGGCAGCGGGTCGCCGGCGCGCAGGCCGCGTTCGAGGATCAGGGAGGTCATCTGTTCCCGGATCGCCTCCTGGCTCCCGAGCCGCGGACGGCCGGCGGACGCGGCGGTGCTCACAGCGTTCTCCCTCCCCGTGGTCGAACCAGATGCTACTGCCCGTGTACCCGCGGTCCGGTCGGAGTGCACCGCGGTCGCCGGGTACTCACCGGCGACCGCGCGCCGGGCTACGCGACCGGTTCCAGGCCGGCGCGTACGACGAGGGCGCGGACGCCGGCGATCTCGGCCTCGTCGAGCGGTACCGAGGGGAAGGCGGTGAGCGGGCAGTCGAGGACACCGAGCACGTACAGGGCGGCCTTGAAGGCACCGAGCGCCGCGGAACTGGCGCCCATCCGGTTCCGGTCCGGCACGGTGATGATGTCGAACAGGCGGAACAGCCGGTCCTGTTCGGCGCGGGCGGCGGCGAGGTCACCGGCGGCGACCGCGGCGGCGATCCGCACGTACCCGGCGGGGTCGACGTTGCCGAGCCCGGGGACGGCGCCGTCGACGCCGAACGCCAGCGCCGCGTCCACGGTGGTCTCCGAGCCGGTCATCACCGCGAACCCGGGGAGTCCGGCGTCCCGCCGGGCGAGGACGAGGCGGCGCAGGCTGGTGTCCTCCCCGCTGGAGTCCTTCACCCCGGCGAGTACGCCGCGGCGGCCGAGGTCGAGCAGCAGGTCGTCGGGCAGTTTCGTACCGACGCGCGGCGGGATGTCGTACGCGTAGAGCGGCAGGCCCCCGGCGTACGAGGCGAGGCGTTCGAAGTGCCGGTCGATCTCGGCGGGGTGGGTGGCGGCGTAGAACGGTGCGGTGCAGACGATCCCGTCCGCGCCGGCCTTCACCGCGGCGGTGACGTGCTCGGCGGAGCGGGCGGTGGAGGTGTCGATCGCGCCGGCGAGTACCGGCACCGCGCCGGCCACCTCGGCCACGACCACCGACAGTACGGTGCGGCGCTGCTCGTCGGTGAGGAACGTGCCCTCCCCCGACGTACCGAGGACGAACACGCCCGAGACGCCGGCGTCGAGCTGGTGGGCGACCAGCCGGGCGAGCGACCCGGTGTCGACGTCGTACCCGGGGGTGAGCGGGGTGACGAGTGGCGGCACCACGCCGCCGATCGGGGCGGTGGCGGGGTTCGGTGCGTCGGTGGACAACGATGCTCCCTACGTCAGACGGTCGTCAGATCGAACGTGGTGAAGCGCAGCGCGGCGAACGAGGACCCGCCCGGGGTGGCCGGTGCCTCGCCCGGCGCCGGCGGCACGGTGCCTGGCGCCGTCTCGCCACCCTCGTACAGGACGCCGACCCGGCCGTCGGGCAACGGTACGAGGTCGGAGTAGCCGGCCATGTCGGCGTGCAGTACCGGTCCGGGGCGCCAGGTGCGGCCGGCGTCGTCGCTGACGTACAGGGTGAGGTCGCGGCGGACGGTGGGGTGGCTCGGTGTGGTGAGCAGCAGCCGGCCGTCGGGCAGCGCCAGCACGCTGCCCTGCACGCCGGGCGCGGTCACCTCCGGGATCCCGGCGTACGGCGCGGTGAGGCTCGCGCCGCCGTCCGTCGACCACGCCTGTACGCGGGCCGGTCCGGTGCCGCGATGGTTGCGCGCGTTGAGGTGGAGGGTGCCGTCGGGGAGTTCGGCGACGGCGGATTCGTTGGCGTTGACGGCGGTCCCGTCGTTGCGGTCGACGAAACCGACCCGCCAGGTACGCCCGCCGTCGTCGGACAGCAGGCAGTGTCCACCGTTGCGGCGGGCCGGGTCGGCGTCGTCGGTGGGCAGCGCGGAGTGGTTGGCGGGCACCACGATCCGCCCCGCGTACGGCCCGTGCGCGAGCGCGACCGCGTGGCACGGCCCGGTCGCGTACCAGCCCCAGCCGGCGGGTTTGACCTGCGCGGTGATGTCCTCGGTGGCGCTCCACGTGTCGCCGCCGTCGGCGCTGCGCTGCACGTACACCCGGCGGCCGGACCGGGCGTCGACGCCCCGGAGTACGGCGTGCTCGGTGGTGTCGGCGGGGTTCTGCACGGTGAGCAGCACGAGGTCACCGGAGGCGGGGTCGACGACCGGGGTGGGGTTGCCGCAGGTACGGCCGGGCGCGGTGGACACCACGCGCAGCGGATCCCAGCTCCGGCCCCCGTCGTACGACCGGCGGAGGACGACGTCGATCTCGCCCGCGTCGCCCGCCCCGTACCGCCGGCCCTCACAGAACGCGAACAGCCCGTCGCGGTGACCGACGATCGCGGGGATGCGGAACGTGTGGTAGCCGCTTCCGGCAGGGTCGAACACGACTTCCGGCCGGCCGAGTCTTGAAGACATAGGACGTACTATGTCATGGTGGGGCCGCACCGTTCAATCGGCAACGCGCCGATCACCTCCCGGTAACTTCCTTGCGCGGAAGAGAGCCCTCCATGCCCTCCATGCCCCCCATGCAGCGCATCAGCAGAAGAACGTTCCTCGGCGGCGGGCTGACCGCCGCCGCCGTCACGGTCACCGGCGCTCCCCTGCTGACCGCGTGCGGCTCATCGGGCGCCGACACGTCCGCCGCGAACCTCGCGGTCACCCTCCCCACGTACAAGCGGTACGCCGGGGTCGCGCCGGACCTGCCCGCCACCGACCGCGTACTGGCCGGCTTCCTCAGGTACCCGGCGCATCCGGTGCGGGCGATCAGCGAGAAGCCCGGCGACGGCAAGCCGATCAGCTTCCTCACCAACATTCCCGGCGCCATCCCGCCCGCCGCCGGCCGGAATCCCTTCTGGCAGGCCGTGAACGAGCGGCTCGGCTCGCCGCTGACCATCAGCATGGCGTCCAACGACGACTACCCGAAGAAGTTCGCCACCCAGGTTGCCGGCGGCGACCTGCCCGACCTCGTCAACATCCCGCCCACCACCGTCGAACTGCCGGCGCTGCTCAAGGCCAAGTGCCACGACCTGACCAGGTACCTGTCGGGCGACGCGGTGGCGAAGTACCCGTTCCTGGCGAACATCCCGACCGAGTACTGGAAGGGGTGCGTGTTCAACGGCGGCATCTACGGGGTGCCGGTGCCGCGCGGGATGTCCCGCACGTCGCTGCCGCTGTACCGGGTGGATCTGTTGGCGGCCAAGGGAATCAAGCGTCCGGCGCCGGCGAGCTTCGCGGAGTTCCTGGACCTGTGCAAGGAGGTGAACGACCCGAAGCGGCACCGCTGGGCGTGGACGAAGCCGCCGACCGACTACGTGCGGCAGATGCTCGGCATCGCCAACAACTGGGCGCAGCACGGTGGGAAGTTCACCAGCAAGTACGAGCAGGAGGCGAACCTGGAGGCGCTGGAGGCGACGCGCAGGATGGTCGCCGCCGGTGTCGTCAACCCGGACGCGTTCTCCGCGGACGCGAGCGCCCGCAAGCAGTGGTTCAACGGCGGGGTCGCCGTGTTCGACCTGGACAGCTTCGTCGCCTGGAACCAGTACTACGCGACGAACACCGCGGGCGACGCGTTCGCCGTGGACATGCTCGACGTGCCCGGGTACTCGGGCGGCCAGGGCAAGCCGTGGATGGGCGCGGCGCTCAACAACATCACCGCCTTTGCCAAGTCCGCCAAGCATTCCGTGGAGACGATGCTCGCGGTGGCGAACTGGATGGCCGCGCCGTTCGGCACCGAGGAGTACCTGTTCCGCAAGTACGGGTTGGCCGGGCGGCACTACACGCTGGAGGGTACGGATCCGGTGCCCACCAAGACGGGCGTGGTCGAGACCGGCATCGGCCTGCAGTACGTCTGCGACGCGGACATGGCCCTGTACTGGGCGGGCAAGCCCGACGTGGCGAAGCGCCAGCACGCGATCCAGCAGACGATCGCGCCGCGCCTGCTGTTCGACGACTCGTACGGGCTGTACTCGGAGACCATGTCGCGCAAGTACGCGCAGCTGTCCGCGGTCCTGCTGGACGTGGAGAACCAGATCGTGCAGGGCCGGCGGCCGGTGTCGTCGTGGAAGGACGCGGTGAAGTCCTTCCTGTCGCAGGGCGGCGAGCAGATGCGCACCGAGCTGGCGAAGGCCCACGCCGACGCGGCGAGGCGGTGATGCTGCGGGCACCGACGCGCCGAACCCCGGGGCGCCAGCGCGCCGGGCTGCTCCGCCGACTCGTCCGCGACCGCGTACTGCTGCTGTTCGCGGTGCCGGGCATCGCGCTGATCCTGGGCTTCCAGTACCTGCCGCTGCTCGGGAACGTGATCGCGTTCGAGGACTTCCAACCGTTCCTGGGCATCAGGGACAGCGCCTGGTCCGGCCTGGCGAACTTCGCGGTCCTGGTGAACGGCGACCCGGCGTTCCTGCGGGCGCTGACGAACACGCTGGTCCTGACGCTGTTGCAGGCGGTGTTCGTGTTCCCGGCGCCGATCCTGCTGGCGCTGCTGCTGAACTCGCTGTTCTCGGAGCGGATCAAGCGCATCGCCCAGAGCATCCTGTACCTGCCGCACTTCATGTCGTGGGTGATCGTGGTGGCGCTGTTCCAGCAGATGCTGGGCGGCAGCGGGCTGCTGAACAACGTCCTGCGCGCGCACAACCTCGCCACGCTCGACATCATCGGCAACTCCGACCTGTTCCGGGTGCTGCTCACCTCGCAGGTGATCTGGAAGGACACCGGCTGGGCCACGATCCTGTTCCTGGCCGCCCTGTCCACCATCGACTCCCAGCTGTACGAGGCGGCCAGCGTGGACGGGGCCGGGCGCTGGCGGCAGCTGTGGCACGTGACGCTGCCCGGCCTGCGCGGCGTCATCATCCTGCTGTTCATCCTGCGGCTCGGCGACTCGCTGACCGTCGGGTTCGAGCAGATCATCCTGCAGCAGCAGGCGGTCGGCCGGGACGTCAGCGAGGTGCTCGACACGTACGTCTACAACAACGGCGTGGTCGCCGGACAGTGGGGGGTGGCCGCCGCGGTCGGACTGGTGAAGGGCCTCGTCGGGGTCGCCCTGGTGCTGGCCGCGAACAAGGTCGCGCACATCTTCGGCGAGGAGGGGGTGTACAGCCGGTGAGCCGTCGCAGGGACGCGCCCTCGTGGCCGATGCGCGCGTTCAAGGGCCTGGTACTGCTGGTGTTCTGTGCCCTGGTGGTACTGCCGTTCGTCGGGGTGGTCTCCACCAGCGTCGCGCCCGACCGGCAGATCAACGAGGCGGGCGGCCTGGTACTGCTGCCCGACTCGGTACACCTGGACGCGTACCGGTCGCTGTTCGCGGGTGGCGTCGTCACCCGGGCGCTGGGCATCAGCGTGTTCGTCACCGTCGTCGGCACGTTCGCCAGCCTCACCGTGTCCGCGCTGCTCGCGTACGCGCTGTCCCGGCCGCACTTCTCGGCGCGCCGGCCGCTGCTGCTGGTCGTCCTGTTCAGCATGCTGTTCTCCCCCGGCATGATCCCGCTGTACCTGGTGGTCAAGCAGGTCGGGCTGCTGGACAGCGTGTGGGCGCTGATCGTGCCGACGATGGTCAGCGGGTTCAACGTGATCGTGCTGCGGTCGTTCTTCGCCGGGCTGCCCGGCGAGATCATCGAGAGCGCGCGCATCGACGGCGCCGGCGAGCTGCGCATCTTCGGCAGCATCGTGCTGCCGCTGTCCCGCGCGGTGCTGTCGGTGATCGGCCTGTTCTACGCGGTCGGCTACTGGAACGCGTTCTTCAACGCGATGCTGTACCTCAACGACAGCACGGCATGGCCGCTGCAACTGGTGCTCCGCACGTACGTCGTGAACGACACGCAGCTCGGGTCGGCCGACCTGGGGACCGAGCAGTTGCCCCCGCAGGCGGCGATCCAGATGGCGATCCTGGTCGTGTCGATCGTGCCGATCCTGCTCGTGTACCCGTTCCTGCAACGGCACTTCACGAAGGGCGTACTGACCGGGGCGGTGAAGGGCTGAGTCGCCGCCCGCACCGGCTGGCGGGTACGGGCGGCGCGGTCAGGAGTGCTGGTAGGCGCCGGCGTCGCGGGTGCCGGACAGTTCGGTGCCGTCCAGGTCCCACCGCAACGCGTCGGCGTACTCCGGGTCGGGTTCGACGCCGATCCCGATGGCAGGGCTGCCGGCGGTCAGGTGCAGATCCGGGGTGGTCTTGCTGACCCACCCCGGATCGTCGGTACGCACGTCGTGCGCGCCGCCCGCGAACTGCCACTGCGTCTCCGGGTACGAGGTGTCGTAGACGTCGTTGTCCTCGTCGGCGCCCTCGCCGTCCTCGTACCCGGGCTTCCACCAGACCGAGAAGACGTTGTTGCGCAGCTTGAGAATGCTTGGCGCGCAACCGGAGTCGCACACCCACCCCTCGCTGAGCCCGCGGCCGGTCGCCGGATCGTACCCGGACTGCGGCAGGTACACCGAGTTGTCGTACGCCTGGGTGCCGAGTACCGGGCCGAGGTTGGTGTCGTCGGCGCCGCGGGTGACGAGGAACGAGCCGCGCGGCTTCGTCGACGTGACCGTGTTGTACCCGAACATGTTGTCGCTGGCGGTCCCGCCCGGCCGGTGCCCCAGCTCGGTGAAGGTCTCGTTGTCCACGGTCGTGTTGTACGTGACGGTGTTGCGGTCGCCGTCGTAGATCTCGACCGCCGCCCCGTCGTACGTGTAGTCGTCGCTGGCGGCGAAGCTGCCGCTGATCGTGTTGCGGGTGACCAGGTTGTCGTCCCCGTTGAGCAGCACCCCGAACGCGCCGGAGTCGTCGTCGCCGCCCGGCGTGTTCACGCTCATCTTGTCGTTGTCGACGAGTTGGCTCCACTGCACGGCATCGTGCCCGGCAGTGTCCATGATGGACACTCCGGCGACGTTGTGCTCGGCGCGGACCGAGTCGAGCACGTCGTGCTGGCCGTGCGTACCGGCGGCCGCGCCCGACCGGCCGATCTCGAAGCCGGCCCAGCCGCAGTCCGACGCGGTCAGCTCGGTGACCACCCACCAGTTGCCCTCGACCGCCACGCACGTACTGCCGCCCGTGACGACCGGCCGCGCGCCGTCCCCGTACGAGCCGACGGTGATCGGGGCGGCGCTGGTGCCGTTCGCCGCCAGCGTCAACGTGCCCGTCCAGGTACCGCCCTTCCGGAACGCCACCGTG
This sequence comes from Actinocatenispora rupis, assembly GCF_016861975.1. Lineage (GTDB taxonomy): Bacteria > Actinomycetota > Actinomycetes > Mycobacteriales > Micromonosporaceae > Actinocatenispora > Actinocatenispora rupis. The sequence continues at coordinate 269,110 of NZ_BOMB01000021.1, read as the reverse complement.
TCGCCGGCGGCGAACGCGTACCCGCTCACCTTCGCCAGCGACCGCCACGCCGTCGCGGGTGACGTGCCCGCGTTGGCGTCGCTGCCACCGGTCGCGTCCACGTAGTACGTCGTCGGGGTGGCCTGCGCCGCCGAACCGACCACCCCCACCAGGACCCCGCCGGTCAGCGCGCCCACCGCCGCCACGACCCCGACCCTGCGGTACCAGCCCGTCATCGCCGCTCCCTGCCGTCTGGTGATCGGACAGCAGGATGCTAGGACATCACGAGTCGGCTTCGTCGTCCCGTTTCGGGTGGTATTCCGCCTGGCGCCGCACCCGGGCCCGCGCGAAGTCACCGGCGCCGTCGACCACATCCCCGACGCCGAGCCGCACTCCGCGCGCCGTGCCGAAACCCTTCAGTACGGCGGCGCGCGCGTCCGGGTCGGGGTCGGCGTACGAGCCGCCCGCGGCCAGGACCACGTCGGCGGCGGTGATCCGGCCGAGGATCTGCGCCCCGTCGCCGAGGTCCGCGTCCGCCAGCAGCTCGACCCCGTTGGTGAGCCGGCACCCGTCCCCGATCCGCACCGTGCGGCCGGGCCCCTCGGCGCGCACCGTCACGCCGCCCTCGAACAGGCACCCGGCGCCGACGGTGACGCGGGCACCCCGCCGGGCCACGATCCTCGTACCCGGCCAGTACTCCCCGGCGCCGACGGTGACCGCCGCGTCGGTCGCGGCCAACACGACCCCCGGGTACAGCACGGCGCGGGGCGCGACGACCACGCCGGGCGACACGAGCGTGCCCGCCGGGTCCAGGACGAGGACGTCCGGCAGGGCGGCGAGCAGCTCGTCCACCGTCAGGTACCCGGCCGCGCGGCGGGCGTCGTCCGGGGTCACCGCGTGACGCGGTGCACGACCGGCTTCGTCAGCAGCGCCGACTCGGCCGGCTTCGGCCGCGGGTCGATCGACCGCTCGACGAAGATGGCGTGCCAGACGCAGAACACCAGTACGGTCCAGACCTTGCGGCTGTTGTCGGCCTCGCCCTTGCGGTGCGCGTCCAGCAGCTTCCGCACGTACGGCAGGTCGATCAGCTCACCGGCGGCGGACTGCGCGAGGATCATCGCGGCCCACTCGTACATGTCGTTCTTGAGCCAGACGCGGGTCGGCGTGGGGAAGCCCCACTTGCGCCGGTTCACGATCGGCGGCGGCACGATGTTGCGCACCGCCTGCCGCAGCGCGTACTTCGTGTGGTTGCCGCGCAGCGTGACCTTCAGCTCGGTCGGGATCGTCGCGGCCAGCTCGAACACCACCGGGTCGAGGAACGGGACACGCACCTCCAGCGAGTGCGCCATCGACATCCGGTCCGCCTTGACGAGGATGTCGCCGCGCAGCCACGTGTACAGGTCGATGTACTGCATGCGGGTCACCTCGTCGAGGTGCGCGCACTCCGCGTACAGCGGGGCGGTGACGTCCGTGTACTGCACGCGCGGGTCGTAGTACCGCATGAGGGTCTTCTTCTCTGCCTCGGAGAAGATCCGCGCGTTGCCGTAGTAGCGCTCCTCCAGCGGTACGGTGCCGCGGTCGATGAAGCTCTTGCCCTTCACGCCCTCCGGCATCACGTTCGCCACCGACCGCAGGCCGCGCTTGATGCCGTCCGGCATGGCGGCGACGCTGCGCAGCGACAGCGGCTCCCGGTAGATCGTGTACCCGCCGAAGAACTCGTCGGCGCCCTCGCCGGACAGCACCGCGGTGACGTGCTGCGCGGCGGTGCGGTTCACGAAGTAGAGCGGGACGAGCGCCGGGTCGGCGACCGGGTCGTCCAGGTGCCAGACGATCCGCGGCAGCTGCTCCATCATGTCCTGCGGCCCGATCTTCGTCGGGATCAGCTCCACGCCCAGGTGCTGCGCCGAGTCCGCCGCGACGTCGATCTCCGAGTAGCCGGGCACGTCGTACCCGACGGTGAAGGTCTTGACCTTCGGGTTGAACTCGCGGGCCAGCGCCACGACCGCGGTCGAGTCGATGCCGGACGACAGCAGGCAGCCCAGCGGCACCTCGGACCGCATGTGCAGCCGGACCGACTCGCGCAGCGTGTCCTCGATCTTCTTGTACAGCGCCTGCTCGTCGCTGACCGGCGACGGCCGGAAGTCGGCCCGGTAGTAGCGGGACAGCTGCACGGGCTCACCCGGCCGGTACGTGAACGCCTGGCCGCACTCGACGCGGTGGATGCCGCGGTGCATCGTGCTCGGCTCCGGCACGTACTGCAAGGTCAGGTAGTGGGACAGGTTGGCGTGGTCGATGCCGTTGTTGCCGGCGCGGGCGGACGGCGCGAAGGGCATCAGCGCCTTCTTCTCGCTCGTCAGGTAGAGCCCGTCGTTGGTGAGCAGGTAGAACAGCGGCTTGATGCCGAACGGGTCGCGGGCGCCGACGGCGCGCCGCTCCACCTTGTCCCAGATCACGAACGAGAACATGCCGCGCAGCCGGCGCAGCGCCGTCTCCAGACCCCAGTGGTGGTACGCGGCGAGGATCACCTCGCCGTCGCCGTCGGTCTCGAACCGGGCGTTGCACTCGCGCCGGAGCTGGTCGCGCAGCTCGATGTAGTTGTAGATCTCGCCGTTGAAGGTCAGCAGGTACCGGTCGAGGTAGCGCAGCGGCTGGTGGCTGTGCGCCACGTCGATGAAGGCGAGCCGCTTGAACCCGCAGACGACGTCGCCGCCCGGCGAGTCGCCGAAGGTCTCCACCCCGGTGTCGTCGGGACCGCGGTGGTGCAGGTTCTCCAGCGCGTCGGCGATGCTGTCGCGGTGGACGCCGGCGATGCCGTGGGCGCTGACGAAGGTGAGCAGTCCGCACATGGCAGCCATCTTTCCATGCGGGTCGTGGTGGCTGCGCGTGTGACCGCACACCCCCGGCGCCGCGCCCCATTGGTCGGGCCTGCGCGCGCCCGTACGGAACGTCCAGTTCCCGGCGTGTCGGCGTACCCGGGCGTGTCGGGCGACGCCGGGCGCGCCGCCGTCCCCGACCGGGGCCGTACCCGGGGCTAGGCTCTCGGATGCGCCGTCCACCCGGCGCCGCGCCGTTGTTAGGTTGGCGAAACACCCGTTCGCCGCATCGAACAGGAGACGAGTGTTCACGGAGTCACCGCCCGCCACCGCGGACGTGGTGGTCATCGGCGCCGGCATCATCGGCGCCTCCTGCGGGTACGAGCTGGCCACGCGTGGCCTGTCCGTACTGGTCGTGGACCGGGGCGCGGTCGCCGCCGGTACCACCGCCTCCGGCGAGGGCAACCTGCTCGTCTCGGACAAGACACCCGGGCCGGAGCTCACCCTCACGCAGCTCTCGCTCGACCTCTGGCGCGAGCTGCCCGACCGGCTCGCCGCCGACCTCGGGCGTACACCGGACCTGGAGCTGGAGGACAAGGGCGGCCTGATGGTCGCCCGCACCGCCGAGGCGGCCGAGGCGCTGCGCGCGCTCGCCGACGACCAGCGGAAGGCCGGCGTCACCGCCGAGGAGGTGGCCGCCGACGCGGCGCCCGAACTGGAACCGCACCTCACCCGCGAGCTCGTCACCACCGTCTACTACCCGCAGGACCAGCAGGTACAGCCGGTCCTGGCGGCGACCGCGATGCTCGCCGCCGCGGTCGCCCGCGGCGCCACCGTCGTACCGGACGCGCCGGTGACCGGGCTGCAGCGCACGTCCGGCGGGTTCACCGTGCAGACCGCGGCGGGCCCGGTGAGTACGCCGGCGGTCGTGGTGGCGGCGGGCCCGTGGTCGGGGCGGATCGCGGCGCTCGCGCAGGGCCGGCTGCCGGTGGAGCCGCGCCGCGGCATGGTGCTGGTCACCGAGCCGCTGCCACCCACCGTCCGCCACAAGGTGTACGACGCGGGGTACGTCGCGGACGTCGGTTCCGCGTCGGCCGACCTGGTGGCGTCGGCGGTCGTCGAGGCGACCCGCGCCGGCACCGTACTGATCGGCTCGACGCGGGAGCGTATCGGTTTCGACCCGCTGATCCGGGTGGCGGCGCTGCGGCTGCTGGCCGCGGGCGCGGTCGCGCTGTTCCCGGCGCTGGGCGCGGTCACCGCGATCCGGGCGTACGGCGGGTTCCGGCCGTACAGTCCGGACCATCTGCCGGTCATCGGCCCGGACCCGGCCGTACCGGGGCTGTGGTACGCCTCGGGGCACGAGGGTGCGGGCATCGGCCTCGCCCCGGCCACCGGCCGGCTGCTCGGCGAGCTGTTCGTCGGCGCGCCACCGTCCACCGATCCGTCCCCGTTCGCGGCCGACCGGCCCGGCCTGGCCGCCGCGTACCCGAGTACAGCCGGAGACTCCGCATGACGGACGGGCCGCGTCGGGTGACCGACGATCCGGTCGAGCCGACCGCCGAGCCGCTCGACCACATCACCGTCGACGGCGCCGAGGTGCCGTTGCGGCCGGGCGAGACGCTCGCCGCGGCGCTGCTCGCCGACGGCCGGTCGAGCTGGCGCCGTACCCGGTTCGGCGCCCGGCCGCGCGGCGTGTTCTGCGGCATCGGCGTGTGTTTCGACTGCCTGGTCACGGTGAACGGGGTGGCCGGCGTCCGGGCCTGCCGGTACACGGCGCGTCCGGGCGACGCGGTCACCACCGGCCCGGCCGAGCCAGTACTGGACGGAGCGGAGCAGTGATCCCCACCAGGGCGGCGGACGTGGTCGTCGTCGGCGCCGGACCGGCCGGGCTGCACGCCGCGGTCCAGGCCGCGGACGGCGGCGCGAGCGTCCTGCTCATCGACTCGGACGTACGGCCGGGCGGCCAGTACCACCGGCAGTTGCCGGTGGAGTTCGGCGCGGTGCACCCGGAGCGGGCGCACCACGACCAGGCGGAGGCCGCGGAACTGATCGCGCGGCTGGCCCGGCACCGCCGGGTGACGCAGCGCCAGCAGGTCACGGTGTGGGCGGCGGAGCCGCGCCTCGGCGGCGGCGCCCTGCTGTCCGTGGCGGACACCAGCTCGGGTCGGGCGGTGAACATCGGCGTGATCGCCGCACCCCGGGTGATCCTGGCGACCGGGGCGTACGACCGGGTGGTGCCGTTCCCGGGGTGGGACCTGCCGGGCGTGTACACGGCGGGTGCGGCGCAGGCGCTGGCGAAGGGTTCCCGGGTGCTGGTCGGGCAGCGGGTGCTGGTCGCCGGGACGGGGCCGTTCCTGCTGCGGGTGGCGGCGACGCTGATCGACGCGGGCGCGAAGCTCGCCGGCGTACTGGAGGCGAACCACACGCGCGGCTGGGTACGCCGGCCGCGGGCGATGGCGCTGGCGCCGGAGAAGGTCGCGGAGGCCGCGCGGTACACGGCGACGCTGACCCGGCACCGCGCCCGCGTACGAGCGGGTCGCGCGGTGGTGGCGGTGCACGGCACGGACCGGGTGGAGGCGGCGACGGTCGCGAAGCTCGCGTCGGACTGGACGATCGTGCCGGGCTCGGAGCGGCGGGTGGACGTGGACGCCGTGGCCGTCGGGTACGGCTTCGTTCCGCAGCTGGATCTGGCTCTGTCGTTGGGTTGTGGCACCGAGCCGGGCCCGGACGGGGGCCCGGTCGTCACGGTCGACGACTACCAGCAGACCTCCACCCCGGGGGTGTACGCGGCGGGTGAGCTGACCGGTGTCGGCGGTGCCGTGCTGTCCGCGGCGGAGGGCGCGCTGGCGGGCCTGGCGACCGCGCTCGACCTGGGTACGCTCGGCGAACGCGGGCACAGCGCGCGGGCGGCGGCCTGGAACGGCGTACGGTCCCGGTACCGGCGGTTCGCGACGGCGCTCGCCGCGGTGTACCCGGTGCGGGACGGGTGGCAGAGCTGGCTGTCGGACTCGACGCTGGTGTGCCGGTGCGAGGAGGTGCCGTACCGGGCGTTGCGCGGGGCGGTGGAGCAGTCCGGCGTGACCGGGCTGCGTACGGCGAAGCTCACGACCCGGTGCGGGATGGGCGTGTGCCAGGGCCGGATGTGCGGGGCGAACGTCGCGGCGCTGACCGCCACCCTGTCGGGCCGGGACGAGCCGGCCGATCCGCTGGCGTTGACGACCCGCCCGCTGACGACGCCGATCAGCCTGGACGAGCTGGCGGCGGACCCGGCCCGCGGCGAGCACGACTGACCCGCGGTCGACGGCGCCCGGATGCCGCGGGGCGCCGTCGACCGCGCGGGCTCAGTCCTGGCGCATCTTGCCCCAGCCGTGCCAGCGGTCGATCTCGATCCAGGCGTTGACCCGGCGCCGGTCGCGCGTCGGGTACGGCCTGCCGGTGTAGTGCTCGGACAGGCTGTCGATGCCGGACAGGTCGGGGTCGTCGGCGATCTCGACGACGCGGCCCTGGATGCTGACGTGGGTGTACCAGTCGTCGCCGGCGAGCACGGTGAGCGAGACGCGCGGGTCGGCGCGCAGGTAGTCGAGGCGCTTGCGGCTCTCGTCCATGTTGACGAGGATCCGGTCGCCGTCCATCCGGTACCAGGTGGCGACGGACACGGGCTGGCCGTCCGGCCGTACCGTGGTGATCACCGCCGGGTTGGCCGCGGTGAGCAGTTCGCGCGCGCCGTCCGGCATCGGTGTGCTCGGCATGGTGTCCCCCTCGGAGTCGACTCCGCCGAGTACATCACGGCGCGGTCAGGTGCGGCCTGCGCGGTGCCGACCGCGGGTGTCAGTCGGCGGCGACCCGGGCGGTACGGAACGGCGACAGGGTGAGCGCCAGCGCCGCCGCGGCGAAGCCGCCCGCCCCCACGACCAGCGCGGTACGGTAGCCGGCCGCGTCGGCGAGCAGTCCGGCGAGCGGCGCGCCGACGGTCAGGGCACCGCGGTTGAGGGAGCGGATCGTCGCGTTCATGCGGCCCTGGAGTTCGTGCGGGGTGACGCTCGTCCGGTACGCCGCCTCCTGCGGCCCGTCGATCCCGATGCCGAGCCCGTACAGGAACTGGCCGGCGACGGCGACGGGCCACGCGGCCGTACCAGGATGGGCGAGGGCGACGACGAGCAGCGCGAGCGGGGACAGCCAGCGGCCGACGAGGATGGCGCGGCCGGCGCCGAGGCGGGTACCGAGCCGCGGGGACAGCCCGCCGCCGACGACGCCGCCGACGCCGGTCGCGGCGAGCGCCACCCCGTACCCGACGGTGCCGAGGTGCAGCGTGCGCAGCGCGTACGGCGCGAAGACGGTGCCGGCGACGGCGTTGCAGCCGAACCAGGCGTGCGTGGCCAGCGCGTACGGCGCGAGCATCCGGTGCCGGTACACCCAGCGCAGCCCCTCGGCGAGTTCCCGCCCGACGTGCCGCGCGGGGCCGCGGGCGGGCACCGGCTCGGGCGCCCGCCCGGTCGCCAGGATCACCCCGCCCACCAGGTACGACGCGGCGTCGACGAGGACCGCCGCCGGCGCGCCGAGGAGCCGGACGAGGGCGCCGGCCAGGGCGGGGCCGGCCGTCTGCGCCGCGTTGCCGCTCTGTTCGAGGCGCGCGTTGGCCCGCGCCAGGTCGCCGCGCGCCACCAACGTCGGCAGGTACGCCTGCGCGGCGGCCGAGTTCAGCAGCGACAGCACCCCGAACGGGACGAGCACGGCGGCGAGCACCCACGTACGCAGCAGGCCCGCCCACGCCAGCAGCGGCACGGCGACGAGCAGTACGCCGGCGGCCAGCTCGGTGCCGACGAGGATCGGCCGCCGCCGGTACCGGTCGACGAGCACCCCCACGAGCAACCCGAACACCAGGTACGGCGCCCACTGCGCGGCGTTCACCAGGCCGATCCCGGTGGCCGACGCGTGCAGCGTGCCGACGAGCAGCACCTGCACCGCCACCGTGGTCACCGGGGTGCCGAACGCCGACACCGTCTCGGCCACCCACACCCGCCGGAACGCCCCGCGCAGCACCCCACCACCCCCTCACCATCCACAGTGGACGGTCACCGGGCGGGCGGCGGGTGCTGCTCACGGATGCTCCGCGCACCCCGACGCATCACCCCGCGCCCGATCGGTTGCACCCACCGGCGGATCGATCCACACCAGATCGAGATCGAGGTTACTGGCCAGCAGCAGCGCGGTCGCCTCCGCCGACTCTCCCTTCACCAACGGCCCGCCGCCCCGCCCGAACGCGTACGCCCGCTCCGGCGTCTGCATCCCCCACAGCACGATCTCCGCCCGGTCCTCCTCGTCGTACGCCAGCACCACGTACCGGCGCGGCGCGTCCTTCGGCACCTCGTCCGGGCCGGCGATCCCGATCCCGAACGGCCGCGCCGCCGTCGGCGGAAAGTACGCATCCTTCTCCATGCCCGGTATCGTGACCCGATCCGCACACGCTCGGTAGGCTCCCGGCACCCACGAGTGACCCGTGAACGCCTCCCTCACAAAGGAATCCCGTCATGGAGCCCACGGACGAGACACCACCCGAGACCGTCCACGAGTACTTCGTCGCCCAGTTGCGGCGGCTTCGCCAGGACCGCGGCCTCAGCCAGGCGCAGCTCGCGCGCCACCTCAACTACTCCCCCGGCCTGATCGGCATGGTCGAGACGCGCCAGCGTCCGCCAACCGCCGACTTCGCCGAGGCGTGCGACCGCGAGTTCGCCACCGGCGGCACGCTCGCCGCGCTCGTACCGCTGATCGCGCGCGAGGCGTACCCCTCCTGGTTCCGTTCGTACGTGGCCCTCGAAGCCGAAGCCGTTGCCATCGACGAGTTCGAGGTCCAGGTCGTGCCTGGCTTGCTCCAAACCGAGGGGTACGCGCGGGCTGTGTTCAGCCCAGACTGGCCACCGCGATCTCACAAGGAACTGGAACAACGCTTGGCCGCCCGGCTCACACGCCAAGCATTGTTGGAGCGGGAGCAGCCTCCACTGCTGTGGTTCATCCTGGACGAGAGCGTGCTTCGTCGTCCGGTCGGATCCACCGCAGACATGGCCGAGCAACTGGATCGCTTGGTATCACTCACAGACCGCACTCACATCAAGATCCAGATCCTGCCGTTGACCCGGGCCGGACGGGCTCCGCTCGACGGATCGTTCGTGCTTCTCTACCTTCGTGACGGCGAACAACTCGTCTACTTGGAAGGCCCCGGCGGCGGTACGATCCTGCCCGGCCACGAAACAAGGGACAGGTGTGCCCGAAGCTTCGACGTGATGCGCGCCGAAGCACTGTCCCAAGCGGAGTCAGCCACGCTGATTTCGCGAGTGAGGGAGGAACTGTATGGCCAGGGATGAACTGCGTTGGCGAAAGAGCACACGCAGCGGGACGCAGGGCGGGAACTGTGTCGAGGTTGCCAGCGCCGACGGGTCGTGGCATGTGCGGGACAGCAAGGATCCGGACGGCGGGACGCTGACCGTCCACAGTGGTCAGTGGTCGGCGTTCCTCGACTGCGTACGCCGCGGCACGCTCACCGCGTACCGGTGAGCGCCGGTCACTCGATCTCGGCGCTGTCGGGGAGGCGGAGCTTGCGGCGGGCCCGCTCGTAGAACGTGGTGGTGCCGAGCCGGACGATGTGCGCGGCGTCGGGGACGGCGGTGACGCGTACCCGGTCGCCGGGCTTGAGGTGGCCGGCGACGACGCCGTCCATCTCGACGGCGAGGCGCCCGCTGGCGGGCAACAGTTCCAGCTCGACGGTGTCGTCGGCGGGCAGTACCAGGGCGCGGTTGAAGGTGGAGTGCGCGGACGCCGGCACCACCAGGTACGCGGGTACGGACGGCGACACGATCGGCCCGCCCGCCGAGAAGCTGTACGCGGTGGAGCCGGTGGACGTGGCGACGATGACGGCGTCCGCGGCGTACCGGACGAAGGGGTGGCCGGCGACGGTGACCGCCACCTCGGCCATGCCCTCGCCCGGCACCCGCACCATCGCGATGTCGTTGAACGCGGTCAGCGCGGGTCGCCCGGCGAGCGCGGCGCGCACCGCCATCCGCGGCTCCACCTGGTAGCGGTGCTCGTCGATGGCGCCGAGGGCCGGCGGCAGGTCGGCGACGTCGACCTCGGCGAGGAAGCCGAGCCGGCCGAGGTTGACGCCGAGCACCGGGGTCTTCGGCCCGCCGACGAGCATCCGCAGGGTGCGCAGCATGGTGCCGTCACCGCCGAGGCTGACGAGCAGGTCGGAACGGTCGACCAGCTCCTCGTCGGAGACGGGCACGGCCGAGCAGTCGATCCGGCCGATCTCGTTCGGCAGGCCGAGCACGGTCGCCGACCGCTGCTTCGCCCAGTCGAGGATCGTGCCGATCGCCATCTCGGAGTCGCGCCGCGGATGCAGCACCAGCCCGACCGTGCCCACCATGCCCATGCGGCAACGGTACCGGGGTCAGATGGTGCGGGACCGCTGGTTCCGGCCGCCCGTGCCGTACGGGTAGTCGGCGACGATCGGGGCGCTGGCGTCAGTCAGCAGCTCCGTCTCCTTCTCGGTCAGGTGCAGGCCGGCCGCGGCGAGGTTGTCGTCCAGCTGCGCGACCGTACGGGCGCCGAGGATCACCGAGGTGACCGCGGGCCGGTCGTTCAGCCAGGCCAGCGCCACCTGCGCCATGGACGCGCCGCGCTGTTCGGCGACCGTACGCACCGCGTCGACCACCCGCCACGTACGCTCCTCGGCGTTGCGCTGCGCGTAGCGCTCCATGCCGCGCTCCGGGTCCTCGCCGAGCCGGGTCGCACCCGTCGGCAGCGTGTCCCGGGAGTACTTGCCGGTCAGCCAGCCACCGCCGAGCGGCGACCAGGGCAGGATGCCGATGTTCTCGTTTCGGCACACGTCGACCAGCTCGAACTCGATGTCCCGCACCAGCAGGTTGTACTGCGGCTGAAGCGTGACGATCGGCGTCAACCGCAGGAAGTCGGTCAGCAGCGCCGCCTTCTGCAACTGCCAGCCGAGGAAGTTGCTGACCCCCGCGTACCGGATCTTGCCGGCGCGTACCGCGTCGTCGAAGAAGCGCAGCGTCTCCTCCAGCGGCGTCAACGCGTCGAACGCGTGCGCCTGGTACAGGTCGACCGCCTCGACGCCCAGCCGGCGCAGGCTCGCGTCCAGCGCGCGGGTCAGGTTGACCCGGCTCAGCCCCAGGTCGTTCTTGCCGTCGCCCATCGGGAACCGGCCCTTCGTGGCGACCACCACCTGGTCGCGCATCCCCGGCCGTGCCGCCAGCCACCGCCCGACGATCTCCTCGGACACGCCCCGCGAGTACACGTTGGCGGTGTCCAGGAAGTTGCCGCCGGCCTCGACGAACCGGTCGAGCTGGGCGTGCGACACCTCCTCGGTACTCTCGTTGCCGAAGGTCATCGTCCCGAGGCACAGGGTCGACACCACCGTGCCGGTCCCACCCAGCGTCCGGTACTCCACCGTCGTCCTCCTTCGCCGGCGCCCGGGAAACCCCCGCGCCCCGTTGTACTGTGGCCCGCGGGCCGTCCGGCCCGCACGGAAACGGCCTGTCCGATCATTCTGTGCGCGCCCGGTTCCAGCCGTCCAACAGAAGAAACTGATGCCATTCAGCACGGGCAGGGATCAATGGAACTGCGGCAGATCGAGTACTTCGTGGCCGTCGCCGAGGAGCGGCACTTCACCCGCGCCGCCGCCCGCCTGCACGTCGCCCAGTCCGGCCTGTCCGCCTCCGTCCGCGCCCTCGAACGCGAACTCGGCGCGCCGCTGTTCGTCCGGTCCACCCGCCGCGTCGAGCTGACCGAGGCCGGCCGGGCGCTGCTCGCCGAGGCCCGCCGTACCCTGCACACCGTGACCGCGGCGCGCGAGGCGGTCGCCGCCGTACAGGGGTTGCTGCGCGGCAGCCTGTCCATCGGCACCATCCAGTGCCTCGGTGGCATCGACCTCGCCGCCGCGCTCGGCCGGTTCCGTACCGCGCATCCCGGGGTGGAGATCCAGCTCCGCCAGGAGAGCACCCCCGACCTGCTCGACCAGGTCCGCGCCGGCGCCGTCGACCTCGCCTTCGTCACCACACCACCCTCCGGTACTCCCGGCGTCACGCTCACGCCGCTGGAGGAGCAGCCGATGGTCGTCGCCTGCGGCCCCGGCCACCCGCTGGCCGGCGAGGACACGGTCGACCTCGCGAAGCTCGCGGGCGAGACGTTCGTGGACTTCGCGCCGGGCTGGGTCACCCGCGACGTCACCGACCACGCGCTGCACGCCGCGGGCGTCGACCGCTGCGTCTCGCTCACCGTCAACGACGTGCACTCGCTGCTCGACCTCGTCGCGCAGGACCTGGGCATCGCGCTGGTGCCGGATTCGTTCCGCCACAAGCAGACCAGCGCCCGGTTCGTGTCCGTGGCCGCCCCCGCGCCACGCTGGCGTACGGCGGTGGCGACGGTCGCGGACCGGCACCCGAGCGCCGCGACCCGGGCGTTCCTCGCCGCGGAGTCCATCACCCCCTGACCGTTCCCCGGGGCGGGTGAGCACGGCGCCGCCGGACCTCGACGTCTCCCCCTCCGGTACGGGAAGCGTTGGCGCTACGGGAAGTGCCGTCCACCGGTCTCGCCGTCCGTCCCGCGCTCACCCGCCGCTGCCGCCGGCCGGGAGGTCCCGCAGCGTACGCAGGGGTGAGCAGACCAGCCACAGGCTCGCCGCGGCGATCAGTACGCCGGTGACCACCAGCGTCGGCCGCAACCCCAGGTACGTCCCGGCCAGGCCGCCGACGAGCGCGCCCAGCGGCATCACGCCCCAGGTCATGAGTTCCATCGTGGCGCTGACCCGGCCGAGCAGGTGGGCCGGGCAGAGCTGCTGGCGCGCGGTGACCGCCATGACGTGCCGGGTCACGATGCTGAACGCGGCGAGGAAGCCGGCCGCGACGTACCATCCGAGGCGCGGTCCACCACCGGTCAGCGGGTAGAGCAGGAAGCCGGCGCCGTTGACGATCCCGGCCAGCAGCAGCGTCCGGGCGGTGCCGATCCTCGCCGCGATCCGGCCGGCGAGCGACGCGGACGCGAGCGCGCCGACCAGGCCGACGGTACCGAGCAGGCCGATCGTGCCGGGCGCCAGGTGGATCCGCCGCACCAGGAACACGACCATGATGGCGTCGTTCGCGGCCTGACAGAACAGTACGGTGCCGGTGTTGGCGGCGATCGCCCGCAGGATCGGCTCCCGCCACACGAACCGTACGCCGGCGGCGATCTCGTACCCGAGGTGCCGCCGCGCCACCCGTACCGGCGCCGGCTCGACCGTGCGGATCGTACGCAGCCACAGCGCCGACCACAGGTAGCTCACCGCGTCGAGCGCCACGGCGAACGGCGCGGTCAGCGCCTGCACCAGGTACCCGGCGGTCGCGGTGCCGGCGACCGCGGCCACCGAGGTGTTCGCCGCGAGCCGCGAGTTGCCCTCGACCAGGTGGTCCCGCCCCACCAGCCGCGGCAGGTACGTGGTGTGCGCGGTGTCGAAGAAGACGGTCGCGCACCCGGCCAGGAACGCCACCACGTACAGCTGGGCGAGGCCGAGGACGCCGAGCACCGCGGCGACCGGTACCGAGCCGAGCAGGACGAGCCGGGCGAGGTCGGCGGCGATGAGGACCGGCCGGCAGCGCAACCGGTCGACCCACGCGCCGGCGACGAGGCCGAGCAGCAACGCCGCCGCCGTCTCCGCCGTACGCAGCAGCGCCACCTGGAACGTCGACGCGTCGAGCGTGAGGACGGCGAGCAGCGGCATCGCGACGAAGCTCAGCCGGGTACCGAGCTGGCTGGCGAGGTCGGCGGCCCAGAGGTGCCGGAAGTCGTGCCGGCGCAGCAGCCCGCCGCGCCCGCTCAGGAGGCTCATGACCTCGGATCCTAGGCAGAAGTTGAGTGGGCTCAACTCAACTCCGCGATCCGTTCCCAAAACTTGACCGTACTCGACTCAACTCCGACTCGGCGGCGTCGGCGGCGCCGGTGAGAAGTGCCACCAAACGACGCAGGCCGGTCGGTACTCGCGCTAGTTTTTGTACCAACCAGTCAGTTTCTTGGAGGCCGAACGTGGCGGACGAGGCGGGCGCGACGACCGGGGCACCCCCGGCACCCGCGCCGTACGACCCGGACCCAGCGAATCCGGCGGACCCCGCGACCCCCGCGGCCCCGGCGGAGCCAGCGGACCCAGCCGAAGCGGCGGACCCGGCGGACGCTGTGGGCCCGGCGGGTGCGGCGGTACGGGCCGAGGGCCTGGGGCTGCGTACCCGGCGCGGCTGGGTGTTCCGCGACGTGACGATGGACGTCGCACCCGGCGAGCTGGTCGCCGTCACCGGCGCCGCGGGCAGCGGCCGTACGTCGCTGCTGCTCGCCGCCGCCGGCCGGTTCGTGTTCAACCGGGGTGCCCTCGCCGTCGGCGGCCACACCCTGCCGAAGGCGTCCGCCGCCGTCCAGCGCCTCGCCGCCCTCGGGTACGTCGCGGGCGCGCACCAGCCCGAGCCGGCGCTGACCGCCGCCGAGCACGTACGCGAGCGGCTGGATCTGCTCGGGTTGCGGCGGGGCCGGCGGGGCCGGCGCGAACACGCCCGCGCGCTGCTCGCCGACTCGCCGTACGACGGGGATCCGGACGCGCTCGGCCGCGACCTGGACCCGTACCGGCGGCAGTTGCTCTGCCTCGCCCTGGCCCGGATGGCGCGGCCCCGGCTGATCGTCGTCGACGACGTCGACCTCGGCCTCGACACCGCCGAACGCGCCGTGCTCTGGGGAGTCCTGCGCGCCGTCGCCGACGAGGGCGTCACCGTCCTGGCCTCCTGCCGGGAGACCGGCGGCGCGCCCGTCGACCGGACCGTCCACGCGACGGACGCCACGAAGGAGTACGCGTGATCCGCTCGGCCCGCCTGGGTGGCCTGGAACTGCGCCGCTTCACCCGGGCACCGCTGACCAGGGCCGCGATCGCCGCCCTGGCCCTCATCCCCCTCCTGTACTCGGGGCTCTACCTGTGGGCGTTCTGGAACCCGTACGGCGAGCTGAAGCGCATCCCGGTGGCGCTCGTGAACTCCGACCGGCCGGCGAAGCAGCCCGGCGGCGGAACGCTGCGCGCCGGCGACGAACTCGTCGACCAGCTCGTCGACCGGCACGTGTTCGACTGGCACGCCACCAGCGCGCGGGACGCGGCGCGCGGGCTCGACAGCGGCGAGTACCTGATGACGTTCACGGTGCCGGCGGACTTCTCCGCGTCGCTCGTCTCGCCCTCCGGTACGGCCGCGCCGACCCGCGGCCGGCTCACCCTCACCAGCAACGACGCCACGAGCTACCTGGCGGGGGTGATCGGGCGCAGCGCGTTCGCCGAGATCCGTACGGCGGCGGCGACGAGCGCGTCGCAGAAGTACTTCGACCAGATGTTCCTGTCGTTCGGGACGGTGCACGACAGGACGGAGCAGGCGGCGGACGGCGCCGGGCGGCTCGCCGACGGTTCGCGGGACGCCGCGGGCGGCGCGCGGGACCTGCGCG
Source organism: Actinocatenispora rupis (assembly GCF_016861975.1). Classification (GTDB taxonomy): domain Bacteria; phylum Actinomycetota; class Actinomycetes; order Mycobacteriales; family Micromonosporaceae; genus Actinocatenispora; species Actinocatenispora rupis. Next base: position 253,811 of record NZ_BOMB01000021.1, on the reverse strand, counting down.
GCGGTACGGACCGGGCGAAGGCCGGCGCGGACCAGCTCGCCGACGGCATCGACCAGGCGCACCGGGGCGCCGCCGACCTCACCGACGGCCTCGTCGCTTTGAACTCCGGCGCCGCCCAGCTCGACGCCGGCGCGGGCAGCGCAGCCGCCGGTACCCGGCAGCTCGCGTCCACAGTGGACGGTGTGGCGGACCGGGCCGTCCCGTTCCTGCGGGACAACTCGGGATCGCTGCAACGGTCGGCGACCCTGCTCGCCGACGGCGCCGACCTCGTCGCCGAGCACGTCGACGCCCTCCCCCGGTACGTCGACGACGCGGTGGAGAAGACCACCGCCGTACAGCGGGCGCTCGACGCGTACCAGAAGGAGCATCCGGAGGCGGCGCAGGATCCGGCGTTCCAGCGGGCGAGGACGGCCGCCGCGGACGCCGTGACGGCCGCGAAGCAGGTGCGGTCCAAGCTCGACAGCGCGTCGCTGCGGCAGGTCAAGGCGGACGCGCGGCAGGTCGCCGCGCTCGCCCGGAAGGTCGCCGCCGACGCGCCGCACCTCGCCGACGACGTGGCGCGGGCACGTACCCAGGTGGACCGGTTGGCCGACGGGGTGGACCGGCTCGCCGGCGGCGCGCACGACCTCCACCGGGGTACGAGCAAGGCGGTGGACGGCGGGAAGACGCTGACCGCCGGTCTGTACCGGTTGTCCAGCGGCGCACGGGAACTCGACGGCGGGCTCGGCAGCCTGTCCGCCGGCGCCGGCCGCCTCGCCGACGGGCTCGGCCAGCTCACCGACGGGGCGACCACGCTGTCCGACAGCCTCGCCACCGGCGCCGACCGGATCCCCGCGTACGACGCGGCGCAGCGGGCGCAGCGCGCCGACATGATGGCCGACCCGGTCGACGGCAAGCGGGTCGTACACAACGCGGCCAGCAGCTACGGCGAGGGCTTCGCCCCGTACTTCCTGGGCCTGTCGCTGTGGGTCGGAGCGATGGTCGGGTACATGCTGCTGCGGCCGGTGACCCGGCGGCACCTGGTGTCCGGCGCGCCCGCGTGGCGGGTCGCGGCGGCCGGCTGGCTGCCCGCGGTCGCGATCGGCGTCGTCCAGGCCGGCATCCTCGAACTCGTCCTGCACGCCACCCTCGGTCTCGATCCGGTACGCCCGGTCGCGATGCTCGCGTTCCTCGGCACCGCGGTCGTCGCGTACACGGGGCTGCAGCAGCTGTTCGGGGCGCTGCTCGGCGCCGCCGGCCGGGTACTGACGCTGGTCATGCTGATCGCGCAGCTCGTCACCGCCGGTGGCACGTACCCGCTCCAGACGTCACCCGGGATCCTCGCCGCGATACACCCCTACCTGCCCATGTCGTACGTGGTGGATTGCCTGCGGCGGCTGATCAGCGGCGGGTCGACGGGGATGGTGTGGCAGGGAGCCGGCATCCTGGTGGCGTTCGGGGTCGCCGCGTTCGCCGCGACCTGCCTGGTGGTCCGGCGGTCCCGCCGGCTCACCCCGACCAAGCTGCATCCCGACCTGGAGTTGTAGACACGATGAGGCAGTCCCGGCGCCGCGACGCCACCCGCGACAAGCTGTACGCGGCGGCCGTCGACCTGATCGCCGAGCAGGGCTTCGCGGCGACCACCGTCGACGCGATCGCCGAGCGCGCCGGGGTCGCCAAGGGCACCGTGTACTACAACTTCCCGTCCAAGACGGCGCTGTTCGAGGAGCTGCTGCGGCACGGCATCGGCCGGCTCACCGACCGGCTGCGCGCCGCCGCCGACGGCCTCGCGCCGGCCGAGGCGGTGGCCGCGCTGGTCGCCGCGCAGCTCGGCTTCATGCGCGACGACCGGGCCTTCGCGCAGCTGCTGCTGTCCGAGATGTGGCGTACCAACCGGGAATGGCACCAGACCGTGACGCTGCTGCGCTCCGAGGCGATCGGCGCCATCGCCGAGGTACTGTCGGCGGGGGTCGCCGCCGGCGAGTTCGACCCCGGGCTGGACGTCCAGCTGGCCGCCTCGGCGCTGTTCGGGGTGGGCCTGGTCGTCGCCGTCGACTGGCTCGTCTTCCAGCCCGACCGCCCGATCGAGGACGTCCTCGCCGGTCTCCGTTCGATCGTCGCCAGCCGGCTGCGGCCGGCGCCGTCCGGGGGCGATACCGTCGGATGAACCCCGCGCCACGTACCACGAGGAGACAGGCATGACGCAGGACCTCAGCAAGGGTCGCAGCCACGATCCGGCGTTCCCGGAGAAGTACCTGGAGTTCATGCGGGGCGGCTGGCTGGACTCGTCGCTGACCGGGCTGACCGCGCTCGACCAGGCGCCGTGCCACGCGCGCCGGCGCGAGCAGCTGTCCCGGGCGTTCCCCGGCGAGACCCTGGTCATCCCCACCGGCCGGGAGAAGGTCCGGGCCAACGACACGTACTTCCCGTTCCGCCCCGGCAGCGACTTCGCGTACCTGACGGGCGAGTTCGACCCGGACGCGGTGCTCGTGATGCGGCCCACCGCCGGCGGCCACGACGCCGTGCTGTACGTGCACCCCCGGTCCCCGCGCGACACCGACGAGTTCTTCCGCGACGCGCAGTACGGGGAGCTGTGGGTGGGTCGGCGGCACACGCTGGCGGAGAAGTCGGCGCTGCTGGCGGTCGAGACCGCGCACGTGCGCGACCTGGCGAAGATCCTCGACGACCTCGACCCGGCGACCACCCGGGTGCTGCGCGGCTTCGACGAGTCGGTCGACGCGACGATCGCACCGACCGGCGACGGCGACGCGCTCGGCGCCCGCGACCGCGAACTCGCCACCATGCTGTCCGACCTGCGCCTCGTCAAGGACGAGTGGGAGATCGCCCAGCTGCAGGACGCGATCGACGCCACCGTACGCGGGTTCGAGGACGTGGTACGCGCGCTGCCCGCCGACCGGCCGGTGTCCGAGCGGCTCATCGAGGGCATCTTCGGCCTGCGCGCCCGGCACGACGGCAACGCCGTCGGGTACGAGTCGATCGTCGCGGCCGGCAGCCACGCCACGACCCTGCACTGGGTCCGCAACGACGGCCGCACCGCGCCCGGCCAGCTGCTGCTCATGGACATGGGCATCGAGAACAACCAGCTCTACACCGCCGACGTCACCCGCACCGTGCCCGTCGACGGCCGCTTCACCGACCTCCAGCGCGAGGTCTACGCCATCGTGTACGCGTCGCAGCAGGCCGGCATCGACGCCATCCGGCCGGGCGTGAAGTACAAGGACGTGCACATGACGTGCATGACGGTGCTGGCGGAAGGGCTGGAGTCGCTCGGCGTGCTGCGCAGCGCCGAGGAGGCCCTCCACAAGGACAGCATGTACTACCGCCGCTGGACGCTGCACGGCTTCGGGCACATGCTCGGCCTCGACGTGCACGACTGCGCGCAGGCCCGGACCGAGCTGTACCGGGACGGCGAGCTGGCCGAGGGCCACGTGCTCACCGTCGAGCCGGGGCTGTACTTCCAGACCGACGACGAGAAGGTGCCGGCCGAGCTGCGTGGCGTCGGCGTACGGATCGAGGACGACGTGCTGGTCACCGCGACCGGCTCGAAGAACCTGTCGGCCGGGCTGCCGCGCAAGGCCGAGGACGTCGAGTCCTGGGTGGCCGAGCAGCGCAACGCCGGCCCCCGCCTTCCCGAGTAGCGCTGCTTCTGCCGGCCCGTCCACCGCGGCCGGCGCACCCGCCACCCCGCCGGCTGCGTACCGGCGGGGTGGTTGCTGTCCCCGGCGGCGGACGCCGACCGGTCAGTCGGTGGGGTGGAGGAACTCCAGGCGGTTGCCGTACGGGTCGGCGCTGTGGAAGCGGCGCATGCCGGGGAAGTTGTCGTCCCAGTCGACGGGGTGGCCGGCGGAGGTGAGCCGGTCGGCGAGAGCGTCGAGGTCGGGCCAGATCAGGCCGGGGTGCGCCTTGCGGGCGGGACGGAAGTCGGCCTCGACGCCGAGGTGCAGTTCGATGCCGTTGCCGCGGAACCAGCAGCCGCCGCGGGCGGCGAGTACCGGGGGTTTGGTGATCTCGGCGAGGCCGAGTACGCCGGTGTAGAAGGCGCGCAGGGTGTCCTCGCTGCCGGCCGGGCAGGAGATCTGGACGTGGTGGATCACGAATACCTCCGCTGCGATCGGGTACGCGGACCACGATGCCCGCGGGTTGCGCGAATAGCAAGACGGACGTACGGTTTACGAGAAAACGCGGTGCTGACAGCCCTGCTGAGGCTTGCCTAAGTCGGTCCCGGACCGGCCCGTGCGCGAGACTGCACCTGCATACCCAGGACGAAGGAGTACGACGTGGCGAGCCTCGACACCTTCGGCGCGAAGAGCGAACTGCGCGTAGGTGGCGACACCTACGAGATCTACCGGCTGGACTCGGTCGACGGGCAGGCCCGCCTGCCGTACAGCCTGAAGATCCTGCTGGAGAACCTGCTCCGCACCGAGGACGGCGCGAACATCACCGCCGAGCACATCCGCGCACTCGCGGGCTGGGATCCCGACGCCGAACCGAGCGTGGAGATCCAGTACACCCCGGCCCGGGTGCTGATGCAGGACTTCACCGGCGTGCCGTGCATCGTCGACCTCGCCACCATGCGCGAGGCCGTCCGCGAGCTGGGCGGCGACCCGTCGAAGGTCAACCCGCTCGCCCCCGCCGAGCTGGTCATCGACCACTCGGTCATCGCCGACATCTTCGGCCGCGAGGACGCGTTCGAGCGCAACGTCGAGCTGGAGTACGGGCGGAACAGGGAGCGCTACCAGTTCCTGCGCTGGGGCCAGACCGCGTTCGACGACTTCAAGGTCGTCCCGCCGGGCACCGGCATCGTGCACCAGGTCAACATCGAGTACCTGGCGCGCACGATCTTCTCGCGCGACGGTGTCGCGTACCCGGACACGCTGGTCGGTACCGACTCGCACACGACGATGGTCAACGGCCTCGGCGTGCTCGGCTGGGGCGTGGGCGGCATCGAGGCGGAGGCCGCGATGCTCGGCCAGCCGGTGTCGATGCTGATCCCGCGGGTGGTGGGCTTCAAGCTGTCCGGCCAGCTGCCCGACGGCGCGACCGCCACCGACCTGGTCCTGACGATCACCGAGATGCTGCGCAAGCACGGCGTCGTCGGCAAGTTCGTCGAGTTCTACGGGCCGGGCGTGTCCGCGGTGCCGCTGGCCAACCGCGCCACGATCGGCAACATGAGCCCGGAGTACGGGTCGACGTGCGCGATCTTCCCGATCGACGACGAGACCGTGCGCTACCTCAAGCTCACCGGGCGGGACGAGCGGCAGATCGCCCTCGTCGAGGCGTACGCCAAGGAGCAGGGGCTGTGGCACGACCCGGCCGCCGAGCCGGCGTACTCGGAGCGGCTGGAACTGGATCTGTCCACTGTGGAGCCGTCGCTCGCCGGGCCGAAGCGCCCGCAGGACCGGGTGCCGCTGGCCAGCGCCAAGTCGATGTTCCGCAACACGCTGAAGGACTACGTCTCGGACGAGGACCTCGCCGGGCAGGACGAGGCGGACGCCGAGTCGTTCCCGGCCAGCGACTCGCCGGCGTTCTCCGGTGACGACGCCGCCGGCGCGCCGCGCGTGCCGTCCGCGGCGAAGAACGGCCGGCCGAGCAGGCCCGTGCGGGTGACCGACGAGAACGGCACCGAGTTCGAGCTGGACCACGGCGCGGTGGTGATCGCCGCGATCACGTCCTGCACCAACACGTCCAACCCGCAGGTGATGGTGGGCGCGGCGCTGCTCGCGAAGAACGCGGTCGAGCGCGGCCTGAACCGTAAGCCGTGGGTGAAGACGACGCTCGCGCCGGGCTCGAAGGTCGTCATGGACTACTACGAGCGCGCCGGCCTCACGCCGTACCTGGACAAGCTGGGCTTCAACCTCGTCGGGTACGGCTGCACCACGTGCATCGGCAACTCCGGCCCGCTGCCCGACGCGATCAGCGCTGCGGTCAACGAGAACGACCTCACGGCCGTGTCCGTCCTGTCCGGCAACCGGAACTTCGAGGGCCGGATCAACCCGGACGTTAAGATGAACTACCTGGCCTCGCCGCCGCTCGTGGTGGCGTACGCGCTGGCCGGGACGATGGACATCGACTTCGAGACCGAGCCGCTCGGTACCGACACGGACGGCAAGCCGGTGTTCCTGCGCGACCTGTGGCCCTCCGGCCACGACATCGAGAACGTCATCGGTGGCGCGCTCGCGTCGCAGATGTTCTCCTCCGGCTACTCCGACGTGTTCGCCGGTGACCAGCGCTGGCAGTCGCTGCCGACGCCGACCGGCGACACGTTCGCCTGGGCCGACGAGTCGACGTACGTGCGGAAGCCCCCGTACTTCGAGGGCATGGCGCAGTCCCCCGCCCCGGTCGGCGACATCGCCGGCGCGCGGGTCCTGGCCAAGCTCGGCGACTCGGTCACCACCGACCACATCTCGCCGGCCGGTGCCATCAAGCCGGACTCCCCCGCCGGGAAGTACCTGTCGGAGCACGGCGTCGAGCGCCGCGACTTCAACTCGTACGGCTCGCGGCGCGGGAACCACGAGGTGATGATCCGCGGCACGTTCGCGAACATCCGGCTGCGCAACCAGCTCGTACCGGGTGTCGAGGGCGGGTTCACCAAGGACTTCACCACCGGCGAGCAGAACACCATCTACGACGCCGCGCAGAACTACGCGGCCGCCGGCACGCCGCTGGTCATCCTGTCCGGCAAGGAGTACGGGTCGGGCTCGTCGCGCGACTGGGCGGCCAAGGGCACCGTACTGCTCGGCGTACGCGCGGTCATCGCCGAGTCGTTCGAGCGGATCCACCGGTCGAACCTGATCGGCATGGGCGTGCTGCCGCTCCAGTACCCGGAGGGGCAGAACGCCGAGTCGCTCGGCCTGACCGGCGAGGAGACGTTCGCGATCACCGGCATCACCGCGCTGAACGACGGCGACACCCCGCGGACCGTGCACGTCACGGCCGGCGACGTCGAGTTCGACGCGGTCGTCCGGATCGACACGCCCGGCGAGGCCGACTACTACCGGCACGGCGGCATCCTGCAGTACGTGCTGCGCAAGATGCTCGCCAGCTGACCCACGCACCACTCGGAGGGCCCGCCACCCGGCGGGCCCTCCGTCGTCCGTACGGATCGGCACAACGGAGCCGGATCCGCCCCGGGCGACGGGCACCGTCCGGTCGACGGACGGCGACGGGTGCGGGAGTACCGCAGAATGGGGCGGGCGAAAGGGGGCCGACGTGCCGATGGCGGCGGACACGTGGGGAATCAGCGGGCCGGCGTTCCTCGGCCTGTACGCGGTGCTCGCGGTGGTGACGCTCGTCGTCGTCCTCGTGGCACGGCGGGCGGTGGTGCGGAGCGGTCCGCGGGACGTGCCGGCGGTGGACCTGGCGGCGACACCGGTCGACGCGGCGTACCTGAACAAGGGGCCGACGCTCGCGGTACTCGCGGCCTGCGGGGCGTTGAAGGCCGCGGGGGCGCTGGCCACCGACTCGCGCAGGACGGTCGTGGCGCGACCGGTCGACCTGCCGCCGGACCTGCCGCGACTCTCCTGGTACGTGTACCAGGCGGCGGCCCGGCCGGTCCGGCTCGGCGCGCTCCCCGCGCAGCCGGCGGTCGCGACGGAGCTGGCGGCGACCGCCGACCGGCTGACCCGCGCCGGGCTGCTCGTCACCGACTCCGCGCGGCGCGCGCAGCGGGGCATCGGCCTGCTGCTGGCCGCCGTACTCGGTCTCGGTGTGGTGCGGCTGGTGGCGGGCATCGACAACGGCCGCCCGGTCGGCAACCTGGTGCTGCTGCTGATCGCCGTCGCGATCGCCACGATCGCCTACCAGGTGACGGTCCGCCGCGCGACGCCCGCCGGCCAGCGCGCCCTCCAGCAGGTACGCCAGCGCAACCACGCGCTGTCGCCCGGCATGAAGCCCAGCTGGTCCAGCTACGGGCCGAACAAGGCGGCGCTGAGCGTCGGCGTGTTCGGGGTGGCCGCGTTGTGGGCCGCCGACCCGACGTTCGCCGGCGGTCTCGGGCTGAGCCAGCCGTCGTCGGGCGGCTCGGGCGGCTCGTCCGACAGCGGCTCCAGTTCGTCGAGTTGCGGCGGCGGGTCGAGCTGCGGCGGTGGCGGCGGCTGCGGCGGCTGACCCGCGGATCGCTTGCCGCGCCTGCCTTTCCGGTACTGGTGGGGACTGGTCCCCGGCCGGCTGCGGGACGCTGTGGTCGGGGTGGCCCGGGTCGGCGACGATGGCGACGGGGCGTACCACGGCGGAGCGGTGAGCCGGGCGGAGGTGGCGCGGTGCAGGGGTTCGCGGATGGCGCGTGGCGGATCGGGGACGGCGCGTTCCTGGTGGCGTACGTGGTGCTGGTCGTGGTGTCGACGGCGGGCGTGGCGCTGCTGCGCCGGGTCGTACCGGAGCGTCTGTCCACCATGGACGGTGTGGTGGCGCGGCTGGACGGGGCGCCGCTGGAGGTGGCGTACCTGAACGCGGGGCGGGATCTGGTGGTGCTGGCCGCGTGCGCGGCGCTGCGGGCGGTGGACGCGCTGGACGTGCGCGCCGACGGTGCGCTCGCCGCGCGGCCGGTGCCGCTGCCCGACGACCTGCCCCGGCTGTCCGTACGGGTGCACGCGGCGGCGGGCGACGGGCGGCACCAGCGGTACCTGCGGGCGCACCGGCGGATCGTGGACGAGCTGGACGCGGTCGCCGCGCGGGTCGGCCGGTTGGGCCTGACGCCGCAGGCGGTGCCGCGCTGGCGCCGGTACGCGTGGCTGGTCGCGCTGCCGGTCCTCGCGCTCGGGGTGGCCCGGCTGGTCGCCGGCACCGGCACGCCCGAGCAGGCGCTCTACCTGAAGCTGCTGATGCTGGTCGAGATCGTCGGCACGGTCGTCCTCACGATCCTCGTCGCCCCCCGCGTACGTGGCGGGCACGGGCACCGCAGCGCTGTCCTGCGGCGGCTGCGCGCCCGGCACGGGGACCTCGCGCCGGGGATGCGCCCGAGCTGGCGGACGTACGGGCCGGCCGGCGCGGCGCTCAGCGTCGCCCTGTACGGCCACGAGGCGGTGGCCGTCGCCGATCCCGACCTCGCCGCCCACCTGCCGGTACGCAAGGATGCGGTGATGCGGCGGGCGTTCCGGCCCAAGCCGGCCACCGGGTACGCGGCGGGCACCGCGGCGGCGTCCGGCGCGCTGTTCACCAGCGGTCTCGGCGGCGGGTGCGGCGGCGGTGACGCCGGGGGCCACGGATGTGGCGGGCACGGCTGCGGTGGTGGTGGCTGTGGCGGCGGCGGATGCGGGGGGTGCGGCGGATGATGCCGGAGCTGGGGGTCGGCATCGGCTGGCGGCCCGAGATCGCCGGCGTGGTACGGGATCTGCCCGGTCTGCGGTTCACCGAGGTGGTCGCCGAGTCGCTGCCGCCGGACGGTCCGCCCGCGCTGCTCGCCGCGCTCCGCGACCGCGACGTCACCGTCGTCCCGCACGGCACCCGGCTGTCCCTGGGCGGCGCCGACCCTGTCGACCCGGCGCGGGTGGCCCGGCTCGCCGCCGCCGCCGACGCGCTGTCCGCGCCGCTGGTCAGCGAGCATGTCGCGTTCGTCCGCGGCGGTGGCGTCGAGGCCGGCCACCTGCTGCCCGTCCCGCGTACCCGGGACTCCCTCGCCGTACTCGTCGCCAACGTCCGCGCCACGCAGGCCGAGCTGCCCGTACCGCTGGCGTTGGAGCCGATCGCGGCGCTGTTCGACTGGCCCGACGCGGAGTACGAGGAGGCGGACTTCCTGACCGAGCTGCTCGACCGGACCGGCGCGCTGCTGCTCCTCGACCTCGCCAACGTGTACGCCAACGCCCGCAACCGCGGCCAGGATCCAGCCGCGCTGCTCGACCGCCTCCCCCTCGACCGCGTCGCGTACGTGCACGTGGCCGGCGGGTCCGAGCACGACGGCCGGTACCACGACACGCACACCGACCCGACCCCGCCGGAGGTGTACGAGCTGGTGGCGGCCCTGTGCGCGCGGCGGCGCCCGCCGGCCCTGATGCTCGAACGCGACGGCCACTACCCGCCCGCCGCCGAGCTGCGCCGCGAACTCGACGCGCTGGCCGACGCCGCCGGGTACCCCCGGATCACCGGATGAACGCAGCGGTCCCCGACCCGCCGCCGCGCCCGGATCGGCGGATGGGCGAGCCGGCACCCGATGCGCGGGCGGAGTTGGCGGCGCGGCAGGCGGAGCTGGTCGCGGCACTGGTCGCCGGCGGTACGGTGCCGGCCGGGTTCGACGCCGACGACCTCGGGGTGGCCCGCCGGGCGTTGCTGCGCAAGCGATCCGGCGAGGTACGCCGGGTGTGGCCGCTGCTGGCCGGGTCGTGTCCGGACTTCGCGGCGACGTTCGCACAGTGGGCGGACGGCCGGGTGCCGGCGGGCGCGCTGCGGGACGGCTGGGACCTGGCGCGCGAGCTGGCCACGGCCGGCACGTTGCCCCCGCCGGCTGCCGCCGAACTGGCCGCCCGCGAGGCCACCGCCCGGTACGACGGGGAGTCCGCGCCACGCCGGCGCCGCCTCCCCGCGGTACGCCGGGTCGGCGGCGCCGTCGCCGTGCAGGCGTTCGGGCGGGTCAGGGTGTCCGGATGACGTCGATCAAGCTGGTCCAGTTGTCCGTGGCGTGACCTGCGGCGACGGCCCGGTCGTACAGGTCGCGGACGGCGGCGGGCAGGCCGGTGTGGAGGCCGGCGGCGTCGCTGGCGCCGACGACGTGGTCGGCCGTCGCCCCCATCATCCGGACGGTACTCAACGTCCCCGGGTGCTCGCCGCTGTCGATGTGCCCGGCCGCCGCCGGCAGGTACGCGGACAGCGAGTCGAACAGGTCCGCCGCCCACGGCGCGAACTCGGCGGCGCTCACCCCGGCGCTGCCGACCAGCGCCGTCGCGTGCAGGTACCCGGCGAGCGCGGTGAGGAACATGTCGAGGTTCGCCTGGTAGTACAGCTGGGCGAGGGCGGGGTCGGGGCCGAGCCGGTGCGGCCGACCGATCCGCGCCAGCACCCCCGCGTACTCGTCGAACGCGGCCTCGTCGCCCGAGTAGTAGACGTACGCGGCGTCGGTGCCGAGGAGCGGGGCGGGCACCATGACACCGCCGGCGACGAACCGGGCGCCGCGGCCGGCCGCCCACGTCGCGGCCTCGCGCGTGCGTTCCGGGGTGTCGGAGCTGAGGTTGACGAGCACCCGGCCGGCGAGGTCGACGTCGCCGAGGATGTCGTACATCGCCTGGTAGTCGGTGAGGCTGAGGATGGTCAGCGGGCTCGCCGCGACCGCCGCACCGGGACTCCCGGCCGGTACGGCACCGGCGGTGACGAGCTCGTCGGCGCGGCCCGGCGTACGGTTCCAGACGGTCGTCGGGTGGCCGGCGGCCAGCAGTGCGCGGGCCATCCCGCGACCCATCGGGCCCAGTCCGAGGACGGTGACGGGCGTGCTCATGCGGTCTCCTTCAACAGTTCGACGATGCCGGTGAGGTCCTCGTCCGGGTGGTCGGCGGCGCGGCGCCGCATCAGGTCACCGAGCGGGGCGAGCAGCCGCGGGTCGACGCCCTCCGCGCGGGCCGTGTCGGTGAGGTTGTCCCAGGCGGCGGCCTGCATGCCGAGGTTCGACACCACGTCGCGCCCGTACTCGCCGGCGTCGAGCTGCGCCGCGTACCGGCCGACGCCGCCGGCCATCGCGGTGAGCCAGCGGGTGAGCAGCGGGGCGAACCCGGTCGCGGACACCCCGGCGGCGCGTACGAGGGCGAGGGCGTGCAGGACGCCGCCGACCATGCCGTACATGCCGGACAGCAGGGCGATGTCGTGCAGCGCGGCGAGGCCGGGGTCGGCACCCAGGTAGCGCGCCTCGCCGAACGTCTCCAGCGCCGGCCGCGCCTCGTCGTACGCCGGGGCCGAGCCGCTGTACAGCACGAACGCGTGCGGCCCGCCGATGGTCGGCGGCACGGCCATGATCCCGCCGTCCAGGTAGCGGTCCGGCCCGTACGCGGTGGCGAGCGCGCGGGCCTGCGCGGGCGTGCCGTTGGTGAGGTTGACGAGGATCCTCCCGTCCAGCGGTACGCCGGTGAGTACCTCGTCGACGGTGTCGTTGGTGAGCAGGCAGGCCAGCACGATCCGGTGCGCGGCGACGGCGTCGGCGACCGTGGCGGCGCGGACGGCGCCGGCGGCGACCAGCTCGTCGTCCTTGCCGGGGGTGCGGTTCCAGACGGTGGTCGGGTGTCCGGCGGCGAGCAGCGTACGGGCCAGCGCCCGCCCCATCGCGCCGAGCCCGAGCACCGTGACCGGTGGGTTGTTCGTCATGCCCGCCACGGTGCGGCCCACCACTTACCGTCGGCTGCCGATCGGCTGACCGGCTACCGTTGCCGGCGTGCGATACGGGGTGCTCGGGCCGCTGGCGGTGTGGACCGACGCCGGCGTTCCGGTTCCCGTACCGGGCGCCAAGGTCCGTGCCCTCCTCACCGACCTCCTCCGGTACGCGGGGCGTCCGGTGCCGCCCGACCGGCTCGTCGCCGACCTGTGGGGTGACGCCGCGCCGGGCAACCCGACCGCCGCGCTCCAGGCGAAGGTGTCGCAGCTGCGCCGCGCGCTCGGCGACCGCGACCTCGTCCGCTACGGCCCGGCCGGGTACGCGTTGCGGCTGGCGGACGGCGAGCTGGACGCGGACCGGTTCACCGCCGCGGTGGCGGCCGCCCGGCAGGCGACCGATCCGGCGACCCGGGCGGCCGGGCTGGCCGCGGCGCTGGAGGTGTGGCGCGGCGAGGCGTACGCGGACGTCGCGGACGAACCGTACGCGCGGGCCGAGATCCAGCGGCTCACCGAGGCCCGGCTGGCGGCGACCGAGGACCTGGCCGAGGCACGGCTGGAGCTGGGCGAGCCGGTCGACCTCGCGGACCTGACCGCCGCGTACCCGCTGCGGGAACGGCTGCACGAACTGTCGCTGCGCGCGCTCTACCGGTCCGGCCGCGTCGCCGAGGCGCTGACGTCGTACGCGGGGCTGCGCGCCCGGCTGGCCGACGAGCTGGGTACCGATCCGGGGCCGCGGCTCGTCGCGCTGCACCGGGCGATCCTGCGCCAGGACCCGACGCTGGACCCGCCGCGCCCCACCGGTACGCCGCTGCCCGTGCCGCTGACCGCGCTGGTCGGCCGGGACGACGCGGTACGCGAGGTCGTCGACCGGCTCGGCGCCGCCCGGCTCGTCACCCTGACGGGGCCGGGCGGGGTGGGCAAGACCCGGCTGGCGCTCGCCGCCGCCACCGCCCTCGCCGCGGACGTACCGGACGGGGTGTGGTTGGTGGACCTCACCGGAACGTCGGCCGACCCGGGCGGGGTCGCGGAGGCCGTCGCGGCGGCCCTCGGCGTACGGGACGCGGGTGGTGGCGCGCTGCCCGACCGGCTCGCCGCCGCCGTCCGCGCCCGCCGCGCCCTGCTCGTCCTCGACAACTGCGAACACGTACTGGCGCCCGCCGCGGAGCTGGCCGACCACCTGCTCCGGGCCGCGCCGGGGCTGCGCGTCCTGGCGACCGGTCAGGCGCCGCTCGGCATCCCCGGCGAGATCCGGTACGCCGTCGGCCCGCTGCCGCCCGCCGACGCGGTACGGCTGTTCGTGGAGCGGGCCGCTGCGGCCGGGGCGCTCGTGGACCCGGCGGACCCCGCGGTGGCGGCGATCTGCGCCCGGCTCGACGGCGTACCGCTGGCGTTGGAGCTGGCCGCGCCGCGGCTCGCCGCGTTCGGTCCGGGCGAGCTGGCGGCCCGGCTCGACGACCGGTTCCGGCTGCTCGACGGCCGGCGCGGCACCCCGGCGCGGCACCACAGCCTGCGCGCGATGCTCGACTGGAGCTGGGACCTGCTCGCCGACCCGGACCGCGTACTCCTGCGCCGGCTCGCGGTCACCGCGGGCGGCTGGACCCTGCCCGCCGCCGTACGGATCGGCGCCGGCGGCGCGGTCACCGCCGCGGACGTACCGGGGATGCTGGCCGGGCTGGTGGAGCGGTCGCTGGTGGTCGCCGCACCGGACGGGCGTTACCGGATGCTGGAGTCGGTCGCGGCGTACGCGACGGACCGGTTGGCGGAGTCGGGTGACGGGCCGGCCGCCCGGCTCGCCCACCGGGAGTGGTACCTGGCGCTGGCCGAGCGCGCCGACCCGCTGCTGCGCGGCGCCGACCAGCGCCGCTGGCTGGCCACCCTCGACGCGGAGACGCCGAACCTGCGCGCCGCGCTCGACCACGCCGTCGACCGCGGCGCCGCGGCCGACGCGTACCGGATGGTCCGGGCCCTGTGGTGGTACTGGTTCCTGCGCGGGCGGCTCGGCGAGGCGCACCGCGCGCTGTCCGCCGCCCTCGCCGTCCCGGCCACCCCGGGTACGGAAAGGCTTGCGGTGGCGGCGATCCGGGCCGTCGTCGCCGTACTCCTCGGCGACGGTACTGGCCTGCTCGGCCCGGCGGAACGGGCGGTGGCGGCGCTGCCCGCCGGCCGGGACCGGGCGTACGCGGAGTGGTTCCTGGCGATGGCCGCGGTGGGGGCCGGCGACCCGGCCGAGAGCGAGCGACGGATCGGGCGGGCCGCGGCGTGGTTCGAGGCGGCCGGCGACCGCTGGGGCACGGCCGCGGCGCTCACCAGCCGGGCCTCGCAGATCCTGCCGACCGGCGACCTGCCCGGCGCCCGCCGCGCCGCCGAACGCTCGGCCGCGCTGTTCGCCGAGCTGGGCGACGGCTGGGGACTGATCCGTTCCGGCGAGCTGCTCGCCTCGTTCGCGGAGATCGCCGGCGACCACGCACGCGCCGGGGAGCTGCGCCGCCGGTCGCTGCGGCACGCACGGGAGCTGGGCCTCACCATCGAGGAGTCGTACCAGGTGGCGGGGCTCGGCCGGCTCGCGCTGCTGGCCGGCGACCTCGACGGCTCGGCGGCGCTGCACGGCACCGCGATGCGGCTCGCCGCCGAACAGTCCCACCAGCGCGGCGTGCAGTTCGCCGAGGTCGGGCTCGGCATGACCGCCCGCCGCCAGGGCCGCCTCGACGACGCCGAACGGCACCTCACCCGCTGGCTCGACTGGTGCCGTGACCTCGACGGACACCCCGGCACCACGCTGATCCTCGCCGAACTCGGCTTCGTCGCCGAGCACCGCGGCGACGCCAGCACCGCCCGCGCCCGCCACGCAGAGAGCCTCCGGTACGCGCGCCGCACCGGTGACCCGCGCGCCGTCGCCCTCGCGTACGAGGGGCTGGCCGGTGCCGCGGTACTCGCCGGCGACCCGCGGCACGCCGCCGAACTCCTCGGCGCCGCCGCGTACGCCCGCGAGTCCGTCGGCGCGCCGCTCCCACCCGCCGAACGCGGCGACGTCGACCGCATCACCGCCGCCGCCCGCGCCGCCCTCACCCCCGCCACCTTCACCACCGCGTACGCCACCGGCACAGCGAGCGGTGCGCCCGGTGCCGGTGTGGCACCCGGCTCGCCCGGACCGGTCGCGGCCGGCGACGGTGCGGACGTCCCCGGCAACTCGGGCGAGAGCGCGAGCGCGGGCGCGAGTCGATCCCCCGACACGACAAGCGACACGAACCGCGCCAGCGACCGGATCCCCTGACACCACAAGCGATGCGGGCGGCGGAGGCGTGACCGGGCGGTCAGGCGGCGAGGGCGGGGGCGTCCCAGTCGATGCGGTAGCCGTACTGCCAGGCCATCTTCTCGGGCTTGGCGAACGCGCGCATCGCGACCGGCATGAGCAGGTCGCGCAGCACCCGGGCCACCGGGCCGGCGGCCTTGTCGGAGTTGGTACGGGCGCCCATCGCGATGATGCGCTCGACGCGTTCCCGCCGCAGCGTCTCGTACGCGGTGAAGGCGGGGCCGGGCGGCAGGTCGCGCAGGCAGCGGCCGAGCTGGACGGCGGACTCGACGGCGAGCGACGCGCCCTGCCCGGAACTCGGCGAGGTGGCGTGCGCGGCGTCGCCGACGAGGACGACCCGGCCGCGGTGCCAGGTCGGTACCCGGGGCAGGTCCTCGACGGGGCCGACGAGCAGCAGGTCGGCGGGGTCGGTGCGGGCGAGCAGGTCGGGCGCCCGGGTACGGTCCCCGCGGAACGTCTCGCGCAGCTCGGCCAGCCAGCGTTCGGCGGGCACGGCGCGCTGCTCGGCCAGCGACAGGTACTCGTGCGGCAGGTTCACGAACCAGCCGCCGGTGCCGTCGTCGTACGCCTGGTAGCCGCAGAACGCGCGGCGGCCGAACACCATGTGCATCGCGCCGTGCGTGGACGGCCCGGCGTCGGTGACGTACGCGCCGAAGTTGAGCAGCCCGCCGTACCGCGGGGTGGGGGCGGCCGGGTCGATGAGGCCGCGGGTGGTGGACCGGATGCCGTCCGCGCCGACGAGGATGTCGCCGGTCGCGGTGGTCCCGTCGGCGAACGTGGCGGTCACCGCGCTGCCGCTGTCGGCCAGCCCGACGAGTCGCCTGCCGTGCTCGACGCGGATGCCGCGCGCGGTGGCCTCGTCGTACAGGGCGCGGTAGAGGTCGCTGCGCGCGACGACGCGTTGCGGTGGCAGGCCGGACGGCATCCGCAGGTCGGCCAGGTTCTTGCCGGTCCAGCTGCGGATGGCCATCGCGGTCATCGGCCGGGCGATGCCGTCGAGTACGTGCCCGGCGGCGAGGACGTCCAGCGCGGCCTGCCCGTTCGGGGCGATGCTGAGCATGGCGCCGACACCGTCGGCGGTCGAGTCGTACGCCTCGTACACGGTGGCCTCGATGCCGGCCCGCTGCAACGCCATCGCCGTCACCGGCCCGGCGATGCCGCCACCGACCACGACGGCCGTGGAGGTCTCGGTCATGTCTTCTCGTGCCCTTCGGCTGCGGGGGCGGGCTCGTGGTGGAACTCCGCCCAGGTCCGGCCCCACTCGGTGGCCGGGTCGGTGATCCGGTCGCGGAACGACCCGACGAACTCCACCTCCGCGTCCAGCAGCGCCAGCCGGTACTCCTCCTCCACGAGGAACAGCCCCGGTACGCCCTGCGCGAGCGAGTCGTCGATGAGGCGCCGGATCTCGGTCCGCTGCTCGGCGAGGCGGTCGAGCCGCTCGGCGAACAGCGCCAGCACCTCGCTGGGCGGCAGCGCGCCGATCAGCGACAGCGCCGCCACGAACTGCGGGTACTCGTGCTTCGGGTCGCCGACCAGGTCGCGCAGCCAGTCGCGCAGCTCGGCGCGGCCGGCGTCGGTCAGCGCGTAGACGGTGCGTTCGGGGCGTTGGCCCTCGCGGTGGGTCTCCTGCGCGGTGATGAAGCCGGCCTTGGCGAGCTGCCCCACCACCATGTACAGCGACCCGTGGTTGTACTTGATGCTCCGCGCGTCGTCGTTGTCCCGCAGCGTGCGGCTCAACTCGTACGGGTGCATGGGTCGCTGACTGAGGTAGGACAGCACCGCCAGGGCGAGCAGGTTGCCGACCTTCCGCTTCGTTGCCATCGATCGTTCCTCCGAAAGACGCGCCGTCCGACTCGTGCTCAGACGGTACGGTCGTCGGTCCGGGTCGGGTCGTCGACGGTCGGCACGCCACCCTCACGGTGCGCGCGCCGCAGGTCCGCCACGTACTCCCGGGTGAACATGGCGGCGAGCTGGGCGACGCCGCCGCGGTTGATCCGCACTTCGGCGTGCCGCAGCGTGCCGGTCAGTACGACGCGGCGGCCGCCGGGCGTGGCCGGGCCGGCGGCGTCCTTCACCTTGCCGCGGCCGTCGATCCGCAGGTTCCAGTCGTCGACGACGGCGTCCTCGGGCAGCAGCAGCTTGAGCGTCGCGTGGTCGAGGTCGACGGCGACCTCGACGTCGCCGGCCGGGATCTGCGGTGACCGCAGGTCGAGCAGGGCGGTGCCGCGGTGGGCCCGCACCTCGAACGCGCGCTCGGTGGTCCAGTGCCCGAGCCGCCGGGTGGCGGTGTGGTTGGCCGGGATGCGGACGGGGCTCTCGGTGGTGGTCATCGCGGTGTCCTCTCGGATCGGAACCAACTGGTTGACTCCAACTATCCACAACCAACTAGTCATAGTCAACTACTTTGCCAAGATCTTGCGTACGGGCCGGGCCCGGCGCGCGTTAGGTTTGCCGGCGTGACCTCGCCCCACGCCCACCTGCGGACCGAACGGCTCGACCTGCGCGCGGTGTCGTACGACGACCTGGCGCCGATGTACGAGCTGCACGCCGACCCCGAGGGCTGGCACCACTTCCCGGCCGGCCGGCACACCGAGATCGGCACCACGCGCGCGTTCCTGGAGCTGGTCGTCGACGGCTGGCGGGCGGACGGCCTGAGCTACTGGACGGTCCGGCCGCGCGACGCGGAGACGGTGATCGGGCTCGGCGGTGTACGCCGGCTGCCGGACGGCACGTGGAACCTGGCGTACCGGTTCGCGACGTCGGCCCGCGGCCACGGGTACGCGCAGGAGGTGGCGCGGGCCGGGCTCGCGGCGGCCGGCGAGGTCGACCCGGCGCAGCCGGTGGTGGCGTGGATCGACGAGACCAACCCGGCCTCGGTACGGGTCGCCGAGCGGATCGGCCTGGCGTACCAGGGAAAGCGGACGAACGCGGACGGCACGCTCATGCTGGTGTACGCGGACCGTCCGCTGCCGGCAGAGCCGTCAGGAACCGCGTGAGGATCCGCCGGTACGGCGCGACCGTCGTCAGGTCGGCGTACTCGTCGGGCCCGTGCTGTCCCCCGCCGCCGATGCCGAACACGACCGTGTCGACGCCGCGCGCCGCGTAGTGCCGGGAGTCGGCGGCGCCGTGCTTGCGCAGGAAGCCACCCGGGTACCCCTCGGCGCGGGCCGCGGCGCGCAGTGCCACCACCTCGGCGCGGTCCTCGGCGGTGTGGTGCGGCGGGTCCAGCCGGTCCACCCGCACCAGTACGCCGTCGGTGCACAGCGCGGCGAGGTGCGCCGCCACCTGCTCCGGCGTACGCCCGGCGAGGTCGGGGTCCTCCGGCGGGAACCGTACGTCGAGCCGGGCCTCCGCGTACGCGGGGACCTGGTTGACGGCGGTGTTGTCGGTGGCGATCCGGGCCAGGTTGACGGTGGTGCGCCAGACCTCGCCGGCCGGCACCGGGTAGTGGCGCAGCAGTTCCTGCACGCTGCCGGTCAGCTTCACCAGCGCGTTGTCCCCCAGCCACGGGTACGCCCCGTGCGCGGCGCGGCCGTCCGCCGTCAGCGTGACGTCGGCGATCCCCTTCGACTCGACGACCAGCGCCAGCCCGCTGTGCTCCCCGATCACCACGAACCGCCCGCGTACTCCGGCGGCGAGCTGGTGCGCGGTCCCGTCGTACCCGCCGGTCTCCTCGTCGGTGACCAGTTGCAGCGCCACCGGGTACGGCAGGTCGCGCGCCAGCGCACGGAACACGTACGCCTGGGCGAGCGCGGTGACCTTCATGTCCTGCGCGCCCCGGGCGTACAGCCGGTCGCCGTCGCGGCGCGGCACGAACTGCTCCGGCCGCCCCGGTACGACGTCGAGATGGGAGTTGAGGATCACCCGGAACTCGGGCCGCCGCCGGGCCGGCGGGTACACGAGGGCGCTGGGGCGGTCGCCGGAGGTGAACCGTTCGACGGTGAAGCCGGGGCCGACGACGTCGAGTACCAGGTCGAGGGCGTGGCGGAGGGCGCGCGGGGACGCGGCGGTGGACTGCACGGCGAGCAACGCCTCCGCGTCCGCCAGCAGCGCCTCGTCCACGCCGTCATCCTGCCATCGCCGGCCGCGGCGTCAGCGCAGTTCGAACCGGCCGCCGGACGAGATGAACTCGGCGGCGGTGTCGACCAGCTCCATCCGCGGCGTCGTACCCAGGCGGCGCAGTTCGTCGAGGATCGCCTGCCGGACGATCGGGACGGGCCGGCGGGCATGGGTACGGTGCACGTGGTCGAACACGGACTGGTACCGGACGCGGACGAAACGGCGGATCTCGGCCTCCAGATCGATCATCCGTTGAGGCTATGACTGGACATGGATGGGACAGATCAGCCGATTGGTCAGATTCGCGGGCCCGCCAAGATCGGAGTTAGGCTTACCTCACCTGGCGGCCTCGTGGCCGTCCCCCTCACCGCACGGAGGCTTGGATGCCCGAGAAGGCCGGGCGCGGGCGCACCACGCGCCTGACGGTGCTGCGCACCGAGTGGCTCACCCCGCACCTGGTACGGATCGTGGCGGGCGGGCCGGAGCTGGCGGAGTTCACGCCGAACGCGTACTCCGACCAGTACGTGAAGATCATCTTCCGGCGGCCGGGGGTGGACTACCCCGAGCCGTTCGACATGGCGAGCGCGCGCGAGCAGCTGCCGCGCGAGCAGTGGCCGGTACTGCGGACGTACACGGTGCGGCGGTGCACCGACGACGAGCTCGTCCTCGACTTCGTGTACCACGGGGAGGAGGGTCTGGCCGGGCCGTGGGCCGCCGGGCTCAAGCCGGGCGACGAGGTGCTGTTCCTCGGCCCCGGTGGGGCGTACGCGCCGGACCAGGCGGCCGACTGGCACCTGCTGGTGGGTGACGAGGCGGCCCTGCCGGCGATCGCGGCGGCGCTGGAGCGCGTCCCGGCCGGCGTACCGGCGTGGGCGTTCGTCGAGGTGGCCGGGCCGGACGAGGAGCTGCCGCTCGACACCGGCGACGCGACCACCGTGCGCTGGCTGCACCGCGGTACGGGCGACACGCTGCCCGCCGCGGTCCGCGCGCTCGACCTGCCCACCGGCCGCGGCCAGGTGTTCGTACACGGCGAGGCCGGCATGGTGAAGGAGCTGCGCGGCCACCTGTTCGGCACGCTCGGCCTCGACCGCGACCAGGTCTCCATCTCCGGGTACTGGCGGCGCGGCATGGACGACGAGGCGTTCCGGGTCGCCAAGCGCGCCGAACGGGAGGCCGAGGAGAACGGCGCCGCCTGACCGCCCGGCGGTACCGCGCGGGTGTCCGTCGACCGGGTGATTCCGGTGTGTCGCGGTCGAAGGCGATAGACCCGTGCCGGCGGTACTCCCGGGCGACGGACCGGGCGTGACCTCGGGCGGCCGGTCCGGGTGGGGCCGTACGGACGGCCGATGGGGACCGGGACGCATCGGGCGCACCATGGCCGGGAGGTGCCCTGGCGCGGTCGCGGGGGGCGAGCGCGCGACGGCACCAGGGGGGCTGTCATGAGTCGTGCGCTCGGGCGCATCGGTACCGGAAAGTGGAGCAGGTTCGCGGTCGTACTGTTCTGGCTCGTCGTGGTGGCGGCGCTGGGCTCGATGGCGGGCAAGCTGACCGGGGTCGAGAAGAACGAGGCGAAGTCGTGGCTGCCGGGCAGCGCGGAGTCCACCCAGGTACTCGCCGTCCAGTCCCGGTTCTCGTCGCCGAACACGCTGCCGGCGGTCCTCGTGTACACGCGGTCGACCGGGCTGACCCGGGCGGATCTGGTGAAGGCGGCGGCGGACGCGCGCGCCTTCGGCCGGTTCGGTTCGCTGGACGGGAAGGTCGTCGGGCCGGTGCCGTCCCGGGACGGCAAGGCCGCGCAGACGGTGATCCCGCTCAACCTCGGCAGTAACGGCTGGTCGAAGGCTGGCACCGAGGTCGACCGGATCCGTACGATCGCGACGGCCGGCGCCGCGGGGATGACGGTGCACGTCACCGGGCCGGCGGGCAGTGCGGCGGACTCGTCCAAGGCGTTCTCCGGCATCGACAGCACCCTGCTGTACGCGACGGTCGGCGTGGTCGTGGTGATCCTGCTGCTGACGTACCGGAGTCCGATGTTGTGGCTGCTGCCGGTGGTGTCGGCCGGGGTGGCGCTGGCGGTCGCCCAGGGCGTGATCTACCTGCTGGCGCGGTACGCGCACCTGACGGTGAACGCGCAGAGCGCCGGCATCCTGACCGTACTGGTGTTCGGGGCCGGCACCGACTACGCGTTGCTGCTGATCGCCCGGTACCGGGAGGAGTTGCGCCGGCACACCGACCGGCGCGAGGCGATGGCGGTGGCGCTGCACCGGGCCGGGCCGGCGATCCTGGCCAGCGGCTGCACCGTGATCGTCGGGATGCTGTGCCTGCTGGTCGCGGAGACGAACTCGACGCGCGGGCTGGGGCCGGTCGCCGCGATCGGCATCTTCGTGGCGCTCGCGGTGATGCTGACGCTGCTGCCGGCGCTGCTGGTGATCGTCGGCCGCTGGGTGTTCTGGCCGGCCGTCCCGCGGTACGGCTCGCCCGAGCCGACGAGCCGCGGCCTGTGGGCACGGACCGGCGCCCGGATCGCCCGCCGCCCCCGCTGGACCTGGATCACCACCGCCGTCGTACTGGGCACGCTGTCGATCGGACTGGTCACGCTGGACGCGACCGGGCTGACGAACGCGGAGTCGTACCGGGGGCATCCGGACTCGGTGGCCGGTGAACGGGCGCTCGCCGCGCACTTCCCGGCCGGCGCGGGCAGTCCGGTGGTGGTCGTCGCGCACAGCGCGCGGGCGACGGCGGTACGCGCCGCGTTCGCCACCACGCAGGGCATCGACCCCGCGACCGTCACCCCGCCGATCAGCCGCGGCGGCACCGCGTACCTGCAGGGGACGTTGACGTCGGCGCCGGACAGCCAGGCCGCGTACGACACGATCGACCGGGTGCGGGACCGGGTGCACGCGATACCGGACGCGCACGCGCAGGTCGGCGGGAACACCGCGATCAACCTGGACGTGCAGCGGGCCGCCGCCCGGGACCGGAACCTGATCATCCCGATCGTCCTGGCCGTGGTGTTCGTGATCCTGGCGCTGCTGCTGCGCGCGGTACTCGGGCCGCTGATCCTGATCGGCACCGTGGTGCTGTCGTTCGCCGCCGCGCTCGGCGCCAGCGCGCTCGTCTTCAGGTACGTGTTCGGGTTCGGCGGCGCGGACACGTCGCTGCCGCTGTTCGTGTTCGTGTTCCTGGTGGCGCTGGGGATCGACTACAACATCTTCCTGATGACCCGGGTACGGGAGGAGTCCGCCCGGGTCGGTACGAGACGCGCCGCGGTGGTCGGGCTCGCCGCGACCGGTGGCGTGATCACGTCGGCCGGGCTGGTCCTCGCCGGCACCTTCGCGGTACTCGCGACCCTGCCGCTGACGGCGTTCGCGGAGATCGGGTTCGCGGTGGCGCTGGGCGTCCTGCTGGACACGATCGTGGTGCGCTCGATCCTGGTCACGGCGCTGAACCTGGACATCGGGCGGCACATCTGGTGGCCGGGGAAGCTGTCCCGGGCGCCGGAGGCCGGGTCGGTCGAGACGGCCGGAGAGCCCAGCCGGGTCGGTCGGTGACGTGCATGCCCGTACCCGGCGGGGGACGCGGGAAAGGCCGCTCGACAGATACCGTGGGTGGACAGGCCCGTCACGGTACGGGTAGCGCGGCACGATCGGGGCGGGGATGACACCGCAGGAACCGACGCACGTACCGGATCCGACCGCGGCCCTGGACGCCACCGGCGGGTACGACCTGGCGACGTTCTCGCTGTCGGACACCGTACGGTGCGGCCGGGACCTGCGGCACGCCGCGCGCGGCGCTCCGGACCTCCACTCGGCCGCTCAGGCGGTCGTCGACTACCTGGTCAAGGCGCTGCACGGCGGGGACGACGGGGAGCCGAGCTGCGCGCTGGCCCGGTTGTTCCTGACCGAACCGGCCGGCGACGCCGACGCGCCCGACCGGTACCTGGGGTTGGCCGGGACCGCCGGGGACGTACCGGACCTGGCGCTCGACCGGTACCGGCGGATCCCGCTGGCCGACGTCGCCGCCGGCCGTACCGCGCCACTGGTCGCCGCGCTGCTGCGGGAGCTGGGACTGGATCCGGCCGGCATCCTCACCGGCGTCGGGTTGCCGTCGTGGTTCGGGGTGTTGCACGTGCCGGACCCGGCCGGCAGCCCGGTCGTCGCCGAGCAGGCGTTCGTCGCGGACCACCGGGTACGGTCCATCGTCGGCTTCGGCGGCGCGCTGACCGGTGCCGACTTCTTCGCCGTCCTGCTGTTCAGCCGTACGCCGGTGACCGCGCAGACCGCCGAACTGTTCCACAGCATCGCGGTGAACGTACAGCTCGGGTTGCTGGAGCACGCGCCGGTGGACGAGCCGACCGGGCGGGTGGAGCGCCGGCTGGCGTGGGAGCGGCTGGTCGGCGCGATGGAGTCGACGCTGACGGAACAGGCGCTGCGGCTGGAGTCCAGCGTCACCGACCTGAGCCGTACCCGGGACCGGCTGGTCACCTCGCAGCACCGGCTCACCGCCGAGGCCGAACTCGTCGAGACGCTCTACTCGGTCGGCTCCAAGCTGTCCGCCGTGCTCGACCTCAACACCCTCGTCCAGTACGCGACGGATGCGGTGACGCGGCTGGTGGGCGCGGCGTTCGGGTCGTTCTTCTACAACGTGACCGACGAGAACGGCGAGTCGTACCTGCTGTACGCGCTGTCCGGGGTGCCGCGGGACCGGTTCGAGCGGTTCCCGATGCCGCGCAACACGCAGGTGTTCGGGCCGACGTTCGACGGCACCGCGGTCGTGCGCTCCGCCGACATCCGCACCGACCCCCGGTACGGGCACAACCCGCCGTACACGGGGACGCCGCCGGGGCACCTGCCGGTGGTGAGCTACCTGGCGGTGCCGGTGATCAGCCCGACCGGCGTGGTGATCGGCGGCTTCTTCCTCGGCGACCCGGAGCCGGGCCGGTTCTCCGACCGGCACGAACGGATCGCCGTCGGGATCGCCGCGCAGACCGCGATCGCCATGGACAACGCCGGCCTGTACCGCCAGCAGCGGCACGCCGCGGCCGAACTCCAGCGCAGCCTGCTACCCACCCTGCCGGTACTGCCCGGCATGACGCTCACCTCCCGGTACCTGCCCGCGACCCGCGGGTACCAGGTGGGCGGGGACTGGGTGGACGTGATCCCGCTGCCGGCCGGGCGTACCGCGCTGGTGGTGGGGGACGTGATGGGCAAGGGGATGAAGGCCGCGGCGGTGATGGGGCAGCTGCGCACCGCGGTCCGGGCGTACGCGGGGCTCGACCTGCCCCCGGCCGAGGTGCTGCGCCGGCTCGACACGCTGCTCGGCCAGCTGCCCGTCCCGCAGCTCGCCACCTGCGTGTACGCGGTGCACGACCCGCTCGCCGACACGCTGTCCGTGGCCAGCGCCGGACACGTACCGCCGGCGGTACTCGGCGGCGACGGCACCGTCCGGTACGTGGACGACCGGTTGGGCCCGCCGCTGGGTGTCGGCTCGCGGCCGTTCGTGCAGCGGCGGGTGCCGTTCGGCGCGGGCGCGGCGCTGCTGCTGTTCACCGACGGGCTGATCGAACGGCGCGGGCAGGACATCGTCGACGGGCTGTCCCGGCTCGCCGCGCAGCTCGCCGTACCGGCGGACAGCGACGAGCGGCTCGTCGACCGGCTCGTCGCCGCCGCCGAACAGTCCGACGACACGGCCGTACTGCTCGCGCGGTGGCGGCCGACGACACCCCGGCGTACGGCGGCGTGCCGGCTGGCGCCGAGCCCCGGGTCCGCGCGGGCCGCGCGCCGGTTCGTGGCGGACACGCTGCGCGCCTGGGACGTACCGGAGGATCTGGTGGCGGACGCGGTGGCGGTCGCCGACGAGCTGGTCGTCAACGCGGTCCGGCACGCCGGTACGGACGCGCGGCTGCGGGTGCACCGGGCGGACGGCCGGATCCAGGTGGACGTGGCCGACCACGATCCGCGGCTGCCGCGCCGGATCCCGACCGGCCCGTACGACGAGGGGCACCGCGGCCTGCAGATCGTCGAATCGTTGAGCCACCGGTGGGGCGTCCGCGCCACCGAGGACGGCAAACTGGTCTGGGCCGAGCTGCGGCCCGCGGCGACGGGAGCGGCACCATGACCTCCACGTACTCCGGCGACGGCGCCGGGCTCACGTTCCGCACCGGCGACCTGCCGGACGGGCTCCGGCTCGCGGTGGGCGGCGAGATCGACTTCCAGTCCGCGCACGTACTCCGGGCCCGGGCGGCGGGGCCGGCCGCCGACCCCGCCCTGGCCCGCCTGGTACTCGACCTGACGGACGTGACGTTCTGCGACTCCAGCGGACTGGGCGCGCTGATCGCGCTGCACAAGACGCGCGCGGCGGCGGGCGGCCGGCTGGAGCTGGCACACGTACCGGCACCGCTGCGTCACCTGCTGCGCATCACCAACCTGGACGAGGTATTCACGCTGATCGATGAGCCCGTGTAACACGGTCCTTCGGTCAGCGAACTATCCGGGTGTGAGGCTCCTCCGTTCGGCCGATGCCGCAGGTACGTCCGGTGGACCCCGGGGACGGCGATGACCGCCGGGGCGTGGGTGCTCGCCGCCGTCGGCACGCTGATCCTGCTGCGGCTGCTCGTACCGGCGCTGGTCCGGCCGCGGCCGGCGCGGGATCCGGGGCCGGGCCTGCCCGCCGTCTCGGTGCTGGTCCGGGCCGGCGCCGACGAGCCCGCCACCCTCGCCGCCGCGGTCCGGTCGATCACCACCGGCCGGTACCCGTGGGTCGAGGTGATCGTGCTGGCGCCCGGGCACGCGGCGGACGACCTGGCCCGACCGGACGTGACCGTACTGACCGGGGTGGACGTGGACGCCGGGGTGGCCGCCGCGCACGCCGACGTGGTGGTGGGTACCGACGGGCACACCGCGTTCGGCCCGGACACGCTCGGCCGGCTGGTGCATCCGCTCGGCGACCCGGAGGTCGGTGCGGTGTGCGGCGCCCCGGCCGTACCGGACGGGCCCGGGTACCGGCTGCGCCGCGTGGACGACGCGGTGCTGGCGCTCGACCGGCGCGGCCACGACGCGCTCGGCTGGCTGCCGACCACGCCGGGCACGCTCGTCGCGTACCGGAAGGCGGCACTGACGGACGCGGCGGGCGCGGATCCGTTGCTGTCGCTGGCCCGTACGGGGTGGCGCGTGGAGTACCTGCCGGACGTGGGGGCGACGACCCGGCCCCCGGCCACCGCCGCGGGACATCTCGCCGACCACCGGCGGTACTGGCGGCGCAGCCTGCGCGCCGTCCGCCAGTTGCGCCCGGGGGCGGCGGGCGGCGCGGCCCGGCGTACGGCCGGCTACCTGGTACTGGTCTGGCTGGTGACGCTCGCCGCGCCGGTCGCCGACGTGTGCGCCGCGTACGGGCTGCTCACCGCGGACCCGGTGGTACTGCTGGGCTGGGCCGCGCTGCTCGTGGCCGAGTCGGCGCTGCTCGCGCGGGCGCTGCGGCCGGCGTGGCTGCTCCCGCCGTACGTGCTGGCCCGCCGCTGGCTGGTCGTCCTCGCCCTGCTCTGCCCCGCGCACCGGAGGCGCGCCGAGGAACCGATTCGCTACTTGACATAGCGCGTCAAGTACTTGACGATCACTGTCATGACCACCCGGGACCTGCCGGGCCGGGACGAGCTGCGCGACCAGCTCGTCCGGCTCGTCGACGCGCGCCTGCTCGACCCGCTGGAGATCCTGCTCGACGACACCGCCGTACGGGTCGCCCGGCGCGCGGCGCACCGCGGCGCCGACGACTGGGCCGGCACGCTGCTCGGCGCCGACCCGGCCGCCGCGACCATGACCGCCGCCCGCCTCGTCGCCGCGCTGTACCCCGGCGACACCGCGTTCGACCCGCCGCTCGACTGGTGGGCCACCCCGCTCGGCCGGGTCGTCGCGCACCGCGTCGGCCACCCCGGCGCCACCGCCGTGTCGTACGCGGTGGCCGGGGCGATGCTCGGCGTCACCCGGCAGGGCGTCCACGACCTCGTCACCCGGCACAAGCTCGACCGGCACCCCGACGGCGGCGTGCGTACCGACTCGGTGCGCGACCGCCTCCACCAGCTCTCCGGAAGGACGACATGATCGCGTACGACGACGACGGTGGCGCCGGCCGCCCCGTCCTGCTGCTGCACGGCGCCGGCGGCAACCTGGCCGACTGGGAGCCGCTGCGCACCCGGCTCACCGGGTACCGGACGGTGGCGGTGGACCTGCGCGGCCACGGCGCCTCCCCCGACGGCCCCACGAACCCGGGCCCGGCGGACGGCTGGCCGGACGACGGGCCGGCGGCGTGGAGTTTCGGGGCGGCGTGCGACGACCTGACCGAACTGGCCGGCGCGCTGGACCTGCGCTCCCCCGCCGTGGTCGGCATGTCGCTCGGCGGGCTCGTCGCGCTGCACTGGGCGGCCCGTACGCCGGGGTGTGCGGGGATCGTCAACCTGGACGGCCACCCGACGCCGACCCGTACCGAGCAGGTGCCGGGGTTGGACCCGGCCCGCGCCGAGGCGCTCCTCGGCGAGCTGAACGGCATGTTCGCCGCGCTCGCCGACGGCGCCCCCGAGGTACTGCCGGACGGGATGCTGGCGCAGCTGGAGGAGCAGCGCCGGCAGGTGGCCGAGGCGTACGGACTGCCGGCGGGGCCGTTGCTCGCCGCGCTGCACCGCAACGTCGACACCCGGGACGGCCGGACGCGGCTGCGGCCGGGCCCGGCGACCGTGCGCGCGCTGCGTACGGTGCTGGCCGAGGCCGACCCGTACCCGCTGTACGCCGGGCTGTCGTGCCCCGCGCTGGTGCTGTCCGCGACGCGGGACCTGCCGGAGCAGCAGGCGTTCGCGGAGCTGAGCGCCGCATACCGGGAGTACGTGGCGTGGCGGCTCGCGGCCCTGCCGGCCGTACGGTCGGTGTGGGTGGACGCCAACCACGCGATGCTCTGGCAGCGCCCGGACGAGGTCACCGCGCTCGTCGCCGACTTCCTCGCCACCCTGCCGGACTGACGATCGGCCGCCTCCCCCGAACCGCCGGCGCGGCCGACGCCGACGCCCGGTGCCGTCAATGCCGCCGGCGCGCCGGCTGGCCGTCCATTGTGGAGGGTCAGCCGGCGGCGCGGAGGGCGGCGCGTTCGGCCCGGCGTTCGGCGGCGAGGGCCGGATCGAGCACCGGCACCGCGGCGATCAGTTCCCGGGTGTAGGTCTGCTGCGGGTCGGTGTAGACGGTCTCCGCGTCGGCGAGTTCGACGAGCCGGCCGTGGTGCATGACCGCCACCCGGTCCGACACCTGGCGTACGACGGCGAGGTCGTGCGCGACGAACACCAGCGTCAGGTCCAACTCGGCGCGCAGCTCGGCGAGCAGTTCGATGACCTGGGCCTGGGTGGACACGTCGAGCGCGGACACCGGCTCGTCGCAGACGACCAGCCGCGGCGAGCGGACCAGCGCGCGGGCGATGCCGATCCGCTGCCGCTGCCCGCCGGAGAACTCGTGCGGGTAGGCGTCGTACCGGTCCGGGTCGAGGCCGACCCGGGACAGCCAGTCGCGGACCGTGTCGCGGATCCGCCGCTCGTCCCGGATTCCGGCCGCGCGCAACGGATCCGCGACGCTCTCCCCCACCGTACGGCGGGGGTTGAGCGCGGAGATCGGGTCCTGGAACACCATCTGCAGGTCCCGCCGGTACGGTGCGAGCCGCCGGTCCGGGAGCTGCCCGATGTCGGTGCCGTCGAACTCGACCCGGCCGCCGGTCGGCCGCAGCAGCCGCACCATCATCCGGGCCAGCGTGGTCTTGCCGGACCCCGACTCCCCCACCACACCAAGGGTTTCGCCCCGGCGTACGTCGAGGGTGACGCCGTCGACCGCGGCCACCGTACGCCGCCGGCCCGGCAGCAGGCCGTGCCCCGCCGGGAAGTCCTGCCGCACGTCGACCAGGCGTACCAGGGGATCCGGGGTGGTGGGGCGGTCGGCGAGGGACAGCTGCCGGGGCGCGTCGATGCGCGGGACCGCGGCGAGCAGGTCCCGAGTGTACGGGTGCTCGGGCGCGGCGAGCACCCGGCCGACCGGGCCGCGTTCGACGGAACGGCCGTGCTGCATGACGAGGACGTCGTCGACGGTGCCGGCGATCACCCCGAGGTCGTGCGTGACGAGCAGCAGCGCCATGCCGGTCTCGGCCCGCAGCTGGTGCAGCAGGTCCAGGATCTGCGCCTGTACGGTCACGTCCAGCGCGGTCGTCGGCTCGTCGGCGATGAGCAGCCGCGGCTCGCAGGCCAGCGCCATCGCGATCAGCGCGCGCTGCCGCTGCCCGCCCGAGAACTGGTGCGGGAAGTCGCCGGCGCGCCGCGCCGCATCCGGGATGCCGACGTGGTCGAGCACCTCGATCGCCCGCGAGCGCGCCGCCTGCTTCGTGGCGCCGGTGTGCAGCCGGTATACCTCGGCGATCTGGCTACCGACGCTGAAGTACGGGTCGAGCGCGGACATCGGGTCCTGGAACACCATCGCGGCGGTCGCCCCGCGCAGCCGGCGTACCTGCTCGGGGGTGGCGGCGGTGACCTCGGTGCCGGCGACCGTGATCCGGCCGGACACCCGGGCGCCGGTGCCGTGGTGCAGGCCCAGCAACGCGAGCGCGGTGGCGCTCTTGCCCGACCCGGACTCGCCCACGATCCCGAGCGCCGCGCCGGGTGCCAGCTCGAACGACAGCCCGTCGACCGCTCGTACGCCAGGGAACTCGATGGACAGGTCGGCCACCGAGACCACCGGGGTGTCCACAGTGGACTCCGTACCGACGGCGGCCGATGTCTTCCCGGTACTCATGCCAGGGCCACCCTTCGGTCGGCCACCGAGTAGAGGACGTCGGCGGCCGCGTTCGCGACGACGATGACGGCGCCGGCCAGCAGCGTCACCCCGACGACCACCGGCAGGTCGATGTTGCGTACCGAGGAGACGAGGAGCTGGCCGAGACCGGGCAGGCCGAACAGGCTCTCCGTCAGCGTCGTACCGGTCAGCGAGGTGGCCAGGTCGATCGTGCCGATCGTGATGAGCGGGGTGAGCGCGCCGCGCAGCGCATGCCGCCCGATCACCCGCCGCTCCGGCAGCCCGTACGCCCGGAACGTGCGGATGTGGTCCTCCGACAGGGTTTCCAGCATCGACGTACGCGTCAGCCGGGTGTACACGGCGGCCGAGACGACCGACAGCGCCACCCAGGGCAGGATCAGGTTCTGCGCCCACAGCAACGGATTCACCGTCAGCGCCTGGTATCCGGGGAACGGCAGCCAGCGCAGGTACACGCAGAACACGATGAGCAGCAGCAGGCCCACCAGGAACACCGGCGTCGAGTTGCCGGCCAGGGTCAGGCCGGTCGCGATCCGGTCCACCGCGCGCCCGCGACGCAGCGCGGACAGTACGCCGAGGGCGACGCCGACGGTCACCCAGATCACGAACCCGCCCACGATCAGCGACAGCGACACCGGCAGCCGGTCCAGCAGCAGCCCCGTCACCGGCTCCCCCGTCTGGTACGAGTAGCCCAGGCACGGCGCCGCGCAGTGGATCACCTCCGGCCCGCCGGAGTACGTGCGGCCGGCCACGATGCCGACCAGGAAGTGCCAGTACTGCAACCAGATGGGTTGGTCGAGCCCCAGCCCGACCTCGATCCGGTGCAGCTGGTCGGCCTGGCAGGTCTTGGGACCGCAGACGAGCTGCGCCGGGTTTCCGGGCAGCGCGTAGAAGATGAGGTAGACGACGGCGGACAGCACCAGCAGCACCACGAGCGCGCCGAGCACCCGCTTGAGAAGGTAACGCGCCACGGCTACTCCGCCCTGCGGGAAAGGTTGGTACTGCGGGGATCCAGCGCGTTGCGCAGGCCGTCGCCGAGCAGCGTGAAGGACAGTACGGTGACGAACAGCAGGACGCCGGGCACGAACACGTACATCGGGTCGCCGCCGAACCAGGTGGTGGCCGCCGACAGCATCTGCCCCCACGACGGGGTCGGCGGGTTGATGCCCACCCCGAGGAACGACAGGCCGGCCTCGGCGATGATGTTGCCGGGCACCATGAGCGCCGCGTACGTGATGACGGGGGCGGCGAGGCCGGGCAGGATCTCCCGGCGCGCCAACCGGAACCCGCCGCCGCCGGCGAGCCGCGCGGCCGCCACGTAGTCCCGGGTCTTGAGGGTCAGGGCCTGGCCGCGGGCGATCCGGGCCGTGCCCGCCCACCCGAACAGCGCCAGTACGAGGACCAGCAGCACCGGCCGCGGGAACGACTGCGGCACGATACCGAGCAGCGCGATCGAGAAGATCAGCGACGGGAACGCGAGGATCAGGTCCGTGAAGCGGGACAGTACGCCGTCGGCGATGCGGCCGGCGAGACCCGCGGTGAGGCCGACCGCGAGGCCGATCAGCAGTTGCAGCACGGTCGCGCTGATCGCCACGGCGAGCGAGACGCGCGCGCCGTACACGACGCGGGCGAACAGGTCCCGGCCGGTCTGCGGCTCCACGCCCAGCCAGTGCGCGCCGCCGATCCCGCCGAGATCACCGGTCGGTACGCCGCCGCGCGCGGAGTTCAGCAGGGTGTCGTGGTAGGTGGTGTAGTCCTGGCCCTCGATCGCGGTCAGCAGCGGTGCCGCGACGGCGACCAGGATGAGCAGGACCACCACGGCAAGGCCGACCATGGCGGCGCGTTCCCGGCGCAGCTTGCGCCAGACCGCACGGGCACCGGTACTGGCCGGAACCGGTGCGGGCGGCCCGATCTCGTCGGCCGCGAGGGCCTCGGTCGTCACGTTTCCTTCTCCACGTTCGGATCGCGGCGCGCCGTACCATCCACAGTGGACAGTACGGCGCGCCCGGACGGCACCCGGCCCGGTGCCGCGTCGGATCGTCCGGCTACTTGACGGACACCTGCGACACGTCGTACACGCCGGTCCAGTCGCTGACCCAGGCGTTCTTGACGTTCTTGCCGAACAGGGCGAGGTTCTTGCCGTGGTAGAGCGGCACGTACCACGCCTGCTTGCCCATCGACGCGTCGAGCGCGCCCCACGCCTTCGCCGCCTGCGCCGGGTCGGTGATCCCGTTGATCTTGTCGATCTCGGCGTTGACGGCCTTGTCGTTCACCATCGCGGTGTTGAAGTTGCCGCCGGACGGGATGATCTGCCGCCCGTCGAACAGCGGGATCAGGAACGGCCCGCCGCTCGGCCAGTCCGCACCCCAGCCGGCGACCGCGAGCTGCGGCTGCGTCTTCGGGTTGTTGAGCTGGTCGTAGAACGAGTTGCTGTCCACAGTGGACAGCTTGACCGTGATGCCGGCCTTCTTCAGCGCGTCCTGCAGCGCGGTCGCCACCTCCGGGCCGCTCGGGTCGGCCGCGGCGTTGTTGTGCGCCAGGGTGACCGTCAGCCCGTGCGGGTAGCCCGCCTGGGCCAGCAGCTGCTTCGCCTTCGCCGGGTTGCCGCTCTTGCCGGCCGGGAAGTAGTCGTACGCCTGGTAGCCCATCGACTTCTGCGCCGGCAGGAACGTCGTCGCCGGGTACGCCAGCGAACTGCCGCCCACCGCGTTGATCACCGAGTTCCGGTTCACCGCGTACGAGAACGCCTCGCGTACCTGCGGCTTGTCGAACGGCGCCTTCGTCGTGTCGTACGTCAGGTAGTACGTGTACGGGAAGTTGCCCTTCGCCACCCGCTTCGCCAGCTCCGGGTTGCTGTTCAGCTGGGACAGCTGCGCCGGGCCGAGATCGGTGTCGGTGGTGACCGCGTTCGCGTCGTCGCCGCTGCCGGCGGCGAGCCGCTGGTTGATCACGTCGGGGTTCAGCCCCGAGGTCACGTCGACCACGTCCGGGCACGCCAGCCGCTCCGGGTCGACCTTGCGCGACCAGTTCGTGTTGCGCTCCAGTACCAGACTCTTGTTCTTCTGGTACGACTTGATCTTGTACGGGCCGCTCGACACCGGGTGCTTCTCGTAGTCCACCCCGGTGTCCTTCGCCTTCGGCACCGGCGCGAACTGCGTCGCCGTCGCCAGGTACGGGAAGTCGCCGTGCGGACTGTTCAGGTGGAACACGATCGTCGTGGTGTTCGGCGTCTCGATCGCCGCCAGGTCACGAGACTTCGCGTCCCCCTTGTACGGCCCGGCGTAGTTCTTCGCGCCGACCAGCCAGTCCCGCAGGTACGCGGCGCCGCCCGGCAGGTCCGGCGAGAACGACCGCTCGATCCCGTACTTGACGTCCTGGCTCGTGATCGCCGTGCCGTCCTCGAACTTCACCCCGGCGCGCAGGTGGTACGTCCAGGTCTTCGCGTTGTCCGACGGCGTACCGGTGTCGGTGGCGAGGTCCGGCACCACCTTCGCACCCGCGGCGCCCGCCTCCCGGTTCCGCGTCGTCAACGTACGGAACAGCAGCGACGGGATGTTGCCGCCGCCCGAGGTGTAGATCCGGGCCGGGTCCAGGTGCGTGATGTCCTTCTGGTTCAACACCTTCAGCGTGCCGCCCTGGCACGTCTTCGGGTCGAACGCGGTGGTGGACGTGCCGCTGCCGCTCTGGCCGCACGCGGCGAGCGTGCCCGCCAGCAGCGCGCCGGCGCCGACCAGCACGACGGTCTTTCTGATCACGAGGGCTCCTCGAAACGCCGGAGGGGTACCGGCACACGACAGCGCGCGCCGGCCGACGTACCACCGAGGAGGCGCCTCGGCTGGCACGACTCTAAGCCAGCGACATCGCGGGGAAAAGGGGTGAGAACCACACAGAATGCCGTCCCGGCCCGGACGACCGCACAGCGAGGGACGAAGTCGGGTCGCGTTTCAGCGACAGTGCACGTCGGCGACGCTGTGCTCGTGCACGGCGAGCAGCGCCAGCTCGTAGCCGACCCGGAGGTGTGTCCCCATGACCGGGAAACTATCCGGCCAGTTCGTCCACCGTCAACATGACGCCGTTCGCATCACACCCCCGCCGACCAGCACGGGGATCCGGCACGGACGGCCCGGTGGGGGGTGGGCGACGGTGTGCCGCGGTCTGCCGCGCGGCGGGATCCGGCCGCGTGATGCGTGTGGGTAGCCAGAGCACGCCCTGCACACCTGGGCGCGTCACCGCACCCTCGCGTCACCGGCCGAGTGATGCACGGGTAGGCAGAGCACGCTCCGCACGCCCCACGCATCGCCGCGCCGTCGCGGCACCGGAAGACGTTGGTACACAAGCGAAAGCGGCGGAGCCGGGTCGGGTCAGGGCGGCGACACGTCGAGCCGCGCCAGCAACCACTCCGCGTACTCCGGGCCGAGGCGGTCGGGGCGGGTCAGCACCAGGTACCAGAGGGTGCCGAAGACGAGGTCGGCGGCGAGTTCGGGGTCGGCGGCGGGCAGTTCCCGGCGTACGAGGGTGGTCAGGGTGGCGCGGCGGCGGTCCAGGAAGTCGGTGCGGAACCGCGCGGCGAAGCCGGGGTCGAGCTGCGCCTCGGCCATCAGCCCGCTGAGCACCGGCACGTACTCCGGGGCCACGGTGAACGTCGCGCGCAGGAACGTGGCGAGGTCGTCGGCGGGGATCTCCAGGTCGGCCTGCGCACCGATCGCCTCCAGTACGACGTCGGCCTTGGTGTGCCACCAGCGGTAGACGGTCTGCCGTCCGACGCCGGCGCGGCGGGCGATCCCGTCGATGGTGAGCCGGCCGTACCCGTGCTCGACGAGCAGGTCGCGGGCGGCGCGGTGGATGGCGGCGCGGACGTTCTCGTCCCGGGGCCGGCCCCGCTTCTTCTCCATGCCAGCCAGTTTACGAGACAGCCTGACTCGTATATATTACGAGACATGATGTCTCAGAAAGAAGCTCTCGAAGGTCGCTCCGTCCTCGTCGTCGGCGGCAGCTCCGGCATCGGGCTCGCCGTCGCCCGCGCCGCCCACGCGGCCGGCGCCGACGTCACCGTGACCGGCCGGAACGAGGCGCGGCTGCGCGCCGCCGGCGACGGCATCACCTGGCACGTCGCCGACATCACCGACCGCACCGCGCTCGCCGCCGCCGTACCGGAACGGCTCGACCACCTCGTCCTCGCCGCCGGGGACAGCGCGGGGATCGGCCCCGTCGCCGGCCTCGACCTCGCCGGGGTCCGCGCCGGCCTGGAGACCAAGGCCATCGGGTACCTGACGGCGGTGCAGGTGGCGCTGCCCGCGTTCGGTGACGGGGGCTCGATCACCCTGGTCGGTGCGGCCAGCGCCCGGCACCCCGCACCCGGTGCCGCCGGCCTCGCGCTGATCAACGGCGCCGTCGAGGCCGTCGTACCGAGCCTCGCGGCGGAACTCGCGCCGGTCCGCGTCAACGCGGTCTCCCCCGGCGTCGTCGACACCGACTGGTGGTCCGGGTTCGGGCCGGAGGCCCGCGCCGCCACCTTCGAGCAGTACGGGAGGACGGTCGCGGTCGGCCGGGTGGGTCGCGCCGAGGAGGTCGCCGCCGCCGTACTCTCCTTGGCCACCAACGGTTTCGTCACCGGCGCGGTGCTCGCCGTCGACGGTGGGCCGACCGGTGCCTGAGGTACTCGTCACCGGCGCGACCGCCGGCGTCGGCCGCCACCTCGCCGTACGCCTGGGCCAGGCCGGCGCCACCGTCCTCGTGCACGGCCGGGATCCGGCGAAGGTCGCCGACACCGCCCGCGCCGTACGGTCCACCGGGGGCACCGCCCGGGAGTACGTGGCGGACCTGTCGGTCCTCGCCGAGGTCCGCGCGCTCGCCGCGCGCATCGACTCGCTCGACGTGCTCGTCAACAACGCCGGCGTCGGCGGGCTGCACCGGCGGCAGCTGTCCGCCGACGGGTACGAGATGCACTGGGCGGTGAACTACCTGGCGCCCGTCGCGCTCACCCGCGGACTGCTGGACGTGTTGCGGCGCAACGGATCCGCCCGCATCGTCAACGTCGGATCGGCCGGCCAGGCGCCGCCGGACCCGGACGACCCGCGACTGGACGCCGGGTACGACCCACAGCTGGCGTACGCGCGGAGCAAGCTGGCGCTCGCGGCCTGGACGTTCGACCTGGCGGAGTCGCTGGCCGGCACTGGCGTCACCGCGACCGTGCTGCATCCCGCGACGTACATGGACACCGCGATGGTCCGCGCCGCCGGCATCACCCCACTGTCCACAGTGGACGAAGGCACCGCCGCGGTACTCCGGCTCGCCACCGACCCCGCCCTCGCCGGCGTCACCGGCCGGTACTACGACGGCACCCGCGAGGCGCGCGCCCACCCGCTCGCGTACGACCCGGGGTTCCGGGCGCGGCTGGCCGCCGCAACCGACCGCCAGCTCTCCTGTTGAACAAGTGCACAATTGAACAAGTGCACAATTGGACAATCGATTTGTGCACTCGACCCCCTCGCACCGAGCACCGCCGCGGCCCGGAAACCCCATCACCGCAACGCCTCACCCGCCATCACCCCGTCCCGCCCGGTCCACGGCAACCCGCCGGCCGGACGGTACGGGTGCCGGCACGGACGCTGACAGGCAGTACGGGCCGCTGCGGGCCGGTCAGGCGTTGTGGAGGCCGCCGTCGACGTACAGGGTCTGGCCCGTGACGTACCCGGCGTCGTCGGAGGCCAGGAACGCGATGACCGCGGCGATCTCGGCCGGCTGCGCGACCCGGCCGAGGGGGATGTGCTCCGCCACCGCGCGCCCGTGGTCCGCCGGGCTCATCCCCAGCCGCTCGGCCGTCGCCGCGGTCATCGGCGTCTCGACGTACCCGGGGGCGACGGCGTTGACGGTGATGCCGTAGCGCGCCAGTTCGATCGCGAGCGTCGCGGTCAGGCCCTGCACGCCGGCCTTCGCCGCGGAGTAGTTGGCCTGGCCGCGGTTGCCGAGCGCGGACACGCTGCTCAGGTTCACGATCCGGCCGTACCGCGCGGCGACCATGTGCCGCTGCACCGCGCGACTGACCAGGTACGCGCCCTTGAGGTTGACGTCGAGCACGGTGTCCCAGTCGTCCTCGGTCAGCTTGTGGATCAGGTTGTCCCGGGTCACGCCGGCGTTGTTGACGAGGACGTCGATCCGCCCGTACGCCCCGGCAACGGCGTCCACCCCCGCGGCCACCGACACCGCGTCCGCCACGTCCACCCGGAACCCGTCGGCCCGCCGCCCGGACGCCCGGATCGCCGTCACCGTCTCCTCGGTACGTTCCTCGGTCAGGTCCAGGACCGCCACCGCGGCACCGTCCGCCGCCAGCCGCCGGGCCGTGGCCGCACCGATCCCCCGGCCGGCACCGGTCACCACCGCCACCCGATCGGCGAACCTGTCCACAGTGGACCCCCTCGGCGTCGCTACCCATCGGTAAGGTAGGCACGGCGGGACAGCCGCGTCAATCGACCCGCGGAGGATGCCGGTGCGGACGGGACTGAGCGGAAAGACGGCGCTGGTGACGGGTGCGTCGCGGGGCATCGGGCGGGCGGTCGCCGGCGCGCTCGCCGCCGAGGGCTGCCACGTCGTCCTCGTCTCCCGCCGGCAGGAGGCCCTGGACGAGGTCGCCGCCGAGCTGGGCGCGGCGTACCCGGAGAGCCGGTTCCTGCCGTACGCGGCGCACGTCGGTGAACCGGACGCGGCGCGGGCCTGCGTCGCCGCGGCCGTGGACACGTTCGGCGCGGTGGACGTGCTGGTCAACAATGCCGGCACCAACCCGTACTTCGGGCCCATGGTCGACCTCGACGTGCCGCGCGCGGAGAAGACCGTGCAGGTCAACCAGCTCTCGGTGGTGCTGTGGACGCAGGCGGTGTGGCACGCGTCGATGGCCGACCGGGGCGGCGCGATCGTCAACCTCGCGTCCCTCGGCGGCATGCTCACCGAGCCCGGCATCGGGTACTACAACGCGACGAAGGCCGCGGTCATCCACCTCACCCGGCAGTTCGCCGCCGAACTCGCGCCCCGGGTACGGGTGAACGCGATCGCACCCGGCGTCGTCCGTACGAAACTGGCCAGGGCACTCTGGGAACCGCACGAGGCGGCGCTGTCCGCGGCGCTGCCGCTCGGCCGGATCGGCGAACCCGACGACATCGCGTCCGCGGCCGTGTTCCTTGCCGGGGACGGCGCGTCCTGGCTGACCGGGCAGACCCTCGTCGTCGACGGCGGCGCGGCCGTCCGACCCGCGCTCACCGGCGGCTGACGCCCCCGCCGGCCGGTAGGGTGCGAACCGGCCACCGAACGAAAGGTGTGCGGATGGACGCGCGACCGGCGGGTGCCGTACCGGGGCTGGACCCGGCGCAGCTCCGGGCGTACCTGGTGGACCGGTTGGACGGGCCGGTCGGCGAGCTGCGCGCCGAGGTCATCGCCGGCGGCCGCTCCAACCTCACGTACCGGGTGACCGACGGGACCTCCCGCTGGGTACTGCGCCGGCCGCCGCTCGGCCACGTGCTGCCGACCGCGCACGACATGGGCCGCGAGTACCGGGTGATCTCGGCGCTGGGGGCGACGGCGGTGCCGGTACCGGAGGCGCTGCTGCTGTGCACCGACGAGACCGTGCTCGGCGCGCCGTTCTACCTGATGGCCGAGGTGCCCGGGGTCGTGCTGCGAACCGCCGCCGACTACGCGGGCGTCGACCGGGCCGGGATGGCGCGCGCCGCGCGGCTGCTGGTCGACACGCTCGTGACGCTGCACGGCATCGAGCCGGACACGGTGGGGTTGGGCGACTTCGGCCGCCCCGCCGGCTACCTGACCCGCCAGGTCGAGCGGTGGTACCGGCAGTGGGGCGGGTCGGCGACCCGGGTGCTGCCCGCGCTCGACGAGCTGCACGACCGGCTCGCCGCCGCCGTCCCGGACACCCCGCGGTACGGGATCGTGCACGGCGACTACCGCCTCGACAACCTCATGTACGACCCGGACCTCACCCGCGTCACCGCCGTACTCGACTGGGAGATGGCCACCACCGGCGATCCGCTCGCCGACGTCGGACTGCTCGTCGTCTACACCGACCTGGCCCGGCACGGCCTCGGCACCGCCGCCGAACCACCGCCCGCGTCGCTCGGCTTCCCCACCGGCGCCGAGCTGCGCACCGCGTACGCCGACGCGCGCGGCATCCGGCTCCACCGCCTCGACTGGTACGTCGGCCTCGGGTACTACAAGCTCGCGATCATCTCCGAAGGCATCCACGCGCGCTACCTGGCCGGCGAGACCGTCGGCGCCGACTTCGACGCGATCGGCGCGCGCGTACCGGACCTCGTCGACCTCGGCCTGACCGCCCTGTCCGGACCGCACTGAGAGGACCAGCCATGGACTTCGGGTACGGCGAGCGCGCGACGGCACTGCACCGCGCCGCCGAACGGTTCCTGACCGACCACGTACTCCCCGCCGAACCCGAGTTCGCCGCGCAGGCCGCCGCCGCACCCGACGTCTGGGACGCCCCGCCCGCCATGGCCGGACTCAGGGCGAAGGCCCGGGAACTCGGCCTGTGGAACCTGTTCCTGCCCGACCCCGACCTCGGCGCCGGACTGTCCATTGTGGAGTACGCGCCGATCGCCGAACTGTCCGGGCACAGCCCGCGCATCATGCCCGAAGCCATGAACTGCTCCGCCCCCGACACCGGCAACATGGAACTGCTCGCCATGTTCGGTACCGACGAGCAACGCGCCACCTGGCTGGAACCGTTGCTGCGCGGGGAGATCCGCTCCTGCTTCTCCATGACCGAACCCGACGTCGCCAGCTCCGACGCGTCCAACGTCACCACCCGCATCGAACGCGACGGCGACACGTACGTCGTCACCGGCCACAAATGGTGGTCCTCCGGCGGCATGAACCCCCGCTGCCGCATCGCGATCGTCCTCGGCGTCACCGACCCCGACGGGCCACGCCACCGCCGGCACAGCATGATCCTCGTCCCCCTCGACACCCCCGGCGTCCGGATCCGCCGCGCCACCACCGTCTTCGGGTACGACGAGCGCACCCACGGCGGCCACGCCGAGATCGAGTACGACCAGGTGCGGGTGCCCGCCGGCAACCTGCTCGGCGGCGAGAACGAAGGCTTCGCCATCGCCCAGGCCCGCCTCGGCCCCGGCCGCATCCACCACTGCATGCGACTCATCGGCATGGCCGAACGAGCGCTTTCCCTGATGTGCCAACGGGTCCGTACCCGCACCGCGTTCGGCCGACCGCTCGCCGACCAGGGTGTCATCCGCGACTGGATCGCCGAAGCGCGCATCCGCATCGAACAGGCCCGGCTCCTCGTCCTCAAGACCGCCTGGCTCATGGACACCGTCGGAAACCGGGGCGCCGCAACCGAAATCGCCGCCATCAAGGTCGTCGTACCCGAGATGGCCGGCTGGGTCATCGACCGCGCCATCCAGGCGTACGGTGCGGCCGGGGTGTCGGGCGACACGCCACTCGCGGAACTGTACGCGCACGCCCGGACGCTGCGGATCGCCGACGGGCCCGACGAGGTGCACCGGCGGACCGTGGCTCGACAGGAACTCGGTCGGTACTAGACGGGGTTGCGCGCGGGCGGGTTTCGCGCAGACGGGTTGCGCGGGCGGGGTTGCGCGAGCCGGACTGCGCGGGCGGGGGCTGTGCGTGGTCGGGTTGCGGGGCTGCAGAGTCAGCGCCAGGCCGCTGGTCACGCCGCCGGCTGCGGGTCGAGATGGGTGAACCCGTTCGGCTCGGTCAGCACACCGCCGGCTCCTGGTACCCGCGGGCGCACGGGGTTGCGCGCGAGCCGGACTGCGGGCGAGCCGGACTCCGCGCGCGGGCTCCGCGTGGGCGCGGGGCTTGGTGTGGGCGCGGGGCTCCGCGTGGGGGCTGCGCGTGGGCGCGGGGCTGCGCGTGGGCGCGGGGCTGCGCGTGGGCGCGGGGCTGCGCGTGAGCAGGTGACTGCGCGTGGGGCGGTTGACGAGGTGGCGCGCTGGTTTTGTGCCGCCTTTTGTTTGTTCAATTGTCTCATTGTTCAACTGTTCAATTGTTGAACAATGAGACAATTGAACAGTTGAACAATTGGACAATCCGCGGCTAGTTGATCTTGCCGCCGACGGCGCCACGCTCACCGCAGTGCCGGAAGCGCGCCCCGACATCGGCCTCGCCAGCAGCGGCGCCCACCCGGCGCCCGCCTCCCGGAGAACCCAACCGCACTCAGCCCCACGACCCACCACCCGCCACCCCGGCCGCCCCCGACGAACCACACACCCCGGACTCACCGCACCGCAGCCACCTCCCCCCGCAGTACGGCAATGGCAGTGTCCGGGTCGTCGGCGTGGAACCGTACGCGCGTGACTTCGGCCGGTCGCCCGAATGGCCGCACCACGCCCACCGGGCCGTCCAATTCGAGCAGGATCGATGTCTGCCCGGCGACGGCGACGACGGCGACACCGTCGGCCACCCGTACTGCACCGCGTTCCCCGTACTCGCGGACGCGTCGTACCGAGGCGATTCGGGTGCGCGGGACGCGCAGGTCGAAGAACACGCCGTACCGGATGCGTATCTCGTCGGTCGTGACCACGTGCGGTCGGGTGACGCAGCCCGCGATGACGGTGACCCCGATGAGCACGCCGTACGCGTCGAGGATCAGCAGCGGTGTCCGTACCGCCACGGCGACACCGAGTGCGCGGAGCAGCAGTTCGACGGCGACGAGTTCGGCGACGGACAGCGCCAGGAACGTGGCGAGCAGCGCCGTCTGCGTCTTCGAGTACGTGAGGGCGACGGCCCCGCGCGGAACACCGTGCCGGCGCCCGGTGACCCAGAGCCCGAGACTGACGATTCCCTTGCTGTCAAAGCCGATCAGCCGCCGCACCGCCACCGGCACAACCCGCTGGTACACCCGCATCAGGCTCGCGACCGGCCGCCCAGCCCCCGATCCGCCGCGCATGAGCACCCTCTTCGGCGGAGTCCATCGGCGCCACCCCGCCGACGCTCCACGCACCACCCGGCGACACCAGCGCGTCGCGGTTCGCCGCACCGTCATGGCGTACCGCCGGACAGGTGGCGGAAGACGGCGGCCTGGGCGGGGCCGAGTTCGCGGGACAGTTCGTCGAGCCAGGTACGGCCGCGCGGGTCGCGCATGGCGGCGAGGAGTTCGGCGGGCAGGCAGTCGGCGAGGTCGGTGGCGAGTACGGGGACGCGGGGGTCGGTGGGGTCGGCGTCGGCGAGGTCGTCGAGCCGGGCGTACAGGTCGGGCAGGCGGGCGGCGATGTCGGGGTCGGCGAGTGGTTGGAGAAGTGCGGTGAACGCGGCGCGTTCGGCGGGTGCGGCGCCGGTGTCGATGAGGGCGAGCATGTCGCGGTCGAGTGCGGCGGACGGTGAGCCGGCGACGGGCAGGCCGCGGAGTACGGCGGCGAGGTCGGGTGAGACGGCGGCGTCGGGGTCGGGTTCGCCGGCGGCGAGGAGGGCGGCGAGCCGGTCGCGCTGGGCGCCGATGGCCTCCTGTTGCCGGGCGAGGTCGGCGTCGAGTTCCTCCAGTACTTCGCGGAGCTCGCGGCCGCGGTCGTCGGCGAGTACGTCGCGGACCTCGTCGAGGCTGAGCCCGAGTTCGGTGAGCCGGCGTACCCGGGCGAGTTCGACGGCGTCGCGCAGCCGGTACTCGCGGTATCCGTTGCCGAGCCGGGTCGGTTCGGGCAGCAGGCCGAGGTGGTGGTAGTGGCGCACGGTCCGGGTGGTGACCCCGACGAGTGCGGCGAGTTCGCCGATTCGCATGTGTCCAGTAGAGACGTTGACGTCGCGGCAGGGTCAAGAACGGTGCGGGCCGGCGCTACGCTCGCCGGATGACCGAGCCGATCACGGTACGGCCCGCGGTGCCGGCCGACGCGGGCGCGGTGGCCGACGTGCACCGGGACGCGCGTGCCGCGACGATGCCGTACCTGCCGCCGCAACGGCGTACCCGGGAGCAGGTGGTGGCGTGGGCGGAGGCGCTGATCGGCGGCCCGGTCACGGTCCTGGTCGCCGTGCGGGGCACCACCGTCCTCGGGTACGCGGCGCTCGACGGCGACGTCCTCGACCACCTGTACGTGCGGCCGGACGTGCTGCGGCGCGGTGTCGGCAGCCGGCTGCTCGCGGCGGTACGGCGGCGCGCGCCGGGCGGGTTGCGGCTGCACGTGTTCGAGGCGAACGTGGACGCGCGCGCGTTCTACGCCCGGCACGGTTTCACGGTGGTCTCCCGGGACTGCGACAACATGGAACGGCTGCCGTCGCTCACCCTCCGCTCGACCCGAGACAGTCCACAGTGGACTGTCGGTACGACGGAGTGAGCACAATGGACGACCGGCGACGGGACCGGGGGGCGGCCGTGGCGGCGGCCGTCGGGCGCTGGATCCGGCCCACCGTCAGGGATCTGGCCCTCGCCGACTACGCCGCGGTGGCGCTCGACGCGGTGAACAGTCCGGAGATCCGGGTGGCCGCCACCGAGCTCCTGGACGACCCGCG
This sequence comes from Actinocatenispora rupis, assembly GCF_016861975.1. GTDB lineage: Bacteria > Actinomycetota > Actinomycetes > Mycobacteriales > Micromonosporaceae > Actinocatenispora > Actinocatenispora rupis. The sequence continues at coordinate 209,849 of NZ_BOMB01000021.1, read as the reverse complement.
GCCTGCCGAGCTGCTGTACCGGAGCTGCGTCGACAACGCGGAGCGGATCCTGACCGGCGCCGGGATCACGTCCGTGGGGGTGAACTGGCGGGGCCGGCCGATCCCGCTCGACCGCGACCCGGTGCAGGTCGTCCTCGCGCAGACGGGCGCCGCGCTGGTGACGATGCTCGCCGTCGCCTCCGCCGCGGTCCTCGTCGTACTCCGGGCTCCGGTGTCGGTGCCCGGTCTCGTGACCGTCCCGGCGGTCGTCCTCGCTGTCGTCGTGGCCCTGGCCGTACGGGCCCGGGTGGTGCGGCTGCTCACCCGGCTCGGCCGGGCGGACGGCACCCGCTGGCGCACCCGGGTACGCGAGGAGGCGGTGCTGCCGTACCTGCGGGAGTACCTGAACCGGCGGGCGACGGACGGGCAGGTGCTGGCGTTGCGGCACGTGCCGGGCCTGGGCGCGGCGGACGGCATGTCGCGGGTGGTGGACCGGCGGGTGATCGACACGACCCGCGAGCTGGTCAACGACCTGGACTCGGGCGCGATCGCGGTGGCCGGCTCGCGCGGGGCGGCAAGACGACGCTGCTGCGGGTGCTCTGCTCCCCCGAGTACGCGAGCCCGGGGTCGCCGGATCTGCGGGTGCTGGTGTCCGCGCCGGTCGACTACGACGCGCGGGACTTCCTGATCCACGTGTACCTGCGGCTCTGCGAGACGGTGCGCGACCTGACCGGCCGCCGTCGCCGGCTCCGGATCGTCCCCGCCCTGTCGGTGCTCGCGGGTCTCGCGCTGGTCGGCTGGCAGCTCGGGTGGCCGGAGGTGGCGCCACCCCGCCCGACGGTACGGGAGGGGCTGCTCGCGCTGGGGGTGGCGCTGGTCGCCGCGGGCCTCGGGTACCGGCGGCTGGTGCGGCGGCGGGCGGACGACCGGGGCCGGTCGCTGGCGGAACGGGCCCGGCACCGGCTGGAGCAGCTCCGCTACGTGCGGACGTACACGACGGGGCACAGTGTCGGGGCGTCGGGCGGTGGGCTGGAGTGGGCCCGGAGTACGGGCCGGCAGTTGGCGGAGCAGCCGCTGACGCTGCCGGAGCTGGTGGCGAGCTACCGGGAGTTCGTGGAGGCGGCGACGGCGTGGTGGCGGCGCCGGAGCCCGACGGGCCGGCTCGTCGTCGGCATCGACGAGGTCGACCGGATCGCCGATCCGGCCAAGGTGGAGCGGTTCGTCAACGATCTCAAGGCGATGTTCGGCACCCGCGACTGCGTGTACCTGGTGACCGTGTCGGACGAGGCTCTGTCCAGTGTGGAGGGTCGGGCCCGGGGCGCCCGGACGGCGCTGGACTCGACGTTCGAGGAGCTGGTCCGGGTACCGGCGATGGATCTGCCGACGGCGGTGGCGCTGGTGCAGCGGCGGGTGGTGGGCCTGCCGTACCCGTTCCTGCTGTTGTGTCACTGCCTGGCGGCCGGGCTGCCGCGGGAACTGATCCGGGTGGCGCGGCGGATCGTCGCCGCGCGCCGGGAGACCCGCCGCAACGAGCTGGCCGCGATCGCCCGGCACGTGCTGCTCGCCGACGCCCGCGCCGCGCACGCGTCGCTGCTGTCGCCGTTCGCCGCGGTCCCCGGCGCCGACGCGCTGCTCGCGCTGCCGGACGGCGCGGCCGGGCCGGCGGACGTCCTGCGCGGCCTGCGTACCGACGAGCCGGAGCTGGCGGCCGCGGTCGACCGGCTGGACGCGGGATGGCGGGTGACGGCGACGCTGCTGGACGTGTTCAGCCGGCGCGCCGACGAGGTGGCCGCGCTGTTCGCCGCGCCGCCGGAGACGCCGCCGCCGGCGGACCCGTGGCTGTCCGCGCTGCGCCCGTACGAGGCGGGCGAGGGCCGGATCGGCTTCTCCTACAACGGGATCCGGTACGAGCAGGACGCCAGCGGCGGGTACGTCGGGGTCGACGAGGCGGAGTCCGGACCGCCGCCGCCACCGCCCGACCCGCGTACGGCGCTGCTGCCGGCGATCGGCGAGCTGTTCGAGCCGCTGGTGGCCGCGCGGGACGCGGCGTGGCGGCAACCGGACCGGGCCCGTGACGCGCTGGCCCGCTTCACCGACCGCGCCGGCTCCGGCGCCCTCCGGGTCGATCCGCGATCCGTTGGTACGCAAGGGAAACGGGAAGGACCACCGGTGGTCCTCCCCGTTCCGTGACCCGCCGCCGCGCGCTCGGAGACGACCCGGGCGTACGACGGTGGGTCCGACGCGGCCGACTCCGGCCGCGGTCGCGGAGTCGCGCGCCGTCCCGCCGGTGGACGGATCCGCCGGCCGGAACCGCCGGTCAGGCCACGGGGATGCCCTTCTCGGCGGCGATCGCGGCGAACGCCCCAGCCAGGTCGGCCAGCTCGCCGCCGTCCGCGTCGTACGCGAGGATCGGCGGCACCACCTCGGGGCGCTCGGTCATCAGGTCGGCGAACAGCATCAGCAGCGCGTGCCGCACGGTCGGGTCCGGGTGCGCGACGGTGCGCTCCGCCATCGTCCGGTACCGGTCGTCGGGCGTGGTCGGCATCCCCCGCAACCGCCGGATCAGGTACTGCGTGGCGAGCCGGTGCAGCGCGCGCAGCGCCTCCGCCGGTTCGGCCGGGTCGTCGGCGGTGAGGACGGCGAGCATCGCGTCCTCGGTGACGACCGGGAGTACGCCGGCCAGCGCCTCGGCGGTCGCCGCCACGTCGGTGCCGGACGGGCCGGCGACGCAGACGAAGCGCACGCCGTACCGGCCGGACTCCATCCACAGCGCGGACGTGTCGCCGTTCTCCCAGCCGACCTGGCGCATGGTGGCGTACCCGGGCGGCGTGTCGGCGGTGCGCGGCCAGCCGCGGCCGCTGGCGTACCGGTCGAGGTCGGCCAGCTCGGCGCTCTCGGCCAGTACCAGGGTGCGTTCGTGGGCCCACTGGTCGTCGGTCACGACTCGTCCTCGTCCTCGTCCTCGTCGTCCTCGTACTCGTCGCCGGTGGCCCAGGTGGGTACCGGTTCGCCGGCGTCGTCGATCATGACGGGCTCGTCGCCGAAGTAGTCGCCGAACGCGTTGAACGTGTCGGGGCCGAACCCGCCGGCCTGGATCAGGTCCACGACCGCGGCGCGGCGCTGCGGGTCGGTCTCCGCCGCGAGCGCCTCGTACAGCAGGAAGTGGTGCCCGTACCAGGCGGCGGCGCGCACGGTCGCGTCGCGTACCTCGGACTCGGGGTGGCGGGCGAACTCGCGCAGCCGGGCGACGGCGCCGAGGTCGTCGTGCCGCAGCGCGTACATGACGCGGACCATCTCGCCGACCTGCCCGGCCGGTACGTCCGGGGCGAGGTTGTGCGCGAGCGTCTCCTCGGTGCCCCAGGTGAACCCGGTCAGCGCGCCGATCACGTCCAGCGGCAGGTCCACCGGGTACGCCGTGTCGAACTCGGCGTTGAGCCGCTCGACGGTGGCGCGGTGGCTGGCCGGCGTCGGCTCGTACCGCACGGCGGCGCACACCACCTCGCGGGTGTGGATCTCGACGCTCAGGTACGACTGGGACTGCATGGTCCGCCACGTCATCGACGGCACCCGGCCGAGCCGCTGGGTGAGGCTGCCGCGCGAGACGCCCATCATCTCCAGCGGCTTCACGAAGCCGATGTCGGTACGCAGCGGGTCGTCCACGTACCGGCTGCCCCAGGCACCCTGCATCGTGTACGCCACCATCAGGAAGTACCGGTCGAGGTCGTGGCCGTTGATCTCGGTGAACTCGCCGCTGTACACGTTCGGCACCTCGACGTCGTGCGTGTAGCCGAGGAAGCCGCGGGCGCTGGCGGGCAGCCCGGTACGGAACAGGTCCCGCCGCGGGAACGTCGAGGACAGCACCTCACGCAACCCGTCCGCGGTCGGCGCCACCTCCACCCACAGCCACGCCGGGTAGTAGCCGGCGAGCGCGCACCACAGGCCGCCCTTCTCGTCGGCGTACCAGTGCACGTCCTGTTCGAAGCCCATCAGCCGCGCCGTCACCGACGGCCCGGTACCGACGAGGAACCGCCCCGCCCGCTGCGCGCGGTCGTACTCGTCGCGGCCGTGTGGCACGATCGTCCGCGGGCTCTGGTCGAAGTCGTCGCCGAGGTCGTCCGCGGGCCGGAACGCCCCGGGGTCGAGCCAGTCGATGCCCAGCTCGGCCCCGGGTTCCGCGAGCGACCCCCACCACTCCGGCGGGGTGTACGTCATGCGTGCCTCACTGCGCCTTGGCGATGCACAGGATGAAGTCGTCCTTCGTACCGGTGCCGTCCTGGGTCAGCGTCTCGGTCGCGTCGGTACTGTCGCACGCGCTGTCCGCGGTCGTGTAGTTGACCCGCAGCAGCACCTTGTACGCGCCCGGGTCGGTGCACTGCGCCTCGCTCACGTCGTTCGAGCCGTTCTCGATCGTGAGGCAGTCGCCGGTGTGGTAGCCGTCGAGGTCCGAGTTGACGTCGCCGGTGGTCGGCGCGGTCGGCGTGGCCGAGTCACCGGACGACGAGTCACCGGACGCCGAGGTCGACGTGTCGTCCTTGCTGAAGTACGCGGCGGCGCCGCCACCGCCGCAGCAGAGTACGAGGACGCCGACGATGATCAGGATGATCATCGGTGCCTTGCTCTTCTTCGGCGGCGCCGGCGGCGGGGGCATGCCGGGCGCGCCCATCCCGGGCGGCGGCGGCATCCCCGGCCCGTTCTGCTGCGGGTACGCCGGGGGTTCCTGGCCCGACCAGTGCGGCTGACCGTCGGGGGCGGGGCCGCCGGTCGGCGGGATCGTCGACATGGTTCTCCTGGGTTCTGCGCGCTCGTGGCACGCGGTGTGCGTTGACGGCGCCGCCCACCGCTCTCGGGGAACGACAGGCAGCCGTACCGCACGGTCGCCCGCCGGTGCGGCGGTGCTCTCCGTACGCTGCCGGGTGGCACGCGGGGGCCACGGGGATCGGCCGGACGGCGCGCAACAGAAAGTAGTCATCGGCGCCGGGCGACGCAAAGCACCATATCGCCCAAAAGCCGCGTCGTATGGCGGCTGTATGGCGCAACCATGGCGTACCGGTCGCTCCGTGACGGGCCGGTCGCGTACCGGTTGCCGCTCCGGTTGATCACGCCGTCTACCCTCCGTACACCTGGCGGAGAAACACGTGCGGCCGAACGACACGGGGACCGGCGGCGCGGCGACGAGGGAAGTGGAGCGGCGTGAGGTACCAGGTGCTCGGTCCCCTGCTCGTGTGCGACGACGACGGGAGCCCGGTCCGCGTCCCCGGCCGGCACGCCCGCACGGTGCTGGCCGTCCTCCTCTTCCACGCCGGCACCGCGGTACCGGTGGAGAAGCTCACCGAGGCGCTGTGGCACGGCACGCCGCCCGCGTCGTACCAGGCGAACCTGCAGAGCTACGTGTCGCGGCTGCGCCGGGTGCTGCCGGCCGGCGCGATCGAGCACACCGGCGGCGCGTACCGGTTGCGGGTGTCGGCGGCGGAGCTGGACCTGACCGCGTTCCGGGACACCGCCGCCGACGCCCGCCGGTACGCCGCGCGCGGTGCACACGCCGCCGCGGCCGACCGGTTCCGCGCCGCGCTGGCGATGTGGCGGGACACGCCGCTCGCGGGCCTGCCCGTACCGGTGCTGGCCGGGGAGATCACCGCGCTGGAGACCGACCGGCTGGTACTCGTCGAGGACCGGCTCGACGCGGAACTCGCCGCGGGCGGCGGCCCCGAGCTGCTCGGCGAGCTGCACGCCCTGGTCGCCGACCACCCGCTCCGGGAACGCCTGCGCGGCCAGCTGATGCGCGCCCTGGCCCGGGCCGGTCAACCCGCCCGGGCCCTCGACGTGTACGCCACCGGTCGAGACCGGTCCGTGGACGCGCTCGGCGTCGAGCCGGGGCCGCAGCTGCGCCGGATCCAGGTGGAGATCCTGCGCGGCGAGACCGTTCCGCCGCAGTCCGGCGCGTTCCCGGTGTGCCAGCTGCCGCCGGACGTCGCCGACTTCACCGGCCGGGCCGACCGGATCGACCGGTGCGCCGCGGCGCTGACCGTACCGGGGCGTGCGGTGCCGCTGCTCGTCGCCGCGGGTGCGCCCGGCGTCGGCAAGACCGCGTTCGCGCTGCACGTCGCGCACCGGGTACGGGACCGCTTCCCGGACGGGCAGCTGTTCGTACGGCTGAGCGACGACGCGGGCGCCGCGCGCGACGCCTCCGACGTACTCGGCGAGCTGCTGCCGGCGCTCGGCATGCCGGCGCAGTCCGTACCGGACGGGTTGGCGGCGCGGACCGACGCGTACCGGGCGCGGCTGTCCGACCGCCGGGTCCTCGTCGTCCTCGACGACGCGCACGAGGCGGCGCAGGTCCGACCCCTGGTCCCCGGTACGGCCGGCTGCGCGGTGCTGGTGACGAGCCGGCTGCGGCTGGCGGGGCTGGAGTCGGCGCGGGTCGGCACGCTCGAACCGCTCGGCCCGGACGAGGCGACCGCGATGCTGGCGACGCTCGCCGGGGCGGAACGGGTGGCCGCCGAGCCGGCCGCGGCGGACCGGATCGCCCGCGCCTGCGGCTACCTGCCGCTCGCGCTGCGCATCGCCGGCGCCCGCCTCGCCGGCCGTACCGACTGGACCCTGGCGTACCTGGCGGACCGGTTGGCGCGGCACCGGCTGGACGAGCTGGCCGTCGCCGGGCTGACCGTGCGGGCGACGCTCACGGACAGCTACGCCGGGCTGGGCGCCACCGAGCAGCGGGCGTTGCGGCTGCTGGCCGAGTACGGGCCGACGGACTTCGCCGCGTGGAGTGCCGCGGCGCTGCTCGGCCGGGACGACGCCGACGCCGTACTCGACCGCCTCGTCGACGCGCACCTGCTGGAGCCGGTCGGCGCGGACGCCGCCGGCCAGCCGCGGTACCGGATGCACGACCTGTTGCGCGACTTCGGCCGGGAGCGGGCGGCGGCCGAGGAGGAGCCCCGGCCGGACCACGGGGACGCGCTGCGCCGGCTCGCCGACACCGCCGTACGGCTGGCTGCCGCGGCGACGACGCAGATCCCCGACTCGCCGTTCGACCCGTGGGAACCGGTGCCCGAGCCGCCCGCCACCCTCGCCGACCACCTGGTACGTCCCGCCGAGCGGTGCGGCACCGACTGGCTGACCGCCGAGTACCACTATCTGACGTCGCTGGTGTTCCGGGTCGCGGCGGTCGACCTGTCGCTCGCGGTACGCCTGGCCGCGCGGATCACCGGCCTGCTGCGGCGGGACGGCCGCGCGCACGAACTGTGGGCGCTGCACGAACGGCTGCGCCGGGCCGCGACCGCCGCCGGCGCGACCGTCGCCGCGCTGCACAGCCGGTTCACCATGGCGCAGGCGGACACCCTGCGCGGCCGACTGTCCCGGGCGCTGGGCGAGTTCGAGGAGTGCGCGCTCGCCGCCCGCCACCACGACGCGGAGGTACTACTGGGCTGCTGCCGGATCGCGCAGGCCGCGTTCCTGCCGACCGTACGTGGCGCGCACGCGCACGCCGAGGTACTGGCGCGCGAGGCGGTCCGGATCTTCACCGGGCGCGGCGACCGGCGTCGTACCGCGGCGGCGTTGCGGGCGCTCGGCCTGGCGCTGAACGAGAACGGCCGCACCGCCGAGGCCGCCGAGGTGATCGAGCGGGCGTACCGGATCTGCACGGAGCTGGACATCGACGGGCTGATCGACCCGATGCTGATGCAGCACGTCCTGAACGCGTACGTGCCGATCCAGCTGGCGCTGCGCCGGCCGGAACCGGCGCGGGAGGCGGCGGAACGCGGGGTGAGCCTGGCCCACCGGATCGGCGACTACGAGGGCGCCGCGGCGATGCGGTCGCAACTGTCGCTGGTGGAGGCGGCGCTCGGCAACCGGGCCACCGCGGTACGACTGTTCACGGAGGTACGGGACGTGACGCGGGCCGCCGGCAACGAGATGGCGGTCGCGCTGATGACCCGGAACCTCGCCGCCGCGGCGATCGGCGCGGGCCGGCCCCGGGAGGCCGCCGACACGCTGCGCGGCTGCCTGGCCGAGTTCCGCCGGCTGGGCAGCGGCCGCCCGCTCAACGAGACCCGGTACCTGCTGGCCGAGGCGCTGCGCCGGTCCGGCGACGACGCGGCGGCGGGCGCGGTACTCGCGGACGCGGACGAACCCGTCGGGTACGGCGCGGAGCGGATCCGGATCCTGCTCAGCCTCACGCGCCCGGCGGACGTGCGGGATCCGGCCACCGCGACCGGCGGCTGACCGATACGTCCACAGTGGACGGTCTCAGGTCTCCCCGCCGAGATCGATCACGTACGCCTCGTACAGCAGGTCGGTGCCGCGGCGGTGGTGCCGGTCGATGGTGCGCAACGCGACCGCGGCACCGACCGGCGGCCGGGTCGTCGCGGTCTCCGCCAGTACCCGGGCCAGATCTGCGAGGTCGACGCCGATCCGCGGATGCTCGCGCAGCAACCGCTCGACCGGCCCGGCCAGCCGGGGCGCCGCGGCCACGAGTTCCGCGTACCGGCCGCCGGGGCCCTCGGACGCGGCCACGTGCGCGCTGAACGCCTCCCGCAGCGCGTCGAGCGTTCCCGCGGCGCGGTTCCGCCAGCCCGGTCCGGCCGGCGCGCCGACCGCTTCCTCGAAGTCCCGGATCCGCGCGTACAGATCGGCGTCCGTCGAGGATCGGCGCGGTGCCGTCGTCGCCATGACACACCTCCCGCCCTGCCCCGCTGGGAGTGTTCACCCATCGTGACCAGCCACGAGACCGCCTGTCGACCCCCCGAACGGATGGACCCCCACGCGGCACCGACCCTGTGGTACGACAACGCAGACGCTTCGGGAGGAGCTGTGATGCCGGACGGATACCGCGGGGTCTGCGCACCGGACGTACCGGACGCGGTGCGGCGGCGACTCAGCGACGCCGGCCCCGACCCGGCGACCGTACTGCTGGCCGCGGTCGTCGCCGTGCTCGCCGGCGTCGCCGGTACCGCCGTGCTCGTGTCGGGCGCCCGGCCGGACGGCGCGTCGCCGGTGTTCGGCGCGGTCGTCGGCGGCGGCGGGCTGCTGGTCGCGCTCGTCTCCACCGCCCTCGCCGTACGCGGGGCCGCCGCACTGCGCCGCCGGCGTACCGCGGAACGGGCCGGGTGGTACGTGTCGGCCGGGTCGCTGGCCGAGCTGGCCGCGCGCGATCCCGCCGCCGGTGACCTGGTGGCGCAGGCACAGGCCGCGGTCGAACGGATCCGTTGCGCCGCACCGGGTACGCCGGCCGCGGCAGTGGACGGGGTGGCGCTGCGGCGGATCGAGTGGTCGGTGGTGGAGGCGGCGCGCGCGCCGGCGGACGACGCCGGCCGGGCGCGGCTGGCGGCCGAGGTGACCCGCCTGACCGAACTCGCCGAGTCGGCCGGCGGGCACGGCGTGGAACCTGCGCCCGACGGTACGGCTCCGGTGTCCCGGCTCGCCGACGAGCTCGACCGGGCGGGCCTGATCGCCACCGAGATGCGGCGATTCGCCCACGGCGACAAGGAAACCACCGACTGAGGTGGTCCTGGACCATCCACCCACAGATCGCCCGGCGCATGGCAGGATCGCACCCTCTGACCGAACCGAGTACCGAGGAGTGGCCATGACACCGGGGAACGGCCTCCTGGTCATCGAACGGATCCTGCGCGACCGGGCCGGCATCTGGCAGCAGATCGTCGAGGAACGCGACCTGAGACGGTTGTCGGGGCAGATGCTGGCGTCGTCCGCCATCGCGCTCGCCGCGTACGGTGCGGTGCTCGGCGCGTCGAGCGGTTGGCAGCAGGCGGTCTCGTCGGCGGTGAAGCTGCCGCTGCTGTTCCTGATCACCCTGGTGATCTGCCTGCCGACGCTGTACCTGTTCAACCTGGTGTTCGGGTCGCGGCTGTCGATCCGGCAGGCCGTCGCGCTGGTGTCCACCGCGGTCACGGTGCTGTCCATGCTGTCCGTGGCGTTCGCGCCGATCAGCCTGTTCTTCCTGATCACCGCACCGAACTACGCGTTCTACAAGCTGCTCAACGTCGGCATCCTCGTCCTCACCGCCATTGTCGGGTTGCGGTTCCTGGTCGCCGGCATGCGCGCGATGAACATCGCCGCCAACCCGCTGCCCGAGCCCGCGCCGCAGCCCACACCTCAGCCCGTCCCGGTACCGCAGCCGGAACCGGTCGCCGTCGGCGCCGGTGCGGCGCACCCCGCCGCGCAGCAGCCCCACCCGAACGGCACGGTGCCGGTGCCGATGCCGCACCCGGCCGGGGCCCGGCCCGTACCGCAGCAGAAGTCGGCGAGCATGGGCCTGCTGTACGTGTGGATCGTGGTGTTCGGCTTCGTCGGTACGCAGCTCGCGTGGACGCTGCGCCCGTTCGTCGGCAGCCCGGGCGAGGGCTTCGCGCTGTTCCGGCACATCGAGGGCAACTTCTACGTCGACATCGTGCGCACCCTCACACACCTCTAGATCCCCTGGTACGCAAGCGAAAGCGGCGCCGACCCAGCCGGGCCGGCGCCGCTTCGTACACTGTGGACAGTGTTGGGTCAGTGTCCGGGCGGGGGTGTCGCGGACGCCGAGGCGAGGCCGGGCGGCGCCGCGTCGAGCGCGGCGAGCAGCGCGCCCGCGAGCGCCCGCGCCGACTCCTCGGTCAGCTCCACCGCGACCCGCGCGCCGGCACCGAGCGCCGGGTTCAGGAAGTCCACGTTCACCGTGTGGCCGAACGGCGCGTGCACCGGATGGTCCACGTACACGCTGGCGTCGGTGACGGGGAACCAGCCCTGCGCCCCCTTGCCGCTGCCCTCCATGTCCGCCTTGACGGTCAGGTAGGTGCACATCAGACGAGATTCCTCCGGAAGAAGTCCAGGATCTTCGCCCAGCCGTCGACCGCGGCCTCCGGCCGGTAGTTCGGGCGGTCCGCGCCGAAGAAGCCGTGCCCGGCCCCGTCGTACCGGTGGAACTCGTGCGGCTTGCCGAGGCGGGTCAGCTCCGCCTCCAGCTCGTCGACGTTCTCCGGGGACGGGTAGCGGTCGTCGTTGCCGAACATGCCGAGCACCGGGCACGACAGCTTCGGCGCCTGGTCCACGACCGGGGTGACGGCCAGCGGGAAGTCGTCCGGCACGGTGCCCGTGACGAACGCCCCGTAGCAGTCGACCGCCGCGTCGAGGTCCAGGTTGCAGGCCGACAGGAAGGCGTGCCGGCCACCGGAGCAGTGCCCGATCACGCCCACCTTGCCGTTGCTCGACGTCATCTCCCGCAGGTACGCCGCGGCGCCGGCCACGTCCCCCACCAACCGCTCGTCCGGTACTCCGCCCGCCGCGCGGACGAGCGCCGCCGCGTCGTCCGGGGACGCGCCGGGCGCCTCGCGGGAGTACAGGTTGGGGCACAGGACGAGGAAGCCCGCGTCGGCCAGGCGCCGCACGTACTCCTTCGTCTCGCGGTCGTACCCGGGCAGGTGGTGGATGACCACGACCGCGCCGTACGGCCCCGGGCCGAGCGGACGCCCCAGGTACGCCTCGATCCGGTCGCCGCCGTGCCCGCCGATGGTGACGGTCTCGGCCTGCGTCGCGTCGTACATTGCTTGCTACACCTCGGTTTCCGCCTGTTCGCGGGTGGCCCACTCGGTGTGGAACGTGCCCGGCCGGTCGACCCGCTGGTACGTGTGGGCCCCAAAGTAGTCCCGCTGCCCCTGTACGAGCGCGGCGGGCAGCCGCTCGGCGCGCAGCCCGTCGTAGTACGCCAGGGCGGAGGAGAAGCCGGGCACCGGGATGCCGAGCCGTACGGCGGTGGCCACCACGGAACGCCACGAGTCCTGCGCGTCGCGTACCGCGGCGGCGAAGCCGGCATCGGTGAGCAGCGTCGGCAGCGCCGGATCCGCCGCGTACGCCGCGCGGATGTCGTCGAGGAAGCCGGCGCGGATGATGCAGCCGCCGCGCCAGATCGTCGCCACCGCACCGAGATCGATCGGCCAGCCGTACTCCTTGGCGCCGGCCTGGATCTGGTTGAAGCCCTGCGCGTACGCGACGACCTTGGAGGCGTAGAGCGCGCGCTCGATGTCGGCGGCGAAGTCGGCGCCGCCCTCGATCGGCGTACGCGCCGGGCCGGGCAGACCGCGCGCCGCGTCCCGCAGCGCCGCGTCACCGGACAGCGACCGGGCGAACGTGGCCTCCGCGATACCGGTCACCGGGATCCCCAGGTCCAGCGCGGTCTGCACGGTCCAGCGGCCGGTGCCCTTCTGCTCCGCCCGGTCCGCCACCACGTCCACGAACGGCTGGCCCGTCGCCGCGTCGGTGTGCGCCAGCACCTCCGCCGTGATCTCGATCAGGTACGAGTTGAGCCGGCCGGAGTTCCAGCCGCGGAACACCTCCGCGATCTCCGCCGGTGAAAGCCCCGACGCGTGCCGCAGCAGGTCGTACGCCTCGGCGATGAGCTGCATGTCCGCGTACTCGATGCCGTTGTGGACCATCTTCACGAAGTGGCCGGCGCCGTCCGGGCCGATGTGCGTGCAGCACGGCGTGCCGTCGACGGTCGCGGCGATGTCGGTCAGGATCGGCCCGAGCGCCGCGTACGCCTCCGCCGAGCCGCCCGGCATGATGCTCGGCCCGTGCAGCGCGCCCTCCTCGCCACCGGACACGCCCGTACCGACGAAGTGCAGGCCCTTCTCGCGCAGCGCCTGCTCCCGGCGGCGGGTGTCGGCGAAGTGCGCGTTGCCGGCGTCGACGATCATGTCGCCCGGCTCCAGCAGCGGCGCGAACTCCTCGATCACCGCGTCCGTCGGCTGGCCCGCCTTCACCATCACGACCAGCTTGCGCGGCCGGGCGAGCGCCGCCACGAACTCCTCCGCCGAGTACGTCGGCACGAACGTGCCCTCGTCCCCGTACCGCTCGACCAGGTCCCGGGTACGGCCCTCGGTCCGGTTGTGCAGCGCCACCGTGTGGCCGTGCCGGGCCAGGTTCCGGGCCAGGTTGCGGCCCATCACGGCAAGTCCGGTCACACCGATGTTCGCCTCTGCGCTCATGTTGTCGTGCCTCTCGACTTCTCTCGACTGGAGGACTGCCGTGGCCGCGCCCCGCGGTACGCCACGGCCGGGCGACCGCGGTCGCCCGGGAAGACGGGGCCCGGCACCCCCGGACGGCTCCCGCCGGAACGGCGGGCGCGTCGGTCCGCGGCCCCTGACGTCGATGTCTGCGGCGACCCTACCCAGCGGCGCCGGCCCGGCGGAGAATCTTCCCATGATCCGGGTCCGTACCGGTCAGTCCAGGTGGAAGATCTCCACCAGCGGCGCCATCTGCTCGTCCGGCCGGTCGCCGGTGGTGAAGTAGCCGGCCATCTCCCGCTGCCAGCGGGCGTTCACCTCGGTCGCGTCCATCGCCGCCTGCGCCGCGGCGAAGTCGTCCGTCTCCAGGTACCCGACGAGCAGCCCGTCCGGCCGCAGGAAGATCGAGTAGTTGCGCCAGCCGGCGGCCCGCAGCGCGTCGAGCATCGCCGGCCACACCGCCGCATGCCGCTCCCGGTACTCGTCGAGCCGGTCCGGTCGTACGGTCAGGACGAAACACACGCGCTGCACGGCGCCACCTCCAGCTCGACCCGTACCGGCGGCGCCGGCGGGCGTCACTCCTCGATCGACGCAAGGTACGCGTCGGCCGCCTCCGGTGTGAAGAAGAAGTGCTGGAAGTCCGACGGGTCGCTGAAGCCGTTGACGAACCGGTCCGCGGTCGGCGTGTGCGTGGTGGCCTTCATCAGGATCCTCGCCGCGTGCTCCGGCATCTCGCCGAGCATGCCGTTGGTCCACATGGTCGCCCACTGCCCCGACGTCTCCCAGAAGTCGGCGAACGTACGCTCCATCCACTCCCGGTCGAACGGCTTGTCGCCGTGCGCCACGATCGCCGCCAGGTACGCCGCGGCCATCTTCGCCGCACCGTTCGCGCCCTGCCCGGTGACCGGGTCGTTCGAGATGACGACGTCACCGGCGCCGAGCACGAGCCCACCGGACGGCAGCTGCGCCACCGGCCGCCGCACCACCGGCGTGTACCGGCCGGACAGGGTCGCCTTGCCGTCGGTCAGCTCCACGTTGTCGCACCGCTCACCCAGCCACGGCGCGTACTCCCGGGCCTGCTTGACCATCAGCGACAGATGCTCGTCGGGCGGCAGCCGCTTCTGCCAGATGTCGGCCGGGCTGCCCGGCACCGCCTCGAAGAAGAGGATGTCGCACTCGCCGGACAGCGTGTACCCCGGGATCGCGAACATCTCGCCCAGGCCCGGGATCCCGTTGAACGCCCCGCTGCGCTCCGGGTACGACGGGTTCGGCGCCAGCCCGTGCACGTACGCCACGGACAGGCCGCGCTGCGGCACGGTGAACGGCGACCGGTCCACGTCCCGGTCGAACAGCGCGGTCAGCTCACCCTTGCCGGCCGCCACGATCGTCAGGTCGTACCGCAGGAGCGCGGTGAGGCCGTCCAGGTCGCCGGTCGTGACGCCCTGGTAGATGACCGTGCCGCCGCGCTCCTCGAACAGTTCCAGCCAGGCCGGGAACTTGACCCGCTGGTCCGTCGACTGACCGGGCGAGTTCAGGTGGGCGATGATGCTCATCGCCATCGTGCCGGGCGGCATGGCGACCGCGATGTGCATGCCGTTGATCTTCGGCGCCGGGTCGTCCCACAGGTTCAGGCCCTGCGCGCGCTCGGTGTTCAGCGCCTGCTCGAACATCGCCTGGGTGGACGTCGGCCAGCCGGCACGGATCTCCTCCGGCGTCCGGGCCGACATGATCGTCACCTCGTAGCCGGCGGCCAGCAGCCCCAGCCCGAGCTGCAGCCCGCACTGGCCGGCGCCGACGATCAGGATCCTGCGCATTCGACTAAAACCTCTCCTCGCGCGCCGGCGTCACTGCCGCGCGGTCGACGACATGGTGTGCTCGACGACGCCCACCAGGGCGCGCGCCACCGCACCGGGCTCACGTACGTCCGCGGCCAGCAGCGGCACCTCCGGCGACAGCGACAGCGCCTCGCGTACGTCGTCGAGGTGGTGGGTCTGCCGGCCGTGGAACAGGTTGACGCAGACCGCGAACGGCACGTCGGAGTCCTGCTCGAAGTAGTTGACCGCGGCGAACGAGGCGTCCAACCGCCGCGTGTCCACGAGTACCAGAGCGCCCATCGCGCCCCGGCACAGGTCGTCCCACATCGGCCAGAACCGGGCCTGCCCCGGCGTACCGAACAGATAGAGCACCAGGTCGTCGGCGATCGCCCGGCGGCCGAAGTCCATCGCGACCGTCGTCGTCCGCTTGTCGATGCCCGGGTCCAGGTGGTCCACCGGCTCGGACGCGGCGGTCATCCACGCCTCGGTGTTGATCGGCGGGATCTCCGAGATGGCGGACACCAGCGTCGTCTTCCCGACCCCGAACCCGCCGGCCACCACGATCTTGGCCGAGGTCGGAACCGTACCGTCAGTTGGCACCGTTTCCCCTTCAGGCGAGCCGGAGCAGGCCGTCACGGACCCTCTCCAGCAGGTTGCGGTCGTACGGCGAGTCGTACGTCTCGGGGTGGATGCGCACCCGGTCGCTCGCCGCCAGGTCGCCGAGGATCACCCGGGTCACCCCGAGCGACACCCCGCACGACGCGGACAGCTCGGCCACCGACCGCGTCACCCTGGCCTGCTCGTACAGGCCGCGGGCCTCGGGCAGCAGGCCGCCGGCGAACGCCGCGTCGTAGTACGGCACGGAGACCAGCGTGTGCACGAGCAGCCGGTGCCTCACGTGCGTCCGCCCGCCGGTCAGCAGGTACGGCCGGACCTTCCAGTGCGTCGCCACGACTCCCTCGATCCCTTGCCGGTCCAACTACCGTGCCGAGACGCCGGTGCGTACGTCCGGCGTGAGCACGTGCCCGACGCTGCCCACGAACTGCGTCATCTGGTACGCCACCACCCGTAGGTCACAGCTCGCGTCCGCGACCACCGCCAGCCCGGCCGACTCGCTCACCCGCATGAACAGCAGATGCCCGCGCGGCAACCGGATCGTGATGTACTCCGAGTCGCCGAGCGACAGCAGCGCCGCCGTACGGTCCGCCATCGACAGCAACCCGGCGGTCAGCGCCGCCATCTGGTCACCGAGATCCCGCGACAGCGACCGGGACGAGACGAGCTGCAACCCGTCCAGCGACACGATCAGCGCGTGCAGGACACCCGGCACCTCCCCGGTGAACTGGTTGACCAGCCACTCGAAGTCGGCCGGGGTGCTCGCCTTGTCGGCGGATGTGCTCATTCACGCCTGCCCTTCGTGGCGTTGTTCGTCCTCGGCCCCGGCGGCGAACGCCGCCACGTCCTCGTGCCACGGCCGCCGGTCCGCCGGTACCGGCAGCGCGGGCACCTCGACCGTCTCGTCCGCCGGTGGCGTACCGCGCAGGCTCGCCTTGACCCGGCGCGGCAGTACGGGTGCGGCCCGCGGCGCCTCGCGTTCGTGCGGCCACACGTCACCGGGCGGGGCCGCCGGCGCGTCCGCGACCCGTACCAGATGCGGGCGGTCGGACGCGGACGGCGCGGCGTGCGGCGGCGCCGCCGCGGAGGGGATCTCGCACAGCAGCGCGGACGGCAGCAGCACGGTCGCCGTCGTACCGCCACTCTGCCGGGCGGTCAGGCTGACCCGCAGGTGGTGCGCGGCGGCGAGCCGGGCGACGACGGGCAGGCCGAGCCGCCCGGTGTCCGGCCGGCCCGGCAGCTCACCGGACAGCAGCGCGTTCAACGCGGCCAGATCCGCCGGCCGTACGCCGAGACCGGTGTCCTCGATCCGGACCAGTACGCTGCCCTGCTCGGTCAGGTGCGCGGACACGGTGACCGGCGTGTTGGGCGGCGAGTACCGGGTGGCGTTGTCGAGCAGCTCGGTGACGACCCGCATCGCGTCGTCCGCGGCGAACTCCACCACGGCGAGGTCGGCGATCCGCCCGAGCTGCACCCGGTCGTACTGGTCGATCGCGGAGGCCGCCGCCCGGATCACGTCGAGCAGGCCGGTGACCTGCCGGTCCGCGTCCTCGACCGGGCGGCCGGCCAGCACCTGCATGTTCTCGGCGTGCCGGCGGATCCGGGTGACCGCGTGGTCGACCCGGTACAGCCGGTCGAGCCGCGCCGGGTCCTGCTCGTCGTGCTCCATCGACTCAAGCTGACCGGCCGTCTGGTAGACCGCGGACAGGATCCGCAGCGACAACTGTTCGAGTACGCCGGACCACTGCCGCGCGGCGTCGTCGGCCGGGCCGCGGCCACCGACCGGCACCGGGTGCCGGGTCGGCGGCGGGGCGACGGGCCGGAGTGCCGCCGGGTCGTCCACCGTCGGGGCGGTCGGATCCAGCCACCGGGCCAGCCGCCGACGCGTACCGCCGAGCATCGTGCGCCGTTCGCGCCGCATGGATCTCCTCATTCGACAGCAAATCCCGTTCCGTCGTCGGATTGTCCACGATGACGGACACGGGGCGTCAGTTAATCATTGCGGGCGCGAAACCTCAACGAGCGGGGGTGTACGGCGTTGCGCTGTCGGGACAGGCCCGGCAGGCTGCCGGCCCGGCGGGCCCACCGGCCGGGGACCGATCAGCGCCCGCGACGGCCCGGACAGCCGGTGTTCCGCCCGTACCCGGCGGCGGGACGATGGCGCCATCGTGGAAGGCGGTGGGTGCCATGCGCATGATGGCGCGCTTCGAGATCGACACCGAGGCCGGCAACGAACTGATCCGGACGGGCGAGATGCTCAAGGGCCTCGACCAGATGCTGGAGATGCTCAAGCCGGAGGCGGCGTACTTCTTCCCGTCCGAGGGCAGCCGCGGCGGGGTCCTGGTCTTCGACCTGGACGACCCGGCGCAGATCGTGTCGGTGGTGGAACCGATGTGGGTCGCCATGCGGGCCAGGGTGGAGCTGACCCCGGTGATGAACGCCGAGGAGCTGCGCGCCGGCGTCTCGGCCTTCCAGCCTCGGTAGCCGCCACCGCGCCCCGATCGCGTTACGATCCGTACAGAGGGTCACGCGCGAGGAGCGCGGCATGGTTGTCGTCGACATCGTGATCGCGGCGCTCGGCGTCGCCGGCCTGTGGCTGGCCACCAGCGCCCGCATCATCAAACAGTACGAGCGGGGTCTGGTCTTCCGCTTCGGGCGGTTGCGTTCCGGGGTGCGCGGGCCGGGGCTGGCGATGATCACCCCGGTCGTGGACCGGCTCCGCAAGGTCAACATGCAGATCGTCACGATGCCCGTACCGGCGCAGGAGGGCATCACGCGTGACAACGTGACCGTACGGGTCGACGCGGTCGTGTACTTCAACGTCCTGGACCCGGCACGCGCGATCGTCAACGTGCAGGACTACGACTTCGCCGTGGCCCAGGTGGCGCAGACGTCGCTGCGGTCGATCATCGGCAAGAGCGACCTGGACGACCTGCTGTCCAACCGGGAGAAGCTCAACCAGGGCCTGGAGGTCATGATCGACAACCCGGCACTGAACTGGGGCATCCACATCGACCGGGTCGAGATCAAGGACGTGGCGCTGCCGGAGACGATGAAGCGTTCGATGTCGCGCCAGGCCGAGGCCGAACGCGAACGCCGCGCCCGCGTCATCTCCGCGGACGGCGAGTTGCAGGCGTCGGAGAAGCTGTCGCTGGCCGCCGGCCGGATGGCGGACACCCCCGGCGCGCTCCAGCTGCGCCTGCTGGAGACCGTGGTCGAGGTCGCCGCCGAGAAGAACTCGACGCTGGTCCTGCCGTTCCCGGTGGAACTGCTGCGGTTCGTGGAGAAGCTGCCCGCCGCGGACCGCGAACGCCTGCCCGCACCGCTGCGCGACGCGCTGCCCCGAAAGACCGGATCCTGACCCCGCCCGCGGCTAGGGTGACGGGATGTCGCCCGCCGCCAAGGTCCTCGCGGTACTCGCGACCTGCCTCGCCGCCGCCGCGTGTACGCCGTCCGCCGCGCAGCCGCGCCCGCACGCGTCGGCCGCGTCGCCGTCCGCGAGCGGCCCGCGTACGGTGACCGTGCTGGGCGCGGGCGACGTGCTCGTACATCCGCCGGTGTGGCGGCAGGCGCAGGCCGACGCGCGGGCCGAGGGGCGTACCGGGATGGACTTCGGGCCGATCTTCGCGGGCGTGAAACCGGTGGTGTCGAAGGCGGATCTGGCCGTGTGCCACCTGGAGACGCCGCTCGCCGCGCCGGGCGCGCACCCGGTGGGCTGGCCGCGGTTCGCCGCGCCGCCGCAGGTCGCCACCGCGGTCCGGGACACCGGGTTCGACGACTGCTCCACCGCCTCGAACCACTCGTACGACCAGGGCGCCGCCGGGGTGCGCAGCACACTGTCCACTTTGGACAAGGTGGGCCTGCGGCACGACGGTACGGCCCGGTCCGCGGCCGAGGCCGCCCGCCCCGACCTGGTCGACGTACACGGGGTGAAGGTCGCCGACGTGGCGTACACGTTCGGGCTGAACTCGGGGCTGTCGCTGCCGTCCGGGCAACCGTGGCTGGTCAACATCACCGACGCGCACCGGATCCTGGCCGCGGCACACGCCGCCCGGCGGGCCGGCGCGCAGATCGTCGTACTGTCCCTGCACTGGGGCACCGAGTACCAGCAGGCGCCGACGGATCTCCAGGTGGCGCAGGCGAAGACGCTGCTCGCCTCGCCCGACGTGGACCTCATCCTCGGCTGCCACGCGCACGTGGTGCAGCCGTTCGAGAAGATCGGCGACAAGTGGGTCGTGTACGGGATGGGCAACGAGATCGCCCGGCACGCGGACCCGGTCGCGGCGAGCCGCGAGGGCGTCATGCCGCGGGTGACGTTCACCGAGACGGCGCCCGGCCACTGGCGCGCCACGCACGTCGACGCGGTGCCCACCTGGGTGGACATCGCGCCGAAGATCCGCCTCGTCGACCTGCCCGCCGCGCTCGCCGCCCACCGCGACGCCACCTACCAGCGGGAGTACGACCGGATCATGGCCGCGGTCCGCTCCCGCGGCGCCGCCGTCCCCGTCGGACGCTGACCGGGGACACGGCGTTCCGACCGCGCGTACGGACTGCGTGCGGTGCGGGGCGGGTCGCCGTCAGGCGTGGTGCGGGTTGGTCTGCTCGTCGAGCACGTCGGTGTTGACGAAGTGCGGATCCCCGCTCGACAGCTTCCGGAACTCCGCCGCGAACTCCTGCGTCGCCGGCAGGTCGTTGTTCACCATCGCGTCCTCGTACGACGGGAACTCGACGATCGCGTAGTAGTGGTCCTTGCGGTCCCGGTCCCGGACGAGCATCGAATGCGTGGCGCGGGCGTCGTCACCGGCGCGTTCCGACCACTTCTTGTCCAGCTCGACCATCTCGTCGGCGTGTTCGCTGGTGAACTCGATCATCTGCACGAACTTCATGGTCGCCCCCCTGTCGTGCCTCGAACGTGCACACCGTCGGCCCGCCGGGCGGCGCTGTCAACGGGTTCCGCGGCAACCCTGCCCGAACGGCCGATGACCGCCCTCCCGGTACGGCCCGGACCGGTCAGGTGTCGCGCAGTTCGAGCGCGAGGTGCAGGTCCAGGCGGTCCCGCTCGGTACGCAGCGAGCGGCCGATCAGCCGCTCCGCCTGCCGCAGCCGGTACCGGACGGTGTTGACGTGCACGTGCAGCGTCGCCGCGGTCCGCTTCCACGACCCCGACGAGTCGAGGAACACCTCGACGGTGGCGAGCAGCTGGCTGCCGTGCCGCTCGTCGTGCCGTACCAGGGGGTCGACCAGGCGGGCCCGGTGCGCGTCGCGGGCCCGCGGCGGTACCAGGGAGAGCAGGAACTCGCGGGTGCCGACCGCCGACTCGGCGACCACGGCGAGCGGGCGCGGACCGCGGGCGGCCCAGTCGTACGCGGCGGTCGCGGCGGCCAGCGCGTCGGCGAGCGCCGGCCCGACCGGTACCGGTTCGCTGAGGCCGACCCGCAGCCGGTCACCGCCGTCGAGTGCCGTGCCGTACCAGTCCAGGTGCGCGCGGACCGCGTCGGCCGGACCCGGCAGGTACCCGAGGACCGTGCCGTCGGGGCCGTCCACCAGGCCGGCGCCGCCGGGCGTCTCGGCGAGGATCTGCCGCAGCACGCCGGGCGGCGGCCCGGTCAGCCCCGCCTTGAGTACGACGACGGTCGACGGGCGGTCCGGCGTGGTTCGGGCGGGCACGGCTCCGGCGGGCGTAGCTCCGGCGGGCGTGGCTCCTCCGGGCGCGGCTCCGGCGGGCGCGGCCCCGGTGGCGAGCGCGTGCACGTGGTCGGTCCACGCCGGGGCGACGGGCGGGTTGCCGGCGGTCGCGCCGAGGTGCTCGACGGCCGCCTCGACCGTCAGCGCCAGGTCGTCCGACCAGTCGCGCCGCTCCCCCGGTACGGCCAGGTAACCGGACAGCCGGCCCACGTCGTGCGCGAGTACCGGAAGCACCGTGTGGCCGTCGGCGGTGACGGGCAGGCCCGGTGAACCGACGCCGGCCCGCCACACCCGGGCACGTACCCGGGCCGGCAGTGGACCCGGCCAGCACCCGCGTACGGCGCCGGCGGCGGACAGGTGGGCGCAGGTGCCACCGGCCGCGTCGGCGACGACCCGGAGCGCGCCGGTCCCGCCCGGCTCGACGGATCCGGCGAACCGGGCGAGCCGGGACCGTTCGTCCAGCAGCAACCGGACGACGGTCTCGGAGAGGAAGTTGAACGACATCTCGACCGGTACGGTCAGCAGCGCCAACCCCTCGGTACGGCAGGCGTCGAGCAGGTCCGGCGGCATCCCGTCGCGTTCGGCGAGCCCGGCGACCAGCCCCGCGGCGCGCGCCCGGACCAGCGACCGTACGAAGGTGGCCGCGTCGCCCGGCGCGCGGTGCCAGCCCAGGCTGGTCAGCACCAGCTCGCCGCCGGCCATGTACCGCGCCGGTTCCCGCAGGTCGGTCGTGTACACCCAGCGGACGCGCCGGCCGAGCCCGCCGCCGGGCTCGACGACCGTCAGCCGCAGCGCGGGCAGTTCCACCAGTTGACCCAGTCGCATCGCGCACCTCCGTCGCACCGCTCCGCGTTGGACGATGCTACAAAGCGCGGCCGGGAGTGACCCGGGAGCTTTGTCGACCTGGCGCCTCACGTACCGCGCTGACCTCGTGGTCTACTGGCGGCTGCGCCCGTCGCGAGGTCGGGCCGCCGGGTCGGTCGACCCCTTCGGCGATACGTACGGTCACGGAGGTCGTTCTCGCGATGCGGTTGAACGGGATCACGGTCTGGGACGGCACCGAGCAGCTCGGCGTCGCCGACCTGAGCTGGGAGTCGGACATCCTGGACACGGTCGCGGCGGCGCCGGTCGACCGGCACCCCGACCTCGCCGTCATACCCGGACTCATCGACACACACGTCCACCTGACCGGGCCGGCGCAGCCCGGCGACTACACGTACGGCACGTGGCCGCTGGTCACCACCACCGCCGAACGGACCCTGCACGCCGCGGCCAACGCCCAGGCCCTCCTCCGGTACGGCGTGACGACCGTGCGGGACATGGCGTCCGACGAGCGGCCCGTCGCCCTGCGCCGGGTGTACGACGCGGGCCTGCTGCCCGGACCGCGCGTGCTCGCGTACGGGGTGGTGAACATGACCGCGGGGCACCAGGACCTGTTCACCCCGCCGGACGTCGCGGACCGGCCCCCGACGGCGGACGGCCCCGACGCCTGCCGCGCCCTCGTCCGCCGGTACGCCCGGGCCGGGATGGACGGCATCAAGGTGATGACCGGCGGCGGCGTCCTGTCGTCCGGAGACCGGGCCGAATGGCGCAACTACACCGCCGCGGAACTCGACGCGATCGTCGACGAGGCGCACGCGCTGAGCCTGCCGGTCGCCGCGCACGCGCACACCGAGCCGGCCGTACAGGCGGCGCTGGATGCCGGAGTCGACTCGATCGAGCACGGCACGCTGCTGTCCGCCGCGCAGGCCGAGACGATCGCCGCCCGCGGCATCACCGTCGCGCCCACGCTCGTCATCAACGACGGCATCGCGGACGGGACCGTACCGGCGTCGGCGGAGAGCCGGGCGAAGGCCAAGGCACTCGTCGCCGACCGGGACGGGAAGATGCGGGCCGCGCACGCCGCCGGCGTCCGGTACGTGCTCGGCACCGACTCGAACGGTTCGCTGCTGCCCTGGGGCTCGGTGTACCCGGAACTGGCGGCGTTCACCCGGATCCTCGGCGCCACCGCCGAACAGGCGCTCACCGCCGCCACCTCGCACGCCGCCGCCGCGGTCGGCCTCGGCCACCGGATCGGCCGCCTCGCCGAGGGGTACGCCGCCGACCTCGTCGTCGTCCGCGGCCGGCCGTGGCAGCGGATCACCGACCTGACCGCCGACGCCGTCGTCGCGGTCGTCTGCCGCGGGCGGCTGCGGTACGGCGCGCTGCCGAGCTGACCCCGCCGCCCCCGACCCCCCGGAAGGCAGCCATGTCCCAGACCGTCGCCCCCACCGAGTCCCGCTCGCTGCTCCGCCGTACCGGCGGGTTCTGGCTCGTCACCGGCCTCGCCCTGGTGGTCGCCGCGATCAGCCAGGCCATCGGCCCCGTCACCGTCCACCTGTGGCGCAGCCAGATCGGGCTGCTGCCGATCATCTACGCGGTCGTCCTCGGCGCCGTCGTCAGCATGCAGCGGATCCGCCCGCTGCCGATCCCCGCGCAGCGTACGGCCGCCGGCCTCGTCGCCCCCGTCATCGCCGTGTTCATGGCCCGGCTCGGCCTGCTCATCGGCCCGGAGATGAAGAACCTCGGCGCGTCCAGCGCCGCCCTGCTGCTCCAGGAGGTCGGCCACGTCTTCGGTTCCGTGCTGTTCTGCCTGCCGATCGCCGTGGTACTCCTCGGTCTCGGCCGCGCCGGCATCGGCGCCACGTACTCCATCGACCGGGAGCCGATGCTCGGCGTGATCGCCGAACGCTTCGGCGGCGAGGCGCCGGAGTACAAGGGTGCGCTGGGCACGTACGTGGTGGGCACGGTGTTCGGGGCGATCATCGCCGCGGTCCTCGCCAGCGTGCTCGGTTCGCTCGGCGTGTTCAGCCCGGACGCGCTCAGCATCGGTTCCGCGGTCGGCTCCACCAGCATGATGCTGGGCGCGGTCGGCGCGCTCACGGCCATGTTCCCGAAGCAGTCCGACCACCTGTTCGCGCTGTCCGCCGCGGCGAGCGCGGTCACCGGCATCACCGGCACGTACGCCGCCGCGTTCCTGGCGCTGCCGCTCACCCGCCGCCTCTACCCCTTCTGGGTACGCGTCGCGGCGCGGCTCGGGCGTACCGGTACGGCGGTCGAACCGCTGCCGCCGATGCGCCGCGGTACCGGACTGGCCGGCGCCGCCACGGACACCGCCCGCCCGTCGCTGCGGTCCACCGCCGCCACGCTCGGCGTGTTCGGGGTGGTGATGCTGGTGATCCAGGTGATCGCCACCCGCGCGCTGCACCCGGCCACGCTCGGCGGCATGGTGCTGCTGCTCGTCCTCGCCTGGGTGTCCATCGCCGTCAGCCGGTACCTGCGCTGGCTGCCGTACATCGTGGTGACGATGGCGCTGTCCACCCTGCTCAGCGCGCCGTTCTCGCCGGTCGCGGGCGTGATCCTCGGCCTGGTGAAGGACATCGACCTGGTCGCCCTCGGTACGCCGGTGCTCGCGCTCGTCGGCCTGTCCCTCGGCCGCGACACCAAGCTGCTGCTGGCCAGCGGCTGGAAGCTGGTCGTCGTGGCGGTCACCGTGATCGCCGCGTCGTTCGTGTGCGCCACCGCGGTCGCCGAGCTGTCCCTGTCGTTCCTGTCCTTCTGACCGCCGCTCCTTCTGACCGCCGCGGCCGGGACGCCCCGCGCGGGCCGGCACACTGGACGGGTGCTGCCGCCCGAACCCGACCTGCCGATCCGTACGGTGCTCGGCGAGCTGACCTGTACCCTGCGCGGGCACGGGTCGGCGATCCTCGTCGCCCCACCCGGTACGGGCAAGACCACGCTGGTGCCGCTCGCGCTCGCCGACGCCGTACCGGGGCGGGTGGTGGTGGCGGAGCCGCGGCGGGTCGCGGCGCGCGCGGCGGCCCGGCGGATGGCCGACCTGCTCGGCGAACCCGTCGGCCGCACCGTCGGGTACGCGGTCCGCGGTGACCGGCGGGTCGGCCCGGACACCCGGGTCGAGGTCGTCACCACCGGCCTGCTGGTACGCCGGATGCAGCACGCGGAGGACCTGCCCGGCGTGGCCGCCGTCGTGCTCGACGAGTGCCACGAACGGTCGCTCGACTCGGATCTGGCGCTGGCGTTCGGTGCGGACATCCGGGCGGCGCTGCGCGAGGACCTGTGGCTGCTGGCCACGTCGGCGACCGCGGACGTACCGGCGCTCGGTGCGGCGCTCGCGGCGCCGGTGGTCGAGGCGGCGGCCGCGCTGCACCCGGTGGAGACGGTGTGGGCGCCGCCGCCGTCGCCGCTCCCGCCGCCGCACGGCCTGCACGTGGACCCGCGGCTGCTGGACCACGTCGCCGCGACGGTACGCACCGCGCTGGCGGAGACGGCCGGCGACGTGCTGGTGTTCCTGCCCGGTGCCGGCGAGATCGCGGGCGTACGGCGGCGCCTGGGCACCGTCGACGCCGACGTACGGGAGCTGTCCGGCCGTACGCCGGCGGCGGTGCAGGACGAGGTGCTGCGGCCCGCCGGCCACCGCCGCGTCGTACTCGCCACCGCGGTGGCGGAGAGCAGCCTGACGGTGCCCGGCGTACGGGTCGTCGTGGACGCCGGGCTGGCCCGCGTACCCCGGACGGACCTGGCGCGCGGGCTCGGCGCGCTGGTCACGGTGCCGGCGTCGCGGGCCGCGGCCGAGCAGCGCGCCGGGCGGGCCGGTCGCGAGGCTCCGGGCCGGGTGTACCGGTGCTGGTCGCGGGCCACCCACGAGCGGCTGCCGGCCCGGCCCGAGGCGGAGATCGCGACCGCCGACCTGACCGGGTTCGCGCTGCACCTGGCCTGCTGGGGCGACCCGGACGGGCACGGTCTCGCGCTGCCCGAACCGCCGCCCGCCGCCGCGCTGTCCGTCGCCCGCGACACGTTGCGGTCGCTCGGCGCCGTCGCCCCGGACGGCCGGGCCACCGACCGCGGCCGGCGCCTCGCCGCCGTCGGTACGCACCCGCGCCTGGCCCGCGCGCTGCTCGACGGCGCGCCGCTGGTCGGCGCGCGGACCGCGACCGAGGTGGTGGCGCTGCTCGGCGAGGACGTCCGCGGCGACTCCGACGACCTCACCGCCGTACTCCGGGCCCTGCGTACGGGTGGCGGTCCGGAGTCGACGCGCTGGCGCGCCGAGGTACGCCGGCTCGCGGCCGCGCTGCCCGCCGGTACCCCGGACCGTACGGCGACGGCGGTGGACGCGGCTGCCGGGCTGCTCGTCGGGCTGGCGTTCCCGGAACGGTTGGCGCGGGCGCGCCGGGACGGCGACCGGGCGTACCTGATGGCGGGTGGGACCGCGGCGGACCTGGCGCCCGGCAGCGGACTGCGCGGGTGCCCGTGGCTGGCCGTCGCCGTCGCCGACCGTCCCGCGGGCGCCGCCTCCGCCCGGGTACGCCTGGCCGCGGTGATCGACGCCGACACCGCCCGGCAGGCCGGCGCCGCGCTGCTCGCCGACACCGACCGCACCGGCTGGTACGACGGGGACGTGCGGGCGCACCGGGTCGAGTCGCTGGGCGCCATCACGCTCGCCGAACGGCCGATCGCGCACCCCGACCCCGCCGCGGTACGCGCCGCCCTCGAAACCGGCCTGCGTACGGTCGGGCTCGGGCTGCTGCGGTGGACCGACGCGGCACGGACGCTGCGCGCCCGGCTGGCGTTCTGCCGGCACGCGCTCGGCCCGCCGTGGCCGGACGTCGGCGACGAGGCACTGCTCGACACGCTGCCCGACTGGCTCGGCCCGGCGCTCACCCGCGCCCGGCGCCGCGCCGACCTCGCCACCGTGGACGCCGGCGACGCGCTCCGTTCCCTGCTGCCCTGGCCGGCCGCCGCCCGGTTCGACGACCTCGCGCCGGAACGGATCACCGTGCCGTCCGGCTCCCGGATCCGCGTCGACTACACCGATCCGGCCGCGCCCGTCCTCGCCGTACGGGTGCAGGAGGTGTTCGGCTGGACGGACACGCCACGGCTCGCCGGCGTACCGGTGCGGCTGCACCTGCTGTCGCCCGCCGGCCGGCCCGCCGCCGTCACCGCCGACCTGGCGTCCTTCTGGCACACCGGCTACCCGGCGGTCCGGGCCGAGCTGCGCGGCCGGTACCCGCGGCACGCCTGGCCGGCGGACCCGACGACCGCCGAACCGACCCGCCGCGCCAAGCCCCGCCACTGACCGGTCAGGGCAGGATGCCGGCCTCGCTGAGCAGCCGGGACAGCCCGGCCCCGTCCGGCGCCGCGAGCCAGGTCGTACGACGGGAGTGCGGTGCGCCGTGCGGCGCCGGAAGTCCGCGGGCCAGCAGCGACTGGGTCGGCGACAGCCGCCGGATCGCCACGCCCGCCACGTTGTCCGGGTACGCCGCGGCGAACTCCGCGTAGATCTGCTCGTCGTGCTGCCCGTCGTCGCCGACCAGCAGCCACCGGATGTCCGGGAACTCGCGGGCCAGCCGGCGCAGCGTGGCCCGCTTGTGCTCGCGGCCGCTGCGGAACCACGCGTCGGTGGTCGGCCCCCAGTCGGTGAGCAGCAGCGGGCCGGGCGGGAACAGGTGCCGCGACAGGAACCGGGTCAGCGCGGGCGCCACGTTCCACGCGCCGGTCGACAGGTACAGCACGGGGGCGCCGGGGTGCGCGGTGGCGAGCCGCTCGTACAGGACGGACATGCCGGGCACCGAGGCACGCGCGTGCTCGTCGAGGACGAACGTGTTCCACGCGGCGAGCAGCGGCCGCGGCAGCGCGGTGACCATCACGGTGTCGTCGACGTCGGAGACGATGCCGAAGCGCACCGCCGGGTCGACCACCCGGATCGGCGCCTCGACCGGGTCGGCGCCCGAGCCGGACAGCCGCGCGCTCGCCCACCCGGGCGGCAGGTCGGCCTCGACGGTGATGTCCACAAACCCACCCCGGTCCGTGTACGCCTCGTGCCGCGTGCCGTCCGCCTCGATGACGACCTTGGTGTTCTGCGCCGGCAGCGACGTGAAGCTGCGCCACCCCCGGACCTTCCGGTGCCGGGTACGCCGGGGCGGACGGGGCCGCGGGTCCGGCGGACGCAGCAGAACGCGGCAGATCACCCGGATCCACCCGGGCGCACCGTATCCGGTGTACGGGATGATCATCGGTCCCCAGCCACGCTGCCGCAGCCGCCGCTCCGCCACCTCCTGCATCGCGTCGGACATCCGGGCCGCGCGGTGCACAGTGACCTCCGTACTCGTGGACACGCTGCCACAGTGCCACATCCGTACGACCGCACGGTGGCGACAACCTTTCCGTCGTTGTCGTGTCCCGCGTGCCGATCCGCTCCGCCCGAGCTGACGGCGCTCCGCGACCCGGACGCCCGGACGACGCATGCGCCCACGCTGTACAGGTCGGTCGGGGTGGCGGTGCAGGACGCCGCGGCCCTGGTGGTGGCCGCCTGGTGGTGGCCGCCGCCCGCGCCGGCCGCGAGGTCCCCCTGTAGCGTCGGCGGCGATCGGACATCCGGGGCGAACCGGGGTCCGGCGGCGTAGGGGCGTCAGCCGGCGGGGCGGTCGGCGAGGCCGTGCCGCACCGCCCACAACGCCGCCTCGGTACGCGACGCCGCGCCCGTCTTGCGCAGCAGGTTCGACACGTGCACGGTGACCGTACGGATGGAGATGCCGAGGGCGCGGGCCATCTGCTGGTTGGTCATGCCGGCGGCGAGCAGCCGGATCACCTCGCGTTCCCGGGCGGTGAGCAGCCCGTCGTCCGGCGCGGCCGGGCCCACCTCCCGCGCCACCGCGGTACGCAGCGACGGCAGCGCGCCCGCCGCCAGCCCCTCCGCCAGCACCGGGTACGCGAAGCGCATCCCGCCGTCGACGTCCACCCGCAGGACGCCGGCGGCGACGAGCCGGTCGATGCCCGCCTCGGCGTCGTCGCAGACCCGGCCGAGCGCCACCGTGTCGACCGGCTCGCCGAGCAGGGCGGCCGCCCGCGCCACCCGCAGCGCGTCCGCCGGTACCCGGTCGGCGGCGAGCGCGGCCAGGTGTGCCGGTGGCGGGCCGCCCAGCGCCTCGGGGGCGGTGGCCAGCAGTTCGCTCAACCAGTACGGGTTTCCGCCGGTACGGCGGTGCGCGGCGGCCACGACGGCGTCCGTCGCCGGCGCACCGAGTACGGCCTCGACGACGGCGGCGACGTCGGTGGCGGCGAGCGGGCCGAGGTGCCGGCGCACCGACCGGGGAGTACCGGAGACGCGGGCGAGGACGCGGGCGGCGAGGCCGGTGGCGGACCGGCTGGTGACCATGAGCAGCACCGGCAGGTCGGCGGCCACGGCGAGCTCGCTGACCAGGTCGAGGCTGGCGGGGTCGAGGTCGTGCAGGTCCTCCACCACGAGGACGCCGGGCCGGCCGCGCTGCACCGCGCGTACCGCGTCGACGCCGGCGCGCAGCAGCGCCTCCGGGGCGAACCGGCGGTCGGGCAGTTCGGGCCGCTGGGTCAGCCAGGCGAGCGCGTCGTCGGGGACGTCGATGCCGTCGAGGGACCGGCCGGACAGCGCCGACGCCATCCAGTCGTACGGGGCGGGCCCGACCGCGCGGGACTGCCCGCTGAGGACGAGGCCGGGCGCCGGGTCGAGCCGGGCCACCGCCTCGGCGACGAGCCGGCTCTTGCCCGCGCCCGCGTCCCCGGTCACCACCACGATCCGAGCGTGTTGCGGCTCCTCGCGCAGCTGCCGCCAGGCAGCGTCGACGGTGGCCAGGTCCTCGTCCCGTCCCACCATCGGCACCGCTGTCACGGACATGACCCTAGGCGGTGACGCGGCGGGCCCGTCCGCCGCCCGCGCGGCCTGCGTACGCAGAAGTGCGTACAGACAGCGGTACGGGCGCTCGCGCAGGCTGGACCGGTGCGACTGGTGCTGCGACACGCGACGGCGAGCCACGTGGGCCTGGTGTACGACCACAACGAGGACAGCGCGTACGCCGGGCGGCGCCTGGTCGCGGTGGCCGACGGGGTGGGCGGCGAGGTGGCCGGTGAGGTGGCGAGCGGTCTCGCCGTCGCCGCCGTACGTGCCGCGGACCGGCAGGCGCGCGCCGGTGGCCTGCGTACCGCGGCGGAGGACGCGAACGACCGGATCGCCGCGGCCGTCGCCGAGGACCCCGCCCTGTCCGGGATGGCCACCACGCTCACCGCCGTCCTCCTCGACCGCGACGCGGTACGCCTGGCGCACGTCGGCGACTCCCGCGCGTACCGGTTGCGGGACGGGGAGGTGCTCCAGCTGACCCGGGACGACACGTTCGTGCAGTACCTGGTGGATTCGGGGCATCTGGCCGCGGCGGACGTGCCGCACCACCCGCACCGCAACGTCGTCACCCGCGTACTCTCCGGCGCCCCGGTCGCGGTGACGCACAGCCGGCTCCCCGCCCGCGTCGGCGACCGGTACCTGCTGTGCAGCGACGGGCTGCCGGACGCGGTCGCGGCGGACGACATCGCCGCGACACTGCGGGACGTACCGGACGCGGACGCCTGCGCCGACCGGCTGATCAACCTGGCGCTCGCCGGCGGCGGGCCGGACAACGTGACGGTCATCGTCGCCGACGTGGCCGCCGCCCGACCCCGGCGTACGCCGCTGGTGGCGGTGCTCGCGCTCACCCTCTGCGTGGCCGGCGTACTCGCCGCGTGGCTCGTCGCTTGACGATGCGACGGCCGCGCTGTCAGGCTGGCCGCTGACCCCCGACCCCCCACACCGCAAGAGATCCCCCATGGCACACGTCAAGACCGGCGCCGCCCTCGTCGGCGCACTCGCCCTGCTCGTCCTGTTCCTCGCGCTCTGCACCGCCGGTCCGGCCACACGCTGAGCGACTTGCACCGCGACCCGCCGTCACCACCCGGCCGTACGCCCGCGAATGTGGTTCCATCCGTGCACGAGCCACGGGAGGCGGCATGGATCCGGTCGACGAACTGCGCGCGCTGGTGCCCCGGGTCGTCACCGACCCCGACGCGGTGCAGGCGTACCGCTTCGACGAGGCGTACCTGGCGCCCGCCGGTCAGCCGTGCGCGGTGGTACTCGCCGAGCGCACCGCCGACGTCGTCGCCACCCTCAGGTGGGCGACCGCGCACCGCGTCCCCGTCGTACCGCGGGGGGCCGGGACCGGGCTGTCCGGCGGTGCCGCGGCCGTCGACGGCGGCGTGGTGCTGTCCCTGGCGCGGATGACCGCGATCCGCGAACTCGACGCCGACAACCTGCTCGCCGTTGTCGAGCCCGGCGTGCTCAACGCGGACGTGAGCCGGGCGGCCGAGGAGTACGGGCTGTTCTACCCGCCGGACCCGTCCAGCTTCGAGATCTCCACCATCGGCGGGAACGTCGCCACGAACGCCGGCGGGCTGCGCTGCGTCAAGTACGGCGTGACCCGCGACTCGGTACTCGGCCTGGAGGTCGTCCTCGCCGACGGCCGTACGGTCCGGACCGGTGGGCGCACCGTCAAGCACGTCGCCGGGTACGACCTGACCAGGCTGTTCGTCGGGTCGGAGGGCACCCTCGGCGTGGTCACCGAGGCGACGCTGCGGCTGCGGCCACGGCCGGCGACACCGCCGGTGACGTTCGTCGCGACGTTCCCGACGCTGGCCGGGGCGGGCGCGGCGGTCGCCGGCATCCTGCGTACCGGCGGGGCGCCGAGCCTGCTCGAACTGCTCGACAACACCAGCATCAACCTGATCGAGGACCACCACCGGATGGACCTCGACCGGACCGCCGCGGCGCTCGTGGTCGGCCAGTCCGACGCGCCGACCGCACCCGCGGACGTCGCCCGGATGACCGACGCGTGCACCAGGCACGGCGCCGTCGACGTCGTCACCACCGACGACCGCGCCGAGACCGAGATGCTGCTCGCGGCCCGTCGCGCCCACCACGGCGCGGTCACCGCCGCCGGCGCCACCCTCATCGACGACGTCGGCGTACCCCCGGCGCGGCTGCCGGACCTGCTGACCGGCATCGAGGCGGTGGCGGCCGAGTACGGCGTGGTCATCGCGACGGTGGGGCACGCCGGCGACGGCAACGTGCACCCGACCGTCATCTTCCCGCCGAACGACCCCGCCGCCCGGGACCGTGCGGTACGCGCCGCAGAGGCCGTCTGCCACCTCGCCGTACGGCTCGGCGGGACGATCACCGGCGAGCACGGCGTCGGCTCCGTCAAACGAGACTGGCTCGCCGCCGAACTCGACCCGGACACCCGCGCCGTGCACCACGCGATCAAGGCGGCGCTCGACCCGCTCGGCATCCTCAACCCCGGCAAGGCCATCTGAGTACGCCCGCGCCAGCGTCCGTCCACAGTGGATCGATGCGCACCAGCTCGCCGGCACCGTCCGCTCGTCCACTGTGGACAGTGTCGCATCGGCTCAACGGCACCGTTCCAGCCCTTGTGGGCAGGGCGCATCGGGTCGGCAGCACCGGCGCGCGTTCGTTCGCCGTGGTCAGGTGAGGGCGAGGGCGACGTTGGCGGCGGCCACGCCGAGGAACACGAACGCCAACCCGAACTGCGCGCCGTAGTCGCCGGCCCGGACGTGCGTGTAGAGCGCGCAGGTGAAGTACAGGACGAGGCCGATCGACGCGGCGAGGCCGACGACCGGTACGGCGAGGCCGACGGCGATGCCCGCCGCGCCGGCCAGTTTCAGCACGCCGATCGGGAACACCAGCCACGACTCCGGTACGCCGGCGCGCCGCATCCCGGGCAGGATCACCGACCAGCGGAGTACGGCGGCAGTACCGGAGAAGGTGTTGAGGGCGATCGCGGTCAGCGCGAGCACGAGGTGCGTCATGGCCGGAACCGGTCCGCGTGGCGCGCCGCCCACTCGGCGAACGTGCGGGCCGGGCGGCCGGTCACCCGCGCGACGTCGTCGGTGACGACGTGCCCGCGCGGATCGTCCGCGCCGTACACCCGGAGGAGGAACTCGATGCGCTCGGCGACCGGCGCGTCGGCGAGCACCGAGAACAGCAGCCGGTCGGGCGGCGCGGCGGCCCACTCCGCCCGGGTACGCTCCGGCGACAGTTCCTCGAACCGCAGCGCCCGCCCGGTCGCCCCGGCCAGGATCCGTACCTTGTCGCGCGGGGTCAGCACGGCCGGCCCGGTCAGCTGGTAGGTGGCGCCCGCGTGCCCGTCCGCGGTCAGCGCGACCGCCGCCACCGCACCGATGTCGTACTCGTCGACCGGCGCGCTGCACCGGTCCCCGTACGGCTCGCGGACGGCGCCGGTGGCCCGCAGCTCCGGACCCCAGTCGGCGAGCGTGTTGCCCATGAACTCCAGCGGCCGCAACTGGGTCCACGCAAGCGAACTGGCCCGTACGGCCGGCTCCAGCGCGCTCTCCTGCCAGCCGCCGAGCAGCGTGACCCGCTCGACCCCGGCAGCTTCGGCGGCGGCGACCAGCTCCGTGGCGTTCGTCAGCGGCCGGTACGCCCCGCCGAACGTGATCAGGTGCGCCGCACGTACTCCGGCGAACGCGGGCGCCAGCGTGTCGGTGTCGGTGATGTCGCCGGCCACGACCTCGACGTCGGCGGGCAGCCGCGCGCGGGCCGGGTCGCGGGTGAGCGCGCGGACCGGGTGGCCGGCGGCGCGCAGGTGGTCGACGACGTGCCGGCCGACGGTCCCGGTGGCGCCGGTGACCAGCACGGTCCCCGGTACGGGCGGTCGGTGGCGGGCTGGCTCGGCCATGACGGCTCCTCGGGTACGCCGGGATCCTGTTCTGGTTCCCGTACTACCTGACGAAGATATCATACGAGATTCAAAGTATTGGAGGGACGGGAGCCCCGCCGGCACGGGACCGTCGGGGCTCAGGCGTCGTGGCGGTTCAGGTGTTCTGGCGGTTCAGGTGTCGTGACGGGCGCGGGACGGCTGCACGCGCGGCGGTTCGCCCGGCATCTTCGGATAGTCCGGCGGGTACGGCAGGTCGCCCAGGCCGTCGCGCTCCTGCCGGTCCGCCAGCTCCAGCAACGCCTCCAACCCGTACGCCGCGTCGTCCAGCCCGGCGTGCGGGTCGCCGACCGTACGCAGGCGGTCCGGGACGGTGGTCAGGGTGAAGTCGTCCGGGTCCACGTCGGGCAGCTCGTCCCAGGTGACCGGGGTGGACACCGTCGCGCGCGGCGTCGGACGCAGCGAGTACGCGCAGGCGATGGTGCGGTCCCGGGCGGCCTGGTTGTAGTCGACGAAGACCCGCTCGCCGCGCTCCTCCTTCCACCACGCGGTCGTCACCGCCGACGGCATCCGCCGCTCCAGCTCGCGACCGAACGCGATCAGCGCCCGGCGCACCTCGGTGAACTGCCACTCCGGCCGGATCCGCACGTAGATGTGCACGCCGCGGCCGCCGGAGGTCTTCGGGTGGCCGACCAGGCCGACCTCGTCGAGCAGCGCGCGGGCCTCCGCCGCGACCGTGACCGCGTCGCGGAAGTCGGTGCCCGGCTGCGGATCCAGGTCGATACGCAGCTCGTCCGGCCGGTCCACGTCGGTGACCCGCACCGGCCACGGGTGGAACGTGATCGTGCCCAGGTTCGCCGCCCACACCACGTGCGACAGGTCGTCCGGCGCCAGCTCGTCGGCGCTGCGCCCGCTGGGGAACCGGATCGTCGCCGTACGCAGCCAGTCGGCGCGCTTGGCCGGCACCCGCTTCTGGAAGAACATCTCGCCGTCGACGCCGGACGGGAACCGTTGCAGCATCGTCGGCCGGTTCCGCAGGGACCGCAGGATCCCCTCCGAGACCGCCAGATAGTACGAGACGGTGTCCCACTTGGTCAGGCCGCGGGCCGGGAAGTAGACCTTGCCGGGGCTGCTCACCTTCAGCGTCCGCCCGTCGACGCTGACCTCTTCGTACTCGGCTGCCATGTCCCGAGCGTAGGCGCCAGGTACGACAGGCGGGGTCGGTCGCTAACGTTCAACGCTCGGATTCCGTCGCGCTACTGACACGTAGGGGGTGCGGGTGGTACCCAAGAGGGTCGCCCAGAGCGGGGCGGCCGAGGTCGGTGGTGACGCTCTCGCCGCCGGCCTCCTACGACCCAGGAGGTCCCTCGCGTGTCCACGCGCACCCGTGCCGCCCTCGGCGGCGTGCTCGCGCTGACCACCGCCGCCGGGCTGACCCTCGCGTTCGTCGGTACGGCGTCCGCGGCGTCGGCCGACGTGGTGGTCAGCCAGGTGTACGGCGGTGGCGGCAACTCCGGAGCCACCTACACCAACGACTACGTGCAGCTCACCAACCGCGGCGGCACCGCCGTCGACCTGTCCGGCTGGAGCGTCCAGTACTCCTCGGCCAGCGGTACGAACTGGCAGGTGACCGCGCTGTCCGGCAGCCTCGCCGCCGGCGCGTCGTACCTGGTCGGCGAGGCCGCCGGCAGCGGCGGCACGACCGCCCTGCCCAGTCCGAACGTCACCGGTTCGATCGCGATGAGCGCCACCACGGGCCGCGTCGCGCTGGTCTCCGCCGCCACCGCGCTGTCCTGCGGCGCGAGCTGCGCGCACGCCGACGGCGTCCACGACTTCGTCGGGTACGGCCCGGTCACCGACGCCGAGGGTTCCCCGGTGCCGGCGCTGAGCAACACGACCGCCGCGCTGCGGAGTACCGCGGCGGACTCCGACGACAACGCCGCCGACTTCACCGTCGGCGCGCCCGACCCGTCCGGTACCGGGGGCGGGTCGTCGCCGTCGCCGACCCCGTCGCCGACCGGGCAGCCGGCGCGGATCCACGACATCCAGGGCGCCGCGCACCGGTCGCCGCTGGCCGGCAAGGCCGTCGTCGGCGTACCGGGCGTGGTGACCGCGGTGGGGCCGAAGGGCTTCTGGTTCCAGGACCCGCACCCGGACGGCGACCCCGCCACCAGCGAGGGCCTGTACGTGTTCACCTCGGCCAAGCCGACGGTGGCGCGGGGCGACGCGGTCACGGTGGCCGGCACGGTCAGCGAGTACCGGGCGGCGAACACCGCGACGAACCTGACCACCACCGAGCTCGACCACCCGACCGTCACCGTCGACGCGCACGACCAGGCGCTGCCCACGGCGACGCTGATCGGGCCGGGCGGGCTGCGCATCCCGGACGCTGCGCGTACCGACGACCCGGGTGACGTCGAGGCGAGCAGCACGTTCGACCCCACGCACAACGCGATCGACGCGTACGAGTCGGTCGAGGGGATGCTGGTCGAGGTCCGCGACTCGGTCGCCGTCGGCCCCACCAACTCGTACGGTGAGCTGCCGGTGCTGCCGGCCGGCGTCGGCGGGGTGCGTACCCCGAACGGCGGCGTCAAGTACACCGGGTACGCCAAGGCGAACACGAAGCGGCTGATCCTGTCGAGCGCGCTGGCGAAGGTGCCCGCCGCCAACACCGGCGACACGCTGCCCGGCGCCGTCGACGGCGTCCTGGACTACTCGTTCGGCAACTACATGCTCGACCCGGTGGCCGCGCCGAAGGTCGTCCCCGGCGGCATCACCCCCGGTACGACCCGGCCGCAGCGCGACGGCGAGCTGTCCGTCGCCACGTACAACGTGGAGAACCTGGCGCCCGGCGACCCGGCCGACAAGTACCGGCGGCTGGCCGAGGGCATCGTGCACAACCTGTCCGCGCCGGACATCGTTGCGGTGGAAGAGATCCAGGACAACGACGGCGCGACCGACGACGGTGTCGTCGCGGCCGACCAGACCTGGGGCAAGCTGATCGCGGCGATCCAGGCGGCCGGCGGCCCGACGTACTCGTACCGGTCGATCGACCCGGTGAACGACGCCGACGGCGGGCAGCCGGGCGGCAACATCCGCGTCGGTTTCCTGTTCCGTACCGACCGGGGCGTGGCGTTCGTGGACCGGGCGCCCGGCGACGCGACCACCGCGACCGACGTCACCGAGGTGAACGGCGCGCCGCAGCTCACCCACTCGCCGGGCCGGGTCTCCCCCGCCGACGGCGCGTGGCAGGACTCGCGCAAGCCGCTCGCCGGCGAGTTCACGTACCGCGGGAAGACGCTGTTCGTACTGGCCAACCACTTCAACTCGAAGGGCGGCGACCAGCCGCTGATGGGCCGGTACCAGCCGCCCGCGCGCTCCTCGGAGACGCAGCGGCACCAGCAGGCCACGCTGGTGCACGACTTCGTGCGGAAGATCCAGGCGATCGACGCGAACGCCCGGGTCGTCGTGCTCGGTGACCTGAACGACTTCGAGTTCTCCACGACCGCGAAGACGCTCACCGCGGGCCGTTCGCTGGTGGACCTGCCGTCGACGCTGCCGCTCGACCAGCGCTACACGTACGACTACGAGGGCAACTCGGAGGTGCTCGACCACGTGCTCGTGTCGCCGGCGCTGCTGCCGCGGCACGACTACCAGGTCGTGCACATCAACTCCGAGTTCGCGAACCAGACGAGCGACCACGACCCGCAGATCGTCCGGCTGCGGCCGTGACCGGTCCCCGGGGTACGCGCGATCCGCGTACCCCGGGGGCACCCGGTCAGTCGCCGACCCGGTCGGCCACCGACACCGACAGGGCCGCCGAGTCCAGCACCGTCCCCTCCGGTACCGCGCCCGATCCGGTCTGTACCAACCGGAACCCAATGTACTGCCCGGACGCCGGGTCGATGATCACGTCCCGCCGGTACCCGACGGCCTCGATGCCGAGCGCGGTGCCGCGCCTGCCGTCCAGGTTCGCGAACCTCTCCGTCACCGTCAGGTGCGGCAGCAACGCGAGCGTCCGGTACAGCGTGGCGCGCCGGTCCGCGGGCACGATCCCGCTCTGCAGCAACAGTTGCGCGCGTTGCAGCACGTAGTCCTCGCTGTCCGGGCTCAGCCGCTGCCCGTCCAGCATCAGCGCCAGCAGCCGCCTCGGATCCGTCGGCAGCGTCGCCAGCAGCGCCGCCGTCGGCTGCTTCCAGTCCTTCGTACGGTCGCACCGCGCGGCGTGGTGCGCGTACACGGCGAAGAAGTCGCCGCAGCGCGCGGACCAGCGGCCGTCCGGATCGCCGTCGGACTGCGGCCGGACGCCGTGCCTCGCCGCGTCCACCGCGTTGCCCACCAGCCACGTGGTCCCGCCGATGCGGCGGTTGTCCTGCACCCACGTACCGCCGTCGTCCGCCGGCACCCAGGTACGGCTCTGCCGCGTGGTCCGGTACGCGAAGTCGCCCGGCATGTTCGTGGCCTGGCCGACCGTCGTCACCCGGTTCGTGACCACCAGGTACTGGCCCGGCCCCGGCTGCTCCCCCGTACCCGCGGACACGTTGCGGGCGGCGGTGTTCAGCGTGCCCGCCGCCGGAACCGCCGGCACCGGCCGGGACGTACCGGTGCCGTGGTCGCCGCCGAACGGGTCGGCCACCGCGATCCCGGCCGCGGCGAGCACCGCGACACCGGCCGCGACCGCCGCGTACGGCCAGCGCCGGCGCCGCTGCCGCTGCGGCCTTCCCGCCGGCGTGACGACCGGGTCGGCGGCGGTCTCGGCGGCGAGCGCCTCCGCCAGCGCGGTACGCACCCGGCTCAGGTCACCCCGCCCACCGCGCGCCGCAGTGCCAGCGTGCGACGCGGTTCCGTTGTACAGCACGCTTTCGTTGTGTGGCCCGGTGTGCGGTGCGGTGCTGGCGGGCGACGCGGTTTCGCTGTGCAGCGCGGTTTCGTTGCCTGGCGCGGTGCCGGCGTGCAGCGCGGTTTCGTTGTGTAGCACAGTTTCGTTTGCAGGCGCGGTGCCGGCGTTCAGCACGGTTTCGTTGTGCAGCGCGGTGTCGGCGGGCGGCGCGCTTTCGGGGTGCAGGGCGCGGAGCGCGTCGTCCAGCTCCGGCTCGGTCCAGAGCGTACGCACGGGGTCGGTCTGCCGGTCAGTCATCGGTGCGGTCCTCACGGTCGGTGGGTGCGGTGGTGGGGGCGTGGCTGCGCAACCAGCGGCGCACCCGGTGCAGCCGGGACCGCACCGTGCCGGCCGGGATGTCCAGTGCCGCACCGATCTCGCCCGCCGTCAGCCCGGCCCAGCTCGTCAGCAGCAGTACCTCGCGGTCGCCGGGCGTCAGCTCGGCCAGCGCCGCGGCGAGCTGCCCGACCCGCTGCTGCGCGTCCACCCGGGCGCTCACCGCCTCGGCGTGGTCCTCCCCCACCCCCGCCTGGTACGCCAGCCGCGCGGTGGCGCGCAGCGCCCGCACCTCCCCGCGTACGTGGTGGCGCAGCAGGTTCGCGGCGATCCCGTACAGCCAGGCGCGGACGCCGGCACGGGCCGGGTCGTACCCCCGCCGGCCGCGCAGCGCCGCCAGGAACGTCTCCGCCACCACGTCCTCCGCCGCCGACGTACCGATCCGCCGCGCCAGGTAGTGGTGCAGCGCCTCGGCGTGCTCGTCGAACAACCGGCCGAACGTGGCGGTCAGGTCCGGCCCGGCCAGTCCCGCCAGATCCGGCCGGTCGGCGTCGGGCGGGCTGCCCACCTCGGGCGGGTCGTCCCCGGCCCGGGTCGTTCTCGCGTACAACCGTCGTCCCTTCCCGCGGCGGTGGCCGCGTGTACGGTCCGCGCTCGTCGTCCGAGCGGACGTGTCACGAGCTGCTTGCCCGTACGGCCGCGGGGTGTTCACGCGCCGATGATGCGCCAGGGCACGCGGAGCCGGCTCACCCGCCGGCGTCGAGGGCGCCGCCGCCGAACCCGACGGCAGTTGGGAGGCCACCGTCGCCGGCCGCCCCGCACCCCGGCTCGGCGGCGGCTCGGGGCGGGCACGGTGCCGGCGCTGGGGCCGGCGGACGCGGACCGCCACCCGTCACCAGGCCGCGACGCGGCACCCCTGCTCGGGCCGGCTCGGGGCGGGCACGGTGTCAGCGGCGGACGCGGACCGCCACCCGTCAGCGGACGCCACGTCCGCCGCGGCGACCCGCACACCGTGACGCCGATGCGCCGATCCGGCCCGGTACACCGCGACGCGTCAGCGCACGCATGAGGCGTGGAGGTGGGCAGAGCGGGCTCTGCACGCCGCCACGCATCGAGTACCTGGGTCAGGCGACCGGGGTTGCGGCCGGGCGGCCCACCCAGCGGGCGAGCGCGGCGGCCAGCCCCGGGTCCGCCCCGTCCGTACCGTCGCTCGCGTACGCGACGTATCCGTCCGGGCGGACCAGCAGCGTGTCCCGGCGCCCGTCGGCCCAGTGCGCCACCCGTACGCCGTCGACCGGCGCCGGGCTGACGTCCGCCGGGGTGACGAGCACGAACGTCCGCGCGCGGAGCGCCTCGTACAGGCGAGTGCCGGCGAGGGGCAGGTCGGGGGCCCGGCGGCCGGTGAGCCGGTGCGTGCCGCGCGGTGCCGGGTAGTGGATGCCGATGCCGGTGATCTGGTCCCGGACCCGGCGGTTCACCGGCCCGATCCGCCCGACGAGTCCGGCGGCGGCGGCGCGCACCGCCCGGCGTACGGGGGTGGCGGCGACGGCGAGCCGCATCATGGTGCCGCTGCTGCGGAGTACGGACCGGCCGACGGGCCACCGCTCCGCCTGGTACGTGTCGAGCAGCCCGGCCGGCGCCGTGCCGTGTACCGCGGCGGCCAGCTTCCAGCTGAGGTTGGCGGCGTCCTGGAGTCCGGTGTTCATGCCCTGGCCGCCGGCGGGGGTGTGCACGTGCGCGGCGTCGCCGGCGAGGAACACCCGGCCGACCCGGTACTCGGGCGACTGCCGCTCGTCGCTGCCGAACCGGGACAGCCAGCGCGGGTCGTGCATGCCGTAGTCGGTGCCGTGCGTGCGCAGGAGTACGTCGCGGATCTGGTCGAGGGTGACCGGCGCGGAGGTCGGCAGGTCGTTGCCCTTGTCCATCCCCATCACCCGGTACCAGCCGTCGCCGAACGACGCGACGAGCGCCAGCGCCTTCCCCGCTCCCTTGGCCAGGAGTACGTCACCGGTCGGCGGCGTGGTCATGCGTACGTCGGCCAGCATGATCGAACGGACCGCGGTGTCGCCGGGGAACGGCAGCCCGAGCAGCTGGCGTACGGCGCTGCGGTGGCCGTCCGCGCCGACCACGTACCGGGCGCGGACGGTGGCGACGCCGATCTTGGCGGTCACCCCGGTCGCGTCCTGCCGCAGCGCGGTCAGCCCGGCGTCGTGCACGATCGTCGCCCCGGCCCGCTCGGCGCGCGCCCGCAGCACCCGCTCCACCTCGTACTGCGGGACGGTCAGCAGGTACGGGAAGCGGCTCGGCAGGGTGGTGAGGTCGAGGTCGGCGGCGAGGAACAGCTGGAGGTCGCCGATGGTGCCG
This sequence comes from Actinocatenispora rupis, assembly GCF_016861975.1. Taxonomy (GTDB): domain Bacteria; phylum Actinomycetota; class Actinomycetes; order Mycobacteriales; family Micromonosporaceae; genus Actinocatenispora; species Actinocatenispora rupis. The sequence goes on along the minus strand of NZ_BOMB01000021.1, from coordinate 168,655 downwards.
CCGGCGGCGACCAGCTCGTCGGCGAGGCCGCGGGCGTCGAGCTGTTCGAGGGTACGGGCGTGCACGGTGAACGCGCGGGACAGGTTGCTGACGGTGTCGGGCCGGCGCTCGGCGACGGTGACGGCGACGCCGGCGGCGGCGAGGTCGCCGGCGAGCAGCAGGCCGGTGGGTCCGGCGCCGACGACGAGCACGTCGGTGGTGGCGGGTACGGGGCGGCTGTCCGACATGACGTCCTCCGAAGTATGCCAACGGTTGTTGGTCAACATCTGTTGGCAACATAGGACGAGCCGCCCACCGATGTCAACGCTTGTGGGCAAACACGTGTTGGCATACAGTCGTGGGCATGACTGCCGAGAATCGACCGCGCCGCTCGTACGCCACCCGGGCCGCGATCCTCGCCGCCGCCCGCGAGCGCTTCGCCGTCGACGGGTACGAGCGGGCCACTATCCGCGCCATCGCCCGCGACGCGGCCATCGACCCGTCCATGGTCATGCGGTACTACGGCAGCAAGGAGAAGCTGTTCGCCGCGGCGTCCGAACTGGAGCTGCGGCTGCCGGCGGCGGACGGGATACCGCCCGGCGAGATCGGTACCACGCTGGTCGGGCACTTCCTCGACCACTGGGAGGCCGACGGCACGCTCGCCGCGATGCTGCGGGTCGGCGTCACCAACCCGGCCGGCGCCGAACGCCTGCGCGAGGTGATGGCCCAGCAACTCGGGCCGTACGTGGCGGCGCTGTGTCCGGACCCGGCCGAGGCGCCGCGGCGCGCCGCGCTGGTGGCCACCCAGATGCTCGGCGTCGCGCTCTGCCGGTACGTGCTGCGCCTGCCGCCCGTCGCCGACCTGACCCGCGCCGAGATCGTCGCCTGGCTGGCCCCCACCGTCGAGCGGTACGCCACCGCCGCGCACCCCTGACCCGGGGTGCCCGCAAGAAGTCGCGGACGCCCCGGGTCGGCGGATCAGAAGGCGCCGAGTCCGTCCGGCGTACCGTTCCCGGTCGGCCCGTCGTACCCGGGCAGGGCGGTGCACTGGTAGTCGCCGCCGCAGTCGGCCCGGTCCGTACCGTTGGCGCCGCCGACGACGTCGGTGAGCCCGGCCGTGCCGTACAGGTGGGCGGCGGTGGCGAAGCGGTCGGGATGGCCGGCGAGGGCGGTGATCCCGGCGACCACGGGCGCCGCCGCGCTGGTACCGCCGACCACGGTCCAGCCCGCGCCGTCGTGCGCGTCGTACACGGCGAGGCCGGTGTCGGGGTCGGCGACGGCGGCCACGTCGGCGACCATCCGGCCGGGACAGTTCGGGTCGTGCTGCCAGGACGGCTTCGCGATCCACGCCGAGCAGCCGGATCCGGCCCCGGACCACGCCGTCTCGTGCCACCCGTCCCCGGTACGGGTCAGCGTCGTGCCGCCGACCGCGACCACCGAGTCGTACGCCGCGGGGACGTTCGGCTGCCCGTAGCCGTCGTCGCCGGACGACACGACCATCGCCACCCCCGCATGCCGGTACGAGCCGGCCAGGCGCGGCGCGTCGCCGTTCTCCCGCGCGCCGTAGCTGTTGGAGACCACAGTGGCGCCGAGCGCGACGGCCGTGTCGACCGCCGCCGCCATGTCGTCGACCCCGGGGCTGTCCGCCTCGACCAGCAGCAGGTGGCAGTCCGGGCAGACCGCCGACACGGCGTCCAGGTCGAGCGAGATCTCCACACCCCACCCGGCATCGGCCGGCAGCGGGGACGCCCGCCCCGCCTGGTTCACCTTCCGGAAGCAGCCGTTGCCGGTCGTACACGCGGGAAGGCCGTAGTGGTCGCGGTACACCGCCAGGTCCGCCTCCGCGCCGGCGTCGTCGCCCGCGTCGACGATCGCCACCGTCCGCCCGTCCCCGCCGCCCACCGGCAGCCGGTACGCGGAACGCAGGTCGGCCGGGCCGTACCCGGCGGGCGTGCCGGTGGCGGCGCGGACCGTACCGGTGCGGATCTCGGCGAAGCAGCGCACCTGCCCCGGTCGCGCCGGACCGCACGCGTCCCGGGCCCCGGGCGTACCGGCGTGCGCGGTGGTGACGCCGGCGAGTACGGGCAGGGCGAGGGCGGCGAGCACCACCGCGGTACGGCGCATGCGCGTGCCCCTCATCGGTCGGCCACCGTGTACGCGGCGGTCACGGTCTGGGTGATGCTGCCGCCGAGCGCGTCGGCGGCGCGTACCCGCAGGGCGGGCGAGGTGCCGGGCGCCGGGTTGGGCCAGCTCACCGCGTACCGGCCGGCGGTGCCGGTGACGGTCGCCGCGGTCCAGTGTGCGCCGCCGTCGGTGGACACGTCGACCCGGACGTCGGTAACGGGCGCGCGCGAGCCCGCCCCGCCGTACGTGAGGTGGCCGACGTCCAGCCGCATCCGCGCGGTGGCGCCGCCCAGCCGGTTGCGCTCGTCGCCGCCCAGCCGGTACCCGAGGGTGAGCGCCGGCAGGATCCGGCACGGCGTGTCCGCGGACTGGCCGCCGCAGGTGTCGTCGACCGGCAGCAGGTCACCGGATCCCGGCCGGTACGGCACGGACACGTCGGTGCGCGTCACCGTGGACTGGCCGACCCCGGCGACCGCGCCGAGGTCCTGGTCGTACACGACGCGGTAGGTGGCGGGTTCGGCCGGCACACCGGTCACCCGCACGATGGAGCGGCCGTCGACCGTACCGAGTGAGGTGCCGTCGCGGTACACGGTGAGGTGCGCGGCGAGCCCCTTGCCGCCGGGGCTGCCCGCGTGCCCGGCCGTACTGTCGGTCCAGCCGTCGAGCCCCAGCGACAGCGTGTCGCCGGCGGCGCAGGCACCGCAGTCGGCCGTACCGTCCTGGCTGACGAACCCCGGCACGAGCGGCCCGTGGTACCAGTCCACCGCGTACTCCCGGCCGGCGGTGACGTGCTGAACGTCGCCGAACATCGGCTGGTTGGCCGGGGTGAGCGCGGCCTGCCGCCACCCGCCGCCGTCCGCGGTCCCGAGGTACTGCGTGACGGTGCCGGGCATGCTCTGCGCCGGCGACGGGATCAGCAGCGCCGCCACCCCGCCGAGTACGTCGTCCGCGACGCCGGCGTAGAGCATGCCCGGGGCGGGGTCGCCCGCGGCCGGGTCGGCGGAGAACCGGTGTCGTACCACGGCGAGCCGGGTCGCGTCGACCGTCAGGTGCTGGTCCGCCGGTACGTCCGGGAACGGGAACGCCACGTCGTACCGGTACGGCCGGGCCGGGTCGGTGCCGAGCCCGGACCACTGCACCACGTAGTGCAGCGCGCCGGTGGTGGGCGCCGGCTGCGCGTTGACGTACACGGGGCTGCCGTCGCTGGTGGCGGCCTCGACGAAGCTGCGGCCGGTGGCGTCCCGCCGGGCGTACAGGAGGTTGACGAGGGCTGGGGTGGTCGGCCGCGGGGCGGTCACGGTGACCGGGACGGTCGAGTCCCGTTCGTCCAGGGCGACCTCGCCGCTGTCGCCGACGGTGACGTCGTTGCGCGCGACGAGCCGGGTCTCGGTGAGCCGGCCGCCGTCGTCGTAGTGGCCGAACATGGTCGACACGTCGTAGTGGCCGGCCGGTACGTTGATGCGCGCCTCGCCGTCGACCGCCAGTACGCCGGCGTCGACCCGGCGCAGGTCGTCCACGTTGCAGACGAAGACGTACATGGTGGCCGGCGCGCCGTCCCGGTCGGTGACGTGCACCGTCAACGTCCTCAGCGGGTACTTCGGTTGCACCGCAACGGTTCCTCCCCCGGTACGGCGGACCCCGGCAAGCCCGGGGAGCCCGCCCGTGCCGGGCCGCCGACCCGCGCGTACGTCCGCGGCGAGGCCCGCGCGCAGTGCCCCGGCGAACCGCCGCCCCGCGCTGACGTACCCGGTGGCGGTGTGGCCGCTGGTGCCGGTGAGGGTGACGCCGGGCGGCGCGACGGGCGCGTGCCCCGCGGCGTACGTGAGGGTCAGGGTGCGGGGCGCGCCGGCTGCCAGCGCGGTCACGTCGAACAGCGCCGGGTCGAGCAGCCGCCCCAGGTACGGCTGGGCGACGGCCGGCACGACGTGCAGGTGCCCGTCCGCCGTCGTGTACTGGTGGGCGCCGTCGACCCGGGACCGCAGCAGCGCCGGGCGTCCGGGCGTCGCGACGACCTGGTCGCCGGTGACGAGGGTGACGGTGGTGGCGGCCGGCGGGGCGGTGGCGAGCCGCGGTGTGCTGCCGGCCGCGGCGGGGCCGACGGCGACGGCGCCGGCCACGAGGGCACCCGCGGCGAGGGCCGCGGCGAGGGTGCGGCGCGTTCGGAACCGGGGCACGGCCCCGGCTGATCCGCGTGTCGTACGCACAGGGAATCCCGTCTGTGAGGGGGATCTGACGTGTCTGCTTGCCCGCGGCGGCCGGAGGTGTTCACGCGAATCGGCGCGGCCCGACTGTCCCAAATTACGGCCTTGACCGTAAACCGGCCCGGCGCTACGGTCCTGGGCACGCCGTACCGGGAGGTCCCTCATGCGTCGCCGCATCCTCGCCGTACTCGCCGCGCTCGCCGCGGTGCTGTTGCCCGCCGTGCCCGCCCACGCGGCACCGCCGGGCACGTTCACCGATCTCGGTGCGAAGGTCACCGGGCTGACGATCATGCAGGGCGTCCTGGGCAAGGACGCCGCCGGCAACGACGCCCTCTACGCGGTCCCCGCCGGGGAGAACGCCGCGCTCAACGTCGTCGACGCGCGCAGCCACACGCTGGAGAAGACGGTGCCGCTGCCCGGCGCGTCCGGCGCCTGGGCGATCACCGTCGCCTCCGACGGCACCGTGTACGTCGGCAGCTACTCCAACGCCCACCTGTACGCGTACCACCCGGCCAGCGGTGCGGTCGACGACCTCGGCCAGCCCGTCGCGGGCGAGCAGTTCCTGTACGGCCTGACCGCCGGCGACGACGGCGTCGTGTACGGCGGGACGTACCCGCACGCGCACGCGTTCCGGTACGACCCGGCGGCCGGCTACACCGACTACGGTTCGCTCGACCCGGTGCAGCAGTACGCCCGGTCCGCCGCGTACGACCCGGTCGACAAGGTGCTGTACGTGGGGCTCGCGACACCGAAGGCGCGGCTGTTCCGGATCGACGTGACGACCGGAGCGCACACCGAGGTGACGCCGGCCGGCCTGACCGGCAACGGCTTCTCGGATCTCAACTACGCCAACGGAATCCTCTTCGGCAACGTCGACTCGAAGCTCGTCACGTTCGACGCCGCCACCGGTACCCAGCTGTCCATAGTGGACGGTGACGCCGGCACGACCGCCACGACGTACGGGATGACGGGCCGGGGCGTGTCGCCGGGCCGGGACGGGAAGGTCTGGTTCACCGCCGCCGGCAACGTCATCGCCAGCTACGACACCGCCACGCACACCGCCCGCAAGGCCACCGTGAACGGCAGCCCGGTGGTGTCCGGCCGCGGCGCCGGCATCGGGTACGGCTGGGGTTCCGACGGCCTGCTCTACGCCCTGGCCGGCAACTACTCCGGCGGCACGTTCTCGTTCGACCCGGCCACGGGCAAGCTGACCAGCTGGACCTCGCCCTTCGCGTACGTCCCGGCGCCGCTCGCCGACGTGCTCGCCGGACCCGACGGAACGGTGTGGTTGAGCGCGTTCCTCAACGGCCAGACCGCCGCGTACGACCCGGCCACCGGCGTCACCACCCAATCCGTACGCCTCGGTCAGGTCGAGGACTGGGCCTTCGACGGCGACACCCTCTACGCCGGCATCTACCCGTACGGGAAGGTGACGGCGTGGCAGCCCGGCGGTACCGCGAAGGACCTGTTCAGCCTGGAGGACTCGGACCAGCAGAACCGGCCCGTCGCCGTCGTCCCGCACGACGGCACGCTCTACGTCGGCACCACCCCCGGCTACGGCGTCCACGGCGGCGCGCTCACCACGTACGACCTCGGCAGCGGCGCACTGTCGGTGCACCGCAACGTGGTCCAGGACCAGACCGTCGCCGCGCTGGCGTTCGACGGGGGCACGCTGTGGGGCGGCTCGTCCATCGACGGCGGCCAGGGCACCACCCCGATCGCCGAGGAGGCGGTGCTGTTCTCGTGGGATCCGAGCACCGGGCAGAAGACCGGGACGTACACGCCGGTGCCGGGGGCGCGCAGCATCAACGCGCTCACCGTCGGGCCGGACGGGCGGCTGTGGGGCCTCGCCGACGGCACCCTGTTCGTGTTCGACCCGCACACCCACGCGGTCAAGCGCACCACCCGGATCTTCCCCGGTACGACCGGCGCGCAGGACGGCGCGCTCGTCTGGCACCCCGACGGCAACCTGTACGGCGTCACCGGCGGGCGACTGTTCCGGATCGACCCGCACAACGCCGAGGCGACCGTACTGCGTGACCACGGTCTGCTCCGGCTCACCCTGGGCGCCGACGGCACCATGTACACGCTGCTCGCCCCGGACGGGTACACCAACCAGACCGACCTCGCGAGCTACCGACCGCACTGACGCGTCCCCGGGCCGGGCGGTGGATGCACCGCCCGGCCCCGGTACGCCGGACCGGGGCGGGTGCGCCGCCGCCCGACGTACGGTGGGGGCATGAGCGAGCAACCCGGATCCGAGACCACGCCGGCCCCCGACACCAAGCTCCGGGACCTGCCGGCCAGCGAGGCCGAGTGGCGCGAGCGGCTCAGCCCCGCGGAGTACGCGGTGCTGCGCGAGGCGGGCACCGAGCGCCCCTTCACCGGGGAGTACGTGGACACGAAGACCGAGGGTGTCTACCGGTGCCGGGCCTGCGGCGCCGAACTGTTCCGCAGCGATACCAAGTTCGAGTCGCACTGCGGGTGGCCGTCGTTCTTCTCGCCGCTGGCCGGCGACTCGGTGCGGCTGCTGCGCGACAGCACCCTCGGCATGGAACGCGTCGAGGTCCGCTGCGCCCGCTGCGACTCGCACCTCGGCCACGTGTTCGAGGGCGAGGGCTACGACACCCCCACCGACCAGCGGTACTGCATCAACTCCGTCTCCCTCACCCTGGAACCGCGCAGCTGAGCCGTTCCCGGGCGAACCGCACCGACCGCCGCTGCCCCCGGACGCCCCGGTACCGGCCGGTCGTAGGCTCGGCTGCGTGCGTGAGCTGACACCGCGGCGGGCGACGTTCGCCGAGCTGACCCCGGCCGAGCTGTACCGGATCCTGCGGTTGCGGGTGGACGTGTTCGTGGTCGAGCAGGACTGCCCGTACCCGGAGCTGGACGGCCGGGACACCGAACCCGACGCCCTGCACCTCTGGTACGAGCGGGACGGAGCCGTCGCGGCGTACCTGCGGGTGCTCGCGGAGCCGGACGGCGGCGCCCGGATCGGCCGGGTCTGCACCTCCCCCGACGCCCGCGGCGCCGGACTCGCCGGCAGGCTGATCGACGCCGCCCTCGCCGAGATCGGCGACCGCCGCACCGTACTCGGCGCGCAGAGCCACCTGACCGATTTCTACGCGCGGCACGGTTTTCGTCCCGACGGCCCCGGGTACCTGGAGGACGGCATCCCCCACACTCCGATGGTCCGGGACTGATTCCCGACACCCGCGCCGCGTGACATCGACGAACTTCGACGTAGGGTCGTACCGGTGTCCCGACGACGGGTGCCGAGGGCCGCAGGTCCCGGAGCCGGGCAGAGCCACCACAGCTCGACATCCGGGTGCCCCCAGCCCGGCGAAAGGAGTCGGTACATGCCCGCAGGTAGCCAGGGCGCCGTCGGCGCCGAGGACATCGAACTGCTGCGCAAGCAGTTCGCCGCGAACCCGGCGTACCGGGTGGCGCAGAACGCGCTGGCGACGACGCCCGTCGACGAGGTCGCGCTGGACCGCGCGGTGGTCAACGCCACCGACCACTCGATGTCGCACCAGCTCGACGACTGGAAGGTCACCGACCAGCAGAAGTCCGGTCGCTGCTGGCTGTTCGCCGGGCTGAACCTGCTGCGCGTCGGCGCCAAGCGCAAGCTGAACCTGGCCGACTTCGAGTTCTCCCAGAACCACCTGATGTTCTGGGACAAGTTCGAGCGGGCCAACTACTTCCTTGAGGCCATCCTCGACACCGCCGACCGCGACCGTGACGACCGTACCGTCGCGCACCTCCTCGAACACGTCGCCGACGACGGCGGCCAGTGGAACATGTTCGTCGCGCTGGTCGACAAGCACGGCCTCGTACCCAAGTCGGTCATGCCGGAAACCCAGTCGTCCGGCAACACCGCCCGGCTCAACGGCACCCTTCGCAAGGTCCTGCGCGAAGGGGCGCACACCCTCCGCGGTCTCGCCGCCGCCGGCGACACCGACGCCGTACGCGACGGCAAACGCGACGTGCTCGCCGTCGTCTGGCGCGTCCTCGCCATCCACCTCGGCACCCCGCCCGAGACGTTCGACTGGCAGTGGCTCGACAAGGACAAGGAATTCCACCGCGACGGGGTGCTCACCCCGCGCGAGTTCGCCGAGAAGTACGTCGACGTGCCGCTCGACGAGTACGTGTGCCTCGTACACGACCCGCGCGCCACCAGCCCCACCGGCCGCACCTTCACCGTCGAGTACCTCGGAAACGTGCTCGGCGGGCCGCGCGTCACGTACCTCAACGTCGACATCGACGTCATCAAGGACGCCGCCGCCAAGACCATCTCCGGCGGCGAACCCGTCTGGTTCGGCTGCGACGTGGCCCAACAATTCGCCCGCAAGCCCGGACTCTGGGACGCCGACCTCATCGACTACGAGTCCGTCTACGGCGCCACGTTCGGCCTCGACAAGGCCGCACGCCTTGAGTACCACGAGTCCGCCATGACCCACGCCATGCTCTTCACCGGCGTCGACATCCTCGACGGCACACCCCGCCGCTGGCGCGTCGAAAACTCGTGGGGCGACGAGATCGGCCAGGACGGCTACTTCACCATGAACGACTCCTGGTTCGACGAGTACGTCTTCGAGATCGCCGCCCGGCGTGACCTCCTCCCCGCCGCGCTCCAGGAAGCGCTCGCCGCCGAACCCATCGTGCTGCCCGCCTGGGACCCCATGGGGGCGCTCGCCTGAGTCGCAGCACCAGCCGTCACACCAGGTCGCCGCCGGACACGTCACGTGCCTGGCGGCGACCTTTTTCGTACGGCGGGATGTGTTGCGGCGGTTGGGTTCTCGCGGGGTGGCGTGGCCTCGCAGGGTGACGTGGTCTCGCGGGGTGACGTGGCCTCGCGGGGCGCGCGGGCGCGGGGGCGCGGGGGCGTGGGGGCGCGGGGGCGCGCGGTGATGGCGCGGGGTGGCTGTGGGGCGACCGTGGGGGCGGTTGGCGGTCACAAATCGATTGTCCAATTGTGCACTTGTTCAACTGTGCACTTGTTGAACAAGTGCACAGTTGAACAGTCTCACCGAGTGCAACCATGCCGACGCGTCACGTCAGCGCACCCCACCCCCGCCGAACACCACGTCCGATTCGTTCAATCGACCCCCGCCGCCCGAACCGTACGGTCGGGTCATGACCACGAACCTGACCGCGATCGGCCTGGTGACAAGGGATCTGGCCGCGTCGCTCGCCTTCTACCGTCTGCTCGGCGTCGAGGTACCGGAGGACGCGGCCGGGCCGCACGCCGAGGCCACGCTGCCGAGCGGGCTGCGGCTGATGTGGGACACCGTCGATCTGGTACGCAGCCTGGATCGGTCGTGGGAGCCGCCGTCGGGCGGTGTCCGGGTCGGTCTGTGTTTCGAGTGCGCGGACGCCGCCGCGGTGGACGACTTGTACCGGACGCTGACGGGCGCCGGCCACGTGGGCCATCTGGCGCCGTTCGACGCCCCGTGGGGCCAGCGGTACGCGAGTGTGCGTGACCCGGACGGCAACGGCGTCGACCTGTTCGCCTGACCCCGGCCGGCATCCCGTAAGCAACGGAACCGTTGGCGCGCAACGGATCCCGCAGGCAGCGGAGCGCTCAGCCGGCGAGCAGCACGCTGGGTGGTACTCCGCTGAGCGCGCGTGTGTCGCGGGTGAGGTGGGCCTGGTCGGCGTACCCGGTGTCGGCGGCGACGGCGGCGAGGTCGCGGCCGCCGCGGGCGAGGTCGAGTGCGGCGTTCAGCCGGAGGATCCGGTGCAGTGTCTTCGCGCCGTACCCGAAGGCGGCGAGGCATCGCCGGTGCAGCTGCCGTTCGCTGAGGTGTACGGCACGCGCGACGTCACGTACGGCGGCACCGGCGGCGACCCGCCGGACGATCTCGCCGACGAGCGGGTCGGGTGGGGGTGCCTCGCCGGCGACGGCGGTCTCGATCGCGCGGGCGGGGTCGGGGGCGGCGGCGATGAGCGCGGTGAGCCGCCGGATCCGCGCGGCCGGCCACATGGCGGACAGCGGCACCCGCGCGTCCCGCAGTTCGTCCGCTGGTACGCCGAGGATCGCGGGGCCGACGCCGGGCCGGAACCGGATCGCCGCGTACCGGGTGCCGGGCGGGCTGTGGACCTGTTGCGCGCGGGTGTCCGGTCCGGCGACGAGCAGGTCGCCGTCGGACCAGATCAGGTCCATGCAGCCGTCGGGCAGGACCCGGAAGTCGGAGCCGGCCGGGCCGACGTCCCGCGACCACAGCAGGACGCCGGGCAGCAGGGACCGGCGCTCGACGTACATGAGGATGTTGTACCGCTTGGGTCCGACAGGGTTACGGCAGCGCGGCGACGATGTCCGCGATGTCCCGGCGCCGGCCGGTGTGGAACGGGATCTCCACCCGGGTGTGCCGCCGCGCCGTCGCGGCCCGCAGTTCCCGCATCAGGTCGACGATGCGGTGCAGTTCGTCGGCCTCGAACGCGAGGACCCACTCGTGGTCGCCGAGCGCGAACGCCGGCACCGTGTTCGCCCGTACGTCGGGGAAGTCGCGCGCCATCTTCCCGTGCTCGGCGAGCATGAACCGCCGCTCTTCGTCGGGCAGCAGGTACCACTCGTACGACCGGTCGAAGGGGTAGACGGCGACGTAGTTCTTGGGCTCCTCGCCGGACAGGAACGCCGGCAGGTGGCTCTTGTTGAACTCGGCGGGCCGGTGCACCGCCATCGCCGACCACGTCGGCGTCAGGTACCGGCCGAGCTGGGTGCGGCGCAGCGCGCCGAACGCCTCCTGCAGCGCGTCCGGATCCTCGGCGTGCCACCAGACCATCAGGTCCGCGCCCGCCCGCAGCGCCGACACGTCGTACGTGCCGCGCACCTCGACGCCCTTGTCCGGCAGCGCCGCGAGCAGGTTGGCGACCTCGTTCGTCAGTTCGTCGCGCAGCGGCGGCAGCGGCGCGTTCGCCGCGAACACCGACCACATCGTGTACCGGACGGTGGAGTTCAGCTCGCGGATGCGGGCGGCGTTGGGGTTGCTGGGGTTCTCAGTGGGCATCGTGCAGTTCTCCTGTGATGGTGTCGGCGGCGGCGTAGCCGGACCGTACGCAGGCCGGCACGCCCACCCCGTCGTACGCGGCGCCGGCCAGTGCCAGCGTCGGATGCTCGGCCAGCCCTGCCCGCGCGCGGGCGATCCGGTCCAGGTGGCCCGGCCCGTACTGCGGGAGGCCGCCGCCCCACCGCCGGACCGTACTCCCGACCGGGGTGGGCAGCCGCTCCCCCAGTACCGCGGAGAGGTCCGCGCGGGCGAGCGCGACCAGCTCGTCGTCGTCGCGTTGCAGCACCCGGGTCTCGCCGTACCGGCCGAGCGACAGCCGTACCAGCGAACGGCCCGGCACGGCCAGATGCGGCCACTTGCGGCCGACGAACGTCGCCGCCTTGATCGCGTACCCCTCGGTCGCCGGCACCAGGAACCCGGACGCCTCCGGCAGCACGTCGCCGGGGAGTACGAGGGTGACGAGGGCGATGCTCGCGTAGTCGAGCACGCCGACCTCCGCCGCGACCGCGGGCGCGAAGCCGGTCAGCAGCCGCGCCGCCGGACGCGCCGGTACGGCCAGGACCACCGCGTCGGCGTCCAGCGGCTCCGGATCACGAGTCGACCCGACCGTCAGCCGCCAGCCGTCCGGTGTCGGAGCCAGCTCGCGTACCGGAAGGTCCAGCCGCGGCGTCACGTCCGCGGCGGCGGCGACCGCCTCGGCCAGCGCGGACAGCCCACCGGCGACCACCCCGAACGCGGGGCCACCGACCGCGGGCGTGTCCCGCTGCGCCGCCCGTACCGCGCCGGACAGGGTCGACTCGTGCTGCGCCGCCTCGTACAGGGCGGGCAGGGTCACGGCCAGCGACAGGTCGTCGGCGCGGCCCGCGTACACCCCGCCGAGGAGCGGGTCGACCAGCCGGTCCACGATCTCGTCCCCGTACCGGGAGCGGACGAGGGCACCGACGGCGATGTCCGCAGCCGGCGCGACCAGCGGCCCCGGGGTCACCGGCGCCGGCTCCGGCAACGCGTACGCGGGGGCGGTGCCGTCCAGCGCGGCCGGATCGGCCGGAATGCCCATCAGCGTGCCGCGCGGCACCGGCACCGTACGCCCGCCGACGACGATCCCCGCCGCCAACGGCGCCGGATGTACCAGCGGGCCCAGGCCGACCTCGGCGGCCAGCTCCGCCACGACCGGGTCGCGCAGCAGGATCGACTCGGCGCCCTGCTCGACCCGGGCGCCCGCCACCTCGCCGGTCGCGAGCTTCCCGCCGACCCGGCCGGACTGGTCGAGCAGCGTGATCCGCACACCCGCGCCGAGCCGCCGGCGCAACCGCAGCGCCGCGCTCAGACCACTGATCCCGGCCCCGACGATCGCCACATGTGCCACGCACCCATCATCGCGTGACCCCGGGAACGGGCTACGCCGGGGGCAGCGCGTGCACCAGCTCGACCACCCGGGCCAGCGCGTCCGGATCGGTCTCCGGCAGTACGCCGTGGCCCAGGTTGAACACGTGCCCCGGCGTGCCGTCGCCCTCCGCGCAGATCCGCCGCACCTCGGCCTCCAGCACCGGCCACGGCGCCAGCAGCAGCGCCGGATCCAGGTTGCCCTGCACGGCACGGTCCGGGCCGACCGCGGCCGACGCCTGGTCCAGCGGCGTACGCCAGTCGGCGCCGACCACCGTCGCGCCCGCCTCCGCCATCGCCGGCAGCAGATGCCCCGTACCGACACCGAAGTGGATCCGCGGCAGGTCCGGCGCAACCGCCGCGACCGCGGACAACACGGCCGCCGAGTGCGGCGCCACGTACCGCCGGTAGTCGGCCTCGGACAGCGCGCCCGCCCACGAGTCGAACAGCTGCACCGCCGACACCCCCGCCGCCACCTGCACCCGCAGGAACTCGACGGTGATCTGCACCAGCCGCTCGCACAGCGCGTGCCACACCTCCGGCGCGCCGTGCATCAGCGCCTTCGTCCGCGCGTGGCTGCGCGACGGCCCGCCCTCCACCAGGTAGCTCGCGAGCGTGAACGGCGCGCCCGCGAACCCGATCAGCGGCGTGTCGCCCAGCTCCGCGGTCAGCAGCCGCACCGACTCCGCCACGTGCGCCACCTGGTCGGCGGCCAGCGGCCGGATCGCCGCGACCGCGTCCGCGTCCCGGACCGGCTCGGCGATCACGGGACCGACGCCGGGCTGGATGTCCACGTCCACGCCCGCCGCCGCCAGCGGTACGACGATGTCCGAGAACAGGATCGCCGCGTCCACGCCGAGCCGACGCACGGGCTGGAGCGTGATCTCCGCGACCATCTCCGGGCGCCGGCACGACTCCAGCATCGTCGTGCCCTCGCGCAGCTTCCGGTACTCGGGCAGTGAACGGCCCGCCTGCCGCATAAACCACACCGGTCGCCGGGTCACGGACTCGCGCCGGCACGCGCGCAGGAACTCAGACGTGGTACTCATCGCCGTCATCCTCGCACGGGCCCCCGACACGGATTCCGGTACACCGGCGCGGCGCCGCACCGGCGTGCCGTGCCGGTACGGGCGCTCGTGGCGCATAGGCTCGGGGCATGGCGCCGTCGACCGTGCTGCCCCCCGAAACGTTCACGCGCGCCGTGCAGGGGCTGAATTCGGTAGAGCCTCGGGCAGAGATCCTGCTTGAGGAGTTTCCGGCACCCAAAAAACTCGCCCCGTACTCGTTCGCGCTCGGCGCCACGGTGCTGCGCGACGGCGACGAGGTGTCGACCGGGCGGCTGATCCTGCTGCACGACCCGGACGGTCACCCGGCCTGGGCCGGCACGCTTCGCCTCGTCACGTACATCACGGCGGAGATCGAACCGGAACTCGCCGCCGACCCGCTGCTGCCCGGCGTCGGCTGGAGCTGGCTGATCGACGCGCTGGAGGCGCACGGCGCGGAGTACACGGCGATCGGCGGCACCGTCACCCAGACCACCTCCACCCGGTACGGCGATCTCGCGGGACCGCCGGCCACCGCCGACCTGGAGATCCGGGCGTCGTGGACCCCGGAGTCCACCGACCTCGGCGTACATCTGGAGGCGTGGTGCGGGTTGCTGTCGTCGACGGCCGGCCTGCCGCCGCCCGGCGTGTCCGCCCTCGCCACGTCCTGACCGACCGCCGTCGACCCCGGACACGGTCGTGGCGCCCACCCGCGGGCGCCACGACCACCACTCACTTCAGGTACTGGTCGGCTTCCTTGCACGGCGCGTCGAGCTCCTTGAGGAGCTTCCTCGTCTTCGCCTGGTCGCCCTTGCCGGACGCGACGATCGCCTGCTCCAGCAGGCCCAGGCACTTCGCGATGGTGTCGCGCTGCTTGGTCAGGTCGCTGTTCTGGTTCTTGGCGCCGGACAGGTCCTGCTTGGCCTTGTCCCGCTCCTTCTTCGTGTCGTCGAGCTGCTTGTTCAGATCGTCGATCTTGGTCTTCTGACCGTCGATCGTGTTCTGCCGGTCGGCCGCGACCTTCTTCTCGCTGGTCAGGTCACCGCTCTTCGACACGTACAGCACGGTCATGGTGGCGGAGAGGATCAGGAAGACCGCGGCGGCCGCGGCCAGCACCGGGATCCACGGGCCACGCTTGCGCTCGCTCGGATCCGGGGCGAACCGGTTCGCCGGCGGCGGGCCGCCCGGGGCACCGGGGCCACCCGGGCCGACGGTCGGCATGACCGTGGTGTGCTGCGCGCCGTCACCGAACTGGCCGGAGTCCGGCGGCGTGAACGGCGCGGTCTGCTGCGGACCGCCGTATCCGGGGCCGCTGGACGGGGCGGCCGGGCCGCTGACCGGCGCACCGAAGCCCGGCGCACCGCTCGTCGGCGGCTGCGGGCCGAACCCCGGCTGCGGCGGCTGCTCGCCGAACCCGGGCTGGGGCGGCTGCTCCCCGTACCCCGGCTGGGGCGGCTGCTCACCGTACGCCGGCTGGGGCGGCTGGCCGTACTGCGGGCCGTACGGATCGGCGGGCGGCTGGTTGTTCGGCTGGCCCCCGCCCCAACCCGGCTGCGGGTTGTTGTTCGGCGGGTACGGCCCGCCGGGTCCGATTCCCGGCTGGCTCATGACGCGACTCCTCCTCCACGGGGCACGGCCCCGGTGTCCTTGCTGATGCCCCACGTACCGCCGATGGTCGCGGACGGGCGCCAGTCCGCTGCCGTACGGCCGGGTGGGGTGCCCGATCGACCACTGCCGATCATGACCCGCACACCGAGAACTTGTCACACGGCACCGAGATCGGGATGGCCAGGCCGATCCCCTCGGCGTCCCGGGCCTTCTCCGTGGCGATGCCGACGACCTCACCCTTGGCGTTCATCACCGGGCCGCCCGAGTTGCCCGGGTTGATCGCCGCATCGAACTGGATGAACTTCTCACCGCTACCCGGCACGTCACGCTGCGCCGAACTGACGACACCGGTGGTGACCGAATCGTTCAGTCCCAGCGGGGAACCGACCACGACCACCGGCTCGCCCGGCTGTACCGGCTTGCTGACCCGGTTCAGCTTGTCGAACTTCTCGTCGGTCTGCAGCACCGCGATGTCCAGATCCTTGTCGTACTGGGTGACCGTCGCCGGGAACGTGCTGCTGCCCCGCTGCAACTTCACGCTCTTGCTGCCGGAGTCGATCAACGGCTGCACCACGTGGTCGTTGGTCAGCAGATACGACCCGCCGCCCGGCGCCGGCCCGATCACGAACGAGCTGCCGGTGTAGTCGCCCGCCACCACCTGGAACACGCTCGGCAACACCTTCTTGGCCACCGACGCGGCGTCCAGCGAACTCTCCTCCAGCGCCTTGACCGTGCCCTCCAGTGCCTTCAACCGCTTGTCGTTGCTGCTCTGCGCCGCCGACTGGGCCTGCTTCTGGTCGTTCAGCGCCGAATGCGTCTGCACCAGCAGCACCGTCTGCGCGACCGCCACCGCGAGCAGCACGCACGCCAGCACCAGCGCGACCCGCGCGATCCGGCCGGGACGCGGCGCCGGCGCCCAACCGCCCGGCTGCTGTCCGGGCGTCGCGGACCACGGGTTCGGCGTGCCCGCCCAGGTCTGCGGTCCGGCCGGCGGCTGCCCCGGCCCGTTCTCGCCGGTCCATGCCGTCTGCGGCGCACCGGCCTGACCCATCGGGTACGCCCCGGTCTGCCCCGGCATCCCCGCCTGCCCCGCGTACTCGCCGCCGCCCGGTCCCGGCATCGCCCCGGGCTGGGCGCCGACGGGAGTCGGTGCGGCGGTGGACGCCATGCTCGGCCACCCGGCGGTCTGGTCCGCACCCGGACCGGACGCCGGCGACTGCCCCGGTACGCCGGGCGTCGGGCCGCCCTGCCCGTACCCCGGACCAGCGGGGCCGGAGGCCGGGGCCGCAGGACCGGAGGTCGGGGCGGCAGGGCCGTATCCCGGACCGCCAGGGGCGGAAGTCGGGGCGGCGGGGCCGGATGTCGGGCCGAGCGGTCCGGGGCCGGAGGTGGGCCCGGACGGGGCGGGACCGGCGGGGCCCGATGCACCGGGCTGGCCGTACGCCGGGGGCTGCGGCGGGATGTCACCGGGCAGCGGTGGCGGCGGTACGGAGCCGGCGTCGGGTTCCTGCGGGGCTCCGGGCGCGCCGGCGTCACCGGACGACGGGGGCGACACGCGCTGGGTCCGGTCCGTGCCGTACTGCTGGTCGGCGGGCGCCGGGTCGCCGGGCGGTGCGGGTGCCGCGGGCGTACCGGGCTGCGGGTCCGGCCGGCCACCCGGCGGATACGGATCGGTCATCTGGGTTGTCGTCCTCCCCTGAACGCGGCCCGCGCGCGGGCGGGCCCGGACCCGGCCGCGCGTACCCACGCGCCGCTGTCCGCCGGCACACGGTATCGGTCGCCCGCCAGTACCGGAAAGCACGGGCAGTGGCCCGATCGGATGCCAGGCGGGAAAGCCGCCACAATCCCCCGCCGTACGGGAGAAATCCCCCGCCCGATCGAGGCCGGCCGGAAATACCTGGCGGTTGACCCGTACGGTGAGCGGGTGGTCGACGGATCAACTCCGGTACGTCGGGACGCCACCCCGGATCCGTCCGCGGCCGCTGCGGGCGAGGGGGGCGCCCCCGACGACCGTACCGACAAGGCGTCCGACGCCGTCCTGCTGCGCGAGCCGGGCGACGGCATCCCCGAGCCCATCGGCGACCCGGCCGTGCTCGCGTCGACGGTGGCGCGGTTCGCCGGCGGTGCCGGGCCGGTCGCGATCGACGCCGAGCGGGCCTCGGGCTACCGGTACAGCCAGCGGGCGTACCTGGTGCAGTTGCGGCGGGCGGGCGCGGGCACGGCGCTGATCGACCCGGTTCCGTTGACCGCGGCCGGCACCGACCTGACCGACCTGTCCACCGCGCTCGCCGACACCGAGTGGGTACTGCACGCGGCGAGTCAGGACCTGCCCTGCCTGGCGGAGCTGAACCTGCGGCCGACCCGGCTGTTCGACACCGAGCTGGCGGCGCGGCTCGCCGGCTTCGACCGCGTCGGGCTGGGCGCCATCACCGAGCGGCTGCTCGGCTACGCGCTGGAGAAGCAGCATTCGGCGGCGGACTGGTCGACCCGGCCGCTGCCGGCGAGCTGGCTGGCGTACGCGGCGCTCGACGTGGAGCTGCTGGTCGAGTTGCGCGACGCGCTGGCCGCCGAGCTGGACCGGCAGGGCAAGGCGGAGTGGGCGGCGCAGGAGTTCGCGGCGCTGGTCGTGGGCCTGCCGACCCGGCCGCGCCCGGAGCCGTGGCGCCGCACCTCCGGCATCCACCGGGTACGCGGGGCGCGCGCGCTCGGCCGCGTCCGGTCGATGTGGACGGCGCGGGACGAGGTGGCGCGCCGGCGTGACGTGGCGCCCGGCCGGGTGCTGCCGGACGCGGCGATCGTGGCCGCCGCGCAGGCCGATCCGGGCGACGAGCAGAGCCTGCTGGCCGTACCGGGGTTCGGCACCCGCGGCGCCCGCCGCCAGCTCGGTACGTGGCTGGCCGCGCTGCGCGAGGCCCGTACGACGCCGGATGGCGAGCTGCCAGCGACGAGCGTGCCGACCGACGGCCCGCCCCCGCCGCACCGGTGGGCGGAGCGCGACCCGGCGGCGGCGTCCCGGCTGGTGCACTGCCGTGCCGCGGTCGCCGAGATCGCGGCGGCCAACACCCTGCCGACGGAGAACCTGATCGCGCCGGACACGGTGCGCCGGCTGGCCTGGGCCCCGCCCGTACCGGCGGACCGGGAGGCGGTCGCCGCGTTCCTGACCGGGCACGGCGCCCGGCGCTGGCAGGTGGAGCTGACCGCGGACGCGCTCACCGCGGCCCTCGCGGAGGCCTGACCGTCCCGCTGTGACCTGATCCACGGGGTACCGCGCACCATCTTGGTTACCGGCGAGTAGCATCTGCGGGAGAAGGACCGTACCCGCAAGGAGGCTCGCGTGCCCCGTACCGTCCGCGACGTCGTGTTCGTCGACGGCGTTCGCACCCCGTTCGGCAAGGCGGGCGGCATGTACGCGGAGACCCGCGCCGATGACCTCGTCATCCGCTGCATCCGCGAACTGATCCGCCGCCACCCGGAACTGCCGCCCGAGCGCGTCGACGAGGTCGCCATCGCGGCGACCACCCAGATCGGCGACCAGGGCCTGACCATCGGCCGTACCGCCGCGTTGCTCGCCGGTCTGCCCAAGACCGTGCCCGGGTACGCCATCGACCGCATGTGCGCGGGCGCCATGACCGCGGTGACCACGGTCGCCTCCGGCATCGCGTTCGGCGCGTACGACGTGGCCCTGGCGGGCGGCGTCGAGCACATGGGCCGGCATCCGATGGGCGAGGGCGTCGACCCGAACCCGCGGATCCTGTCCGAGAAGCTGGTCGACCCGTCCGCGCTGGTGATGGGCTCGACGGCGGAGAACCTGCACGACCGCCTGCCCGGCGTCACCAAGGCGCGGGCCGACGCGTTCGCGCTGGCCAGCCAGCAGAAGGTGGCCAAGGCGTACGCGGAGGGCAAGCTCCAGCCGGACCTGGTGACGGTCGCGACCCGGTCGGTCGAGGAGGGCTGGGGCCTGGCCGCCGTCGACGAGGCGCCCCGGGACACCAGCATGGAGAAGCTGGCCGGGCTGAAGACCCCGTTCCGGCCGCACGGCCGCGTCACCGCGGGCAACGCCGCCGGCCTCAACGACGGCGCGACCTGCTCGATCATCGCCGCCGAGGACGTCGCCCGCGAGCTGGGCCTGCCGGTCGCGATGCGGCTGGTCAGCTACGGCTTCGCCGGGGTCGAGCCGGAGGTCATGGGCGTCGGCCCGATCCCGTCCACCGAGCGCGCGCTGCGCCTGGCCGGGCTGAGCATCGACGACATCGGCCTGTTCGAGCTGAACGAGGCGTTCGCGGTGCAGGTACTGGCGTTCCTGGACCACTTCGGCATCGCCGACGACGATCCGCGGGTCAACCCGTGGGGCGGCGCGATCGCGATGGGCCACCCGCTGGCGTCCTCGGGCGTACGGCTGATGACGCAGCTGGCGCGGCACTTCGCCGAGCACCCCGAGGTGCGGTACGGGCTGACCGCGATGTGCATCGGCATCGGCATGGGCGGCTCGGTCATCTGGGAGAACCCCGCGTGGGAGGGCGAGAAGTGAGCGACGCAACGACACCGGTCGCGGCCGCCGACCAGAACCCGAACGAGGTCGTCACGAACGCCCACCTGCGGTACGTGCGGGTGCCGGGGCTCGACGGCGAGGCCGCGCTCATCACCCTCGACAACGGCTTCGACCACAAGAAGCCGAACTCGCTGGGTCCGGCCGGGCTCGCCGAGCTGAGCCGCGCGCTGGACGAGGTGCACGCGCACTCGCCGCGGGTACGGTTCATCGCCGTCACCGGCAAGCCGTTCATCTTCTGCGTCGGCGCGGACGTCACGGCGATGCCGCTGCTGCGCGACCGGGACCAGGCGTACCGGGTGACGAACGCGGGGCACCGGGTGTTCGCGCGGCTGCGGGACTCGGAGATCCCGACGTTCGCGTTCGTCAACGGGGCGACCATGGGCGGCGGGCTGGAGCTGGCGCTGCACTGCCAGTACCGGACGCTGTCGTCGGGTGCGGCGGCGCTGGCGTTCCCGGAGACGTTCCTGGGGATCGTGCCGGCGTGGGGCGGCACCCAGCTGCTGCCGAACCTGGTCGGCGCGGACAACGCCGTCAAGGTCATCATCGAGAACCCGCTCAACCAGAACCGCATGCTCAAGGCGAAGCAGGCGTACGAGCTGGGCATCGCGGACGTGCTGCTGGAGCCGGCCGACTTCCTCGAACTGTCGCTCGCCTGGGCCGCCGCGGTCGTCGCGGGTGAGGTCACGGTGCAGCGTCCGGAGGTGGACCGGGGCGAGGCGTGGGACGCCGCGCTGGCCCGCGGCCGGGCGACCGTGGACGCGCGGCTGCACGGCGGGGCGCCGGCACCGTACAAGGCGCTGGAGCTGATGGCGCTGGCGAAGACGGCGAGCTTCGCCGACGGTACGGCCGCCGAGGACGAGACGAACGCCGACCTGCTGATGAGCGAGGAGTTCCGCAGCGGGCTGTACTCGTTCGATCTGGTGCAGCGGCGGGCGAAGCGCCCGGTCGGCGCGCCGGACAAGGCGCTGGCGCGCACGGTCACCAAGGTCGGCGTGCTCGGCGCCGGGCTGATGGCCAGCCAGCTCGCGCTGCTGTTCGCGCGCCGCCTGGAGGTACCGGTCGTGCTGACCGACCTGGACCAGGAGCGCGTCGACAAGGGCGTCGGGTACGTGCACGCGGAGCTGGACAAGCTCGCCGCGAAGGGCCGGCTCAGCGCCGACAAGGCCGCGCGGTACAAGGCGTCGGTGACCGGGTCGGTCGACAAGTCGGTGTTCGCCGACGCGGACTTCCTCATCGAGGCCGTGTTCGAGGACATGGCGGTGAAGAAGGCGCTGTTCGCCGAAATCGAGCCGATCGTCTCGCCCGAGGCGGTCCTCGCGACGAACACCTCGTCGCTGTCGATCACCGAGATGGCCGCCGACCTGAAGTACCCGGAGCGGGTCGTCGGGTTCCACTTCTTCAACCCGGTCGCGGTCCTGCCGCTACTGGAGATCGTCCGCGGCGACGCGACGGACGACGCGACGTTGGCGACCGCGTTCGCGGTGAGCAAGCAGCTGCGGAAGAACTCGGTGCTGTGCTCCGACTCCCCCGCGTTCGTGGTGAACCGGCTGCTCACCCGCTTCCTCGGCGAGGTGTTCGCGACGGTCGACGAGGGCACCCCGATCGAGGTGGCCGACCGGGCGCTGTCGCCGCTGGGCCTGCCGATGAGCCCGTTCGTACTCCTCCAGTTCGTCGGGATCGCGGTGGCGCACCACGTGTCGGAGACGCTGCACGCGGCGTTCCCTGAGCGGTTCGGCGTGTCGGCGAACCTGGCCCGGCTGGTCGCGGCCGGCAAGCCCGGCGTGTACACCTGGGACGCCAGCGGTCAGCAGACCGTCGACCCCGAGGTACTGGCCATGCTGGAGGTCGGCGACACCGTCCTCACCGAGGAGCAGGTACGTGACCGGGCGCTCGGCGCGGTCGCGCAGGAGGCGCGGCTGATGCTCGACGAGGGCGTCGTCGCGGAGGCGCAGGACATCGACCTGTGCATGATCCTCGGCGCCGGCTGGCCGTTCCACCTCGGCGGCATCACGCCGTACCTGGACCGCACCGGCGTCAGCGAGAAGGTCACCGGCCAGCGGTTCCTGCCGCGCGGCGTGGCGAGCCTGCCCGCCTGACCGGCGGGTGACGCGATCGGCGCCCGGGTCAGGTGACCCGGGCGCCGTTTCCCGTTCCCGACCCCGCGATCCCTTGTACCGCAAGGGTTGTGGCCCGTCCGCCCGGTGGCGGCACTCCCGGTTCGCGCTGGTGTCAGGCGTTCGTGGCGGGCGTTACCCGGTCAGCCGGCACCGTCGGAGTCGGAGGCAGCGCGGAGGGTGTCGCGGAGCCATTTCAGCCAGCGCAGCTCCTCGCGTTCGGAGCCGATGCCGGCGAGAAGCGTTGCGTAGTCGGCGAACCGGACCGAGCGCGGGTCGTCCGGCGTCCCGTTCGCGTCGAACGCGGCGCGCAGCTCCTGGTACGTGCCGAGCGTGTCGCGGTGCCGGGCGATCTCGCCGTCGAGCATCGCGACGACCGCGGCCGGGTCGGCGAGCCACCCGTTGTACACCCGGAGCAGCATCTCGTTGCGCGGCTGCGGCGCGGGCGGCGGGCTGGCCGCCCAGCGGGCCAGTTCGGTACGGCCCGCCGGGGTCAGCGTGTACATCTTCTTGTCGTACGGGCCGGGCCCGGGTTCCGTGGTGTACGCGGCGAGTCCGGCCTCGACGAGCTTGCTGAGCGTGCCGTGGATCTGCGCGTGGCTGGCGGTCCAGAAGTACCCGATGGGTGTGCGCATCCGCGCGGCCACCTCGTACCCGCTGTGCGGGCGGCGGGCGAGCAACCCGAGGACGGCGTACCCGAGGGTGGTGGTCACCCGTTCATGATGTCCAGTCGGGATGGCCGGGCATCGGTGGGGTGGTCGTGCCGTACAGCCAGGCGTGCAGGAAGCCGCCGAGGTCGCGGCCGGCGACCTGCGAGGCGAGCGTGACGAACTGGGCGGTGCCGGCGGATCCGTTGGCGTACCGGGCGAGCCAGGCGCGTTCGATCCGCTGGAACGTGGCCGCGCCGACCTTCTCGTGCAGCGCGTACAGCACGAGGGCGCCGCCGTCGTACACGTCGTCGTTGAAGAGGTCGTCGGCGCGGGGCGCGGCCGGCGCCCCGTACTGCGCGCGCCACGAGTCGCCGTTCCGGTACGCGGTGCGCATCCGGTCGGTGAACGACGCGTACCCGGCGGAGTCGGCGTACGCGGCCTCGTAGTAGGTGGCGTGGCCCTCGTTGAGCCACACGTCGGACCAGCGCGCGGGCGACACCAGGTCGCCGAACCACTGGTGGGCCAGCTCGTGCGCGAGCACGGGCGCCCAGTACGGCCTGGGTGTGAAGCGCAGCATCCCGGCGGACACCAGCGTGAGCGTCTGCGTCTCCAGCGCGAAGTGGAACTCGGCCGGCGCCGCGAGGATCCCGTACTCGCCGAACGGGTAGCGGCCGAGCCGGTCGCCGAGCCAGGCCAGCTGCCCGGTGGTGACGGACAGGTCGGGCCGCAGCTCGTCGGCGAGCGTGGTGGGCAGCACGTCGCGCTGCACCACGCCACCCGGCCCCCGCTGCGTCACCACCGTGTACTCCCCGACGGCGAGCTGTGCCAGTTCGGTCGCCATCGGCGCCGCCTCGACGTACGTCCACGTGGTGTCGTCGCCGGTGGTACGGCGGGAGACGAGCGTCCCGTTGGCGACGGCGGTCAGCGCCCGCGGCGCGGTGAGCCGGAACGTGTACGTGGCCTTGTCGCTGGGATGGTCGCTGCCCGGGAACACCGACCGGGCGCAGCTCGGCTGCCCGGCGACGACGAAGCCGTCCGGGGTCGGCAGCCAGCCCGAGGTCGTCGGCGCGTTCAGCGGCGCGCAGTCGTGCGCGGCCCGCGGATCCGCCGCGTACGTGACCGTCACCGCGAACGGTGCGCCGCGGTGCACCGGCCGCGGCGGCGTGACGACGAGTTCGTCGCCGTCCCGCGACCAGCGCGCCGCGGCCCCGCCCACGCGTACGCCGGTGACGGTGTTGCCGTCGAAGTCCAGGTCGAACCGGGTCAGCTCCTGCGTCGCCCGCGCCGCCACCCGGGTACGCGCGGCGACGGTACGGCTGGCCGCGTCGTACCGCATGGTCAGGTCGTAGTGGGTGACGTCGAAGCCGCCGTTGCCGAGGGTGGGGAACAGCGGGTCGCCGACGCCGGGCGCGCCCCAGCTCGGCGGTGTCGCCTGGACCGCCCCGGACGGCACGCCGACCAGTACGCCAAGCAGGAGTCCGGCCGCGGCCGCCCCCGTCCATCTGTGCCTCGCCGTCATCAGCTGGCTCCTCCCGCCGTGCCGCCCGGTCGTTCCCAGCATCGGACCGCCAGCCGCACTATGTCAACGCCGACATAGTTACGATCCGGCCGCGCACACACCCGGCACACAGCGGTCCCCCACGGAGTTGTCCGATACCGCTAACCTCGGTCGGCGTGCTGATCAACCGCAAGGGAATCGTCGTCGCCGTGGTGGCGGTCGCGCTCGCCGCCGCCGGGATCTGGTATGCGGTGGGCCCGTCGTACCTGTCGAACCCGGTCGTCTCGGCGAGCGTCAAACAGTGCAAGGGCCGCGGCGCGGACCGCTTCTGCGTCGGCAGCTGGCAGGGCGGGCACGGCGGTATCGAGGCGGTGCCCGACTCGGCCGGCGCCGGCGACAGCGTCCCGGTGAAGGCCAAGGACGAGTCGAGCGCGACGGCGAAGCTCGCGCTGACCACGTTCGACTGGATCGTGCGGGAGCTGGTCTCCGCGATCCTGCTCGCGGTGGCCGCGGTGCTCGTCGTCTACCTGGTGCGCCGCCGCCGTCGGTACGTCACGGAGAACCCGGACAACCTGGCGAAGCTCGACCCGCGCTCCTGACGCACCGCCGTACCGCACCGCCCGGCACTCGTACGCGTGCCGGGCGGTGTCGTGTCCGGGGCCGTATTCCCGCTGTGATTAACGAGACGAGCTGGTTCCGAAACTCCGGTGGACCGGACTAGTTTCGTTACGACACAGTTCCGTATCTGAATCGGAGAATCATGGAAGCGGCCGAGAACAGCGGCCACCCGCGCCGCTGGTTGATCCTCGGGGTTCTGGTCGTCAGCCTGCTGGTGGTCGTCCTCGACAACACCGTTCTCAACGTGGCGATGAAGGTCATCGCCGACCCGCACGCCGGCCTGGGCGCGTCCCAGAGCCAGCTCGAATGGGCGATCAACGCCTACACCCTCGTCTTCGCCGGGCTGCTGTTCAGCTTCGGCATCCTCGGCGACCGGTTCGGCCGGCGCCGCGCGCTGTTCCTCGGCCTGGCCGTCTTCGGCCTCGCCTCCCTGGCCTCCGCGTACGCGCAGTCGGCCGGGGCGCTGATCGGGGCCCGCGCGCTCATGGGCATCGGCGGCGCCGCCGTGCTGCCCGCGACCCTGTCGATCATCTCGAACGTGTTCGACCCGCGCGAGCGCGCCCGCGCCATCGGCATCTGGGCCGGCGCCGTCGGCCTCGCCGTGGCGATCGGCCCGATCCTGGGCGGGTTCCTGCTGGAGCACTTCTGGTGGGGCTCGGTCTTCCTGATCAACGTACCGATCGTGGCGGTGGGCCTGGTCGCGATAGCGACGCTGGTACCGGAGTCGAAGGACCCGAAGCCGGGCCGGATCGACGTCGTCGGCGTGCTGCTGTCGATCGCCGGCCTGGTCTCCCTCGTGTACGGGATCGTCTCGGGCGGCGACCACGGCGACTGGGGCAAGCCGACCGTGTGGGGTTCGATCGCGCTCGGCGCCGCCATCCTCGTCGGCTTCGTCCTGTACGAGCGGCGCAGCGACCACCCGTCCCTGGACGTACGGCTGTTCCGCGACCCGCGGTTCTCCGCGGCGGTCGTGGCGACCGGCCTGATGTTCTTCGCCGCGATGGGCACGTTCTTCTTCTCGGTGTTCTACATCCAGAACGTGCGGGGGTTCAGCCCGCTGACCGCCGGTCTTTTGATGCTGCCGTTCGCCGCCGCGCAGGTGGTGTTCGCGCCGCGCAGTTCCCGGCTGGTCGCTCGGTTCGGCGCCAAGCTGGTCTGCACGGTCGGGCTCGCCCTGGTCGCGGTGTCGCTGGGCGGCTTCACCCTGCTCGGGGTGGACACCCCGATCTGGGTGCTGGAGGTGCTGTTCTTCGTGCAGGGCGTGGGCATGGCCAACGTCGCCGCCCCCACCACCGAGGCCATCATGTCGGTACTCCCGCGGGAGAAGGCCGGCGTGGGTTCCGCGATCGGCAACACCATCCGGCAGGTCGGCGGCGCGCTCGGCGTCGCGGTACTCGGTTCCGTGCTGTCCCAGGTGTACCGGGGTGACATCACGCCGCACCTGGCGCGCGTACCGGCTCCGTACCGGGACGCGGCGGCCGAGTCGCTGCCCGCGACGTACGGGGTGGCGGGTCGGTTCGGGGACGCCGGTCGGGCGCTGGTCGGCCCGGCGAACGACGCGTTCGTACACGCCATGCACACCGCCGCGGCCGGTTCCGGCATCGTCGCCGTACTCGGGGCCCTGGTGGTCCTGGTGTGGCTGCCGGGTCGCCGGGTCGCGCAGCACCGGCGCCAGCACGTACCGGCGCAGCGGGTTGCCGACCGGGTGGCCGAGACGGCCGGGGCACGGGAAGAATGAGGGTGTGAGCGAGCACAACGCCACCGCTGCGCGGCCGCCTGGTCGGCCGCGCAGCGCGCGCGCCGACGAGGCGATCATCGAGGCTGCTCTCGACATCATCGCCGAGGGCAACACGGTGGACGCGCTGTCGATGGACGCGGTGGCGGCCCGGGCCGGCGTCGGTAAGGCCACGGTCTACCGGCGCTGGTCCAACAAGGAGGCGCTGATGATGGACGCCATCGTCGCGCTCAAGGGAGACATCCCGAAACCGGCGGGCGAGTCGGTCCGGGCCGACCTGATCGCCCTGCTCGGCCGGGTCGGCCGGTACGGGGGGCGGGCCGGCAAGATCATGCCGTGCCTGGCCCCCGAGATCCACCGCAACCCCGAGCTGTACGACAGGTACGTGGCGTGGGTCGAGGAGCGCCGTGAGGTGATCCGCGACGTGCTGCGCCGCGGGATCGGTACCGGGGAGCTGGATCCGGACCTGGACATCGAGCTGGCCGTGGCCGCGCTGACGAGCCCGGTGACGATGCAGTCCCAGTTGCGCTGGCATCCGCACCTGACGAAGGAGCGGCTCGCCGAGCGGCTGGTCGACATGGTGCTCAACGGCATCCGCCCGCCGGCCCGCTGACCCGGGGGTCGGCGGCCGGTCGGGCGTGGATGGCGTGGGTCAGCCCTGCTTCGGCATGCCGGCCGGCACGTACCGCTCGCCGGCGATCCGCTCCGGGGCGAACGCGGCGTCCAGCGCGGCGAGGTCGGCCGCGGACAGCGCCAGGTCCGCCGCCGCGACGTTGTCCTGCAGGTACTTCGAGCGCCGGGTGCCGGGGATCGCGACGACGTTGTCGCCCTGGGCGAGTACCCACGCGAGGGCGACGCGGGACGGCGGTACGTCGTGCGCCTCGGCGACCCGGCGTACCTCGGCCAGCATGGCCAGGTTGGCCTCCAGGTTGCCGTCCGCGAAGCGCGGGTTGGTACGGCGGAAGTCGTCCGGGGCCAGGTTCGTCACGCTCGACACGGCGCCGGTGAGGAACCCGCGACCGAGCGGCGAGTACGCCACGAGCGTGGTGCCGAGCTCCGCCGCGGTGGCGAGTACCCCGTTGTCGAGGACGTCGCGGGTCCACAGCGACAGTTCGCTCTGCAGCGCGGCGATCGGGTGTACGGCGGCGGCGCGGCGCAGCAGGTCGGCGTTCACCTCGCTGAGGCCGATCTGCCGGATCTTGCCGGCGGCGACCAGCTCGGCCAGCGCGCCGACGGTCTCCTCGATCGGCGTCACCCCGTCCCAGCGGTGCATGTAGTACAGGTCGATGGTGTCGACGCCGAGGCGGGACAGCGACGCGTCCACCGCCCGCTTCGCGTACTCCGGGGTCGAGTCGAGGGAGCGGTTGCCCGCCTCGTCGCGCCGGATCGCGAACTTGGTGGCCAGTACGGCGTCGTCGCGGCGGCCGGCGAGGGCGCGGCCGACGAGCCGCTCGTTGTGCCCGGCACCGTACATGTCGGCGGTGTCGAGCAGCCGTACGCCGGAGTCGAGCGCCTCGTGGATCAGCGCGACCGACGCGTCGTCGTCGGCCGGACCGTAGAACTCGCTCATGCCCATGCACCCGAGGCCGATCGCCGGCACCTCGACGGTACCGATGCGGCGGTGGGGAAGTCCGGTCATGACTGGTGTGTCCCTTCTGATGCGGATCGGTACTCCGCGGCGGGGTTGCCCGCCGCGACCTCTCCACGGTGCGGCATCCGGCCGCCCGGTGGCAGGGCGGGTCACGACCGGCACCGGCGTTCCTGGGTGTGCCGGGACCAGTCACCGGCCGTACGCCGCTGGCAGACTGGGCGCATGACCTCCTCGACGCCGCGCCGGAGTACGGACAACGGGCTGGGCGAGTTCCTGCGCGCCCGGCGGGCCCGGGTGACGCCGTCCGACGTGGGCCTGCCGACCGGCGCCGGCCTCCGCCGTACGCCGGGGCTGCGGCGGGAGGAGCTGGCCGCCGTGGCCGGTGTCAGCGTCGACTACTACATCCGGCTGGAACAGGGCAAGGAGACCCGCCCGAGCAGTACGGTGGTGGACGCGTTGGCGCGGGCGCTGCGGCTGGACGCCGACGAGCACGGGCACCTGCGGGCGCTGGCGGAGCGGGCGGCGCGCGGTGCCCGGTCCGGCCGCCCGGCCCCGGCGCGTACGGTGCGGCCCGGGTTGCGCCGGATGCTCGACACCGTCCTGCCCTCCCCGGCGTACGTGCTGAGTCGTACCAACGACGTGCTCGCGGCGAACGAACCGGGCCTGCGACTGCTCGCCGGCATCGACGAATGGCCTGCGGCGCAACGCAACACGGTGCGCTTCATCTTCCTGCACCCCAACGCCCGCACCCTCTTCCCGTACTGGGAGCGCATCGCCGCGGAGACCGTCGCGCACCTGCGTACGGTGGCGGGCACGGACCCGGACGCGCCCGATCTGGCCGCGCTCGTCGGCGAGCTGGTCGTCAAGTCCGACGAGTTCGCGACCATGTGGCGGCGGTACGACGTGAAGGTCAAGGGCGGCGGGCGGAAGGACTTCGAGCACCCGGTCGTGGGCCGGTTCGGCCTGGACTACGAGGTGCTGTCCGCCGCGGGGTCGGACGGTCAGCGCATCGTCGTCTACCAGGCCGATCCGGGCACGCCGGACCACGACGCGATGCTGCTGCTCGGCATGACCGCGCCGGCCGCCGCCCCCGAGTCCGAGTCCGCCTCCCGCGACTGATCCCCCGGTACTGTCCCAGCCGCGCGGTAGCGTGCCGACCGTGTGGACGTACGAGAGGTATCTGGACGCGATGGCCGCCGGCGCCACCGCGTACGTGACGACGGTGGCCGGCACGGATCCCACCACCCCGGTCCCGACGTGTCCACAGTGGACACTCGCGGACCTGCACCGGCACCACGGCACCACGTACCGGTGGGTGGACCACCTGGTGCGTACCGGGACGCGGGCGCGGATCTGGTCCCGGGACGTACCGAAGGAGTTGCCGGACGACCCGGCCGCGCTGCCCGACTGGGTGGCCGCCGGCGCCGGTCGGCTGCTGGACACCTTGCGTGGCACCGATCCCGACAGTCCACTGTGGACCTGGGGAGCCGGGCGCACCGCGCGGTTCTGGCCCCGGCGGGTGCTGCACGAGGCGACCGTGCACGGCGCCGACGCCACGATCGCGCTCGGCGGCTCCCCCACCGTCGACCCGGACATCGCGGCCGACGGGATCGAGGAGTTCCTGCTCAACCTGCCGCACGCGGCGTGGATCGCGCCCCGGCTGGCCGGCGCCGGCCCGGACGGCGCGTCGATCCTGTTGCGCCCCAACGGATCCGCGGACGGCTGGCGGATCCTGTTCACCGAGGGCTGGTTCGAGTGGGGCCGCGGCGACGAGGGCACCGCCGAGGTCACCGGCTCCCCCGGCGACCTGCTCCTCCTGCTGTACGGCCGGCTCGGCGCCGGCGATCCCCGCCTCACCGTCTCCGGTACGGGGTCGCTGCTCACCGACTGGCTGAGCGTCCTGACCTTCTGAGCGCGGGCCTCGGG
Organism: Actinocatenispora rupis; assembly: GCF_016861975.1. Classification (GTDB taxonomy): domain Bacteria; phylum Actinomycetota; class Actinomycetes; order Mycobacteriales; family Micromonosporaceae; genus Actinocatenispora; species Actinocatenispora rupis. The sequence continues at coordinate 138,626 of NZ_BOMB01000021.1, read as the reverse complement.
TGCCGGCCGGCGGACATCGGCGCCCGGCCGGAAAGCCAGGCGCCGCAAGGGAAGCAACGGCCCGGCGGGTGCTCCCCGCCGGGCCGCCGGCGTCAGGCGCGCTCGCCGACGCTGCGCTCCACGCAGAACTCGTTGCCCTCGGGGTCGGCCAGGACGACGAACCCGGAGCCGTCCGCGCGCCGGTGGTCCGCGACCTGGGTCGCGCCGAGCGCGATGGCCCGGTCGACCTCCTGGTCGCGGGTCCGGTCACCGGACGGCTGCAGGTCCAGGTGGACCCGGTTCTTCACCGTCTTGCCCTCGGGTACCTGGACGAACAGCATGCCAGGGCAGCCGTCCGTCGGCAGTACGAGAGCCGCGGGGTCGCCGGGCTGGTCCTCGACCGCCAGCGGCCGCCCCAGCAGGGTCGACCAGAACCGGGCGACATCGTACGGGTCGCCGACGGTGTCGTACGTGATGTGCTGTACGAAGGGATGCACTGCGGTCTCCTCTAGAGACTCGGTGCGCTCCCGGTGGCCGGGAGCGCGGAACTGATCGTGGCGAACACTCTCCGCACCTCCTCTCGGCTCGTACGGTCGCGCTCTGTCTACCGGAGCGCCGGCCGGTCCGGCAACCGGATTGGACCCGACGTGATCTTCGGCACGGCACAATCGGCTTGAGTCTCCACCGACGGGAAGGACGACGGTTGACGCGATGAGCGAGCAGGGCATGTCGATCGGCCGGTTGGCGGCCCGGTCCGGCGTCCCGGTCAAGACCATCCGGTACTACTCGGACGTCGGTCTGCTGCCGGAGACGACCCGCACCGGCGCCGGCTACCGGCAGTACGACGAGGATTCCGCGGCACGGCTGGCGTACATCCGGACGCTGCGGGAGCTCGGTCTCGGCCTGGCCACGATCCGGCAGGTACTGGACCGCCGGGTCGGGCTGGCCGAGGTCGCCGCGGCACACGCCGCCGCGCTCGACGGCCAGATCCGCATCCTGCGTACGCACCGGGCCGTCCTGCGCGCGCTCGCCCATCGCGAACCCGACCCTGTGGAGGTGGCACGGATGAACGACATCGCACGCGCGTCAGCGGCGGAACGCCAACGGATCCTGGACGAGTTCCTCGACCACGTGTTCGGCGGGCTGCGCGTGAACCCCGACTTCGAGCGGATGATGCGCTCGGTCTCGCCCGACCTGCCCGACGACCCGACGACCGAACAGCTCGACGCCTGGATCGAGCTCGCCGACCTGCTCGCCGACCCCGACTTCCGCGCCACCGTACGGCGGATGGCGGAGGCGCACGCAGCCGACCCGGCGCTCGTCGACGGCCGCCGGGACGCGCGCACCTCCCGCGAACTCGGCGATATGGTCGCCGAACGCGCCGGTGCCGCCCTCGCCGCCGGTACCGATCCGGCAGCCCCCGCCGCCACCCCGGTACTCGACGGCATCGTCGCCGCGTTCGCCGAGTACGACGGCGTCGCGGACACCCCGGAGTACCGGGAACGGATGCTGGCGAACATCGGCGGCGGCGGCGATCCGCGCACCGAGCGGTACTGGCAGCTGCTCGCGGTCATCAACGGCTGGCCGCCGGTGCCGACCACGATGCCCGCGTGGCGCTGGGTCCAGGACGCCCTCGCCGCCCGCCGCTGAACCGGTTCCCACGGGCCGGGAATGCGTTGCAGGGACTGCGAATCAGCAGTCCGGGGGCAGGACCGGGGCGGCGGCACGGACCGGGGGTGTGGTGCCGGCGGCGGGCAGGGTGCAGGTGACCTCCAGCCCGCCGCCGGCCAGCGCGCGGGCACTGGCCGAGCCGCCGTGCGCGTCGACGACGGCGCGGACGATGGACAGCCCCAGCCCGGCCCCGCGCGTCCCGGTACGCTCCCGGCCGCCGCGCCGGAACGGTTCGAACAACCCGGGCACCTCGGTCGGGTCCAGCTCGGCGCCGGAGTTGCCGACGACCAGCCGGGCGTGCTCGTCGTCGCCGGACGTGCGGACCCACACCGTCCCGCCGACGTGGTTGTACCGGACGGCGTTCTCGACGAGGTTGCCGGCGAGCCGTTCCAGCAGGCTCGGGTCGCCGACGACCGGCACCGGCGGCGTGGCGACCTGCACGGTCAGGTGCATCCGGTCGACGTCCGGGCGTACCGCGGAGAGGGCGACGGCCACGCCCGCGGCCAGGTCCGTCGGCACCTTGCGAACCAGCCGCCGCCCCGCCTGCGCCTCGGTACGCGCCAGCAGCAGCAGCGCCTCGACCAGCGTATTCGCCCGCTCGGACGCCTCCCGGACGACCCGGCCCATCCGGCGCAGCTCCTCCTGGTCCGACTCGGGGTCGGCCAGCACCACGTCCACCTCGGTACGCATCACGGCGAGCGGGGTACGCAGCTCGTGGCTGGCGTTCGCGACGAAGCGGCGCTGCGACTCGAACGCCGTACCGATCCGGTCGAGCATCGCGTCGAACGTGTTCGCCAACTCGCGGATCTCGTCGTCCGGCCCGGTGTACCGGATGCGCTGGTCCATCGTCTCGCCGGTCAGCCGGCGCGCGGTCGAGGTGACGGCGGTGAGCGGGCGCAGCGCCCGCCCGGTCACGACGTACCCGCCGATCACGCCGGCCGAGCTGATCACCACCAGCGCCGCCAGACCCTTGAGTACGACCTCGATCTCGGTGTCCCGGGCGACCCGGCTCTGGTACTCGCGGGCGTCGACGACGCGGCCGTCGGCCAGCGTGACGCGGGAACCGGGCCGCAGGTCGGCGGTCGGGTTGAGGGACTGCTGGAGCACCACCCAGGCGAGTACGAGCAGCAGCGCGCCCGCCCCGATCAGCAGGATCCCGTTGAGCAGCGTCAACCGCAGCCGGAGCGTGGGCCGGGGCGTACCGACGGGGCGGCGCAGACCGGGGCGCGGCAGTCGGAAGCGGCGGCCGGCCGCGGATCCGGTCATGCGGCGGAGATGCGGTAGCCGGCGCCCACCACCGTCTCGATGAGCGGCGGATCACCCAGCTTTCGACGCAGGGTCATCACGGTGACCCGGACGGTCGTGGTGAACGGGTCGGCGTTCGCGTCCCACACCCGTTCGAGCAGTTCCTCGCTGGACACCACGCCGCCGCGCGCCTTGATCAACTCTTCCAGTACGCCGAACTCCTTGCGGGTCAGGTCGAGCGCGCGGCCGGCACGCAGCACGCCGCGCTTCGCCGGATCCAGCTCCACGTCGGCGACCCGCAGGACGGGCGGTGCGGCCGGCGTCGCCCGCCGACCCAGCGCCCGCACCCGCGCCACCAGCTCGTCGAACGCGAACGGCTTCGCCAGGTAGTCGTCGGCGCCCAGCTCCAGCCCCTCCACCCGCTCGGCCACGCTGCCCGACGCGGTCAGCATCAGCACCCGGGTCAGCGCCGCGGACCGCACCAGGTCGACGCAGATCTCGTCGCCGTGCACGCCGGGCAGGTCACGGTCGAGCACGACCACGTCGTACCGCGTGGTGAGGGCCATCTCGTGGCCGATGGTGCCGTCGTACGCGGTGTCGACGGCCATGCCCTCGCGCCGCAGCCCGCGGGCGACGGCATCGGTGAGCGCCCGCTCGTCCTCGATGACCAGGACGCGCATCGCCGTTGCCTCCCCTCGACCGCGGCACGGCCGCCCGGGAGTACCGGTGCGGCGGTGCGAGAAATCCTCCGGTGGCGTGCATCATCCCCGGTCGGCGGGGCGCCGGGCAAGCCGGGCCCCGGGACACGCGGCGGCCGCCGAGGCGAACCCCGGCGGCCATATTGACCTGCGTAGATGTTCCGTTGGATGGATCAGCGGGTCGCGGCGACCCGGCCGCTACTGTGTCGCATCCCGGACACTGTTCTCGACCTTCTGCAGATCCTTCGCCGACGACGTCGGGCCGGTCAACCGGACGACCACCTGACGGTCCATCGGCCCGCCCGGCTTACTGTGCCAGTAACGGACCAGCACCAGTCCGTATCCGGTGCCGCCGCTCGGCACGGCGACCTTCTTGCCCTCGGCCCACGACGAGTTCCCGCCGTCCCGGACCCACTGGAGACCGAACGCCTCCTCGTCCTGGCGCATCTTGATCTTCTTGGCCGGATCGCACGGCTCCCCGCAGGTACGCACGATCACGTCACCGCCGGCCTTCGTCTTGCTGCTGCCGCAGTGGTAGTTCACGTACGTCGTGGACTGGTCCCGCTTGGTGCACGTCCAGTCCCCCGGCGTACTGAACGTGAAGCCCAGGCCGGCCAGGTCCGCCTGCTGCTTCGCCTTGTCACCCGACCCGAACTTCGCGAAGCTCGCCGGCCACGAGCCGTTCTTCGGCGGCTCCTTGCCGGGCTGCTTCGGCGTACTCGGTGCGCTCTTCTGGGTCTGCGGCGTGGGCTGGCCCTGCTTCGTGGCCGACCCGCCGCTCGGCTTCGGACCCGCCGTCGGCTTGGTGTCCGGCTTGCCGCCCTGCGTGAAGTACACCGCGCCGCCGACACCGCCGGCGAGCACCACCAGTACGACCACGATCAGCACGACGAGCAGGCCCTTGCGGCTCTTCTTCGGCGGCGGCTCGTCGTCGAACCGGTTCTGCGCCGGGTACTGCGGCGGCTGCTGCGGGTAGCCGTTGGCGTCCGGCTGCGGCTGCTGCGCTTGCTGCTGGAACGCCTCCGGCCGCGGCTGGAACGGATCGGGCTGCGGCTGGAACGGCTGCTGCTGCGGCGGCTGGGCCTGCTGGGGCTGCGGCTGCTGCGGCGAGAACGGATCGGCGGGCGCCTGACCGCCGTTGGCGTTGAACGGGTCGACCGGCTCGAACGGGTTCGCCGGCTCGGCCTCCGCGAACCCCGGCCCGGGATGCTCGCCCGGGCCGAAGCCCTGCTGCGGCACCTGCGGCGGCACCTGCTGCTGCGGCGGCGCGAAGCCCTCCGCACCCGGCCGGAGCATCGTCGTGGGCGGCTCGTCGTCGGTCGGCTGCGGCTGCGCCGACATGGGCTGCCCGGACACCGGCATGCCCGACACCGGCGTCGGCAGCGGCTGGCCCGGCACCGGCTGCTGTGGCCCCGGCTGGGGCGGCTGCTGCATCGGCTGGCCGGACGCGGGCGCCGCGGACACCGGCCCCGGTACGCCGCTGGTCGGCGCGGCGACCGGCTCGCACGGCACACCCATCGCGGCGAAGATGTTCGCCGCCGTGGCCCCACCGTCGTCGTGGTACGCCACCCACGGCACCTGCCCGACCAGGTCGGCGGCGACCGGCGCACCGGCGGGCGAGGACTGCCGCGCCTGCTCGACCGTCGTACTGAACTGCCAGCGCCGCTGGGGGTCGTTGGCTGCCGGGCCTTCGAGCACGGCCATGGTGACCTGGCCGCCCTGCTGGTCGTACGCTCGCCAGACCCGGCCCGCGGCACCCGCGCCGAGCAGGTCCCGCAACGTGTACGGGCCGATTGTCTGCATCTCACTCTCTCTCTTCCGTACCGCCGTGCTCTGCGACGGATGGTATAGGTCGCCGATGTGCGTGCGGTACCGGCGCGAGGGCGGAGATCCCGCGCCACCACAAGGGTCCGACCAACCCCGTGGTGGTGACGTGCACGACATCGTGATTCAACGGCATCGATGCGGGTCGGGGCGGATTGCGATCAAGCGGTATCTTGGGCACTCCGTCACAACCCCCCAGATCGTGGCCGCCTGTCACAGTGGCCGAGAGTCGCAACCGATCAGGTGCACCCCCTGCGATGAACCGTGAGTGAACTCGACGAAACCTCGATGCTGTCCGGACGCGAGGGCACCGAGCCGCGCAGCGGCACGGGTACGCCGTCTCGTCGGGACCGGCACGCCTCGGCGGAGGCGGCCGAGGCCGAGGCAGAGGCCGAGGCGTTCGCCGGCTGGCTGAACGGCGACCGGTCCGCGCCGGGCGCTCCGGAGGCCCGACCCGCCGGCCGTGCCACGGTCGACCGCGGCGACGGTGGCCTCCCCGCGCAGTCCCGCCGACCGGCGGACCGCCCGACCGGCGGTACGCCACGGCCGGGCCGCGCGTCGGTGCCGGCGGTGCGGCCCGCCTCCCCCGACCGTGACGAGGACCACGGCACCGACCGGCCCGCGGCACCGCCGTCCCGGCTGCGCGACGGCGTGCCGCCGCGCGACCACGGTTCCGCGCCGGTCCCGGCCGGCGACCGGGGCCACGCGCCCCCCGACCGCGGCCACGCGCCCACCGACCGCGGACATGCCGCGGTGGCGGACCGGAGCCACGGTGCGGCACCGGTACGCGACGAGGACCGTGCGCACGGGGCCGCCGCCGTCGAGCGACCGCGTGGTGCGGCGGGCGTACGGGACGGCGACCGTGGCCACGATTCCACGGTGCTCCGCGACGGCGACTCCCGGAACGCCAGCGACGACACCGACGTGCTGCACCTCGACCTCGACCGCCACGACGAGCCGGTCTCGTCCGCGCCGTCGTCGCCGGCTCCGGTCGTCGGTACGGCGATGGTGGCCGGCGGATTCCGCGGTACCAACCGGGCGTTGACCCAGCTCGCGTGGCTCGGCGCGGCGCTGCTCACCGCGGTCATCGGCATCTTCCGCGCGGACCGCCCGGGACTCTGGGCGGACGAGCTGGCCACCTGGGGCATGACCACCGTGCCGTGGCAGTCGATGTGGGGCCTGCTGCGCTCCACCGACATGGTCAACGGCCCGTACTACGTGTTCATGCGCGCCTGGACGCAGCTGCTCGGCTCGTCGGACCTGTCGCTGCGGCTGCCGTCGGTGATCGCGATGACGGTCACCGCGGCGCTGGTCGCCGCGCTCGGCTCCCGGTTCGGCGGCCCGCGCGCCGGCCTGATCGCCGGCCTGCTGTTCGCCGTCCTCCCCGCCACCTCGCGCTACGGGCAGGAGGCCCGGGTGTACGCGCTGGTGGTGTGCGCGGCGACGCTGGCCACGCTGCTGCTGGCGCGGGCGCTGGACCGGCCGCGGTTCGTGCGCTTCCTGCCGTACGTGCTGGTCGTCGCGGTCATGGGGCTGTTCAACGTGATCTCGCTGGTACTGCTGGTCGCGCACGGCCTGCTGGTACTGGCGATGCGGCGCCGCGCGTTCGCCGGCTGGCTGCCGAGTGCGCTGGTCGGCGGGGCGCCGGCGGTGGTCCTGCTGGTGGCGTCGATGGGGCAGCGCGGCCAGGTCGGGTGGGTGGCGCCGTCGAGCATCACGAGCCTGGCCGCCTTCCCGTACCAGTTGTTCGGGGCGACGGCGATCGGTGGGGCGCTGCTGGTGCTGGGCGCGCTGGCCGTGACGTACCGGCATCCGGCGGTGGTGTACACGGCGTGGGCGGTGCTGCCGGCGGCGGTGCTGTTCGTCGCCGGGCACTACACGTCGGTGTGGCTGCCGCGGTACCTGCTGTTCACGCTGCCGGCCTGGGTGCTGCTCGCCGCGGTGACCCTGGACCGGATCCCGTTGGTACGCGGGCTGCTGGTGGTGGCGGCGGTGGCGCTGGTGGGCATCCCGGCGCAGGCGACGCTGCGTGCGCAGGCCGGGCACGACCAGGACACCCGCGGCATGGCGACCATCATCGCGAACAACGAGCAACCCGGCGACGGCATCGTGTACGGGACGGACGATCCCGGCGGTGGCTGGGTCGGCCGGGACACCGTGGCGCACTACCTGGCGGCCGGGTCGCGGCCGAAGGACCTGATGCTCACGCAGGCGCAGCGCACCAACGGCAAGGTGCTGGCGGTGGAGTGCCCGGACGCGACGAAGTGCCTGCCCACCAAGGTGAGCCGGGTGTGGGTGGTACGGCTCGGCGCGGTGTCGGACCCGTTGCGCAACATCGGCGGGACGAAGGAGACGGCGCTGCGGGCCCAGTTCCAGACGAGCCGCACGTGGCATCCGGCGGGGCTGACCCTGGCGCTGCTGACCCGGAAGCCGTCGTAGGTAGGCATCGTGCTGGCGTTCCTGTTGCAGATCTCGGAGTGGCTGCACTCCGGCCACATCTACCCGTTCGCGGTGTTCATGGCCGTGATCTGGTTGCTGTGGCTGACGAAGGCGATCCTGGCCCGGCAGTACCGGCCGTGGCAGGCGGACTGGCACACCACGACGTCGGTGGTGATCCCGGTGGTGGACGAGGAGGAGGAACTCTTCGTCTCGGTACTGGAGCGCATCGTCCTGCAGCGGCCGACCGAGGTCATCGTGGTCATCAACGGGCCGCGCAACGAGACGCTGGAGAAGGTGTGCGAGCGGGTCGGCGTGGGCTGGACCTGGACGGAGACGCCGGGCAAGCGCAACGCCGTGGACATCGGCGTGGAGCTGGCGACCGGCGACATCGTGGTACTGGTCGACTCGGACACCATGTGGACCCGGGACACGTTGCGCGAGCTGGTGAAGCCGTTCCGTGACCCGGAGGTGGGCGGGGTCAGCACCCGGCAGCGCATCCTCAACCCGGAGCGCGGCATGCTGACCCGCTGGGCCGACTGGTTGGAGAACATCCGGAACGAGTACTCGATGCCGGCGATGAGCGTGCTCGGCACGGTCGGCTGCCTGCCGGGGCGCACGATCGCGTTCCGGCGGAAGATCCTGGTGGACAACATGATGCGGTTCCGGACGGAGCCGTTCCTCGGCGTGTTCATCGAGGTGTCGGACGACCGCACGCTCACCAACTACACCCTGATCGACGGGTACAAGACGGTCGTGCAGTCCACCTCGCTGGTGTACACGGACGCGCCGACGAAGTTGAAGAAGCTGGTGAAGCAGCAGTTCCGGTGGGCCCGCGGGTCGCAGTACAACACGCTCCGGATGTTGCCGTGGATGCTGCGCAACGCGCCCGTGCTGGCGCTGTTCTACGTGGCGGACATCGTGGTGCCGTTCATCCTGATCGGCTCGTTCGCGTCGTGGATGGTGGCGCTGTTCACCGGTTCCCGGTCCGAGCTGTACGGGCGGCTTCCGTTGCCGGAGACCGGCTGGCTGGCGCTCGTAACGCTGCTCGTGTTCAGCGCGATGATGACGGTGATGGGACTCGGCATCAGGTTCGGCAGGCACTTCGCGTACCGCCCCAACGACATGGCGTACCTGCCGATCTTCATGCTCATCAACACGTTCGTCCTGATGCCGGTGCGGGTGGTGGGCTTCTTCCGGCTGGCACACAACGCATCGTGGGGCACCCGGGCCGGCGGGTTCGAGGGCAAGCGCGGACGCAACCCCCAGGCCCTCATTCCGTACGTGTTGGGTGGACTGCTGCTGGCCGCTACGGTGATGAGCAGTGTCTAGGCATCGACTCATCTCCCAGCGCAGCTACCGGATCTGGATGGGTGTCAACGCTGTCCTGCTGTTGCTGCTCTCCGGAGGCGTGCTCTACTTCACGGTCGGCGGCGGGTTCCGCGGCATGGAGGCGTCCGCCCGCGGTTTCGCCACGCCGGACCCGACGGCGAGCCGGCAGCTGGCCGCGCGGATCCCGACCAAGGCCGAGGTCCTCGACCCGAAGGGGAAGTACTTCGGGCTCTCGACGCCGCAGGCGCCGTGGTCGGAGAACGAGATCAACGGCATCGCCGGCAAGGCCGGCAAGCAGCCCAACCTGCTGGAGTACTTCGTCAACTGGACGGAGGACTTCCGCCCGCAGGCGGTCGTGGCGAGCTACCAGCAGGGCGCGGTGCCGGCGATCACCTGGGAGCCGTGGGCAGGGTTGCAGCAGGGCACCAGCCAGAAGCAGTACGCGTTGTCCCGGATCATCGACGGCGGCTACGACGGGTACGTGACGCGGTTCGCGACGGCGGTCAAGGACCAGAAGTGGCCGATCGTGCTGCGGTTCGGCCACGAGATGAACGGCAACTGGTACCCGTGGTCGGAGAGCAAGTCCGGCAACAGCCCGGGTCAGTACGTGAAGGCGTGGCGGCACGTGCACGACATCTTCACGAAGGTCGGCGCGGACAACGTCATCTGGGTGTGGAGCCCGAACATCGTGCGCCCGGTGCCGAGCGTCTCGCTGCGCCCGCTGTACCCGGGCGACAGGTACGTCGACTGGATCGGCATGGTGGGGTACGCGGCGGACGAGGAGACGCGGGCGTCGCAGACGTTCGAGGAGACGATCCTGCGGCTGCGCACGTTCACGAAGAAGAAGATCCTCATCACCGAGACCGGTGCCGGGCCGGGGAAGAACCAGGCGACCTGGACGACCGCGTTCTTCAACTGGCTGACCGGTCGGGACGACGTCGTGGGCTTCGTGTGGTTCGAGTACAACAAGGAGAGCACCGGTACGAAGGACTGGCGGTTCACCGTCAATCCGGACACACTCGACGCGTTCCGGGCCGGTGTGCACAAGATCCGGGTGGCACGCCCGGTCAAGTCGTAGGCAGCGAGCGTGGGGACCGACGTGGACGGGCCGGATCCGGCGCAGCGGCGCGACATTTCGCCATCAACGCTGCGCAGGCGGACGCTGCTGCGCGGGGCGTTGGGGCTGCCGCCGGCGCTGGCCGCGGCGGGGCTGCTCGCCGCGTGCGAGCCGAGCGGCAAGGCGGCGCACGACGCCCCGCCGCCGAGCATGGTCGACGACGTCGATCCGTTCATCGGCACCGACACCCCGGGCAACACGTACCCGGGGGCGCACCTGCCATTCGGGTTCGCGGCGGCCAGCCCGGACACCGACAACCCGTCCAGCGCCGGCTACTCCGCGACCGACCCGATCGTCGGCTTCTCGCAGACGCACGTGTCCGGCACCGGCGGCGACTCGCGGTACGGGAACTTCCGCGTCTCGCCGATCACCGGGCGGATCCGCACCGACGGGCTGAGTTCCGGCCGCGCCGACGAGCACGCCGAGCCGGGGTACTACCGGGTGCGCCTGACGTACCCGAAGGTGCTGGTGGAGCTGACGGCGAGCCGGCGGTGCGCGGTGCACCGATACACGTTCCCGGACGGGCACGGCGGGCATCTGGTGCTGGACGCCAGTTCGGTGATCGACACGAACGGTGCGCAGACGCCGACGAAGACCACGCTGAAGGTGGTCGGCGACAACAAGCTGGAGGGTTCGGTCACGGTCACCGGCGGGTGGGGTGACCGGGGCGGGGAGTACACGCTGTACTTCGCGGCGCGGCTGGACCAGCCGTTCGCGGCGGTGGCGACGTTCGTCGACGAGACGCTCAGCTCGGGCTTCCGGGAGGTGACCGGCGGGCGCCGGCAGCAGGTCGGCGCGGTGGTCTCGGTGCGTACCGGGGTGCACCGCGCGGTGGAGTTGAAGGTCGCGGTGTCGTTCGTCAGTACGGCGCAGGCGCATCGGACGCTCGCCGACGAGCTGGGCATGCGCGACTTCGACGCGGTCCGGCGCGACGCGCGTACCGCGTGGAAGGACGCGCTGAGCCGGGCGGTCGTGACCGGCGGCAGCGCCGAGCAGCGCAAGGTGTTCGCCACCGCGCTCTACCACTGCCAGCTCATGCCGCACGACCTGACCGGCGAGAACGTGTGGTGGAAGGCGAAGACGCCGCACTACGAGGACTACTACACGCTCTGGGACACCAGTCGCGCGCTGCACCCGCTGCTGACGCTGATCCAGCCGGCGCGGCAGGCGCAGATGGTCGCCTCGCTGATCGAGACGTACCAGTACACGGGGTGGCTGCCGGATGCGCGGATCGCCGGCGTCAACTGCTTCATCCAGGGCGGGACGAACGGTGACGTGCTCGTCGCGGACGCGGTGGTGAAGGGGTTGGCCGGCGTCGACTTCCGCACGGCGTACCGGGCGCTGCGCAAGGACGGCGAGCACGACTCGCCGAAGCCGCAGGTCGAGGGGCGCGAGCTGACCGACTACCTGCGCATCGGATACCTGCCGGTCGACCACGAGCGGCCCGCCGACTCGCACGGCAGCCGCACCGCCTCGCGCACCCTGGAGTACGCGTACGAGGACTTCTGCATCGGGCAGGTGGCGACGCACTTCGGCGACTCGGCCGTGGCCGAACGGTACCGACGGCGCTCGCGCAACTGGACGAACCTGTGGGACGGGTCCACCGGCACGATCCGCCCGCGGTACGCGGACGGCCGCTGGCTCTCGCCGTTCGACCCGAACGACGCGGGCAGCCCGCACTTCTACGAGGGCAGCGCCTACCAGTACACGACGATGGTGCCGCACGACGTGCAGGGCCTGATCGTGAAGATGGGCGGCGACGCGAAGTTCGTGGCGTGGCTGGACCGGCTGTTCGACAAGCAGCGGTTCGACGCGTCGAACGAGCCGGACCTGCACGCGCCGTTCCTCTACCTGCACGCCGGCCGGCCGGACCGCACCGCGGACGTGACGCGGCGGCTGCTCGCCGAGGGGTACCGGACTGGCCGCGACGGGCTGCCCGGCAACGACGACGCCGGCGCGATGTCCGCCTGGTTCGTGTGGGCCGCGCTCGGCCTCTACCCCAACCCCGGCCACGACTGGTACTACGTGTCCGCGCCGCTGTTCCCCGGCGCGACGCTCCGGCTCGCCGGCGACCGTACGCTGCGGATCACCGCGGACGGCGCCTCCGACACCACGCGGTACGTGCAGTCCGTGCGGCTCAACGGCAAGGCGCTCACCGGCCCGTGGGTACGGCACGCCGACCTGGTGCGCGGCGGCACGCTCGCCTTCGTACTGGGGGCGAAGCCGTCGACGTGGGGGCGCGACAACCGTCCCCCGTCGGTCACCCCGCGCTGACGCCGTTGACACCGTCCACATCGGACGGTTCCGCCATGGATCCCTTGCCGCACAATGCCTCTCGCGCTACGGCGTGAAGACGCCCCGTCCCGGCGGCGGCGACCTGGATCGCTCGCCGCCGGCGGGCTCGCGTCGTTCAGGAGGCGGCGACGATGCGGGCGATCATCTGTTCGGCGGCGTCGCCGACGCGTACCGAGGTGGACACGCGGGCGGTGCCGGCGCCCTCGGTGAGCCGGCTGATGCCGTCGCCCGGGTCCACGGTGACCGTGCCCGTGGCGTACTCGAAGAGGTCGCCGGTGAGCATGGTGAGGACGGTCAGCGGGTCGTGCGGGGTGTTCCACTGCTCGCCGTTGAAGCGCCACCACTGCGCGATCTCGGCCTTCAGCGCGGCACCGAACGCGCCGGCCGCGGCGATCCGCTCGACCCCGTCCGCCGCCAGCTGTACGGTCTGGGTGACCTCCAGACCCGTTGTGGTGGAACCGATCCCGGCCGAGTAGACGATGTCGGCGGCCTCCGGGTCGGACCTGAAGTTGTGCTCGGGGTCGGCGCGGTCGAAACGCCCACCCATCACGTACAGGTGGCGCAGGGCGCCGGCGAAGCGCTCGTCGGCGCGGATCGCGCGGGCCACGTTGGTCAGCGGGCCGATGGCGACGAGGTCGATCTCGCCGGGCCGGGAGAGTAGGGTGTCGACCAGGAAACGTACACCGTCCACTGTGGACACCGGTTCGTCCGCCAGGTCGTCGAACACCTTGCCCTCGTGCCCGGCCCACCACACGTCGCGGCCCGTCAGCGTCTCGGACTCCCCCGGTACGACGGTGATCTCGCGCCCGGCGAGCCGGGCCAGCCGGGACGCCAGCCGCGCCCGCAGCGTGGTGTCGCCGTACACGGTGGTGACGCCGACGAGCTCGACCTCGGGCGAACCGAGGAGTACGCCGAGGGCGAGGGCGTCGTCCACATCGGACCCGATGTCGGTGTCGAGGATGACGTGGTGGGTCATGACGTGCCTTTCAGTCCTTGGTACCGGTGGAGGCGAGCGACTGGGTGTAGTGCCGCTGGAAGACGAGGATCAGGACGAGCGGGATCACCGTCAGGACAAGCGATCCGGCGAACACCTGTCCAAAGTCGACGGTGAACTGGCCGCGCATGTTGGCCAGCGCGATCGGGGCGAGCTGCTTGCTGGGCTCGGTGCCGATGAGCAACGGCCACATGTACGCCTGCCACTGGAACAGGAACAGCGTCATGCCGGCGCCGACCAGCGTCGGCTTCGACAGCGGCAGGTAGATCCGGGTGAACACGCCCCACCAGCCGAGCCCGTCCATCCGGGCCGCCTCGACGATCTCGGTGGGGATCGCGAGAAAGAACTGCCGCATCAGGAAGATGGCCAGCCCGTTGCCGATCCCGGGCAGGATCAGCCCCAGGTACGTGTTCTGCAGGTTCACGTCGCGGAACAGGTCGGCGAGCGGGATCGAGATCGCGTCGAACGGGATCAGGAAGCTCAGTACCACGATCCCGAACAGCACCCCCTGCCCGCGGAACTTGATCGCGGACAGCCCGAACGCCGCCATCGCCGAGAACAGCAACCCGAACACGACGGTGACCAGGCTGACCACGATCGAGTTCAGGATCGCCCGGCCGAAGTCGCTGTGCACCAGCGCGCCGTAGCTCGCCGGGTCGGCGTGGATCGGCAGGAAGCTACCGATCGACAGCGGCGACAGGTACGAGAAGATGTCGTTGCCGGGGCGCAACGAACTGGTCAGCACCCACAGCAGCGGGAACGCGAACGCGATGCCGATGACCGCCGCGGCGACGGTCCCGACGGTACGGCCGAGGCGGCGCCGGGGCACGGATGGGGTCGTCATCAACTACTCCTTGCTCCGCAGGAGGCGGAACTGGACGGCCACCACGACGAGCGTGACGAGCATCAGCAGTACCACCTCGGCCTGGGCCAGGTTCATGTTCCCAAGCGTGAACGCGCGCCGGTAGATGTCGAACATGGCGAGGTTGGTGGCGTTCTCCGGGCCGCCGTTGGTGAGGATCTGCACCGGCGCGAACACCAGGAAGTTCGACACCGTGTCGGCCACCAGGACGAACGCCAGCGGCCGGCGCAGCATCGGGAACGTGATGTACCAGAAGCGTTTCCAGGCGCCGGCACCGTCCAGTGTGGACGCTTCGTACAGGGAGGTCGGGATGTCGTTGAGGCCGGAGATGAGGAACATCATCCAGTAGCCGACGCCGATCCAGGAGCAGAGGATCATGATCGACCACAGCGCCTGGCTGCCCGACGTGAGGAACGGCTGCGCCGGCAGCCCGAACACCCGCAGGAACGCGTTGATCAGACCGTTCGGCTGGAACGCCACGTCCCAGACGACGGCCGACACCGCCGGCGGTACGGCGATGGGCAGGAACACCAGCGCGCGCCAGAACCGTACGCCGGCGAGCTTCTGGTTGAGCAGCACGGCCAGCGCCAGCGACACCGCGATCTGGAGCGGGTTGATGATCACGTTGAACAGCAACGTGACCAGGACGGCCTGGTGGAAGTCGCTGTCGCGGAACAGCGTCGCGTAGTTGTCGAACCCCACGAACGACGTGGTGTCGCGCAGCAGGCTGTAGTGGAACAGGCTGCTGGCCACCGCCGAGACGGCCGGCGCGATACGCAGGACGACCAGGAACAGCAGGCCCGGCGCCAGGAACAGCAGCGCCGCGGCGGCCGGACTCTGCCGCAACCGCATCCACAGTGGACGTTTCGCCTTCCGTTGCGGCGCAACGGTTTCCTTCGTCTTCGTCACGGTCGTCATCGCAACTGCTCCCAGGCGCTGCGCAGGGCCGCCGCCGCGGACCGCAGCCGGCGCGCCGGATCGGCACCGTTGCGGATGTCGGCGAACGCCTTGTTCATGATGTCCTCGAACTGGATGTACCCGATGGTGCGCGGCCGGTGGATCGCGGTGCGGGTCAGCTCGTACTCCATCAGCGCGCCGACCCCGGCCGACGACTCCCCGCCCTGCTCCGCCAACACCGTCTTGTACGCGGGGAACGCGGCGGCGTTGGCCGGGATGATCGGGTTGTTGCGGATGGTGGCGAGGCTGCCGGCCTTCGTCAGCGCCGCGTACCGCACGAAGTCGAGGCCCAGCCCGGCGTTCGCGCCGTACGGGTTGACGCCCCAACCCCAGGAATCCGTTGGGGTGACGGGACTTCCGCCCTCGAAGTACGGGTGCGGGGCGATGCCCCAGCGGAACTTCTTCTGCGCCGACAGGGTGCCGATGTTCCACGGGCCGCCGACCATGAACGCCGCGTGCCCGCCCGAGAAGATCGCGTTCATCTGGTCGGAGGACACCCCGCGCGGGGCGACGCCGGTGGCGAAGATCCGACCGTACCAGCGCATCGCGCGTACCCAGGCGTCGTTGGTGACGGCCGGGGTCAGCTCGTCGTGCGGGTCGATGCCGGACCCGCCGCCGAGCGACGCCGGCAGCGGCTGGAGCTGGTAGTAGCGGTCGGTCTGCTCCAGCAGCAGCCCGTACTCCGCGCCGGACTTCTGCGCCTTCCGGCCCAGTTCGACGACGCGCTCCCAGGTGAGTCGGTCGGCGGGGCCCCGGCCGGGCGGCGTGATGCCGGCCTTGGCGAGCAGATCGGTGTTGTAGTAAAGGAACTGGGTCGAACTCCAGATCGGCACCGTCCACAGTCGACTCCGGAAGTACGACGGGTCGGCCTGGCCGGGCAGCACCGCCCGGTCCACCTCCCCGCGGTACGAGGTGAGGTCCTTGAGGAAGCCGCGCGCCGCCAGCGCCGACACCCGCGGCGGGTCCACGGTGAACACGTCGACCTCGGCGTCCTTCGCGCCCAACCGCGCCTGGAGCACGTCGTTCACCCGGTCGAACGGCACCGACGTGTACTTCACGGTCACGCCCGGATGCGCGCGCTCGAACCCGGCGATCACCGGCGCGAACGTCTTCGGCAGCTCCGGACCGACGAACTGCACGGTCCGGCCACCACCGCCGGATCCGCCGCACGCGGCGAGCAGCCCGGCCGCGGGCACTGCCGCCCCCAGCCCGAGCAGCGCCCGCCGGCTCACTGTTCTGGTCACTGCGCGGCCTCCTGTCCGCACCCGCACGAGCGGCGCAGCAGCAGCTCGAAGGGCAGTACGTGGTGTTCCGGCGTACGGTCGCCGCCGGCGAGCAGGACGTCCATGGCGCGCGCGGCGAGCCGCTCCACCGGCTGCCGTACCGTCGTGAGGGGCGGGTGCGCGAACTCGCCGTCCTCGGTGCCGTCGAACGTCACCAGCGCCAGGTCCGCCGGCACCCGTACGCCACGGTCGGCGGCGGCGCGCAGGACGCCGATGGCCTGCTGCTCGCTGGCCACGAACACGGCGGTCGGCCGGTCGTGGGCGGCGAGCAGTTCGGCGGCCGCGGCGTACCCGCCGGCGCGGGTGAACGGTGCCGGCACGGACACCTCCGCGCCGCCGGCCGCACGTACCGCCTCGCGCCAGCCGCGGAAGCGTTCGTCGGCGACGGGCAACCCGGTGGGGCCGGACACGCAGGCGACGGTGGCGTGGCCGTGGTCGAGCAGGTGGCGGGTGGCCTCGTTGGCGCCGCCGGCGTTGTCCACGACGACCGACGACGCGTCCCCGCCCGGTACCTGCCGGTCGAGCAGGACGACGGGCGTGCCGACCCGGTGCACCTCGGCGAGTTCGGGCTCACCGTCGACGCTGATCAGCAGGATCGCCTCCACCTGCCGTTCCAGGAACGTCGAGAGGTACCGCTGCTCGCGGTCGGTGCTCTCGGTGGAGTTGCCGAGCAGGACGGCGTAGTCCTGCGCGAAGGCGGCGTCCTCGACGGCGCGGGCGAGCGTGGCGAAGAACGGGTTGGAGTTGTCCGGGACGATCAGCCCGATGGTCCGGGACCGGCCGCCGCGGAGGGCGCGGGCCACCCCGTTCGGCCGGTATCCGAGTTCGGCGACGGCGCGCAGGACCTTCTCCCGGGTCGCGGGGGACACGTTCCGCGGGCCGTCGTTGAGCACGTAGCTGACCACGGCGGCCGAGGTGCCGGCGAGCTTCGCGACGTCATTGCGCGTCGGCATCCGTCCTCCGATCTACACGTGTCGTCAACACGTGTAGAAGCTAGCCCCGCGTTCACCCCCGCGCAACACCCAGGAAAGAAAATTCAGCCGGTACGACGCGCGCGCCAGTCCGCGGCGGTCAGCCGGTACACCACGTGCGGGCGCAGCCGGTGCCCCGGCGGCAGGACGGGATGGTCGAAATCGTCCGCCGGGTCGTACGTCATGCCCAGTCGGCGCATCACGGCCAGCGAGCGTACGTTCGTCCGGGCGGTGAACGACACGACCGACGGCAACCCGGCCACGTCGAACCCGTGGTCCAGCGCGGCGGTCGCCGCCTCCGTGGCGTACCCGTGGCCCCAGGCGTGTGCGGCGAGCCGCCAGCCGATCTCGACGGACCGGCCCCACGGCGGTTCGAAACTCGGCACCGCCAGCCCCGTGAAGCCCACGAACTCGCCCGACCCGGCCACCTCGACCGCCCACAGGCCGAAGCCGTACTCCTCGAAGCCGGCCTCGATCCGGTCCACCAGCGCGTCGCTGCGCTCCCGGCTCAGCGGGGACCGGAAATGCTCGGTCACCCGCGGATCCGCGTTCAGCTCGGCGAACGGGACGCGGTCGGCGTCCCGCCACCGGCGCAGAACCAGTCGCTCGGTACGAAGCTCCGGTCCGGACACCGCGCCAGCGTACGCCGGGCCGGCACGACGACCGGCCGGCGTACGAACCGGGTCAGCGGGCGGGGCGGCGGAGCTGGTCGGCCGGCAGCGAACCCGGCGCGGTGTGGTCGGCGTCCGCGCCGGCCACCCACTCGGTCACCTGGCGCGCCACGTCCTGCGCGGTCAGGCCCAGGTCGGACAGGATCTCGCCGCGGGTGCCGTGCGGATGGAACCCCACCGGTACGGCCAGGTCGCGCAGCGGTACGTGCACCTCGGCGTCGGACAGCGCCTGGTCGAGCGCCGAGCCGACGCTGCCGGCGCGTACGCCGTCCTCCAGGGTGACGACGAGCCGGTGCCCGGCGGCCAGCTCGACCAGCCGGTCGGACACGGGGCGCACCCAGCGCGGGTCGACCACGGTCACGCCGTACCCCTGGCCGGCGACGCGGTCGGCGATCTCCATGCCCAGGTGCGCGAACGAGCCGACCGCGACGAGCAGTACGTCGGCGGACCCGTCGCGGCGGAGGACGTCGACGGCGCCGATGCCCTCGCCGAGGCGTTCCACGGCGGGCAGGTCGGCGGGCAGGCTGCCGGTGGGCAGCCGCACCACGGACGGCCCGTCCGACACCCCGACCGCCTCGCGGAACTCCTCCCGTACGGTCGTCTCGTCGCGCGGCGCGGCGAGCCGCAGCCCGGGGACCACGCCGAGGATCGACATGTCGTAGATGCCGTAGTGGCTCGGCCCGTCGGGGCCGGTGATACCGGACCGGTGCAGTACGAACGTGACCGCCTGCCCGTGCAGCGCCACGTCCAGCAGTACCTGGTCGAAGGCCCGGTTCAGGAACGTGGAGTACACGGCGACGACGGGGTGCAGGCCGCCGAGGGCCAGGCCGGCGGCCGACGTGACGGCGTGCTGCTCGGCGATGCCCACGTCGAACACCCGCTCCGGGTACACGGCGCGCATCTTCTCGATGCCGGTCGGGCCGGCCATCGCCGCGGTCACGCCGACGATGTCGGGGCGCTCGCCGGCGACCGCGACCAGTTCCTCCACGAACGGCGCGGTCCAGCTGCGGCCCGGGGCGGCGAGCGGCTTGCCGGTCTCCGGATCGAACTGGGCGGACTGGTGCAGGCAGTCCACCTCGTCGGTCTCCGCCGGGCCGTACCCCCTGCCCTTCTGGGTCAGGGCGTGCACGATGACCGGGCCGCCGAACCGCTTCGCCTTCGCCAGCGCGCTCTCCAGCGCCACGAAGTCGTGCCCGTCCACCGGCCCCACGTACTTCAGGCCCAGGTCCTCGAACATCGCCTGCGGCGCGACGGCGTCCTTCAGGCCCTTCTTGACCGCGTGCAGCACCTCGTACAGCGGGGCGCCGACGAGCGGGGTGCGCCCCAGCGACTCCTTGACCAGATCCAGGACCTTCTCGTACCCGGGGCTCAGGCGCAGCGAGGCGAGGTGGCTGGCGAGGCCGCCGATGGTCGGCGAGTACGACCGGCCGTTGTCGTTGACGACGATGACCAGCGGGCGGTCGGAGGCGGCGATGTTGTTCAGCGCCTCCCAGCACATGCCGCCGGTCAGCGCCCCGTCGCCGACCACGGCGACGACGTGCCGCCGCTCCCCCTTCAGCGCGTACGCCTTCGCCAACCCGTCCGCGTACGACAGGGCGGTGGAGGCGTGCGAGTTCTCGATGGTGTCGTGCTCGCTCTCGGCCCGGTCCGGGTAGCCGGAGAGGCCGCCGCGCTGCCGGAGCAGGTCGAAGCCCTCCTGGCGCCCGGTGAGGATCTTGTGCACGTACGCCTGGTGGCCGGTGTCGAACAGGATCCGGTCCTCGGGCGAGTCGAACACCCGGTGCAGCGCGATCGTCAGCTCGACGACGCCCAGGTTGGGGCCGAGGTGGCCGCCGGTCTTCGACACCTTGTCGACCAGGAAGTCGCGGATCTCGGTCGCCAGCGCGGGCAGTTGGCCCACCGGCATCCGGCGCAGGTCCGCGGGGCTCCGCACCGAACCGAGCAGTGCATCGTCAGTCGATGTCATGGGCTCGAAGTCTAGACCCGCAGGTCGGACGCCACCTGTGTGCGCCGTCGCTACCTCACCACATTCCCCCGCCGGCTTCACATTTCCCACACAACTCGCCCGGCCGTCCCGCCCGGTGCCGGCTGCGCCCGATGGCCCCCGCTGCCCGGTGTACCGGGTGCGCGCTCGCTGACCTGCGGCGACACCCCCGCCGTACGAGGGTGTCGCCGGGGCTCAGCGGACGATGCGCAGCCGGGACGGCATGGCCGCCGGCTCGGGCAGCCGCAGCGCCGCGGTACCGGGGGTGACGGAGCCGAGGACCGCGGCGCGGCTGGCGCCGGTGACGCTGGGCAGGGCGCCGGGCAGGCCGTGCCAGGTGAGCCAGCCGAGCAGGGCGAAGGCGTACGCCTCCTTGGCGTCCGGGTCGATCCCGTACCGGTCGATCGAGTCCAGCCGGCAGCCGGCCAGCTCGGCGATCCGGGCGGTGAGGACCGGGTTGCGCAGGCCGCCGCCGGCCGCGACGACCTCGGCGATGCGGTGCGCCCGCAGCTGGTCGGCGACGGTACGCGCGGTCAGTTCGGTGAGGGTCGCCACCACGTCCGCGCCGCGCTCGTCCCCGCTCAGGAACCCGTCCAGGTACTCGGGGTGGAACAGTTCCTTGCCGGTGGACTTGGGCGCCGGCGCCGCGTAGTACGGCTCGGCGAGGAGGGCGGCGAGCAGGTCGGGCAGCACCGTACCGGCGGCGGCGTGCCGGCCACCGTCGTCGTACGGCTCGCCGAACCAGCGCGCGCACGCGACGTCCACCAGCGCGTTCGCCGGACCGGTGTCGTACCCGAGGACGGTGTCGTCGGACAGCACGGTGATGTTGGCGATGCCGCCGAGGTTGAGCGCGGCGCGGCGCGGGCCGCCGGGGTCCGGGGCGAGCAGCAGCGCGTCGAACGCCGGGACCAGCGGCGCGCCCTGACCACCGGCGGCCACGTCGGCGGAGCGTACGTCGGAGACGACGGGCAGGCCGGTCGCCGCGGCGAGCCACGCCGGCTGGCCGAGCTGGAGCGTGCCGAGCGCGCGGCCGTCGGACACCCAGTGGTAGACGGTCTGGCCGTGCGAGCACACCAGGTCCGCGGTACCGCCGCACAGTTCGGCGAGCGCCCGCCCGGCGGCGCCGGCGTACGTGTGGCCGAGGTCGGTGGTGAGCCGGCAGACCGCCTCGATGGTGGTCGGCGCGGGCGGCAGTACGGCGGCGATCGCGTCCCGCGTGGCCGGCTCGTACGGGATCGACAGGGCGCCGAGCGGGCGGAGCAGCAGCGTGTCCCCGTCGGCGGTGAACTCCGCGGCGGCCACGTCGATCGCGTCGTACGACGTGCCGGACATCAGCCCGATCACCCGGGTGCTGCCGTCGTTGTCGGTCATGCCTCATCCCTCACGGTCGCGAGCGTGCGGTCCCAGTAGGGGCCGAGGTCGAGCAGGTCGGTGCCGGCGGCGTGCACCCGGTTGGTCATGAGCACGACGATCGCACCCGACGCGGGAAGTACGGCGAACCGGATGCCGGTGAAGCCGGCGTGCCCGACCGCGCCGTACTCCGGCCAGCGCCAGAAACCCAGTCCCTGACCGGGATCCGGCCCCGCCGCGGTGAACCGCGCGACGGTGTCGGGGCGCCACGGGCCGTCCGCGTCGAGCAGCGCCCGGCCGTACGCGACGAGGTCGTCGGCGCCGCCGAACAGCCCGGCGTGCCCGGCCACCCCGCCGAAGGCGTGCCACGCGTTCCCGTCGTGCACCTCACCCTCGATCGTGTACTCCCGCCACCGGTCGAACGCGTCCGCGGAAACGCCTGTGGGGTAAGGGTTTCCGGTGGCGATCATGCGCCGCTCGTACCAGTCGCCGTGGCCGGTCGCGACGAGCGGCACGGCCGGACCGGCGCCGCCGGGACGGTAGTGCGCGCCGGTCATGCCGGCCGGGTCGAACACCAGCCGCCGGGTCGCGTCCGCCAGCGGCTCGCCGGCCGCGCGTTCCACCACCCGGCCGAGCAGCATGAACCCGAGGTCCGAGTAGTGCCGGCCGGCCCCGACCGGGTACCGCGCCGGTACGCCGGCGGCCACGGCGCCCGGCTCCCCCGCCCCGGCGTACACCGGCCACCACTCGGCGAGGCCGGCGCGGTGCCGGAGCAGGTCGCGCAGGCGTACCGGGACGGGCAGGTCGGGCAGCCAGTCGCGGGCCGGGGCGTCCGGGTCGACGAGTCCGGCGTCGGTGAGCGACATCAGCGCGGCGGTGGTGCCGGCGAGCTTGCTCACCGAGGCCAGGTCGAACACCGCGTCGGGGGTCATCGGCGGCGGGTCGTCGAGCCGTCGCAGTTCCCGGCGCCCCTCCCCCGGGCCCGGCAGCCACCCCGGCCCGTCCACCATCCGGTACGTCCGGCGGTGGCCGGCGAGGTGCTCGACCACGGTGCCGGTCCGGTCGGCGACGCGCAGCAGTACGCCGGGCACGCCGGCGTCGGTCAGGTCACGGACGATCTCGGCGAGCGCTGATGCGCGGTCCCGTTGCACACCAGGGACTGTAAATAACCTTCGAAGTGTGTTTCCAACCCGGTGCCACTTGACGGTGCGGATCGTGGCCGGGTTACTGTCTGTCGATCACACCAGCGAGTACGGAGGACCAACAGTGACAAGGATTCCAGCCCGTCGGTGGGGAATCGGCGCCGCGATCCTGGCACTGGGTGCCGGAGCGGTGGCATGCAGCCCGAGCCCGACCAACGGCGGCAAGACCGGCGAGTCCGCCCAACTGGTCGTCGCGCGCACCGCCGACGTCGACGTGCTCGATCCGGCCCGCGCCACCGCATTCGCCACCAACCAGACGCTCGCGCTTGTGTACGACAGGTTGGTGCAGGTCGACGCGAACGGCAAGCTGGTGCCCGGTCTCGCCACGAAGTGGACGGTGGGCGACGGCGGCAGGAGTCTCACGTTCACCCTGCGGGACGGCGTGAAGTTCCACAATGGACAGACGTTCACCTCCGCGGACGCGAAGGCCAGCCTGGACCGGATCATCGACCCGAAGACCGCGTCGGTGGCCCGCTCGTACCTGGCGAACGTGTCGGCCGTCGACGCGCCCGACCCGCGGACGCTGAAGCTGAACCTCACCCGGCCGGACGCGTCGCTGCTGACCGCGCTGTCGTACACGGGGACGTCGATCCTGTCGGCCAAGGACATCAAGGCCGGCACCGTCGACAAGAAGCCGGACGGCACCGGCCCGTACTCGTGGAAGTCGTGGAAGCAGGGCCAGGAACTCGACCTCGCCGCGAACACCCACTACTGGAACGGCAAGCCGAAGAACGCGGGCGTGCAGTTCCGGGTGATCCCGGACGAGGCGTCGATCGTGTCCGGCATGAAGGCCGGCAGCTTCAGCCTCGGCATCGTCAGCGACCCGGCGCTCACCAAGCAGTTGTCGACCAACAAGAAGATGAAGCTGGTCGCCAACCCGACCCTGGACTACCACGTACTCCAGCTCAACGGTCGCCGCGGCCCGCTCAAGGACAAGAAGGTGCGCCAGGCGATCGCCTGCGCCGTCAACCGCAAGGACGCCATCGACACCGTCTACTTCGGACAGGCGAAGGAGACCGGGCCGATCGTGAGCCCCGCGTACCAGTTCGACGCGAACGCCGGGCTCGGCTGCACCGCCGGGGACACCGCCGGCGCGAAGGCGATGCTCGCGAAGGCCGGGTACGCCAAGGGATTCCACCTCAAGACGATCGTGATGACCGGGCAGTACTCGACGTCGACGAACCTCGCGCAGGTGCTCCAGTCGCAGCTCGGCAAGATCGGCGTCACGCTCGACCTGGACCGCCAGCAGACCAACGTGTACGTGCCGAACTGGTCCAAGGCGAACTTCGACGCGGCCGTCGCGCTCAACGGCGGCAGCACCGACCCGTACCTCCAGTACAACCGGTACTTCACGAGCGACGGCAGCCTGAAGGTGCCCGCCGGCCTGGCCGACCCGAAGCTGGATTCCTTGCTGCGCAAGGCGAACGGCACCACCGACGAGGCCACCCGCGAGCAGGTGTTCGGTGACCTGTCCAAGCAGCTGAACGACGACTCGCCGTGGGTCTGGCTGTTCCGCAACCAGACGTACTACCTGGAGTCGACGGGCCTGACCGGGTTCACCGCCACCCCGTCCGACTCGCTGGAGAACCTGCGCGTCGCGGGCCTCGCATGAGCCTGCGGTACCTGCTCGGCCGGGTGGCCGGCATGCTCGGCACCCTGGTGGGCGTGGCGGTGGTGGTGTTCGTCGTACTCCGGGCCCTGCCCGGCGACACCATCACCGCCAAGCTCGGTACCCAGGCGGCCACCCTCACCGCCGACCAGCGCGCGGCACTGCGCCACTTCTACGGGCTGGACTCCTCGCCGGTGACGCAGTTCTTCCGCTGGTTCGGCGGGTTGCTGCACGGCGACCTCGGCGTCTCCATGGACACCGGCGTACCGGTGACGCACCTGATCGGCGACGCGCTGCCGGTCACCCTGGAACTGGCCGTCCTCGCGATGGTCATCGCGGTACCGGTCGGCGTGCTGTTCGGCATGCTCGCCGCGAGCCGCCCCGGCGCCGTACGGGACCTGTCGGTCCAGGGCGTCGGGCTGCTCGGGCTCGCCGTACCGGAGTTCGTGGTGGCGACGGTGACCGTGGCGTGGCTGGCGTCCGCGTTCGCGTACACCCCGAGCGCCGGGACGTACGTGTCGATCGGCGACTCGTTCGGCGGGAACCTGCGCCAGATGCTCTACCCCGCACTGGTTCTCGCCATCGGCCTCGCGGCGACGGTCATGCGCACCACGCGCTCGGCGTACCTGGAGGCGGCCGGGTCGGACTTCGTCCGTACCGCGCGCGGCAAGGGCGTCACCGAGGCCCGCGTACGGTTCCGGCACATCCTGCACAACGCCGGCATCCCGATCGTCACCATGGTCGGCATCCAGTTCGGGTACCTGCTCGGCGGCACGCTCGTGGTGGAGCAGGTGTTCGCGCTGCCCGGCCTCGGACGGCTGCTGCTGGACGGGATCCTGCACCAGGACTACGCGATCGTGCAGGGCGTCACGCTGCTCGTGGCCGCCGCGTTCGTGGTCGTCAACTTCGGCGTCGACGTCGTCTACCGGCTGCTCGACCCGCGTACCCGAAGCGAAGGGAGGCGGGCATGACGCGCGCCGCGACCCTCGTCGCGCCGGCACCGCGTACCGCCGGTCAGCCCTCGCTGCCGC
This sequence comes from Actinocatenispora rupis, assembly GCF_016861975.1. Taxonomy (GTDB): domain Bacteria; phylum Actinomycetota; class Actinomycetes; order Mycobacteriales; family Micromonosporaceae; genus Actinocatenispora; species Actinocatenispora rupis. The sequence continues at coordinate 113,115 of NZ_BOMB01000021.1, read as the reverse complement.
GGCGGATCGTCGCCGACCGCAACGGCCTGATCGGCGTCGTACTCGTCGGGCTGCTCGTCGTCGTCGCCGTCGTGTCCCTGGTGCACCTGGGCCAGGATCCGTTGGCACAGAACAGGACCGGCCAGCTCGCCGGCCCGTCCGGCGCGCACTGGCTCGGTACCGACCAGTTCGGCCGGGACATCGCGGCGCGGGTCGCGGCCGGCGTCTTCGCCTCGCTGCGCGTCGCGCTCGTGTCGGTCGGGATGGCGACGATCGTCGGCGGCCTGCTCGGCGTACTGTCCGGCTTCGCCGGCGGCGTACTCGACGCGGTCGTCGGCCGCTGCACCGACGTGCTCTTCGCGTTCCCGGCGACGCTGCTGGCGCTCGCCCTGGTCGCCGCGCTCGGCCACGGCTGGTTCAACACCGCGATCGCCATCGCCGTCGTCTACACCCCCATCTTCGTACGGGTCGCGCGCGGACCGGTGCTGACCGTCCGCGAGTCCGAGTACGTGAAGGCGGGGCGGGTGCTCGGGTTCTCGCGCAGCCGCCTGCTGTTCCGGCACGTGCTGCCGAACGTGGGCGCGCCGATCGCCGTACAGGTGGCGTTGGCGCTGTCGTGGGCGATCCTCACCGAGGCCGGCCTGTCGTTCCTCGGCCTCGGTACCCAGCCGCCCAGCCCGTCGCTCGGCCTGATGGTCTCCGACGCCCGGAACTTCTTCCCCGACGCGTGGTGGACGCTGCTGTTCCCCGCCCTCGCCGTGGTCGTCGCCGTGGTCGGCCTGAACATGGTCGGCGACGGCCTCCGCAACGCCCTCGACCCGAGGAGGTCCTGACCCATGGACGCCTGCCGCACCACGCCGGTGGCGGACCGATGACGGTACTCCGGATCGAGGACCTGCACACCGTCGTACGCTCGCGCGGCCGGGACCTCCCCGTCGTACGCGGGGTCTCGCTCGACGTGGACGCCGGCGAGATCGTCGGCCTGGTCGGCGAATCGGGCAGCGGCAAGAGCTTCACCGCCCTGTCCGTACTCGGGCTGCTGCCGGAGGGCGCCCGCGTCACGTCCGGCCGGATCCTCGTCGACGGCGAGGATCTGGTGGCGCTGCGCGAACGCGACCGCCGCACCCGGCGCGGCAGTACCGTCGCGATGATCTACCAGGACCCGATGACGGCGCTGAACCCGCTGATGACCGTCGGCGCGCAGATCGCCGAGGGCCTGCGGGCGCACGGGATCCGCGGCCCGGAGGCCAAACGGCGCACCCTGGCTGCGATCGAGGAGGTCGGGCTGCCGAAGCCGGACCGCATCGCGCGCAGCTACCCGCACCGGCTGTCCGGCGGGCAGCGGCAGCGGGTCGTCATCGCCAGCGCGCTCGCCCTCCGCCCCCGCGTACTCATCGCGGACGAGCCGACGACCGCGCTCGACGTGACGATCCAGCAGCAGATCCTCGCCCTCGTCGACGAACTGCGTACCGAGCACGACCTCGCCGTCCTGTGGATCACGCACGATCTCGGTGTGGTGGCACGGATCGCGGCCCGCGTCGCCGTCATGTACGCCGGCCGCGTCGCCGAACAGGCCGGCACCCGCGAGCTGTTCGCAGCCCCGCAGCACCCGTACTCGGCGGCCCTGCTCGCGTCGATCCCGTCGCCGACCGACACCGAACGCGGACCGCTGCCCCAGATCGGCGGCGCACCACCGGATCTGGCCGCGCTGCCGGCCGGCTGCCCGTTCGAGCCGCGCTGCGCGTACCGCGAGGACCGGTGCGCCACCGGCGAACCCGAGCCGGTGCACCGCGGCGGTTCCGACACCGCCTGTTTCGTACCCCGGGAGCGGTGGGGCGTGCGCGGCGACGCGATGGAGGAGCCAGCATGATCGAGGTGACCGACCTGGTCCGGCACTACCGGACCGGTGACGGCGTCGTACGCGCGGTCGACGGCGTGACGTTCTCGGTGGCCGAGGGCGAGACGCTCGGCCTGGTCGGCGAGTCCGGCTGCGGCAAGTCCACCACCGCGAAGCTGCTCGTCGCCCTGGAACGCGCGGACGGCGGGGCCCTCAGCGTCGGCGGCATCGACGTGCGTACGGCCCGCGGACCGCACCTGCGCCAGCTGCGCCGGACGATCCAGCTCGTGTTCCAGGACCCGTACGCGTCGCTGAACCCGCGGCGCCGGATCGCGGCGACCCTCGCCGAGGTGCTGACCGTACACAGGCTGGCGCGGGGCGGGACGGTCGCCGGCCGGGTCGCCGACCTGCTGGACATGGTGGGGCTGCCCGGATCCGTCGCCGACCGGTACCCGCACCAGCTGTCCGGCGGACAGCGCCAGCGGGTCGGCATCGCCCGCGCCCTCGCCGTCGAACCCCGCGTCCTCGTCCTGGACGAGCCGGTCTCCGCGCTCGACGTCTCGGTACGTGCCGAGGTGATGAACCTGCTCGCGTCGCTGCGCGCCTCGCTCGGCCTGACGTACGTGTTCATCTCGCACGACCTGGGCATGGTGCGGCACCTGTGCGACCGCATCGCCGTGATGTACCTGGGAAAGATCGTGGAGACGGGCGGCTGGCGCGACGTCTCCGACGAGCCGCTTCATCCGTACACCCGGTCGCTGCACGACGCGGTGCCGGTCGCGGACCCCGCGGTCGAGTCCGGCCGCGCCCACCGTACGTTGCGCGGCGAGGTGCCCGACCCGGCCGCACCGCCGTCCGGCTGCCGCTTCCACCCGCGCTGCCCGATCGCCGAGGACGCCTGCCGTACCGACGAACCGGTACTCACGGTGCGCGGTGACCGCGCGGTCGCCTGCCACCTGGTGTGACGACGGACGGTGGCCGGCGCGATGCCGACCACCGTCCGGTACGCGTCAGTTGCTGCTGTAGTTGTAGGTGCCGTCGCCGTTCGAGTCCGCCTCGCTGTACGTCCCCGTCGACGAGTCGTACTCCGACGCGCTGGTGACGTTGCCGTTCGCGTCGACGTGCTCGCTCGCCTGGTCCCCGTACTGGTCCTGCGCGTTCACGTCGTAGCTGCCGTCGGCGTTCTCGTGCGCGGAACCGGCGTCGACCACGTTGCCGCTGCTGTCGGTGTCGCCGGCGACGTAGTCCCCGCTGGCGTCGTGGCCCTCGACCGAGTACCCACCCTCGGAGTTCTGGTCCACGGTGTAGGAGCTGCCGTCGCTACCCTCCACGTGGTACTCCCCGCTGGAGTCCTCGCTCACCGAGTAGTCGACGCCGTTCTCCTCGTAGTCACTCACCGCTTCGTCCCCCTCTGTGTTTCCGTCCGCCGATCTGGCGCTGCCGGAAACGTACCGTCACCGGCAAAGCATGCAGATCCCTCGTTTGTGCCACGGCGGGCAAAAAGCTGGTAAGGGACATCAGGAGACGGTGAAGCGGCGCGCCGACGCAGGTCGACGCGCCGCTCCGGAGTACCTCAGGCTCGGCCGGACGCGCGCTGGCTGCGCCGGGAGATCGAGTCGATCACCACGGCCGCCAGCAGAACCACACCCGTCACCATGTACTGCGCGTAGTCGGTGATGCCGACCAGGTTCATGCCCGCCGCGATCGACTGGATGACCAGCACACCGAGCAGCGCCGAGTACGTGCTGCCCCGCCCACCGAACAGGCTCGTACCACCGATGACGGCCGCGGCGATCGCGTCCATCAGGATGTCCTGCCCGGTACCGGACTTGGTGATGTTCTGGTTGACCGAGGCGAAGAAGACGCCGCCGATCGCCGCCATCGTGCCGGAGATCGCGAACACGCTGATCCGGATCGCCGTCACGTTGATGCCGGCACGGCGCGCGGCCTCGACGTTCCCGCCGACCGCGAACACCTTGCGGCCGTAGCTGGTGTGCCGCAGCACGAAGTCCAGCCCGACCACGAACACCAGGAAGATGACCGGCGCCAGCGGCAGGCCGCGGGCCTGGTTGAACACCACGGCGATGCCGAACAGCACCACGCCGAGCAGTACCGACCGGACGATGATCTCCACCGGCCGCCGGGTCGGGATGCCCGCCTTCACCCGGCGGCGCCACCCGTACAGGCACACCGCCAGGTATCCGACGGTGACCACCCCGGCCAACCCGTACGCCCAGAAGGTCTCCGCGAAGTAGGTGCCGGTCAGCCGGTCGATCAGCCCGTCGGTGTTGGACAGGTTGTACGACCCGGTCGAGCCGAGCACCCACAGCATGAAGCCCAGCCAGCCGAGCAGACCGGCCAGCGTCACGATGAACGCCGGTACGCCGATCTTCGCGAAGAAGAACCCGTGGATCAGACCCATCGCGAGGCCCACCACCACGGCCATCAGGATGGACTCCCACTCGCTGAAACCCCAGCGCTGGTTGGCGACCGCGAGGATCGCCGCGCACGCGCCCGACACCGACCCGATCGACAGGTCGATTTCGCCGAGCAGCAGCACGAACACGATGCCCGTCGCCATCATGCCGGTGGCGACGATGTCGACGCTGATCTGGCTCAGGTACCCGGGTGCGAGGAAGCCCGAGTTCATCGTCTGGAAGATCGCCCAGATGATGATCAGGCCGATCACGACCGGGATCGACCCGAGCTCGCCGCCGCGGATCCGCCGCCACGTCTCGCTCAGGTACCCGGAGAGGCCGCGCTGCTGGACCACCAGCCGCGGGTCGGTCACGACCACCGCCGGCTGCGGTGCGCCGTCTCGGGTGGCGGTCACTGGCCCTCCTCCGTCCCGCTGGTCTCCGCGGCCACCGGGTCGGCGTCGGCCGCGCCCGGTTCGGCGCTGCGGGCGGCGCGGCGGGTCACCGCGTTGTCCGTGGCGCCGGTGATCGCCGAGATGATCTCCTCCTGGCTGGTCCCCCGGCCGTCGAAGAACCCGTTGTTACGACCCAGCCGCAGCACCGCCACCCGGTCCGCGACCGCGCGTACGTCGGCCATGTTGTGGCTGATCAGGATCACGCCGAGACCGCGGTCGCGCAGCCGCTCGACCAGGTCGAGTACCTGGGCGGTCTGCTCGACGCCGAGCGCGGCGGTCGGCTCGTCCAGGATCACGATCTTCGGGTCGCCGAGCAGCGACCGGGAGATCGCCACCGTCTGCCGCTGACCGCCGGACAGCGACGCGACCGGGATCCGTACGCTCGGGATCTTGATCGACAGCGTGTCGAGCAGCTCCCGCGACCGGCGTTCCATCTCGACCTCGTCGAGTACGCCGAACCGCCGGACCTCCCGGCCCAGGAACAGGTTTCCCACCACGTCCAGGTTGTCGGCTAGCGCGAGGTCCTGGTAGACGGTCGCGATGCCGAGCGCCTGCGCGTCGTGCGGCCTGCCGATGTGCACCGGCCTGCCCTCGAACTCGATGGCGCCCTCGTCCGCGGTGGTGACCCCGGAGATCGCCTTCACCAGCGTCGACTTGCCGGCACCGTTGTCACCCACCAGCGCGACGACCTCACCGGCGTGTACCTCCAGGTCCACCGCCGTGAGCGCCTGTACCGCGCCGAACCGTTTCGACACCCCGCGCAGCGCCAGTACCGGTGGATCGGTCCGGGCAGCTTGGCCTGTCACCTCTCACCACTCCCGTCGGAGCAAGTGGGCCCCGGCGCCGGACCACGGCACCGGAACCCGGTACGTCCACTTCGGACGGTCCACTGTGGACCGCCAGGTCACGCCGTACGGCGCCGCGGAGCGGGACCGCTGCGGCCCCGCCCGCGACCACCGCCTACTTGACGCCCGCCGCCGCGCAGTCCTTGGCGAACGCCGGCGTGCAGATCTCGGACGCCTTCCAGTACCCGTCGGCGACGACCGTCGACTCGATGTTGTCCTTGGTGACCGTGGTCGCCGGGACGATCTTCGCCGGCACGCTGACCGTGCCGTTGTTGACGGTGTCGCTGCCGTTGGTCCACTTCTTGCCCTGCGCGAACGCCACGGCCATCTCCGCGGCGGCCTGCGCCTGCGGCTTGATCGACTTGTAGATCGTCGCGTACTGCTCGCCCGCGAGGATGCGCTGCAGACCCGCCAGCTCGGCGTCCTGCCCCGTCACCGGTACGAGCGGGCTGACGCCGGCGGACTTCAGCGCGGCGATCGCGCCACCGGCCATGCCGTCGTTCGCGGCGTACACACCGATCACGTTCTTCGCGCCGATCTTGCTGATCGCGCCGCCGACCTCCTGCCGGGCACCGTCCGGGCTCCAGTCCGTCGTGTCGTACTCGGCGCCGACGTTGACCTTGCCGTCCAGGATCTTGTGCATGCCCTTCTTGAAGTCGGGCGCGTTCGGGTCGTCGGGCGACCCGTTCACCAGGATCACCTTGCCGCGCTTCGGGCTGCCCTTGGCGGAGATCGCCTTCAGGAACGCGGTGCCCTGCAGCTCGCCGATCTTCTCGTTGTCGAACGACGAGTACCCGGCGATCGGGCCGGTCGCGAGCCGGTCGTACGCCACGACCGGGACGCCCTGGGCCTTGGCCTTCGCCACCGAGGGCTGGATCGACTTGTAGTTGACCGAGTCGAGGATGAGCACCTTGACGCCGGCGGCCAGCACCGAGTCCACCTGCTGGCGCTGGGTGTCCGCGTTCTGGTTGGCGTTCCGGTACTCGATGGTGCACTTCGGACAGAGCTTCTTGATGTCCTGCTCCAGGTACGGCCGGTCGAACTTCTCGTACCGTGCCGTCTTGCTCTCCGGGAGCAGGATCCCGATCTTGAAGCCCTGGCTGGCGCTCACGCCCTTGCCGGAATTGTCACTACCGCCGGACTGCTTCGCCTTCCCACAGGCCGACACGCCCACGGCGATCACGGCGACAGCGGCGACGGCGAGCCCGCGACGCAAGTAAGTCCTCACGTGCTCGAAACCTCCCTGACACAGGCCGCACTGGCGCGGCCAGGTTCACGACAGTCAACCTCCATGTCGAAACACCGTCAATAAGTGAAGATGCTTCGCGCCCAAACCAGGCCCATTCGTTATCTTCCCGAACCGAACGGTCCCATCACCCGGTGATCATGAAGTGCACAAAGGACCGGCGTTTCGAACCCGACACGCCGACCCCACGCCATGATCCGCGTACGGACAGTTCATGATGCCGCTCAGCCGACGACCGCGTGGTCCGTTTCGGACATGGCGAGCGCCAGCGCCCCCAGCACCTCGGCCCGGTCGCCCAGCGTCCCCGGTACGACACGCAACTGGCGCGCCGCGCTCGGGATCGCGTACCGGGCGACCGACTCGCGCAGCGGTCCGATCAGCAGGTCGCCCGCGCCCGCCAGGTCACCGCCGATGATCGCGGTACGCGGGTTGAGCAGGTTGCACAGGCTCGCCACGCCGATCCCCAGGTGCCGCCCGATGTCCGCGAGCACCCGCCGGCAGCCCGGGTCGCCGGCCTCGGCCAGCTCCACCACCCCGGCCACCGTCAGGTCCGGACCGTGCGCGTCCGCCAGCAACGACAGCAGGTACTTCGCGTTCGCGTGCGTCTCCAGGCAGCCGCGGTTGCCGCACCGGCACACCGCGCCCGACTCGTCCAGCGTGATGTGCCCGATCTCCCCCGCCGTACCGCCGGCGCCGTGGTAGATCCGCCCGCCCAGCACCAGCCCGGCGCCCACCCCGGTCGAGACCTTCAGGTACACGAGGTCGCCCTGGTCGCGGCCGGCGCCGAAGACCAGCTCGCCGAGCGCACCGAGATTCGCGTCGTTGTCCGCGTGTACGGGCAGGTCGAGGCGTTGCGCGAGAGCTTCGCGCGGGCGTACGCCGACCCAGCCGGGCAGTAGCGCGCTGGAGCCGATCTCGCCGGTCTCCACGTCGATCGGCCCCGGTACGCCGAGGCCGACGGCGAGTACCCGGTCGCGTTCGACGTCGCTCTCGGCGAGCAGTACGCCGATCATGTGCTCGGCGCGGGCCAGGCACTCCTCGGCCGAGGCGTCCACGTCGACCGGCTCGCGGTCGGCCGCGAGTACCCGGTGGGAGAGGTCGCCGATCGCGACCCGCAGGTGGGAGTGGCCGAAGTCGACGCCGACCACCGCGCCGGCGGAACGGCTGAGCGTGACGCGGCGGATCCGCCGGCCGCCGACCGACGCGGTCTCCACCTCGACCGGGCCGGAGTCGGCGAGTTCGTGCACGATGTTCGACACCGTCGCCGCGGACAGCCCGGTACGGCGGGAGATCTCGGCCTGGCTGAGGGTGCCGGCGGCCCGGACCGCCCGCAGGACGCGGGTCACGTTCGCCCGGTGCAGCGACGGCTGCGATCCGGGCGGGTGTCCGTCGGAGGCAGGCATCCGCTCGTTCTCCTCCCTGGCCGCGACACCGGGTGCGGTGCGCGGGGCGTTCGGTGTCGGGCTTGTCTACAAGAACCGAAGCTATGGTGCTCCACCGCTACATACATCCGTCAAGAGGCGAATCCAGCCCGCGCCCCGGCCCGGTGCGGCACCTCACGCCCCCGGCACCCCGGATCCCCCGGTACGCGTCGGTAGCGTTGACGCCGTGGATCTCACCGCCGACGCCCTCCTGTTCGACCTCGACGGCACCCTCGTGGACTCGACCCCCGCGGTCGTACGCGCCTGGACCCGCTGGGCCGTGGAGCACGGGGTGACGGAGGCGCAGTTCCGGTCCGTGCACGCGCACGGGCGTACCGCGGCGGAACTCGTCGCCGACCTGCTGCCCGCCGAGCGGGTGGCCGGCGCGGTCCGGCGGATCGAGGAGCTGGAGCTGGCCGACGTCGACGGTGTCGTACCGCTGCCGGGGGCCGCGCGACTGCTCGCCGAGCTGCCCGCCGACCGCTGGACGATCGTCACCTCGGGCGTCCGATCCCTTGCCACCAAACGGATCCGGGCCGCCGGCCTGCTCGTACCGGAGCGCTTCGTGACCGCGGACGACGTCCGCCGCGGCAAGCCCGACCCGGAGCCGTACCTGGCGGGTGCGGCGCTGCTGGGCGTACCGCCGGAGCGGTGCGTGGTGGTGGAGGACGCGCCGGCCGGGCTGACCGCCGCCCGGGCCGCCGGCGCCGGCACCCTCGGCGTGGTCAGTACGCACCGGGCGGACGAGCTGAAGGCCGACCTCGTCCTGCCCGACCTGTCGTACCTGGTGGTCGACGGCACGGGCCCGCTGCGGCTCCGGGCCCGCTGACCGCCGCCGAGCTGGCCCGACCGGGCGCACATCGGCTACCCTGCGGCAACACCGGGTGAACCCCTACGGGCAGACCCCGACGACGGCCGGCCGCCCGCGAGCGTCCGGGGCCCGCGGATCCGAGAGGGGCCAGTCCCGCGCATGTCCGAGCACACCACCATCCACCTGCCCGCGCTGGGCGTACACCTGCGCCACGGCGTGAAGCACCTGCTGGAGGCCACGCTCATCCCGCTCGGGTTGTTCTACCTGGCGATGACGTTCGCCGGGCTGCACGGTGCGCTGTTCGCCGCGCTCGGCTGGTCGCTGGCCGCGCTGGGCTGGCGCGCCGTGACCCGCCGACCCATCCCGACCGTACTGGCGCTGATGACCGGTCTGCTCGTGGTCCGCACCGCCGTCGGGTTCGCCACCGGCAGCGTCTTCCTGTACTTCCTGTCCCCGTCACTACAGGACTTCGTGATCGGGCTGGCGTTCGTGGCGCTGCTGCCGTTCCGGCGGTCGCTGATCGCGAAGCTCGCCGGGGACTTCTGCGTCTTCCCGCCCGCGCTGACCGGCAACCCGCGGGTGAAGCGGTTCTTCCACCGGGTGTCCGTGCTGTGGTCGTCGGTGTTCCTGGCCAGCGGCGCGCTCACGCTGTGGATGCTCGCGAACGCAAGCCTCGGCTCGTACCTGCTCGTCGGCACCGCCGTGTCGTACGCGCTGATCGCGCTGGCGATCGTGGTGTCGCTGCTGTGGTTCCGGCGCTCGCTGCGCGGCGAGGGGATCCGGCTCCGGCTGCCGCTGCGCGCCGCCGCCGCCTGACTCAGGACACCAGGTCGGACCAGAACGGTACGGTGCACACCGCGCCCGCCGTCAGGTCCGCGCCCGTACCGGCGCCGAACTCGGCCCGCAGGTAGCGGGGCAGGTCCGCGCCGTACACGACGATGTCCGTCTGGTGCACCGACAGCACGGGATGACCGGCCCCGCCACCGGTGCCCGGCAGGTACCGGTGGCCGTACACGGGGACCAGGGGCGGGGCCGCCGCCAGCCGCTCCACCGCCACCGCCCGCGCCGCCGCGTCCCCGGACGGCCGCGCACCCCAGCCGTCGTACCAGAAGGCGTTGTGCTCGACGTCGAACAGCACGCCGTCGGCCGGGGCGACGAGCCGCCGCCGCAGGTCGTCGGAGTCGGTGCGCCAGTCCGGGAACCCCGGGCCGACCGGCAGCGCGGCCGCCAGCATCTCGCGGTGGTCGGCGGCGAAGCGGAACCCGTACCGGGACTCGACCTCGTCCAGGTACTCCTCGGTCAGTCCCGGCGCGAGCGGCTCCGGCAGCAGCGACATCCAGTCCGTCACGGTTCGCCAGCCTATGCGGTGAACCGGCGCCCCGCCCGCCGACTCGTCCGGCCTCCCGTACCGCTGTCGCCCGTCGGGTGTCCGGCGGCGCCGGCGACGCCCGCCTCGTGCCCAGCAGCCGACCTGCGCGGGCTCGTCGCCCGTCGGCGGTCGGTCAGTCCGGGATCCAGTGGCCGTCGCGCATCAGGTCCTGGCGGGCCTCCACGGGCGACTCGCGCCACGCCCGGATCCGCCGCGGCCGGACCCGGAAGTACCGGTAGGGCGTGGTGATCCGGCGCGGGTCGAAGCCGGTCGCCGCGGCGAACGCGTCGAGCTCGCCGGGTGGCAGGTCGGCCGCCGCCAGTACGTCGATGGTGCCGTCGACGAGGACGACGTCGCGCGTCGCGCCGAGCCCGAGGCGTACCTCGCCGGTGGCGGTGAGGTTCCGGGCGGTCGGTGTGTCGGCGCCGGTGGCGAGCAGCAGCGTCGAGCCGTCCCACCGGTACGACAGGGGCACCAGGTACGGCTCGCCGTCGGCGGTCGCCACCCACGCGTCGACGGTGGTCTCCAGCAGGTGCAGGGTGTCGCGGCGGCGTTCGGCGCGGGTCCGGGGCACGCCTCAGTCCGCCGGGGTGAACAGCGCGACGCACTCGACGTGCTGCGTCATCGGGAACGCGTCGAACGCGCGCAGCGTCGTCAGCCGCCACCCGAGCCCGGCGAACGTGCCGGCGTCGCGGGCGAGCGCGGCCGGATCGCATGCCACGTAACAGATCGCGCGCGGCGCGGCGCCGGCGAGCGCGGTGACGACCTCCCGGCCGGCGCCGGACCGCGGCGGGTCCAGCAGCACCACGTCGACGTCGCCGAGGGTCGGCAGTACCCGTTCGACCCGCCCCGCCACGGTACGCACGGCCGGCAGGTCGCCCAGGTTGTGCGCCGCGGCGGCGACCGCGGAGCGTCCGGACTCGACCAGGGTGACCGCGCCGTCCGGGCCGACCGCTGCGGCGAGCGCGGCGCTGAACAGGCCGACCCCGCCGTACAGGTCCCAGCAGCGTTCGCCGGGTCGCGGCGCCAGCAGGTCCAGGGCCGCGTCCGCCAGCGTGTCCGGCGCCGCCGGATGCACCTGCCAGAACGCCTCCGCCGGCACCCGGAACTCGCGCCCCACCGCCCGTTCGACGACCTCGCCCACGCCGTACGCCCGGCGGGTCACGGTGCGGCCGCGGACCGACCGGTGCTCCAGTACGGCCGGGTCACCCGCCGACGAACTCACCACCGACAGCTCCGTACGCGGGTGCCAGCGGCGGTCGGTGACCGGCAGCTCGCGTACCGCCGGGGTGGCGATCGGGCAGGCGTCCACCGCCACCACCCGGTGCGAACGGTGTGCGCGCAGACCGGGCCGGCCGTCACGGGCCACCGCGTACCGGACGCGGGTGCGCCAGTCGAGCGGACCGCCGGGCAGCTCCTCGACCGTGACGCCCAACGCGTCGACCTCGGCCGGGTCGAGCCGGCCCAGCCGGGTGAGCAGCTCCGCGACCGTGACCGCCTTCAGCTCGCGCTGCGTCGCCGGCGCCGCGTGCTGCCAGTCGCACCCCCCACAGTCCCCCGCGTACGGGCACGGCGGCGTGACGCGGCCGGCCGCCGGTGTCAGGACCTCGACGGTGTCGGCGCGCAGGAAACCGGAACGTACCTCGGTGACGCGGGCGTCGACCCGCTCCCCCGGCAACGTGTGCCGGACGAACACGACCCGCCCCTCGTACCGCGCCACGCAGTGCCCACCGTGCGCGACCCGTTCCACCGCCAGCCGCAGCACGTCCCCCACGACCGGCCCGCCGGTCCCACGCCCGGCGTCCGACGTACGATCCGGCTCAACCGCACCGTTCCCGGCCCGACCGGCAGTCGCCTCGTCGTGCGCCCGCTCGGGGTCCGCGGCACGATCCGGCTCAACCGCACCGTCCCCGGCCCGACCGGGGTGGTCGCCGGGCGCGCGATCCGTTGGTACGGCGGCGTTTCCGGGCTCGCCGGGGGTCGCACGGTCGGGGCTGGCGGCGCCGGTCACTTGCGCAGCACCAGGTCGTCGGCCGAGCCGGGCTCGGTCCCGTCGGTACCGCCGGGCTGCGGTCCGCGGACCACGCCGCGCTTCAGCCGCCGGTCGTACCGGGTGAGGTTCTTGTTCTCGGTGGAGGCGAGCTGCCACGGCACGCTCGTCACCATCACGCCCGGCTCGAACAGCAGCCGCGCCTTGATCCGGAGCGCGGACTGGTTGTGCAGCAGGTGTTCCCACCACTTGCCCACCACGTACTCCGGGATGAAGACGGTGACCACGTCGCGCGGCGAGGCGCGGCGCAGGTTCTGCACGTACCCGATGATCGGGCGGGTGATCTCCCGGAACGGCGAGTCGATGACGGTGAGCGGGACGGGCAGTTCCCTTTCCTCCCACTCGTTCTGGAGGCGGCGGGTGTCGGCCTCGTCGACGTTGACGGTCACCGCGGTCAGCGTGTCCGGCCGCGTCGCCCGCGCGTACTGCACGGCGCGCAGCGTCGGCAGGTGCAGCTGGCTGACGAGGACGACGGCGTGGTTGCGGGCGGGCAGCACGCCGCGCTCGTCCGGCGGGACGAGTTCGCGCGCGACCCGGTCGTAGTGCTTGCGGATGCCGACCATCAGCGCGTAGATGACGGCCATCGCGGCGATCGCGATCCACGCGCCCGCCAGGAACTTGGTCACCAGCACGATCACCAGCACGATCGCGGTCAGGCAGGCGCCGAACCCGTTGATCGCGCGGGACCGGATCATCCGCCGCCGTACGGCCGGGTCGCGTTCGGTGCGCAGCAGCCGGTTCCAGTGCCGCAGCATGCCCGTCTGCGACAGCGTGAACGACACGAACACGCCCACGATGTACAGCTGGATCAGGTGCGTCGGGTTGGCCTCGAACGCCACGATCAGCACGATCGCGAACGCCGCCAGGAACAGGATCCCGTTCGAGTACGCCAGGCGGTCGCCGCGGGTGTGCAGCTGCCGCGGGAGGAACCGGTCCTGCGCCAGGATCGACCCCAGCACCGGGAACCCGTTGAACGCGGTGTTCGCGGCCAGCAGCAGGATGATCGCGGTGACCGCGGCGACCACGTAGAAGCCGGGGGTGAAGCCGGCGAACACGGCGTGCGCGAGCTGCGCCGTCACCGTCTTCTGCTCGTAGTTCGCGGGCGCGCCGGTCAGCTGGGTGGCCGGGTCGTCCACGATCTTCACGCCGGTCAGCCGGGACAGCATGACGATGCCGACCAGCATCGTGATCGCCAGGACACCGAGCAGCAGCAACGTGGTCGCGGCGTTCCGGCTCTTCGGCTTCTTGAACGCGGGCACCCCGTTGGAGATCGCCTCGACCCCGGTCAGCGCCGCCGACCCGGACGAGAACCCGCGCAACAGCAGGAAGAAGAACGCGAACCCGGTGTACGAGTGCTCCGCCTTCAGGCCGAACCCGGCGCTCTCCGCCCGGACGTCCTGCCCCAGTACGAAGATCCGGAACAGGCCGACGCCGACCATGCCCAGGATCGCCACCATGAACGCGTACGTCGGGATGGCGAACGCGGTGCCGGACTCCTTCAGCCCGCGCAGGTTCGCCGCGGTCAGCACGAGTACGCAGACGACCGCGATGACCACCTTGTGCGTGGAGATGAACGGGATCGCCGAGCCGATGTTCGCGATGCCGGACGAGGTCGACACGGCCACGGTCAGCACGTAGTCGACCATCAGCGCGCTGCCCACCGCCAGGCCGAACTTTCGGCCCAGGTTCACGGTGGTGACCTCGTAGTCACCGCCGCCGGACGGATAGGCGTGCACGTTCTGCCGGTAGCTCGCCACCACGGTGATCATGACGACGGCGACCGCCAGCGCGATCCACGGCGAGAAGACGACCGCGGCACCGCCCGCCACCGACAGCGTCAGCAGGATCTCGTCCGGCGCGTACGCCACCGAGGACAGCGCGTCGGAGGCGAACACCGGCAGCGCGATGCGCTTCGGCAGCAGGGTGTGCTGGAGCCGGTCGGAGCGGAACGGCCGCCCCACCACCAGCCGCTTCAGCAACGAGGTCGGAGACTTCACGAGCGAAAGCCTACGATCCGCGGTCACGACCCGCGCCCCGGCCGTGCCGCGCGGGCCGGTCCCGGCCCGGAGGGCGCCCGCCGTGTACCGTCGCGCAGGCGGCCGGCGCGTCTGGCCACCGATGTCGGATACTCGAATTCGCCAGGCGGTCGAGCGCGGGAGGCCGAGTGCACGTCGTGATCATGGGCTGTGGCCGGGTCGGGTCGACCCTCGCGCACAGCCTGGAGGCCCGCGGCCATTCGGTCGCCGTGATCGACCAGAACCCGGACGCGTTCCGGCGCCTCGGTGACGACTTCGGTGGCATCACCATCACCGGGACCGGTTTCGACCAGCAGGTGCTCGTCGAGTCCGGGATCGAACGGGCCGACGCGTTCGCGGCCGTCTCGTCCGGTGACAACTCGAACATCATCGCCGCCCGGGTCGCCCGCGAGACGTTCGGCGTGAACAACGTCGTCGCCCGCATCTACGACCCGCGCCGCGCCGAGGTGTACGAGCGGCTCGGCATCCCCACGGTCGCCACCGTGCGGTGGACCGCCGACCGGATCCTGCGGCACATGCTGCCGGAGGGCCACGTCGAGATGTGGCGCGACCCGACGAACTCCGTCGCCGTCGTCGAGGTGCCGCTCGACCCGGGCTGGATCGCCCATCCGGTACGTGCACTGGAGGAGGCGACCGGCGCCCGCGTGGCGTACGTGATGCGGTTCGGGATCGGCACCCTGCCGACCAAGTCCGCCGTACTGCAGGACGGCGACCAGGTGTTCTTCCTGGTCACCGACGACATGCAGGAGACCGTCGCCCGGGTCGCGGGTACCGCCCCGGCGGAAGCCGCGCACTGAACGGAGAAGCCATGCGAGTCGCCATCGCCGGCGCGGGCAACGTCGGACGTTCGATCGCCCAGGAACTGATCGACAAGGGCCACCAGGTGATGCTCATCGAGCGGGCACCGACGGCCATCCGCCCGGAGCGCGTACCCGACGCCGAATGGGTCCTCGCGGACGCCTGCGAGGTCTCCAGCCTCACCGACGCCGAGCTGGACACCTGCGACGTGGTGGTCGCCGCGACCGGCGACGACAAGGTCAACCTGGTGGTCTCGCTGCTCGCCAAGACCGAGTTCGCGGTGAACCGGGTCGTCGCCCGCGTCAACCGCGCCGAGAACGAGTGGCTGTTCACCGAACAGTGGGGCGTCGACGTCTCCGTCTCCAAGCCGCGGCTGATGGCCGCACTGGTCGAGGAGGCCGTCAGCGTCGGCGACCTGGTGCGGCTGATGAGCTTCCGGCAGGGCCAGGCCAACCTCGTCGAGATCACCCTGCCGGACGGCGGCCCGCACGTCGGCAAGCCCGTCCGGGACGTACCGCTGCCGCACGACACGGCGCTGGTCAGCATCGTGCGCGGCAAGCGGGTCCTCGTACCCAGCCCCGACGATCCGGTCGAGGCCGGCGACGAGCTGGTGTTCGTCTGCGTCCCCGAGGTCGAGCCCGAGGTACGCCGGGTCATCCTCGGCGCCGTCAAGCAGCCCTGACCGGCGCCGCCCAGCGGGGTCAGGCGGGGTCAGGCTTCGGCGTGGTCAGGCTTCGCGACGGCCGGCGCGGCGGGCGGCCCAGAGCGTGACCGCGAGCTGCACGACGTACAGCGGCCAGGACAGCGCGATCCGGCTCACGCCGAGCAGCGTGGTCTGGTCCGCGTAGTAGAGCGCGCCCTGGACGGCGCCCCGCAGTACGAAGCAGCCGGCCCACAGCAGCGTCAGCCACTGGAACGTGCGCAGCAGTACGGCGCTGTCCCGCCAGGTGTGCCGCCCGCGCGTCATGACGACACCCCAGACGTACCCGATGAGGGGGCGTCGGGCGATCATCGACACGAGCAGTGCCGCCGCGTAGCCGAAGGCGATGAAGATGCCGGGGAGGTAGAAGTCCTTGGCGTGTCCGGTCTTCCAGGCGATGACGCCGCCCAGCGCGATGCCGAACAGGCCGTTCACCGCGTGCCGCACGGGCTGGCGCCGGATCAGCCGGAACGCGCCGATCAGCACCGCCACGGCCACCGCGGCGATCAGCGCGGGACGCAGCGAGACCGCGATGTTGACACCGATGAACACGAGCACCGGGATACACGACTCGACCACGCCGCGGACGCCGCCGAGCTGGTCGGCGATCTGCTCCGAGAACGTCGCCTCCGGCCGCTCACCGTCGCCGGCCCCACCACCCTCCTCCGCCGGTACCTCACCGGTACGGTCGTCGGCCGGGTCGCCGGTCAGCGCCTCGACGGCCAGGTCGTCGAGCGCCTCGTTCAGCGCGCCGTCGAGGGCCGGGTCGAGCGGCGGCTCCAGCCGTGGGTCGTCGGCCGGCGCGGACCCGGCGCGCTCGTCGGTCGGCACACGCTCACCTCGGCGTCTCAAGCTCGTAGTACGGGTTGTAGATGACCTTGCGGTCGTCGCGGACGGCGACCCGGCCGCGGACCGTCAGCATCCGACCCGGCTCGATGCCGGCGATGTGCCGGCGGCCCAGCCAGACCAGCGTGACCACGTCGCTCCCGTCGAACAGGTCGGCCTCCAGGGTCGGCAGGTTCGTCCGGGGCGTGTAGACCACCGTACGCAGCCGTCCCGAGACGGTGACGAGCTGCCCCCGAGCACAGGTCCGCGCCGGCGTGCAGCCGGACTCCGCGCTCTCCCGCTGGAGATCCTCCGCCTCCAGCTCGGCATCGCTCGCGGCGAGCCGACGCAGGAATCGCTTGATGGTCGACTCCCGTTGACCGGTCGTCATGACCGTACTGACACCTCCTCCGGCGTGCCGCCGTGCAGCAAGCGTACGCCCTGGGTCCGACGAAATGATGGGACGAGATGACCGGAAACGGACGTGACATGGCGCTGTGCCCGGTCGACGGAATCCGCGGCCGACCGGCCGCCGTACTTCTCCCCGGAACGGCCTCGACCGGGGACTTCGTGGCCGCCACCTTCGGCCCCGCCCTGACCGCCGCCGGGTACGCACTGGTCACCGGCGACCCGCCGCGCGGCCCGGATCCACTGACCGCCTGGTACGGGCAGCTCGGAGCCGCGGTCCGGCGGTACCGGCCGCTGCTGGTGGGTGGGATCAGCCTCGGCGCGCATCTCGCCGCGCGCTGGCTGGTGGAGAACGGACGTGGGACCGTACGGGCCGCTGACCCGTACGGTGCCGGTATCCGGGGGCTGGTCGTCGCGCTGCCCGGGTGGCTCGGCCGCCCCGGCGCCGACACCCCGGCCGCCGCGCTCAGCCGGGCCGGCGCCCTCGCCGTACGACGGGACGGGCTCGCCGCGACGCTCGCCCGCACCCGAGCGCACACGCCGGGCTGGCTGGGCGCCGAACTGGTGTCCGGTTGGTCGCGGTACCGGCCGGACGAGCTGGTGGACACCCTGCTGGCCGCGGCGTCGGCGGCGGCGCCGGACGCGGCCGGACTGGCGCGCATCCGTACCGCGGCGGGGGTGGTCGGGTTCGTCGACGATCCGGTGCATCCGGCCGGCATCGCCCGCGACTGGGCCCGGCTGCTGCCCCACGCCGGTCACCGTGAACTGCCGATGGCCGCGATCGCCGCGGACCCGGGCCGGCTCGGTACGGCGGCCCTGGCCGCGCTCGCCGACGCCGGCTGACGGCACCGTTCCCCCGCCGCCGGGTTTTCGGCGCGTCGACGGTACGGGTGTGTCCGTCGTGCCCCGGGGCACGACGGACATCCGCCGCGGGTACGTGACCTGCGGCGGAAGGGTGGGCCCGGCGTGACCGGGCCCGGTATGCGGAGGCACCCGGCTACCGCCCGCCGTCGACCTGCGAGCCGTCCGTGCCGTCGGCGTCCCCCGCCTCGGCCTGCTGCTGCGCGACGGCCTCCGGCGGCAGCTGCAACGGCAGCGGCTCCCGGACCGGCATGGCCTCCTTGCCGCGCTCGACCAGCATGTTCTCCAGGCACTCGATCAGCTGCGGCGCGGCGGACCGGTCGGTCGCGACCGCACCGTGGAACACCGCCCGGACGAACCAGCGCGGCCCGTCGATGCCCACGAACCGCACGTCCTGCGGGCCGTCGGGGGTGGCGATGCGCCCCGCCAGCTCCCTCCCGTACGGCCCGGACTCCTCGCGGACCTTGCCGCCCTCGGCCGTCAGACCGGTACGCAGCTCGGCGCGCACCTCGTCCCAGATGCCCTCGGTACGCGGCGCCGCGAACGCACCGACCTGTACCGCGCTGTTGCCCGCGATCAGCGCCACGGCGGCGATCTCGCCCTGCTCGTTCGCCTGGATCTGCACCTCGACACCGGGCATCGCCGGGATCTTCAGGCTGCCCAGGTCGAGCCGCTCCAGGTCGTCGTCCGGCGCGTCGTCCACGTCGTACGGCCCGGCCTCGGCCCGCTCGCCGGCCTCGTCGTCGTCCTCGTCGGAATCATCGGCGTCGTCGGTGTCGTCGACGTCCGCGGCGTCGTCCGCCGCGTCCGACTCCTCGGCGTCGTCCGGCTCGTCGGCGTCGTCGGCCACGGTGGGCTCGGCGTCGTCGGCCAGGTCGGCGGAATCCTCCGCGGACCTGCGCCGTCGGAACAGGCTCACTAACCCTCCAGCGTCGTCGTCTCGATCAGCCCGGCCGGAACGGTGAAACCGCCGGTCGAACCGTGCCCGCCGGCGCCCCGGCGGGACTCGGGCAGCTCGGCCACCACATGGAACCGGGCCCGTTCCACCCGTTGCACGACGAGCTGCGCGATGCGGTCGCCCCGGCTGATCCTGGCCGGCCGGTCCGGGTCGTGATTGACCAGGTTGACCAGAATCTCTCCGCGGTAACCGGCGTCGACCGTACCCGGTGCGTTGAGCACCGTCACACCCAGCCGGGCCGCGAGCCCCGAACGCGGGTGCACCAGCCCCACGTACCCGTCCGGGAGGGCGATCGCGACGCCCGTCCGGACCAGCGTCCGCGTACCCGGGGCGAGCTCGACGTCCTCGGCGGCGACCAGGTCGGCGCCCGCGTCACCGGGGTGCGCGTAGCACGGCTCGGGCAGCCCGTCGTCCAGCCGGCGGACCAGCACCTCCACCGTCCCCGACGCCGCGACCTCGGCATCCACGACCGACCCTCCCGTACGCTCGCTTGCGTGACGCATGACAGCACTCCCCGGCGGTACACGGAACGGTACGCGGTGCCCTGGTGGTTCTGGCCGGTCGGGCTGGTCATCGGGGTCCTGCTGGCCGCGCTGTTCGACGGGCCGCTGAGCACGTTCCCGGCCTGGCCGGCGTACGTGGTGGTGCTCGCGCTGACCGCCGGCGGGCTGTGGTGGGCCGGCCGGATTCGCCTCACCGTCACCGCCGACGAGCTGCTCGTCGACGACGCCCGGCTGCCGCGCGCGGTCGTCGCGGACGTACGCGAGCTGACGGCAGCGGACAAGCGGCGGCTGCTCGGCGTCGACGCGCACCCGCTCGCGTTCGTGGTGCAGCGGCCGTGGATCGCCGGCGCGGTGCGGGTCGAGCTGGCCGACCCCGACGACCCCACCCCGTACTGGATCCTCAGCTCACGCCACCCGGACCGGCTCGTCGCCGCGCTGCGCGCCACCGCCGACCAGCCCGCCTGACCCCGGCAGGTCAGCGCCCCCGACGCGGCGGCCCCGGGTACGGACCGGGCGGCGGCGGATACGGCCCCTGCGGCGGGTACGGACCGGGCCGCCCCGACGGCGGGTACGGCTGCCCCGGCGGCGGCTGCTGCGGCGGGTACGGCGGCGGCCCCGGGTACGGCACGCCCCCCGGGTACGGCTGCTGCGGCGGCGGGACTGGCATGCCGGGCGGCGGCTGGCGCAGCTGCTGGCGGGCGATCCGGGCCAGGTCGGCGCGGATCTCCTGGCCGACGGCGCGGGTGGCCCGGCGGTTCAGCTCGGCGCCGACGGCGGCACCGGTCAGCAGCGGCCCCAGCGTGGTCAGGTTGCGGCCGAACCGGCGCAGCAGCTTGTCGCGCAGCTCGCGCCGGGCGGCCAGGCCGAGCGACGCGGTCAGGCCGCGGCCGGCGGTGGTCAGGCTGACCCCGCGACGCCCCGCCCACGAACTCACCAGCGCGGCGGCCCGCTGCGTCGCGTTGCCGCGCACCGGCATCCGGTACACCTCGTGCAGCTCGCCGAGCAGCTTGATCTCGACCGCGACCACGGCGACCGTCTCGGCGGACAGCAGCACCGGCGCGGTCAGCAGGGTCGGCGGGGTGGCCCACTCGATCGCGCTCAGCCCGCCACCGGCGGCGCCGATCGTCGCGGTCACCCGGGACGCGTTGCGGATCAGGCGCTCGGCCAGCGCGTCGCCGTCGAGCCCGTGGTAGTGCCGGCGCAGCGTCTCCAGGTCCCGGATCGGGATGTGCGGCGCGGCGTCCATCACGGCGTCGGTGATCCACCGGAGCACCCCGCGCGGCCGGGACATCAACCGCCATCCCGTACGCCCGGCCTGGCCGGCCAGACGCCCCAGCAGTCGGCGCCGTTCGGCCGGCTCCAGCGTCTCCTCGGTCAGCCGCGCGACCGTACGACTGAGGTCGTCGGACGCCACCGGGCCGCCGTCACGCGACAGCAGCTCGCCGGAGAGCACCTCACCGTCGATCACGTCCGCCGGCCCGTCGTCGACGGGGTCTGCGGGGTCGCCAACCGGCCCCGTGCCCGGTACGGACGCGGGGTCGCGTCCCGCCGCACCGCCCTCCGGTGGTACGGAAGGGTCGGGTGCGGCGTGGTCCGCCCCCTTCGTGCGCTTGGCCACGATGTGTCCCTCCGTCCGACGTGCCGCCCTCACCATGGTGCCCCGGCCGGATGCGGATCAGCATCCGACCGGGGCACCAGGACGTACCAGCGGTCGCGGACCGGGCGACGCCGGACCGGGAACCGGGGCCGGGCCCCGGTGCCGGTCGGTCGTCAGGCTGCGCACTCCCGGCAGATCAGCTCGTTGCCCTTCTGCGCGGCGAGCTGGCTGCGGTGGTGCACCAGGAAGCAGCGCGAGCAGCGGAACTCGTCCTGCTGCATCGGCAGGACCTTGACGGTCAGCTCCTCGTCGGCGAGGTCGGCGCCGGGCAGTTCGAAGGCCTCTGCGACCTCCGTCTCGTCCACGTCGACGCTGCCCGACTGCGCGTCGGTGCGACGCGCCTTGAGCTCCTCGAGGCTGTCCTCCCCCAGTTCGACCTCGTCACGCCGAGGGGCGTCGTAGTCGGTGGCCATCGGTATTCACTCTCCCGTTTTTCTGTCTTGCGCCCGGTGTAACGCCGCGCGGACCGGTTGCAGTCCCGTACCGCACCCGCTTCCCCCCACGGATACGAGCGACCGGTCGTTCGGTCCTCCCCAGAAGCCCGTTGGAAGGAAACGACCCCGCCGGGCCGGGAACCTTACCTTCCTTCTCGGACTGATGTACGTCCTGCCTCCGTCCGTTGTTCCCGATGTGATCGAGGCGACACACTAAGGTGTCCAGTGGCCCGACGGTGTCCGCCGCGCCGGACAGGTACGCGTACGACCGGACCGCACACGCTAACCTCTCCGCAGGGCGCGTGCGAGGAGGACTCGGCGGGCCATTCGGGGGTACGGGGGATGGCGCGGTGACGGTTCACGTCGCCCTGGGGAGGCCGCAGATGTCGCTTGTGTGGGTGCACACCCGATGGGACCGGGTATGAGTCTGTCCAGGGTGCGGGCGCTCGCGATCGTGGGCGTGCTGCTGATCGCCGCGGCCGTGGTCGTCGTGTGGACGCTCGTCTCCGACGACCAGGGCACCCGGGCGAGCGGCGGGCGCACCTGCGCGGCCGGCGCGAAGCCGGCCGCGACGGCGGTGCCCAAGGAGAAGGACGTCACGCTCAACGTCTACAACTCCACCGACCGGTCCGGGCTGGCCCAGTCGACCGCGAAGAGCATGCGCGGCGTCGGCTTCAAGATCAAGTCCGTGAAGCAGGACCCGACCGGCGCCGTGGTGCACGACACGGCACAGGTACGGTTCGGCCGCAAGGCGGTGGGCGCCGCCCAGCTCGTCCGGGCGTACGTGCAGGGTGCCAAGCCCGCGTACGACCCGAACCGGGACGACGACACCGTCGACCTGGTGCTGGGCGAGGGCTTCACCCAGGTGCTCGGGCCCACCGAGGTGAAGCAGGCCGAGATCGCCCTCGGTGTGCCGTCGCCGCCGCCCGGCACCTGCTGATCAGACCCCGTCGACGCCCTCTCAGACCTCGTCGATGCCCAGCTCGACCAGCAGGTCGTGCAGGGTGTCGAACAGCTCGGGCCGCGCCGCGAGGACCAGCTCCCGGCCGGCCGGTGCGCCGCGCAGGCCGCCGACCCGCAGGCCCGCCTCGGTCGCCACGAGGGCTCCGGCGGCGTGGTCCCACGGCTGGATGCCGCGCTCGTAGTACGCGTCCAGGCGGCCCTCGGCGGCGAAGCACAGGTCGAGCGCCGCGGCCCCGATCCGCCGGATGTCCCGCACCCGGGGCAGCAGCCCGGCCAGTACGGCGGCCTGCCGTGCCCGCCGCTGCCGGTCGTACGCGAAGCCGGTGGCCACGAGGGCCTGTTCCAGCGCCGTACGCCGGGGCCCGGTCAGCCGCACGCCGTCCCGGTACGCCCCGCGCCCCCGGACCGCCGTGTACACCTCGCCGCTGACCGGGTTGCGCACCACCCCGGCGACGACCTCGCCGGCCACCTCGGCCGCCAGCGACACCGCGTACGCGGGCAGCCCGTACAGGTAGTTGACGGTGCCGTCGATGGGGTCGAGGATCCAGCGCACCTCGGCGGACGGCGCGTCGTGGCTGCCGCTCTCCTCGCCGAGTACCGCGTCGCCGGGGCGGGCGGCGAGCAGCCCGTCCACGACGAGCTTCTCCGCCGCCTTGTCCGCCGCCGTCACGACGTCGGTGGAGCTGCTCTTGGTGTCGACCTCGGTGATCGCCTCCTCGCGGGTCTGCCGGACCAGCCGGCCGGCGCGGGCCGTCAGGTCGATCGCGAGGTCGAGCAGTTCTTGCGGATCCGCCGGCACGGACACCTCCCGGTACTCGCGGCCCACGCTCCGCGGTACGCGGGCGCGGCGCCGCAGGCCGCGGACCGTCCGCGGCCGAGACTGCCGAATGCGACCGTATCGGCAGGTCGGCGGCGTACCGGGGGCAGCCCCCGTCGCGCGGACAGGATGAACCGGGCCGGCGAGCGTTACAATTCACGCCTGTCCCACGTGTGACGCCCCGCAACGCCGTGGGCACCGCAGTGCCCGGTCGTGCCGACCGGTCCGGCCGGGCATTCTCGTCGCCTCGGGAAGGTCGTTCGTGACAGACGCACACCACGCCACCGGCCCCGGGTGGGAAGGGCACGAACCGACGCCACCCTCGCCGCCGACGAGTCCCGCCAGGTCCACCACGCCGGCCTCGCGCGCCAGTACGGCGAAGGTGCCGGCACGGGCGAAACCGGCCAAGGCCGCGGCGCGCAAGGCGAAGCCGCCCGCGGAGCCGGACATCACGGACGAGTCGGCCACGCCGGAGCCCGAGTCGGGCACCGCTGCGAAGACCGCCGCGAAACGGGCTGCGAAGAAGGCCCCGGCGAAGAAGGCGACCAGGTCGGCGAACGGCAAGACCGCGACCGCGAACGGGAAGCCGGCGAACGGCAAGGCGGCCGCGAAGGACGGCGAGGAGGGCGAGGGCGAGCCCGGCGCCGCCGACTTCGACTGGGACGACGAGGACTCCGAGGCGCTGCGGCAGGCCCGTAAGGACGCCGAGCTGACGGCCTCCGCGGACTCCGTCCGGGCGTACCTGAAGCAGATCGGCAAGGTCCCGCTGCTGAACGCCGAGCAGGAGGTCGAGCTCGCCAAGCGCATCGAGGCCGGGCTGTACGCGGCGGAGCGGTTGCGCGAGAACGAGGACGGCATCCAGGAGATCGCCACGCAGATGCTGCGCGACCTGCGCTGGGTGAACCGCGACGGCGAGCGCGCGAAGAACCACCTGCTGGAGGCGAACCTGCGGCTCGTGGTGAGCCTCGCCAAGCGGTACACGGGGCGCGGCATGGCGTTCCTCGACCTGATCCAGGAGGGCAACCTCGGCCTGATCCGGGCGGTCGAGAAGTTCGACTACACCAAGGGCTACAAGTTCTCGACGTACGCGACGTGGTGGATCCGGCAGGCGATCACCCGGGCGATGGCCGACCAGGCACGTACGATCCGCATCCCGGTGCACATGGTCGAGGTGATCAACAAGCTCGGCCGGATACAGCGTGAGCTGCTGCAGGACCTCGGGCGCGAGCCGACTCCGGAGGAGTTGGCCAAGGAGATGGACATCTCCCCCGAAAAGGTCATGGAGATCCAGCAGTACGCGCGGGAGCCGATCTCGCTCGACCAGACCATCGGCGACGAGGGCGACAGCCAGCTCGGCGACTTCATCGAGGACTCCGAGGCCGTCGTCGCCGTCGACGCGGTGTCGTTCTCCCTGCTCCAGGACCAGTTGCAGCAGGTACTCCAGACGCTGTCCGAGCGGGAGGCCGGCGTCGTACGGCTGCGGTTCGGGCTGACCGACGGCCAGCCGCGCACGCTCGACGAGATCGGCCAGGTGTACGGGGTGACCCGCGAGCGCATCCGGCAGATCGAGTCGAAGACGATGTCCAAGCTGCGGCACCCGTCCCGGTCCCAGGTCCTCCGGGACTACCTCGACTGACATCGCCCGGCCAGCTCACCTGCCCGGGTGCCCGAGCACGGGCGGCACCAGGTCGGGCCGGTTGTGATGATGTTGGAGTCGACGGAGACCGCTCCGGCATGGCAGTCTGGCGGCACGGTCGGCTGTGACATTGATCCTTCACCGCGAGGCGGGGAACGATGTCGCTGGCTTCCGTGTTGGAGCATGGTGTGAAGCAACGACAGTGCAGCACAGAGTGCCTGGCAGCCGGTCGGGCATCCGCGGCAGCACGGTGACGAGCAGAGGAGGAGGCGTATGACCCCGACCCTGACCCCGCCGTCGGAAGCGGCGGTGCCGCCGGCCGCAGGCGAGCAGTGCGACCGGTGCAGCGCGGCGGCGAAGCTCCGCGTTGCCGTAGCGGGCGGCGGTGACCTGGTCTTCTGTGGCCACCACGCCAACAAGTACGCCGAACAGCTCGTCAAGATCGCCACGGATGTCTCCGTCGATCCGGAGCTGACCTGGCGCGGCACCCAGCTGATGAGCGAGAACTAGACCAGACAAACCCCATAACCGATCCGGAACGCCCCGACCCCCGTCGGGGCGTTCCGCCGTATCCGGCCCCTCCGTTTGTTCGCCCGTAGCGGAACCGGAGCCCACCCCGTAACCGGCGAAAGCCCCCACCCGACGCGATCAACGCTGCCCCACGCCCCGTCGGGTTGCTGCCCCACGCCCCGTCGGGTTCGGTTACCCGGATCGGCCGGAAGCCCTCCAATACCCCGCCGGGTTTCCCCACGACACCGGCCCCGGGGTTGCCACGCCGCGTCTGACCCACGCTCGGCCTGAGGGCGCCCGAGGCCGGCTGGGTTTTCCCTGATTCGGTCGGGTTCCACGGTGATGTGTGGGGACGGGAGCGAGCCGTGCCTGGGGCGTTCGCTCGCAAGGCGGAGGAGGGTCCGTGTGCGTCAAGCACTCGGGCCCGACGACAACGCCGCGAGCGGACGTCCCAGGTGCGGCGCAGCGCCAGCTACCACGACTGGATGGTGGCTATGCGCTCTTCGAGCTGTTCGACGGTGGCCTGGGCGCTCGGCGGGCCGCCGCAGGAGCGGCGGAGTGCGGCGTGGATCTGGCCGTGCGGCTTGCCCGTACGGTTGTGCTCGGCGCCGACGAGCGCGTTGAGCTGGCGGCGCAGCGTGACCCGGCGTTCGGCGGTGGTCATGTCCCGGTTGGGTCCGGACGGCGGCGGCGGGGTGCTCGGCGAGTGGGACTTCTGCCGGGCGAGCTGTTCGGCCTGGCGCTTGGACAGCAGGGTCTGCACCTGGTCGGGGGTGAGCAGGCCGGGCAGGCCGAGGAACTCCTCCTCCTCGGGAGTACCGGCGGCGATGGGGGTGCCGAACGAGGTGCCGTCGTAGATGACCTGGTCGAGTTCGGCGGTGGCGGAGAGGTGTTCGACGCCGCGTTCGAGTTCGCCGGCGGCGTCCTCGGCGCGCTGGGCTTCGGCGAGCGCGTCGTCGTCCCAGCCGTCCTTCTTGGGCGCGCCGAGCACGTGGTCGCGTTCGGCTTCCATGGCGCTGGCGAGTTCGAGGAGGGGGGTGACGGAGGGCAGGAAGACGTTGGCGGTCTCGCCGGGGCGGCGGGCCCGGACGAACCGGCCGATGGCCTGGGCGAAGAACAGCGGCGTGGACGCGCTGGTGGCGTACACGCCGACGGCGAGGCGCGGGATGTCGACGCCCTCGGAGACCATCCGTACGGCGATGAGCCAGCGCGCGTCGGACTCGGCGAACTCGGCGATCCGCGCGCTCGCCCCGTCGTCGTCGGACAGGACGACGGTGGGCGCCTCGCCGGTGATGGTGTGCAGCAGCTTCGCGTACGACCGGGCGGCGTTCTGGTCGGTGGCGATGACGAGGCCGCCGGCGTCGGTCATGCCCCCGGCGCGCAGGACGCGGAGCCGGTTGTCGGCGGCGCGCAGCACCTGCGGCATCCACTCGCCCCGCGGGTCCAGCGCGGTACGCCACGCCTGTGCGGTGAGGTCCTTGGTCAGCGGCTCACCGAGCCGTACGGCGAGCTCGTCGCCGGCGCTGGTGCGCCAGCGCGCCTCGCCGGAGTACGCGAGGAACATGACGGGGCGGACGACGCCGTCGGCGAGCGCGTCGGAGTAGCCGTACGTGCTGTCGGCGGCGGAGCGCAGCAGGCCGTCGCCGCCGCGCTCGTACCGGACGAAGGGGATGGGGTTGTCGTCGGACCGGAACGGCGTGCCGGTCAGCGCCAGCCGCCGGACCGCCGGACCGAACGCGGTGCGCACGCCGTCGCCCCAGGTCTTCGCGTCGCCGGCGTGGTGCACCTCGTCGAGGACGACCAGGCTGGACCGGGTCATGACGCGCCGCCTGTGCACGCCCGGGTCCATTCCGACCTGCGCGTACGTGATGGCGACGCCGTGGAAGTCGGCGGACGTGTGCACGTCGGAGTTGCGGAAGTTCGCGTCGAGCTGGATTCCGACCCGGGCGGCGGCCTGCGCCCACTGCGTCTTCAGGTGCTCGGTCGGCGCGACCACGGTGACCGAGTCGACGGTGCCGTCGGCGAGCAGTTCGGCGGCGATACGCAGCGCGAACGTGGTCTTGCCGGCGCCGGGCGTGGCGACCGCGAGGAAGTCGTCGCTGCGCCTCCGCAGGTACTCGACCAGGGCCTTGCGTTGCCATGCGCGCAACGGGGGCGCGGCATCGGGCGACGGTCTGACGGGCACGGCACTCCCCCTTCGACGTACGTGGTGTGGTGCGCCGCGTGACGGGCGGTGAGGTGGACGAGGCGGACGCCTGGGCACACGACACCCCCGCCTGGGCCGGTCCGCCGTGGTCGGCGCCGGGGTCGGGCGAGGGCCGTCAATCAGACTAGCGGCCGGTCGGGCGGGACGGCCGAGACACCCCGCCGCGGTGGTACCTGGCGCACACTGGAAGGGGGCAGCACGTACCGTTCTGCTCATGGCCTCGCATGCAGCGCCCGATGATGCCCCGGTCGGGCCGGTGGTGGGGATGTCACGTCATCGTGGTCGCCGGGTGGTCTCGGGCGTGCGTGCCGCGCTCTCGGTGAGCCGGCGCACGCTGGCGAAGGCGTGGCACGACCGCATCCTCGGCATGTCGGCCGAATCGGCGTTCTGGCAGCTGCTGTCGTTGCCGTCGCTGCTGATCGCGCTGCTCGGCACGCTGGGGTACGCGGCGCGGTGGATCGGGCCGGACGCCGTGGACCAGATCCGCGACTGGGCGCTGGACACCGCCGGCAAGGTGCTGACGCCGCGGGTGATCGACCAGGTCGTGGCGCCGGTGGTGAGCCAGATCCTGGACCAGAACCGTACCGACGTGATTGGGATCGGCACGATCATCGCCCTGTGGTCCGGTTCGTCCGCGACCGCGACGTTCGTCAACACCATCACCATCGCGTACGGCCAGCGCGACCTGCGCGGCGCGGTCCGCAGCCGGCTCGTCGCGCTCCGGTTGTACCTGTTCACGGTGGCGGCCGGGGTGGTCGTGCTGCCGGCGGTGGTGTTCGGGCCGGGCGCGCTCGACAGGCTGTTCTCCGGCAGCTGGCACCGGGTCATCTCGACCATCGTGCACGGCCTGTACTGGCCGGTCCTCGGCATCGTCGTGTTCACCGGGATCAGCACCTTCTACCACCTCGCCACGCCGGTACGGCTGCGCTGGCGGCGGGCGTTCCCCGGCGCGGCGGTGGCGCTGATCCTCTTCCTGGGCCTGTCGTACGGGTTGCAGGTCTACTTCACGGCCATCGCCACCAACCTGCGCGTGTACTCGACGCTCGCCGCCCCGATCCTGACCCTGATGTACTTCTACGCGCTGGCCTTCGCCGTACTGCTGGGGGCGGAGTTCAACGCGGCGCTGGAGGAGCGGTGGCCGCGGGGCACCCGGGCGCGGGCCGGCGAGTGGCTGCGCGAGACGGCGACCCGGGTCCGCAGCCGGCGTACCGACGAGAAGACGGCCGAGCTGCCGGAGCCGGCGGCGGCGAACCCCGGGGACGCGGACGGCGCGACACGCCACGAGGACGGCGCCGCCGACGCGCCGGGCACCCGCGCCAGGCCGAGCAGCGCCGCGGCCTCCTCTGTCGAGGACGGCACCATGCACGCCCCGGACGGTACGGAGCGGCGCCGGAACGGCGCCTCGGGTACGCCGGACATGACGAAGCGGCGCCGGAACGACGCCGCCGACATGCCGGAGGAGGCCGGAACGGACGGCTCGGGACCGCGCCGGGAGCGCGCCGCCGAACCGGACCGGGACCAGGCTCAGGCCGACATCGACTCGTAGATCTCCTTGCAGCGCGGGCAGACCGGGGAGCCCGGCTTCGCCGCCTTCGTGACGGGGAACGTCTCGCCGCACAGCGCGCGCACGAACGTGCCCATCACCGCGCTCTCGGCGATCTTCTCCTTCTTCACGTAGTGGAACATGTCCGGGCCGTCGTCGGTGTCGCTGTCCCGGGGCCGGACCTCGGGTTCGGTGAGCGTGCTCACGTATGCCTCCCTCCGGGCGCGTGACGCGCCTCGGCTCCGCCTACCTGGCCCCCAGTGTCGCAGGTACGCCGGGGCGGCTGCCAATGCCCACGCGCACAGTACGAGCGCCTGACGGCACGCCGGACAGGTGCCCGCCGTACCGTGACGGCGTGACGTACGAGATCAGCTTGGGTGACGAGGTGGCGGCGGCGCTGGCCGACGGACGGCCGGTGGTGGCGCTGGAGAGCACGATCATCTCGCACGGCCTGCCGCAGCCGGACAACCTGCGGGTGGCGCGCGAGATCGAGGCGACGGTACGCGCGGCGGGCGCCGTGCCGGCCACGATCGGGATGCTCGCCGGCCGGATCACCGTCGGGCTGGACGACGCGGCCCTGGAACGCCTGGCGAACGCCGACGGCGTCGTGAAGCTGTCCGTACGCGACCTGGCGCCCGCGGCGGCGGCCGGCGTCGACGGCGCCACCACGGTCGCCGCCACCTCCGCCATCGCGGTACGCGCGGGCATCGGCGTGTTCGCCACCGGCGGCCTCGGCGGCGTGCACCGGGCGGCGCGCGACTCGTGGGACGAGTCGGCCGACCTCACCGCCCTGTCACGTACGCCGATCTGCGTGGTGTGCGCCGGCGTGAAGTCGATCCTCGACGTGCCCGCCACGCTCGAACGGTTGGAGACGCTCGGCGTCACCGTGCTCGGCTACCGCACGACCCGCTTCCCCGGCTTCTACCTGACCGACTCCGGGTACGGGCTGGACTGGCAGGTCGACTCGCCCGAGCAGATCGCCGCAGTGCTCGCCGCGCGCGCCGGCCACGGCGTACAGGAGGGTGGGGTGCTGGTGGCGAACCCGTTGCCGGCCGACCAGCAGATCGACCCCGAGCTGCACGACCGGGTACTGCGCGACGCGCTCGCCGGGATGGCCGCCGACGGCGTCACCGGGCACGACGTCACGCCGTACCTGCTGTCGTACATGCACGAGCACACCGGCGGGGAGAGCCTCGCGGTCAACGTACGGATCATCCTGCGCAACGCGGACCTCGCCGCGCGCATCGCCGTCGCCCGCACCGATGCGCACTGACCCCACCGGCCGGGTGCTGGTGGTCGGCGACATCGCCACCGACATCCTCGCGGTACTCCCCGCCCCGCTGTCCGGTGGCCTCGCCCTCGGCACCGACACCGCCGTACGGATCGGGTTGTCCGCCGGCGGCTCCGCCGCGAACACGGCCGCCTGGCTCGCCACCACCGGTACGCCGGTGACGCTCATCGGCGCCGTCGGTACGGACGACGCGGGGGCCGCCCGGCTCGCCGAGCTGACCGCCGCCGGCGTCGACTGCGCGGTCGAACGGGTCGCCGGCAACACCGGCGCGATCGTCGTCCTCAGCGACCCGGCCGACCGCACCATGCTCTGCGACCGCGGCGCCAACCACCTGCTGTCCCCCGCCCACGTCACCGCCGCCGTACGGGACGCCGGCGCGCGGCACCTGCACCTCTCCGCGTACCCGCTGTTCGACGAGGGTTCCCGGCCCGCGGCGCTGGCCGCCCTCGCCGCCGCGCGCGACGCCGGGCTGACCACCAGCATCGACGCCGCGTCCGCCGGCCCGCTGCGCGCCGCCGGCGACGCCGCCGCCGACTGGCTGCGCGGTACCGATCTGCTGTTCGCCAACCTCGACGAGGCCCGCGTACTCGTCGGCGACCCCGCCGCCGACCCGGCCGACGCCGCCCGCGCCCTCACCGCGCTGGCCCGGTCCGTCGTGGTGAAACTCGGCCCGGACGGCGCGGTCCGCGCCACCGCCGACGATCTGGTCCGCGTACCGGCCGTCGCCGTCGAGGCGGTGGATCCGACCGGCGCGGGCGACGCGTTCGCCGCCGGGCTGCTCGCCGCGGAACTGTCCGGCGCGGACCCGGCCGCCTCGCTCCGGGCCGGCGCGACGCTCGGCGCCCGCGCCGTCGCCACCCTCGGCGCCCGCCCTCGCTGACCCGGCCCGGCGGTACGCCACGGGTCACGGTCGGCGTTGGCGCGGCGGCGGGAGCCGTGCGGTGGTTACGGTTCCTGGTCGAGGGTGCGGTCCGCGGCGGTGGGCAGCGCGGGGGGCTCGGCCGGCGGTTCCGGGGTCTGCCGGTGCAACCGGTGGCGGAGCGTGTGCTCCTGGCGCGGCAGCCGGTCGTTCGCGATGATCACGGCCATCCACGGCAGCAGCACCATGCCGACGACACACAGGCCGGACCAGACGCCCCACAGCGGCACCCGCGCGTACGCCAGGAGCGCGCCCGCGACCAGACACACCACCCGGATCCCCATCATCACCGCGTACCGGATCTCGCGGCTGTGCAGCTGCGCGTCCTGGCTCTTCTCCGCGTCGGTGATCAGCACCGGGCGACCGGTGGTGCGCTTCACGGGTGCCTCGATTCGCTGGGGTACACCCCGATCCTCCCACCGGTACCCCGGGCCGGCCACGGGTGGGGGCACGCGCGACGATGGCACGGTGATCGAACCGCTGCTGGGCTCCGACGGGGTACGCCGGCTCCGTGACGCGCTCTTCGCCGCCGGGTACACGGGGCCGGAGCTGTCGGCGCGGATGGACGCGCGCACCGCCGCCGCCGTACGGGCCGGTGAGGCTCCGCTGGTGCGCCGTTGGCTGACCGGCGACGACCCGCAGGCGACGCTGGCCCGGCTGTTCCTGGCCGGTTCGACCGAGCCGGCCGCCGCGGTCGCCACCGCGTTCGGTCAGGTGGACGTGTCCGACGCGCTCGCCGCCGGCCTCCTCGTACCGGACGGCGACGGGCTGCGCGCCGGCGTCGAGATCCACCCGTACGGCGACGTGGACGCGTCGGAGCCGGGCGACACCTGGTGGACGGTCGCGGACCTGCCGGCGACGCTGCGCGGCCCGCTCCCCGCCGACCACGTACTCGGGGTCGGCGGGGCGTCCACCACGCTCGCGCTCGCCACCACCCGGGTACCGGTGGGCACGGCTCTGGACCTCGGTACCGGCTGCGGGGTGCAGGCGCTGCACCTGTCGCGGCACGCCGGCCGGGTCACCGCCACCGACCTCAGCACCCGCGCCCTGCGGTACGCGGCGACGACGGCGGCGCTGTCCGGCCAGGACTGGGAACTGCTCGCCGGCGACCTGGTCGGTCCGGTCGCGGGCCGGCGCTTCGACCTGGTGGTGAGCAACCCGCCGTTCATCGTGGGGCCGACGAGCCGGGACCACTTCACGTACCGGGACTCGGGGCGGGCGGGGGACGCGGTCTGCGCGGAGCTGGTCGCGGCGATGCCCGGCCTGCTGACCGACGGCGGGTACGCGCAGTTCCTCGCGAACTGGATCCACCCGGCGGACGGCGACTGGGTGGACCGGCTCGCCGGCTTCCTCGCCGGTACGGGGCTGGACGCGTGGATCGTGCAGCGCGAGGTGAGCACGCCGGCGGAGTACGTGCGGATGTGGCTGGCGGACAGTACGGCGGGCGCGGGCGGTGGCGACGCGGCGGCGGGCGACTGGCTGGACTGGTTCGACGCGGAGGGTGTCGCGGCGGTCGGCTTCGGCATCGTGACGCTGCGCGCCGGCGGGCACGCGGTCCCGACCGTACGGATCGAGGACCTGCGGCAGCCGACCGACCCGATCGGCGGCCTCGTACCGGAATGGTTCGCGCGGCAGGACTTCCTGCGCGCGCACCCGGGCCCGGCACTGCTGTCGACCCGGCTGCGGGCGGCGGATTCCCTTGCGCTGCATGCCGAGTCGGCCCTCGGCCCGGACGGCTGGGCGGTGCACACCCGGCGGTTCGCGCTGTCCGCGGGCGCCCGCTGGGTGGAGGAGACCGACGAGCTGGTCGCCGCCGTGGTGGCCGGCTGCTCCGGCGCCCTGCCGCTCGGCGACGTGCTCGGCCTGCTCGCCGCCGCCCACGGCCTCGACGACACCGCCGTGTACGACGCGGCCCTGCCGGTCGTCGCCGGCCTCGTCGAACGCGGCATCCTGGTCCCGGCCGACGCACTCCCCACCGCGGAGGCCACCGCGAAACCGGCCGACGCGCTCCGCGCCGCGGAGGTCGTTTCGACACCAGCCGAGAGGGGTTGATCGCGTGCGCGCGGTGGTACAGACCGTCAGCCGGGCCAGCGTCACCGTCGACGACGTGACCGTCGGCGAGATCACCGACGGGCTGCTCGTACTGCTCGGGGTCACGCACACGGACACGCCCGAGGTGGCGGCGCGGCTCGCGGCGAAGGCGTACCGGCTGCGGATCATGGACGGCGAACGGTCCGCCGCCGACCTCGCCGCACCCGTGCTCGTCGTCAGCCAGTTCACCTTGTACGCGGACACCCGCCGCGGTCGCCGCCCGTCGTGGAACCAGGCGGCCCCGGCCGAGGTCGCCGAACCGCTCGTCGAGTCGTACGTGACGGCGCTGCGGGAGCTGGGCGCGACCGTCGAGACCGGGAAGTTCCAGGCGCACATGCTGGTGCACTCCACCAACGTCGGCCCGTGCACGATCCTGCTGGAAGACGGCTGATCACATCGTGTTGACGATCAGCCCGATGTGGGTGAAGTAGTTCAGCGCGCCGAACACGAGGAACCCCAGTCCGGACAGCCCCCAGGCGAGTCCGGTCAGCCCCACCACCAGCCGGTTCCGCCACCGCAGCGCGAACGGGAACAGCACCGCGCCGCCACCGACCCCCACGTACAGGAGGGACATGAAGGTGGCCTCGACCAGTGGGTGCGACGCGAACTGACCGGAGATCGGCTCCTGTGGCGGCGCGGCGAACAGCGTGTACCGCCAGCCGGCGGCGGCGATGCCGAAGCACGCCAGCCCCATCCCGAACACGAACAGCGACACCGGACCGGACACCCGGCCGACCGTCCCGGCCACGTCGTCGTCGGCGATGCGTTCCTTGGCGAGTACGGCGCCGCGCTTCCACAGCCACAGCGCCGCCGCCAGCATCAGCACCCCGAACGCCAGCGCCGGCTCGCCGAAGATCACGTTGTCGAACGGGAACCCGCCGGCGGCGAGGGGCCAGGTCAGCGTCATGTGCAGGCCGGTCAGCGTCAGGACGAGACCCAGCACCCCGAACGCCAGCGCCCAGCCGTCCGGCGTCACCCGCCGCCCCCGCACCAGCAGGTACCCGAGGGACACGACCAGCAGGAGCCCGGCGCCCGCCGCCACCGCCATGATCGTGTTGTACGTGGGCATCTGCGCCCAGTTGATCTTCAGATCCGCCGCCAGTACCGGCATGTCGGCCCCCCGTCGTGCGGTCGAACGCGGGGGGCGTCGACTCAGACGGTATCCACGCCGTGGCCCGACATGTCGTCAAACGCCGGACAACAGCAGCGCCGCGGTCGGCAGGGCGAGCAGCGTGACGGCGACCGTGACCAGCGCGTACCGCAGGCGGGGCGAGCGCGGCGGCGGGTCCAGCAGCCGGTGTACCCGGGTCAGCACGCTGCCGGTGCCGGTCGCCGCCAGCGCACCCGCCGGTACGCCCGCGGTCCCGAACCGCGCCAGCGCGCAGGCCAGCACCGTACGGTCGGCGTGCAGGCAGGCGCGGTCGTCGGCGACCATCTCCACCAGCCCGTCCACCGCCGCCCGCGAGCGCCGTACGGTCGGCAGCCAGGGCAGCGCGGCCGACCACGCCGCGAACGGCAGTACGACCAGGTCGTGGCGCTCGGCCAGGTGCGCGCGCTCGTGCGCCAGGACGGCGGCCAGCTCCGCGTCGTCGAACAGCTCCAGCGCGCCGGAGGTCAGCACGACCCGCGGCGTCCCGCCGGGCAGGCAGTACGCCGCGGGCGCCGGGTGGTCGAGCACCAGCCCGTCGCGGTCCGCGGTCAGCGGCGTACCGATCAGGTCCACCATCCGCCGGTGCCGACCGCGGGCCCGCACCGTACGCCACGCGGACAGGGCGAGCACGCCCAGCAGCCGGGCCCCGAGTACGACGGCGACCATGAGCAGGACGGTGTGCAGCGGCCCGAGCCCGCCGGTCGGCTCCCCCGCGACGAACCGCTCCGCGAACCGTCGCAGCGCGCCGAACAGCGTGTCGGACAGCGGCGCCACGGCGACCGCGGCGACCGCGCCCAGCGCGGCCAGCCCGGCGGACAGGCCGATCGCCTGCCACAGCACCAGCGTGGCGCGCGGCTCGGCCACCGCCCAGCCGGCCCGGGGCAGCAGGTGCGACACCGGGCCCAGCAGTACGACGGCCAGCAGCGCCAGCGTCACCGCGGTCACCACCATCGTCATCCGCCCCCGGTACTCCGGTCGTCCGGCGCCCTGCCCGCCCGCATCCTCATCCGCCCCCGGTACGCCGTCTGACCGCCTCGGCCAGGGCACCCGCCAGCGCCGCCGCCTCACCCGGGCTGACCTGGCTGGCGAAGCTCGCCAGCGCCGCGCTGCGGTCCTCCGCGGTGTCCAGCGCCTCGCGCATCAGGGCCGCGGCGTGCTCCTCCCGGCTCGCGGTCGGCCGGTACCGGTGGGCCCGGCCGTCGCGGTCGCGCGCGACCAGGTCCTTGCGCTCCAACCGGGACAGCACGGTGAGCACCGTCGTGGCGGCCAGGTCACGATCGGGCAGCGCCGTGACGATGTCGCGCGCCGTTACCGACTCCGGCGCGGACCACAGCACCTCCATGACCGCCCGCTCCAGCTCACCGAGCCGAGCCATTCGCGTACCCCTTCCGTCGTACCACGGTACTCATTCTACGCACCGTAGAAAGATCCGCGGGCACCGGGCCGGAGTGGCCACTTCACACCGATCTCACATCGGCCTCACCAGGGTTTCACGCGCGTACCGCGACCCTTGAGGGCAGAACGAGGCATTCTTGGGGCCGCGTGTCGCACATCGAGCCTTGTGCCTGATATGGGCGGCTCGCGACCCCGTCGAATACGGGGAGGCGAAGACGGTGGCCCTACCGCTGGTCGACGAGACCGCGACGATCTGGGACAGCGCCGGGCGAGACACCGACACCGACCGCGGCACGTCCGCGGACCTGGTCCGGGCCTATCTGAACGGCATCGGACGCACCCGGCTGCTGACCGCCGCCGAGGAGGTAGAGCTGGCCAAGCAGATCGAGGCCGGCCTGTTCGCCGAGGAGAAGCTGCTCGACACCGCGATCACCGACCCCGCGCTGCGCGGCGACCTCGCCACCGTCGCCGAGGAGGGCCACGCCGCCAAGAAGCGGATCCTGTCCGCCAACCTGCGGCTCGTCGTCTCCATCGCCAAGCGGTACACGGGGCGGGGGATGCCGTTCCTCGACCTGATCCAGGAGGGCAACCTCGGGCTCATCCGCGCCGCGGAGAAGTTCGACTACACCAAGGGCTTCAAGTTCTCGACGTACGCGACGTGGTGGATCCGGCAGGCGATCACCCGGGCGATGGCCGACCAGGCGCGCACGATCCGCATCCCGGTGCACATGGTCGAGCAGGTCAACCGGATGGTCCGCACCCGCCGCGAGCTGACCGCGACCCTCGGCCGGGAGCCGAGCCACGAGGAGATCGCCGCCGAGCTGGGCGTCACGCCGTTCCAGGTCCTGGAGCTCGCGTCGTACGACCGGGAGCCGGTGAGCCTCGACCAGACCGTCGGCGACGACGGCGAGAGCACCCTCGCCGACTTCCTCTGCCGTACCGAGGACCGGCACGAGGGCGACGACACCGTCTCGTTCGGGCTGTTGCGGCACACCGTGGAGCGGGTGATGGACCGGCTCTCCGACCGCGAGCGCACCGTCATCCGCCTGCGGTACGGGCTGGACGACGGGCGGCAGCGCACCCTCGACGAGGTGGGCCTGGAGTTCGGGCTGTCGCGGGAGCGGATCCGGCAGATCGAGAAGCACACCCTGATCAAGCTGCGCGAGCCGGAGAACGCCGTGCTACTCCAGGAGTACGTGTCCTGACGTGAACCGACCGCGGCCCCGGCGTACGACGTCGGGGCCGTGTCGTGTCCAGGGTCAGCGCAGCCGGCGCGGGCCGGAGTCGAGCCGCGACCCGGGCTGCCCCCGGTGTACGGAGGCGTGCAGCACGGCGACGCCACGCGGGCCGGCGAGTACCGGGTTGAGCTGGACGGCGCGGATCTCGGGCTGTTCGTCGGCGAGCAGCCCGACCCGTACGAGCAGGTCGGCGAGGGCGGCGGTGTCGGCGGGCGCGGCGGCGACGGGTGCCGGGTCGCCGGCGCGGGGCGTCTCGCCGAGCAGCAGCGGCGCGGCGAGCGGCGCCCGGACGAGAGCCTCGGCGTCGGCGACGGACAGCGGCGCGGCCCGCCAGGCGTGGTCGCCGAAGAGTTCGGTGGCGACGCCGGCGAGGCCGAAGCCGACGACCGGGCCGAACGCCGGGTCCTCCACCAGGTCGACCACGCAGGCGACGCCGGGCGGGCGCATCGGCTGCACCACCACCGGCAGCGTCCCGCCGAACCGCCCCGCCATGTCCGCGTACGCGCGGCGGACGTCGTCGGCGTCGGCCAGGTCGAGTCGTACGCCGCCGAGGTCGAGGCGGTGCCGCAGCGGGCCCTCGGCGACCTTCATCGCGACCGGGTAGCCGAGAGACTCGGCGGCGTCGACGGCGGCGCGGGCGTCGACGGCGCGCACCGACGCCTCCACCCGGATCCCGTACGCGGCAAGGATCGGCGCGGCGTCCGCGTCGACCAGGGTGGCGTCCCCGGGTGCGGCCGCGACCAGCGTACGGGCCCGCTCACTGTCCACATCGGACAGTACGGGGACGCGGCCGGCGGGGCGCCGCCGCCACTCGGCGTACCGGGTGACGCGGGCCAGCGCGCGCACCGCCTCCTCGACCGAGTCGTACGACGGGACGGTGCCGGGGCCGGGCGCGCCGTCCGGGCCCGGGCGTACCAGGCGGGCGTTGGGCGGGTCGCCGGGGCTCGCGTCGCCGGCGACGAACGTGGCGACCACCGGCTTGCCGCCGCCGACGGTCTCGTCCACCAGCACCGCGGCGTACGCGGCGCTCGGCACCGCCAGCGGCGGTACGAACACCGCGACCAGCGCATCCACCGCGTCGTCGTGCACCGCCCGGCGCAGCGCCGCCGCGAACTGCCGGGACGTCGCCGACGGCCCCACGTCCACCGGATACCCGTCCGGTACGGACAGGTCGGCCGCGGACAGCGCCTCGACCGCGAGTACGCCGAGGGCGGTGGAGTTGCCGACCACGCCGACCCGGGTACCACCGGGCAGCGGCTGGTGCGCGAGCAGCGCGCCGACGTCGAACAGTTCGGGCACGGTGTCGACCCGGATCACGCCGGACCGGGCGAACAGCGCCTCGACCGCGCGCTCGTCCGGCGCCGGGCCGACGCCGGCCAGCGACGGCGGGCGGGCCCGGCCGGCGACCGCCACGACCGGCTTGCGGCGCGCCAACCGCCGCGCCAACCGGGCGAACTTGCGCGGGTTGCCGAACGTCTCCAGGTACAGCAGGACGAGGTCGGTGGCCGGGTCGTCCAGCCAGTACTGGAGGAGGTCGTTGCCGGAGACGTCGGCGCGGTTGCCGGCGGACACGAAGCTGGACAGGCCGAGCCGGCGGCGGTGCGCCTCGGCCAGCAGCGCCACCCCGAGCGCGCCGGACTGGCAGAAGAACCCCGCGCGGCCGGGATCGGGCAGCGTCGGCGCGAGCGTCGCGTTCAGCCGTACGGCGGGGGCGGTGTTGGCGATGCCGAGACAGTTCGGCCCCACCACCCGCATCCCGTACGCGCGGGCCGTGCCGGTCAGGGCACGCTGCCGGGCCAGCCCCTCCGCGCCCAGCTCGCCGAACCCCGCCGACACGATCACCAGCCCGTGTACGCCGGCGCGCGCGCTGTCCGCCACCACCTCCGACACCGCCTCGGCCGGTACGGCCACCAGCGCCAGGTCCACCGGCCCCGGCACGTCCGCCACCGACGGGTACGCGGTGAGGCCCCGGACCGTCTTCGCGGTCGGGTGGATCGGGTAGACGGCGCCGGGGAAACCGCCCTCCCGCAGGTTGCGCAGCAGGGTGTGGCCGATCGTGCCGGGGCGGGTGCTCGCGCCGACCACCGCCACCGACCGGGGCGCGAGCAGCCGCGCGATCGACGCGGCCTCGGTGCGCTGCTCCCGGTCCCGCGCCACCTCGACCGAGCGTTCGGTCGGCGCGATCTCGAACGTCAGATGCACCACCCCGTCCGCGTACGACCGGTCGACGGTGTACCCGGCGTCGGAGAAGACGCGCAGCATCGTGCCGTTCTCCGGGAGTACCTCGGCGACGAAGCGGGCGATGTGCTCCTCGCGGGCCGCCGCCGTCAGGTGCTCCAGCAGTACCGAACCGAGGCCGCGCCGCTGGTGCGCGTCCTCCACCACGAACGCGACCTCCGCCGAGTCCGGGTCGATGCGGTCGAAGCGGCCGACGGCGATCAGCTCGCCCGCCAGTTCGGCGACGAACGCCTCCCGGTCGTGGTGGTCGACCTCGGTGAAGCGGCGCAGGTCCCGCTCCGGGATCCGCGGGTACGGCGAGAAGTAGCGCAGGTAGCGGGTGCGCTCGGAGAAGCGCGAGTGCATCGCCACGATCCGCGGGGCGTCCGCGGGCCGGATCGGGCGCAGGTGCACGGTGCCGCCGTCGGACAGCACCACGTCCGCGGCCCGGTGCCCCGGGTACCCGGGCGCGGCACGCCGGTCGGCGGGATCCGAGGCCGCGCCCATGTCAGTCCCTCGGGTCGTACGGGTCGAGGCCGAGCAGCGGGAAGACGGCGCGGCGGGTCGCCAGGATCGCGCGGTCCACGGCGTCCGGTTCGCCGGTCGGCTCCCACGGGGTGTGGTCGAGTACCAGGCGCGCGCCGCCCGGGAAGTCCGTCATCCGCACCGGCGGGTACGACCCCGGCACGCGTGCCTGCGCCAGCGCCCGCC
Organism: Actinocatenispora rupis; assembly: GCF_016861975.1. Taxonomy (GTDB): domain Bacteria; phylum Actinomycetota; class Actinomycetes; order Mycobacteriales; family Micromonosporaceae; genus Actinocatenispora; species Actinocatenispora rupis. The sequence continues at coordinate 72,818 of NZ_BOMB01000021.1, read as the reverse complement.
ACTCCGCCGGCGTCGCCGTGTCCGGGTCGATCGGCTCGCCGGTGGCGACCGCCAGCAGGTGCGTCCACGCCCGCGGTACGACCTCGACCACCGCGTACCCACCGCCGCCGTACGCGACCCAGCGGCCGCCGCACACCGCGTCGGCCAGGCCCCGGACCGCCAGGTACGCGGTGCGCTGGCAGTCCACGGACAGCCGCAGGTCGGCCAGCGGGTCGGACCGGTGCGCGTCGGCGCCGCACTGCGTGACCAGCAGGTCCGGCTTGAACGCCCGTACCGCGCCCGGCACGACGGCGTGGAACGCGCGCAGCCACCCCGCGTCCCCCGTACCGGGCGGGAGCGGCACGTTGATCGCGGTGCCGGTGGCGTCCGGACCGCCCGTCTCGCCGGGGAACCCGGTGCCGGGGAACAGCGCGTACGGCGTCTCGTGCAGGCTGATCGTCAGGACCCGCGGGTCGTCGTAGAAGACGTGCTGGACGCCGTCGCCGTGATGTACGTCGAGGTCCACGTACGCGATGCGGTCGGCGCCGCGGTCCAGCAGCCGGCGGATCGCGATCGCCGGGTCGTTGTACACGCAGAAGCCGCTGGCCCGGTCGGGCATCGCGTGGTGCAGGCCGCCGGCCACGTTGACCGCGCGCAGGCTCGCGCCGGACCAGACCGCCTCCGCCGCCGCCACGCTGGCGCCGACGATCAGCGCGCTCGCCTCGTGCATGTGGCTGAAGACCGGGTCGTCGGTGGTGTTGAGCCCGAACCCGGTGAAGCCCGGATCGCTCGGCGCCACCTGCACCGCCGACAGGTACTCGGGGGTGTGCACGGTCAGCAGCGTCGCGTCGTCCGCGGAGCGCGGCTCCACGATGCGCACACCGGGACGGTCGAGTACGCCGAGGGCGCGGGCCAGCGCGATGGTCAGCTCGACCCGGACGGGGTTCATCGGGTGGTCGCCGAAGTCGTAGTCGAGCAGGGCGGGGCCCCACACCACCGTCGTACCGGCGGGCTCCGCCATGCCTACCGTCCTTCGCGTCGACTGCCCACATCGTGTCACGGCCGGCTCCGGGCCGGCGGATTCGGCGCGATGATGGAGTACGGGCGAGGGTCGCGGCTAGAGTGCGAAGGATTCTCGCGTTGCCTCGGGGAAGGTGCCACACATGACCGAGCGACTCCCGGACGGGTTCCCCGCCGACTTCCTGTGGGGCGTGTCGACCTCCGCGTACCAGATCGAGGGCGCGGTGGACGCGGACGGGCGCGGACCGTCCGTGTGGGACACGTTCTGCGCCGAACCGGGGCGGATCGACCGCGGCGACACCGGCGCCGTCGCCTGCGACCACTACCACCGGTACGCCGAGGACGTGGCGCTGATGGCCGACCTCGGCGTCGGCGCGTACCGGTTCTCCGTGGCGTGGCCGCGCGTACTGCCGACCGGGTCCGGGCCCGTCAACCCCGCCGGCCTCGACTTCTACGACCGGCTCGTCGACGACCTGCGCGCGCACGGCATCGCCCCCGTGCTCACCCTGTACCACTGGGACCTGCCGCAGCCCGTCGAGGACGCCGGCGGCTGGCTCAGCGCCGACACCGCGCACCGGTTCGCCGAGTACGCGGGGGTGCTGGGCGAACGGCTCGGCGACCGCGTCGCCCTGTGGATCACGCTGAACGAGCCCGCCATGGTCACCATGCTCGGGTACGGCGCCGGCGTGCACGCGCCCGGCAAGGCGCTGATGTTCGACTCCCTGCCGACCGCGCACCACCAGCTCGTCGGCCACGGCCTCGCGGTCCGCGCGCTGCGCGCCGCCGGCGTCACCGGCCGGATCGGCATCGCCAACAACCACACCCCCGTCGTACCGGCGTCCGCGACGGCCGGCGCCGCGACCGGGCCCGCCGACCTCGCCGCCGCCACCGCGTACGACACGCTGCACAACCGGCTGTTCGCCGACCCCGTGCTGCTCGGCCGGTACCCGGAACTGCCGGCGGGTTTCGACGCGCTCGCCGACCTCACCCACGACGCCGACGCGCTCGCCACCATCGCCGCACCGCTCGACTTCTACGGCGTGAACTACTACCAGCCCACGCGGATCTGCGCGCCGAGCCCGGTCGGTACCGAGGTGCCGCCGGAACTCGCCGGCGCGCTGTCGGCGATCCCGTTCGGGTTCGCGGCGTTCGACGACGACGTGCCGCGCACCGGGTTCGGCTGGCCGGTCGTACCGGGCGGGCTGGCCGACCTGCTCGACGACTTCGCCACCCGCTACGGCGACGCCCTCCCCCCGGTGTACGTCACCGAGAACGGCGCCAGCTTCCCCGACCCGGTCGCCGCCGACGGCACAGTCCACGACGACGACCGCATCGCGTACCTCGCCGGGCACCTCGACGCGGTGGCCGCCGCCCGGGCCCGCGGCGCCGACGTCCGCGGCTACTTCGTCTGGTCGCTGATCGACAACTTCGAATGGTCCGCCGGCTACCAGCAACGCTTCGGCCTCGTACACGTCGACTACCCGACGCAGCGCCGCACCCCGAAGTCCTCGTACGACTGGTTCCGCCGGGTCATCGCCGCCAACCGCTGACGGCGCCGACCCGGCCGGTCACAACCGGTCCAGCAACGTACGGACCGCGGTGTTGAACCGCTCCGGCGCCTCCAGCGCGGTCAGGTGCCCGGCCGCCGGGATACGCCGCAGGTGCGCGCCGGGGATCCCGTTCGCCAGCAGGATCGCGTCCTCCGGCGGCGTCACCGCGTCGTCCTCACCCACGATCACCAGCGTCGGCACGGCGATCCCCGGCAGCAGGTCCGTCGAGTCCGGACGGGCCGCCATCGCGCGCTGCGCCCACGCCACCGCCGCCGGCGGCTGACCGACCGCCAGCGCCGCGACCGTCTCGTACACCTCCGGGCGCTGCCAGCGGGTCGTCGCACCGATCAGGTTCGGCACCACCTCGCGGCGCAGGACTCCCGCGTCGCCGTCGGCCTCCACCTGCGCGGCGATCCGCAACCGGTTCTCCGCGGCCGCAGGCTGGTCCGCCGTCGCCTTCGTGTCCGCCAGTACCAGGCCACGCACCCGCTCCGGATGACGCCGCAGGAACTCGAACGCGACGTACCCACCCATCGACAGGCCGCCCAGCACCACGTCCGGCAGCTCCAGCAGGTCCAGCAGGTCACGGAGATCATCGGCCGCCGTACCGAGATCAGGCTCGTCGTCCGGCAGCTTGCTGGCCCCGAACCCGCGCTGGTCCGGCGTGATCACCCGGCACGTGTCGGCCAGACCGGTCCGCTGCGCCACCCACATCGCCGCGGTGAGCGGAAACGCGTGCAACAACACCAGCGGTACGCCCCGGCCGGCCTCCGTATATCCGATCTCCATCCGCCCATCCTGCCGGTACCGCCGGCCGCGCGCAGCACCGTCCGGTGTGACGCACTTCCCTTCCCGCGGTCAGCGACCCGGTACCGGTTTGTCGCCGAACGCCGCCACCGTACGGTCCGCGTACGCCGAGGCGTCGCCGAACTCCATCGGCCCGTCCCACGTCCGCGGCAGCGGGAACGCCGCCGGCGCCACCCGCCGTACGATCTCGTCCAGCACCAGCTCCGCGTGCCCCACCCACAGGTGCCGCGCCCCCGGCACGCCCACCACCTCGGCCTGCGGAACCGCCGCGAACCGCTCCCGCGCCTCCGCCGGCCGCAGGTAGTCGTCCAGCTCCGGGACGAGCGCCGTGACCGGCTTGCCCGACTCCGCCCAGGTCGCCAGGTCCGAAGCCCCCGCGTACCGCAGCGGCGGCGACAACAGGATCGCGCCGCGCACCGCCGGATCGCAGCCGTACATCAACGTCAGATCCGTGCCGAACGACCAGCCGAGCAGCCACACGTCCGGCAGATCCTGGAACTCCGCGTACTCGATCGCGGCCGCCACGTCGAACCGCTCCCCCCGCGCCTCGTCGAACCGGCCGCCCGACGTACCACGCAGGCTCGACGTACCACGGGAGTTGAAACGCAACACCGCCAGACCGGCCAGCGCCGGCAACCGCCACGCCGCCTTCCGGTACAGGTGGCTGTCCATCATGCCGCCGTGCGTCGGCAACGGATGCAGACACACCACCGTCGCCACCGGCGGCCGGTCCAACGGCGTCGCCAGCTCCCCGACCAGCGTCACCCCGTCCGCGGTGTGCAGCTCGATGTCCTCGCGACGGGCCGGCAGGATCGAATTCGCCCGGATGGCAGCACTCACGATCCCCCAGTCTGGCACGCCATCCTCTCCCCTCGACGCGACGGTGGCCCGCGACCGTGTGCGCCCTGCTCGGGTCGGGCTCGGTCCGGCGCCGGGCAGCGGCTCGACTCGACCGGAGTGCGGGGTGGAGCCGTGACGGTCGCTGCGGCGGGGCCGACGGCGGCCGGGGTGCGCGCGACCGGCGAGCGGCGCAGCCGCGGTGGTAAAGCGCCGCGTGGGCCGACGCCGGGCAGGGGTGTGCTCGACCGAAGCGCGGGTGAGCCCTTACTGGCGGGCGCTATGGCGGGGCCCGACGCCGGCCGGGGTCCGACCGACCGCGGATGAGCCACGGACGGGCGGGGCCCGACGCCGGCCGGGGTCCGACCGACCGCGGATGAGCCACGGACTCCGACTCTGGGCTGGGATGCGCTCGACCAGACCGCGGGCGAGCCACGGCGGGGCGGGCACTGTGGCCCGACTCCGACGCCGGGCTGGGGTGCGTTCGACCAGAGTGCTGGCCATGACGGCCGGGCACGCGCTGTGGCGGGGCCCGACGCCCGCTGCGGTCCGCTCGACCAGAGTGTGGGGCAACCGCGGTGGTCGAGCACTGTGGTGGCTGCGGCGCGGCGTGGTCGCGGGAGGTGCGAGGTGCGGCGGTTGGTCTGCGGCGGGGAGGGGCGTCAGCCGTAGCGGGGCGCGTTGCGGGAACGCTGGAGTACGGGGGCGCGTCGCAGCCGGGCCCGCCAGCAGCCGGTGTGCCAGTGCCGGCGGTCGTCCACGGCACCGTCCGGCCAGCACACGAGATGGCCCGTACCGGGGCGGATCTCCTGGTCGCAGCCCGGACAGCGGTACGTCTTGCCCGCGTCACCGGTCACCGGGCGTACCCGCCACACGCCGTCCGGCCAGGACTCCGACGTCTCCACACCGCGCCGTACGCCGGAGTCGGGCTCCTGGCGGGCGGTGGAAACGTGGCGACGGTTGCGGCGGGGACTCACGGCGTCAAGCGTATTTCACCGCGCCAGCGGGTACGCGCGCCGATCGTGCCGGCGGCGCGGCGGTCAGCGGCGGTAGCGGTTGTAAATGAGGTTGATCATCGCGATGCCGATCCAGACCATCGCCACCGCGACCAGGCCGGCACCCTTGAACTGCGTGGCGATGCCCGTCAACGGGATGCCCGCCCCGAGCGAGACGATCGCCAGTACGAAAGGGGTGTGATCGGTGTGGGGAAGCGGCATGTTCGGGAGCGGCGGCGGGGGCGGGACCTGCTGCAGCCGCGCGTCCACCCGCTTGTCGATGGCCTGCCCGGTGCGCTCCAGGAACGCCTCGATGACCGCGTCCTCCGCGTCCGGGCCGAGCGCCCGGCGAGCCGCCAACGACCCGGCGACCTCCTCGGCGGACGGGCCCGATCCGTCCGACGTACCGCCATCTGCCATGCGGATCAGCATAAGACGCGCGGACGGGTCACCGCGGGCGCGCGACCCCGGAGAGGACCCTGATTTCCGAGCCGATCGGTACGACCGATTTTTGTTCAATTGTTGAACTGTTGGACAGTTGAACAATTGGACAATCGATAGCGCAGTTGATCTTGCTTCAAGCGCGCGAGACGCACCCAACGCACCCGACGCGACAAGCCGCGGCCAAGCCGACCAGCCCGACCGGGCCGACCGGGCCAACGCCGAGAAACTCGACCGCGAAACCTGGCCTGGTGTCCAGCCCCGCCAAGCCCCGCTCGGTCCATCAAATCCACACAGGCCGCCCAGCCTGTCCCCGGCAGAACAGGCCACCCAACCTCGCTTAGCCCGAACAGCCTGTCCCCGCCGACCAGGCCGCCCAGCCCCGCTCAGTCCATCCAAGCCGAACAGACCGCCCAGCCCGTCCCGGCAGAACAGCCCGAACAGCCTGTGCCGGCCGGCCAGGCCGCCCAGCCCACCCGGCAAGGCGGCCAGTCCCGGCCAGGCCAACGACGGCTCAGCGCCGCAGCGCCACCCCCGCCGCCACCACCTGCGACAGCAGCGGTACCGGCGCAAGGCTGGCCTCGCCGCTTTCCGCCCACAGCGCCCGGGCGATCTCCAGTACGGTCGCACCCCCGAGCCGGTCGGCGAGCGCGATGGGCCCTTCCGGGTATCCGCAGCCGAGGGTCATGGCGTGGTCGATGCCGTCGGCGTCGGCGTACTTGGCGGCGAGGAGTCCGACGGCGTCGTTGAGGTACGGGACGAGTAGTGCGTCGACGACGAGTCCGGCGCGTTCGGCGACGACGATGGCGCGTCGGCCGAGTGCGCCGGCGAGGCCGCGGGCGGCGGTGACGGTGGCGTCGGCGGTGAGTACGGTGCGGGCGATCTCGACGAGGTCGCCGACGAGGTGGAGGCCGGCGACGGTGTCGGGGTGTCCGGTGGCGGTGGCGAGTGCGGTGACGGGGTCGGTGGAGGAGTCGACGGCGATGACGGTGCCGGCGCGTACGACGGCCCCGAGGGTCCGGTACGTCTCGGCCGGTGCGCCGTGCCCGACCAGTACGAGGTCCACTGTGGACAGTGCGGGGTCGTCGGCCGCGGTGGCCCGGTGCACCCGTACGCCGGCGGCGGACAGCGCGTCGGCCGCGGCCGGATCGTCCAGTACCGCAACGGATTCCGGCGCCGGGGCCGCCTCGGCCACCAGCGGCGCGGTCGTCGGGTACGGGTGGAAGCCGTGTCCGGTCTTGCGGCCGAGCCGGCCTGCGGCGGCGAGCTGGCGCAGGATCGGCGCGCAGGCGTGCCGGCGGCTGCCCCCGCCGTACGCGTGGATGACGTCGAGGATCTCGACGATCGTGTCGATGCCGATGAGGTCCATGAGGGTGAGCGGCCCCATGGGCAGGCCGGCGCCGAGCCGCATGGCCTCGTCGAGGTCGTCGCGGCCGACGTACCCGTCCTGGACGAGCCAGGCGGCCTGGTTGAGGTAGCCGAGGAGCAGGTAGTTCGCGACGAAGCCGGGCCGGTCGGCGGCGGTGACGGGGGTCTTGCGCAGCGTGCCGCACAGGTCGGTGACGGCGGCGGCGACGGCCGGATCGGTGCGTACGGTGCTGATGACCTCGACGAGCTTCATCACCGGCGCGGGGTTGAAGAAGTGCATGCCGACGACGCGTTCGGGCCGGCCGGTGTGGTGCGCGATCTCGGTCACCGACAGCGAGCTGGTGTTGGTGGCGAGGATCGCGTGCGGCGGGCAGACCCGGTCGAGTTCGGTGAACACGGCCCGCTTGACCGCCATCCGCTCGGGCGCCGCCTCGACCACCAGGTCGACCCCACCCATCCCCTCGTACGAGGTGGTGAAGGTGACGCGGTCGTGGATCTCCGCGGCCTGTTCCGCGGTGAGCCGGCCCTTGGCGACGGCCCGGTCGGTGGACTTCACCAGCGTGGCGCGGCCCCGGTCCAGCGCCGCCTGGTCGATCTCCAGCGCGGTCACCGGCAGCCCGTTGCGGGCGAACACCTCCACGATCCCGGCGCCCATCGTGCCGAGCCCGACCACCCCGACCGCACCGATCCCGTCCGCCACCGTCGACCTCCCTGTACGCGACATCCGCCGGCGATCCTCCCACCCGTACCCGAACGCTCGTTCACCGCCCGTAGCATCGGCTCGTCGGGTACGGGACCGGGAGGGGTACGGATGGTCGCCACGGTACTGACCGGGGTGTCGCGCGGGCTGGGCCGGGAGCTGTTCGCGGCGCTGGCCGCGCGCGGGGACACGCTGCTCGCCGTGGGTCGCGGGTTCACCGACGAGCAGCGGCGGGCCGCGCGCGCCGAGCCGGACCGGATCCGCCTGGCCACCGCCGACCTGTCCGTACCGGAGGTGCCGGACGTCGCCACGTTCGTGGCCGCGACGGACGGGCCGCTCGCGCTGGTGCACAACGCCGGGTCGGTCGAGCCGGTCGGTGCGGTCGGCACGCTCGACGCGGCCCGGGTCACCGCGACCGTGCACGTCAACCTGCTCGCCCCGATGCTGCTCACGAACGCGCTGCTGGCCGCGGCCACCGACCGTCCGGTACGTGTCGTGTTCGTGTCGTCGGGTGCGGCGCGCCGCGTCATCGGCGGCTGGGCCACGTACTGCGCGACCAAGGCGGGCGGCGAGATGTTCTTCGACGCCGTCGCCGGGCAGTACGCGGAGGATCCGCGGGTGAGCGTCGCGAACGTGAACCCGGGCGTGATGGACACCGACATGCAGGCGCTGCTGCGCGGCAGTACCGACGTGTACTTCCCGGACCGGGAGCGCTACGCCGGGCTGGCCGCCCGCGGCGAGCTGCCCTCCCCCGCCGAGGTCGCCGCCCGGATCGTCGCCGAGCACCTGTGATCGTCGGTCTCGCCGGGGGTGCGGGCGCGGGCAAGTCGACGCTCGCCACCGCCCTCGCCGACCATCTCCGCGCCGCCGTCGTACGCCTGGACGACCACTACCGCAGCACCGACCGGGAGCTGGACCGGAACCGGCCGGACGCGTTCGACGTACCGGGTGCGCTGGCCGCGGTCCGCGCCGCCGGCCCGACCGTCGTCCTGGAGGGCCACTTCGTACTGGCCCTGCCCGCGGTGCGCGCGGTGTGCACGCACCGGCTCTGGCTGGAGACCCCGCCCGACGTACGGCTGGCGCGCAAGCTGCTGCGCCAGTCCCGTACGACCGAGCCGCCGTCGCTGGCCGACGCCGCCACCCGCTACCTGACCCGGGTACGCCCCGGCTACGAGCTGCACGTCGCCCCGTCCCGGGCGTACGCGGAGGTGGTGGTGGACGGGCTGGGTCCGCTCGCCGACCAGCTCGCCGCCGCCCTCGCCGCGCTGCGCTGAATCACCGGGTCGGTGCCGGGCCGTCCGGTTCTCGTGGTTACCGCCGGGTACGGAATCGGCCTAGACTCGCGGCATGACGACCGAGACGCACGCGACGGCCGGATCGCAGGCACCGGGCATGCCGGTGGTCGTGGACGGCCGGCTCCGGTCCACCAACCCGGGAACCGGCGCCCTCGTCGGGGAGTACCCGGTGGCCGGGCCGGGCGAGGTACGCGCGGCGGTGACGCGGGCGCGGGGCGCGGCCGACTGGTGGGGCGGCCTCGGCTTCGCCGGCCGGGCCGAACGCCTGCGCCGCTGGGCCGCCGCGCTCGCCCGCCGAATGCCCGAACTGGCCCGGGTCGTGCACGCGGACGGCGGGAAGCCGGTCAGCGACGCGCTGCTGGAGGTCACCGCCGCCGTCGAGCACGTGGCCTGGTCGGCCCGCAACGCCCGCCGCGTACTCGGCCCGCGCCGGGTCGGCGGCAGCCTGCTGATGCCCGACATGGGCGCGGTCGTGGAGTACCAGCCGTTCGGGGTGGTGGGGGTGATCGGCCCGTGGAACTACCCGGTCTTCACCCCCCTCGGTTCCATCGCGTACGCGCTGGCCGCGGGCAACGCGGTCGTCTTCAAGCCCAGCGAGTACACGCCGGCGGTCGGGCAGTGGCTGGTCGACTCGTTCGCCGAGGTGGTGTCGGACGCGCCGGTGTTCCAGGTGGTGCACGGGCTCGGTGACACCGGCGCGGCGCTGTGCGGTTCGGGCGTGGACAAGGTGGCGTTCACCGGCTCGACGCGTACCGGGAAGCGGGTCATGGCGGCGTGCGCCGAGACGCTGACCCCGGTGCTCGTGGAGTGCGGTGGCAAGGACGCGATGATCGTCGACGCGGACGCCGACCTCGACGACGCGGCCGACGCGGCCTGCTGGGCCGGCATGAGCAACGCCGGACAGACCTGCGTCGGCATCGAGCGGGTGTACGTGCTGGACGCGGTCGCCGACGAGTTCGTGGCGAAGCTCAAGGCGAATGCGGAGGCCCTGACGGTCGGCGACGAGGACGCCGATCTCGGCCCGATCACCATGCCCGGCCAGGTCGACATCATCCGCCGGCACATCACCGACGCGGTCGAGCGCGGCGGCACCGTCGTACTCGGCGGCCCCGACGCGGTGCAGCCGCCGTACGTGCACCCGACGATCCTGCTCGACGTACCCGAGGACGCCGCCGCCGTACGCGAGGAGACGTTCGGGCCGACGCTGACCGTCACCCGGGTACCGAGCCTGGACGAGGCGGTCCGCCGCGCCAACGCCACCCCGTACGGGCTGGGTTCGTCGGTGTTCTCGCGGCGCCGGGCGATGGCCACCGCGCGGCGGCTGCGGTCCGGCATGACCTCGGTCAACTCGGCGATGGCGTTCGTGGCGCTGCCGTCGCTGCCGTTCGGCGGCGTCGGCGACTCCGGCTTTGGGCGCATCCACGGCGCCGACGGGCTGCGCGAGTTCACCCGGCCGAAGGCGATCGCCCGCCGCCGCTTCCGTACGCCGCTGCCGGTGCTGTCGTTCCGCCGCGGCCGGCGTACCGACGAGTTCGTGCAGCGGCTCGTACGTTTCCTGCACGGCCGCGGCTGACGGTCGCCGCACCACAGGCTCCCGGACCTCCGTCCACTGTGGACGGATCGGTCAGAACAGGGTCAGCTCGTCCGATCCCATACCGCGCAGCTTGTGGTAGTCCACGGTGACGCAACGGATGCCGCGGTCGCCGGCGAGTACCTTGGCCTGCGGCTTGATCTCCTGCGCGGCGAAGATGCCGGCGACGGGCGCGAGCAGCGGGTCGCGGTTCAGCAGTTCCAGATAGCGGGTGAGCTGCTCGACGCCGTCGATCTCGCCGCGCCGCTTCACCTCGACCGCCACGGTGCCGCCGTCGGCGTCCCGGCACAGCAGGTCCACCGGCCCGATCGCCGTCGGGTACTCCCGCCGCACCAGCGTGTACCCGTCGCCGAAGGTGTCGGGGTGCTCGGCCAGCAGCTCCTGCAGGTGCGCCTCCACCCCGTCCTTCTGCAGCCCGGGATCCTTGCCCAGCTCGTGCTCCGAGTCGTGCAGCACCTGCTCGATCGTGATGCGCAGCTCCTCGCCCGCCTTGTTCACCACCCGCCACACGCCCGGCTCCTCCTGGACGCGGCACGGCGGGCTCATCCAGTTCAGCGGCTTGTACGCCCGGTCGTCGGCATGTACGGACACGGAACCGTCCGCCTTCACCATGATCAACCGGGGGGCCATGGGCAGGTGGGCGGTCAACCGCCCGATGTAGTCGACCTGGCAGACAGCGATCAGCAGACGCACCGCCCCACCCTACGCGGCGCCGGTCGCCCGCCCCGGTGCCGCACCCGCCCGGTCGTACCTGACCGGATCGTGGAACGCGGGCGGCGGAACGGCGCGTCGGCGTACGTCCCGGCGGTGTCTCGTGACCAGCGCGTCCGTCGGCGCCATCACGCTCCGGCCACCCCTCGACACCGGGTGTTGAATCTCGCACCTTCCGACAGGCGGCGCTCCGGACCATACTTGGGGAGGAACGAGACAGCGCACGCCGGTCCGGCAAGAATGTGGATCAACGACGACCTGGCAACAACTGACAGTGGCGATGAAGACGCGACACGTGAGGGAAAGACTGGTCGCCATTTGTCGTTCTTGACATGATTGATGCGCCCGCGCGTGCAGGCCGCCGCGGCAGTCCTGCTCCTGTCCGGACGTCGGCTCGAAGCACCTGCCTGTGCCAGCGCTCGTGAGGAGGGTGTACGTGACGATCAACGTCTCGGAGGTCAAGGCCGCCATCCACGCCGCCGTGACCGAGGTGCAGGACAGCCAGCAGGCCGTCCAGCTCGCCACGGAGAAGCTCGACGCCGCCCAGCAGAACCTCGCGCTCGCCGTCGAGGGATCCGGCGCCGAGGCGGTCGAGACCGCGCAGGCCGCGCTGGTCCAGGCCCGCGACGACCTCGACAACTGCCTGGCCACCACGGTCGGCGCGGTCGAACAGGCGCAGACGTACCTGGCCAGCCTGTAGCGCCGATGGCCGACGACCGGAGACATCCCCCCGTACCCGGGACCGCGCCGCTCGCCGCGCCACCCCCGCCGAGCGCGGACCGGGCGCACCACCGCGCGTCCCGCGTCACGTCGGCCGAGCCGCGCCGACTCCCGCCGACCACCCCCACCCGTCACCCGGTACGCCCGGGGGCGGCGACGCCGCCGCCCCCGACGGGCCCGGCGCCGCGGGGGCCGTCCCTGGTACAGGAGCTGGGCGAGCACCTGCGCGGCATCGGCGCGGACCTGCCGCTCGGTGAGCTGACCCGCGCGGCGACGCGGCTCAACGACGCCACGAGCCGGTGCGCGCAGGTGATGACCGAGTCCGGGCACGCCGAGTGGGTCGACCAGCTCACCGCCGCCGGTACGCACCTGGACAGCGCGATCACCGCCACGCTCGCCGCGCTGGACGGTCTCGACGGCTACCTGACCGGCATCGGTCTGCCCGGCGTACCGCGGGACGAGGTGCGGCGGGTGGCCCCGACGACGGCGGGGCCGCGGGCGGGCGGTGCCGGGCAGCGACCCGACGCCGTCCTCGCCGTACGGGTGTGGTGGGTGGACCGGGTCGACCTGCTGACCGGCCACGAGCCCGCGGCGGAGCGCCCCGCGACGGAACGTACCGGCGGCGACCGGCCGGACGGCGCGTCGCCTGAGGACCCGGCCGAGACGCTGCGCCGGCTGGTACGGGTGGCGCGCGGCGGCGGGCGCGACGCGTACCGGGAGGCGTTGCTGCGGACGCATCCGGCGAGCGGGCTGCAGCTGCCGGCGCCGGCGACGCGGGTGTTCCGGCCGCTGGCGACCGACCTGCTCGGGCACGCGCCGGGCCCCGACGACCGCCGGACGCTGACCGAGCGGTACGCGGGGCGGGTGCGCGAGCTGTTGCCGCGCGTACCGGAGAGGTTGGCGGCGGATCTGGTGGCGGAGGTGTGCGACCCGTTCGGCGGGCGCGGTGGTGGCCGCACGACGCCGCACCACCCGGTCGACGCCGCCGCGTCCTGGCCGGTACTCGTCGCCGAGCTGCTGCGCGCGCTGGGTCGCGACGACGCCGAGGTGACGAGGCTGACCGCGCTGGCGGAGCAGCGCCCGGACGAGACGTTGCAGCGCGATGGCCGGTAGACACCGCGAACTCGTCGAGGAGGTGCGGCAGACCCTCGGGTACGCGCGGGGTGCCGCGCGGGCGGCCGTCACCGAGGCCGAGGACCGTGCCGCGAAACGCCGGGCCGACCATGCCGCCGTCGAACGCGAGGCGCACCGTGCCGGGCAGCGGCTGCTCGCCGCGCACGCCACCCGCAGGGGCGCCGTGGACCGGCAGTGCCTGGCCCGGCTCACCGCGGCGGCGGAGGAGCTGACCGCGCTGGCCGACGAGCAGGCCCGCGGCGCGGCCGGCGCACCGTGGGACGGCTGGGCGCCGACCCCGCCGGCCCGCGACGAGTCCCCCGGCCTGTACCGGATCGGCCGGCTCACCGCGCGCGCCGCCGTACCGGGGCCGGCGGAGCCGGACGTACCGGCACTGGTGGGATTGCTCGACGCCGGCCACCTGCTCGTCGAGGACCCCGGCCACGACCGGCTGCCGGCCGTCGCCGACGACCCCGCGCCGCCGGTGACGCACCGGCCGACCGACCGGGTGCACGCGCTCGTCGGCGGCCTGCTGCTGCGCGTACTCGGGTCCACCGCGCCGGGCGCCGTCCGCCTCACCGTGTACGACCCGGAGCGGCTCGGCGGCAGTCTCGCCTCGTTCGCGCCGCTGGCCTCGGCCGACCTGCTGACGTTCGTCGGCCCGGGCGGTCTCGGCGGCGTACTCGACGAGCTGGTGGAGGAGATCCGCCGGATCAACGAGACCGTACTGGCCGGTGAGTACCGGTCGTTGCGGGAGCTGCACGCCGCGACGGGACGCCGACCCGAGCCCTGGCGCGTCGCCGTACTGCTGGGTGAGGGGTGGACGCCGGACGGCGGTGGCGCCGAGCTGACCGCCGCACAGCAGGCGCAGCTGGACCGGGTGATCCGTACCGGACCGGCCTGCGGCGTACACCTGGTGGTGTCGGGGGTGGGGCCGGCGGGCGACTGGTGCGAGCACCCGCTGGTGGACCGGATCGTGCTGTGGGGCGCGACGGCGTGGACGACCGCGACCGGCAACCGTTTCCTGGTGCAGCTCGACCCGCCGCCCGGCACCGACCTCGCCACCGGTACGTGCCGGGCCATCGCGGAGAAGGTGCTCGCCGGGCCGGATCCGGCGGTGTTCGCCGACCTGCTCCCGGCGGAGACGTGGACGGGCTCGTCGGCGGAGCGGCTGGTCGCCCCGGTCGGCGCCGGCCCGGACGGCCGGCTGGTCGACGTCGAGTTGGGCGACTCGCCGCCGCACGCGCTGATCGGCGGCCCGTCGGGCGCCGGCAAGACCAACCTGCTGTACGCGTGGCTCGGCTCCCTCGCCGCCCGCTACTCCCCCGACGAACTGGCGCTCTACCTGCTCGACTTCAAGGAGGGCGTGTCGTTCGCGCGGTTCGCGCCGGGGCGGCGGGATCCGAGCTGGCTGCCGCACGTACGGCTGGTCGGGGTGAACGTCAACGCCGACCGGGAGTATGGGCTGGCGTTGCTGGCGTTCCTGCACGACGAGCTGCGGCGGCGGGCCGAGGCGGCGAAGGCGCACGAGGCGACGAAGCTGTCCGAGCTGCGCGCCGAGGACCCGGACGGGCACTGGCCGCGGATCGTCGCCGTGATCGACGAGTTCCAGGTACTGCTGGACGGGCGTGACCCGGTGGCGCTGGAGGCCGCGCGGCTGCTGGAGGACCTGGCGCGGCGCGGCCGTTCCCAGGGCATCCACCTCGTACTCGCCAGCCAGGACCTGTCCGGCATCGACGCGCTGTGGGGCCGGGCGTCGATGGTCGCGCAGTTCACGTTGCGGATCGCGCTGCCGAAGGCGCGCCGGATCCTCGCCGAGGGCAACCTGGCCGCCGACACCGTGCCCCGGCACCACGCCGTCGTCAACCCGGACTCCGGTGCCACGCCGGCGAACCGCGTCGCGCACATCCCCGACGCCGGCAGCCGCGGCACGCTCGACGCGCTCCAGCAGGCGCTCTGGCGGCGGCTGCCCGCCGACACCGCCCCTCCCGTACTCTTCGACGGCGGTCGGGTGCCGCGGCTCGCCGAGGCCACCGAACTCGCCGAGCTGGCGCCGGACGAGCCGGGTGGCCGGGTCCGCGCGCCGGTCGCGCTGGTCGGCCGCACCATCGACGTCACCGGCCGGTCCGCCGCCGTACGACTGTCCCGGTCACCCGGCCGCAACCTCGCCGTCCTCGGCGCCCGCGGTACGGAGGCGTGCGACGTGCTCGCCACGGCCGCGCTGTCGCTGGGCCGGCAGTACCGGGCGGGCGGGGTGCGGTTCAGCCTGGCGTGCCTGGACGACGACGCCGTCGACGCCACCAAGCAGGTACTCGACGAGCTGCGCGTCCTCGGCCACGACGCCGACTGGTACGACCGGGACGGGGTGTGCGGGCTGCTCGCCGCGGCCGCCGCCGACCTCGGCACCGACCGAGCCCCGGACACCCGACCGCACATCCTCCTGCTGTACGCCGTGGACGCCGCGTCGTCGCTGCTGGAACGCAAGGACCCGGCGACCCGGCGCAGCGCCCGCGACGACCTCAAGGACCTCGTCGCCCGCGGCCCGGAGCAGCGTACGCACGTGGTCGGCTGGTGGCGTTCGGTCCCGCGGTTGCGCGACGACCTGGGCGGGGTGGGCGCGCGGCTGGACGCGTTCGGTGCGTGGGTCGCGCTCGACGTACAGGGGCCGGATCTGGCGCCGTTGTCGACCCAGCCCGGCGGCCCCGCCTGGTACCCGCGGACCCGCCGCGCGCTGTTCTTCGACCGCGCCGTGCACCGCCGCCCGGTCGTCGTCATCCCGTACGACACGACGGAGGCGCCGTGACCACCCGCCCGCACCGCACCGTTCCCGCCAGGTACGGGCAATGAGCGAGATCGGCGACCCCACCCCCCGCGACCGGTACCGCCGGGCGGTGGCCGCGCTCGCCGAGCCGCTGCACGACCGGGTGGCGGGGCACGACCGGGCCGACCAGGCGCTGCTGGCGGGGCGCCGGGAGATCGCCGCGCGCGTCGCCGACTCGGCCACCCTGGTCCGCGCGAGCGACGAGGACGTCGCCCGGGCCCGCGCGGGCGTACGCGAGACGGACGACGAGGCGGCCCGGATCTGGCGTGAGCTGCGCGCGTTCGCCGGTCGGCGCGGTGAGCTCGGGCCGCCCCCGCCGGCGTTGGCGCCCGAGCCGAACCGTCCCGCGTACCCGGCGGAGTTGCTCGCGCACGCCGACCGTACGGTGGCGCGGGCCCGGCGCGGGGAGTTGCGCATGCCGCCGCCGCTGCCGATCTGGCTGGCGATGCTGGCCGCGGGGCTGCTCGGCGCGCTGATCCTCGCCGGCGTCGGCCGGGCCCTGCTGGTCGCCGCGCACGGCATGCCCACCGGCGAACGGTCCGCCACCCGCATCGTCGCCGAGATCGCGTTCTTCGCCGCGCCGGTCGCCGGCATTCCCCTCGCCCTGGCCTGGCTCTCCCGGTACGGCCAGCCGATGACGCCGCGCGGGTTCGCGGTGGTGTTGGGTACCGGCATCGTGGTCGGGTGTGGTCTGTTCGGCCTGCTCGCGCATTGAGTGGTCACGACGGCGTGCTGCCAGGAAATTCACATCTGGTTGGTCGTAGGATGACATTCCCGGTGGGCGCTGGGCCGTGAGGGATGTCGAGATGTGAATTCGTGTGGTATTCCCCTGCGTGGGCAATTGTGCTTGACTTTGCCCACCACGCGGCTGACAGAACACTTCTGGCATCGAGGACGCCGATGGACGACATGCAGGGACTGAGCTTGGCCGAGGCCGCCCGCGAGGCGTACATGCAGTTGATCATGTGCGACCTGCCGCGGTCGGGCACCGAGGTCGAGGCCTGGGTGCCCGCCATGAAGGCGGTCAGCCGGATGAACGCGGTCGCCCTGCATCCCGCCCTGATCGCCATCGCGGATCAGCTCGAAGCCGGTTTCCACGATGCGGTGTGCTCGCAGGATCCGCACCGGTTGCGTACCGCGTTTGACGCGGCGGCGAAGCGCTTGCGCCCGCACACCGGAGCGGCCTGACTCTCGGTGACGCCGGTTCCCGAACGGGAACGGTGGCGTAATCACAATGCGTTGCGAAAACCGCGGATAAAGCCGCGGTGAATGAAGCGGGAATTGCGCATCGCGTCAGGCTGCCGAACTCACGGCCACCGCCGCGGCGTCCTCGTCCTCCGCCGGTACGGTCGGCAGGAACCGGTCCAGCCGGGTGACGTGCAGCAGGCGCGCCAGGCGCCGGGGCGTACCGCGCAGGGCGATGGGGCGGCCGGCGCGCTCGGCCAGCCGGTGCGTACCGACGAGGACGCCGAGCCCGGTGACGTCGATGGTGTCCAGCGCGGACAGGTCGATCAGCAGCAGCCCGTCACCCTCGCGTACGGCGGCGTGCAGGCGGTCCCGGACGGTGCCGGTGGTGTGCGCGTCGAGCCGCCCGGCGAGCCGCACGACGGCGTGCCGGTCCTGACGACAGGTGTTCACGACCATCCCCCCAACGGTCGACGGACCCTCCCCGGCAACGGCGCCACCCCCATGTCGCCGCCGCGCGGGAAGGATCCGCGGCTCCACGCTCCCCCGTGGTCGATCACCACGCTACGGTCGCGGCCGGTACGGCACGACCGGGGAACACCCTGAAATCTGCCAGGGCAACCCCGAGATTCCCTCCTCCACCGTGGCGATTCCGGCGTCCACCTTCCGGCGGACGCCGACTACGCCGGAGGTCCTGCACCCGGCCGCACCGTCCACAGTGGAGTTTCTACTCGTACGAGTAGAAACCCTGGCCGGACTTGCGGCCCAGGTGCCCGGCGGCGACCATGCGCAGCAGCGACTCGGGCGGCGTGAACTTGCCGTCCTTGGTGTCGGCCCAGATGTTCTCCGTCGCGTGGACGAGAACGTCGACGCCGGTCAGGTCGGTCGTGGCGAGCGGGCCCATGGCGTGCCCGAAGCCCAGCCGGCAGGCCGTGTCCAGGTCCTCCGCGCTGATGACGCCGTTCTCGACCAGCCGGGTCGCCTCCATGACCAGCGCGCAGATCAGCCGGGTGGTCACGAAGCCGGCGATGTCCTTGTTCACCACGACGACGGTCTTGCCGATCTCCTCGGAGAACGCCTTCGCCGTCGCCATCGTCGCGTCGCTCGTCTGGTACCCGCGGACCAGCTCGACGAGCGCCATCATCGGTACCGGCGAGAAGAAGTGGGTACCGACGACCGACTCCGGCCGGTTCGTCACCGACGCGATCGTGGTGATCGGGATCGCGGAGGTGTTGGTGGCGAGTACCGCGGTGTCCTTGCAGAGGCGGTCGAGTTCGCTGAACACCCGCTGCTTGATCTCCACCTGCTCGAACACCGCCTCGACCACGATGTCCGCCTCGGCCACCGCGTCGCCGAGGTCGGTGGTGGTGGCGAGCCGGCCGTACGCCGCGTCCGCGTCCTCGGCGGACAGCTTCTGCTTCGCGACGAACTTGTCCAGCGACGCCCGGATGCCGGCGGTACCGCGGGCGATCGCGGCATCGTCCACGTCGCGCATGGTGACCTGCCAGCCGGCCTGCGCCGCGACCTGTGCAATGCCCGAGCCCATCAGGCCCGCGCCGATCACCGCGAGTCGTCCCGCCATGTCCGCTTCCCCTCGTCCGAGCCAAAGCTACTGTCCAGTAGTTGGACTCTACCGAAGGGAACGGGCCGGACCGACCGCCCTGGCGACGACGCTCAGCCGTCGTGCCGCACCGTCAGCCCGGAGATGCGTACGAAGACGCGGGTCTCGGTGATCTCCAGGCCCTCGGCGAGCTCCCACCCGTCGAGGTACACCCAGCCCGGTACGGCCGGGGACGGCTGCACGCCGATGACCCGGAACCAGATCGGCCGGTCGAACTGCGAGCTGGCCTGCGCGTCCAGCCGTACGAGATCGCCCACTCTGGGCGCGATGCCGGTCACCGCCATGCCGCACCGCCGACGCCGGCCAGCTCCCGGGCGGTACGTACCGCGGCGTCGTCGGCCTGCGCGGCGGCCTGCGCCGCGACCCGTACCGTCGAGCACGGGAACGGCTGGTGGCAGCGCGGGTGCGCGCACCGTGACGGCTGCGCGTCGTCCGGGTGGTGCCCCCGGAGCAGCCTGTCGGCGGCGCGGGCGAGCAGCGGGTTGGCGGTGTGCGGGTCCATGGCCGTCTCCCGGCAGGGACTCGGGTCCGTCGGTATCTCTGGCGTCCACCGGTGGACGTGCCGGGACCGGGTCGGCACGCCCACCGGCCATCACGGGAGCAAGCCCATAGCCACTGGACGCAATCATGAGGCTACTTTCCGCGCTGCCGGAAAAGTTCACCAGAGTGAACTCTGTCTGAGTCGCCCAGTGAAGCCGTAAGGTCACTATCAGTACGTGAAGACCGGGTCACCTTGCCGAGTGTCAGATACACATAACCGTCCGAGTAGATCTTCCGCAACGGTCAAACCGTCCGTACCGTGGATTTATGGCTCGGGATTCGTACCTCCCCGATGACCGGCCGATCGTCGGGGAACGCATCCGCACCTGGCGGCGCTACCGCGGGATACCGCTGAAGACGCTCGCCGGTCTCGCCGGCATCTCCGTCGGTCTCCTCTCCGAGGTGGAGAACGGCAAGCGCATCCTCGACCGGCGCTCGCAGCTCACCGCCGTCGCGTCCGCGCTCCAGGTCTCCACCGCCGACCTCACCGACCAGCCGGGCACCCCGCTGTTCCCGGAACACGCGGCCGCGCTCGCCACCGTCCCCGCCGTACGGTCGGCGCTGGTGATGCTCGCCCTCGGCGACGAGAGCACCCCCGGCCGCGGCATCGACGAGCTGCGCGCCGCCACCGACGCACTCGGCCCCCTGCGCGCCGCCGCCAGGTACGACCGGATCGGGCCGGTACTGCCCGAGCTGCTGCGCGACCTGGGCGTGCTGTGCCGTACCGGGACGGGGCCGGAACGGGCCGAGGCGCTGCGGCAGATGGTCCGGGTCACCTACTGCACCACGTACACGCTGAAGTACCTGGGGCAGCGGGACCTGGCGATGACCGCGGCGGAGGCGTGCGGCCGGGCCGCGGGCGAGCTGGACGAGCCGGCCTGGACAGGGCTCGCCGACTTCACCCGGCTGCACTCGCTGCCGCCGGAGACGAAGACGCTGACCGGGCGGATGGCGGCCGAGGCGGCCACCAGGCTCCAGCCGCACCTCGCCGACCTCGACGCCGCCCAGGTGTACGGGATGCTCCACCTGTCCGCCGCGTTCGCCGCCGCGGTCACCGAACGACCGGGCGAGACGCGTACGCACCTGGCCGAGGCCGATGCCGTGGCCTCGCGTACCGGGGAGGGCGGGTTCGCGGGGTTGTGCTTCGGGCCGACCAACATCGGGTTCTGGCGCGTCGCGATCGCCGTCGAGATGGGCGAGGGCGGCCGGGTCGACGAGATCGCCCGGGACATCACGCCGGACGCGGTCGACTCCGCGTCCCGGCGCGCGTCGTTCTGGTCCGACCTCGGCCGCGGGTACGCGCAGGACCGCCGGGACGAGCGCGCGGTACAGGCGTTCTGCGTCGCCGAACGGCTGGCGCCGCAGCGGATCCGCGCGAGTACGACGGTGCGGGAGACCGTGGGGGACATCCTGCGCCGCGCCCGGCGGGAGGCCGGCGGCCGGGAACTGCGCGCCCTCGCCCGGCGCGTCGGCGTCGTCTGAACCAGCTCCGCGGAAGGCTGGGTGCGGGTGCTGGCCAGGCAGTGGCAGACTGGCGGGCGTGCCCGCCCCAGTCAGCATCCTGATCGCGTTCGGCCTCATCGCCGGCCTCGCGATCGTGCTCCGCTGGACGTACGGCAGCGACCTGGCCGAGCGTCGCTACCAGGTGTCGCCCGCGGACGACGATCCGATCACCCCGGCGGCGGCGACCGGTCCCCCGTTCCCCGCCCACGACCTCGTCCCCGACGGGGCGCACGAGGCGATCGACCCCGCCCCGCACGACCACCGCGTCGACGCCGCCGAGTCCGGCGACGAGGGCTTCGGGCTGCTCCGCACGGCGTACGTGGCGGACACCGACCGGGCCGCCTCGCTCGTACGGGAGGTGCTCGCGGAGGCCGGCATCCGCTCCACGGTGGCGCACCGCGCCGGCCGGCTCGCGGTCATGGTCTTCGCCGACCAGCTCGACGAAGCCCGCCGCCTCGTCGGCTGACCGACCTCAGTAGCGGTAGTCCTCGTCGGGGACGGTGACCCGCTCGGCCTTCACGCCCAGCGACCGCAGCTGGTCCACGAAGTTCGGGTACCCGCGGTCGATGTGGTGCACGTGGCTGACCTCCGTCGCCCCCTCCGCGCACAGTCCGGCGATCGCGAGCCCGGCGCCGGCACGGATGTCGGACGCCCGCACCGGGGCGCCGGACAGCCGCTCCCGCCCGCGTACGACGGCGTGGTGGCCATCGGTGCGGATGTCGGCGCCGAGCCGGGACATCTCGTTCACGAACATGAAGCGGCCGTCGAAGATGTTCTCGGTGATCAGCGAGGCGCCGGCGGACACCGCGCCCAGCCCGATCGCCATCGGCAGCAGGTCGGTCGCGAACCCCGGGTACGGCAGGGTCACCACGTCGACGGCGGTCGGCCGCGCGTCCATGCGTACCCGGAAGGCGTCGTCGGGAAGGTCCTCGACCTCGGCACCGGCGGCGGTCAGCTTGTCCAGCGCGGTGCGCAGGTTGCCGGCGCCGACGCCGCGGACGACCACGTCGCCGCGGGTCATCACGGTGCCGAACGCCCAGGTGCCGGCGACGATCCGGTCCCCCACCGTACGGTGCGCGGTGGGGTGCATGGTTTCCACGCCCTCGACGGTGAGCGTCGACGTACCTTCGCCGGTGACGTGCGCGCCCATCGAGTTGAGCATCGTGACCAGGTCGACGATCTCCGGCTCGCGGGCCGCGTTGTCGATCACCGTGGTGCCCTGCGCGAGAACCGCCGCCATCAGGATGTTCTCCGTGGCGCCGACGCTCGGGAAGTCCAGCCAGATCGACGCGCCGGACAGCCGCGTCGCCCGCGCCACCACGAAACCGTGCTCGCTGCCGATGTCCGCGCCCATCCGGGACAGCCCGGCCACGTGCATGTCCAGCCCGCGCGACCCGATCGCGTCGCCACCCGGATGCGCCACCCGGGCGTGCCCGCACCGGGCCAGCAGCGGACCGAGTACGCAGATGGAGGCGCGCAGGCGGCGGACCAGGTCGTAGTCGGCCTCGGGTTCGAGCCGCTCGGGCGTGTCGATGGTGATGTCGCCGCCGTCGAGCGTGACCTGGCAGCCGAGGCGACGCAGCACCTCCGCCATGATCGAGATGTCGGTGATCGCCGGCGCGTTGGCGATCGTCGTACGACCAGGCGCGAGCAGCGCCGCGGCCATCAGCTTGAGGGCGCTGTTCTTCGCGCCGGCGACGGCGACCTCACCGGCGAGTCGAGCGCCGCCGTAGACCCGGATGACATCCACGCGCGTCATCGTATTCGGACATCCGGTGCCGCCCGCCGCCCGGTCTGGGGTGCGTGGCGTACACCGCGGATAGGCTGGGCGGATGGCTGTCCACCTCACCCGGATCTACACCCGTACCGGCGATGACGGCACCACCGGGCTGAACGACTTCAGTCGCGTGCCGAAGACCGATCCGCGCATCGTGGCGTACGCGGACTGCGACGAGACGAACGCCGTGCTCGGCACCGCGATCGCCCTCGGCGGCCTCGACGACGAGCTGCGCGGCGTGCTGACCCGGATCCAGAACGACCTGTTCGACGTCGGCGCCGACCTGGCCACCCCGATCGAGGAGCAGCCGAAGCACCCGCCGCTGCGCATCACCGGCGAGTACGTCGAACGGCTCGAAACGTGGTGTGACGAGTTCAACGCGCGATGCTCGACGCTCGACTCGTTCATCCTCCCCGGCGGTACGCCCGGGGCCGCGCTGCTGCACCAGGCACGTACCGTGGCCCGCCGGGCGGAACGGTCCGCGTGGGCACTGCTCGACCGCGATCCCGAGCACACCAACGTGCTCACCGCGAAGTACCTGAACCGGCTGAGCGACCTGCTGTTCATCCTGTCCCGCCTGGCGAACCCGGACGGCGACGTCCTGTGGAAGCCCGGCGGCGAGCGGTGAGCGACGCGCACCGACCCGCGTCACCGGACGGCGGCTCGGCGAAGGCGCGGCCCGGTGGAGAGCGGCGCGCGGTGAAGGCGGCGCGGTGAAAGGCAGCCCGGTGAAGGGCAGCGCGGTGAAGGGCAGCGCGGTACAGGGCGGTGCGCGGTGAAGGGCGCGCTGCACCACCTGGAGCTGTGGGTTCCCGACCTGGCCCGCGCCACCGAGTCCTGGGGCTTCCTGCTCACCACCCTCGGGTACGAGCCGTTCCAGTCGTGGGACGCGGGACGGTCGTGGCGGCTCGGCGCGGGATACGTGGTGGTGGAGGAGTCGCCGGCGATGTCCGCCGACCGGCACGACCGCACCCGGCCGGGGCTCAACCACGTCGCGCTGCACGCCGGCGACCGCACCGAACTCGACGCGCTGGTCGCCGCGGCCCCACCGTACGGCTGGACGCTACTGTTCCCGGACCGCCACCCGTACGCCGGGGGTGAGGGCCACTACGCCGCCTACCTCGCCGACCGCGACGGGTACGAGGTCGAGCTCGTCGCCGAATGACCGCGGCCCGGCCGGTGCGGCAGCGGCTCAGCTCGCCTCGTCGGTCGGGAGCCGGAAACGACGCGAGGCCGCCCCCGGAGGGGCGGCCTCGAGCCAGGAGAGGAAGCCCGTGAGGGCGCCCTCGGTCATCGCTACCTCGACCGTGCTGCGGCTGCTGCTACAACACAGGATCAGGCTGTCGGCGGGAAGGCCGAGCAACTCCGGACCATCCGGCGCGCGCCGGGACCGGATCGCCAGATCCCGCCGGGAGAAGATCTCCCGCGGCCGGAGCGCGAAGCTGAACATCCGGTACCACCGGAGCTCGTCGCCGGAGAACCGGCCGAAGCCCGGCGCCCAGCCACGGCCGGGAACGCGCGAGGTGAGCCGGACGCTCACCTCGACGGTGCCGCCCCCGCGGGCAAGCACCGCGCGCCGCAGGAACAGCAGGCACAGCACGGCGAGCACGACGAGAACACCGATCCCGACCGCCTCGAAGAACCGCATCGGTGCCTCACGTCCGCCGTCTTAGTGGACGTCCGCGCCGGCCTCGGCGGGCTCGCAACTCTCGGCGAGCACCGTCACCCCGCGGTCGGTCACCGACAGGAAGCCACCGTTCACCGTGTACGCCAGGTCCTCGGCGCCGTCGCGCTGGATCCGGACCCGGCCCGGGTCGGCGAGCTGACCGAGCAGCGGAGCGTGGCCGGGAAGGACACCCAGCTCACCCTCGGTGGTCCGGGCGATCAACATGGTCGCGTCGCCGGTCCAGACTTTCTGCTCGACCGCGACGAGCTCGACGTGCAGTGGGTTGGCCACCTGGACTCCTAGCGCGACGGGGGTTTGGCTCCGCAGTCTAATGCGTGGCCGACCAGCGGAAACCGGCGGCCCGGTGCTCAGATCAGTGACGCGCCGCACGTGCCCGACCACGGGCCCGGCGGATCCGTACGGACCGGATCGGGCACCACGCGCGACCGGGTACGAACCCGGACCGAGCGCACCCGTACGTGGTCGGTGCCGTCGGCGTTGCGCCGGGTCGGGTACGTCCATGGCGCGGTGGAGTACGTCGCTGGCCGACGGCGGCGGCACGGTCCACCCCAACCGGCGACGTGCCGTCGGGAGCCGCCACCGGGGGCGTACGAGCGGCACGCGGGCGGTCGCCGCGCGGGCGGCGAGTACCGGGAAGGGGTGGAACGCGACCGGGCCGGTGTCCACAGTGGACGACCGGCCCGGGGCGGGATGCGCAGGTCTTACTCGTTCTTGGCGAGCTCGTGCGCGTTGCGCTCCAGGTCCTCCAGACCACCGCACATGAAGAACGCCTGCTCGGGGAAGTGGTCGTACTCCCCGTCGACGAGCTTCTTGAACGCCTCGATGGTCTCCTTCAACGGCACGAAGGAACCCGGGATCTGGGTGAACTTCTCCGCCATGAAGGTGTTCTGCGAGAGGAACCGCTCGATCCGGCGGGCCCGCTGCACGGTCACCTTGTCCTCTTCGGACAGCTCGTCCATACCGAGGATGGCGATGATGTCCTGCAGATCCTTGTACTTCTGCAGGATCTGCTTGACGGTCTCCGCGACCTGGTAGTGCTCGTTCCCCACGTACGCCGGGGCGAGCAGCCGGGACGTCGACGCCAGCGGGTCCACCGCCGGGTAGATGCCCTTGTCGGAGATCGACCGCTCCAGGTTGGTGGTCGCGTCCAGGTGGGCGAACGTGGTCGCCGGCGCCGGGTCGGTGTAGTCGTCGGCCGGCACGTAGATCGCCTGCATCGAGGTGATCGCCTTGCCCCGGACGGACGTGATGCGCTCCTGCAGGATGCCCATCTCGTCGGCCAGCGTCGGCTGGTAACCCACGGCGGACGGCATCCGGCCCAGCAGGGTCGACACCTCCGAACCGGCCTGGGTGAACCGGAAGATGTTGTCGACGAACAACAGCACCTCCTGGTTCTGCACGTCACGGAAGTACTCCGCCATGGTCAGCGCGGAGAGCGCGACGCGCAGACGCGTGCCCGGGGGCTCGTCCATCTGGCCGAAGACGAGCGCCGTCTTGTCGAAGACGTTCATCTCGGTCATCTCACCGATGA
Organism: Actinocatenispora rupis; assembly: GCF_016861975.1. Classification (GTDB taxonomy): domain Bacteria; phylum Actinomycetota; class Actinomycetes; order Mycobacteriales; family Micromonosporaceae; genus Actinocatenispora; species Actinocatenispora rupis. The sequence goes on along the minus strand of NZ_BOMB01000021.1, from coordinate 47,026 downwards.
GGTCGTTGCCCTCACGGGTGCGCTCGCCGACACCGGCGAAGACCGACGTACCACCGAAGTTCTGGGCGACGCGGTAGATCATCTCCTGGATGAGCACCGTCTTGCCCACGCCGGCGCCGCCGAACAGGCCGATCTTGCCGCCCTTGACGTACGGCGTGAGGAGGTCGAGAACCTTGATGCCGGTCTCCAGCATCTCGGACTTCGGCTCCAGGTCGGCGAACGCCGGGGGCTCGCGGTGGATCGCCCACCGCTCGGCCGGCTCGAACTTCTCGCCGTCCTTCAGGTTCAGCACGTCGCCGATCACGTTGAACACGTGGCCCTTGGTGGCGTCGCCCACCGGTACCGAGATCGGGGCGCCGGTGTCACGCACCTCGGCGCCACGCACCATGCCGTCGGTCGGCTTCAGCGAGATCGCCCGGACCATGTTGTCACCCAGGTGCTGGGCGACCTCCAGGGTGATCTCCTGCTTGCCGGCCGACAGCTCCACGTCGACCTTGAGCGCGTTGTAGATCGCGGGCATCGCCTCGCGCGGGAACTCGACGTCGACCACGGCACCGATCACCCGGGCCACCCGACCCACGGCCGTCGACTTGTCCTGAGCAGTCGTGGACATCACTCTTCACTTCCTGTCGCGGCGAGCGCGTCCACGCCGCCGACGATCTCTGAAATCTCCTGGGTGATGGCGGCCTGCCGGGCCGCGTTCATCTCTCGGGTCAGCGACTTCGCGATCTCGTTCGCGTTGTCGGTGGCGGCCTTCATCGCGGCACGCCGCGCCGCCGACTCGCCGGCCGCCGAGTCCAGCAACGCCGCGTAGATCCGCGTGTTGATGTACTTCGGCAGCAGCGCGTCCAGCAGCGCGTCGGCCTCCGGCTCGAACTCGTACGCCGGGGGGATGCCGGTCGACGGGGTCGAGGTCTCCTCGATCTCCATCGGCGCCACCCGCGTCACCGTCGGCACCTGCGACACCATCGACCTGAGGTGCGTGTACACCACGTACAGCTCGTCGATGCCGGGCAGACCGTCCGGGCCGGCACCGGTGTCGGTGTCGTCCGCACCGGCGGTGAACGCGTCGATCAGCGTCTGGCCGGCCTCCCGGGCGTCGTCGAACGTCGGCTGCTCCGAGAAACCGGTCCAGCTCTCCGCGATGTCCCGGTTGCGGAAGCGGTAGTAGCCGACACCCTTGCGACCGATCACGTACAGCACCGGCTGCACGCCGTCCTCACGCAGCCGCGAGATGAGCTGCTCCGCGGTACGGATGACGTTGGCGTTGTACCCGCCGCACATGCCCCGGTCGCTGGTGACCACCAGCACGCCGGCGCGGCGGACCTTCGCCCGCGGCACCAGCAGCGGGTGGTCGACGTTGGCGCTGCCGGCCAGCGCCGTGAGCACGCCCGTGATCGCGCTGGCGTACGGCTGGGCCGCGGAGACCCGTTCCTGGGCCTTCGCGATCCGGCTCGTGGCGATGAGCTCCTGCGCCTTGGTGATCTTGCCGGTCGACCGGACCGACCTGACCCTCCGGCGGAGAACCCGTAGCTGTGCGGCCATGGGTTACTTCCCCGCCGCCGGCGGCACGTACTTCTGGACCTTCTCCTGGCCCTCGGAACCCTCGGCCAGCGCCTCGGCGGGAGCCTCGTTGACCCGCAGGTCGTCGCTGCCGGCCAGGAAGTTCTGCGTGAACTTCTCGATGGCCGACTCCAGCGAGGCGGTCGCGTCGTCGGACAGCGCACCCGACTCGGCGATCCCGTCCAGCACGTGCTTGTGGTTGTGCCGCAGGTAACCCAGGAACTCGGTCTCGAAGCGGCGCACGTCCGACACCGGCACGGTGTCGAGCTTGCCCGTGGTGCCGGCCCAGATCGAGACGACCTCCTCCTCGTACGGGAACGGGGAGGACTGGTCCTGCTTGAGCAGCTCCACCAGGCGCGCGCCACGGTCCAGCTGCGCCCGCGACGTCTTGTCGAGGTCCGACGCGAACGCGGCGAACGCCTCCAGGTCGCGGTACTGCGCCAGGTCCAGCTTCAACCGGCCGGAGACCTTCTTGATGGCCTTGCGCTGCGCGGCACCACCGACCCGGGACACCGACGTACCCACGTTGATGGCGGGCTTGGTGCCGGCGTTGAACAGGTCGGCCTCAAGGTAGATCTGGCCGTCCGTGATCGAGATGACGTTGGTCGGGATGTACGCGGAGACGTCGCCGGCCTTGGTCTCGATGATCGGCAGGCCGGTCATCGAACCGCCGCCCAGCTCGTCGGACAGCTTCGCGCATCGCTCCAGCAGCCGCGAGTGCAGGTAGAACACGTCACCCGGGTACGCCTCGCGGCCCGGCGGGCGGCGCAGCAGCAGGGAGACCGCGCGGTACGCCTCGGCCTGCTTGGACAGGTCGTCGAAGACGATCAGGACGTGCTTGCCGTCGTACATCCAGTGCTGACCGATGGCCGAGCCGGTGTACGGGGCGATGTACTTGAAGCCCGCCGGGTCGCTCGCCGGCGCCGCCACGATCGTCGTGTACTCCAGCGCACCGGCCTCCTCCAGCGTGCCCTTGACGGACGCGATGGTGGTGGCCTTCTGGCCGATGGCGACGTAGATGCAGCGGACCTGCTTGGTCGGGTCGCCGGACTTCCAGTTGTCGCGCTGGTTGATGATCGTGTCGACGGCGACCGTGGTCTTGCCGGTCTGCCGGTCGCCGATGATCAGCTCACGCTGGCCACGGCCGACCGGGATCATGCCGTCGATGGCCTTGATGCCGGTCTGCAGCGGCTCCTCGACGGGCTGCCGGGCCATGACGTTCGGCGCCTGCAGTTCCAGCTCGCGGAAGCCCTCGTTGTCGATGTCGCCGAGGCCGTCGATCGGCCGGCCCAGCGGGTCCACGACCCGGCCCAGGAAGGCGTCACCGATCGGCACGGAGAGGACGCGGCCGGTCCGGCGGACCGTCTGGCCCTCCTCGATCCCGGCGTACTCCCCCAGGACGACCACGCCGATCTCGCGGGTCTCCAGGTTGAGCGCCAGTCCCAGCGTGCCGTCCTCGAACTCCAGCAGCTCGTTGGCCATGGTCGAGGGCAGGCCCTCGACCTGGGCGATGCCATCACCGGCAACGGTGACGACACCGACTTCCTCGCGGGAGATCTCCGGTGTATAGGAGGAGACGTAACGCTCCAGTGCGCCGCGGATCTCCTCCGAGGAGATGGTCAGCTCGGCCATCTTTGCCAGTCCTCGTCCCTTGGTTCTATCGGTGGTTCCGCGCCCGACGCCGGGGATCGAAGCCGGACGCGGCCACCTGAAGCGGGTGATACATCGCCTATGTGCGGTGACCGGTCAGGGCCACCTGTTGTGAACGGTCCGCACCGGCTCACCGCCGGCCGAGCGCCGCCCGGGTCTCGTTGATGCGTCGCAGGATGGTCCCGTCGTACAGATCGGAACCGACCTGCACGCTCATTCCGCCCAACACCCGCGGATCGACCGAGACCTTCAGCGAGATCTCTCGACCGTATATCCGCCGCAGGGCAGTGGCCAGTCGCTCTTCGTCACCGTCGGACAGCACCGACGCGGCCGTCACGTACCCGATCTCGCGGTCGCGGCGCGCGGCGGCCAGCTCGACCAGCCGGGACAGCGACGCCTCGAAGCCCCGGCCACCGAGGCCGACGAGCGCCAGATCGACGAGCCGCCGGGTGACCGCGGTGACCTTGCCGTCGAGCAGCGAGTCGACGAGCGCCCGGCGCTGCGCCGGCTCCGCCGACACGTCACCGAGGGTGGCGGCCAGCCGCTCCTCCCCGGCCACGATCTGGCCGAACCGGAACAGCTCGTCCTCCACCTCGGCCAGCGACGCGTCCTTCTCGGACGCGGCCAGCAGAGCCTCGACGCCGAGCAGCTCGGTGCCGTCGAGCAGGTCATGCGCGGTCGACCAGCGGCCGGAGACGAGTACGCCGACGAGCGTCTGCGTACCGTCCGAGACCTGGCCGGCGAACAACGTGGTGGCCAGCCCGGCGCGGTCCTCGGCGGACCGGGCCGGGTCGGACAGCGCCCGCCGCAGCCGCGGCTCGCGGGACAGCAGGGACGCCACCGACAGCAGCTCGTCGGCCACCGTCGACAGCGTCTCCGACTTGGCCCGCCGGGCGTACGCGTTCAGCCGCTCGGTCGCGGCCGAGAACGCCTCACGGCTCGACGCCTCCATCAGCCACGCCCCGCCGTACCGGCCGGCTCGGACTCGATCTCGGCCAGGAACCGCTCGACCGTGCCGCGCCGGTGCGCCTCGTCGGCGAGCGACTCGCCCACGATGCGGCCGGCCAGGTCGACGGCCAGCGAACCGATGTCGGAACGCAGCTCACGGATCAGCGTCTGCCGCTCGGCGGAGAGCTGCTCCTTGCCCACCGCGATGATCCGGTCCCGCTCCTCGCCGGCCTTGGCGAGCATCTCGTCCCGGATCGCCGCGGAGTCGGCGCGAGCCTCGTCCCGGATCGCGGCGGCCTCGGTGCGCGCCTCCGCGAGCTGCTCACGGTACTGCTCAAGCAGCTGGTTGGCCTCCGCCTGGGCCTGCTCGGCCCGCTTCAGCCCACCCTCGATCGCGTCGACCCGGGCGCGGAAGGTCTCCTCCATGCGCGGGAAGACGAACTTCATCAGCACCAGGCAGACGAGGACGAAGGCGATCGCGCCGACGATGACCTCGGACCAGACGGGCAGCAGAATCTGCGCACCGCCACTTTCTGCGAGGAGTTTCATGCCTACTCCCGATGGGTTGCCGGATCCGGCCTAAGTCACTTCGACCAGATGAAGCCGAGCACCAGGCCGAACAGGGCGAGCGCCTCGACGATGGCGAAGCCAAGGAACATGTACGTACGGGTCAGGCCGGCCGACTCGGGCTGCCGAGCAGTGGCCGTGATGTACGCGGCGAACACGATGCCGACGCCGATACCAGGGCCGATCGCGGCAAGGCCGTAGCCGATGGAGCTGAGGCTACCGGTGACAGCGGCGAGGTCCATGTGGGGAATCCTCCTGGGTTCTCCGCGTGACCCTCACGCGGACGCTTCTGGTTGGTGGAACGTGCGGTGTTGCGTGGCGCCTCGCGGCGCCGGTGAGAGCTCGTGGCCTCAGTGCTCGTCCGCGAGCGAGCTCTCGACGTAGCTCGCGGTCAGGATCACGAAGACGTACGCCTGCAGGGCGGCGACGACCAGTTCGAAGAAGGTCATGACGATGGCGACCGCCCAGGACACCACCGAGAGCGGCCGGAACCAGATGGTCTCGGCGTTGATCAGGGCGACGCCGCCGAGCGTGAACACCAGCAGCAGCAGGTGGCCGGCGAACATGTTGGCGAACAGCCGGACCGCCAGCGAGATCGGCCGGACCAGGAACGTCGACACGAACTCGATCGGCACCAGCAGGAAGTGCATCGGCAGCGGCACGCCCGGCAGGATCAGCGAGTGCTTGATGTAGCCCCAGGCACCGTGTTTACGCACGCCGAGATAGATGAACATGACGTACGTGATGATCGCCAGGAACGCCGGGAAGGCGATGTGCGAGTTCGGCGAGATCTGCAGGAACGGCACGATGCCGAAGATGTTCATCACCAGGATGAAGCAGAACAGCGTCGCCAGGTACGGCGCGAAGCGCACGCCCTTCTCGGTGCCGATGACCTCTTTCGAGACCCCGTCGCGGATGAATCCGTAGACGGACTCCGCGAGCCACTGTGTCTTAGTAGGCACCAGCTTGGGCTTGCGGTACGCCACGAGGAAGAACACGATGATGATCGCGGCGGCGAGCCAGGCCAGCAGCGTGATCTTGGTGATGGCCTGCCCCAGGGGGGGAACCAGACTCTGGAAGTCGAAATCCTCGACGCCGGGAGGGAATCCACTGGCCAGGATCATCGGCTCTGCAGCCACCGAACCACCCTTCGCTAACTACTGCCAAGTCGCTTGACGATCAGGTAGATCGCCGCGGCCGCGCCGACCAGCATCCCGACGACGAGCCCGATGTGGGAGGGGATCCCGAGCCACCAGTCGACGAGCCCACCGATCACTGCCCAGACAGCGATTCCGCTGACGAGGTGTCCGGTGGCGATCCAGCCCGCCTCGGCGCCGGAGGCTACCGACTTCGTGGCTGGCTCCTTGCTGGTCATGATGGCTAGACGGTATCAGCCGGTCAGCGGCGCGCCGCATCGACCCCCGGTGATGGGTCGAAGGGGTTACTCACCGGTTGTTCGTCGTCTCTGTGGCCGGCTCGGCAGGCGGGATCTCCACGTACGGGATCTTGGCGTGCCACGTCCAGCCGGCCTGGGCCGCGGACCACGTTAGCGCAGCGGCCACGATCGCGAGACCCATCGGCGCGACTCCTAACCAGCCCGTTGCATTCAGGGCGGCCACGAACAGGCCGAGCAGCAACAACTTCGTCACGTACGTGACGAGGCCCACAGGAAGGACGAGTCGCGGGTTGACGCTGTCGGCCCAGGCGACCGCGAGCGTGGACAACACGTACGACACGGAGACGAGCGCGACGCCGACCGCGACGCCGGCGACACCGGTGAGCCCGCGCAGCGGCGCGGCCACCGCCGCACCGACCACCAGCACACCGGCCATGGCCAGCAACGGCACCGGCAGGTGCCGCAGTCGAACCCATCGCGTGCCCACGCTCGTCGGCCCCACCGTCAGTCCAGTCGTCACCACAGTTTTCCCCCCGAGACTGCCGACCAGGGTACCCGGCGGTCAGCGGCCGGTGAGGAGGCGGACCAGCCGGCGCAGCGGTGCCTCGATGTCGTCGGCGATCCGGGCGAAGAACCGGTCGCCGAGACCCCACGGGTCGTCGAGGTCGTCGTCCGGACCGGTGGGCCGGCCGTCGCGTACCTTGTCGGCGGCCTCGACCAGGGCCACTCCGCGGGCCAGCACCCCGTCCGGGGTCAGGTCCACGGACGGCAGCGCGGCGGCGTCCACGTCGGTCAGCAGCCGGGCGAACTCGCGCAGCGCGAACGTACGCCCGGCGGCGTCGGGGCGCAGGGCCGTGACGTAGCTGCACTGTTCGCCGGTGGCGGTGAGGATCAGTTCCGAGGTGTCGATGTGCTCGCCGTGCAGCTGGCGCGCGGTGAACCCGGTCGGGTCTCCCCCGCGCTCGGCGACCTGCCGCGCGGCCGGCGGGTTCATGTGCTCGCCGCTGTGCCAGCCGCCCGTACCGGCGCTGTGGCTCAACAGCAGCCCGGCCGGGTCCGGCCCGTCGTGGCCGACCGCGTCGGCGAACCGGGCGACCAGCAGCCGCTCGGCCATCGGCGACCGGCAGATGTTGCCCATGCAGACGTGCAGCACCGAGAAGGGTGGCACCGCCCGCTCCGTGAGACCCGACACCTCAAGCTCCTCACTCACCCGCCCGCCCCCGGGCGCCTCGCCAAACTACCGTGCTGCCGTCGACGACTCGACCAGATCGGGCAGCAGGGTACGCAACGCCCGTGCCGGTACCGCACCGGCACGGATCAGTCGTGGCCGGTCGCCGACCAGGCTGACCACGGTGGACGGCACCCCACCCGGACACGGCCCCGTCTCCAGGTACGTCCCGACCGCGGTGCCGAACGCCTCGACCGCGTCGGCCGCCGTCGCCGCCGGTGGCGTACCGGTGAGATTGGCGCTGGAGACGGCGAGGGGGCCGGTGCGGCGCAACAGCTCGACGGCCACCGGGTCGTCGGGCATCCGTACGCCGACGGTGCCGCCGGTGTCACCGAGGTCCCAGGCCAGCTCCGGCGCGTGCGACACGATCACGGTCAACCCGCCCGGCCAGTACGCCGCGGCCAGGTCGGCGGCGACCGGCGGCGCGTCCGGCGCCAGGTCGGCGAGCTGAGCGGCGTCGCCGACGAGTACCGGCGGGGGCATGTGGCGGCCGCGGCCCTTGGCGGCGAGCAGGTCCCGCACCGCGGCCGGGGCGAACGCGTCCGCGCCGATGCCGTACACGGTGTCGGTGGGGAGGACGATCAGGCGGCCGGCGCGGATCGTGTCGACGGCCGCGGCCAGCCCCGCGGCCCGACCCTCGGCGGTACGGCAGTCGAACAGCGTCATGGTGTACCAGTCTTCCCGGTGCGGCGCGCCGTCGCGTACCGGGGTCGGCCGGTGAGGTCGCGGTGCGCGGCGACGTCGACGAACCGGCCGTCCGCACGCAGCAGTGCCGGTACCGCGTCGCCGTGGGTGTCGTCGTGTTCCATCGCGAGACCGCCGCCGGGGCGCAGCAGCTCGGCCACGACACCGACCAGCGGGCGGATCACGGCGAGCCCGTCCGCTCCCCCGTACAGGGCGGGGTCGGGGTCGACGCCGGCCACGTCCGCGGGCAGCGCGGTGCCGGTCGGCACGTACGGCGGGTTGGCGAGGACGAGGTCGACCGCGCCGGCGATGCCGGGCAGCAGCTCGGCCGCCCGGGTCACGTCACCGTCGACCACGTGCACCGCGCCACCGGTCCCGCGCCGCGCCGCCACGTCCGCCGCGTTGCGCCGCAGGTACGCCAGCGCGGCCGGGTCCTGCTCCACCAGGTACACGATGGCTTCCGGAACCTCGTACGCGAGGGCGAGGCCGAGCGCGCCGGAACCCGCGCACAGGTCCACCACCAGCGGGGAAACGCTGTCCAGCAGGGCCCGGCCGGCGTCGACGAGCAGCTCGGTCTCCGGCCGCGGCACGAACACCCCCGGCCCCACCGCCAGCTCCAGGTACCGGAACGGCGCGCTGCCCGTCAGGTGCTGCACCGGTACTCCCGCGGCCCGCCGCGCCACCAGCTCCGCGTACGCCGAGCGCTGGGACGGGGTGAGGTCGGCGAGCACCAGGCGCCCTCGCGGTACGCCCAGGACGTGCGCGGCGAGCAGCTCGGCGTCGACCCGCGGGGAGCCGATCCCGGCTGCCGCGAGGGTGGTGGCGGCTCTGGCCAGAACCGGGCCCACAGGCGTACGGTCTGGCATATCCGGACCACCCGAGGTCCGGTCTTCTCGTTGCACGGACCCCATCATCCACCGTCGGGTGCGCACGGCCGGCCGCGGCGGGGCGCAGGCACAGGGGAGGTCGCCAGCAGTGGCATGGCCGGATGCCGGGTCCGCGACCGGCACCGACGACTTTCGCGACGAGGTCCGGCGGCTGATCCGGGCGGGTCGATCGGACGAGGCCGAGAAGGTCGTCGACGGCGTGCTCGGCGAGTCCCGCCACACCCCCGTCGTCGCGTACGCGATCCTGGCGAAGATCGGTTGCCTGCTCAACCTCGGCAGGTACGGGGAGTGTCCCGGCGCGATCGACCGGGCGTTCGAGATCATGCGCAGCCATCCCGACCCGGCGTACATCGGCGAGCTGCACGCGCACGCGGCCTACGTGGCGTACCTGGAGGGTTCGCTGGACCGCTGCGTCACCCACCTGGTACGCAGCTCGCGCTCGCTCGGCGGGGTGACCCGGCCGGGGCCGGATGCCGCCGACGCCTGGGTCGACCTCGCCCTGACGTACTCCTGCATCGGGTTCCACGGGCACGCGCTGGGGGCGCTCGACCGGGGGCGGCGGATGGCGGCGGCGGCCGGGCTGCCCGCCGCGGAGTACGTGATCCCCGAGGTACGGGTGCGGTTGGCGGTGTCGCTGGACCACCGCGGCGACTCCGACGGCTGCGTACGGATCCTCAGCGACGTGCTGTCCCAGCTGCCCGACGGGGCGAGCCAGCAGACGTTCCTGCACCTGCCCGAGATGGACCGGCCGTACGTGGGGTACGCGCTGGCCCGGCTCGCCGCCGTCGGCGAACCGGTGCCGATGCCGGCGTCCCGGTGGCTGGGCGAGCCCGGCATGCACGACCTGGAGGCGGCCGACCTGCGCGCGCTCGGCGCGGCCTGCCTGGACATCGCCGACCGGCGGCCCGCGCAGGCGCTCGCCCGGCTCGACGTGATGGCCGTCCAGGCCCGCACGCTCGGCGCGTCCGAGGTGCCGCGACTGCGCGCCATCGCGTACGCGGCGAGCGGCGACCACGCCGCGGCGAACCGCGCCGACCGCGAGGCGTTCCGGCTGACCGCGCAGGCCATCGACCGGCTGCGGGACCTGTTCATCGACGGCGTCGAGGCCCGCCTCGACCACGACGACCTCCGCCGCACCGTCGCGCGCTACGCCGACGAGGCGCTCACCGACCCGCTCACCGGCCTGCCCAACCGCCGGCACCTGGAACAGCACGTCGACGCCATGGCCCGGCGCGGCGAACGCGGCGTCATCGGCGTCCTCGACCTCGACTCGTTCAAGGCCGTCAACACCATCCACGGCCACCTCTCCGGCGACCTGGTACTCCAGCGCGCCGCCGCACTGCTCGCCCGCGTGATGCGGCGCGGCGACTTCGTCGCGCGGTACGGCGGGGACGAGTTCGTCGTCGTGCTGCCGAGTACGAAGCTGCCCGAGGCGTACGAGATCGCCAACCGGATCCGGTCCGCCTTCGCCACCGAGGACTGGGACTCGCTCGTCCCCGGTACCCCCGTCGGCGTCAGTATCGGCTGGTCCGAACTGGACCTGCGGTCCGGCGTCTCCTCCGGCTTCGAGGCCGCCGACCGCGCCATGTACGCAGCCAAGCACGCCGCCCGCGCTTCCTGATCGGGGCGCTGCGGCGGCGCGATTCGTCCGCTGGCCGCGTTGTCGTCGACCCCGAGTGCATTCGCACGCGGTGCCTCCTCCGCCTTGCCAGCGAACGAATCGCGCTCGCCTCGCTCGCGTCCCCACGGGGGTGAGGTCAGGGCAGACCTTTTCGAGAGCCGCCGCAGCGTCCCTGACCGGCTCAGTGGCGGGCCAGGTCCTCGCCGGCCAGGCGGGCGGCGCGGTCGGCCTCGGACAGGGCGTCCAGGACGGCGTCGAGGTCACCGTCGAGTACCTGGTCGAGGTTGTAGGCGGTGAAGCCGATGCGGTGGTCGGTGATGCGGTTCTGCGGGAAGTTGTACGTGCGGATGCGCTCGGACCGGTCGACGGTGCGTACCTGGGAGCGGCGGGCGTCGGACGCGGCGGCGTCGGCCTCCTCCTGGGCGACGGCGAGCAGCCGGGCGCGCAGGATCCGCATCGCCTGCTCCTTGTTCTGGAGCTGGGACTTCTCGTTCTGGCAGGAGACGACGATGCCGGTGGGCAGGTGGGTGATGCGGACGGCGGAGTCGGTGGTGTTGACGGACTGGCCGCCGGGACCGGACGAGCGGTACACGTCGATGCGCAGGTCGTTGGGGTCGACGGTGACGTCGACCTCCTCGGCCTCGGGCAGGACGAGCACGCCGGCGGCGGACGTGTGGATGCGCCCCTGCGACTCCGTCACCGGTACGCGCTGGACGCGGTGCACGCCGCCCTCGAACTTGAGCCGGGCCCACACCCCGATGCCGCCCTCGGGAATGCCCTTGGTCTTGATCGCGACCGAGATGTCCTTGTACCCGCCGAGGTCGGTCTCCTCGGAGTCGATCACCTCGGCGAGCCAGCCGTGGCGTTCCGCGTAGCGCAGGTACATGCGGAGGAGGTCGCCGGCGAACAGCGCCGACTCCTCGCCGCCCTCGCCGGCCTTGATCTCCAGGATGACGTCCTTGCCGTCGGAGGGATCGCGCGGCGCGAGCAGCTCGGCGAGCCGTTCCTCCAGCTTCGGCACCATCGTGGCCAGGGTGTCCACCTCGGTCGCGAACGACGGATCCTCGGCGGCCAGCTCGGTCGCCGCGGCCAGGTCGGCGCGCGCCGCGTCCAGCTCCATGGCGGTCTTCACCAGGGGCCCGAGCTCCGCGTACCGCCGGCCGACGCGGCGCGCCTCGTTCGGGTCGGCGTGCAGCGCCGGGTCGGCCAGCCGCTGCTCCAGCTCGCCGTACTCGGCACGCAGCGTGGTGAGCCGGTCCGTCTCCATCGCCAACCTCCGTTTCGCGGTACGGGCAGACGAAACGGCGCCCGCCGCCCGAATCCGTGCCGGATCGAAACGACGAGCGCCGTCGAGGTCGCTACTTGCCGGCGGCCTTGGCCTTCGCGGCCTGCGCCTTGGCGTACTTCTGCTGGAACTTCGCCACGCGGCCACCGGTGTCCAGGATGCGCTGCTTGCCCGTGTAGAACGGGTGGCAGACGTTGCAGGTCTCGACGTGGATCGAGCCGGACGACGCGGTGCTGCGGGTGTCGAAGGCGTTGCCGCACGAACAGGTCACGTGAGTCACCTGGTACTGCGGGTGGATGCCACTCTTCATGCCTCGGGGGTCCTCTCGGTGTGCAGGTCGCCGGGTCGCCCTGACGGACGTGAACCGGAACCTCTGACGGGCCGTCGTACCAGTGTGGCACGCGCTCCGCGTACTCACACCGCCTGGGTAACGTACCGCGGGGTGTGGTTATGCCCGGTCCCGTTGAACGGCGGCCGATCCGGACATCCAGCTGGAAAACCACCGGTGTCTGGGGTGTCGCGCGACGACCGTTCCTCCGGTGGTGGGCCACCTCACCCGGCACGTCGGCCCGGGACGCCCGGCGGCCGACGCGACACGGGCCGGGCACGCGCTGCCCGGCCCGCATCCTGTCCGCGGTGGGTCAGTGCACGGTCACCGTCGCCGTGGCGCGTACGCCGTTGACGTCGACGGCGAGCGTGGCGGTGCCGCGACGCAACCCCGTCAGTGTGCCCGTCACCGGGTCGTACCGGACGACGGCGCTCCCGCGCTCGTCGCCGAACGCGACGCCCGACGACCCCGACCAGTCCGCGCTCACCGGGTACGCCACCGGTACGTCGTGCCCCTGCTGGGACAGCGTCGCCGCGGCTTTCGCTTGCGTACCAACGGAAAGGGTGGACGGTGCGGTGAGCGTCACGGTGTCGGTCTGCGGCCGGATCCGGGCGGCGAGCCAGTCGGACGGCGCACCGTACGGGTCGGCGCGGCGGGCGGCCTGGTCGTGCGCGCTCACCGGGTTCACGCCGAACTCGGTCCAGCCGACGAAACCGCCCTGGTCGGCCGGCGCCGCCGGGTTCTTGCCCGAGTTGCCGTTGATCACGTACGGCACACCGTCCACATGGGACGCGTGGAACACGCCCACGTGACCGGAGACGAACCCGACGCCCTTCCCCGTCGTACGGCCGAAGTCGGCGAGCCAGTTCTCCACCAGCTCGGCCTCCTTACGGTCGCCCAGCTGGCTGCCCTGCTGCGGGGTCGGATCCCGCGGCGGTACGTGCTCCAGCAGCATCACCGAGTTGACCGACGGATCCTTCGCCGCGTCGTCCAGAGCCTTGCGCAGCAAGGCGATCTGGTCGAACCCGCCGCCCCGCAACGTCAGGCTGGACGTGTCCAGCGTGACGAACCGGGTGCCCTTGTGGTCGAAGACCCGTTGCGCCGCACCGAACTCCGCCGTGAAGTTCGTGATCTTGCCGCCCATCACCTCGTGGTTGCCGGGCACGTAGTACCAGGGCACGGCGTCGCCGAGTTCCTCGGTGAGCATCCGGTGCGCGAACGACAGGTCCTCCGGCGAACCCTCGTCGACGAGATCGCCGTCGATGACGAGGAAGTCCGGCTTCGCCGCGCGGATCTCCCGCAGCGTACGGCGGGCCGAGCGGGCGATGTCCGAGTCCGGGTCACGCGCCACGAACTGCGCGTCCGACATCACCGCGAACCGCCAGTTCCGGCCGGCGAGCGTGCCGTTCTGGATGACGACCGGGTCGCGCACGGTCGACGCGGCCGGCGTGTCCACCGCCGGCGGCACCTTCGCCACCAGGTCGTCCAGCATCAACGACCCCTGGTACTTCGTGTCCGCGCGGGTCTCCGCGACGTAGAAACGGCTCAACGTCAACGGGTACGACACCCCCGCCGGCACCGGGATCTCCACGTACTTCCAGCCGGTCCAGGTCATGTGGTCGCCGCGCAGCAACTGGTGCGTACCGGCCGCGTCGACGAAGTCCAGCGTCGGCCATTCGCCGTGACCGTTGCCGTACAACCACATCCCGAACGCGTGGGGCTGGCCCGGCACCGTGATCGGCTTCGGCGGGCTCGCGTACGCGGCGCGCGTCGCGGTCGACTGCGTGAAGTCGTACGACATGGTGAGCCCGGTGCCGGTGTGGCCGTCGCCGGCCTGGACCGACCCGGTGGCGCGGGCCGCGCTGAACGTCCACTGCGCGGCGTCGTCGAACGTGGCGACCGACTGGTCCGTCAGCCCCACCGTCACCGGCACCTGCACCGTGTACCCGCGGACCTTCGCGGTGACCAGCGTCGCGCCCGAGTCCTTCAGCGCCTTCACCGTGAAGTTGCCGTTCGCGTCCGACCCGACCGACAGCAGCGACCGGTCGTACTCCAGCGACACGTCCGACGGCTCGATCGGCGCGGTGAAGCCGGACGCGTCGTACCCGACGATGCCGAAGTGGCCCGTCGCGTTGCCGTTCGCCAGCCCCACCCGACCCGTGTCGGCGCCGATCCGTTGCAGTTGACCCAACACCGTCAGCGTGGTCCTTCCCCGTGCGGTACCGCGGTGCGCAGTCACCGTGACGGTGCCCGTACCGCGGGCGTGGAACGTACCGGCGCGGTCGACCGTACCCACCGCGCCGCTCGACGACAGCCACGTCGGCGACCCCGCCGCCGGACCGTACGTCTCGTCGTAGCCGGTAGCCGACAGCGACCGCGTCAGGCCCGGGAACACCCGGTCCGGATGCCCACCCGGCCGGGTGTCCACCGTCGGCGCGCTCTCCGCGTCCGCCTTCGTCGACACCCAGAACCCTTGCAGCGTCCCGGATCCCGCCGGCGCCGTCACCGCCAACCCGTTCGCGACCGGGCGCTCCGAACCGTCCGACGGGCTGTTCTCCAGCGCCAGCGTCGACGTACCCGGGCGGCGCGCCAGCAGCGTCGACGAGCCTCCGCCGTCGATGTTCACCGCGTTGTACGCGCCCATCTCCGCCATCATCCGGGCCATCTCCGGCACCGTGATGCCGACGCTGTCCGTCTGCTTGCCGTCCACCGTCAGCAGGTACATGCGCGAGCCGTCCCGGCTGAACCCGACCGCCGACCGGGCCGCCAGCGCGTCGTCCGCCGGCGACTGCACCGCGCCGTTCACGACCAGCAACTGGTTCGCCCCGATCGCGGTACGCACCGACGACCCGTCACTCGTCCGCGGCGCGTACGCCACCGACACCGGATCGCCGACCGTCAAGCCCCGCAACGCATCCGCGCCCGCCTCCCGGCCGACCAGTACGTAGTCGCCCTTCGCGATCGCACCCGAACCCGGCGCCCCGGCGGCGGCACTGACCTTCCCGTCATGCACCGTCACCTCCGCCGTGTCCGACGCGCCCTGCACCGGCCGGCCACGCGACATCGACCCCCACGCCGACGTGTACTCGCCGATCCCGCCCGACGCGATCCGCGTTCCGTTGTACTGCGCCAGTTTCCGCTCACCCGACGGCAACGTCACCGTGCCGTCGAAGTACAGCTGGAGGATGCGGCCGGCACCCTTCGGGTCGATCGACACCGCGTTGTTCCAGCCGTCGTTCGGCGACTTCACCAGATCACCGTCCGACACGCCGACACCCTCCGGCGCCCCCGTGTCGTTGATGTCGAAGAAATCCCCGTTGATCGCAGCCACCGCCCGCGGCCGCGCCTTCACCTGAGTACTGATCGGCTGATCGTTCGCGATCGGATCGGCCGACAGGTAGTCGACGCCGTTACCCCCCGACAGGTCCACCGACAGCGACTGCGCGCGCAGCCAACCGCCCGTCTCGTACCGGTCGAACGAGCTGAGCGTCACGCCCGGCGCCACCGGCCGGGTCGTCCGGTTGATCTCGATGGACGTCGCCGCGGCGGTCGACGCCCGCGGATGCGCGTCCGGCGCGCTGAAAGCGGGAGCCGCCAGGCCGAACGCGACGACCGACGTCACCCCCAGCGCAGCCGTCAGCCTGTGTAGACGCACGGTTGTCCTCCTGGACATGGACGCGAGAAAGGCAACCGCAGTCAACCGCAGGAGGTTACTTCCTACAAGACTCGACCATGAATCGGAAGGAAAACTTCAACGGCCGGACGCCCATCGATTGTTCAACAGTTCAACAATTGGACAGTTGAACAATGACACAATTGGACAATCGGGCGCGGTCCAGAAATGCCCGCTCACGATCGCTAAGTCCCATATGCGCCGGAGCGGTGATCCGACCCCGGTTCCAGCACGGCCGTGCGGCCCTGGCCCTGGCGCTGGCCGCGGCACGAACCCCCGGCCCTGGCCCTGGCCTCGGCCCCAGCCCCGGCACGAAAGCCCGCCAATGGCCCCGGCCCACGGCATGGGCGGCCGTGCCATGGGCCCGAGCCCCAGCCCCAGCCCCAGCCCCAGCCCCAGCCCCAGCCCCAGCCCCAGCCCCGAAGCAGCATCCACCCCCGGCCACCCGTATCCGGTCAGCCCAGAGCCCGTTCGTCGCCTGGCTCTCCGCGGCCCTCCCCCGGTGCCGAAGCCGCCCAACCCGGCCGCCGCCTCAGGTCTCCGGCGTCTCCCGTGGCCGCCGCGTACTCCGGGTCGCGCCGATGCTCGCGACGATCACGCACGCGATCGCGACCCACTGTCGTACGCCGAGCAGCTCCCCCAGTACGACCATGCCGACGAGCGCCGCCACGGCTGGTTCGACGCTCATGAGGATGGCAAAGACCCGAGCGGGCATGCGCCGTAGCGCCTCGATCTCCAGCGCGTACGGGATGGCGGAGGACAGCAGCCCGGCCGCCGCGCCGAACACGAGGAGCCGCGGGCTGAGGAGGTCGGTGCCGGCCTGGGCGACGCCGACGGGTGCGGCGAGCAGCGCGCCGATGGCCATGGCCATGGCGAGTCCGGACGTACCGGGGAAGCGGCGTCCGGTGGAGGCGCCGAGCAGGATGTAACCGGCCCATGCGGCGGCGGCGAGGAGCGCCCACAGTACGCCGATGGCGTCGACTCCCCCGCCGCCGCGGGCGAGCAGCAGGACGCCGCCGCCGGCGAGTACGACCCAGAGCGCGTCGCGTACCCGGCGGGATCCGGCGATGGCGACGGACAGCGGGCCGAGGAACTCGACGGTGACGGCGACGCCGAGCGGGATCCGCGCCATGGACTGGTAGATGGCGGAGTTCATGACGGCGAAGGTGAGGCCGAGCAACCCCACGACCGCCCAGTCGGTACGGCTGTGGCCGCGCAGCCGCGGGCGTACGACGCAGCCGAGGACGAGCGCGGCGGTGACCAGGCGTACGGACACGACGGCGGTGGGCGGGAACACGCCGAACAGGTTCTTCGCGAGGGCCGCGCCGACCTGGATGGACACGATGCCGAGCAGGATCAGGCCGGGCGGCGGCACCGCGCCG
This sequence comes from Actinocatenispora rupis, assembly GCF_016861975.1. Taxonomy (GTDB): domain Bacteria; phylum Actinomycetota; class Actinomycetes; order Mycobacteriales; family Micromonosporaceae; genus Actinocatenispora; species Actinocatenispora rupis. The sequence goes on along the minus strand of NZ_BOMB01000021.1, from coordinate 29,814 downwards.
ATCGCCGTACGCGCCAGCCGGGCCGGACCGCCGCCGCCCGCCGCCTCCGCCGAGCGCGCCACCACCTGGAGACTCATGCCCCGAGTGTTCATCGCCGGCCCCGGGCACCGTCAACCGGGCGCGCCCCGTCTCACATCCGCGTACGGACACGGCGGGGGCGGCCCACCGTGTGGCGGGCCGCCCCCAGTCCGGTCGTACCGGTCTATTCGCCAGGCGTGGACTTGGCGATCTGCATCAGGAACTCGACGTTGGTCTTCGTCTTCTTCATCTGGTCGAGGAGAAGATCGATGGCCTGCTGCGGGTCGAGCGCGTGCAGCACGCGGCGCAGCTTGTGCACGATGGCCAGCTCGTCCGGCGCGAGCAGGATCTCCTCGCGGCGGGTGCTGGACGCGTTCACGTCGACGGCGGGGAAGATCCGCTTGTCGGCGATCTTGCGGTCCAGCTTGAGCTCGGCGTTACCGGTGGCCTTGAACTCCTCGAAGATCACCGTGTCCATCACCGAGCCGGTCTCCACCAGCGCGGTCGCGATGATCGTGAGCGAGCCGCCGTTCTCGATGTTCCGGGCCGCACCCAGGAACCGCTTCGGCGGGTACAGCGCGGTCGAGTCGATACCACCGGACATGATCCGGCCGGACGCCGGCGCGGCCAGGTTGTACGACCGGCCGAGCCGGGTGATCGAGTCGAGCATCACGACGACGTCGTGACCCAGCTCGACCATCCGCTTCGCGCGCTCGATGGACAGCTCGGCCAGCGTGGTGTGGTCCGACGGCGGGCGATCGAACGTGGCCGCGATGACCTCGCCCTTCACCGACCGCTGCATGTCGGTGACCTCTTCCGGCCGCTCGTCCACCAGCACGACCATCAGCAGTACTTCCGGGTTGTTGCTGGTGATGCCGTTGGCGATCTGCTGCAGCACGGTGGTCTTGCCGGCCTTCGGCGGCGCCACGATCAGCGCGCGCTGACCCTTGCCGATGGGCTGGATCAGGTCGATGATCCGGGTCGCGAACACGTTCGGCTCGGTCTCCAGCCGCAGCCGCTCCTGCGGGTACAGCGGGGTGAGCTTGTAGAACTCCGGGCGCCGCTTCGACTCCTCGGGGTCCATCCCGTTGATCGTGTCCAGCCGCACCAAGGGGTTGTACTTGTCGCGCCGCTGCTCGCCCTCGCGGGACTGCCGCACGGCACCGGTCACCGCGTCACCGCGGCGCAGCCCGTACTTGCGGATCTGGGACATCGACACGTACACGTCGTTGGCGCCGGCGAGGTAGCCGGTCGTGCGGATGAACGCGTAGTTGTCGAGCACGTCGACGATGCCGGCGACGGGCAGCAGCACGTCGTCGTCGGCCACGGCCGGCTCGTTGTCGTTGCCGCGCTCGCGGTTGCTGCCGCCACGCCGACGGTCCCGGAACCGACGGCCGCGGCGACGCCCGCCGCCCTCGCCGTCGTCGTCGTGCCGGTTGTTGCCACCACGGTCGTTGCGGTCGCCGCGCTCGTTCCGGTCGCCGCGGTCTCCGCCACGGTCCCGGTCGTTGCGGTCGTTCGGCCGGTCGTTGCCGTGCCGTTCGCCACGCGGGCGGTCGTTGCGGTCGCCGCGCTCGTTGCGGTCGCCGCGCTCGTTCCGGTCGCCGCGCTCGTTGCGGTCGCGGTCGCCGCGCTCGCCCCGTGGGGACTCGGCACGCTCGCCGCGCTCGCCCTGCTCCGACGTGGAGTCGTCGGCCGCCCGCGAATCCGGCGCGCCGCCCTGGCGGGTGGCCCGCTGCCGGGTACGGCCGGTCGGGGCCGAGGACTCGGTGCCCGGCAGCGACTGCTGCCCGCTGTCGGACCGGGGGGTCTCGGGCTGCTCGGCCGGGGACGTCCGCTCCGCCTGGCGCGGTACGCGTCCCTCGGAGGCGGAACCGCCGCCCTGCTTCTCCTGGATGGCCGCGATCAGCTCGCCCTTGCGCATCCGGCCGGTACCCGATATGCCGAGCGACGAAGCCAGGGTCTGCAGCTCCGACAGGAGCATCGCCGACAGGCCGGTACCGGAACGCCGGCGCCGGGCCGTGCCGGTGGTCGCCGACGCCTGGTCGGTCGCACCGGCGTCAGGCGATCCCGACTTCAGGTCGGTGGTGTCGCTCAATGGATTCCTTCCCTCGTTCTGACCGGGGTTCCGGCTCGTGTCACGGAAGATCACCGAACCCCGGGTGCACCCTCGTCACTGGCGTCGAGGGTCTGGTACTGCCTGCCTTCTCGCCCGCGTGGAAGCGGTCGCTCCGTACCGGTCGCCGTGACCGGACCCGGTGGCGCCGCCACCGCGCCGGAACCGACCGCTCGCAACCCGTCCCCGCACAGGGATCCAGCACCGGACCGCGGTCGGTACACGCCTACCGGCATGTCCGCCGTTGGAAAGCACCGCCTTTGCTGGTAACCGTCTCTGGCGAAAGCCCTGTCTTCTCAGAAACCGCGTGGAACCTGTCTCCTGGAAGCCCTGACCGTGGGAAGTCGCCTCTTTGGGAAAGCCCACCCCGACCGGAACGGATCCGTTGCGACATCGGCTGCTCAGATGCGTGATCTGGACAGACACGCTGCCGGCGAAGAAACGCGGTCCTTGGGGGAGCACTTGCCCGGAGAGAGCGCGACGGGCGGCTGTACCACCGTTGAGCGTAGTCGCCGGTGCCTACCTGGGGCAACAACATCCGGCCCGGATGTCTTCCCGCGTGTTGTCCGCCGCGCCTGGCTGGCCACGGTGACGCACTCGGGTGGCAGGTACCGCCGACGGCCTCGCGGGCACGACGCACGGCAGACGAACCGCCGGCCACCCTGACCGCTTGACCTCTCAGAAGGAAACTCTAGCGCCTGCCCGGTCGACGGCCAGCGGCAGTGTCGCAAAACCTGTCCCGGCCACCGCAGCGACCCGTTCATCGATGTCCTGACCTGCGGAAACGAGGCAGAGAACGGTACCGCCGGCGCCCGACAGGACCGCCGGTACGCCGGCCTCGCGGAGCCGGTCGATGGCCGCCAGGCTGGCCGGCATCGCGGCCCGCCGGTACTCCTGGTGCAGCCGGTCCTCGGTGCCCGCCAGCAGGTACGCCGGGTCGGTCGTGAGGGCGTGCACGAGCAGTGCGGCGCGCGCCACGGTGGCCGCCGCGTCGCGGTGCGGCACCGTGTCGGGCAGCAGCCCGCGGGCCCGCTCGGTCAGCGTCCGATCCCCCGGTACGAGGGCGATCGGGCGCAGCGCGTCCACCGGGTCGAGGCGTACCGCGGTGGCTCCGTCGGGGGCGGTCCAGGCGATCGTGGCGCCGCCGTACAGGCAGGGGGCGACGTTGTCGGGGTGGTCCTCGATCTCGGCGGCCCAGCGCAACGCGGTGCCGGTGGGTACGTCGGCGCCGGCGAGCGCAGCCGCGGCAAGGATGCCGGCGACGATCGCGGCGGACGACGAGCCGAGCCCGCGCGCGTGCGGGATCCGGTTGGTACAGCGGAGTTCCAGGCCCGGTGGCCGGGTGCCGAGGCGGTCGAACGTGGCGAGCGCGGTCGCCGCCACCAGGTGCGTTTCGTCGTCCGGTACGGAGCCGGCGCCCTCCCCCGTCACCGTCACCCGTACGCCGGCGTCCGTGACCCGTGCCGCGACCTCGTCGTGGTACGCGAGGGCGAGGCCGAGGGTGTCGAAGCCGGGCCCCAGGTTGGCGCTGGTCGCCGGCACGCGTACGCGGACCGGGCCGGGTCGGAAGCCGTCTGCCATGCCGACATCCTCGCCGCGGCGGCGGCGATGCGGCCCGCCGCCCCGCCGGCCGTCCACGCACCGGTACGCGATCCGGTGTGGCGACACCCGACTTTCGGGACTTTTCCCTGTTCAGGCTTGAGAGTGCCGTAACTTCTGATGCAGTCTGCCTCGGACGGGCAGTCCCATCCCCAGTGTCCGTCCTCCATCGACCTCACACCAAGGGGTTCAGATGCCACAACCCTCCCGACCCGTCCGGGGTCGACGACGCCGTCTGCTTCCGGCCCTCGCGGGGCTCGGCGGTGTCGCGTTGCTCGCCGGCGCGCTGCCGGCACAGGCGGCGCCGCACGCCGACCGGTCCGCGCCGGCGACCCACGCAGACTCGGCGCTGCCGCTCACGAACTACGACGCCCGTACCGACGGTCCGGGCGCGCGGCGGGCGCTGTCGCAGCGTGACGCGCGCGCCGCGGCGGCACCGAAGGCGGGCGTCTCCTCGCTCAAGCACCAGCTCGGTACCGAGGGCATCGTCGACATCGACCCGCTCACCGGTACGGCACGGCAGGTCGCGAAGACCGACGGGTACCTGACGGGTGCCAGCCGGGCGAAGCCCACCGACGTGGCCCTCGGGTACGTGCGGAGCCACGCCGACGTGTTCGGGCTCGCGCCGGACGCCGTGGACCGGCTGACGCTGCGACGCGACTACACCGACATCGCCGGTACCCACCACCTGTCGTACGTGCAGGACGTCGAGGGTGTGCCGGTGTTCGGCAACGGGCTGGTCGCGAACGTGGCGAAGGACGGGCGGCTGGTCAGCGTGCTCGGTTCGCCGGTCGCGAAGCTGCCGTCCACCGTCGGGTCCGCCACGCTGTCGGCGACCGCCGCGCGCAACGCCGCGGTACGCAACGCCGGGCGTACGCCGACGAAGGTTGCGGCGCGGGCCGAGGGGCAGGGCACGACGTTCGCGGACGGCGACGAGGCCACGCCGGTGGTGTTCGAGACGCTGGACGGGCCGCGGCTGGCCTGGCAGACGCTGACCACGCCCGCCAAGGGCTCCATGTACCTGCACGTCGTGGACGCGAAGACGGGCCGCGTGCTGTACCGGCAGGATCTGGTGCAGCACGAGGCGCAGCAGGGCCTGGCGTGGGACAACTACCCGGGCTCGCCGCGCGGCGGGACGCAGTCCGCGCGCAACCTGACGGCGCCGGGCTGGCTGCCGGCCGGCTCCGACACGCTGAACGGTACGAACGCGCACGTCTACAGCGACGTGAACGACAACAACAAGGCCGACGCGAGCGAGGAGGTCCACGCGAACCCGAAGGGCGACTTCCGGTTCGGGTTCACGGGCTTCAACGCGCAGAACCCGGGCAAGGGCTGCTCCGCGGCGTACCAGTGCTCGTGGGATCCGAACACGAAGGACTCGTGGGAGACCAACCGTCAGCAGAACGCCGTGCAGGTGTTCTACTTCCTGGGCAAGTACCACGACCATCTGGAGTCGTTCCCGATCGGCTTCACCCGGGCGGCCGGCAACTTCGACGTACGCGACGGTGACGCGGTGCAGGCCGAGCCGGACGACGGCGCCGACACCGCCGACGGCCTGCCCGACCCGAACCACACCGACAACGCCAACATGGCGACCCCGCCCGACGGCACCCCGCCGCGGATGCAGATGTACCTGTGGAACGACCCGACGCAGCAGGACGACGGGTTCATCCCCAGCAACGGCGGCGACGAGGCCGACATCGTGTACCACGAGTACACGCACGGGTTGTCGAACCGGCTGGTGGTGGACGCGAACGGGCTGTCCACGCTGGGCAACGTGCAGGCCGGGTCGATGGGCGAGGCGTGGAGCGACTGGTACGCCAACGACTTCCTCGTCAACCAGGGGTACTTCACCGACAACACGCGGCGGTCCGGCGACATCAACGTCGGCATCTACGTCGGGCACGGCGACACGATCCGTACCCAGCCGCTGGACTGCGCGGTCGGCGCGGCCGCCTCGGTCTGCCCCGGTACGGCGGCGGCCGGTCCCGGCGGCTACACGTACGGCGACTTCGGGAAGATCTCGCGGCGCGGCACCGAGGTGCACGCGGACGGCGAGATCTGGGGCGAGACCCTCTGGGACCTGCGTACGAAGCTGGGCAGCAGGCTGGCCGAGTCGCTGGTCACGCGGGCGATGGAGCTGTCCCCGGCGAACCCGTCGTACCTGGACGAGCGGAACGCGATCCTGATGGCCGACACGGTCGTCAACGGCGGGCACGCGCACAAGGCGATCTGGCAGGTGTTCGCGAAGCGCGGCATGGGCTACTTCGCCGGCGCGCTCAACGGTGACGACGCCCAGCCGGTCGAGGACTTCTCGCTGCCGCCGGCGCCCGGCACCCCGACCGGGTCGCTGACCGGCAAGGTCACCTCCGACACCGGTGCCGCGGTGGCGGGCGCGACCGTCGCGTTCGGCGGGCACGCCTCCGGGTACCTGACCGACTTCGCCGGTACGACCGGCGCGGACGGCACGTACACGATCAGCGGGATCCCGGCCGGGACGTACCCGAAGGTGTTCGCGACGGGGCCCGGGTACGAACAGTCCGAGACCCGGACCATCTCCGTCTCGTCGCACGCCACCACCGCCAACTGGACGCTGACCCGCGACTGGGCGGCGGTCTCCGGCGGCGCCACCGTCGCCGACTTCAACGGCCCCGACTACACGCCCGACTGCGGCCCCGACGGGCTGTACGACGCGACGCAGGGCCACGGTTGGGGTTCCGACGCGGTCGGCGGTACCGACGGGGTCGGCATCGACCCGCGGCACGTCACGGTCCAGCTGCCGGTCGCGGTGAACATCAGCGAACTGCGCATCGACCCGTCCGCCACCTGCGGCGACGACGCGTCCGCGTCCACCGGCGACTACCAGGTCGAGACGTCCACCGACGGCAAGACCTGGACCGTCGCGGCGAAGGGCCACTTCACGCCGGCCGCGTACCACAAGTACACGACGGTGACGCTCTCCGCGGGCACCAGCAACGTCAAGTACCTGCGCTACACGATCCTCGGTACGCAGGTGAAGGACTACAACATCGTCTGCAAGACGCAGACGGTCTCCGGCTGCCTGTTCGCGGACAGCACCGAGGTGCTGGTGCACGGCTCGCCGAGCTGACACCGGGAGCACGACCACGCGGGGCGGGCCGGATCCACGGCCCGCCCCGCGCCACGTCCGTTCCCTTGCACCACAACCGATTCCCGGTACGTCACGGTCCGGTCGGCGGCGGCGCGGCGGGCCCGGACGGTGCGGCGCGACGGCGGGTGGTGAGGCCGAGCACGAGGCCGGCCGCGACGAGCAGGGCGCCGACGGCCTGCCCCGGACCGAGCCGGCCGGTACCGAGCAGCGGCGCGAGCGCGGCGGCGACCAGTGGGGTGAGCCCCGAGTACAGGGTGGCGCGGGCGGCACCGAGCCGCGGCAGCGCCGTGTACCAGCCGAGGAACGCCAGCACCGTCACCGGCAACGCCAGCCACGCCAGCCCGGCCGCCTCCACCGGCGTCGGCACCCGCAGTACGCCCGCGCCGTCGGTGACGAGGCCCACCAGCAGCGCCTCCACCGCCGCGAACGCGCACCCGTACCCGGCGACGCGGCGGGCGCCGAGCCGCGGCAGCAGCGGCGCGGCTTGCGCCGAGAACGCGACCTCGCCGAGCAACGCGAGCAGCGAGTACCCGAGGCCGGCGGCGTCGCTGCGGCCCAGCCCCTGCACGACCGCCGCGCCGGCCACCACGAGTACGGCCGCGGCGACCGGGCGCGCGCCAGGGCGGGTACGGGCGAGCAGCGGGCCGGCGAGGGCGAACACCACCGGACTGCACGCGACGAGTACGCCGGGGACGGCCGGCTCGGCGGTCCGCAGCGCGGCGAGGATCGCCAGGTTGAAACCGACCATGCCGGTCGCGGCGAGCAGCGCCAGACGTACCAGGTCGCCGGCGCCCGGGCGGCGCGTACCCGGGGCGGCACGCCGGGCTAGCGGCAGCAGGATCGCCGCCGCCACGCCGTACCGGAGGGCCTGGCCGCCCGCGTACGGGAAGGTCGTGAGCAGGCTCGACGCGGCGACCGCGGTGCCGATGAGCGCCATCCCGGCAGCGGCCAGCAGGTGCGGCAACGCAGACCGGACGCGCCGGCCCGCGTCGACTCCCGACGCGGACCTTGACACGTCGGATCCCGGCGCGCCGGGCCTCGACGCGGCAGCGGGCCTCGACGCGGCAGGGCCCGGCGCGGCGAGGCTCTTGGCGACGGGCCTCGGCACGTCGGATACCGGCGCGGCGGGCCCCGACGTGGCGGAGTCCGGCGGTGCGGCGGGCCTCGGCGCGGTGGAGTCTTGTGCCGCGGCGAGGGTGGTGCGTTCGGTCATGCCGGCACGCTAGCCAGCAGATCGGTACTCGAATAAGGTCCAATCCGATGGAGGATTCATGGACCAGTGCCGCCTGGGAACTTCTGCTCCCCGCGGTACGTGCACCCCGGCGCCAACGCCGCCGGCAGCTGGAAACCGCCCTGCGGGACGCCATCCGCAGCGGCCGCGTCGCCGCCGGCACCCGACTGCCCGCCTCCCGCGCCCTCGCCGACGACCTCGGCGTCTCCCGCGGCCTCGTCACCACCGTGTACGACCAGCTCCGCGCCGAGGGGTACCTGGTCGGCCGCCCCGGCGCCGGCACGTACGCCGCGCCCGGCCTCGCCCCGCCGCCACCTGGGATCCGCCGACGGGGTACGGGGAACCCGGGGGCGGGCGATGCCGAGACCGACGCGGAGGTCCACACCGGCACCGGGAAGCGCCTGCGGGACAACCGAAGCCGCGGATCGCGCGGTGGCGACGCCGGGACCGGGGCCGGTCCGGGCGTCTCCCCGGCCACCGGAGAACGTGACAGGTCGGGCACAGCCCGCGGTGCGGCCGGGACCGACGCGGGGGCCGTGGATCGTTTGCGGGAGAACGGAAACCGTGGACGGAGCAGCAGCCACGGCGGGACCACGGCCGGCCCGGAGTTCCCCACGAGCACAGGGAATCGCTGCCAAGGCGTCGCGAACCGTGAGCCAGGCACCGCCGGCCGCGGGACCGGAGCCGACGCGGATGCCACGAACCATGGACTCGCCACCGCCGGCCGCGGGACCGGAGCCGACGCGGATGCCACGAACCACGGACTCGGCACCGCCGGCCACGGGACCGGGACCGGCGTGGGAGCCGTGGATCGCTTGCGGGACACGGGAAACCTCAGTGCTGCGGGCGAGGCGGCCGCGCGGGTGGACTTCCGGCCGGGGCGGGCGGATCCGCGGCTGTTTCCGCGGGCGGCGTGGGCGAACCTGTACCGGCAGGTCGTGACGGGCGTGCCGGACCGGGCGCTGTCGTACGGGGATCCGCGTGGTGTGCCGGAGTTGCGGGAGGCGCTGGCGGGTCTGTTGGCGCGGCGGCGCGGGGTGCGTACCGGCGCGGAGCGGATCGTGGTGTGCGGCGGTGTCGCGCAGGCGGTGAGTCTGTTGTGCCGGGTGTTGGCGGCGTCCGGTCACGGCGCGATGGCGGTGGAGGATCCGGGGCCACCGGAGCACGCGATGCTGGCCCGTACCAACGGTTTGCGGCCGGTGGGGGTCGGCGTCGGGGCGCGCGGGCCGGACCTGTCGGGGGTGGCGGCGCGGGCGGCGCTGGTGACGCCGGCGCACCAGTTCCCGACGGGCATCGCGTACCCGCCGGAGACGCGGGCGGCGCTGGTCCGCTGGGCGTCCACTGTGGACGGTCTGGTGGTGGAGGACGACTACGACGGCGACTTCCGGTACGACCGGGCGCCGGTGGGCGCGATCCAGGGCCTGGCGCCGGATCGCGTCGCGTACGCCGGGTCGGTGTCGAAGTCGCTCGCGTCCGGGCTGCGGATCGGTTGGCTGGTGGTGCCGGCCGCGCTGCTCGACGCGGTCGTGGACCTGAAGCGGGCCGACGACCTGTGCGGGCCGGTACTGGAGTAGCGCACGTTCGCCGCGTTCGTCACCACCGGCCGGTACGACGCGCACCTGCGGCGCTGCCAGCGCACGTACCGGGCGCGAAGGGACGTGCTCGTCGCGGCGGTCCGGCGGTACCTGCCGGCGGCGCGGATCACCGGGATCGCCGCCGGCCTGCACGCCGTCCTGGTACTCCCCGGCGGCGACGAGGCGACGCTCACCGCCACCGCGCGAGCCGCCGGCGTCACCGTACTTCCGTTGCGGCGCTTCGGTTCCGGCCCGTCACCGGGCTTCGTTCTCGGCTACGCGCACCTCACCCCGGACGACGTGACCGCCGCCGTCGCCACCCTGGCGGCCGCGTGGCGACCGTTCCTGCCGCGGGCCTGAGGCGACCCGCGGCAGCGAGCCGGTGGGCCGGACGGGCGCCGGGCTGAGTCTTAGAGGTCCTGACAGAAAGGCGTCGGATGGCTGGCGAGGCTCAGGGCGGGGCTGCCAAGGCGGAGGTGCAGTCGCATACCGGTGTTGTATGCGACTGTGCCGACAACGTCGGCAGCGTCGTCCTGAGTCCGCCAGGCGCCGACAGTCCTTTCTGTGAGGACCTCTTAAGCGAGGCCGAGTGCCGCCGCGGCGGCGTGCGCGTCGACCGGGATCGTGGTGGGCGGCGGCGCGGTGGCGACCGCCCAGTCGGGGTCCTTGAGGCCGTGGCCGGTGACCGTGCAGACGATCCGCTGGCCGGGCTCGACGAGGCCGGCGGCGGCCGACTGGAGCAGGCCGGCGACGCTCGCCGCGCTGGCCAGTTCGACGAACACGCCCTCGGTCCGGGCCAGCAGCTTGTACGCGGCGAGGATCTCCCGGTCGGTGACCGCGTGGATCAGCCCGTGCGAGGCGTCCCGGGCGTCGACGGCCTTCGTCCAGCTCGCCGGGTTGCCGATGCGGATCGCGGTGGCGATGGTCTGCGGGTTGCGCACCACCTCGCCGTTGACGATCGGCGCCGCCTCCGACGCCTGGAAACCGAACATCCGCGGCGTACGCGTCGCGTTGCCGGCGGCGTGATCCTCGACGTAGCCCTTCCAGTACGCGGTGATGTTGCCGGCGTTGCCGACGGGCAGGCAGTGGATGTCCGGCGCGTCCCCGAGCGCGGCCACGATCTCGAACGCCGCCGTCTTTTGCCCCTCGATCCGGTACGGGTTGACCGAGTTCATCAGCGCGACCGGGTAGTCGATCGACAGCTTCGAGGCGAGCGCCAGGCAGTCGTCGAAGTTGCCGTCCACCTGGAGCAGCCGCGCACCGTGTACGAGGCCCTGCGCGAGCTTGCCCAGCGCCACCTTGCCCTGCGGGATCAGCACCGCGCAGGTCAGCCCGGCCCGTGCCGCGTACGCCGCGGCGGAGGCCGACGTGTTGCCCGTGGAGGCGCAGATGACGGCCTTCGCGCCGTCCTCGACCGCCTTGGACAGCGCGACCGTCATGCCGCGGTCCTTGAACGAGCCGGTCGGGTTCATGCCCTCGACCTTGAGGTACACCTCGCAGTTGGTGCGCGCGGACAGCTCCGCCGCCGGCAGCAGCGGGGTGCCGCCCTCCCCCAGCGTCACCACCGGCGTCTCGTCGGTGACCGGCAACCGCTCGGCGAACTCGGCGATCACGCCGCGCCAGACGTTCATTGTGCTGTTTCCCCTTCGACCCGCATCACGCTGGCGACCTGCCGCACGATGTCCAACGAGGCGAGGGCGTCCACTGTGGACCGCAACGCTGCGTCCGGCGCCCGGTGGGTGACGATGACCAGCAGCGCTTCGCCACCCTGGCCCCGCCCCTCCTGTCGTACCGTCTGGATGCTGACGCCGTGCTCGGCGAACACGGTGGCGACCGTGGCCAGCACACCGGCGCGGTCGGCCACGTCGAGCGAGATGTGGTAGCGGGTCTCGATCTCGCCCATCGGGCGGATCCGCAGGTTCGCGTACGCCGAGTCCGGGGTGCCGGAGCGCCCCAGCCGCCGGTTGCGGGCCACCGCGACGATGTCGCCGAGCACCGCCGAGGCGGTCGGCGCGCCACCGGCACCCGCCCCGTAGAACATGAGCTGTCCGGCGGCCTCCGCCTCCACGAACACCGCGTTGTACGCGTCGCCCACGCCCGCGAGCGGGTGGCTGCGCGGGATCATCGCCGGGTGCACGCGCGCCGAGACCGAGTCGGTACCGTCCGGGTCGGTGCGGCGCTCGGCGATGCACAGCAGCTTGACCGTGCAGCCCATCTCCTTGGCGGCGGCCACGTCGGCGGCGGTCACGTCGGTGATGCCCACCCGGTACACGTCGGCGGCGGTGACACGGGTGTGGAAGCCGAGCGAGGCGAGGATCGCGGCCTTCGCGGCGGCGTCGAAGCCCTCCACGTCGGCGGTCGGGTCGGCCTCCGCGTATCCCAGCTCGGTGGCCTCGTCCAGCGCCTCCCCGAACCCGGCCCCGGTACTGTCCATTTTGGACAGTATGTAGTTGGTGGTGCCGTTGACGATGCCGGTGATGCGCGTGACGCGGTCGCCGTGCAGCGACTCGCGCAGCGGGCGCAGCAACGGGATCGCGCCGGCGACGGCGGCCTCGTAGTACAGGTCGGTGTCGCCGTCGGCAGCGGCGGCCGCGAGCGTCGCGGTGTCCTCGGCGAGCAGCGCCTTGTTCGCCGTCACCACGCTCTTGCCGGCGCGCAGCGCGTCGACCAGCCAGCTGCGGGCCGGCTCCAGCCCGCCCACGACCTCGACCACGATGTCCACGTCGGCGCGCTTGACCAGGCCCACCGCGTCGGACGTGAACAGCTCCCGCGGTACGGGCAGCGCACCCCGGTCACGGTCCGGCCGGCGCACCGCGATCCCCGCGATCGACAGCGGCGCGCCGATTCGCGCGGTCAGGTCGTCGGCCTGCTCGTGCAGCAGCCGGACCACCTCGGTACCGACCGTGCCACAGCCCAGGATGGCGAGTTTGAGGGGCTCCATGCGTGTCATCACCCCACGTCCAGGCGGAGCAGATCGTCCTCGGTCTCGGCCCGTACGATCACCCGCGCCGTACCGTCGGCCACCGCGACCACGCCGGGCCGCGGTACGTGGTTGTAGTTGTTCGCCATCGACCGGGTGTACGCCCCGGTGCCCGGCACCGCGATCAGGTCGCCCGGCGCCAGGTCCGACGGCAGGAACTCGTCGCGCACCACGATGTCGCCCGACTCGCAGTGCTTGCCGACCACCCGGGACAGCGCCGGCGGCGCGTCCGACAGCCGCGAGGCCAGCGTGCAGGAGTACGAGGCGTCGTAGAGCGCGGTGCGGATGTTGTCGCTCATCCCGCCGTCGACCGACACGTACCGCCGGACGGCGCCGCCGTCGAGTTCCACGTCCTTGACCGTGCCCACCTCGTACAGCGTGAAGGCGGCGGGGCCGGAGATCGAGCGGCCGGGCTCGACCGAGATCCGCGGCACGGACAGCCCGTACGCCGTGCACTCGTGCTGCACGATGCCGGCCAGCGCCGTCGCGATCTCCACCGGCTCGAACGGGTCGTCCTGCGTCGTGTACGCGATGCCGAAGCCGCCGCCGAGGTCCAGCTCCGGCGGCTCGATCCCGTGCTCGTCGCGGATCTGCGCCTGGAGGCCGAGTACGCGGCGGGCCGACACCTCGAAGCCCTGCGCGTCGTAGATCTGCGAACCGATGTGCGAGTGCAGCCCCAGCAGCCGCAGGCTCGGCGCGGCCAGCACCCGCCGTACGGCCTCGGCCGCGTCGCCGCCCTCGCGGCCCGCCCGGCCACGGTTGAGCGAGAAGCCGAACTTCTGGTCCTCGTGCGCCGTCGCGATGTACTCGTGGGTGTGCGCCTCCACGCCCACCGTCACCCGCACCATGACCGGCGCGCGTACGCCGCGGTCGGCGGCCAGCGTCGCCAGCCGCTCGATCTCGTCGAACGAGTCGACGATGATCCGGCCGACCCCGGCCGACACAGCGCGGTCCAGCTCGGCGAGCGACTTGTTGTTGCCGTGGAAGCCGATCCGCGCCGGGTCGAACCCGGCCGCCAGCGCCACCGCCAGCTCGCCGCCGGAGCAGACGTCGAGGTTCAGCCCCTCCTCGGCGATCCACCGCACGACTGCCTTGCACAGGAACGACTTGCCCGCGTAGTACACGTCGGCGCCTGCGGGGAACGCCGCCGAGAACGCCGTCCGGTACGCCGCGGCGCGGGACCGCAGGTCGGCCTCGTCCACCACGTACGCCGGGGTGCCGTACTCGGCGGCCAGGTCCGTGACCGGGATACCGCCCACCCGCAGTACGCCGTCGGCGCCGCGCACGACGCTGCCCGGCCACAGCTGCGGCAGCAGCAGGTTGACGTCGTCGGGCTCGCGCAGCCAGGCCGGGCCGTGCTGCCCGATGTCGGCATGGAGGGCGCCGGCCTCGTGTACCCGCACCGTCTACATCCGATCCGGCGCCGAGACGCCCAGCAGGTGCAGGCCGTTGGCCAGCACGATCCGTGTCGCCTCCACCAGCCAGAGCCGCGCGCGCGTCAGCTCCGTGGGCTTCTCGTCGCCCTGCGGCAGGATCCGGCAGGAGTCGTAGAACCGGTGGTACGTCCCGGCCAGCGCGTGCAGGTAGCGCGCCACCCGGTGCGGCTCGCGCAGCTCGGCCGCGCCCGCCACCACCGCCGGGAACTCGGCCAGCGCCTTGAGCAGGTCGTGTTCGCGCGGCTCGGCCAGCAGCCCCGCGTCGAAGTCCGCGCCGCGCTCGACGCCCAGATCGGCGGCGTTCCGGCCGAGCGACGCGATCCGCGCGTGCGCGTACTGCACGTAGAAGACCGGGTTGTCCTGGCTGCGCTTGGCCCAGGCGTCCAGGTCGAGGTCGATCGGCGAGTCCACCGAGTACCAGGCGAGGGCGAAGCGGGAGGCGTCGGCGCCGAGCGCGGCCAGCAGGTCGGCGAGCAGCACGACGGTGCCGGCCCGCTTCGACATCCGGACCGGCTGGCCGTCCTTGACCAGGTTGACCAGCTGGCCGATCAGGATCTCCAGGTTCGCGTCCGGGTCGTCGCCGAAGCAGGCGGACATCGCGCGCATCCGGCCGATGTAGCCGTGGTGGTCGGCGCCGAGCATGATCACGACCTTGTCGAAGCCGCGCTCGCGCTTGTCCAGGTAGTAGGCGCAGTCGGCGGCGAAGTAGGTCCAGTCGCCGTCGGCCTTGACCAGCACCCGGTCCTTGTCGTCCCCGTACTCGCTGGTGCGCAGCCAGGTCGCGCCGTCCCGCTCGAACACGGTGTCCTGCTTGCGCAGCCGCTCCAGCGCCGCGGTCAGCTCACCCCGGTCGTGCAGGTCCTTCTCGTTGAAGTACACGTCGAAGTGCACGCCGAACTCGGCCAGCGACGTCTTGATCTCGGCGAACATCAGCGCCACGCCGTCGACTCGGAACGTCTCCAGCGCCTCCTCCGCCGGCGCGTCGAGCACGCCCGGGTTGCGGGTGACGACGTCCGCGGCGATCTCCGCGATGTACTCCCCCGCGTACCCGTCCTCGGGCACCGGCGCGCCCGTGGCCGACGCGTACAGCGAGC
Organism: Actinocatenispora rupis; assembly: GCF_016861975.1. Taxonomy (GTDB): domain Bacteria; phylum Actinomycetota; class Actinomycetes; order Mycobacteriales; family Micromonosporaceae; genus Actinocatenispora; species Actinocatenispora rupis. The sequence goes on along the minus strand of NZ_BOMB01000021.1, from coordinate 14,636 downwards.
GGGCGAAACGGGTGATCTGCGACCCGGCGTCGTTGAAGTAGTACTCGGTGGTCACCTCGGCGCCGGTGGCGCGCAGCAGCCGGGCGAGCGCGTCGCCGACGGCGGCCCAGCGGACCGCGCCGATGTGCACCGGGCCGGTCGGGTTCGCCGAGACGAACTCCAGGTTGACCTTCTGGCCGGCGAGCGCGTCGCCCCGCCCGTACGCCTCGCCGGCGGCGACGATCGTGCGGGCCAGCGCGCCGGCCGCGGCGGCCGAGAGCCGGATGTTCAGGAAGCCGGGCCCGGCGATCTCGGCGCTGTCGACGCCGTCGGCGTCCCGCAGCTCGGCGGCGATCCAGCCGGCCAGCTCCCGCGGGTTGGCGCCGACCTTCTTGGCGAGCTGCAGCGCGAGGTTCGACGCGTAGTCACCGTGCTCCGGGTTTCGGGGTCGCTCCACCGTCGTCGTCGCCGGCAGGGCGGCGGTGTCCAGGCCGTGCGCGGCGAACGCGCTCCGGGCGGCGGACAGAACGGTGTCGGCAAGCTCGGCGGGAGTCACTGCGCCATGCTATCCGGGGTAGAGTCTGTCACCCGGCAACGCCCCACCGCCCCATACCACCTGGTGGTACTGCCTGGTGGTCGTGCAGTCGGACCCGAGTGGAGGTCGAGCTCGACGATGTCGATGATGATCAACCCCAGCGGTGGCGGGCAGATCATCGCCGCCGGTGAGCCGTTCACGCTGCGGCTGAAGAAGAAGCGCCCGGCCGCGGACAAGCCGGACGCGGCGGCCGAGGACACCGACCGCGACACCGGTGACGCCCAGGACGAAGAGGACGAGTGACCGGCCCGTTCGCGGGCGGGACACCGCTCGCGAACGGCCACCTCACCGCCGGGCAACCGTGACGTTCTGGCGATATCCGCCCCACGGCCTGGTTGCGCTGCGCTAACCGCGCGTTTGCCGCGACGCCGTTAGGCTCGAAGTGACTCGCCCGATGGGCCGATGATGCGCGCCCGTCCCACCGACCGGGACGACAATGGGCGTTGGCGATCATACGCGTACGGGTAGGGGCGGAGCGTGACCAGAGCGGCGACCGTACGGGACGAGAAGACCCGGGATCAGCAGGCCACCGGGTTGTGGGCCCGGCTCAAGCCGCGGGTGCCGTCACTGTTCGCCACGTACCTCGGCCTGCTCGCGCTGTACGGCTTCGTCCGGGCGCTGATCCCGCCGCTGCGCCTCTACACGTACTGGCCGACCTCGGTGGTCGAGGTGCTGGGCCTGCCGGCGTCGGTGAACCTGGCGTGGCTGGCGTTCCTGGTGATCCTGGCCGGCGCGGTGGCCCGGCGCAAACGGGTCGCCGGCATCATGCTGACGATCCTGCTGGGTCTCGCGCTGCTGCTGAACCTGGTCGGCGACGCGTGGGTGTTCGTGCTGCACTTCGTCGCGCACCAGGACATCGACCAGTACGGGCCGGACATCGCGTTCACCGCCGTCGGTACGGTCGTGGTGGCCCTCGAACTCGCGGTCCTGGTCGCCGCCCGGCACGAGTTCTACGCGCGGGTCCAGCGCGGCAGCTTCTGGAAGGCGACCGCGACGCTGGCGGTCGGGCTCGGCCTGTCGTTCGGCATCAGCTACCTGCTGGTCTCGATGTCGCCCGGCACCCTGCACGGCCGGCGCAGCCGCGCGTCCTGGGCGCTGCACAAGCTGCTCGGCTCCAGCGACCCGTTCCACGGCCCGGGCGGCGGGCCGCACTGGATCTCCACGCTGACCGGGTTCCTCGCCGCCGTCGCCCTGTTCGCCGCCCTCCTCGTACTGCTGCGGTCGCAGCGCACCCGGGCGGTGCTGCCGCCGGACGCCGAGGCGCGGATCCGGACGCTGCTCGCCGAGTCGGGTGAACGCGACTCCCTCGGCTACTTCGCAACCCGGCGCGACAAGTCGGCGATCTTCTCGCCCAGCGGCAAGGCGGCCATCACGTACCGGGTGGTGCAGGGGGTGTGCCTGGCCTCCGGCGACCCGATCGGCGACCCGGAGGCGTGGCGGCCGGCGATCGAGGCGTGGCTGACGCTCGCCCGGCGGTACGCGTGGACGCCGGCGGTGATGGGGGCGAGCGAGGAGGGCGCGCGGGCGTACCGGCGGGTCGGGTTGCGGGTGTTGCAGCTCGGCGACGAGGCGATCCTCACCGTCGCCGAGTTCTACCTGGACGGCCGCGAGATGCGGGGCGTACGCCAGGCGGTGCGGCGGGTCGAGCGGGCCGGGTACACGGCGCGGATCCGGCGGCATAGGGACATCCCGGCGAACGAGATGGCCGAGATCATCGCCCGCGCCGACGCCTGGCGGGACACCGAGACGGAGCGCGGCTTCTCGATGGCGCTCGGCCGCCTCGGCGACCCGAACGACAGCGAGTGCGTGCTGGTGGAGGCGATCGGGCCGGACGGTTCGGACGCCGCGCTGCTGTCGTTCGCGCCGTGGGGCCGGCACGGCCTGTCGCTCGACCTGATGCGGCGGGACCGGGCGGCCGACAACGGGCTGATGGAGTTCATGGTCTGCGAACTGGTGGAGGCCGCGCCGCTGCTGTCGGTGGCCCGGATCTCGCTGAACTTCGCGGTCTTCCGGTCGGCGTTCGAGGAGGGTTCCCGGATCGGCGCCGGACCCGTACTCCGCTTGTGGCGCAAGCTGTTGCTGTTCTTCTCCCGCTGGTGGCAGATCGAGTCGCTGTACCGGGCGAACGTGAAGTACCGGCCGCAGTGGCTCCCCCGGTACCTGTGCTTCGGCGAGGCGCGCGACGTGGCCAAGGTGGGGCTCGCGTCGGCGATCGCCGAGGGTTTCCTGACCGTGCCGAGCCTGTCCGCGCTGCTGAACCGCGGCCGGGACCGCGCGGCCGGCGAGCCGGTCCTGCCGTCCGAGCTGCCCGTCGAACCCGCCGGTACGCCCGGCGACGCGGCACCGCCGGCCGAGCGCCCCGGCCCCGTCGTACCGGAGCAGGTCGCGGTACGGGTCGCGACGATGGAGAAGATCCGCGCCTCCGGCTCCGACCCGTACCCGGTGACGGCGGCGGTGCCGGACACGTGCGCCGAGCTGTCCGCCCGGTTCGGCGACCTGCCGCCCGATACCCACACCGGGGAGTACGCGCGGATCGCGGGGCGGGTGCTGCTCAACCGCGACCTCGGCGGCGTGGTGTTCGTGAAGCTGCGGGACGCGACCGGCGACCTGCAGGTGATGCTGACCGGCGACCGGCCGGAGCTGGCGGCCCGCTGGCGCGCGGAGGCCGACCTCGGCGACCAGATCGCCGTCGACGGCGAGGTCGTGACCAGCCGCAACGGCGAGCTGTCGGTCCTCGCGCACGCCTGGACGATGACCGCGAAGTGCCTGCGCCCGCTGCCGAACAAGCACAGCGGGCTGGCCGATCCCGAGTCCCGGGTCCGCCAGCGCTACCTCGACCTCGCCGTCAACCCGACCGCCCGGCAGACCCTCGCGGTACGGTCCGCCGCGGTCCGCTCGCTGCGCGACTCGCTGCACGCGCGCGGGTTCATGGAGGTCGAAACGCCTGTCCTGCAACGGATCCACGGCGGCGCGAACGCCCGCCCGTTCCGTACCGAGATCAACGCGTACGACCTGGACCTGTACCTGCGGATCGCGCCGGAGCTGTACCTGAAGCGGTTGTGCGTCGGCGGGGTCGGCAAGGTCTTCGAGCTGGGGCGCACGTTCCGCAACGAGGGCGTGGACGCCACGCACAACCCCGAGTTCACGATGCTGGAGGCGTACGAGGCGTACGGGGACTACCGGACGATGCTGGTGCTGGCCCGGGAGATGATCCAGGAGGCCGCGACCGCCGCGTACGGCTCGCCGGTGCTGCGCCGCGCCACCGCCGACGGCGGACTGTCCGAAGTGGACATCTCCGGGGACTGGCGGGCGGTCACGGTCAACGACGCGGTCGGGGCCGCGCTCGACGCCGAGATCACCGCCGACACCGGCCACGCCGAGCTGGTCCGGCACGCCGACCGGCTCGACATCCCCGTCGACCCGGCCGCCACCCGCGGCGAGGTCCTGCTCGAACTGTACGAGCGGCTCGTCGAGCACCGTACCGTCGAACCGACGTTCTACCTGGACTTCCCGACCGACGTCTCGCCGCTCACCCGGCAGCACCGCGACGACGACCGCCTCGCCGAACGCTGGGACCTGGTCGCGTTCGGCGCCGAGATCGGCACCGCGTACACCGAACTGACCGACCCGGTGGAGCAGCGGCGGCGGCTCACCGAGCAGTCCCTCAAGGCCGCCGGCGGCGACCCCGAGGCGATGGAACTCGACGAGGACTTCCTCCGCGCGCTGGAGTACGGGATGCCGCCGACCGGTGGGCTCGGGCTCGGCGTCGACCGGCTCGTCATGCTGCTCACCGGCCTGTCGATCCGCGACACCCTCCCCTTCCCCCTGGTACGCCCGGCGTCGCGGTGACCGCCGTGGACGACCCGGGTACCGCGGGGACCGTGGGGCGGGCCGGCACGGTCGAGCTGCCCGGCGAGTCCCTGCACGTGGTCGTGAACGGCGACGGCCCGACCGTGGTGTTCGCGAACGGGCTGGGCGAGTCCTGGTTCGACTGGGACGCCGTCGTACCGCTGCTGCCCGGTCACCGGCTGGTCCGCTTCGACCGCCCCGGACTCGGCGGTACCCCGCTGCCCGCGCGCAAGCCCGACCTCGCCGCCGAACTCGCGCGCATCGGCGCCGTCGCCGACGCGTACTCACCCGACGCGCCCGTCGTCCTCGTCGCGCACTCGGCCGCCGCGCTGCACGCCGAGGCGTACACCCGGCTGCACCCGGCGCGGGTCGCCGCGCTGCTGCTGGTCGACCCCAGCTCCGAGCCGGACGCCGCGCCGCCGGTCACCCCGGCCCGCCGGCTCACCGACCTGCTGCTCACCGGCCTGCCCCGCGCCACCTCCGCGCTCGCCGCCACCCGCATCACGCCGCTGCTGGGGCCGCGCCTGTTCCGCCTCGCGTACCGGGGGCAGAACCGGCGGCGGCTGCGCGGGCCGGACGCCCCGGGCTGGCCGCCGCGTACCGATCCGATGCCGCACCCCGTGGACACCGTCTACGGCTCGCCCGCGGCCACCGTGACCATCCTCGCCGAACTCGCCGCGTACCGGTCGCAGGCCGCCGATCTCAACGCGCTGCGGCGGACCGCGCCGTACCCGGGGGTGCCGACGACCGTGCTCGCCGCGCTCGACGGCCTCACCCCGACCGGTACGACCGACCACCTCGCCGGCACCACGCACCTCGCGCACCTGCTGTCGGCCACCCACACGCCGCTGCCCGACGCCCGGCACCTCGCGATGCTCGACGAGCCGGCCGCGGTCGCCGACGCGATCACCGCCCTGCACACCGCATCCGGAAACTGAGGCGTCAGCCCCGGTTCGCCGGCGATCACGATCGCGGCCCTACACAAGACATTCCGCGACTGAACGCCGCGATCGCGGCGCCGCCGGTCGCGGTTGCGGTGCTACGAAAGGCATCCCGCACCGGAGGGCCACCGCCCTTGGTGCGTCCGTCGAGGGTCCTGCTGGTGCGGGCCCGGAACGAGACCGCCGCACTGTACAAGGCATTCCGCGGCTGAACCCCGCGATCACCGTGCCCTGAAAGGAATCCCGGAGCGGAGGTCAGGTCGGCTCGCCGAACCGGCCGAGCGCCAGCGCGCTCGCCACCGCCAGTACGAAACCGCCGATGGCGACCGGCCAGTATCCGGGGCGGGTCACGTCACCGAGCAGCAGTACGCCGATCGCCGCCGGCACGACCGTCTCCCCCACGACGAGCCCCGCCGTCCCCACGACCGCCCCGTACTGCAACGCGGTCGTGAAGCACAAGAACGCCACGACGCCCGACCCGACCAGCGCGTACGCGGCGGGGTCGCGGAGCAGTTCGCCCGGGGCGAAGCCGGGGAGGATCCGCGCGGCGATGGCGACCAGCCCGAAGCCGAGCCCGCCGACGAACCCCAGCCCCATCGCCCGCCCGCGGGTGGGGAGCCGGGACATCGCCAGCCCGACGAGCGCGAGCAGTACGGTGCCGCCGACCAGCGACCACGCGAACACGGTGCCGACCTTCGCCGCGCCCTCGACACCGGCGGACACGCCGAGCGCGGCGAGCCCGACACAGACCCCGAGTACGGCGGTCCACTCGCGGCGGGACAGCCGCGCGCCGAGCAGCGGTACGGCCACCACGGCGGTGACCGCGAGGGACGCCGCCACCGCCCCCTGTACGACGAACAGCGGCAGTTGGCGCAACGCCACCAGTTCCGCGACGAAGCCGAGGCCGTCGCAGAGCAGACCCAGCAGGTACACCCACTGGCGGGCGATGCGCAGCAGCCCGGACAGGCCGGACCCGACCGGTACGGTCGACGCGCCCTTCGCCTGGAGGGCCGACGCAACCCCGAAGAACACCGCCGCGAGCAGCGCTCCGGCCAGGCTGACGGTCATCCGGACAGACTACGGACCGCAAGATCGACGACGAGCGCCGCATGGTCGGAGTAGAAGGGGCCGGGACCGTGCATCGGCAGCCGCGTCCCGTACGTCCGGGCGCCGGTCACCGACACCCCCGGCCCGCCCGCGAACACGTAGTCGATCCGGTGCGGCAGCCGCTGCGCCGGGTTCAGCGGATCGAACGTGGCGCCCGGCCAGCGCCGCGGATCCGGCCACACCGACCGGTACGCGTCGACGAAGCCCGCCTTCTCCAGCCGCCGCGTCACCTGCCAGCGCGGTTTCACCTCCCGCCGGTACCGGCGCAGCTCGGCCGGTTCGTCGTCCGGCCCGTCCGCGCCGTCGGCGTCCAGGTGCGACTCGGTGTTGAGCCCGCCGGCCAGCACCACCGGCGTCTCCTCCGGTACGGCGGCCGGCAGGTGCTCGGTCAGGATCTCCTCGATGTTGGCCAGCTGCGGCAACTCCAGCAGCGCCAGCTCCCCGTCGGTACGGCTGCGGTCGCGCCCGGCGGCGATCTCCGCGGCGGTGCGCTCCAGCGCGTCGGCGATGGCCACGTCGTACCGCAGCCAGGTGTCGAAGACGGCCAGCTCGCCGCCGTCCGGCAACCCGACCAGGACCCCGCCCAGGTTGTAGCTGTCGACCGTCCGCCCCTCCGGGTACGGCAGGCGCGCGGTGACCGGCAGCCGCGTCACGACCGACAGGTTGTCGTCCGTACCCGCGGCGGCCAACGGATACCCCCGGTACGCGCCGCCCAGCCCGGCGACCAGCCGCTGGGTCGCGCCGTACGTCTCGGTGCAGCAGAGGATGTCGGGCGCCACCTCGGCGACGAGGTCGGTCATCTGGTCGAGGGTGTCACCGGCCGCGGTGCCGCGCCCGCCACGGCACAGGTTCCAGACCATGAGCCGGACGGGGGTCGTCGCGTCGCGCATCCGTCACCTCCGAGCCGGGCGGTGCGCCGGTCCGCGCCAGTGAGTCCCGGGCCGCTTGCGTGAAGTTGTCCGTTACCGCAGGACAACCATCCTGTCCGAACACGCAGCGCAGCCACCCCCGGGGTACTCCCGGCACCGGCGCCGTCCCATCCGCGCGACCGCGCCGCACACCGCCGTACCGCCGGGAATCCGCCCGCCACCACGGCCTGTCAGGCTATCGCGACGCGTCGATGTCCGCCCCGGTCCGGGCGACCGCCGGCCGGTACGCCCGATTTCGTCCCCGTCACGATCCGTGCCTTCCCCGGGTACGGCGGAGGGGGCCGCGCCGCGCGCGACCCCCTCCGCTCCCCGTACCGTCAGGCGCCGGCGCCCACCGGCTCCCGCGGCTCGGTCACCTGCTCCTTGGCCGCCTTCCGCAGCCGGCGCCGCTCCCGACGGCCCTCGACCGCCGTGTACAGCGCCGGTACGAGCAGCAGCGTCAGCAGCGTCGACGACACCAGGCCGCCGATCACCACGACCGCGAGCGGCTGCGAGATGAACCCGCCCTCGCCGGTCAGGCCGAGCCCCATCGGGATCAGCGCGCAGATCGTCGCCGCGGCGGTCATCAGGATCGGGCGCAGCCGGCGCCGGCCGCCCTCGACCACCGCGTCCGCCACGCTCATCCCCTGCGCCCGGTACTGGTTGATCAGGTCCATCAACACGATCGCGTTCGTGACCACGATGCCGACCAGCATCAGTACGCCGATGAGCGACGCGACACCGAGCGCGGTGTCTGTGGCCAGCAGCGCGACGATCGCGCCGGTCGCCGCGAACGGCACCGACACCAGCAGGATCAGCGGCTGCACCAGGCTCCGGAACGTGGCCACCATGATGATGAACACGATCGCGATCGCCGCCAGCAGCGCGATCCCGAGCGACGTGAACGCGTCGGACTGGTCCGAGCCGACCCCGCCCATCGTCCAGCTCGCGCCGGCCGGCAGGTCCAGCTTGTTCAGCTTCGTCGTCAGGTCGCTGGTGACCGCACCGGTGTTGCTGCTGTTCGCGGTACCGGTGATGGTCGCGCTGCGGTTCCGGTCGGTGTGCGAGATCGTGACCGGGCCGTTGACCTGCTTGACGGTGGCCACCGTGGACAGCGGCACCGTACCGGTCGCGGTCGGTACCGGAAGCGACCGCAACTGGTCCAATGTGGACGGTGCGGATCCGGTACGTACCACGATGTTCCGCTCGGAACCGTCGAGTTCGATCTTCGCCGCCGGTGCGCCCTGGAACACCTGCTGGACCAGCTGACCCACCGCGGCGTCGGTCAGCCCGTACCGGGCGGCCTTCGCGTGGTCGACGCTCACCTCGATCTGCGGGTTGTCCGGAGCCAGATCGCTCTGTACGTCGGTGACGTGCTTGATGCCACGGACCGTGCTCTCGACCTGGTCGGCCGCCTTCCGCAGGGTCGCGTCGTCCGGCGCGGTCACCACGACCTGCACGTTGCTGCCGCCGAACCCGCTCGTGTCCCCGAACGTCACCTTGCCGACGCCGGACAGCCCGTCGATGTCGTGCCGCAGGTCGTCCTGCAGCGCGGTCACGTCGGTGCCGTGCTTGGTGGTGAGCTGGAAACTGGCCTCGTTCGGGCTGCCCGCACCGAATCCCGCCGACCCCACCGTCACCTGGTACGAGGAGATCTCGGCGCGGTCCTTCAGCACGGCCTCGATCTTCTTCGACGCGGTACTCGTGGCCGCGAGGCTCGTACCGACCGGCATCTTCTCCGACATCGAGAGCGTGTCCTGGCCGGACGAGTCCAGCAGGTTCGTCTTCAGCGACGGCGCGAGCGCCAGCGTGCCGACGAACACCACGATCGCGATCAGTACGGTGACCGCCCGGTGCCGGGTGGCGAACCGGATGACCGGCACGTACGCCCGCTGGAGCGGGCTGCGCCGCTCCTTCTCCTCGGCACGTGCCCGTACCTCCGGGCCCGTCTGCTTCGGCGCCTTGAGGAACCAGTACGCCAGGACGGGCGTGATGGTCAGCGCCACCAGCAGCGAGGCCGCGAGCGCCACCACCACGGTGATCGCGAACGGCGCGAACAGCTCGCCCACCATCCCGCCGACCAGGCCGATCGGCAGGAACACCGCGACCGTGGTCAGCGTCGACGAGGTCACCGCGCCGGCCACCTCGCGTACGCCGGAGAGCACCGCGTCGCGCTTGGACTCGCCGTAGCTCAGGTGTCTCTTGATGTTTTCGAGGACGACGATCGAGTCGTCCACCACCCGGCCGATCGCGATCGTCAGACCGCCCAACGTCAACAGGTTGAGCGTGTCCCCCTTGGCCCACATGACGATCAGCGCGATCATCACCGACACCGGGATGCTGACCACGGTGACCAGCGTGGAGCGGACCGACAGCAGGAAGACCAGGATGATCACGATCGCGAAGACCAGGCCGAGCATGCCCTCGGTGAACAGGCTCTTGATCGACCGCTGCACGTACGGCGCCTGGTCGGTGACGATCGTCAGCCGGCCGCCGTCGCCCAGATCGGCCTTCAGGTCGGACAGCTCGTCGCGCACCTTCTGCGAGATGGCGACCGCGTTGCCGTCCGGCTTCATCGTCACCGACAGCCCCAGGCTCGGCCGCCCGTTGGTACGCGTCAGCGACGTCGCCGCCGAATCGGTGACCTCGACCTTCGCCACGTCACCGAGCCGTACCGGCTTGGGTGCGCCGGCCGCCGACTGCCCGCCGGGCTGCCCCTGCGCCCCGGAACCCTGCCCAGTGGAACCCTGCCCAGTGGAACCCTGCCCACTGGAGCCCTGACCGCCGGGCTGCTGACCGCCGGACTGGCCCTGCGCACCGGCCTGCTGGCCACCCGCCGCCGCGGCGGGCGTCAGGTACAGGTCCTTGATCTCGTCGACGGAGGCGAACTTGCCGCCGATCTGTACCGAGAGGCTCTTGCCGCCCTCGGTCAGCGTGCCGGCCGACACCGGCGTACCGCTGCCCTGGAGCGCGGTGACCACCGACGCGGCGGACAGGCCGGACCTCGCGAGCTTCTTCGCGTCCGGCGTGATCGTCACCTGCTCGTCGCGTACGCCGGTGACGGAGGCGTCCTTGACCCCGTCGATCTTGCGTACCTTGGGCGCGACGCTGTCGGTCAGCCGGTGCGCGAGGTCGCGCTGCGACAGCGATCCCGACGCCGCCAGCGTGATCACCGGCAACGAGTCGGTACTCCCCGCGAACACGCTGGTCTGCACCGAGTCCGGTAGCTGCCCCTGCAACCGGTTCACGGCCTGCTCGACCTTGCCGGTCGCCGAGTCCAGGTCGGTGCCGTAGTCGAACTGCACCAGAACGGTGGCGTTGCCGGCCTTCGAGGTCGACGTCACGCTCTCCAGCCCCGGTACGGCCTGGAGCCCGTCCTCGATCGGCGTGGTCGCCTGCTGCTCGACCACCTCCGGCGAGGCCCCCGGGTACGTGACCATGACCGCCGCGATCGGGAACTCCAGCGACGGCAGCAGCTGCTGCCGCAGCGACGGGATCGAGAACGCCCCGAAGCCGATGATCACGACGGTGATCAGCGCGACGAGACTACGGTTGGCGAGACTGAGCCGGGACAGCAGCCACATGGGCTCCCCCTGTCGTCCAGATCTTTAGTACGGTGCGCACGACGCCCCCTTGGTTCGGCGCACGGAAACAGTTTGGACGACACGAACCATTGCCCCGACACCGGGGCCACGGCATCACATAGGGTTTCCCGACCGGTACGCAAACGGCAACGAGGTGGCAGTGAACGAGACCGACGACCTGATCCGCCGCATCGTGGCCGACGGTCGCCGACTGCGGGACGCAGCCGCACCCATGCGCCCCAGCCCGCTGCTCGACCTCAACCTGACGATGCAGCAGCTCAAGGTACTCATCGCGGTCGCCCGCGGCGCGTCGTCCGGCCACCAGCTCACCGACGTCCTCGGCGTACGCCTGGCCACCGTGACCGGCATCGTCGACCGGCTCACCGCGCAGGACCTCGTCACCCGCCGCGAGGACCCCCACGACCGCCGGGTACGCCGGGTCGAGCTGACCCCCGCCGGCCGCGACGTACTCGACCGGCTCAACGAGGCGGGGGAACTCGCCACCCGCCGGCTGCTCGGCCACCTCGACACCGCCGAGCTGCGTACCGTCGCGGAGGCCACCCGGCTGCTCTGCGAGGCCGCCGAACGCGCCGCCGCCGAGGACTCGCCGCACTGACGCCCGCCGGTGCGGACGCGGGACGCGCGAAACCCTGACGGCACAGCGAAACGGCCGATCCCTCGCGGGACCGACCGTTTCGCGTTTCCGATCGACGGGTGGTCTGTGTCAGGCGGCGTCGAGGCCGCCGGCGCTGGCCAGCTCGCGCAGCCGGTGCAGCGCCTGGATCTCCAGCTGGCGGATCCGCTCGCGGGACAGGCTGAACCGCTGCGCGACCTCGGTCAGCGAGTGCTCCCGGCCGTCGTCCAGCCCGTACCGGGCGCGGACGATGCCGGCGGACCGGTCGTCCAGGTGGCCGAGCAGGCCGTCGATGCGCTCCCGCTCCATGCCGGCGAGGACCAGGTCCTCGGGGCTCGGCGCGTCGGAGTCGGCGACCAGGTCGCCCAGGTTGGTGTCGCCGTCGTCGCCGACCGGGGTGTCGAGCGAGACCGTGTCCTGCGACCAGCGCTTGAGTTCGTTGACGCGCTCCACGTCCACGCCGAGGGCCTTCGCCAGCTGCGCCGGCTCCGGGTCCTGGCCCAGCTCACGGGTGAGCTGGCGGGTCATGTTGCGCATCCGGTTGACGTCCTCGACCAGGTGCACCGGCAGCCGCACCGTACGCTCCTGCTGCGCGATGGCCCGGGAGATCGCCTGCCGGATCCACCACGTCGCGTACGTCGAGAACTTGAAGCCGCGCTCGTAGTCGAACTTCTCGACGGCGCGGACGAGGCCGGTGTTGCCCTCCTGGATCAGGTCGAGCATCGGCATGCCACTGCGCACGTACCGCCGGGCGATGGAGACGACCAGCCGCAGGTTGGCCTTGACGAACTGCTCCTTGGCCCGCTGGCCCTCGACCACGAGCCGGGTCAGTTCGGCCTTGGACGCGCCACGGACGGTCTGGCCAGCGTCGAGCAGACGTTCCGCGTACAGCCCGGCCTCGACGGCCTTGGCGATGTCCACCTCGCCGGCCGCATCGAGCAGCGGCGTCTTGGAAATCTCGTGCAGGTACACACCGACCAGGTCGCGCTCCTCGGCGACTTTGTCGGTGCGGATACCCGTGTCGTTCGCCACGTTCGCCGTCCTCCCGTGCTGTGCTGCCCCCGCTGTTGCGACCCTGCCACTCGCACAACGCCATGTCGATCGGGTTGATTCCGAGCTAGGGTGTATGGCCGATCACCGTTGTCGGCCCTACGTTCCCCGTGCGAGTCGACCCCTACCTCTTCATGGAACCCTGTCCAACTGCGGGCCAGCCTGGGAGAGACTGGGAGGAAGCTGAAAGCCACCCCGTCCGTACGGACTGGCACCGCGGTCGTTTATGTAGACGCCCGAGAGGGGCTGGTATGACGCACGGTGAGACGACCGCCACGTCGACCGGGGGCGGCACGTCCCTGTTTCGTACCGCTCGCGACTTTCTCCTCGCTCATCGCACCGACTACCCGACCGCCTACCAGGACTTCACGTGGCCGGAGTTCGACCGGTTCAACTGGGCGACGGACTGGTTCGACGCGGTACTCGCGGCCGAGCGGCCGGACCAGATCGCGCTGTGGGTGGTCGAGGAGGACGGCAGCGAGGTCCGGCTGACGTTCGCCGACCTGGCCGAGCGTTCCGCCCAGGTGGCCGGATGGCTGGCCGCCGAAGGTGTGGACGCCGGTGACCGGATCGTCCTGATGCTGGGCAACCAGATCGAGCTCTGGGAAGCCGTGCTCGCCGCGATGCGGCTCGGCGCCGTCGTGATTCCGGCCACCACCCTGCTCGGCCCGGACGACCTGCGCGACCGGATCGACCGCGGCCAGGCCCGGCACGTGATCGCACGCTCCGCCGACGCGCCGAAGTTCGCCGACGTACCAGGTGGGTACACGCGGATCGCGGTCGGCGAGCCGGTCGAGGGCTGGCTGCGCTACGACGACGCGTACGGGTTCACCGGCGACACGCCCGAGCCGCAGACGCGCGGCGACGACCCGCTGCTGCTCTACTTCACGTCCGGCACCACCGCGCAGCCGAAACTCGTCGAGCACACCCACACGAGCTACCCGGTCGGCCACCTCACCACCATGTACTGGATGGGGTTGCAGCCCGGCGACGTGCACCTCAACATCTCCTCGCCGGGGTGGGCGAAGCACGCGTGGAGCAACCTGTTCGCCCCGTGGAACGCCGGGGCGACCGTACTGGTCTACAACTACGCGCGGTTCGACGCGGCGGCGCTGATGGACGTACTGCGGCGGTGCCGGGTGACGACGTTCTGCGCGCCGCCGACCGTGTGGCGGATGATGATCCAGGCCGAGCTGGCCGCCACCGACCTGAGCCTGCGCGAGGTCGGTTCCGCCGGCGAGCCGCTCAACCCCGAGGTCATCGAGCAGGTGCGGCGCGCCTGGGGCCTGACCATCCGCGACGGGTACGGGCAGACGGAGACGACCGCGCAGATCGGCAACCCGCCCGGCCAGCCGCTCAAGGAGGGCTCGATGGGCCGTCCGCTGCCCGGGTACGTGATCGCGCTGGCCGACCCGGCGACGGACCGGATCGTGACCGAGCCGGGGGTCGAGGGCGAGATCTGCATCGAGCTGTCCAACCGGCCGCTGCCGCTGATGACCGGCTACCGCGACGATCCGGCACGCACCGCCGAGGTCACCCGCGCCGGGCTGTACCACACCGGCGACGTGGCCTCCCGCGACACCGACGGCTACCTGACGTACGTGGGGCGCGCCGACGACGTGTTCAAGGCGTCCGACTACAAGATCTCCCCGTTCGAGCTGGAGAGCGTACTGCTGGAGCACCCGGCCGTGGCGGAGGCCGCCGTCGTACCGGCGCCCGACCCGCTCCGGCTCGCCGTACCCAAGGCGTACGTGGTGCTCGCGGCGGGTGCGGAACCGACCGCCGAGACCGCCCGCGACATCCTGGCGTACGCGCGCGAGCACCTGGCGCCGTACAAGCGGCTGCGGCGGGTGCAGTTCGCGGAGCTGCCGAAGACCATCTCGGGCAAGATCCGCCGGGTCGAGCTGCGCGGCCGGGAGGTCGCCGTGCACGGCGACGGCAGCGACCGTACGGTGCGGGCGCCCGGCGAGTACTGGGAGGACGACTTCG
>NZ_BOMB01000020.1 GCF_016861975.1 Actinocatenispora rupis | reverse complement strand
TAGGACCTCTTACTGCCGGGCAAACATACCCGAGCCGTCGGCGTGTGCCGCGCCGGGATGGGCCACGCGTGTCCCGTGTGCGGTGATCGGATCCGTTCTGCGCCAACGGATCCGACCGTTCGCCGGGGCAGCCTCGACCGTCCGGTGGCCCGATCTGAGGAATCCGAACGCATAGTCCCACCGCGAGTGGGTATGCAACGTTTCGACTGTCCCGACCTGGAGGTGACACCGTGACGGAGGTGATGGATCCGCGCGACCGGTCCGATCCCGCCGTACCCATGCCGGGCTGGCTGCCGGTCACCCCGACCGTCCACATTGAACACGTCCGGGGGATCGGGTTCCGGCAGCTGTCGGCGGTGGGCGAGCTGACCGGCGACGCCGTGTCGGAGCTGCGCCGCACCCTGAGCAGCCTGCTGACCCTCTACCCCCGGGTGGTACTCGACTGCGGCCGCCTGCGCGTCGCGCGCCCCGCGCTGCTGTCGGTGTTCTGCACCGCGCACGAACGCGCGGGTGGCTGGCCGCTGACCCGGCTGGCCCTGTACGGCCTGGACGAGGACACCGCCGGCGCATACGAGGAGTCCGGGTTGGGGGAGCGGGTTCCGCACCGGTCCGCGATGGCCGACGCGGTCGCCGCCCTCGACGAGCCCCCCGTGGTACTCCGGCGCAGCCGGTTGCTGCTGCCCCCGACCGCGGTGCCCGACGCCCGCGAGACGGTCGACGGCTGCCGGCAGGACTGGGGGTTGCCCCGAGATCAGGCAGTACGGGCCGCGCTGATCGTCGCGGAACTCGCCGTCGGCGCCAACGAGGCCGGCGCCGTACGCTCGCGCCTGGCCATGGAATGGCGGCCCGGTGCGGTCGGCGTGGCGCTCACCGAACGCCTCGCCGAACCCGTACCGGTGGGGGTGCTCACCGCTGTGGCGTTGGACGAGCTGGCCGGGACGTGGTCGAGTGGGCCGCACCGGTACGGCCGGCGAACGATCGCGACGATCCCGCTGTGAGCGTACGGGCCGACGCCCGCGGCGCCGCCGGTTCGATGCGGACCGTGCCGGGCCGTACGGTGAGCGTGCAGAGCAGGCCGAGCCGGCCGTCCCCGGTGAGCCGCCAGCCGGTGACCAGCCACCAGCGCGCGTGCGCGGGGTCGCCGCCGACGGTACCGGGGGAGGAGAGCGGTTCGACGGTGCGGGTGAGCCGCATCCGGGCCGGTCCGCCGGCCAGGCCGCTGCCGGACGGGTCGATGACGATGGTCTGGCCGGGCCTCGGGACGACCCGACCACGTGCGGGCGGCGTACTCCGGCGAACGGCGGGGCGGTCCGGGGCGGAGCGGCGGCGCATGCGGACTCCTGTCGTACGGGCGGCGGTGTCCGCGGCCGGCGCCGGTGCGACGTCCGCGGACACCGCGCCGGGCCCGACCCGTACGACCCGCCGCGTCGCGGCTGTTCGGTCTGGCCCCCGACCGCACCGTCGGGGCAGCGCGTGAATACCCGACCGCAGACCCACTCAAACATGCCGTACGGCAATATCTGTCGTACGACAACCATTTGACGACACCGTTTCCGTACGGTGAACGGCGGTTCCGTGCACCCGTCGCTCAGGCCACGCGCGGGTGCCCGGCCCGCGGCAGCGTCAGCGTCGCGACGGTGGTCACGACGAGGCCGGCCGCCGCGAGCAGTACGCTCCACCGCATCCCGGCCAGGAACGTGTCCGCACCCGCCACCAGCGCCCCGAAGACCGCCACCGCGATCGCCCCGCGGACCTGCCGGGCGGTGTTGAGCACGGCGGACGCGGTGCCCGCCCGGTCCGCCGGTACGGCGTCGAGCAGCAGCGCCGTCAGCGCCGGTACGGTCAGCGCACCGCCGAGTCCGACCGGCACCATCAGCGCCGCCACACCCCATACGTCGGTGTGCCCGCCCACGGTGAGCAGCCCGAGCAGCCCCGCCGCGCCGACCACCTGCCCCGCGATCATCGGTACCCGCGGGCCGAAACGCTCGGCGAGCCGCGCCGACGCCAGGTTCACCACCGCCACCAGCGCCGTCATCGGCACGAACATCAGGCCGGCGTGCAGTGCCGACTGCCCGCGCTGCTGCTGCAGGTACAGGCTGAAGAGGAACACGCCGCCGTAGTACGCGGCGTTGAGCATGAAGCCGATCACCAGCGACACCCCCACCACCCGCGAACGGAACAGCGGCAGCGGCAGCATCGGATGCGTGCCGCGGGCCTGTGCGGCGAGGAACACGACCGCCGCGACCACGGCCACCACCAGCGCCGCCACCACCCGCGGCCGGCCGAACCCGGTGGCACCGCCCTCGATCACGCCGTACGTCAGGGCGCCCATCGTGACGACCGCCGTCACCTGGCCGACCACGTCGAGGCGCGCCGGCAGCCGCGGCGACCGCGGTACCCGGGTGAGCAGCACGAGCGCCAGTACGGCCGCGGGCAGGTTCACGAAGAAGATCCAGCGCCAGCCGACGGACGCGGTGAGCGCACCGCCGAGTACCGGACCGGCGGCCACCGCGACCGCGCCGCCGACCGTCCACACCGCAATCGCGCGCGCCCGCTTCACCCGGTCCGGAAAACCCTGCCGGACCAGCGCCAACGACGCCGGCATCAGCACCGCGGCCGCGGCACCCTGAACGAACCGCGCCGCCACCAGTACGCCCAGGTTCGGCGCCAGGCCGCACGCCATCGACGCCACCGCGAACAGCACCAGCCCACCGCCGAACGCCTGCCGCGCCCCGACCCGGTCGGAGAGCGCGCCCGCGGACAGCATCAACGCGGCGAACACCAGCGCGTACCCGTCGACCACCCACTGCAGTCCCGCCATCCCGCCGCCGACGCTGCGCCCGATGTCGGGCAGCGCGACGGTCACGATCAGCGCGTCCAGCGAGATGAGGAAGAACCCCAGCAGCGCCGCACCGAGTACGAGGGACGGTCCGCGCCGCGCCCCGTTCGGCGCCGGCCCCACCGTACGGGCGGCCGGGGAGGGTGTGCGCGGCGACGTCATCAGAACACTCCGAAACGGTGAGACAGGGGTACGGCAGGGTGGCCCGCCGGGGGCGCGAGGTGGTGCGGATGGCCCGTGCGGGACGTTCCAGGGCACCGGTGCGGGCGCGGCCGGTCCGCGAAGGTCCCCGGTCCCCGGGTGCCGGGCCCGGTCGTCCGGCGGAGCCGGCACCCCGTCCGCGACGGGCGAACCCCCGAAAGGCCCACGCCGCGCGTGGAGGCCACCGCGCGAGGGCGACGGTTCGAACGGGCGGCGCACCGCCCGCCGGGCGCGAAGTGGCGTGCGGCTCAGGCGAAGTCGGTGGAGCGGGTGAGCTTCTCCCAGGCACCGAGTTCGGTACGGGCACGGTCGAGGTGGTCGGCGATCGCGTCGGCGGCGTCGCTGCCGAGCGGCAGGCGCAGCGGCGGTTCGTCGGCGTCGAGCGCGGTGAGGATGGCGGCGGCGGCCTTGGCCGGGTCGCCGGGTTCCTGGCCGCTCCCGCCCGGCAACCGGGTCCGTACGGGCCCGACCGTGTCCCGGTACGCGTCCGAGTCGGCGCTGGGCTGCAACTCCGCCGCGCCGGCGAACCCGGTACGGAACGCGCCGGGCTCGACGATGAGTACGCGGATGCCGTGCGGGGCGACCTCGGCGGCGAGCGCCTCGGACAGCCCCTCCAGCGCGAACTTGGTGGCGCAGTAGGCGCCGACGCCGGCGAACGCGAACCGGCCGCCCATGCTGGTCAGCTGCACGATGGCGCCGGAGCCGCGCCGCCGCATGTGCGGGAGTACCGCGCGGGTGAGGGCGGCGGGGCCGAAGAAGTGCAGGTCCATCAGGTCGCGCAGGTCGGCGTCGGCGGTCTCCTCGACCGCGCCGACCATGCCCCGCCCGGCGTTGTTGACCAGGACGTCGATGCGGCCGTGCCGGGTCGCGACGCTCTCGACCGCGGCGTCGACGGCGGTGAGGTCGGTGACGTCCAGCGCCAGCGTCTCCACCTGGTCCGGGTACGCGGCGACGAGGTCGTCGAGCGGCGCGGTGCGCCGGGCGGCGGCGACCACGATGTCGCCCGCGGCCACCGCGGCCTCCGTGATCGCCCGGCCGAACCCGCTGCTCGCCCCGGTGACCAGCCATACCCTGTTCATGCGCTGCTCCCTGCGCCGTGATCCGCCACGGTCGGCGGCTCGTGTGAACAACCTTGCAGCTCAGCCCCGTTGTCCGTCCAAGACCCGTTGTGATAACCGATGGTTATGGACGTTCACGGACGCGATCTGCGGTACTTCGCCGCGGTGGCCGAGGAGCTGCACTTCACCCGCGCCGCCGAGCGCCTGTACGTGTCGCAGCCGGCGCTGAGCAAGCAGATCCGGATGCTGGAGAAGCAGCTCGGTGCCGCGCTGTTCGAGCGCGACCGGCGCGACGTCCGCCTGAGCCCCGTCGGTACGGCCCTGCTGCCGTACGCGCAGCGCATCCTCGCGGAGTGGGAGGCGGCGCAGGGCGCGGTCGCCCGGGCCGTCGCCGACGGTGCCGCCGAACTCGTCGTGGGAATGAGCACCAGTCCGGGACGCGGGGGCGTACTGCCGGCGATCCGTTCCCGGTTCACCGCCGCGCGCCCCGACGCCCGGCTCCGGCTGCGGCACGTCGGCTGGCACGACGCGACCGCCGGACTCGCCGACGGTACGTGCGACGCGGCGTTCGTGTGGTTGCCGCTGCCCGACCCCGACCGGTACCGCTGGGTGGTGGTGGCGGAGGAGCCGCGGCTGGTCGCGCTGCCCGACACGCACCCGCTCGCCGAGCGGCAGACCGTGGACTTCGCCGACCTGCTGGACGAGCCGTTCCTCGCGTTGCCGGACAGTGCCGGGCCGCTGCGCGACCACTGGCTCGCCACCGACGCCCGTGGCGGGCGGCCGGCACGCGTCGGCGCCGAGGTGGCCAGCACCGAGGAGACGTACGAGGGGCTCGTCGCCGGGCTCGGTGTCGTCCTTCTGGCGGCGGGCAACGCGCCGCTGGTCACCCTCGGCGGGGTCGTCACCCGTCCGGTGCGGGGCATCTCGCCCAGCCGGTTCGTCCTCGCCTGGCGCGCCGACGACCGCCGCCCCCTGGTGCGGGAGTACGCGAAGGCGTGCGAGCTGGCGGCCGAGTCGATCGGTTGACGCGCCACCACGGCAGGAGATCGCTCAGCGGTCCGGCTCGGCGTACTCGCGCATCGCGGCGCCGATCGCGTCGAGCGCCTCGCGCACGGTGGCACGCTGCTCGTCGTCGAGCCGGTCGGTGATGGCGATGATCCGTTCGATGAGCGGGCCGAGCGCGGCGCGTACCTCGTCGCGTGCGTGGTCGGTGACGGCGAGCGTGACGCGGCGCCCGTCGTGCGGGTCGGCTTCGCGGCGCAGGTGGTCGGCGGCGACGAGCCAGTCGACGGGGACCGTCGCGGAGGCGGAACGGATGCCGAGCCGGGCGCTGCGCTCGCTCGTCGCGCCGCTGCTGCTGGTGGCGACCGTGAACGTGTCGTTCGCCGCGACCCTCGGCCTCTCCGCGCTGGTGTTCGACCACCTGCTGCACTTCCCGGCGCCGACCCCGCCGCATCGCTCGGCGTCGACTACAACATCCTCCTGATGAGCCGGGTACGCGAGGAGGCGCGCGTCGTCGGTACCCGTGCCGGCACCGTCGCCGGCCTGCGCGCCACCGGCGGCGTGATCACCTCGGCGGGCGTGGTGCTGGCGGCGACGTTCGCGGCGCTGGCGGTGATCCCGATCCTGTTCGTCGCCCAGCTCGCGTTCCTGGTGGCGTTCGGCGTCCTGCTCGACACCCTCCTGGTACGCACGCTGCTGGTGCCGGGGCTGATCATCGACATCGGCCGCCGCTCGTGGTGGCCGAGCCGGCTGTCCCGCCAGCGCGACAGCTGCGCCGGGCGCGTTCGAGCGCGGTTCTGGGGCGGGTCGTGCGGCGTGCCGGGCCTGACCGGTATCGCGGTCGTCGCCGGAATGCCGGTCGGGCCGGTGCGGCCGGGTGGCCGGGCGCCGGCGGATCACCCGATGTTGTCGCCCGGCCTGGCGCGGCCGGCTGCGGACGGGCCGCTCATGCCCTAGGCTGAACGATTATGCATCGGTTTCTGCGTCGATTAGTGACCGGTTCCGGCGACCCGGCGCCGACCTCTCCGCTGCCGTACGGCGGGGTCGGCCGATGACCGGAGTACACGCCGACGTGATCGTCGTCGGAGCGGGCGCGGCCGGACTCTCGGCGGCGCGCTGGCTCACCCGCGCGGGCGTACCGGTGCTGGTGATCGAGGCGGCGGAGCGGCCCGGCGGGCGGATCGGCACCGACCTGGTCGACGGATACCTCGTGGACCGGGGCTTCCAGGTCGTCAACACCGCGTACCCGGCGCTGCGGGCGCTGATCGACCTCGACCGGCTCCAGCTGCGCTACTTCGACCACGCCGTCCTCGTACGGACCGAGACCGGCCGGCACCGCCTCGCCGACCCGCGACGCCACCCGACGGGCCTGCTGTCCGACCTGACCGGCCCGTACGACACGGTCGAGCTGGCGCACCTGGTACGGCTCGCGCTGCGCTGCGGATACCAGGGCGTGCACACGCTGCGCGAGCAGCCGGACGTACCGGCGGACCTGGTGCTGTCCGCGCAGCTCGGCCCCGACGTGCTGCACTCCCTCGTCGAACCGTTCCTGACCGGCGTGTTCGGTGCCGCCCCGCTCACCACCTCCAGCCAGGTACTCGCGATGGTCGTGCGGTCGTTCGTGCGCGGGCGCATCGGCGTACCGGCGGCGGGGATGACGCGGCTGGTGGAGCTGCTCGCCGCGCCGCTGCCCACCGGCAGCCTGCACCTGGGCGTGCCCGTCGAGTCGGTCGAGGGCACCACCGTGCACACCGCCGACGGCACCCTCCGGGCGGGCGCGGTCGTCGTCGCCACGGACCCGGCGACCGCGGGCCGGTTGATCGGCGGCCTGGACGTACCGGAGCAGCGGGTGCTGGTCACGACGTACCACACGGCGCTGGAGGCGCCCACCGACCGCCCCGTCCTGGTCCTCGACGGTACGGGCCGCACCGGTGTCGCCAACAGCGTCGTGCTCAGCAACGCCGCGCCCGGGTACGCGCCGCCCGGGCACGCCCTGATCGCGACGACCGCACCCGCCGAGGCCGGCCTCGACGAGCCCGCCGTACGCCGCGCCGCAGGCTACCTGTACGGCGTGGACACCGCCGACTGGCGGCACCTGGCGACCGTACGGGCGGATCCGGGGCTGGTCGCGGCGCCGCCACCGCAGCCGTGCCTGCGCCGCCCGGTCGTCGTCGGCGACGGCGTGTACGTGGCCGGCGACCACCGCGACACCCCGTCCTTGCAGGGCGCGCTGGTCAGCGGTCACCGAGCCGCGCGCGCGGTCCTGACGTTCCTCGGCGCCCAGCCGGTCGGCGGAACGGTGGCCGGCCATGGCTGACCGCGTCCCGCGCTGCGCGGTGTTCGGCGCCACGGGGTACATCGGCGGCCGGCTGGTACCGGATCTGCTCGCCGCCGGGTACCGGGTGCGGGTGGTGGCGCGCGACCCGGCCCGGCTCGCCGGTCGCCCGTGGCACGACGACGTCGAGATCTGCCGCGGCGACGCGCTCGACGCCGACTCCGTCCGCGCCGCCCTCGACGACGTCGACGTGGCGTACTACCTGGTGCACTCGCTGCGCCGGCAGGACTTCGCCGACCTCGACCGGCGGGCGGCGCGGATCCTCGCCGACGCCGCCGACGCCGCCGCGGTCGGCCGGATCGTGTACCTGGGCGGGCTGCACCCGGCCGACCAGCAGCTGTCGGCGCACCTGCGGTCCCGCCGCGAGGTCGGCGACATCCTGCTCGCCGGGCCGGTCCCGACGGTCGTCCTGCAGGCCGCGGTGATCATCGGCTCCGGTTCGGCCAGCTTCGAGATGCTGCGCTACCTCACCGAACGGCTGCCCGCCATGGTCACCCCGCGGTGGGTCGACAACCGCATCCAGCCGATCGCCATCCGCGACGTCCTGCGGTACCTGGTGGCCGCCGCGTCGCTCTCGCCGGGCGTGCACCGCGCGTTCGACATCGGCGGCCCCGACGTGCTGACCTACCGCGAGATGATGCGCCGGTACGCCGCGGTCGCCGGGCTGTCGCGGCGCGTCGTGGTCCCCGTACCGGTGCTGACGCCGTGGCTGTCGGCGCAGTGGGTCAACCTGGTCACCCCGGTGCCCCGCTCGATCGCGGTACCGCTGATCGAGTCCCTGGTCAACGAGGTCGTCTGCGGCGAGCACGACATCGCCGAGTTCGTGCCGCCGCCGCCGGAGGGGCTGCTGCACTTCGAGGACGCGGTCGCGCTCGCGCTGACCCGGGTACGCGAGTCGCGGGTGAGTACGCGGTGGTCGGACGCGGCGTGGCCACGGGATCCGTCACAGCCGTCGGCGGCGGACCCCGAGTGGTCCGGCGGCACCCTCTACCAGGACGTACGCACCCGGTACAGCAGCGCCGGACCGGACCGCGTGTGGCAGATCGTCGAGGGCATCGGAGGCGAACACGGCTGGTACTCCTTCCCCCTGGCCTGGGCCGTACGCGGCTGGGCGGACCGGGTCGCCGGCGGCGTGGGACTGCGCCGCGGCCGGCGCGACCCGTACCACCTGCACGTCGGGGAGGCGCTGGACTGGTGGCGGGTCGAGCAGCTCGACCGGGGGAGCAGGCTGTTGCTGCGCGCCGAGATGCGCGTCCCGGGCGACGCCTGGCTCGAACTGACCGTCACGCCCGCCGACGACGGCGGCACCGTCTACCGGCAGCGCGCCCTGTTCCGTCCGCAGGGCCTGACCGGTCACCTGTACTGGAAGTCCGTCGCGCCCTTCCACACGCTGGTGTTCGGTGGCATGGTCGCCAACATCACCGGTGCGGCGGAACAGCCCGAGCGGACACCCACGGACCCATTCCCCGCCGCTGCACCCGCCGAGGCGGCGGCGCCGGCGGGCGGGCAGGCCCACCCTGTCCCGCCCGCCGGTGGGGACGGACCGGCGGCCGGTCAGCGCGCGACCGGCGGTTCCACCACGGGCAACGGGTAGCCGGCCGGGTGCCGCGGCAGCGTCCACGGCTCGTGCACCCGCCGCCCCGGCACGCCGGCCAGCTCCGGTACGTACCGGCGCACGTAACTGCCGTCCGGGTCGAACCGGTACGCCTGGCGTACCGGATTGAAGCGACGGTTGGGGCGGGTGTCGTTGCCGGTGCCCGCCACCCACTGCCAGTTGCCCGCGTTGTTGGCGATGTCGCCGTCGGTCAGCAGGTCGAAGAAGTGTGCCGCGCCCGCCGTCCAGTGCACGCCGAGGTCCTTGGCTAGGAACGACGCGACCAGCAGCCGCGCCCGGTTGTGCAGGAACCCCTCGGCGGCCAGTTGCCGCATCCCCGCGTCGACGATCGGGAGGCCGGTCTGCCCCTCCCGCCAGGCGGCGAGGGCGTCCGGGTCGTCGCGCCAGTCGCGTGGCCGCGGCCGGTAGTCGCGCCGCGGCAGGTCCTCGAACGCGTCGGCGACCTGGGCGTGGAAGTCCCGCCAGCACAACTGCCGTACGTACGCCTCGCCACCGGCGCCGCCGGCACGCGCCGCGCGGGTGGCCAGTTCCAGCGGGGACAGGCAGCCGAAGTGCAGGTCCGCCGAGAGCCGTGACGTACCGTCCGCGGCGAGGTCGTCGTGCCGGTCGGCGTACTCGGCGAGCCCGCCGCGCAGCCAGGCGACCATCCGCCGCCGCGCCGCGGTCTCACCCCCCGCCGGCAGCTCCGCCGTCGACTCCGGCGCCGCCGGCAGCGCACCCGCCCGTACTCCCGCCGGCAGCGTCACCCGCTCCGGCGTCGCGGCCGCGTCCCGCCGCGGATGCCGCTCCCAGGCCCGCCAGTACGGCGTGAAGACCCGGAAGTGGTCGCCGGCCGCCGGTGTCACCGCACCCGGCGGTACGACGGTCGCGGAGTCCACGGCGCGCAGCGCGATCCGCTCGTCCCGGCACGCTCGCTCCAGCCGCGCCAGCCGGCGGTGCGCGTACCGGCTGACGTCGCGGGCGAGCACGATGCCGTCCGCGCGTACCTCGCGGGCCAGGGTGAGTGTCTCGGCGACCGGTTCCCCGTGCCGTACGACGAGGTCTCCGCCGCGGGCGCGCAGCGACCTGCGCAGGTCGGCGAGGC
This sequence comes from Actinocatenispora rupis, assembly GCF_016861975.1. Classification (GTDB taxonomy): domain Bacteria; phylum Actinomycetota; class Actinomycetes; order Mycobacteriales; family Micromonosporaceae; genus Actinocatenispora; species Actinocatenispora rupis. The sequence goes on along the minus strand of NZ_BOMB01000020.1, from coordinate 82,317 downwards.
TGTCGTGCAGGTAGCGCAGCCGGTTCGGTACGGCGAAGCCCAGCCCGTCGTGCACCACGAACAGCGGTACCACGTGCCGGGCCGAGCGGCAGGCGAGGTCGAGCGCCGGGTTGTCGTGGATCCGCAGGTCCCGGGTGAACAGCACGATCGCGGTGTCCATCCGTGGCCCGCTCACGCGCCCGCCCGGCGCCGGCTCGTGGGGCGGCGGCACGGTACTTTCCGGCCGGCGTACGGGTCGTGCGGGGTCACGGCGGTCACCTGTCCAGGTCGGGTACGAAGCGAAATATCGACGCATGAAACGACGCACTGTAAGGCTAGGCTACCGTGGACGGTGCCGCCTGTCGGACGCACGGAAAGGTCCCGCCCGTGGTGTCGACGATCCGCCGTCGACCGGCCCGCCCCGCCGTCCCGCCCGCCGGCCGGCCGGTCCGGAGCGTCCGGTGACCGCGCCCGAGGAGGGCCTCAGCGCCGGCGAGGTCGCCCGCCGGCTCGGCGTCGCCGTCACCACCGTCCGCACCTGGGACCGCCGGTACGGGCTCGGTCCCGCCGAACGCGAGACCGGCCGGCACCGCCGCTACCGTGCGACCGACATCGCCCGGCTCGAACGGATGCGCCAGCTCGTCACCGACGGCGTCGCCCCCGCCGAAGCCGCCCGCATCGCCGGCACCGCCACCCGCGCACCCCGCCGCACCGCCGTGTCCGTACCGGACGCGCGGGTCCGCGGGCTGCGGCGCGCCGCGTACGCGATGGACTCCGGGCAGATGCGCCGGATCCTCGCCGAGGCCGTCGAGCACGACGTGGTCTCCGCCTGGACCGAGCTGATCTGCCCGGCGCTGCGCGACATCGGCCGCCGACACGCCGCCACCGGCCGGTACGTCGAGGTCGAGCACCTGCTCTCGTACGAGATCTCCGCCGCGCTCGCCGCCGTACCGTCGCCCCGCGGCCGCGCCGGTGTGCTGCTCGCCTGCGGTCCCGACGAGCAGCACACGCTGCCGCTGGAGGCACTCACCGCGGCCCTGGCCGAACGCGGCCGACCGGCCAGGATGCTCGGCGCGCGGGTGCCCGTGGAGGCGCTCGCCGCCGCGATCGACCGTACCGGGCCCCGTGCCGTCGTCCTCTGGTCGCACCACAGCCGGCCCGGCGACGCCGCCCAGCTCGCCGCCGCCCGCGCCGCCCGACCTCGCCCGCCGCTGGTCGCCGTCGCCGGTCCCGGCTGGAGCGGGCGCGCGGCACCGGCCGGCGCCATCACCCTCGCCGACCTGCCGACCGCCCTGGACGCGCTCGACCAGGCCGCCCGCGTCCGCTGACCCGCGGTCCGCTGCTCGGGTATCGACGCTCACCGGCTCGTGTGCTGCGCGGGTCCACCGCGCCGGTGGCCGCGCGGCCCGGCGCCCAGTCGCCCACTCTCTGCTGGCCCATGCCCAACAAGGCCGCGCCGGTTCTCCGGCCCCGCCGCTCACCGCCAGACCATCATCGAAACAGCTACCTAGAAAGCCCATGCGCGCGGTGACGCGCCGACCCGCCGCGCCAAGGCCCCCTCGCGCCCGACCCATCGCGGCCCGGATCACCGCCGTACCAAGGGGAGCGGGGTCGCGCCGTACCACCGGGGACGGCCCGGCGGTACGGCGCGGGAAGGGCTACGGGACGAGGCGGTGCAGGTGGAAGCCGTCCTGCACGTAGTAGAGGTTGCCGTAGCGGTCGGCGGTGAGGCCCTCGACGGTGCCCTGCCGCAGCAGTGTCGGCTGCAGCGTACGGGGGTCGAGGCGGAAGACGTACCGGCCGTGGAGGGTGCCGTAGACGTTGCCGTCCTTGCCGGTGAGCAGGAACGCGTCGTGCGCGTCGATCAGGTCGGCGCCGGGCAGGTCCAGTTCGGGGAAGATGCGCCGGTCGGCGACGAACGTGCGGGTGGCCGGGTCGTACACGAGGAGGTGGTCCTCGGCGAGCATCCAGAGGTTCCCGTCCGGCCCGACGGTCAGCCCCAGCACGGTGCGCAGGCCGCGGCTCGGCAGCGGGATCCGGTGCGACGCATCGGTTTCCGGGTCGTACGTGAGGAGCACGGCCTCCTGCTGCGACGGCTCGACGCCGAGCCCGCCCCACACCGAGGTCCCGCCGTACACGAGGCCGTCGAGGTACGCGAGGCTCGCGACGGTGCGGTTGTCGGCGATGTTCTTCTTCGTGGTGCAGTCGCCGGTGGCGGGGTCGTAGACGGCGAGCGCGCCGGCGAGCTTGCCGTACCCGGCTTCGGTGCCGATGACGAGCTTCCCGCCGGCGTTCACCATCCCGTACGGGCGGTCCTGGTCCTGGTCGGTCAGCGAGCACACGAGCTTCGGGTTGGTACCGAACGTCCACGGCTGCGCCGGCCGGTAGGCGTACACCTTCGCGCCGGGGTAGCCGCCGAAGTACATGGTGTCGCCGATGACGGTGGCGCCCTCGACCTGCGGCACCCCCGCGTACTGGACGTCGGCGTCGGACCGCATCGGCGTGTGCACGCCCGTACCGCCGGACAGGAAGCCGGAGGTGTAGATCTTGCCGTCCGGGCCGAGCAGCGGGCTCTGCAGGTTCGTCGGCGCCGCCGGTACGTGTGTCGCGGTGACGGAGGTGAGCGTGCGGGTGCCGGTGTCGTACCGCATGACGACGGGGCCGGCGGCGGTGTTGCCGGCGGACTCCAGTACCGGTGCGGGGCCGGCGGTGTCGACGCTCCAGGACCGGGCGCTGGCCGGCATGCCGGTCGCCACCTGCGCGGACGTACCGGCGGCCAGGTCGTAGCGCATCAGCCGGCCGCCGGTCAGGTAGTAGACGCCGCCGTCGACGACCGGCGAGGCGCCCGGGTACCGCACGCTCGGGATGTCGGTGACCTTCGTGGCGGTGACGGTCTTGCCGCTGGTGGTGACCTTCATGACGAGCAGGTGGCCGTCGCCGGTGTTCGACAGGTTCGCGAACACGTACCCGCCGCCGGCCTCCAGCGAGTAGGTGAACTCCTCGCCGGCGTACTCGGTGGGCAGGATGTCGGTGCAGTCGGTGCCGGCGCCCGGGCAGGCCATCAGGTGCGCGTGCGAGCCGATCCCGGCGTACGCGACGTCGGTCGAGGCGTCGTACGCGACGCTGCGGACGTACTGCTCGGGGGCGATCATCGGGCGGGCGCCGACGGTCGTGAAGCCGCCGGCGGGGGAGTAGCGGAACGCGCCGCCGGACGGGTACCCGCCGCCGAACACGCTGCCGTCCGGTCCGGCGGTCACGTCCCACACGAACGTGTCGCCGGGGATCGGGTTGCCCAGGTCCCGCACGCTGTCCGCGCCGGGCACGTACCGGTAGAGGCGGCCGTTCTTGCTGGTGTCGGAGAAGTTGTAGGTGCCGACGTAGATGGAGCCGTCGGTGGCGGTGGTGGCGTTCCAGGCGCCGGTGGCGCCGGTCAGCGGCAGGTCGACGGCGACCGCACCGGTGTCGGCGGTGATGCCGACCAGGTGCGCGTCCCAGTTGCTCGCCCCGGTCACCACCGTGTACGCGGTGCGCGCCCCGGCCGCGTCCACGCCGAACGTGGTGGCGTTGATGGACGCCTTGCTGACCTGCGGTCCGAGGTCGGTGTCGGTCGCGGTGAGCAGCGCGTCGTCGGCGTACGCGGGGGCGTCGGCGGTGTCGAGCCGCAGCGTGGCCGTCGCCGTACCCGCGGGCGCGGTGGCGTGCGCGGACACGGTCGAGAAGTCGGCGCCGGCCGTGGTGGTCGGCCCGCCCGACACGTCGAGTACGGAGCCGTCCGCGGCGCGGAACACCAGCCGCAGCCGTACGGTCGCGCCGGGCCCGGCGACCTGGAGGAACGCGTGGTAGCCGGTGCCGGCGCGGACGTCGACGGCGCTGCCGAGCGCGGCGGGCCGGGGGCAGTCGGGGGTCGGGGTGAGCTTCAGGCTGGCCGCGCCGTCGGCGTGCCGGTCGGTCGCGGCCTCGGCCCGGCAGGACGGATCCGGTGCGGGTACATCCTTTCCGGCTTGGCCGAAAGTCCAGCCGTCGAGGCCGGACTCGAAGCTGTGGTTGGCGACGAGTACGTCGCCGGTGTCGGTGGGCCCGGCCGACGCGGGCGCGGAGATCGGGGCGACGGCGGCGGTGACGGCGAGGGCCGCCGCGGCGAACAGGGGAGCGGTACGACGGGGGCGTAGGGGCACGAGCGCCACCCTTTCCGGTACGTCCGAAGGGGAGCAACCTATTCGGGACGTGACCGTATTGAAGGTGACGGCGGGGGTCAACCCTCAACCGAACACTCGCAGCGCGCTCGTCATCGCCGTCGGCCCCAGATCGGTCGCCGGACCGAACGGGTACTGGAGCTGGAAGCAGGCGTAGAGCAGCAGGCCGATCGTGCCGACCAGGGACACCACCATGATCAGGTGCGCGATCCGCCCCGGTACGCCGAACAGGTACGCCAGCGCCACGGTCAGCAGCCCGCCGGCGAACAGTACGAACCACATCATGCCGGACAGGTTCTGGTGGGCGAGCGCGAGCCGCTGCTGCCGGTTCTGGAACACCGTGTTGAGCGCGTCGCGCAGCTGGTCGGACTGGCTGTCGGAGGCCGACGCGGGCGGTCGCGAGGCCCGGCCGAGCCGTTCCAGGATCCGCTGCCCCTGCACCGGAACCGTCTCGTGCGCAGACATCGCCGGCCACTCCACGTCGCGCACCTGCCGGCCGTACGCGAGGCAGTCGGCGCGCACCTGCGTACGTTGCTCCGCCGGCAGCGCGTCGGCCGCCCAGTACATCTGGACGAGGCCGTTGGCCTCCTGCGCGGCCGCGTCGCGCGCGTTGCCGACGCTCTCCCACTGGGACGTGACGACGAACCCGACGACGATCGCGTACAGGACGCCGACGATCGCGAAGACCAGACCGTTCACGTCGTTGTTGCGTTCCCGGCGTTCGTGGTCTCCTGCCCGGTAGACCAGCAGCAACAGGAGGCCAGCGCCGGCACACGCGGCACCGATCCACAATGTCCCATAGAGGTAGACCGACATGATTACCTCCTGTCTATGACTAAAGTACGCATTGTAGTATTCTGCGGTCGATGATCATGCCGGTCCGCGGCCTGGCCGCGCTCGCCGCCGCCGGAGCCCTCGCGCTCCCGGCGGACGCACCGGCGCCGTCCGATCCCGCGCTCGGCGGCACCCTGCTGACCGTCGTCACCACCACCCCGCTCGGGCCCAGCGACCTCGTGGCCACCGACCCGCGCACCGGGGCGTCCCGCACCCGCCGACTGCCCTTCCCGGTCACCACCCTCGGGTACGACCCGGTCGGTCACCGCGCGCTCGGCCTCGCCGTACGCGACGCGCGCGGGGTGCACCTGGTGGCGGTCGCCGACGACGGCCCGGCGTACGACCTGGGTGGGCTGCCGGCGTGGCTGGCCGCCGCCCGCGCCGGGGACGTGGTGGCCGGGCGCCTCGTGGTCCTCGTCGGCCCGGCCGTGGTGACCGTCGCGGTGACCCCGCACCCGCACATCGCCGCGGTACGCCCGGTCGGCCCGCTGCCGCTCGGCGACCTCGCCGCCGACGGCACCGGCGGGCTCGTCGGCGTCGGCCCCACCGGTACGCTCGCCCGCCTCGACCCCGCCACCGGCACCGTCCGGTACACGAGGGTTCCGGGGCTGCCCGCCGGGTACGCCGACGCCGTCGCCCGCGCCGACCCGACCACCCTGTACGCCTGGCTCCGCGGTCCGGCCGGAGCCCGTACGTTGTGGCGGATTCCGTTGCGCGGCAACGGTTCCGCGCAGCGGGTCGGCACCATGCCCGCGGCGTACGACGCCGACGCGGCCTGGCGGCCCGGTGCCGTGGCCAGCCCGCCGCCGCGCTCCCCGACCCCGACGCCCACGACCTCGCCGACCCCCACGCCGACGACGCCGTCGCCGCGGCCCAGCGCGCCGTCCCCGACCCCATCAGGCAGTACGGCCGCGCCGGTGGTGCCCAGCCGCACGCCCCCGGGTACGCATCCGGCCGTGCCGGCGCCGAGCCCGCCGCACCACCGGTACCGGACGGCCGAGCCGGTGGCGTACCGGCCGACGATGACCGCGGCGCGCCGGCGGTGGCTGATCAGCAGCCTGGCGTTGCTGTTGGTCGCATCCCTGCTGGCGACCCGGGTACGCCGGCTGCGCGCCGCCCGCCGCTGACGCCGGTCAGGCCGGCTTGGTGGCCTTGACGATCGCGGCGTGCATCCCGTCGGCGGCCCGCTGCGTCGGCGTGATGTCGATGTCGGTGAACCCCGCCGCGGCCAGCCCGTCGCGGTACTCGGTGAACGACAGCGCCCCGGCGATGCAGCCGACCCACTGGCCGCGCTCGGCCCGTTCGGCGGGGGAGAGGTGGTCCTCGGCGACCACGTCCGAGACGCCGAGCCGACCGCCGGGCTTCAGTACGCGGAAGGCTTCGGCGAGGACGGCGGGCTTGTCGGTGGACAGGTTGATCACGCAGTTGGAGATGATCACGTCGACGCTGGCGTCGGACAGCGGTATCGCCTCGATCTGACCCTTGCGGAACTCGACGTTCGTGGCGCCGGCCCGCTCGGCGTTGCGGCGCGCCAGGTCCAGCATCTCGTCGGTCATGTCCAGGCCGTACGCCATGCCGGTCGGGCCGACGCGCTTCGCCGACAGCAGGACGTCGATGCCGCCGCCGGAGCCGAGGTCGAGTACGGTCTCGCCCTCGTTGAGGTCGGCGACGGCCAGCGGGTTGCCGCAGCCGAGCGAGGCGGTCACGGCGTCGGCGGGGAGCTGGTCGCGGTCGGCCTGGTCGTAGCGCGTGGCGCCGAACGGGTCGGCCTCGGCCGCGCCGCACGATCCGCCGCCGCAGCAGTCGGAGTTCGCCTCGATCGTGGCGAGCACGGTGGCGTTGTCGGCCGGGCCGCAACACCCGCCGGCCTGCTCGGTGGCCGCCGCACCCACCCTGCGGGCGGCCGTCGCGTACCGGGCGCGTACCTCGTCGCGCAGCGGGTCTCCGGTGGTCAGCTCACTGGTCACGGTGTGCCTCCTGGTCGGTGGGTCAGCGGGGCGCGCCGAGGACGGCGGCCGCGTGGGTACGGGCGTGGTCGCGGCGGGCGCTCGCCTGGCACCCGGAGTCGCAGGCGCACCCGCACGCCTCGTCGACCCGGACCGCGGCACCGGTACGGCGTCGGATGCGGAGCACGGCGAACCTCCCTGTCTAGATGAACATCTAGACAGAGCCTTGCACGTTGAATCGATGAGCGTCAAGATAGATGCATGTCGAAACAGCTCCCCGTACTGGCCGAGACGACCGGCTGCTGCGCCCCGCTGACGCGCGAACCGATCGGCGCGCCGGACGCGGCCGAGCTGGCCCCGGCGTTCAAGGCGCTGGGCGACCCGGTGCGGCTGCAACTGCTGTCGCTGATCGCCTCGCACGAGGGCGGGGAGGTCTGCGTGTGCGAGCTGACCCCCCGGTTCGAGCTGACCGGCCCGACCATCTCCCACCACCTGAAAGTGTTGCGCCAGGCCGGACTCATCGACTGCGAGCGCCGCGGCACCTGGGTCTACTACTGGATCGTCCCGGCCATGCTGAGCCGTCTCGCCGGCCTGCTGGCGGTACCGGCCGGGGTCGGGGCGTGAGCGCAACCGACACGACCGCGCCTCCCGTGACGCGCGGGATCGCGGCTCGCCTGTCGGTACTCGACCGGTGGCTGCCGGCGTGGATCCTCGCCGCGATGGCCGTCGGTCTCGGCGCCGGCCGCCTGGTCCCCGGACTCGGCGACGCGGTCCAGGCGGTACGAGTCGACGGAGTCTCGGTCCCGATCGCGGTCGGGCTGCTGGCCATGATGTACCCGGTGCTGGCCAAGGTCCGCTACGACCGGCTCGACACCGTCACCCGCGACCGCCGCCTGCTCGTGCCGTCCCTGGTACTCAACTGGGTCGTCGGGCCGGCGGTGATGTTCGCGCTGGCCTGGCTGTTCCTGCCGGACCTGCCCGCGTACCGGACGGGGCTGATCGTCGTCGGCCTCGCCCGCTGCATCGCCATGGTGGTCATCTGGAACGACCTGGCCTGCGGTGACCGGGAGGCCGCCGCCGTCCTCGTCGCGCTGAACTCGGTGTTCCAGGTGCTCGCGTTCGGTGCGCTCGGCTGGTTCTACCTGTCCGTACTGCCCGGCTGGCTCGGCCTGCCCACCACCGACCTGCACGTCTCGCCGTGGGCGATCGTCGGCAACGTGCTGGTCTTCCTCGGCATCCCGCTCGCCCTCGGGTACCTGTCCCGCCGGCTCGGCGAACGCGTCAGGGGCCGCACCTGGTACGAGTCGCGGTTCCTGCCGACGGTCGGCCCGGTCGCCCTGTACGGGCTGCTGTGCACGATCGTCATCCTGTTCGCGGTACAGGGCCGCCAGATCACCGCGCATCCGCTCGACGTCGCCCGCATCGCCCTGCCCCTCCTGGCGTACTTCGCCGTCCTGTGGTTCGGCTCGTACGCGCTGGGCCGCGCCGTGAAGCTGCCGTACGAACGGACGGCCACGCTGGCGTTCACCGCGGCCGGCAACAACTTCGAACTCGCGATCGCGGTCACCATCGCCACCTTCGGCGCCACCTCCGGCCAGGCCCTCGCGGGTGTGGTCGGCCCGCTGATCGAGGTCCCGGTCCTCGTCGCCCTCGTGTACGTCTCGCTCGCGCTGCGCAACCGGACGGAGCCGTCATGACCACGCCCGAGGTGCTGTTCGTCTGCGTGCACAACGCGGGCCGCTCGCAGATGGCCGCCGCGCTGCTGCACCACCACGCGCAGGGCCGCGTCACCGTACGCTCCGCCGGTTCGGAACCCGCCGACGCCGTCGACCCCGCCGTCGTCGAGGTGATGGCCGAGATCGGGCTCGACCTGAGCCGCGAGTTCCCCAAGCCGCTGACCGACGACGCGGTACGCGCGGCCGACGTCGTGGTCGGGATGGGCTGCGGCGACGCCTGCCCCGTGTACCCGGGCCGGCGGTACCTGACGTGGGAGCTGCCGGATCCCGCCGGCCGCCCGGTCGAGCAGGTACGGCCGATCCGCGACGAGATCGACCGGCGCGTCCGTGCCCTGCTGGCCGAACTGACCTGACCGGCGCCCTACGATCGGCGGGTGAGCGAGCGGACCGCCAAACTCCAGCGGTACTGGGACCGCCACGCCGCGACGTACGACGCGCAGATGGCGCGGATCGAGCGGCGGTTCTTCGGTGACGCCCGCGAGTGGGTGTGCGGGCAGGCGCGCGGCGACGTACTGGAGGTGGCCGTCGGTACCGGGCGCAACCTGGGCCACTACCCGCCCGGCGTACGGCTGGTGGGGGTGGACTTCAGCCGGGAGATGCTGGCGCTGGCCCGGCGCCGTGCCGCCGCGCTGGGCCGTACGGTGGCACTCGGGGTGGCCGACGCGCACGCGCTGCCGTTCGCCGCCGGCACGTTCGACACGGTGGTGGCGACGTTCTCGCTGTGCGCGATCGCCGACGACCGGCGCGCCGTGGCCGAGATGGTACGGGTGCTGTGCCCCGGCGGGTACCTGCTGCTCGCCGACCACGTCGCCGGTACGGCCTGGCCGACGCGCGCGGTCCAGGCGCTGATCGAGCTGGGCAGCGTACCGGCGGGCGGGGAGCACTTCCGCCGCCGGCCGATCCGGCACGTACGCGCGGCCGGGCTCACCGTCGAGCGGCACGACCGGTACCGGCTGGGTGTGGTGGAGCGGCTCGCTGCGCGCCGGTGAGGAATGATCACCGGGCCGGGGGAGTTGGCACTGGTCATGGGCGTGTTCGGTGGACGGTCCCGACCGGGGCTGATGCGGTTGGACGACGCGCTGTCGGCGCTCGGGCCGGACGGCGTCATGGAGCAGCGCGTCGCGGACGTACCGGTGGCGCAGGTGGTCGGCACCGTGGACCGGCCGTACGACTTCGACCAGGACTTCCGGTTGCGCAACGACCGGCTGAGGTTGCGCTGGCAGCGGCTGGCGGAGGCGATGTCGACCGGGGTGGAGCCGCCGCCGGTGGACCTGGTGCAGCTCGGCGAGCTGTACTTCGTGGCCGACGGCCACCACCGCGTGTCGGTCGCCCGCGAACTGGGCCGGCTGGTGGTCACCGCGCGGGTGCGCCGGATCTGCACCGTGGCGTACGGGATGGCGTGCCTGCGGGCGGTGCACCTGCCGAGCAAGCAGGCCGAGCTGGAGTTCCTGCGCCGGGTGCCGTTGCCGGACGACGTCCGGGCGGACCTGTGGCTGGACACGCCGGCGGAGTGGATGCGCCTGGCGGACGCGGCGCAGTCGTGGGCGTTGGACCGGACGCTGGCGGGCCGGGCGCCGGGGGACCGCGGCGAGCTGGCGGCGGCCTGGTGGGCCGAGGAGGTCGCCCCGGTACTGGACCGGTTGCGCGCCGCCGGGTACGGCCTGGACCTGCGCGACGTCCAGCTCTACGCCACCGCCCTGGCCGTACGGGACCGGTCGGGGTCGGCGGTGTGGCCGGCGGACCTGGTACAGCGGCTGGCGGCGCCGCGGCGGCGGACGCTGCTGTCCCGGCGTTGATCTCCGACGTGGCTAATTGCACATAGCTTGCAAGGACCGCTGTGGTGGTTTTAGGGTCGGCTCGTGCCGTCAACACAGGTGTGCCCGCCTCGCGGGACGAAGCCATGAGCCGACTCACCGCCGCCGTCGAGGCGGCCCCCCGACGACCCCTCAGTTCCGGCGAGTGGCGCCGGATCGGCGGAATGGGACTGTTCGTCCTGGCCCTGCACGTGATCGGCTGGGTCACGCTGGTCGCCCTGGTCGCACCCGCGCACTACCGGGTCGGCGGGCAGATCTTCGGGATCGGTCTCGGCGTCACCGCGTACACGCTGGGCATGCGGCACGCGTTCGACGCCGACCACATCGCCGCGATCGACAACACCACCCGCAAGCTGATGTCCGACGGGCAGCGGCCGGTGTCCGTCGGGTTCTGGTTCTCGCTCGGCCACTCGTCGATCGTGTTCGGGCTGTGCGCGCTGCTGAGCGTCGGCGTACGGTCGCTGGCCGGTCAGGTCGAGCACGACTCCTCGACGTTGCAGCAGGTCACCGGCCTGATCGGGACGCTCGTGTCGGGCACGTTCCTGATGGTCATCGCGATCCTCAACCTCGTCGTACTCCGCGGCATCGCGTCAGTGTTCCGCAAGATGCGCCGCGGCGACTACGACGAGGCCGCGCTGGAGGAGCAGCTCAACAAGCGCGGCTTCATGAACCGGATCCTCGGCGGCGCCACGAAGGCCGTCCGCAAGCCGTGGCACATGTACCCGGTGGGGTTGCTGTTCGGGCTCGGGTTCGACACCGCGACCGAGGTGTCGCTGCTGGTGCTCGCCGGCGGCGCCGCCGCGTTCAGCCTGCCCTGGTACGCGATCCTGGTGCTGCCGGTGCTGTTCGCGGCGGGCATGTCGCTGCTGGACTCGATCGACGGCTCGTTCATGAACTTCGCGTACGGCTGGGCGTTCGCCAAGCCGGTCCGCAAGGTCTACTACAACCTCACGATCACCGCGCTGTCGGTGGCGGTCGCGCTGGTCATCGGCGCCATCGAGCTGATCTCGGTCCTCACCGAGAAGCTCGACATCACCGGCGGCCCGCTGCCCTGGATCGCCGGCCTGGACCTGAACTACGTGGGCTTCGCGATCGTCGGACTGTTCGTCCTGACCTGGGCCGTGGCGCTCGCCGTCTGGCGGCTCGGACGCATCGAGCAGCGCTGGAACGACCGGCTGCGTACCGACACCGCCGACGACTGACTCACCGCTCCACCAGGGCGGCGAGCCCGTCCAGTACGCGGGCCAGGCCGAACGTGTAGGCGTGGTCCGCGTCGTACGCGGCGCCGTGTGCGGTGCCCGCGGCGGTGCCCACCCGGGCCGCCAGCGGGTACGCCTCGGCGTCGAACACCTTCGCCAGGAGCGGCGCGTTCGCCGCCCACCACTGCTCGTCGTTCATCGCGCTGTCGGTGGCGGCGGCACGCGCGTCGGCCTCGGCGCGGGCGCACCCGTACACGAAGCCAGTCAGGTAGGTGAGGGCGTCGTCCATCTCGACGTCGCTCAACCCCAACCCGTCCAGCGCCGACAGCTCGTACTCGTAGCGCGCCATGGCGCCGGGTCCGAGCGTCGGGCGCGCGGTGTGTACCCCGGCCACCCACGGATGCGTACGGCACAGCGCCCGGTTCGCGTCGGCCACCGCGGTCAGCCGCTCGCGCCACGGTCGGCCGGTGGTGTCCGGCCGCGGCATCCGCGCGTACGCGGCGTCCAGCATCGCGTCGACCAGCTCCGCCTTGCCAGGCACGTACGTGTACATGGTCATCGTGGACACGCCGAGGTCGGTGGCGAGCCGGCGCATGCTCACCGCGGCCAGCCCTTCGGCGTCGGCGACCGCGGTACCGGCGTCGACGACCGCGTCGATGCTCAGCGTCTGCCGGGGGCCGCGGCGCGGCGCGGCACCGGGCTCGCGCCACAGCAGCCGCAGGGTCTTCGCCGGGTCGCCCGCTCCACTGCGCTCTCCGCTCACGTTTGCGGATCCTTCCACACCCTCGTTATACTGTACGGCGTACAGAGTTAATTCGTGAACCGGGAGCCGCCGTGCAGATCAGCTCGTCCGCCGTGTCGCTGAACGTCGACGACGTCGCCGCATCCAGCGCGTTTCTGGTGCGACACTTCGGATTCCAGGAGGTGATGGCCGCCGACGGGTTCGCCTCGCTGGCCCGCGACGACGCCGGGATGAACGTGATCTTCCTGCGCCGCGGCCTCGCCACCCTGCCCGCCGACCAGCGCGACAGCCACGCCGCCGGGATGATCCTGGCGTTCGTCGTCGACGACCTGGAAGGGGAGCTGGCGCGGCTGACCGCCGAAGGAGTCGCGGTCACCATGCCGCTCACCGAGGAGGAATGGGGCGAGCGGGCATTCCAGGTCCGCGACCCCAACGGCGTGATCGTCCAGTTGGTGGATTGGAAAGGTGCGGGTGCCGCCTGAGATGCTGAAGGCATGACGGAACCGGACTGGGCCGGGCCAGTTGACCGGGATCGGCCGAGCGCCGCCCGGATGTACGACTACTACCTGGGCGGCATGCACAACTTCGCCGCCGACCGGGAGCTGGCCGAACGGGTGCTGGGCACCATGCCCGAAGGCCGGCTGCTGGCCCGGACCAACCGGTCCTTCCTCCGTCGCGCCGTGCTCGCCTGCGCCGCGGCCGGGATCGACCAGTTCCTCGACCTCGGCTCCGGCATCCCCACCGCCGGCAACGTGCACGAGATCGCGCACCGCGCCAACCCGTCCGCGCACGTCGTGTACGTGGACAACGATCCCGTTGCGGTCGCGCACAGCCTCGCCCTGCTCGACGACGATCCGCGCTGCGCCGTGGTCCGCGCCGACCTGCGCGACCCCGCCGCCGTCCTCGCCCACCCCGACGCCCACCGGGTACTCGACTTCGACCGTCCGGTGGCGATCCTGCTGGTGTCCGTGCTGCACTTCCTCACCGACGCCGACGACGCGTACGGGGTGGTCGAGCGGTACCGGCAGGTGGCGGTGCCGGGCAGCATGCTGGTCGTCACGCACGGCAGCAGCGATGTCGAGCTGCACGCCGGGGTCGGCGCGGCGCAGGAGCTGTACCAGGGCACCACCAACCCGTGGGGCCTGCGTACCAGGGCGGAGATCGAGCGGTTCTTCGGAGACTGGCCGCTGCTCGACCCGGGGCTCGTCACCGCCGGCGCGTGGCGGCCGGACCAACCGGCCGACCCGCGTACCGCGTCGCTGCCACTGCTCGCCGGCGTCGCCCGCCGCCCCTGACGACACCGACCTACCGGCCGCGAATCGCTTGCGCCGCAACGGAAAGCGCGCGTGACGTCGGCGAGGGTGGCCGTCAGCGGTGGGTACGGATCCGGCGGGCGGGTCGGGGTGCCGGGGTCGGCGTACGGCCGAGCAGCGCGGTGCAGTCGGCGATGGTGCCGGCGAGCAGTTCGTGCAGCAGCGCGTCGGGATCCGGTACGCAGGCGGCGGCGATCCCGTCGACCGCACCCGACACCGTGGCGGGCGCCGCGTACTTGCGGAACGCCTTGGCGGTGGGGGCGAAGCCGGGCGTGAACTGTTCGGCCCAGCGCCGGGCGTGCGGCGTGCGCAGCAGCGCCTCGCGGCTCTCGTCCTCCATGAAGTCGCCGGGCAGTCCGTCGAGTTGGGCGCGGATGCGGTTGGCGGACAGTACGGCGACGGCGAGGCCGCGCTGGCGTTCGGCGGCGACGACGGGCAGGGCCGTGGTGGCGCAGCGCAGCGCGATCCGTACGTCGACGTGTAGGTCGTCGCCGGTCAGTCCGATCACGGACGGGATCAGGGTGATGAGCCGGGACCGCGCCTCGTCGCTCATCCGGTCGTTGACCTGCCGGGCGACCGCCGCGAGCAGCGGATGCGTGCACGGCGGGTGGTCGCTCCACTTTTCGCCGGCCAGATACGAGGCCATCTCCATGAAGCAGGCGCCCCGTCGCGGGCTGTGGTGCTTGCCGCGGGACAGGACGGGGACCAGGTCGGGCGTACGCGGCGAGGACATGGGTCACCCCCTGGGCATCGGATCACTACCACCAGCATGCGCCGCCCGGGCGGGATCCGCCGCGGTTCGGGCGGTTCGGCGGGGCGCGTTCCGGTTCGCGGGCGCCCCGGCGAGGGGCGCCCGTAATATCACCGATGTCCGGGCTTCGCCGGCCAGATCTTCCACATTTCGGGAAGGGGCAACGCGGGCATAACAGTTTCCGCGGTTTTCGCGTACCGGTGGATCTACCCCTGTCGTCCCGGGCGATCTGCCTGTTAGGCTCGGGCACCGTTCATGGCCAAAGCCCTACAGATTAACCGATCAGCAACGTTCGGCGCCTTAACTTCCCGGTAACTGGAAGCCTCGGACGGTGGGTCGGTCCGGGCGTCTCGACGCGGGAAGAGGACACGCGCAGCGGTGGCGACGACGCAGGCAGAGCAGCGGGTGAGCCCGCGCGCGGTCCAGGTCGGTCGGCGTCCCGCGCGCCGGGCGCGCAACGGCCCGCTCGCCGTCGGCCTCACCCTCCCGGCGCTGCTGATCTTCGCGGTGTTCACGATCCTGCCGACCGCGTACACGTTCGTGATCAGCCTGTTCGACTGGAACCCGCTGAACGTCGCGCAGTCGCGCTTCATCGGCGCCGGCAACTACACGAAGCTGTTCGGGCACGCCACCCCGTCGTTCGCCGCCAGCGGCCTCACCTCGCTGTACTTCACGGCCGGCATGGTCATCGGCGGTACGGCGCTGTCGCTGGCGATCGCGGTGCTGCTGCAGCGGGGCGGCGCGCTGCTCGGCGCCGTACGGGTGGCGGTGTTCGTGCCGCACGTGACGCCGCTGGTGGCCACCTCGATCGTCTGGGTGTGGATCTTCAACCCGCAGTTCGGGCTGGCCAACGCGGTCCTGCACCTGTTCGGGCTGTCCGGGGTGGACTGGCTGGACAACTCGGCCACCGCGATGCCGGCGGTACTGGCGTACAGCCTGTGGCACGAGGTCGGATTCACCGTGGTGATCTTCCTCGGCGGGCTGAGCGTCATCTCCGGCGAGCTGGGCGAGGCCGCGCGGGTCGACGGCGCGAACCGCTGGCAGGAGTTCTGGTACGTCACCTGGCCGCAGCTGCGTCCGGTGACGGTGTTCGTCGTGACGATCTCGACGATCTCGTCGCTGCAGGCGTTCACCCAGTTCTTCCTGATGACCGGCGGCGGGCCGGTGCACGCCACCACCACCCTGAGCTTCCTGCTGTACCAGGAGGCGTTCGTGTTCTTCCACACCGGGTACGCGGCGGCCCTGGCCGTCGTGCTGTTCGTCGTGACCGCACTGTTCACCCTGCTGCAGTTCCGGACCCGACGGTCCTCGTCGCGCTAGGAGTCGCACCCCCCATGCCTCAATCACCCCTCACCCGCGCCGTGGCCGTGCTGGCCGCCGGCGTACTCGCCGCCGGCGGGCTGGCCGGCTGCGGCGCGGGCTCGTCCACCGGCAAGACCACCGTCACGTTCATGGAGACGATGAGCTCGGGCACGCTCAAGTCGTCCATGGAGTACCTGACGAAGCAGTTCGAGAAGCAGCACAAGGACATCGACGTGCAGCTCGTCGTCGAGCCGGACTACCCGACGCTGCGCAACAAGGAGACCGCGGCGCTGGCCGCCGGGAAGCCGCCGACGATCGGCCAGGCGTACTCGGACTGGGCGGCGACGTACGCGAAGAGTCAGGTGCTGGTGCCGCTGGACGGCTACGCGGGCAAGGCGGACGTCGCCGCGCTCTACCCGGGCGTGCGTTCCGACCTCTACCTGCCGAGCGACCACAAGCTCTACATGTGGCCGTTCAACAAGAGCGTCGTCATCCAGTACTACAACCAGAAGATGTTGTCGGGTAAGGGAAAGAGCGCGCCGAAGACGTGGGACGAGTTCGCGGCGACGGCGAAGGCGGTGTCCGGCCACGGCACCGTCGGCGTGTCCATCGACCCCGGTACGTCGGCGGGGCCGGCCGGCGGTGAGGCGTGGTTCGAGATCCTCGCCGCGGCGTACGGCACGCCGGTGTTCGCCTCGGACGGCAAGCCGCGGTTCACCAGCCCGGCGGCGGTGCAGGCGATGACCTACCTGGCGGACCTGAAGAAGGCCGGCGCGCTGTCGCTGGGCAAGAACTACCCGGGTCAGGTGGCGCTCGGCGCCGGCAAGGGCGGCTTCGACATCTCCAGCGTGGCCAGCTACTTCTACAACCAGCAGGCCGTCGGCGGGAAGTTCCCGATGGGCACGGCGCCGCTGCCGAGCGGCCCGGCCGGCGCCGCGAACCAGCTCGCCGGTACGAACATCGTCATGTTCGCCAAGGCGTCCGACCAGGAGAAGAAGGCGGCCTGGACGTTCATGAAGTACCTGTCGTCGCCGGACGCGCAGGCGTACTGGGCGAGCCACTCCGGCTACCTGCCCGTGACGCCGGCCGCGCTGCCGAAGATGGCCGACTTCATCGCGAAGAACCCGTACCAGAAGTTCGGGGCGGACGCGCTGAAGACCGCGAAGGCCGACCCGCCGTACCCGTGGGTGACCAAGGCGCAGGGCGAGCTGGCGGTGGCGATGCAGTCGGCGCTGACCGGCAAGCAGACGCCGGCCGCCGCGCTGGCCGACGCGCAGAAGCAGGCCGCGGCCGAGGCGAAGTCGGGGGAGTAGATGCACGTGCGACCCGGCGGCGCGCCGTCCCACGTGCGGCGGCGGCGCCGTCCGGCCGGCCCGGTGGTACGGCGCGTCGTCGCGGTCGCCGTCGGGCTGGCGTTCCTGGCCCCGTTCTGGTGGGTGGTGACCACGTCGCTGGCGCGCACCTCCGACGTGTACCGGTTCCCGCCCTCGCTGCTGCCGCACTGGCACGTCGCCAACTACGCCCGCGCCTGGGCGGCGGCGCCGTGGCCCCGGCTGTTCGGCAACACCGTGCTGGTGGCCGGCGCGACCGTGGTCCTCGCCGTCCTCACCTCGGTACTCGCCGGCTTCGCGTTCGGGGTGCTGCGCTTCCGCGGGCGTACCGCGCTGTTCACGGTGGTGCTGGCGGTGATGATGGTGCCGCAGACGGTACTGCTCATCCCGGACTACGTGATCGCGCAGACCGCCGACCTGCTCGACACGTACTGGATCCAGATCCTGCCGTGGGGTGCCAGCGTGTTCGGCATCTTCCTGGTGCGGCAGTTCTTCGCCGGGCTGCCGACCGAGCTGTTCGACGCCGCCGAGCTGGACGGCGCGGGACGGCTGCGGATGCTGTGGTCGATCGGCGTACCGCTGGTGCGGCCGGCGATCCTCATCGTGGCGCTGAACGTGTTCCTCGGCTCGTGGAACTCGTTCGTCTGGCCGTTCGTCATGACCTCCTCCCCGGCGGTGCAGCCGGTCGAGGTCGGCCTCGCCACGTTCTACGGCGCGCAGGGCACCGACTGGACCGGACTGTCGGCGGCGGTCACGTTCACCACCGTCCCGGTACTCGTGCTGTTCCTCGCGCTGCAACGGCACTTCCTCACCGGCGCGTACTCGACGGCCGGAGGGTTGAAGTGAACGACGGCGTGCTGCTCGTCGACCTCGACGGCACCCTGTACGCGGGCGACGGCCCGATCCGCCGCTACGCCGCCGAACTGGCCGCCCTGACCGGCGACGCGGCGCTTCCGGCCCGGGTCGCCGAGTACCTCGCCGGCGGTACGGTGCCGGGCGCCTCCGACGGCTGGGAGGCCGTACGCAGCCTCGCCGCCGACGCGCCACTGTCCCTTGTGGACACCGCGTTCCTGCGGGCCCGCGCCGGCCTCGCCGACGGCACCGTACCGGTGACCGTGCCGGGCGGGTTCGCCGACCTGCTCGCCGAGCTGCGCGGCAGGTACCTGGTGGTGCTGGCGACCAACAGCCCCCGCGACGGGCTGCTGCAACTGCTCGAACGGCTCGGCGTACGCGGGCTGTTCCACGAGATCGTGTTCTCCGCCCGCAAACCCACCGCCGTACGCCCGCTGCTGGCGCGGCTGCTGGACACGATCGGCGCCGCCGGGCAGCCGTGGCGCGCGTTGTCGGTCGGCGACCACTGGCGCAACGACATCGCACCCGCACTGTCGGCGGGCGCCGTCACCGGGTATGTTGACCGGTTCGGCCGAGCCGCCGGTCCGGCGCACCTGACCGGTCCCACGGTCGGCGACCTGCTGCCCGGGATCCGTCGCTGGGCGGCCGACCCGGCGCGCTTCGCCAGGGAGCATCCGCTCGCCGGGTCCTGAGCCTGGGGAGCGTTTCGTTTGTCCACTGTGGAGTTCTTCGGCGGGCTCGGCGTGATCGGATCCAGCAAGATCCTGGTCCGGCACGGCGACCACCGGGTGCTGCTCGACATCGGCCTGGACATCCCGGCCGGTGGCGATCTGTTCCGTCCGCCGCTGGCGACCCGGCCCGGCCGCGAACTCGCCGACCGGCTGCGGGTCGGTGCCGCGCCGCGGATCCCCGGCCTGTTCGACCCGGCGTACCTTCCGGACGCCGACGAGGCGCCGGAGCTGGCGTACCTGGGGGAGCGGGTGGACGGGACCGCGGTGTTCGTGTCGCACCCCCACCTGGACCACGTGGGCCTCGCCGGGTTCGTCCGCCGCGACGTGCCCGTGCACGCGCACCGCGACGCGGTACGGCTGCTGGCCGCGCTCGCCGACACCGGCGAGGAGCTGGTCGGCCGCGAACCGGACTGGCGACCCCTCGCCGACGACGAGACCGTCCACTGTGGAGACATCGCCGTCACCTGCGTACCGGTCGACCACGACGTACCGGGCGCCTGCGGCTACCTGGTGCGTACGCCGGCGGGGACGCTGGCGTACACGGGGGACATCCGGTTCCACGGGCGGCATCCGGAGCGCTCGGAGGCGTTCGTCGCCGCGGCGGACGGCTGCGACATGCTCGTCACCGAGGGCACCACACTCGGCTGGCCCGCGCCGGACGGCCCGCCCCGCACCGAGACCGACGTGACCACCGCGTACTCCGACGCGCTGCGCGACACCGCCGGCCTGGTCCTGCTGTCCATGTACCCGCGGGACGTGGAGCGGGCGGCGGAGTTCGTGGCGCTGACCCGCGCCGCCGGACGGGCGCTGGTGTGGCCGCAACCGGTCGCGGACCTGCTGCGCCGGGTGGGCGTGCCGGGGGCGGTCTCCTGGGACACCGTCTCGCTGGACGCCGTGCACACCACGCCCGGGGCGTTCGTCGTCGCGCCGGAGCCGTACGACTTCGCCAGCCTGCTCGACCTGCCGCTCGGCGCCGATTCGGTGTACCTGCACGCCAATGGCGAGCCGCTCGGCCCGTTCGACGCGCGCTGGGCGCTGCTGACCGACTGGCTCGACACGCTGTCGGTGCCGCTGCGTACGATCGGCTGTTCCGGCCACGCCAGCCAGGACGACCTGCACCGGATGGTCGAGCGCATCGCCCCGCGCGTCGTGGTTCCCTTGCACACCACCGAACCGACGCGCCTGCACCCGCCGGTGGGCACCCGCCGCCTCGTCGCCCGCTACACCACCGCGTACTCCCTGGCGGGCGAGCCGACGACCTGACCGGGCGTCAACCGGCCAGCGTGGTGGTGAACCAGGCGCGGGCCTCGGCGGCGACCCGTTCCAGCGCGCCCGGCTCGGCGAACAGGTGCGTCGCGCCGGGCACCACCACCAGCCGGTACGTACCGGCCAGTGCGGTGGCGGCGCGCTCGTTGAGCGCCAGTACGGACTCGTCCGCGCCGCCGACGAGCAGCAGGGTCGGCGCGCGTACCCGGGCGAGGGTGTCGGCGCCGGCCAGGTCGGGCCGCCCACCGCGGGACACCACCGCGCGCACCGTGTCCGGGTGGTCCGCGGCCAACCGCAGTGCCGCCGCCGCCCCCGTACTGGCACCGAACAGGCCCAACGGCAACGCTTCCGTGGCCTCCGTACGGGCCAGCCAGTCGGCGGCGGCGGTCAGCCGGCGCGTCAGCAGGTCGATGTCGAAGCGGGTGTCCAGCGCGGTGTCCTCGGCGACCGTCAGCAGGTCCAGCAGCAGCGTCGCGAACCCGGCGTCGGCCAGGGCCGCCGCCACCATCCGGTTGCGGGGGCTGTGCCGGGAACTGCCGCTGCCGTGCGCGAACAGCACCACCCCACGCGCCGGCGCCGGTACCGTCAGGTCCCCGGCCAGCCCGTCCACCGTCACCGCGGCCGTCACGTACCCGGTATACCTCCGCGGTGCGGTCAGTGCAGGTCGGACTGGCGGGCGACGGTCGCCACGGCCCGGCGTACCGCACCGAACGGGACGTGCGGGATGAGCGGGTCGAGAAACCCGTACCGGCGGCGCAGCGAGACGTGGTACGCGTCGCTAGTGTCCGCGTCGCGGATCGCGTGCCACCAGTCGGCCAGGTCGCCCCAGCCGGGCGCCGCGAGCGACCCGCCGAACTGCTGCACCGACAGTGCCGCGCACGCCCCGGCGAACGCCAGCCGGTCGGGCAGCGGCCAGCCGGCCAGCGTGCCCAGTACCATGCCGGCGCCGAACACGTCGCCCGCGCCGGTCGAGTCGAGCGCGGCGACCCGCGGCGACGGTACGTGCGCCTCCTCGCCGGTGGCCGAGTCGACGGCGACCGCGCCGGCCACCCCGTCGGTCACCACGACCAGCGGCACCCGGTCGGCCAGCAGGTACAGGGCGTCGCGTACGCAGTCGGCCCTGGTGTACGCCATCGCCTCGGCCGCGTTCGGCAGGAACGCGTGACAGTACGCGAGCCGGTCGAGTACCCGCGGATCCCACGTACCGGTGGCGTCCCGGCCGACGTCGGCGAACACCAGCGCCCCGTCGGCGGCCGCCCGGTGCGCCCACGACGTCTCCGTACCGCCGAGCTGGTCGGGCGCGGCGAGGTCCACCATGATCGCGCGGGAGCGCGGGGGACACCCGATCATCTCCGTCGCCGGTACTGGCGGGGCGTGCCCGTGGGTGACCATGGACCGCTCGCCCGCGCACGCCATCGACACCGTGACCGGCGAGTGCCAGCCGTCGAACCGGCGCGACCGCGACAGGTCCACCCCCTCCTGTACGGCCAGCGTCCGCCAGCAGAAGTCGCCGTAGTCGTCGGACGAGAACGCCGCCGCCAGCGAGGTGCGCAACCCGAGCCGGCCCGCCGCGATCGCCAGGTTCGCGACGCCACCCGGGCACGAACCCATGCCCTCCGCCCACACCTCCGTACCGTGGCCGGGCGCGTCGGCGAGGCCGGTGAACACGATGTCGAGAACCACCGTCCCGGACACGAACAGGTCGAACTCGGGGCCGCCCGCGGTACGCGACGCCGCGAGCGGATCGAAGCTGCAGCCGGGCATCGGCCACCTCGGCAGGTCGTCGGGTATCGCGACACCGTACCCGCGGGGCGCCCCGGCCGCCCCGCGATCGGCGTGCCCGCCGGCCGGTCGGCCGGGTACGGCAGCCCAACGGCCGGTGGTCAGGGTGCGCGGGTGAGCAGTTCCATGTTGTGCCCGTCCGGGTCGGCGAAGTAGACGCCGCGGCCACCCCACCGGGTGTTGATCTCCCCGGGCTGCTCGTGCCCCGGATCCGCCCAGTACGTCAGGCCCGCGGCCCGGATCCGCCCGAACGCCGCGTCGAACGTCGCGTCGTCCACCAGGAACGCGCAGTGCTGCGGCGGAAAACCGGCCGGCCGCGTCAGGTAGTCGAGCGTGACCGCGTTGTCCAGCCGTACCGGCACGAACGGCCCGAACTGCTCGCCCACCGGTACGCCGAGGATGTCGGCGAGGAACGTCGCGGAGGCCAGCTTGTCGGTGGCCGCGACGATCGTGTGGTTCAGTTCCACGACCATGACCGCTCAGTCCTCCCGCTGCTGCCGGGCGAACGCGGGCGGCGCGCCGATCGGGCTCAGGTGGATGCCGGCGAGCTTCCAGCCGTCGCCGTCGCGGACGAGCACCTGGGTGCCGCGCAGCGTCGCGTCGGTGTTGTTCCCCTGGTACTCCGCCTTCTGCTGGTAGCGCCCGATCGCCACCGCCGTCGTCCCGTACTCGCGGACGGCGATCTCGTCCCAGGTCAGCTCGTGCACGATGAGCTGCCCGGTCCGGTACCGGTCGAGCCACTGCGTCTTGTCGAGCACGAACCCGAGCGGCCCGACGAGGGTGAAGTCGTCGGTGCTGATCGCGTCGAGGGTGTCGGTGTCGCCGTCCTGCTCGGCGGCGGCCCACCGCTGCCCGAACTCGATGATCTCCTGCTGCGTACCCATGGTGTCCTCCTCGTCGTCTCAGCAAAACGATAGAAGGCGAAGCGTTAGATGTCAAACGATGAGGCGGTGAGGTAGCGGCGCCCCAGATCCGCCGCCGCCGCGCGCAGCTCCGCCGACCCCACGATCCGGTACGAGGTGCGCAGCCCCACCAACTGCGCCGCGTACCACTCCGGCTCGTCGGTACTGCCGACCAGCCGGGTACGGTCGCCGTCGGCCGGTACGCACCGGCCCAGGCTGCGCGGGATCCACCGGACCACCCGCTCCGGCGGCGCGTCCACCACCACCTCCGCCGCGTACCGCCAGCCCTGGCCCAGGTGTTCCTCCAGCGCGCCCACCGGATCCAGATCCGCCGGCGGCTCGTACGTCTCCGGCAGCGGCTCGACCGACACGATCCGGTCCAGCCGCAGCACCCGCCGCGCGTCCCGACTGTGCGACCAGCACAGCAGGTACCACTTGCCGCGGCGCAGGACGACCGCCCACGGGTCCACGTCCATCACGCTGTCGCGCCCCGTCCGGTACGCCAGCCGCACCCGACGGTGGTCGGCGCACGCCGCGACCACCGCGGCCGTCGTGTCCGGGTCGGGCCGTACCGCGTTCGACTCGCGGCGGCCGGCGCTGACCCGCCACACCGCCTCCGCGGTCCGGGCCACCGGCGCGGGCAGTACGCGCAGGATCCGGGACAGCGCGCGGCCCACCGGATCGTCCGGGTCCACCGCGCCGCTGTCGCCGTCGAGTACGGCCATCACGAGCCCGAGCGCCTCGCTGGCCGGGAACGTCAGCGGCGGCAGCCGTACGCCCCGGCCCACCCGGTACCCGCCGTACGGGCCGCGGACCGACTCGACCGGGATGCCCGCCTCGCGCAGGATCCCCACGTACCGCCGGGCGGCGCGGTCGGTGACGCCGAGCCGTTGCGCGAGCCGGTCGGCGGTGATCCCGGGCGCCGACTGGAGCAGCTCCAGTACCCGAAGCGCCCGCGCGGTCGGGCTGTCCTCGCCGGTCATCGGCCCAGCTCCCTCGGTTTCCGGAAGTCGATCGTCCGGAACCGACGTTAGCGTGCCCGGCATGGACGACACGATCGAACCGACCGAACCGCCGGTCGCCGGTACCGAGGCCGACACCCTGGTGGGCTGCCTGGAACGCATCCGCCGCACGTTCGCCTGGAAGTGCGCCGGGCTGGACGCCGCCGGCCTGCGCGCCACCACCGCCGCCTCCACCGTCACCCTCGGTGGCCTGCTCAAACACCTCGCCAACTGCGAGGACGACTACCTGTCCGTACGGTTGTTCGGCAACGCGCCGCACCCGCCGTGGGACACCGTCGACTGGGCCGCCGACGAGGACTGGGAGTGGCACTCCGCCGCCGACGACAGCCCCGCGTACCTGTACGAGCTGTGGCGCGACACCGTCGCCCGCTCCCGCGCCAACGTCAGCGCCGCCCTCGCCGACGGCGGCCCGGACCGCCCCGCCGCGTACACCACCGCCGACGGCCGCTCGCCCAACCTGCGCCGGCTGCTCGTCGACCTCATCGAGGAGTACGCCCGGCATCTCGGCCACGCCGACCTGATCCGCGAGTCCATCGACGGCCTCGTCGGCGAGGACGCGCCGCGCTGACCGCCAGGAATCCCTTGCGTACCAACGGATCCGGGCACGCGAAAGGGGGCCGCGCCGAACGACGCGACCCCCTCCCGACACGCACGTGCTACTGGCGGCGCCGCGGCGCGCGCCCCGGCGGCTGCGTCGGTACCGGATTGTCGGGCGCGGCCGGGATCGACCGGGTGACCGGCTCGCCGGCCGACAGCACCAGCTTCTCCCCGTGGTGCAGCACCGGGATCCGCGGCCCCGAGTCCAGCGTGTACGTCGCGTGCTCGCCGGTCACCTCGACCCGCAGGTGATGCCCGCGGACCTGCATCCGGAACGCGATCCGGGACAGCCCGCGCGGCAGCCTCGGCGCGAACGACAGGCCCTCCTCGTGGTCGCGCAGCCCGCCGAAGCCTGCCACCAGCGCCAGGCAGGCGCCGGCCAGCGACGCCATGTGCAGCCCGTCCTTGGTGTTGGAGTGCAGGTCGTCGAGGTCGGTCAGGGCCGCCTCGGCCAGGTAGTCCAGCGCCAGGTCCAGGTGCCCGCACTCGGCCGCCACGATCGCCTGCGTACTCGCCGACAGCGACGAGTCGCGCGTGGTGATGGCCTCGTAGTACGCGAAGTTGCGGGCCTTCTGCTCGGGCGTGAACGCGTCCCCGCACGTCTGCATCGCCAGTACCAGGTCGGCCTGCTTGACCGCCTGCTTGCGGTAGATGTCGAAGTACGGGAAGTGCAGCATCAGCGGGTACCGGTTGCCGGTGGCCTCGAAGTCCCACTGCTCGTGGCTGGTGAAGCCCTCCGACTGCGGGTGCACCCCGAGCGTCTCGTCGTACGGGATGGTCATGGCCTTGGCGGCGTCGCGCCAGGTCGCCATCTCCTCGACGGTGACGCCCAGCTCGCCCGCCTCGTGCGGGTACCGCTCGGCGCAGTCGGCCGCGGCGAACAGGTTCCGCCGCGCCATCAGGTTGGTGTAGACGTTGTTGTCGGCGATCGCCGAGTACTCGTCCGGCCCGGTCACCCCGTCGATCCGGAACTGGCCGTGCGTGTCGTGATGGCCCAGCGAGCGCCACATCCGCGCGGTCTCGACCAGCAGCTCCAGCCCGATCTCCCGCTCGAAGTCGCGGTCGTCGGTGGCCTTCACGTACCGCACGACGGCGTGCGCGATGCCCGCACCCAGGTGGAACGCGGCCGTCCCGGCGGGCCAGTAGCCGGAGCACTCCTCACCGCGGATCGTCCGCCACGGGAACACCGCGCCCGCCAGACCGAGCTGCTGCGCCCGGTCCCGCGCCATCGGCAGCAGGTTGTACCGCCAGCGCAACGCCTGCGCCACCGCCTCGGGCACCGAGTACGTCAGGAGCGGCAGTACGAAGATCTCGGTGTCCCAGAACGCGTGCCCGTCGTACCCGGGGCCGGTGAGGCCCTTGGCGGGGATGGCCCGTTCCTCGGCCCGCGCCGACGCCTGCAGGACGTGGAACAGCGCGAACCGGATCGCCTGCTCGATCTCGGTGTCGCCGTCGATCTCGACCGCGGCGCCCCGCCAGAACTCGTCCAGGTACGCCCGCTGCTCGGCGAGCAGCCCGTCCCAGCCGGTGAACCGGGCCGCCGCGAGCGCCGCAGCCACCTGGTCGCGCAGCGCCGGCACCGACCGGTGCGCCGACCACCCGTACGCGAGGAACTTGACCAGCCGCAGCTTCTGACCGGGCTGCAGCACCGTGGTCACCGTGGTCCGCGCCAGGTCGTCGAACGACTCGGTCGTCATGTGCAGGTTCACGTCGTCCGGCGCGGTGATCCGGTGCTCCATACCGGCCGCGACCCGCAGGCCGCTGCGCGCGGTCTGGTGGATGAGCACCGCGCCACGCTCGCCGGACACCCCGTTGTGCTCGGGGCGCAGCGGCGCCTCCAGTACCGCGGCCGCGCGCGGGTCGGCCGACCCGTCCGGCAGCTGCTCGTTGGTGACCAGCTCGGACTGCAACACCACCCGGGCCGCGCCGTCGACCGGCTCCACCTCGTAGCAGATCGCCGCGACGGCCCGCTGCGTGAACGACACCATCCGCGTCGACGAGATCTTCACCGTACGGCCGGCCGGCGACGTCCACGTCACGTTGCGCCGCAGTACGCCGTCCTTGAAGTCCAGGTTGCGCTCGTGCTCGTGCAACTGCCCGTACCGCAGGTCGAACGGCTCGTCGTCGACCAGCAGCCGGATCAGCTTGCCGTTGGTCACGTTGATGACGGTCTGCCCGGACTCGGGGTACCCGTAGCCGGCCTCGGCGTGCGGCAGCGGGCGCAGCTCGAACACACCGTTCAGGTACGTGCCCGGCAGGCCGTGCGGCTCGCCCTCGTCGAGGTTGGCCCGCAGCCCGATGTGGCCGTTGGACAGCGCGAACACCGACTCCGACTGCGCGATGGTGTCCAGGTCAAGGCTCAGTTCCCGCAGGCACCAAGGCTCCACGGTGAACGCCCGGCCAGTAGTCATGGTTCCCCGATCTTCATGTGCGTACGTCTGGTCATGGTGTTTGCCGCACCGGTGGCGTGGTCCGCCGGTGCGGCAAGGGGGTTGTGTGTGGTGCCGGTGCGCTGGGGTCCGGTGTCGCCGGTGGCCCAGGTCGCGCCGGCCGACGCGGGTCACCGCACCGCGGTATGCGGCTCCGCTTCAGGCGCGTCGGGGCTCATCAGATCGGCGAGGTCCTCGACCACGACGTCGGCGCCGTGCTCGCGCAGCGCCGCGGCCTGGCCGACCCGGTCGACGCCGACGACGATGCCGAAGTGGCCGGCCTTCCCGGCCGCCACCCCGGACAGGGCGTCCTCGAACACCGCCGCCTCGTCCGGCCGTACGCCGAGGATGCGCGCGGCGGCCAGGTACGTGTCGGGTGCGGGCTTGCCGGCGAGGCCGTCGCGGGCGGCGACGACGCCGTCGACGATCTCCTCGAACAGGTCGGTGATGCCGGCGACGGCGAGCACGTCGCGGCAGTTGGCGCTGGAGGACACGACGGCGCGGCGCAGCCCGGCGGCGCGGGCGGCCTCGACGTAGCGCACGGAGGCGGGGTAGACCTCGACCCCGTCCTCCCGGATCCGGCGGGTGACGATCTCGTTCTTCCGGTTACCGAGGCCGCGCACGGTCTCCCGGTCCGGCGGATCGTCCGGGGCGCCCTCGGGCAGCGTGATGCCCCGGGAGGCGAGGAACGAGCGCGTCCCGTCCTGGCGGGACTTGCCGTCCACGTACCGGTCGTAGTCGCTCTGCGTGAACGGCTCGGCGGTCGTGTGCTCCCGCCGCGCACGCTCCGCAAGGTACGCGTCGAACATCTCCCGCCAGGCCGCGGCGTGCACGACGGCGGTACGGGTGAGAACGCCGTCCAGATCGAACAGGCAGGCGCGTACGCCGTTCGGAAGCCCCAACACGGCACCGATAGTAGCGGTGGAGTGGGTGAATACCAGGCTTCACGGGGGTGCGTTTCGGCGCTGTTACCGAACCGGCCCGGGACCGCCCGCCGTACGACGCGGCCCGGAGAGGCCGCGGGACCGTTCCACCAGCGCAACGGCGATCTTGCAGCGCTCCGTAACTATGACCAGCTACCTAGGAAGCGTTGCGGTGCGTGGCGTACGTCACCGCCCATAATGGGACACCGACTCCGGAGGTACGCCGCCGATCACGTGGTTTGTCCGACTCTGCGGAAACGGACCCCGACGGCCCGGTGACCACCGCCTTGCAGGTACTCGTACGCCGAGGGTGTCGCGGCCGGCAGGTGGAGCCCCATCGGTGCGTCGCGGGGCGACCCGCGCTCAGCGGCGATTCGGCGGGGGAGAGCCGGCGATCACCACCTGCCTGCCGCGCCGGGGGACCGCTGGCGCGAGTGGCCGGTCGCCCGTCACGCCGGGGGAATCCTGGCGCCAGTGGCACCCGCCCGTCACGCCGGGGATCGCTGGCGCCGGTGGCCCCTCGCCGGAACTGGCGCGTCGGCACGCTCGTCCATCGCCTGCGAATGGACCTTCAGTCGTAGGTGTTCTCGGGTGCGTCGAGAGCGGGCTGCGAGGTCCTGACGGTGCCACGGACGTTCGGCCGCAGGCGTTCTTGGGAGCGGCGGGAGCGGGCGGCGACGTTCTCGTCGGTGCCTGAGGTGGCGGCGGACTCGTGGCCGCGTCCGCCGGCCCGGCCCGCATCGTGGCGCCGATGTTCGGGCCGACGGCTGGCCCACGCCGTTCACTGTCTGATAGTTTGGCTG
Source organism: Actinocatenispora rupis (assembly GCF_016861975.1). Lineage (GTDB taxonomy): Bacteria > Actinomycetota > Actinomycetes > Mycobacteriales > Micromonosporaceae > Actinocatenispora > Actinocatenispora rupis. The sequence goes on along the minus strand of NZ_BOMB01000020.1, from coordinate 53,870 downwards.
CGTACTATCAAGTCGCGGAACTACCCGACCCGTGGAGGTACGTCATGTCTTTCCTGCCGCCGAGCGAGACCGGCGCCGTGCACGTCCGCGCCGCCGACGCCGAGGTGATCGGCGCGCCGCCCACGACGATCCGGCTGCTGGTGGACGCGCACAGTGCCGACGGGGCGATGAGTACCCAGCGGGTGACGCTCGGGCCGGGTGCCGACGGCGCCACGCCCCACCACCACGCCGGGTCGGCGGAACTGTTCTACGTCCTCTCCGGCACCGTGCAGGTGCTGGCGGGTGAGCAGGTGCTCACGGCGACCGAGGGCGACGTGCTCGTCGTACCGGCGGGGCAGGTGCACGCGTTCGCGGCGGCGCCGGGGGAGTCGGCGGACCTGTTGATCGTGATCGCGCCGGGCGTGGAGCGTTTCGAGTACTTCCGGCTGTTGGCGCGGGTGTTGAGCGGGCAGGCGTCGCGGCAGGAGCTGCTGGACACGCAGGAGCGGTTCGACACGTGGTTCACCGACAGCGAGGCGTGGCGCGCGGCCCGCGCCGGCTGAGGTGGGCGGCGCGGTGGCCGGTCGGTGCGATGATGACGCGCGATGGAGTCGTACGTGGAGCGGCGGCCGCTGCCGGGGTTGGCGCGCGCGGTGCGGACGGTGTGGATCCAGCGCACCGGACCGGCGGCGTACGTGCAGCGGCACCTGCCGACGGGAGGGGTGGAGATCCACTTCCCGATCGGCGGGGTGCCCGCGCTGGTGGGGCCGCTGACCGGGGCGGTCGTCGAGGTGGTCCCGCCGGACACGACGATCGTGGGGGTGCGGTTCTTTCCGGGGGCCGCGCCGGCGCTGCCGACGGTGCTCGACGACCTGGTGGACCAGCGGATCGGGCTGCCGGACCTGTGGGGGAGCGTGGCGGACCGGCTGGCGGGGGAGATGGCCGGGGCCGGTACGGCCGAGCGGGCGCTGCACCTGCTGCAACGCCACCTGCTGCGCGAGTACCGGACCTCGGTGCGGGTGGATCCGCTGGTGGGGGAGGCGGTCCGGACGCTGATGCCGTGGCGGCCGGTGGCCATCGACCGGCTGGCCGGTCATCTGGCGCTGTCGGCGAGCCAGTTGCGCCGGCGGTGCCTGCACGCGGTGGGGTTGAGCCCGAAGGTGTTGCAACGGACGCTGCGGTTCCAGGGGTTCCTGGCGCTGGCGCAGGCGGGTGCCACGGCGACCGGACGGCCGGGCGCGGACGGCATCGCGGGGTTGGCGGTCGACCTCGGGTACGCCGACCAGGCGCATCTGAGCCGGGAGTGCCTGCGGCTGACCGGGCTGACGCCGCGGCAGCTCCTCGGCGGTGACGTCGACCGGTGCCTGTGCGGGCACGACCATTCCGCCTCGTACGGGCCGTTCCTGGCGCTGCGGGGACGACCGGCGCCGCGGCTCTGACTGCGCGTTTTCTTCAAGAACCGGGGCCGTCGACGCCCGTACGGTGGGGCGGTGTCCGACCTTGCCGCGTTCCGCGACTCGCTCGACGGCGTCCTGCTCGACCCCGGCTCACCCGGGTACGAGCGGGCCCGCCGTCCGGTGAACCCCGCGTACCGGCAGGTGCGTCCCCGGTACGTGGTGCGGTGCGGCTCGGCGGCGGACGTGGCGCGGGCGGTGACGTACGCGAGGGTGAGTGGGTGTCGGCTGGTGGCGCGTGGCGGCGGGCACTGCTTCGCGGGGCGCTCGTCCACGGACGGGATGGTGCTCGACATGTCGGGCCTCGCCGGCGTGTCGGTAGCCGCCGACGGGGTCGCGACGATCGGTGCCGGCGCCCGCCTGGGGCAGGTGTACGCGGAGCTGCACGCGCACGGTCGTACGGTGCCGGGCGGGTGCGGGGCGACGGTCGGCATCGCCGGCCTGACGCTGGGCGGCGGGATCGGCCTGCTGGGCCGGGAGTACGGGTTGACGTGCGACCGGCTGGTCGGTGCCCGGGTGGTACTGGCGGACGGCAGTGTGGTCGACTGCGATGCCGAGCGGGAACCGGAGCTGTTCTGGGCGTTGCGTGGCGCGGGCGGTGGGCAGTTCGGTGTGGTGACGTCGCTGCGGTTCGACACCGTCGCGGAGCCGGTGACCACGCGGATCGAGGCGCACTGGCCGCTCGCCGACACGGTCGCGGCGTGGCAGGCGTGGGCGCCGTACGCGCCGGAGGCGCTCACCGCGAACCTCACCGTCGTCGCCGATCCCGGTGTGCCGCCGCGGGCGGTGCTGTTCGGCGCGGCCACCCTGGACGAGGCCGCGACCCGCGAGGCGCTGCGCGGGTTCACCGACCTGGTCGGTACGGCGCCGGCGGTGGAGCTGCGCGCCGGCCTGCCGTACCACCGGTTGAAGGCGACGCTGGCCGATCCGCGGGAGTCGCCGGAGCGCGCGGTACGGATCAGGTCGGAGTTCTTCACCCGTCCGATGGCCGGCCGTACGGTGGCCGCGCTGCTCGACGGGCTCGGTACACCGGGGGCCACGGCACCGCGGCGGCTGGCGTTCACCGCGATGGGCGGTGCGTACGACCGGGTCGCGCCGGATGCGACGGCGTTCGCGCACCGGGGCGTGCGGTACCTGCTCGAACAGGTCGGTGGGCCGGACGATCCGTGGGTCGACGCGGCGTGGGCGACCGCGCACGTCGACGGGTCGGGCCGGGTGTACCCGAACTTTCCCGATCCGGCGCTCGACGACGGGGCCGTGGCGTACCACGGGGAGAACCGGGCGCGGCTGGCGGCGGTCAAGCGCGCCTACGACCCGGACCGGTTCTTCGACTTTCCCCAGGCGATCTGATTCAACAACGAGAGGAACGACATGAGCATCCTGGTGACCGGCGGGTTGGGCATGATCGGCGCGCACACCGCGCGGGCCCTGCTCGACCTGGGGCGCGAGGTGGTGGTGACCGCGCACCGCCGGTCGGACGTGCCGTCGTTCCTGGTCGGGAAGGTGGCGGTGGAGTCCGTCGACGTCACCGACCGGGACGCGTTCCTGGAGCTGGGGGAGCGGCACACGATCACCGACGTCGTGCACCTGGCGGGCAGCGTTCCGGGCGACGATCCGGTGGGTTTCTTCCGTACCGAGATGGCGGGGTTGCTCAACGCGCTGGACGCCGCCCGCGCCTGGGAGGTACGCCGGTTCGCGGTGGCCAGCAGCCTCGGTGTCTACATCGGACAGTCCGAGATCCCGTGGTACGAGGGGCTCGCGCTGCCGAGCGCGGAGCTGCCGCACCTGATCGTCGCGTTCAAGAAGGCGGTGGAGCCGGTCACCACGCACGCGTTGCGGGGCAGCGGGGTGCGGCCGGTGGTGCTGCGGATCGGCAGCATCTGGGGGCCGCTGATGGACCCGGAGTCGCCGTTCAACCCCGTCCCCGGGTACGTCAGCGCGGAGCTGCGCGGTGAGACGCCGGCGCCGCTGCCCGACGGGCTCGGCGGCGACTGGTGCTACGCGCCCGACGCCGGCCGCGCGATCGCGTTGCTGACCACGGCGGACACCCTGGCGTACGACACGTACAACGTCTCCGGCGGGCGTCCGTACACCGGGCGCGAGCTGGCCGGTGCGCTCGGGGCCGCCGAACCGGGCGCCGACGCGGAACCGGCACCGTACATGGATGTCAGCCGGCTGGCGGCCGAGACCGGCTTCGCGCCGGAGTACGACCTGGCCGCCGCGGTCGCCCACTACCGCGCCTGGCGCGCCGACAACCCACGCTGAAAGGGAACCCACCATGCTCGACCCGGACGTACGCCGCGTGCTCGACGGCGCCGCCATCGCCCACTTGGCCACGGTGCTGCCGGACGGCTCGCCGCACTCGGTGCCCGTGTACGTGGGCACCCGCGGCGAGCACATCGTGTTCCTGACCGGTCCCGACTCGCGCAAGGCCCGCAACCTGCGGCGCGATCCGCGGCTGGCGCTGTCCGTGGCGCCCGCCGACGACCCGTTCCAGCCGGTACTCGTGCGCGGCCGGGTGGTGGAGTGGATCGAGGGTGACGAGGCGTGGGCGATCATCGACCGGCTGGTCGCCAAGTACGTGGACATGACGTATCCGCGGGACCAGGCGCGGGTGGTGGCCGTGGTCGAGCCGGTCCGCCAGTCGTACGGGATGGGCTGAGTCGTGTACGGCGGTCTGATCCGGTTCGTGTGCAAGCCGGGCAAGCGGTCGGAGTTCCTGGACATCGTGCGCTGGTCGGCGCGGGCGGCACGGGACGGCGAGCCCGGCACGCTGCGCCTCGACGCATACGTGGTGGACGGTGAGCCCGACGTCGTCTACGGCTACGAGGCGTACGTCGACGAGGACGCCTTCCGGGCGCACGTCACCAACCCGGCGGTGCAGAAGTTCGGGGAGGTGATGGACGACCTGGTGGAGGGCTGGACGATGGTCGTCCCGTTCACCGAGAGCGTCGTGTCCAATGTGGACGGTGCCTGACCCGGGGCGTCAGCGGAACGCGGGCAGCCCGGTCAGCGCCTGCCCGATCACGAGGGCGTGCACCTCGCTGGTCCCCTCGTACGTGAGGACGGACTCCAGGTTGTTCGCGTGCCGCAGCGGCGGGTACTCCAGGGTGATGCCGGAGGCGGCGAGGATGGTGCGGCACTCGCGGGCGATCGCGAGCGCCTCCCGCACGTTGTTGAGCTTGCCGAGGCTGACCTGCTCGGGGCGCAGCGTACCGGCGTCCTTGCGGCGGCCGAGGTGCACGGCGAGCAGCACCGCCTTGCCGAGTTCGAGGGTCATGTCGGCGAGTTTGGCCTGGGTGAGCTGGAACCCGCCGATCGGCCGGTCGAACGCCAGCCGGGTCCGCGCGTACTCCAGGGTGGTCTCCAGGCAGTCGCGGGCGGCGCCGGTCGCGCCGAACACGATGCCGAAGCGGGCCTCGTCGAGGCAGCCGAGCGGCCCGCGGAGGCCGCGGGCGCCGGGCAGCATCGCCTCGGCCGGCAGCCGTACGTCGTCGAGGACGAGCTCGGCGGTGACGGAGGCGCGCAGCGACAGCTTGCGGCTGATCTCGCGCGTCGTGAAGCCGGGCGTACCGGCGGGGACGAGGAAGCCGCGGACGCCGTCCTCGGCGCGGGCCCAGACGACGGCGACGTCGGCGATCGACCCGTTGGTGATCCACATCTTGGTACCGCGCAGGATCCAGTCCGTACCGTCGCGGCGGGCGGTGCTGCGCATCCCGGCCGGGTTGGAGCCGAAGTCCGGCTCGGTGAGGCCGAAGCAGCCGATCGCGCGGCCCGCGGCCATCTCCGGCAGCCACCGTGCCTTCTGCTCCGCCGACCCGTACGCGTGGATCGCGTACATGGCCAGCGAACCCTGCACGCTGACCAGGCTGCGCAGCCCCGAGTCGGCGGCCTCCAGCTCCGCGCACGCCAGCCCGTACGACACCGCGTTGGTGCCGGCGCAGCCGTACCCGGACAGGTGCATGCCGAGCACACCGAGATCGCCCAGCTCGCGGGCCAGCTCGCGCGCCGGCAGCTCACCCGCCTCGTACCACTCGGCGAGGTGCGGGCGCAGCCGGTCGTCGGCGAACCGGCGAACCGTGTCGCGGATGTCCCGCTCGGTGTCGGTCAGCAACTCGTCGGTACCGAACAGGGCCAGCGGGTGCTGTGGCGTCACGTCGGGCATGACGCCACCCTGCCACACCCGCCCGCGGTCGCGGATGGGTCAGGCGTTGTCGGTGAGGGCGTCGGTGAGCCGGGTCAGCGGACTGGCCAGGTTCCACTGCTCGGCGAGCTCCACCAGCCGGTCGGAGTCGACCGGGGCGGCCGGCAGCGCGGTGTCCACGGCAGGGACGGCGGCGTCGGTGGCCACCCGGACGACGGTCGGCGCGACCGTCAGGTAGTCGCGGGCGGAGGCGAGCTTGCGCGCCGGGGCGGTGGTCAGCGACCCGTCGTCGACGGCGGCGAGCATCGCGTCGAGGTCCCCGTACGTCCCGAGCAGGCCCGCGGCGGTCTTCTCGCCGACGCCGGCCACCCCGGGCAGCCCGTCGGACGGATCGCCGCGCAGCACCGCGAAGTCCACGTACTGCGCGGCGTGCACGCCGTAGCGCGCGTGCAGCACGGCGTCGTCGTACACCTCCAGCTTGGCGACGCCGCGCCCGCAGTACAGGACGCGGGTGGTGGGGGTGATGACCTGGAACAGGTCCCGGTCGCCGGTGGCGACCTCGACGGGCGCCGGCTCGCGGGCGGCGAGCGCGCCGATCACGTCGTCCGCCTCGTATCCGGTGGCGCCGGTGGCGGCGATGCCCGCGGCGGCCAGCACCTCCAGGATCAGCGGCACCTGCGGCACCAGCTCGTCGGGGACGGTCTCGCCGCCGGTGGGCGCCACCCGGTGCGCCTTGTACGACGAGATCAGCTCGACCCGCCAGGCGGGCCGCCAGTCCAGGTCGAGGCAGCACACCAGGCGATCGGGCCGGCGGGTGCGGATCAGGTGGGCGATCATGTCGACGAATCCGCGGACGGCGTTGACGGGGGTGCCGTCGGGCGCGGTGATCGACTTCGGGGTGCCGTGGAAGGCGCGGAAGTACAGGCTCGCGGCGTCGACGAGCAGCAGCGGTCGGCTCACCCTGCCCACCCTGCCATGCCGGTACGACAGCTACGGGGTGATGACGAGCTTGCCTCGGGTGTGTCCGGCGCGGCTGTGGTCGAACGCGGCGCCGACCTGGTCCAGCCCGTACGTGCCGGCGACCTCGACGGTCAGCTTGCCGGCGTCGGCGAGTTCGGTGAGTCGGGCGAGTCCGGCGCCGTCCGGGCGTACCCAGATCCAGTGGCCGCCGTGGCGCTCGACGGTCGGGTCGGCGATGGACACGTGCCGGCCGCCGGGCGCGAGGACCGCGAGCGTCGCGGCGAGCTGGCCGCCGATGAGGTCGGCCACCGCGGTCACGCCGCCGGGCGCGATCTCCCGGACCCGTTCGACGAGCCCGTCCCCGTACTCGACGGGTTCGGCGCCGAGCCCCCGCAGGTACTCGTGGTTGGCGGCCGACGCGGTGCCGATCACGCGGGTGCCGCGGGCGACGGCGAGCTGCACGGTGAGCCCGCCGACGCCGCCGGCCGCCCCGTGGACGAGCAGGATGTCGCGGGGGCCGACGTCGAGCCGGTCGAGGCTGCGCTGGCCGGTCAGCCCGGCCAGCGGCAGGCCACCGGCCTGCGCCCAGGACAGGCCGGCGGGCCGGCGGGCGACGTGGTCGGCCGCGACCGTCACGTACTGCGCGAACGTGCCGGCGCGCACGACGTCCTTGCGGGCGTACGCGATGACCTCGTCGCCGGGGGCGAACTCGGGCGTGTCGGGGCCGCGGTCGGTGACCACGCCGGCGACGTCCCAGCCCGGGATGATCGGGAACAGCCCCTCCATCATCGGGTCGAGCCCGCCGGACATGACCTTCCAGTCGACCGGGTTCACGCCGGCGGCGCGGACCTCGACGAGGACCTGGCCGGGGCCGACGCGCGGATCGGGCAGGTCACCGACCCGCAGGCGCGAGTTGTCGGCGGCGTACGAGTCGTAGCTGGCGGCGCGCACCGGCTGGTCCCTTCGACGGCGGTGGTTGTCCCGGCCCGACGGTACGCCGGGTGCGGTGGCGGCGCGCCCGTTCACCCGTACGTGATTCGTGGTTCGCGGCGCGAACCGTGCTGGACGTATTCTCGGGCGCATGGGGAAACGGGGCCCGCATATGGGTGTGGTGACCGCGCTGGTGCGGTCGTCGTTCCTGGTCAATGCGGTGTATGCGGAGTCGGCGCGGGAGTACGGGTTGACGCCGCAGCAGGGGCAGCTGCTGTGCGTGCTGATGGCCAAGCCGTACGGGATGGGTGAGCTGGGTGCGGTGCTCGGGCTGGCCAAGTCGAGCCTGACCGGCCTGGTGGACCGCACCGCGCAGCGCGGTCTGGTGCACCGCGAGCCGGACCCGGACGACCGCCGTGCCGTACGGGTGGCGTTGACGGCGGCCGGCTCCACCCTGGCCGAGGACTTCTACGCGGAGACCTGCCGGCGGGTGGAGCGGCTGCCGGCGGGCCTGTCCGGCGACGAGCGCGACCGGCTGGCGGGGCTGCTGGGCCGGGTCGTCGCCGACAACGAGGTGCCGGTGGTGTTCCTGGAGCTGGCGGGCGAGACCCGCTGACTCAGTCCCGCCCGAACATCTCGCGGAACCGCCCGATCATCAACCCGGCCCCCTTGTACTCGGTGACCGTGGACGTCGGTACGGCGACCGGGCCGTCCGGGGTGGCCATCTGTCCGACGCCGCCGTCCGGGCCGAGCGGCAGCAGCATCGTCGGCGGGCCCGGCCGGTACGCGGCGGTCGGCGTCTCGCCGCGGGCCTGCGCGCCGATGTTCTCTACCACGACGGCGGCGTGCCGGCTCGCCGCCCCGGCCCGTTTCTCCCCGGGCGCGTCGGTGACGTCGCCGACGGCGTACACGTGGTCGTGGCCGACGACCGAGAGCCGTTCGGTGACCCGGACCTCGCCGCGCTCGTTGCGTGCCCCGGCGAGGTCACCGGCCAGGACGTCGGCGGTGGGTCGTACGCCGTGGCACCGGAACCAGATGTCGGCGGTCAGCTCGACGCCGGTACTGGCGACGGTGAACGTCTTCGCCACGCCGGGGTCGGCGGGCGGGTCCTCGGCGAGCCGGGTGCCCAGCAGCAGCCGTACGCCGAGCGCGTCGAGCTGCCGGTGCAGCTCGTCGCGTACCGCCGGCAGGTAGCCGGGGACGAGCCGGTCGGCGGGGTCGACGACGGTGATCTGCTTGTCGGGCCACACGGCGAGGATCTCGCCGGCGAGTTCGAGTCCGACGGGGCCGGCGCCGGTGATGAGGACGCGGCCGGCGTCGGCGAGCGCGGCGTGGGTGTCGCGGAGCCGGTCGAGCGCCTCGCGGGTGTCGTCGGTGTCGGGCTTCGCCGGGTACGGGTAGCCGGAGCCGGTGGCGATGACGAGGTGGTCGGCGGGCACGTACCGGCCGGAGGCGAGGGTGACGCCCGCGGAGGTCACCGCGGTGGCCCGCTCGCGGATCACGGTGCCGCGCGCCAGCAGCCGCTCGTACGGGAAGAACATGGATTCGGCCCAGTCGGGTCGCACCAGCGCGCGCAACGCGGCGGCGGCGTGCACGAAGGCGTCCTTGGGTTCGACGAGGACCACGTCGTGGTCGGTGTCGAGTGCCTTCGCGACGGCGGCGCCGCCGTACCCGCCGCCGATCACCGCGATGGTGCGCGCCATCGGTGTTCTCCTCACGTGGGGTGTCCCTCTCCGCGAGAAACAATAATGGTTCGTGGTACGAACGACAAATGTCAGGGCCGGTACGCCGCGACGGTGACCGACGCGGTGACCTCCACCGGGTCGGGCAGCGCCGCGATCCGGTCGGCGAGCGCGTCGGCGGACAGGTGCCGGGCGCTCGGCCCCATGCCGACCACCGTCGCGGCGGCCGCGTGCCCGAGCCGCATCGTGAACTCCACCCGCCGCGCGGCCCCCGGCTCGAAACCGGCCAGCCCGTCGGCGAGCCGCCGCGGCTTGTCCGCGTCCACCCCGACCAGGCCGAGCGCGTCGACGAGTTCGCGCAGGTGGTCGGGGGTGGGGGTGACGACCAGCAGCTGCCCGTCGGCGGCCAGTACGCGGTGGATCTCGGCGGCGTTGCGGGGCGCGAACACGTTCAACACCAACCCCACCGATCCGGTACGCACCGGAAGTGGTCGCCAGGTGTCCGCGCCGACGGCGGCGATCCTCGGGTGGGCGCGGGCGGCGCGACGCAGCGCGTACCGGGAGAGGTCGAGGGCGAGGCCGACCCGGTGGGGGAGCGCGTCGAGTACACCGGCGAGGTAGTGGCCGGTGCCGGCGCCGAGGTCGAGTACCGCGCCGGGGCCCGGGTCGGCGGCCGCGGCGAGCGCGGCGACGACGGGGGAGTAGTGGCCGGCGGCGAGGAACTCCGCGCGGGCGGCCACCATCGCCGCGCTGTCGCCCGTACCGGGGCCGGCGAAGCCGGTGAGCAGCGTGACGTACCCCTGGCGCGCGACGTCGAAGCTGTGCCCGGCGGGGCAGCGGAGGCTGCGGTCGGACAGGGTGAGATCAGCGGCGCAGATCGGGCAGCACAGGTATGGCAGGGCGTCGGCGAGCACGCCCCGATCATGCCGCCCCCGTACTGATACCAGCTTCCTAGGAAGCCTACGCGCGGTGCGACCCACACCGCTTGGTAACAACCCAAGATCGCACCGGCGACACGGACCCGAACGAGCGTTAAGCTCACCGCTATCTGGCGGTGCACGTGTCGACTGGGAGGACCGATGAGCGCACCGGGCGCAGCGCGACCCGTAGCGGTGGAGCGGATGCTGCCGACCGAGGAGGCCACCGAGCTGCTCGGCCTGGCAGCGGAGATCGCCGACGGCGAGCTGGCACCACGGGCGGCGGACTTCGAGGCGCGCGGCGAGTTCCCGCGCGAGGTGTTCCGCACGCTGGGGCGCGCCGGGCTGCTGAGCCTGCCGTACCCGGAGGAGTACGGCGGCGCCGACCAGCCGTACGAGGTGTACCTGCAGGTGGTGGAGGAGCTGGCGCGGCGCTGGCTGTCGGTGGCGCTGGGCGTCAGCGTGCACACCCTGTCGTGCTTCCCGGTGGCGGAGTTCGGCACCGACGAGCAGCGCAAGCGGTTCCTGCCGGACATGCTGGGCGGCGAGCAGCTCGGCGCGTACTGCCTGTCCGAGCCTGCGGGCGGCTCGGACGCGGCGGCGCTGACCACGAGGGCGGTGGCCGACGGCGACGAGTACCGGGTGACGGGGACGAAGGCGTGGGTGTCGCACGGCGGATGCGCCGACTTCTACAACCTGTTCGCGCGTACCGGCGGGCCCGGCCCGGAAGGGATCTCGTGCCTGCTGGTGGATCCGGCGTCGCCGGGGCTGGTGCCGCAGGCGCCGGAGCGCAAGATGGGGCTGAGCGCGGAGCGTACGTCGCAGCTCGCGTTCGACGACGTACGGGTGCCGGCGGACCGGTTGCTGGGCGGCGAGGGCGTCGGGTTCCGGATCGCGATGCGCGCGTTGGACGGTGGCCGGCTGGGGATCGCGGCGTGCGCGGTGGGGTTGGCGCAGTCGGCGCTGGACTACGCGTGTGCGTACGCGGCGGAGCGGGAGCAGTTCGGGCGGCCGATCGCGGCGTTCCAGGGGGTCGGGTTCCTGTTGGCGGACGCGGCGACGCAGATCGCGGCGGCGCGGTCGCTGGTGTTGTCGGCGGCGCGGTTGAAGGACGCGGGCCGGCCGTTCTCGGTGGAGGCGGCGAAGGCGAAGCTGTTCGCGACGGACACGGCGATGCGGGTGACGACCGACATGGTGCAGGTGCTCGGCGGGTACGGCTACGTGGCGGACCACCCGGTGGAGCGGTACTTCCGGGAGGCCAAGGTGCTGCAGATCGTGGAGGGCACCAACCAGATCCAGCGTGTGGTGATCGCGCGGGCGTTGACGGGCGGAGGCCCGGTGTAGCTTTTGGGCGTGGAAGAGATCGACCGAGCGATCGTGTCCGCGCTGTCCGCGGACGGGCGGCTGTCGTACACGGATCTGGCCGAGCGGGTGGGGTTGTCGGTGTCGGCGGTGCACCAGCGGGTGCGGCGGCTGGAGCAGCGTGGCGTGATCCGTGGGTACTCGGCGGTGGTGGACTATGCGGCGCTCGGGTTGCCGTTGACGGCGTTCGTGGCGATCCGGCCGACGGATCCGGCGGCGCCGGACGATGCGCCGGAGCGGTTGGCGCATCTGCCGGAGATCGAGTCGTGCTATTCGGTGGCGGGTGAGGACTTTTACCTGTTGAAGGTGCGGGTGGCCTCGCCGGTGGATCTGGAGGGTCTGTTGCAGCGGATCCGGTCGATCGCGGGGGTGACGCACCGGACGACGATCGTGCTGTCGACGCCGTACGAGGGGCGTCCGTTGGCGGGGGAGGTGTCCGGTGGGTGAGCAGGTGACGCCGTCGATCGTGGCGTGGGCGGGTGGCCCGGAGGCGTTGGAGCGGTTGACGGAGGCGTTCTACGGGCACGTGGCCGCGGACGAGGTGTTGGCGCCGTTGTTCGCGCAGATGGATGCGCGGCATCCGCGGTTCGTGGCGATGTGGTTGGCGGAGGTGTTCGGCGGGCCGGCGGAGTACACGGCGCGGCGGGGTGGGCATCCGCACATGGCGCGGCAGCATCTGGGTCGGGGGATCACGGAGCGGCAGCGACGTCGGTGGGTGGAGTTGTTGATGGACTCGGCGGACGAGGTGGGGTTGCCGTCGGATCCGGAGTTCCGTGCGGTGTTCGCGTACTACGTCGAGTGGGGTACGCGGATGGCGTTGGTGTATTCGGGTGAGGATCCGCCGGAGATCGGTCCGGCGGAGGTGCCGCGGTGGGGTTGGAACCAGACGCCGCCCTGGCAGGGCTGAGCGGGGTTCATCCGGTGGCCCGGCTGGTGCCGAACAGGGTGTCGAGGGTGGCGGGCACGAGTCGGCGTTGGCTGATGAGGTGCTGGCTCTGTTCGTACAGGTGGGTGACGGTGGGGTGGTTGGTGTGGCCGAGGACGATGCGGCCCGCCGCGGATCCAGCGTCGGGCGTTGGCCATGAGTCCGTGCGGGGTGAGTGGTTGTGAGTCGCCGAGGGTGCCGTCCCACATGAGGATGCGGATGTAGCCGAGGTCGGCGGCGATGCCGTCGGTGTCGGGGTTGCGTGCGCCGAACGGTGGCCGCATGTAGGGCCGTGCCGTGGTGTCGCAGCCGGCGGTGGCGAGCAGGCCGAGTGCCATGACGGTGAGGAAGTGGCGGCGGTTCTGGGCGAGGTGGTGGAGGTGCACGCCAGAACGGTAGGAATCGCCCGCTGAGCGTACGTACAGCGGACGGTTAGTGGCGCGTGAAGCTCAGGCGGGGGCGTTCCAGCGGTCGATGACGGGTCGGGCGTGTTCGAAGCCGAGGCTGGACAGGGTGGCGGTGTCGAGGCGCAGGAGTCCGCCGCCGGTGGCGGACAGGCCGATCCAGCGGGCGCCGGCGACGCGCAGGGCGTGGCCGTGGCCGACGAGGGCGACGTCGCCGTCGCAGAGCAGGGCGCGGGCGCGTTCGAGTACGCGGTCGAGGCGGGCGCCGACCTGGGTGGGGGTTTCGCCGCCGGGGCAGCCGTCGGTCCACAGGTTCCAGTCGGGGGCGTCGGTGTGGATGTCGGCGGTGGTGCGTCCTTCGTAGTTGCCGTAGTCCCATTCGGCGAGGTCGTCGTCGGTGTCGGTGACGGTGAGGCCGGCGAGCGCGGCGGTGTGTTGGGCGCGTTTGCGGGGTGAGCAGAGGACGGCGGCGAACCGGTGGGCGGCGAGGGCGGGGGCGAGGGCGCGGGCCTGGGCTTCGCCGTTGTCGGTGAGCGGGATGTCGGTGGTGGAGGTGTGCCGTCCGGTGGCGCTCCATTCGGTTTCGCCGTGCCGGATGAGGACGATGTCGGCCATGTGCTCAGTCTCGCCGATGGGTACGTAGCGCGGGTCGGGTTCGGGGCCGGGGTGTGGCGTCGTACACGTGGGTCCGGGGTGGCTGGGTGTTTTCGGGTGCGGAATTTTTCTGGGATTCGGCGGGTCGGGTGTCGAGGTGGTGGGGTTGGCTCCGTCCCGGGTGTGACAGTGGCCCACGCGACGGAGGAGGCGGCGATGCGACCGGACGAGGTCAGCGAGGTTCTGAACCGGCCGGGCAGCCGGGAGTTGTTGGCGCGGGACGTGACGCGCCTGGCGTACGTGGCGGCGGACGGGGCGCCGCGGGTGGTGCCGATCGCGTTCGCGTGGAACGGCGCGCAGGTGGTGATGTGTACGACGCCGAACGCGCCGAAGGTGGCGTCGTTGGCGGCGAATCCGGCGGTGGCGTTGACGATCGACACGGAGGTGCATCCGCCGCGGATCCTGCTGGTACGGGGGCGCGCGGAGTTGGATCACGTGGCCGGGATTCCGGCGGAGTACCTGAAGCAGACGAGTTCGTACGAGATGTCGGCGGAGCAGCGGGTGGAGTGGGAGGCGGAGGTGCGGTCGCTGTACGTCGACGGGATGGTGCGGATCGTGGTGACGCCGACGTGGGCGAAGTTGATCGATTTCGAGACGACGTTGCCGAGTGCGGTGGCGGAGTTGGCGCGGCGGCGGGCGGAGCGTGCGGGTGCCTGACCGGTGTCGAGTTCGTGCCGGTGGCTCCGTCCCGGGTGTGAGCGTGGTGACATTGGCCGTACGGGTGAGGGGTGTGTGATGGCGAAGTACCTGTTGTTGAAGCATTACCGGGGTGGGCCGGCGCCGACGGTGGAGTATCCGCCGATGGAAGAGTGGACGCCGGCGGAGGTGGATGCGCATCTGCAGTTCATGCGGGACTTCATGGCGCGGCTGGAGGAGTCGGGCGAGTTCGTGGACGAGCAGGCGCTGGCGCCGGGTGGCGCGTTCGTCCGGTACGACGGGGCGGGGCGGCCGCCGGTGACCGACGGGCCGTTCGCCGAGACGAAGGATCTGATCGCCGGCTGGTGCGTGGTGGATGTGGAGTCGTGGGACCGGGCGGTGGAGTTGGCGGGGGAGTTGTCGGCGGCGCCGGGCCCGGGTGGGAGGCCGTTGCACGAGTGGCTGGAGGTGCGGCCGTTCTGGGGTGTGGCGCCGACGGTGACGGAGTGAACGGGTCGCTGCTGCGGGAGCTGGTTCCGGCGGTGCTGGGAGTGCTGGTGCGGCGCGGGGCGGATTTCGCGACGGCCGAGGACGCCGTACAGGACGCGCTGGTGGAGGCGGTGCGCCGGTGGCCGGTGGAGGAGCCGCGTGATCCGAAGGGGTGGCTGGTCACGGTCGCGTGGCGCAAGTTTCTGGATGCGGCGCGGGCGGACGGTTCCCGCCGGCGCCGGGAGGAACGTGTCGAGGTGGAGCCGGCGCCGGGGCCGGCGGGGGAGGTCGACGACACCCTGCAGCTGTACTTCCTGTGTGCGCATCCGTCGTTGAGTCCGGCGTCGGCGGTGGCGTTGACGTTGCGTGCGGTGGGCGGGTTGACGACGCGGCAGATCGCGCGGGCGTACCTGGTGCCGGAGGCGACGATGGCGCAGCGGATCAGCCGCGCGAAACGTACGGTGTCGGATGTTCGGTTCAGCCGGCCCGGTGACGTGGCGACTGTCGTACGGGTGCTGTATCTGGTGTTCAACGAGGGCTACTCGGGTGATGTGGATCTTGCCGCGGAGGCGATCCGGTTGACCCGCCAGCTGGCGGCCGTCACCCGGCACGAGGAGGTGTCGGGGCTGCTGGCGTTGATGCTGCTGCACCATGCGCGGCGCCCGGCGCGTACTCGTGCGGACGGGTCGCTCGTACCGTTGGCGGAGCAGGACCGCAGCCGGTGGGACACCCGGCTGATCGCCGAGGGCGTCGAGGTACTGCAGGCGGCGCTGGCCCGGGACCGGCTCGGCGAGTTCCAGGCGCAGGCGGCGATCGCGGCGTTGCATGCCGACGCGCGCACCGTGGCGGAGACGGACTGGGTGCAGATCGTCGAGTGGTACGACGAGCTGTTGCGGTTCACCGACAGTCCGGTGGCGCGGCTGAACCGTGCGGTGGCGCTCGGCGAGGCGGACGGCCCCCGCGCCGGGCTGGCCGCGCTCGCCGAGCTCGACCCGGCGCTGCCCCGGTACGCCGCGGCCGCGGCGTACCTGCACGAGCGTGACGGTGAGCTGGCCACCGCGGCGCGCCTGTACGCGGAGGCCGCGGCGTCGGCGTCGAATCTCGCCGAGCGTGACCATCTGACCCGGCAGGCGGCCCGCCTCAACACCCGGCTGCGTACCTGAGCCGACTCAGGCGGCCGTGACCGCGGTGGCCGTGACCTTGCGGGTCTCGCGCAGCAGTAGCAGGCCGTTGACCACCATCAGTGTCGCGGTCAGGCAGTGCACGACGAACGCGGTGAGCACGGAGCCGTGGTGGGCGAGCACGGTGGACATGTCGCCGTACGCGGCGAGCGCCTCCACGAGCAGTACCCAGCCGAGCGCCCGGCGGTGGCCCGTCACCAGCAGAATGCCCAGGACCAGCGCCAGGACGACGTCGCGGATCCCCTTGACGACAAGGAAGCCGCCGCCGTCGCCGGACGGCCAGGTCGGCAGTCCGAAGGTCGGCGCCGTCGCTGCGGGGGTCAGGATGAACTCGCTGCCGAACCAGAGGATGAACAGGATGAAGGCGGCGGTCACGACGGTGTTGATCGTCTTCAGGGACACGGTTGTACTCCTTGTGCGTGGTGGTCCGGGCGGGTCGGGTCGTGGTGGTCAGTGGGATGTGACGGGGGTCCAGGCGCCGCGGGCGGCGGCGTCGAGGATGTAGTCGCCGATGTCGCGGGGTTCGCGGCCGATGGCCTGGCGTACGCCGTCGGTGACGTGGGCGTTGCGGCCGTCGAGTACCTCGGCGAACATGGCGGTCAGCTGGGCGGCGAAGTCGGCCGGCGCGCCCTGCGCGACCAGCCCGGACGCGAACTGCTCCGCGGTGATCGGCAGGTGGGTGACGGCACGCCCGGTCGCGGCGGCGATCTCGTGGGCGGCGTCGGCGAAGGTGAGCAGTCGGGGGCCGGTGAGTTCGTAGCGGCGGCCGGCGTGGCCGTCCTCGGTCAGCGCGGCGGTGGCGACGTCGGCGACGTCGGCGAGGTCGACGAACGGTTCGGCGACCTGCCCCCAGGGGAAGGGCAGCGTGCCGTTGCGCACGCTGTCGGCGAAGGCTTCGTCCTCGCTGAAGTCCTGGGCGAAGAAGCTGGACCGCAGGATCGTCCAGTCGGCCCCGGCCTGTTGGACGGCGTGCTCGCTGCGCAGGGCGCCGCTCTCGCCGCGGCCGGTGAGCAGGACGAGCCGCTGCACGCCGTGGGCCACCGCCGTCTCGGCGAAGGAGCCGATCGTCTCGGCCGCGCCGGGCAGCCCCGCATCGGGGGCGTAGGCCAGGTACGCCGCGGTCACGTCGGCCAGTACCGGCGCCCAGGTGTGCTCGTCCTGCCAGTCGAAGCGCGGCTGCCCGGTGCGGGAACCGATCCGTACCGTGTGGCCGCGGCTGCGCAGGCGGGCGGCGACCCGGCGGCCGGTCTTGCCCGTGCCGCCGAGTACCAGGATCGTGTCTGTCGTCATGGCGTCCTCCACTGGTTGTGCCGTACGTCCAGTGTTGGATGCCGTTCCCGGACTGGCCATGACTGTTCGTCGCTGTGTCATGCTCGTTCGTCCAGGGCGACTGGACTATCGAGTGCCGCTGGCGGATGCTGGACCGGTGACCGCGACCGACTCCGTACTCTCGGCCGAGCCGCTCGGGCAGGCGCTGCACTTCCTGCGACTGTCGGGCACCTTCTACTGTCACGCGGAGCTCACCGAGCCCTGGGGGGTCACGGTGCCCGCCACACCCGACTACCTGTGGTTCCACATCGTGACCGCTGGGCAGGGCCTGCTGGAGGTCGACGGCGCCGGGGTGCAGACCCTGCGTCCCGGCGAGCTTGCGCTCGTTCCGCACGGGCGGGGCCACCGGCTGCGCAGCGAGCCGGGCGTCGCCGCACCCAACGTCGTCGAGCTCCCACACGAGTACTTCGGCGACCGGTACGCCGTACTGCGGCACGGTGGCGGTGACGCTCCCGGAACCCTGGTCTGCGGCGGCGTACGGTTCGACCACCCGGCGGCGCGGGAACTCGTCGCGCTGCTGCCCCGGCTGCTGCACCTGGACGCCTCCCGCGGTACCGAGGCCGAATGGCTGCAGGCCACGCTGCGGCTGATCGCCGCCGAGGCCACCACCCTGCGGCCCGGCGGCGAAACCGTCATCACCCGGCTGTCCGACATCCTTGTCGTACAAGCGATCCGGTCCTGGATCGAGAACGACCCCGCGGCGCAGACCGGCTGGCTCGGCGCGCTGCGCGACCCGCAGATCGGCCAGGCCATCTCGCTGATCCACCGGCACCCGGCACGCCCCTGGACCCTGGCGTCACTCGCCGCCGAGGTCACCATGTCCCGCTCGGCCTTCGCCGCCCGCTTCACCCAGACCGCCGGCGAACCCGTCATGGCCTACCTCACCCGCTGGCGCATGCATCTCGCGCGTCAGCAGCTCCTCGACGGTGCCGCGGTCGGCGAGCTCGCCGGCCGCCTCGGCTACCACTCCATCGCCGCGTTCAGCCGCGCCTTCAAACGCGTGCACGGCACGCCGCCCAGCACCGTCCGGCAGCACACCGAGCCGGCCGGGATCCCCTCGCCCTGACCGCCGGTCACGGAGCCCAGCAGGCCCCGAGCACCCCGTCGGTGTCGGGTACGACGGCGGCCAGCAACGGCCGCGGATCGTCCAGCCGCGACAGCTCAGAATCGCGCACCGTGGGACAGGTCGTCACGCGTCGGAGACGTACCCGGGGCCGGTCACGGGCGCATGGTCGCAGCTGCCGCCGACAGTCCGGCGATACCGTTCATGGCGTCGGGGTTCCCTTGCGCAGCACCGTTTCAGATGGGTTCCCACCACTCGACGTGCCGCCGTCGTTCCACCGTTCCCGCAGGGCCCGCGGCGAACGTGCGCCGAGGCCGCCGACCGGTCAGGCCCGGTACAGGGCGAGCAGGGTGCGGTGCAGCGTGTCGACGGCGCGTGCGCGCGCGAGCCCCCCGGTACGGGCGGAGTCGCTGGCGGCGTGGCCGAGGGCGAGGGTGGCGGTGACGAGCCAGTCGGTGTCCAGGTCGGTGGTGAACTCGCCGGTGTCGCGGCCGCGCCGGATGAGGCGCCGCAGGCGGTCGACGACGGGCTCGTGTGCGTGGTCGGACTGCTCGGCGGTGAGTCCGGTGGCGGTCGTGAGCAGCAGGGGGGTGTGGTCGAACGCGGCCCAGGCGGTGTCGAGGAGCCGGCGCAGGGCGTCGGTGGCGGGCCCGTCGTCGAGGTTGGCGCGGTCGAGGTCGGCGACGACCTGGCCGCTGACGTACTCGACGAGGGCGGCGAGCAGCGCGTCGCGGTTGGTGTAGTGCGCGTACACGGTCTGGCGGCTGACGCCGGCTTCGGTGGCGATCTCGTCGATGCTGGCGTGTGGCCGGTCGGCGAGGACGGATGCGGCGGCCGTGAGGATGGCGGCGGTGTTCCGGTCGGCGTCGGCGCGCCGCCTGCGCTTGTTCTCTGACACGCTTGTCAAGCTTACCGGTTCGCCTTAACCTTGACAGTGTTGTCAGATTTTCAGGGGAGGGCGGCATGGCGGGGATCAGGGCCGAGACGGCCGAGGACGACATCCGGCAGTACCTGACGGCGTACGTGGCGGAGATGACCTTCTCCGCGGAGGACCCCGGCACGGTCGTGGACCGCTACCACACGCCCGACCTGGAGTGGGTCAACGACGGCACCATGCTCGACCGGGCGAAGCTCGTCGCGCACGCCCGGCCCAGCCGCCGGAACGTCACGTCCTGCCGGGTCGAGGTACACGAGGCGTTCGGTGCCGGTGACCGGGTCGCCGCCCGGTACACGCTGGTGGCCACGACCCGCAAGGGCGTCGAGATCACCACCGACGTGCACTGGTTCGCCGACCTGGCGGCGGACGGGCGGATACGGCGCGTGCACACCATCACCCGCACCCGCTGACCCCCGGCCGGCTCGCGCGGATGCGCTGTACGCCAACCGATCCAGGCACCCGCGGGCCGCCGCCGTACCGGGTGGACCGGTCGGCGGCGGCGGGCCTGATCGGGGTCGTGCCCGGTCCGGAACCGCCCACCCGGTACGGCCGGCCCGCCACCCCGCCGGTTCCCCGGCGCTCGGGCTGGACGCGTCGGGCAGGACGCCGGCCGTTACGCGGGCTTGCGGGCGATCCAGTAGCCGACGCTGAACACGCCGGTACCGCGGGCGTTGTCGAGGGCGTTCTTGCCGAGCGCGAACAGGTTGTACTCGGTGTCGGCGTGGTTGAGCCAGTTCTCCCGGTCGGCCTCGGGGGTGCTGCCCCAGCACTGCTGCCCGGCGAACAGGTCCTCGGCGTGCGTGACCGTGAACCCGGCGTCGCGCATCTGCTCGGCGTAACTGTCGACGGTGCCGAGCCCGGCGAGCCGGATGTGTTCGCACACCGGGTCGATGTACTCGGCGATCTGCTCCGGGGTCTGCAGGTCACCGTACGGGCGCTGCACCCAGTCGACGCCGACGAGCGCGGCGCCGGGCTTGAGCTTGCGGTACACGGCCTGGAAGAACTTGTCCTTGTCGCTGAGGTGGCAGACCGACTCGAAGAACGTCGCGCCGTCGAGGACACCGTCGGGCCAGAACGCGAAGTCCCGGTACGCGGCGGAGTCGATGGTCAGGAACGACGCGCGGCTGCCGCCGTCCTCGGCGGCGAGTTCGCGGGCGCGGCGGTTGAGGGCGTCGGCGTTGGACACGCCGACGAAGTGGGCGCCGGAGGTGCGGGCCATGTGCAGGGTGCTGCCGCCGGGGCCGGACCCGAAGTCCAGGACGAGGTCGCCGGCGCCGACGCCCAGTGCCGTCACCACCTCCTCGGCCATCTTCCGTGCCACCTGCTCGGGGGAGAGCCCCGCCGCCTCGTGCTCGGGGCGGCCGTGGTGCCAGAAGTCGCCCATGTGGTCGAGGTAGGTGGTGGTGGCGCCGTCGCCGCCCTCGGCGATGTCGGCGTAGAAGGTGGCCGGGGTGTCGTCACGGAAGTCGCGGGTCGGGGTGGTCATCGAGGTATCCCCCTGGTTGTCGGGAAGCTGCCACGGACGCGAGGAATCGCGTCCAGCGCCGCAATCTACAGGCCCGGTCCGGCGCGTCGAGCCCACGCGAGGCCCGCCGCCGGGTCAGGCGTTCACCGGCGCCTCCGCCCCCACCCGCCGCAGGTACTCGCGTGCCCGGTCGGGGTCGGCGAACCAGCCGAGCGTCGCCGGGTCGTCGAAGCCCGCGACGAGCCGGTCGGCGACCTGCGGGAACCGGGCGCCGGCGGCGAGCAGCGCGGGCACGTGCGGCGGTACCTGGTCGGGTGGGGCGATCATCGACAGGCTCCACCGTGCCGCGGGGGCCAGGGTCGCGGCGAACAGTTGCGCGGTGAACCGGCGCGCCCAGGCCGCGTCCAGCGCCCGGCCGTCGGCGATCCGGCCGAGGATGGCGTCCAGCAGCGCGCCGTAGGTGACGGTGGCGGTGTTGGATCCCTGTGCCGCCACCGGATCCTGCGTCACCCAGGTGTCGCCGGCGGCCAGCGCGGTCACCCCGTTCGGCAGTTCGAGTACCGGTTCGCGGACGGTGGGCAGGACCGCGCCGGTCGCCGTGGACCACTGGTCGGCCGGAGTCGCCGTCCGGATCCGGTCGTGGTCGGCGGGCGCGAACTCCCGGTACACCTCGCGCGCGGTGTCGAGCGCCTCGGCCGGGCCCAGGTTCGCATCGCCGAACCGGTCCAGCGGCCCACCCGGTACGGCCTCGACCAGCAGCATCCCGACCTGCCGGGTGCCGGCGTCGTCGCCGCTGAGCGCGGGGATCGTGAACAGTTCCCCGGCACCGGGCAGCATCGTCATCGTCACGCCCGGGCCGGGCAGCCGGGGATCGGCGACGCCGCGCATGCCGTCGACGTACGCGAGGAACAGGTGCCGCTGCGGCCGGTCGTAGCGCTGCCATCGCCGGT
The DNA here is from genome assembly GCF_016861975.1 of Actinocatenispora rupis. Lineage (GTDB taxonomy): Bacteria > Actinomycetota > Actinomycetes > Mycobacteriales > Micromonosporaceae > Actinocatenispora > Actinocatenispora rupis. Next base: position 32,409 of record NZ_BOMB01000020.1, on the reverse strand, counting down.
CGACCGGGAACCGCTCGGCCAGCGGCCCGCGGCCCGCCGTCACCACCACCAGGTCGTACCCGTCGGCGAGGACGGCGAGGTCGGTGACCTGCTCGTACCGTGTCCGGCCGCCGGCGCGTTCGACGGCCTCCAGCAGCGCGGGCATGACCAGGCGCTGGTCGACGCTGCGGGCCGGGGTGTCGGCCAGCGGGCCGCGGCCGACGAGGTCCAGCGGCTGCAGGCCCGGCACGCGTACCTGCAGGCCGGTGATCGGCGGCGCCTGGTCGTCGTACAGGTCGTTGCCCCAGCGGCGGTCGACGGCCAGCGCGCGCGGGAACTTCACCTGCGTACTCCTCGGCCGCTGGCGCCGCATCTGCTGCGGGGTCTGCGCCGAGACGACGGTGACCTCGACACCGTGGGCGAGCAGGCCGCGGGCCAGGCCGAGCCCTGCCTGCCCGGCGCCGACGACGAGGATGCGCGGACTGTCGTGCATGGGCGGTCCTTCCACGAGGGGGTACGGGTGCCGCCGCGTTGGCGGCCGGTCACGGGGCGTCGGCCAGGGGTGGGGACGCCGGGCGCGTCGTGGGCGGGCGGTCCGGCCGGGGTCCTCAAGCCCGGCTGGCCCCGGGCGAACCGGAGGCCACGGTACTGATCGGGCGGAAAGTACGGTCCCCGTTACTTACACCACCGAACCGGTCGGGCCCAAGAAGGTGTGACCCAGGACGTGACGCGACAACCCGGTACGGTCCTGCATCGCCGGCACGGCCCGGGATCGGTAGGATCCGCCCGACGAGGACGGCCGGTACCCCACGGGCCGGCAACCGGCACGGAGGTGCGTGATGGACACCGGCGACGGGCAGGCCGACACCGGCGGTCTACGCCGCGCATTGCGTACCCGGCAGATCCGGATGATCTCGGTCGGCGGCGCGCTCGGCACGGCGCTGTTCCTCGGGTCGGCGCAGGCCATCTCGATGGCCGGCCCGTCGGTGGTGGTGCTGTTCGCGGTCGGTGCCGCGTTCGCCGCGGCGCTGGCGTTCGCGCTGGCGGAGATGGTGTCGGTGCATCCGGAGGCGGGCGGGTTCGGCGCCCTCGCCGACCGCTACCTCGGCCCGCTGGCCGGCTATGTGCAGCGCTGGGCGTACTGGGTGAGCATGGTGGTCGTGATCGGCGCCGAGATCGTCGCCGCCGCCCTCTACACGCAGTACTGGCTGCCCGGACTGCCGGCGTGGATCCCGGTGCTGGTGTTCGCGGCGCTGGTCGTCGGCGTGAACTGCGCCTCGGTCGGCCTGTTCGGCGAGTTCGAGTACTGGCTGGCGATGGTGAAGGTCGCCGCGGTCGTACTGTTCATCGTGTTCGGCGTGGTGTTCGTACTGGTCGGGCTGCGCGGCCACGGCGCCGTCGGCTTCCACAACTGGACCGGCCACGGCGGGTTCGTCCCCAACGGGCCGGGGCCGGCGCTGATGGCCCTCGCCGTGGTGACCCTCGCGTACGCGGGGACCGAGACGGTGGCGATGACCGCGGCCGAGTCGACCGACCCGGCCCGGGAGATGCCGCGGGCCGCGCGCGGCACCGTCCTGCGGCTGCTGCTGTTCTACGTGCTGGCCATGGCCGTCGTCGTGTCGATCGTCCCGTGGCGGCAGGCCGGCAGCGCCGAACACATCTGGCAGAGCCCGTTCGTACGGCTGTTCACGCAGGTCGGCATCCCGGCCGCGGCCGGCGTCATGAACGCCGTCATCCTCACCGCCGCCCTGTCCACCGCCAACACCAACCTGTACGTGGCGACCCGGATGCTGCACTCGCTCGCCCTCGACGGGTACGCGCCGAAGCGGCTGCGGCGGCTCGGCCGGCGCCGTACCCCGGTCGCGGCGGTGCTGGCGTCGGCGATCGGACTGCTCGCCGCGCTGGTCGCCTCGGTCGCCTCGCCGGGCCTGGCGTTCCCGATGCTGCTCGGCGCGGCACTGTTCACCGGCCTGGTCGTCTGGATGATCATCTTCGTCACGCACCTGGCGTTCCGGCGCCGCCGCGCCGCCGACGGTGCACCACCCGCCCCGGTACGGCTGCCCGGCGGGCCGGTCATCCCCGTCGTGGCGCTGGCGTACGCGGTGTTCGTCGTGGTCCTGACCGCCTTCGTCCCCGGGTACTCGATCGCCTGGCAGGTCGGCATCCCCGCGATGGTGCTGATCCTGGCGTCGTACCTGCTGGTCCGGCGGCGCCGCGCCACCCGCGCGGCCCCCGTACCCGACGCCGAACCGGCACCGGTCGCCTCCGACCCCGCCTGACCCACCCGGCAACGTCCACAATGGACACCTGCCCGCTCAGCCCCCGCCCGGCCGCTGAGCGGGCCGCGCGCAGGACGACCGGCGACCTCGTGGCTCTCGCGATGGCGGGACCGGCGTGGGCACCGGCACTGCACCCTGCAAAGGCCGACAGGTCGGTCCGCGCCGGAGTGCCCGCGGCCGGGGCCGCCTGTAGCGAGCCGGACGCCGAAGCCTGCCGGCCGCAGCCAGCAGCACCTCAGCCCCCATCGGCCGCTGACTCGCCGGGGCCGCTGGTGTCGCGCCAGATGGCACGCACCTCGCGCGCGGCGTAGAACACCAACACGTACCCGGCGAGCGGGTCGGCCCACCACCAGCCTGCCGCCGCGTTGAGCATCAGCCCCGCCAACACCGCGGCAGCAAGGATGCCGTCGACCAGAGTGACCCGCCCCTCAGTAGCAAGTACCGGATTGCCCAGCGCCACGCCGGTGCGGGCCTTCCCGAACGCCAGCGCGAACATCACCACCGCAGTGACGGCGGTCCAGACGATCCCGGCGGGTGAATGGTGTGGATGAAAACCGGTGGCCAGTACCACCGTGGACTGCACCGCCAGGTAGAGCGCCAGCGCGGCGAACGCGGCACCGATCAGCCGCAGCGCCCGCCGCTGCCGGGCGGCTCCCACGCCGGACAGCTCCCAGACCACCACTACCGAGGCGCCGATCTCAATGAGCGAGTCCAGCCCGAACCCGGCCAGCGCCACCGACCGGGCGCGGATCGCGGCGACGGCCAACACGACGATGCCGATGACGTTCCAGCCCAGCGTTGCCCATTCCAGCGCGTACCCGCGGCGCAGCAGGCGCCGCCCGGTCTGTTCGTCGGTCACGGTCACCGGCCCATACTGCCGTCTGGGTCGCCGGTCCCGGTGGCTGGACGGTGCCTTGCCTCCAGGAGTACACGTCGCCGACGCCTGATCATCCGGCCGGGCTAGCACTCGACGGCAGGCTACGAGCCACGGCGCGCGGACCCGACCGCACCGGTACCGGCACCACGTCCGCGGCGGGGCGTCGGGCGCGTACGGCGGCGAGACCCTGGTCGTACAGGCCGAGGATGTCGCCGTTGCCGTCGGCCTCCAGCCAGGTCGCCACGGCGGCGTCGAAGCACGCGAACGCGGTCGCGACGACGGCCCGCGCCTGCCCGGTCCGCCAGCAGGGCTTCGAGCAGCGGCAGGACCTCCTCCTGGCAGCGCACCCGTTTCCCCAGGTACGCGGCGCGCAGCGAGTCGGCGCGGTGCCCGAGCGGAACCGTTCGAGGGCGTCTTCGGGGGTGGCGTGCAGTGGTCCCTGGCCCTCGAACTCGCGCCGCGCCGGATCCGCGTCAACGCGGTCAGCCCCGGCGTGATCGACACCCCCGCCTACGGCAAGGCTGGGTGTTCCGGCGGAGACCGTCGCCGCCTGGGGCGCGGACGTACCGCTTGGCCGGGTCGGGACACCGGCCGACGTCGCCGAGGCCGTCGCGTTCCTCGCCTCCGACGCCGCCAGCTACGTCACCGGCGACAACCTGGTCGTCTCCGCCGACCTCGGCATCCACGCCCGCCCAACGTAGCCGCCCGTCGCGGCGCTGACCCCCGCCGCCGATCTGTCCACTGTGGAGTGATGCCGGGGGCGGCGCGTTCTCGTCAATGCCCGGTGGCCAGCGCGGAGGGTCAGGGGTGATCGGCGGTGGCGCGGAGGAAACGGGCACCCCACTCGCGTACGTGCGCGGCGAACTCCGGCGGGCCGAGTACCTCGAACTCGGCGCCCACGTTGCCGAGCGCCTGGGTGGGCCAGTCCAGCGAGGTCGAGGTCATGGTGACCCGGCAGGTGTCGTCGTCGACGGGGTCGACGGTGGCCCACTGGCCGGCGATCCGACATACCCGGGCCGCGGGGGCGTGGACGAGCGCCTCGACCGTGTACGGGTCGGGCGCCCCGCCGGCCGCCCGGACGAACTCGGCGGCGTCGCCGGCGGGCAGTGGCCGCGGCCGGAACCGTGCGCCGGTCGGGGCGGGGCCGGTCAGCCGGTCGAGGCGGAAGCTGCGCCAGTCGTGGCGGGTCAGGTCGTAGGCGACCAGGTACCAGCGTCCGCCGGCGGCGACCAGGCGGTGCGGTTCGACCTCGCGTTCGGTACGGGCGGCGCCCCGGGCGGTGTAGCGGAACCGGAGCCGTTCCTGGTCGCGGCAGGTCTGGGCGACCGTGGTGAGGATGTCGGCGGCGACGACCGGCCCGGCCGCGGCGACCGAGTACGTCGTCGCGCGCAGCGTGTCGACCCTGGTACGCAGCCGCGACGGCAGGACCTGGACCAGCTTGGTGAGCGCGCGCAGCGACGCCTCCCGCATCCCGTCGATGCCGCTCTGCGCCGCGTCGCCGATGCCCACGGCGAGCGCGACGGCCTCCTCGTCGTCCAGCAGCAGCGGCGGCAGTACGGCGCCGGGCGCGAGCTGGTACCCGCCGTCGGTGCCGCGGGACGCGCGGACCGGGTAGCCGAGTTCGCGCAGCCGGTCGACGTCGCGGCGCAGGGTCCGCTCGGACACCGCGAGCCGCTCGGCGAGTACGCCTCCGGGCCAGTGCCGGTGGGTCTGCAGCAGCGAGAGCAGCCGGAGCGCCCGGGAGCTGGTGTTGGCCATGCCGACCATCCTCGCGCACCTTCCGGTCAGAAAGTGGCCGGTGAGATCCCTAGGGTCGGTGCCGACAGCCGCAGCAACCGTCAGGAGCAGCACATGCACAGCCGCGAGATCCGACTGGCCGCCCCGATCACCGGCGCGCCGACACCCGAGCACTTCACGCTCGCCACGACCGAGGTGGACGGCGAGGTACTGGTCCGGACCGACCAGATCGGGCTCGCCGCCACCTACCTGGAACTGATGCGCGCCGACTGCACCCTCCCGGTACCGGCCTGGCGGCCAGGACAACGGGTCGGCGTCGCCGCCGTCGGTACCGTCGTCCGGTCCGACAGCCCGGACCTCGCCGCCGGTGACCGGGTCTTCTCGACGACCGGCTGGAGCGAGTACTCGGCCGGCGCCGCCGGCCAGTACACCCGCCTCGGCCCCGACGCCGATGCCGGCCACCACCTCGGCCAGGGGCCGACCGCCTTCCACGGCATGGTCGACGTCGCCGGCGTCCGGGAAGGCGACGTGGTGTTCGTGTCCGGGGCGGCCGGCGGGGTCGGTTCCCTCGCCGGGCAGATCGCCCGATGCCGCGGCGCCGCACGCGTCATCGGCTCCGCCGGCAGCCCCGCGAAAGTCGACTACCTGATCCACGAACTCGGCTTCGACGCCGCGTTCGACTACCACGACGGGCCGGCCGAGCAGCTCGCCGAACTCGCCCCCGACGGCATCACACTGTTCTTCGACACCGTCGGCGGCGAACAGCTCGCCGAACTCGCCCCCGACGGCATCACACTGTTCTTCGACACCGTCGGCGGCGAACAGTACGAGGCCGCGCTGCAGGCTGCCCGGCCCGGCGCCAGGTTCGCGTTGTGCGGGTCGCTGTCCACCCAACTCGGCGACGCCACCGACCGCTTCCCGGTACCCGACCGCGCCGCGGCCGACGCACGCGGCGTGACGCTGCTGCCGTTCTCCTGCCACCACACCCCCGAACAGGTCGCCGCCTGGCGCGAACACGTCACGACCTGGCTGACCGAAGGCCGGTTCGTCTTCCCACAGACCGTCGTCACCGGCGGGATCGACGACGTGCCGGTGGCGTTCCTGTCGCTGCTGGCCGGCTCCTACCGGGGCACCGTCTCGGTACGGCTGACATGACGACACTGTCGACGGCGGTACTGAACCGGGCCCTGCTGGACCGGCAACACCTGCTGGCCCGTACCGGTCGCGGCCCGCTGGAGGTGATCGGGCGGCTGGTCGCGGTGCAGGCGCAGGAACCCAACTGGCCGTACGTGGGGCTGTGGAGCCGGATCGACGGCTTCACCCACGCCCAGCTCACGGCGCTGCTGGCGGACCGGAGGGTGGTGCGCTCGGGTCTGCTGCGCAGCACGCAGCATCTGGCGGTGGCCGACGACTTCCGCCGGCTGCGTCCGGTACTCCAGCCCGTCCTGGACCGCACCGCCCGCTCGGCGTACTTCACCCGTGCGAGCGCCGGGCTGGACACCGCCGCGCTGCTCGCCACCGGCCTGCAGGTGCTCGCGGCCGGTACGACACCGCGCCGGGAGCTGGCGCGGCGGCTGGCCGAGGCGTACCCGGGCCGGGACGGGCGCGTCCTCGCCGGTGAGGTCGAACTCCGCGCGCCGCTGGTGCACGGCCCGGCCACCGGTTCCTGGGGCGGCTGGGGTACCCGGTCGGCGGTGTCGGTCACGCCCGCCGAGGTCTGGCTGGGCCGGCCGATGGAGCCGGCGGGCGTGGCCGATCTCGTCCGCCGTTACCTGGCGGCGTTCGGCCCGGCCAGCGTCCGGGACGTGCAGGCGTGGTCCGGGCTGACCCGGCTCGGCGAGATCGTCGCCGACATGCGTGCCGAGCTGCGCCACCACCGCGGCCCCGACGGTACGGAGCTGGTCGACCTGGGCGACGCCGTACTGCCCGCCGCGGACACGCCCGCCCCCGTACGGCTGCTGCCCGCGTACGACAACGCCCTGCTCGGGCACGCCGACCGGACCCGCATCATCGGCGACGAGGACCGCGCCCGCGTGATGCCCGGTCAGGCCCGCGTACTGCCCACGTTCCTGGTGGACGGCCGGGTCCGCGGCAGCTGGCGGTTGACCGACGGCACCATCGAACTCACCGCGTTCGGCCCGCTGCCCGCGTACGACCGGGACGCGGTGCAGCAGGAGGCGCACCGGCTGCTGCCGTTCGTGGGCGGCACGGACGTGTCCTACCGCGCCGCCACACCGTGAGCCTCCAGGTCAGGGGGTGAGCGCCGCTTCCCGGGCCGCCGCCGCACGGGACGCCTCGGCGGCGGCGTGCGCGGCGGCGGTGTCGGCGGGGTAGTTGTCGCGCCACCACTGCTGTCCGGACTCGGGCAGCGTGTGGATCGGGTCGTAGTACGGGTAGGTGCGGGTCAGCGCGTCCGGGTCGGCGGTCTCGATGCCGGTGCGGTAGTTCTTCGTCCAGTACGAGACGCCGCGCTCGCGGTCGTAGTCGCCGAGCATGTGCACCCAGCGCTTGCCGACGAACGGCACGTCGCACACGATCCGCGGGGTGGCGTACCCGGGCAGGTAGCCCATGATGGCGTGCTGCAGGTGCTGCGCCTCGGCGACCGACACCCGCCAGTGCTCGGCGTTGGGGATCATGTCGCACATGTAGAAGTAGTACGGCAGGATGTTCGCCTCGCCCTGCAGCGCGAAGCACAGGTCGAGCAGGTCGGTGGCCGTGGCGTTCACGCCGTGCATGAGTACGCCCTGGTTGCGCACGTCGCGTACGCCGACGTCGAGGGCGGTGCGGGCGGCCTCGGCGACCAGCGGCGTCACCGAGTTCACGTGGTTGACGTGGGTGTGGATGGCGAGGTTGACGCCGCGCCGGTGGGCGGTGCGCGCGACGCGTTCCAGGCCCTCGACGACGTCGGCCTGCAGCCAGTGCTGCGGCATGCCCATCAGCGCCTTGGTGGCGAGCCGGATGTCGCGGATCGTGTCGATCGCCAGCAGCCGCATCAGGAACGCTTCGAGGTTCTTCCACGGCACGTTGGCCACGTCGCCGCCGGAGACGACCACGTCGCGTACCTCGGGGTGCTTGCCCAGGTAGTCGATCATCGCGTCGTACCGGTCGACGGGCTTGAGGGTGAGTTTCAGCTTGTCGATGGTGGGGGTGGAGTTGCCGACGAGGTCCATCCGGGTGCAGTGCCCGCAGTACTGCGGGCAGGTGGACAGCAGCTCGGCGAGCACCTTCGTCGGGTACCGGTGGGTGAGGCCCTCGGCGACCCACATGTCGTGCTCGTGCAGCGAGTCGCGGGTCGCGTGCGGGTGGCTCGGCCAGTCCGTACGCCGGTCGGAGGCGACCGGCAGCATGTAGTTGCGGACCGGGTCGGCGTAGAACGCGTCGGTGTCGGGCACCGCGGCCGGCACGATCGTGTTGAGCATCTGCGGCGGCAGCAGCATCGACATGGTGGCGCGGTGCTTCTGGTCGTCGGCCAGGTCGTCGTAGAACCGGTCGTCGAGCAGGTCGCCCATGACGCCGCGCAGCTGCTTGACGTTCTTGACGCAGTGCGCGCGCTGCCACTGCGCGGAGCGCCACTGGGCGGCGGTGACGTCGCGCCAGCCGGGCAGGCGGGTCCAGTCCGGTTCGACGAGCTCGGCGCGCCGGTACTCGTACGGCTGGTCGGTCAGGTCCTGCCCCGCCGTGTCGGGTGCCCCCGCGGTCGCCCGCGTCCCGTCTCCGCTCACCGTGTCCTCCCTCGTCGCGTCGCCTGCTGCCGGAACCATAACGCAAGCCTAGTGGAATTCTTCTTGACGAGTCACTATCCTGCCGGAGGATTTCCTGGCACGGTACGTTGGGTACGGAGGGGGCGTCGCATGGTCGTGGACTCGCCGGTGGGGCTGCACCGGGTACTGGAACCGGTGGGTGTGTTGCCGCAGGCCGCGCAGCGGCTCGACGACCGCCCCGAGATCAGTGCCAGCGAGGTGCGGATCCGGCTGGAACGGCTCAATCTCGACGCCGCCAGCTACCGGCAGCTCGCCACCAAGCACGACGGTGACGGCGCGGCCATCCGCGACGAGGTGTGCGAGATCATCGCCAAGCGCGGCAAGATGCACAATCCGGTCACCGGCTCCGGCGGCATGCTCATCGGTACGGTCGAGGAGGTCGGCGCGGACTCGCCGCTCGGCCTGGCGGTGGGGCAGCGGGTCGCCACCCTGGTGTCGCTGACGCTCACGCCGCTGCGCGTCACCGACGGGCTCGCCGGCTGGGACGGCCTCGGCGAGCAGGTCCCCGCCGAGGGCCACGCCATCCTGTTCGGCCGCTCCATCGCCGCCGTACTGCCCGACGACGAGGACCCGGAACTGTCGCTCGCCGTGTACGACGTGTGCGGCGCGCCGGCGCTCACCGCCCGGGTCGTCGGGCAGCGCACCGCGCCGACGGTGTGCGTGATCGGCGCCGCCGGCAAGAGCGGCGCGCTGTCGCTCGCGGCAGCCCGCCGCGCCGGCGCCGCCCGTACCGTCGGGGTGGTGCCGAACGAGGCGGAGGCGGCGCGGCTGCGGGACTCCGGGCTGGCCGACGTCGTCGCGGTCGCCGACGCCCGCGACCCGGTGGCCCTGTCCGCCGCCGTCGGTACGCCCGCCGACGTGACGGTCGTGTGCGTGGACGTACCGGGCTGCGAGCACGGGGCGATCCTCGCCACGGCGAGCGGCGGCACGGTGGTGTTCTTCTCCATGGCCACCTCGTTCGCCGCGGCCGCCCTGGGCGCCGAAGGGCTCGCCGCCGACGTCACCATGCTCGTCGGCAACGGCTACGTGCCCGGCCACGCCGCGTACGCGCTGGAACTGCTGCGCGCCGAGCCCGGGGTGCGGCGACTGTTCGCGGCGCGGCTGGCCGGCTGACCCGGGCGGCGGGGGAGACCGGGCGGCGGCCCGGGTGGGACACGGACCGACGGCGGGGAAGACTGGAGCACATGGCAGCGACCCTGTACCGCGGGGGCCGGGTGTACAGCCCGGCCGACCCGCACGCCACCGCCCTGCTCACCGACGACGACCGCATCGTGTGGGTCGGCGCCGACGACGACTGTCCGCGTACCCCCGACGAGACCGTGGAGCTGGCCGGCGCGCTGGTGACGCCGGCGTTCGTGGACGCGCACGCGCACGTGACCGACACCGGCCTGGCGCTGGTGGCCCTGGACCTCACCGCAGTACGGTCGGCCGGCGAGCTGCTCGACGCGGTCTCGGCGTACGCGGCGGGCCTGCCGGCCGGGGCGCTGATCTTCGGGCAGGGCTGGGACGAGTCGACCTGGCCGGACCCCGCGAAGCCGACCCTGCCGCAGCTGGAACGCGCCGCCGGCGGCCGGCCGGCGTTCCTGTCGCAGATCAGCGGGCACTCGGCGCTGTGCACCGGCGCCCTGACCGCGCTGGTACCCGACCTGGCGCAGGTCCCCGGTTACGACCCGGGCGGCTGGCACACCATCGACGCGCAGGACGTCCTGCGGGCCGCGGCGCTGGGCGCGCTGGACGACACGACCCGGCACGCCGCGCAGCACGCCGCGCTGGCCCGGGCCGCGGCGCTGGGCATCGCCTGCCTGCACGAGTGCGGCGGCCCCGCCACCTCCTCGGAGACCGACTTCACCGAGCTGCTGGCCCTCGACGGGTCGTACCCGGAGATCGTCGGCTACTGGGGCGAGGTGGGCGCGGCGGCGAAGGTCCGGGAGTGGGGCGCGGCCGGCGCCGCCGGCGACCTGTACGCCGACGGGGCACTCGGCTCGCAGGACGCGCACCTCACCGAGCCGTACGCCGACGCCGGCGGCTGCGGGCACGCGTACCTGTCGGCCGAGCAGGTCGCCGCGCACATCGTCGACTGCACCTCCCACGGCGTACAGGGCGGCATGCACGCGATCGGCGACGCCGCGATCGGCACCGTACTGGCCGGGTTCGCCGCTGCCGCCGAAGTACTCGGCATCGACCGGATCCGCGACGCCCGGCACCGCGTCGAGCACGTCGAGATCCTCGACAAGCGGCTCATCGCCGGGCTCGTCGAGTACGGGCTGACCGCCAGCGTGCAGCCGGCGTTCGACCGGCTGTGGGGCGGCGCCGGCCAGATGTACCAGACGCGCCTGGGCCTGGAGCGGTCGCTGGCGTCGAACCCGTTCGGGTCGCTGGCCGGGGTGGGGGTGCCGCTGGCGTTCGGCTCCGACAGCCCGGTCACGCCGCTGGACCCGTGGGGTACGGTGCGCGCCGCGGTCGCGCACCACAACCCGGCGCAGCGCCTCACCGTACGGACCGCGTTCGCCGCGCACACCCGCGGCGGCTGGCGGGCGGCGCGCCGCGACGACGCCGGGCTGCTGGCGCCGGGCGCGCCCGCCACCCTCGCGGTGTTCGACGTGGCCGACCGCCTGGTCGGCGGGTTGCCGGAGCTGGCCGACGACGCGCCGCTGCCACGCTGCGTGCGGACCGTACGCGACGGTGTGACGATCTTCCGTGACGACACGTAGGAGGTAGGAGAAGGTGGCTACGACCGCCCGCGGCCGGCGGGGCAAGCTCGACCTCGACCCGGCGTTGGTGCGCCGGGCCCGGTCGCTGGCCCGCAAGGCCGGGCGCCCGGTGGTGAAACTGGCCCGCGAGCACACCACCGTGTCGGTGGAACGTGCCGTGCTGCGGCTGGCCGGCATCAGCGGCGCCGACCCCGACGGCATCCCGTGGGTCAACCGGCTCGTCGACGCGGTCGCCGCGGACGTGGGCCTGACCGCCGGGGTGGCGCTGCCGGTGTTCCACGCCCTGCGTACCGAGGGGCTGGCCGCCGGTACGCCCGCGGAGGCGTTGACGCTGCTGGCGCAGAAGTCGGCGGCCGGGTCGGTCACCTTCACCGTGCCCGAGGGCAAGGACGCCACCGCGGCGGGCCGCGCCGCCCGCCGCGCCGTGGCCGGCGGCATCCGCCGCATGGACCGGGCCCGCGCCGCCCGCGACAAGCTGATCACCCGGCTCGGCGACCCGCCGCAACGGCCCTGGATCTACCTGATCGTCGCCACCGGCGACATCTACGAGGACATCCCGCAGGCGCAGGCCGCCGCCCGGGAGGGCGCCGACATCATCGCCGTGATCCGCTCCACCGGCCAGTCCCTGCTGGACTACGTACCGGAGGGCGCGACCCGCGAGGGCTTCGCCGGCACGTACGCCACGCAGGAGAACTTCCGGCTGATGCGCGCGGCCCTCGACGACACGTCGAAGGAGCTGGGCCGCTACATCCGGCTGACCAACTACGCCTCCGGGCTGTGCATGCCGGAGATCGCGGCGCTGGCCGGCATGGAACGCCTCGACATGATGCTCAACGACTCCATGTACGGGATCCTGTTCCGCGACATCAACCCGATCCGCACGTTCGTCGACCAGCGGTTCTCCCGGCAGGTGCACGCCCGCGCCGGCATCATCATCAACACCGGCGAGGACAACTACCTGACCACCGCCGACGCCGTCGACGAGGCGCACACCGTCACCGTCTCCCAGCTGCTCAACGAGTACTTCGGTAAGGAGGCGGGGCTCGCCGACTGGCAGCTCGGGCTCGGCCACGCGTTCGAGATCAACCCGGCGCTGCCGGACTCGTTCCGGCTGGAGCTGGCGCACGCGCTGCTGGCCCGCGAACTGTTCCCGCACGCGCCGCTGAAGTGGATGCCGCCGACCAAGCACATGACCGGCGACGTGTTCCGCGGCAACCTGCTCGACGGGTTCTTCAACCTGGCCGGCACCATGACCGGCCAGTCGATCCTGCTGGTCGGCATGATGACCGAGGCCGTCGTCACCCCCTGGATCTCCGACCGCGACATCGCCCTGCAGAACGTCCGGTACGTGCTCGGCGCCGCCGGCAACCTGTCCGAGGACTTCGTACCGGCGCCCGGCGGGTTCATCCAGTCCCGCGCGCACCAGGTGCTGGAAGAGGCCATCACGCTGCTGGAACGCATCGACGAACAGGGACTGCTGGACGCGATCGGCGCCGGCACGTTCGGCATCATGAAACGCCCACCGACCGGCGGGAAGGGCCTGTCCGGCGTCGCCGCCAAGGACGCCGCCTACTACAACCCGGCCACCGAACTGCTGGAGGAGGGCTGATGGCACGCGCCGACCGCACGCAGCCCGAGGCCACGGCACCCGCCGCAAGCCAGCCGACGATCGTCCGCCCGTACGGCGACACCACCGGCGACGGCATGGTGCAGGTGTCGTTCACGCTGCCGATCCCGCACGACAAGAAGGCCGAGGGCGCCGCCGCGCAGCTCGCCGCGAAGATGGGTATCGACCCGGCGATGGTCGTGCACGCCAAGCCGATGGGCCCCGACTTCACGTTCTTCGTCGTGTACGGCACGGTCAACCACCTCGTCGACGTGTCGAAGGTACGGGTCGTCGAGCGTGACTTCCCCGAGCTGACCTCCGCGCAGGTCAACCAGACCATCCGGAAACGGCTGCGGCGCAAGATGTCGGTGGTCGGCGCCTGCATCGGCACCGACGCGCACACCGTCGGCATCGACGCCATCCTCAACGTCAAGGGCACCGCCGGCCACAAGGGCCTGGAGTACTACCGGGAGATGAAGGTGGTGAACCTCGGCGCCCAGGTGCCCGTGCCCGACCTGGTCGAGCACGCCCGTACCGAACGCGCCGACGCCGTCCTGGTCTCCCAGGTCGTCACCCAACGCGACGCGCACCTGACGAACGTACGGGAGCTGTCCGCGGCGTTCCGGGAGGCGTTCCCCGCCGAGAAGCGGCCACTGCTGATCGCCGGCGGCCCCCGCTTCGACGAACTGATGGCCGCAGAACTCGGCGTCGACCGCATCTTCGGCCGCGGCACCACCCCCGGCGAGGTCGCCAGCTACCTCGTCGACGCCCTCATCGTCCGCCGCCGGGAGCGCACCCATGCCTGAGCCGATCACCGTCACCCACCGCCGGTACGTGCCGGCCTCGCACGCCCACTACGCCGGCAACCTCGTCGACGGCGCGTACTCGCTGGGCCTGTTCGGCGACGTCGCCACCGAACTGTGCATCCGCACCGACGGCGACGAGGGCCTGTTCGCCTCGTACGACGACGTGCAGTTCACCGCCCCGGTCCGCGCCGGCGACGTACTGGAGGTGACCGCCACGCTGGTCGCCTCCGGCCGCCGGTCGCGGCGCATCGAGTTCGTGTCCCGGGTGGTGTGCCGGGGCCGGCCGGACAAGGGGGAGAGCGCGGCCGAGGCGCTCGACGAGCCGATCGTGGCGGTCACCGCCGTCGGCACCGTCGTCGTCCCGCCCCGGCCGTGACCCGGCTCGCGGTCTGCGGCGACGTCGGCTCCACGTACACCAAGCTGCTCGCCGTCGACGTCGACGCCGGCACGCTGGTGGCCACCGCCGAGCACCGCACCACCGTCGACACCGACGTCCTGCACGGCTACGACGCGTGCCTGTCCCGGCTCGCCGACGCGCTGCCCGGCGCCGACCTGACCTGCCAGTACGTGTGCTCGTCGGCCGGCGGCGGGCTGCGCCTGGCGGTCGTCGGGTACGAGCCGCTGGTCACCGCCGACGCCGGGCACCGGGTCGGCCTGTCGGCCGGCGCCCGCGTCGTGCACGTCGCCGCCGGCCGCCTCGACCGGGCCGCCGTGTCCGCCCTGCGCGCCGCCCACCCCGACGTCGTCCTACTGGTCGGCGGCACCGACGGCGGCGACGCCGACGTACTGCTGCACAACGCGGCGCGGCTGGCAGGCACCCGGCTACGGATCCCGGTGGTCGCCGCCGGCAACGCCGACGCCACCGACGAGGTGCTGGCGGTACTCGCCGCCGGTGGCGTACCGGCCATCGCCGCGCCGAACGTACTGCCCCGCATCGGGCAGCTCAACCCGGCCGGCGCCCGCGCCGCGATCCGCGAGGTGTTCCTCGCCCACGTCATCGGCGGCAAGAAACTCTCCCGCGGCCCGCGCTTCCCGTCCCTGGTCCGCGCCGCCACCCCCGACGCCGTACTCGCCGGCGTGGAACTGCTCGCCGACGGCGCCGGCGACGTACCGGGCCGCGGCGACGTCATCGTGGTCGACATCGGCGGCGCCACCACCGACGTGTACTCGGTGCTCACCCCCGACGCGGAACTGTCCGGCCCGCGCCGCGAGGTCGCCGGCACCCTGTGGCGCTCCCGTACCGTCGAGGGCGATCTCGGCATGCGGTGGAACGCACCGGGCATCGTCGCCGCCGCCGACGCCGAGAAACTCGACCGCGAACCCGGACTGGCCGCCGCGGCCGACGCCCGCGCCGCCGACGTCGGGCTGCTGCCCGCCGACGACACCGACCGCGCCGCCGACCGGCACCTCGCCGAGCTCGCCCTCACCGTCGCGCTGCGCCGCCACGCCCGCGGGGAACGCCGCGCCGACGGCAGCCGCCGCCCCGGCCGCGACCTGCGCCAGGTACGCCTGGTCGTCGGCTCCGGCGGCGTCCTGCGCCACGACCCGCACGCCCCGGCCGTACTGGCCGCCGCCCTCACCGACCACGCCGGCGGCTACCCGCTGCCCACCCGCGCCGCCACCGTCGTCGACCACCGGTACGTGCTCGCCGCGATGGGCCTGCTCGCCGCCGACCACCCGGAGGCCGCGGCCCGGCTCGGCGAGGCCCATCTGGGCGGCTGAAACCGTCACAGGCATCTGCGAGGCTGCCGGCCATGACCTCCCACTCCGCGGCCGACGCGCTGCTGATCCGGTTCCTCGACGACCAGCGCAGCCGGGTCCTCGCCGTCGTCGACGGCCTCGACCACGCCCAGCTCACCACCCCGGCCCTGCCGTCCGGCTGGACCCCGCTCGGCCTGATCGAACACCTCGGCCACGCCGAACGACACTGGTTCGGTGAGGTACTGCTCGGCCACGCCGACCCGCTGCCCTGGGAAGACGAGGACGACGGCCCGTTCACCAGCGGCAGGTCCGCCGACAAGGTGTTCGGCTTCTACCGCGACCAGGTCGACCGCGCCAACGCCACGCTCGCCACGACGCCGCTGTCCACCCCGCCGCGCGGCCGGCACAACCAGGGCAACGCCGACACCGTCACCGACCTGCGGTTCATCGTGCTGCACATGATCGAGGAGACCGCCCGGCACCTCGGCCACCTCGACGCCGCCCGCGAACTGATCGACGGCCGCGTCGAACTCGGCCAGGACGAGCTGTAGACCGCCCTCAGCCGCGCCGTACCGGGCTCGGATGCTGCCGCAGCCCGTAGGTGACCCCCAGGCTCGCCGCGGCCACCACGGCCAGCACCACACCCGCCACCGGCTGCCCGGCCGCGGCCAACGCCACCGCCGCACCACCGAACAGGCCCACCTCGCACACCGCTCGCCCCGGTACGGTCAGCCACCGGCCCCGCGGCGAGGCGAACATCCCCCAGCACACCGCCGCCGCCACCGGCAGCAGCACCCCGGCGAGCAGCCGCACCGGCAGTCCCGCCGGCAGCCGCCACCCCCAGTACACCAGCGCCGCCAGGCACACGAGTTCCAGGAGGAACCGGAGACCCAGGTTCACCGCACCCCACCGCCGCGCATCCGCCACCCGGGCAGCATGCCCGACGCGCCGAGCAGGCCCAATCCGCCGAACGGTCCGACACACCCGAGGGCACGACACGCCGGCGCAAGGTGGACTTCCCGGCCGCGTCCGGGCGGATTCGGGGGTACCGGTTGACAGCGCCGGGGGGAGGGTGCGTACCGTGCCTTCTGTCCTACCTCGGGGGGCGGCTTGGCTTCACTTCGTCCCTCCGCCCGCGGGCAAGTGGTGACAGGTCGCGTCACCACGGCGGCCAGGTTACGTGGGCGGGGGTCGGCGGGGCGAGCGAACCGGTCGCCGTACCGGTACGGGCCAGGGGGGTACAAACGGCCAGTAGACAACGGCCACGGATGGGCATCCAGTCCACACCGGGTCGGTCCGAAGGTCGTCTGGAACGTTCTGCGAACGTACCGGCCGGGAAGGGCCTGGGAGCGCGGGGCGCGGCAGTAGCCGCGCCCCTCTTCCGTCCCCGGGCATCCCGGCACCGGCACCCCGCCGCGCACACCGGGCCCCACAGCCCACCGCGCCGAGCATGCGACCTGCGGCCCGACCCGCCCGGTGCGGCACAATCGATGCCGTGACCACCTCCGAGACGGCCACCACCCCCAGCGACAACGCCGCGCCGCCCGACGACGCCGGCCCGGCGCCGGCCGCACCCCGCCGCCTGCCGCTGCCGCTCGCGCTGGTCGCCGCCGCGCTCGCCGGCCTCGCCCAACTCCTCGCCTTCCCCCCGTACGACCAGTGGTGGCTCGCGCCGGTCGGAGTGGCCCTGCTCGCCGCCGCCTGCCACCGGCAGCGGGCCCGCACCGGTGCGCTGCTCGGATTCGTCACCGGCCTCGCCCTGTTCATCCCGCTGCTCGGCTGGACCAGCATCGTCATCGGCCACTGGCCCTGGCCCATCGTCCTCGCCGCCTTCGAGGCCCTCTACGTCGCGCTGCTCGGCGCCGCCGCCGCCGCGACCAGCACACTCGTCGACACGTACCGGTGGGTGTGGGCGCCACTCGTCGGAACCCTGTGGGTCGCGCAGGAGGCGCTGCGCGACCGGCTGCCGTGGGGCGGATTCCCGTGGGGGCGCATCGCGTTCAGCCAGCAGGACGGGCCGCTCGCCGGCGTCGCCGCACTCGGCGGCGCGCCACTGGTCACGTTCACCGTCGCGCTCGTCGGGGGACTGCTGGTCACCGCCGCCTGGCGCCGCACCTGGCCCACCCGTACCGGTGCGCTGCGCGGCGCGGCCCTGCTCGCCGCCGCCGTGATCGTCGCGCTCGCCGGCCTCGCCGTCCCCGACGCGACCCCCGCCGGCCACAAGGTCGTCGTCGCCGTCGTCCAGGGCAACGTGCCGCGCCTCGGGCTGGAGTTCAACGCCCAGCGCCGCGCCGTCCTCGACAACCACGTCAACGCCACCATCCGGCTCGCCAACCGGGTCGTCGGCACCCCGCAACAGCCCGACCTGGTCATCTGGCCGGAGAACTCCTCCGACATCGACCCGCTGCAGAACCCCGACGCGTACGACCGGATCTCCGCCGCCGCCGACGCCATCGGCGCCCCCATCCTCGTCGGCGCCGTCCTCGCCGGGCCCGGCGACCACGCCCGCAACGCCGGCATCGTATGGCTGCCCGGCAAAGGCCCCCAACAGCCCATGTACCTCAAGCAGCACCCCGTGCCGTTCGCCGAGTACATCCCGATGCGGTCACTGGCCCGCAAGGTCACCGACAAGGTCGACCTCGTCCGCTCCGACTTCCTGCCCGGCCACCGCACCGGCAACCTCACCGTCGGGCCCGCCACCGTCGGCGACGTCATCTGCTTCGAGGTCGGCTACGACAACCTCGTCCGCGACACCGTCACCCACGGCGCGAACCTGATCACCGTGCAGACCAACAACGCCGACTTCAACACCGCCGAATCCAAACAACAGCTCGCCATGGTACGGCTGCGCGCCGTCGAACACGGCCGGCCCGCGCTGATGGCCTCCACGGTCGGGGTCTCGGCGTTCGTCGGCGCCGACGGCAGCGTCCACCACGAAACCCGGTTCAACACCCCCGCCGTCATCGAGCAGACCCTCCGCCTCGGCACCGGTACGACCCTGGCCACCCGCCTCGGGGTCATCCCTGAAATCGTGCTCGCCGCCGCTGCCGGGGCGGCCCTGCTCGCCGCCGCCGGGCTACGGTGGAAGCACCGAACCACCCGGAGGTGACCGTGCGACCCGTCGCCCTCGCCCTGCTGCTGCCCGTCGCCACCGCCCTCGTCGAGCTGGGCGTACTGTTCGCCGTCGCGCAGCTCATCGGCATCGGCTGGGCGCTGCTCATCCTGCTCGCCACCACCCTCATCGGCGCCACCCTGCTGCGCAAGGTCGGCCCCCGGGCATGGCGACGGTTCCGCGACGCCGTCGACTCCGGCCGCGCCCCCGGCGCCGAAGCCACCGACGGCGTCCTCACCCTCACCGGCGCGCTGCTGATCACGTTCCCCGGCTACCTCACCGACCTCGCCGGCGCCGCCTTGTTCATCCCACCCGTCCGCGCCGCCGCCGGCCGCCTCGCCGAACGCGTCATCACCCGCCGCGTCTCACCCGAACTCGCCGGCCAGATGTTCGGCCCCCGCAAAGTACGCGTCCGGCACACCAGCGGCAGCACCGCCGGCGACGACGTACCCCTCGAAGGGGAGATCATCGAACCCCGCTGACCCGAACACGACGAAGCGGCGCCGCCCCAGAAAAGATCCGGGACGGCGCCGCTTCGTACCAACGCCCGTCGTGCCGCGTCAGGCGCTACGACCCCGCCGGGCCCGCAACTCCTGCAACCGCTCCGCCAGAATGTCCTCCAGCTCGCCCACACTGCGCCGCTCCAGCAGCATGTCCCAGTGCGTGCGCGGAGGCTTCGCCTTCTTCTGCTCCGGCTCCTCGCCGTCGAGCAGCTTCGCCACCGTCCCGTCGAACTTGCACTCCCAGGTCATCGGGATCTCGGCGTCCACCGCGAACGGCACCGTGAACCGGTGGCCCCTGGCGCAGACGTAGTCACGGTTCTGCCGTGGTGCCAGCTCCGTGTTGCGGTCAGACTCGTAGCTGACGGCTCCCAGGCGGCTGCCGCGCAACATCCGCTCGCCCATGGTCGCTTCTTCCCCTCCGCGTCGTGACAATCGTCCGGTCCAACGACCGGGATCGTCGAATGATTCCCTGCCCGCCGCGAAGCGGCCACAGCGGGGCCGGCCCCGCAGACACGGACCCCCTCCAGAGTGACACCTCAACGGCGCCCACGGCCACACCGGACCAGCCGATCGACACCCACCCGGTACGACGGACCCACCCGGCGCCACCCACACGACACCGAACCGGACACCACACCCCGCGAACACCGACCGGCGCTAACAGTACGTGATGATCACCACGGGCGCCCGGTCAACCGGCCTGCTCCGACCCCAACTCCGACAACACCCGGTACGTCCGGTTCGCGCCCGCCGCCGCCCGCTGCGCCGCACCCGTCGACTCGATGTACCACTCACTGGTCACCACCGAACTGTGCCCCAGCAGCCGCGCGATCTCCGTGATCGACGCACCGTCCTCCGCCAACCGCGTCGCGAACGTGTGCCGCAACGCGTGCACCAACGCACCCCGCTGCACCCGGTCCCGGACCCCCGCATGCCGGTAACACTGCTCCACCAGGTACCGCAACTGCGAACGCGTCAACCCCGACCCCGCCGTATCCACGAACAACGGCTGCGACCCCGCCACCGACCGCGCACCGAACCGACCCCGCCGCGACGACAGGTACGCCTCCACCACCGCGAACAGCGACTCCTCCACCGGCACCGACCGGAACCGGTCACCCTTGCCCCGCACCGACAACCGCCGCTCACCCGGCCGCCCCACCACCGACGACACCCGCAACGCCAACAACTCCGCCGACCGCAGACCCGTCAACAACAACACCGCCAACACGGCCAGATCCCGCTCCGGCCACGGATCCCGCGCCCGCCGCACACCCGCCGCCACCGCCCGCAACAACTCCTCCGGCGTACGGTCACCCTGCAACGGCTTCGGCACCCGGTCCGGCCGACGCGGCCGCGCCACCCCCGACATCGGATTACCCGGCAGCACATCCTCCGCCACCAGAAACTCACAGAACGTGTGCCACACCGACCACGCCCGCGACACCGACGCCGCCGACCGGTCCGCCGCGAACACCGCGAACGCCTCCCGCAACACCACCGCCCGCAGATCCGCCACCACCGGATCCCGACCCACCCGCTCCGCCACGAGCCGCGACACCGCCACCAGATCCCGCCGGTACGCCGCCGTCGTGTGCGGCGAATCCTTCCGCGGCGCCCGCGCCACGAAGAACGACTCCACCGCCGACCCGATGCTCATCACCCCGACATGATCACCCGCGGGTACGACAACACCACAGCGCGCCCGCCACCAGCGCACACCCCGCCACCCCACACACCGCACCCACCACGTCCGTCGGCCAGTGCACCCCCAGATACACCCGGTCAACACACGTCACCGCCGTCGCCACCACACCCACCGCTACCACCGGCCACCGCCACCGCCGCCACCGGACCGCGAGCAGTACCGCCAGCGCACACACCGACGCCACCGCCGCCACATGCCCCGACGGATAACTGAACCCCGACACCCGGTCCAGGAACCCCGACGACACCGGACGCGGCCGCCCCACCAGTACCTTCACCTCGGTCACGCCCCGCCACACGGCCACGAAACCCAACGCCACCAACGCAACGAAACCCGCCCGCCGCCACGCCCGCCGCGCCAACCACCACACCGCCACCAGCAGCAGTACGCCCAGCGCCACCCACCCCAACACCGGCGCCAACACCAGGTTCACGCCGCGTACGACACCCGTCAGGCCGGGGGAGCGCCAACCCGTCACCGACCACGCCACCAGGACATCCACACGCAACGGGCCACGCCTGCCCCACACCCCCAACCCCGCGAACGCCGCCAGCAACACCACACCCGTACCGCCACCCAGCCACCGGCACCGCACCACCCGCCAACCTCCCGTACTCCCGCCCGATCGCCGCACGGTACGCGCCGGACGGTTCGCCGTCGGACCCGCATGCGAGTCGGCGCCCCGCGTAGGTCACCTCCGGGCTGGCGGGGGAGGGCGGCGCAGCGCCAGACGACCCGTCCGACCAGAACGCCCTCCGCACGTACTCAGGGACGGCCGTGGCGGCGCCGCGGTTGGACAGCTACAGAACCCGGAGGACGTGATCGCAGAGATGTACCCGACCGGAACGCTGACCACGACGGGCCGGTCGTCCGCGACGCCAACCCCCGTGTACGCGACGAGGTCAGCGGCGGGCCGGGCCCGGAGACGGCGGCGCGACGCGGCTAGCATCCGGGGCATGACGGGGATGAGCATCGGCCAGGTCGCGGAACGTACCGGGCTGAGCGTGCACGCGCTGCGCTTCTACGAGCGGGAGGGCATCCTCGCCGCCCCCGTACGGCGCGGCAGCGACGGCCGCCGGGTGTACGACGAGCACGACGTCGACTGGCTCGCCCTGTGCGTCAGCTTCCGTGAGTCGGGGATGCCGCTGGCCGAGATCCGCCGGTACACCGAGCTGGTACGGCAGGGGAGTGGCAACGAGTCGGAGCGGCTCGCGCTGCTGCGGGCGCACGAGGAGCGCATCGGGCAGCGGATGGGGGAGCTGGCGCGCAGCCTGGACATGATCCGCCACAAGGTGCGGGTGTACGAGGAGCATCTGGCGGAGGGTACGGCGGGGCGGTTGTGGAGCGGGGCGACGACCGGTGGCGAGGTGTGCCGGATGCGGGGGACCGAGCCGGAATCAGCCAGCTCCTGATTCGCACATAAGCGTTATTATGCGCACAAAACGGGCACAGGGCGGCCCGTCCCACCCAGGGGAGAGCATGCACATCAGGCCCGCCACCAGCGCCGACCTGCCCATCCTGCGCGACATCGAACGCGCCGCCGGACGCCACTTCGCCGCCATCGGCATGACCGACATCGCCGACGACGAACCGCCGAGCATCGAGACACTCGACACGTACCGGCGGGCCGGGCACGCCTGGGTCGCCGCCGACCCGGCACCCGTCGCGTACCTGATCGCCGAGCCCGTCGACGGGAACCTGCACATCGAACAGGTGTCCGTCCATCCCGACCACGCCCACCAGCGGCTCGGCGCGCGGCTGATCGACACCGCCGGCGCCGCCGGGTACCCGGCGCTGACGCTCACCACGTTCCGCGACGTGCCTTTCAACGCCCCGTACTACCAGCGGCTCGGGTTCCGGATCCTCGACCCCGCCGACCTGACGCCCGGACTACGCCGCATCCGGCTCAGCGAAGCCGATCGCGGCCTCGACCCCGACCTGCGGGTGTGCATGCGCCGGGACAATCCGCTCGCACCCGGAACGGGGCGCGGTTAGCCTCCCGACCCATGGACACCGCGCGGGCGTACACGGCCGGTAACCGGGTGGCGTGGGACGAGATCGCGCCGCACCGTCCACCCGAGCCGGCCGAGTTCTTCCGTACCGGTGGGTCGACGCTGGACGGGCCGGAGGCGGCGGCGCTGGGCGACGTGACGGGCCGGCGGATGCTGCATCTGCAGTGCGCGTCGGGCAACGAGTCGCTGTCGTGGGCGGCGCGGGGAGCGACCGTGGTCGGGGTGGACATCAGCGCGGTGGCGGTGGGTCTGGCGGCCGAGCGTGCGGCGCAGACGGGTCTGCCGGCCACGTTCGTCGCCGCCGACGTGTACGACCTGCCGCCGGAGCTGACCGGCTTCGACGTGGTGTACGCGAGTTCGGGGGTGGTGTGTTGGCTGCCGGACCTGGACCGGTGGGCGCGGGTGGTGGCGGGGCGGCTGCGGCCGGGTGGGGTGTTCCTGTTGTGGGAGCACCATCCGGTGTGGGAGGCGACGGCGGGCGGGCCGGACGGCTTGCGGGCGGTGACCGACTACTTCGGCCGGGGTACTCCGGTGGCGACGCTGGACGGGTCACGGCGGCCGGGGGCGGCGTCGGCGGAGACGCGGTTCGTGTCGTTCCTGTGGCCGGTGGGTGATGTGGTGACAGCTCTGGTACGGGCGGGTCTGCGGTTGGTGGAGCTGGCCGAGTACCCGGTGCCGGGCCTGTACGGCGGGGGCGGGTCGGCGGGGTGGCTGCCGGGGGCGTATCTGGTGCGGGCGGTGCGGGTGTGAGTGGTCGGCTGGTGGCGTTGTGCGGGTTGCCGGGGTCGGGGAAGACGACGTTGGCGCGGCGGCTGGCGGAGTCGGGCGCGGTGCGGTTGTGTCCGGACGAGTGGCTGGCCGAGTTGGGTGTGGACGTGTTCGACGAGCCGTTCCGGGCGCGGTTGGAGGGTCGGCTGCGGTCGTTGGCGGGTGAGTTGGCGGTTGCGGGTGTGACGGTGGTGCTGGAGTTCGGGTTCTGGGCGCGGGTGGAGCGTGACGAGCTGCGCGGGTTGGGTGCGTCGCTGGGTGTTCCGGTGGAGCTGCGTTTCCTGGATGCTCCGTTGGCGGTGTTGCGGCGGCGGTTGGCGGCGCGGGTGGATGGCGTACGGATCGGGCCGGAGTTGTTGGCGGAGTACGCGGGGTGGTTCGTGGCGCCGGATGCGGCGGAGCTGGCCCTGTTCGCGCCGGGGGTGCGGCACGGCGTTCGCTAGTTGACATAATGTCGATTATCGGCGCACGGCGCGTGCCGCGGTCACCGGTGGGATTCGAGCGTTGCGAGGTCGCGTTCGGCGATGAGCCGGTGTTCCCATTCCTCGTTGAGTACGGCGCGCAGGCAGCGGCGGACGTGGTAGGTGCCGGCCGGCGGGTACCCCGGTGCCGGCAGTGCCGCGGTGGTGCCGGCGAGCCGCTCGTCGGTGAGCTCGGCCAGGACGCGGCGTACGACGGCGGTCCGGTCGGCGCGCAGGGTGAGCATGGTGTCGAGGCTGGGCCGGGCGTCCGGGTCGTCGGGTACGGCGGGGTCGGGTGCCATCTCGGTGTGCGGCAGGTCGAGCGGGTCGTACGGGTCCGGGTCGTCGAGCAGGGCGCGTTTGATCCAGGCGTCGACGACGAACACGAGGTGGCGGAGCGTTTCGATGAAGGACCATTCGTCGTCGACGCGGACGTGCAGGGCGTCGGGTGGTAACCGGCGGGCGCGGTCGACGGTGGCTGGCCAGGAGCGTTCGATGACGTCCCAGGCGGTACGGAAGCCGTCGGCGTCGGTGGGTCGCAGGAGTCGGCGTTCCGGGTACCGGCGGTCGAGTTCGGCGTCGACGAGTGGGCCGATCTCGATGCCGTTGACGCGGACGTTGTCGAGGTCGCCGGTGATGTCGGCGTCGGTGAGGATGGCTCCGCGGATGTGTGCGCCGGTCAGGTCGATGTTGCGGAACCGTGCGCCGCTGAGGTCGACTTCGTGGAAGTGGGATCCGCGCAGGTCGCGTCCGGTGTACTCCACCATCGGGTCAGCCTGTCACGTGGGTCGGGGTGGTGCGTGCTGCTCCCCCGATTCGGGTGCCACCGGCAGCTTGTTTCGTCATATGACGTTTCAGTGGGTGCGCGGGGATACCCAGATCCGGTCGAGTGAGCCGACGCTGTCGGTGAGGTTGGCGACGGTGGTGGCCAGCTCGGCGCGCGGGGCGTCCTCGGCGAGGGCCGTCTGGACGTCCTCGACGGCGCAGCGCAGCTGGAACAGCCGGTCCTGGAGGTCGGCGAGTTCGCGGGCGCTGACGACGACGGCGTCGGCGTCGAGTCCGGCGCGGTCGGCGATGTGCCGGTGCTCGTAGGCGCGCTGGCGGCAGGGTTGGCCGCAGTACCGGCGGGGGCGGCCGAGTTTGCCGGCTGCGGGTAGCTCTCCCCCGCACCAGGTGCAGCGTTGTGGTTGCGTCACGGTACGAAAGTACGGTCCCGGTGGGTGTGGGGCGTGGTGGACACGCCGGGGACGAGCCGGCCGGAACGCAGGTCGTACACGGTGTCGAAGGCGTCGAGGTCGGCGCGCCGGTGCGTGAGCATCAGGACGGTACGTCCGGCGGTGGCGGCGAGCAGGTCGCGGGTGAGGGCGGCGGCGGTGGGTTCGTCGAGGTGTTCGGTGGGTTCGTCGAGGACGAGTACGGGCGGGTCGGCGAGCAGGGCGCGGGCGAGGGCGAGTCGTTGCACCTGTCCCCCGGACAGCCGGCTGCCGTGTTCGCCGACGAACGTGTCGAGTCCGTCGGGCAGGCCGGCGACGAACTCGTCGAGGCGGGCGCGGGTCAGGGCGTGGTGCAGGTCGTCGTCGGTGGCGTCGGGTCGGGCGAGGCGCAGGTTCTCGGCGATGGTGGTGTCGAACAGGTGGACGTCCTGGGCGCAGAGGCCGATGTGCCGGCGGACGGTGTCGCCGGTGAGGGTGGACAGTTCGGTGCCGGCGAGGGTGATGCTGCCGGTGTGGTCGCAGAAGCGCAGGAGTACGGCGGCGAGGGTGGACTTGCCGCTGCCGGAGGGTCCGGTGACGGCGATGCGGGCGCCGGCGGGTACGTCGAGGTCGAGGTCGTGCAGGACGTCGCCGCGGTCCCAGCCGGCGGTGACCCCCCGCAACCGCAGGTGGTACGGCGGGGTGGGGTCGTCGGCGGGGTCGGTGGGGTCGGTGACGGGGTCGGGTCGGCGCATGATGGCCAGTACGCGGCGGGTGGCGCCGCGCAGGCGGGGCAGCTGGGCGGCGGCGGGTGGGAGTGCGGCGAACGCCTCGTGGACGGCGAGCGGGGTGAGGACGAGGACGGCGAACAGGAGTCCGGTGAGGGTGCCGTGGCGTACGGCGGGGGTGCCGAGGGTGACGGCGGCCCAGACGGCGGCGCCGCCGGCGAGGGTGGCGAGGGCGGCGGCGAGGCCCTGTCCGGTGGCGGCGCGGCGTTCGGCGCGGGCCAGGTCGCGGTCGGTGTCGGCGTAGTCGGCGAGCGCGGCGGTGGTGGCGTTGTGTGCGGCGAGTTCGGCGGTGGCGTCGAGCAGGTCGACGGTACGGGTGGCGAGCCGGCCGCGTAGGGGTGCGATGCGGGCTTCGGCGTGTCGGCTGATCCGGCCGGCGAGAAGGGGGCTGGCGAGCGCGACGGTGAGCAGGGTGGCGGCCAGCGCGATCCCGGCGGTCGGCAGGAGCCAGGCGGTGAAGGCGACGGTGCCGGCGCCGACGAGTCCGGCGACGGTGTAGGGCAGCAGGAGTCGGAGCCACACGTCGGCGAGGCTGTCGATGTCGGTGACCAGCCGGGCGGTGAGGTCGCCGGAGCGTTCGGTGGACAGGCCGGCGGGGGCGAGTGCGGCGAGCCGTTGGTACACGGTGACGCGGAGGCGGCCGAGGACGCGCAGGGCGGTGTCGTGGCCGATGAGCCGTTCGGCGTAGCGGAAGACGCCGCGGGACAGGCCGAAGGCGCGGACGGCGACGATGGCGACCATCAGGTACAGCACGGGTGGGTGTTGGGCGGCGCGGGCGATGAGCCAGGCGGAGGTGCCGCCGAGGGCGACGGCGGCGCCGGTGGCGGCGGTGCCGCAGAGTACGGCGAGGGTGAACCGGCCGCGGGCGGTACGGCCGAGGCGTAGGACGTGCCGGATGTCGCCGCTCATCGTAGGGCCGGGGTGAGGTCGACGACGGTGTCTGCGGCGGCGAGGGCGGCGGGCCGGTGGCTGACGAGCAGGACGGCGCGGCCGGCGGCGAGCGTACGTAGGCGGGCGAGGACGCGGGCTTCGGTGTCGGGGTCGAGGCCGGCGGTGGGTTCGTCGAGCAGCAGCAGGTCGGCGTGGCGCAGGTACGCGCGGGCGAGGGCGACGCGGCGGCGTTGGCCGGCGGACAGCCCGGTGCCGCGTTCACCGACGGGGGTGTCGAGGGGTACGTCGAGGCAGGCGTCGCGGGCGGCGGCGGTCACGTCGGTGTCGGGTGCGGTGGGTGCGCCGAGGCGGATGTTGTCGGCGACGGTGCCGGTGAACAGGTACGGCTGTTGGGCGGCCCAGCCGACGTGTCGGCGCCACCGGTCGGGGTCGAGGGTGGCGAGGTCGTGTCCGTTGACGAGGACGCGGCCGGAGTCGGGCGGGGTGAAGCCGAGCAGTACCGACAGGAGGGTGGACTTGCCGGCGCCGGAGGGGCCGGTGACGGCGACGATGTGGCCGCGGGTGAGGTGCAGGCTGGCGGCGTCGGGTGCGGGTTCGGGCCGGTCGGGGTGGGTGACGGTGACGGCGTCGACGGTCAGGTCGGTGACGTCGGCGGGTGGTGCGGCGCGTCCGGTGTCGGGCCGGGGGGTGTCGAGCACGGTGAAGACCTCCTCCGCTGCGGTGAGCCCGTCGGCGCTGGCGTGGTAGTGGGTGCCGACCGCCCGCAGCGGCAGGTACGCCTCGGGGGCGAGGATCAGCACGAGCAGCGCGGTACGCAGGTCGAGGTGTCCGCCGACGAGGCGCAGTCCGATGCCGACGGCGACGAGCGCGACGGACAGGGTTGCGATCAGTTCGAGAACGAGCGCGGACAGGAACGCGATACGCAGGGTGGCCAGGGTGCTCTTTCGGTACCGGTCGGTGATGCGGCGGATGGTGTCGGCCTGGTGGGTGGCGCGGCCGAAGACCTTGAGGGTGGGCAGGCCGGCGACGACGTCGAGGAAATGGTGGGCGAGGCGGGTGAGGGCGTCGTACCGGTTTCGGGTGGCGGCGCGGGTGGCGAGGCCGATGAGGATCATGAAGACGGGGATCAGGGGCAGGGTGGCGGCGATGGTGATGGCGGCGATCGGGTCGGCGGGCAGGACGCGGGCGAGGATGGCGGCGGGGACGACGACGGCGAGGACCAGCTGCGGCAGGTACTTGGCGAAGTAGCCGTCGAGGGCGTCGATGCCGGTGGTGGCGAGGGTGACGAGCCGGCCGGTACGTCGGTCGGTGAGGTGGGCGGGGCCGAGGTCGACGACGTGGGCGAGCAGTCGGCGGCGCAGGGTGGACTTGACGCGGGCGGAGGCGCGGTGTCCTTCGGCTTCGGTGGCCCAGGCGATGACGGCGCGGGCGGCGATGACGGCGGCGAGCAGGACGAGCGGGGTACCGAGCGCGGCGAGGGTGGTGCCGTGCTCGATGACGCCGGCGATGGTGTCGGCGAGCAGCCCGGCCTGGGTGATGACCAGTGCTGCGGTGGCGGCGCCGAAGGCGACCAGGACGGCGAGGTGGCCGGCGGTGGCGCGGGCGTACCGGAGCAGGCGCGGGTCGACGGGTGTCACGCCGCATCGCCGCCGGGGATGTCGGTACGGCCGAGGCGTCGGCGGAACACCCAGTACGTCCAGGTCTGGTAGGCGAGGACGAGGGGGGTGAACACGAGCGCCACCCAGGACATGACGCGCAGCGTGTACGGGGTGGAGGACGCGTTGTGGATGGTGAGGCTGTGTGCGGGGTCGGTGGCGGGCATGACGTTCGGGTAGAGGGCGGTGAACAGGCTGATCACGGCGAGTCCGATGGCGGCGGCGGTGCCGGTGAAGGCGATGCCGTCGCGGCCTGCGCGGGTGGCGGCGAGCCCGGTGAGCAGGGCGAGTGCCGCGGCGGCGGCGATCAGGGAGCTGGCGAGGTTGCCGCGCAGGACGGCGGTCCAGACGAGGAACCCGACGGCGGCGACGGCGGCGACGATGCCGAGGGGCAGGGCGGCGCGGCGGGCGGTGTCGCGGACCTCGCCGTGGGTCTTGAGGGCGAGGAAGACGGCGCCGTGCGTGGCGAACAGGGTCAGCGTGGTGAGCCCGGCGAGCAGCGCGTACGGGTTGAGCAGGGTGAGCACGGTGCCGGCGTACTCGTGTCGGGCGTCGAGCGGTACGCCGCGCACGATGTTGCCGAACGCGACGCCCCACAACAGTGCGGGCAGCAGGGAGCCGAAGAAGATGGCCTTGTCCCAGCGGGCCCGCCAGCGCGGGTCGTCGCGGGTGCCGCGGAACTCGAAGGCGACGCCGCGGCAGATGAGGGCGGCGAGGATGACCAGCAGCGGCAGGTAGAAGCCGGAGAACAGGGTGGCGTACCACTCGGGGAACGCGGCGAACGTGGCGCCGCCGGCGACGATCACCCACACTTCGTTGCCGTCCCAGACGGGGCCGATGGTGTTGATGGCGACGCGGCGGGCGGTCTCGTCGCGCCCCACGTACGGCAGGAGCATGCCGACGCCAAAGTCGAACCCTTCGAGGACGAAGTAGCCGACCCACAGGAACGCGATGATCAGGAACCACAGGGTGGTCAGGGTCACGTCTCCCCCTCTAGTACGCGAAGGCCATGGGCTTGTCGGTGCCGGAGTCGGTGGGTGGGCTGGTGTCGGGCAGCCCGCGGCGGATGAACTTCAGCAGCAGGCCGACCTCGATGACGGCGAGCACCCCGTACAGGACGGTGAACACGATCAGGGAGGTGAGGACCTCGCCGCTGCTGGTGCCGGGTGAGACGCCGTTGGCGGTGCGCAGTTGCCCGAACACCAGCCACGGTTGGCGGCCCATCTCGGTGAAGATCCAGCCGAACGAGTTCGCGGCGAGCGGCAGCAGCGGGATGGCGAGGATCAGCCCGTAGAGGATGCGGGAGCGGGGTGTACGGCCGCGGCGCAGTGCCCACAGGGCGAGCAGTGCGAGCAGGGCGGCGAGCATGCCCAGGCCGATCATCAGCCGGAAGCTCCAGTACGTGACGGGGATGATCGGGGTGTAGGAGCCGGGCCCGTAGAGCTTCTGGTACTCGGCCTGGATGTTGTTGATGCCCTGGACCTTGCCGTCGAAGTGGCCGGTGGCCAGGAAGGACAGCAGGCGCGGCAGTTTGACCGCGTACACCTCGTGTTTGCCGTCGAGGCTGCCGATGGTGACGATCGAGAACGAGGCGGGTTGTTCGGTGTCGTAGAGGGCTTCGGCGGCGGCCATCTTCATGGGCTGCTGCTCGGTCATGATCTTGCCCTGGATGTCGCCGGTGACCGCGAGCGCGATGGCGGAGATCAGTACGGTGACGGTCCCGACCCGGGCGGCGGACCGGAACGCGACGTGCTGGTCGTCGTCGCGGCCCCGCTTGCGCAGGTGCCAGAACGCGACGGCCGCGACCAGTCCCCCGCCGGTGAGGAACGACGCGGCGAGGGTGTGCGGGAACGTGACCAGGTTGGTGGAGTTGGTCATGACCGCCCAGAAGTCGGTCAGTTCGGCGCGGTGCGTGGCCGGGTTGATGCGGTACCCGACGGGGTGCTGCATGAACGAGTTCGCGGCGAGGATGAAGTAGGCGGACAGGGCGGTGCCGAACGCGGCGATCCAGATGCAGGCCAGGTGGATGCGCTTGGGCAGGCGGTCCCAGCCGAAGATCCACAGGCCGAGGAACGTGGATTCGAGGAAGAACGCGAGCAGGCCCTCGATGGCCAGCGGTGCGCCGAAGATGTCGCCGACGAAGCGGGAGTAGTCGCTCCAGTTCATGCCGAACTGGAACTCCTGCACGATGCCGGTGACCACGCCCATCGCGAAGTTGATCAGGAACAGCTTGCTGTAGAACTTGGTGAGTTTGAGCCACCGTTCGTGCCCGGTGCGTACCCAGGCGGTCTGCAGTCCGGCGACCAGGAACGACAGCCCGATGGTCAGGGGTACGAACAGGAAGTGGTAGACGGTGGTGATGCCGAACTGCCAGCGGGCGAGTTCCAAGTGGTCCACAGGTCCCCCCGGACGCTGATCCACGCAAGATCTTCTACGGTTCGTAGAAGATTCTACATGACGTAGAGACCGAGTGTCGGGGGATCACCCACATTGGGCCGCAGGGCCCCTCAGGTCCACAGTGGACGCACCGAAGCCCCAGCTCAGGGGTACAGGATCAGGCGTCGCCGCGGGTGGCCCGCAGGTACGTCAGGACCGCCTCCCGCGTGGTCCGCACCCCGAGCGCCTTACGCGCCTCGGCGATGCGCCGGTTCGCCGTACGCAACGACAGGAACTCCGCCTCCGCCGCCGCCGCGATCGTCTCCCCCGCGCCCAGCCGGTCCAGCAGCTGACGCTGCTCGTCGGTCAGCGGCAGATCGTCGCCACCGGACTCGGCGGCCTGCTCGGTCGCGGGGTCGGCGTTCGGATCGGTGAGCACCGCGCCGATCCGCGACAGGTCGGCCAGCACCGCGCGACCCGTCTCCGCCTGGTCGTCGCCGATCACCACCACGCCCGCGCCGCGCGCCGCGGCCAACACCGCCAGCGCCGCGGTGTCCATGTCCGGCACCCGGCCGAACAGCACCAGCCCCTGCTCGGCCACGTCCCAGCCGGCCTCCGGCAGCGCGAAACCCTCCCGGGTACGCCAGCCAGCCCGGGCCAGTCGCCGCAGCACCGTCGTGGCCTCCGCGGCGTTGGCCACCAGGTACCGCGGAGGGCGGGCGTGGTCCGGGCCCTGCGTACTCACGACAACAGCTCCAACGCCAACCCGGCCGCCTCCGTACGGGTCTTGGCGCCCAGCTTGCGCATACCGGCCCGGATGTGCGTCTCGACCGTCTCCCGGGAGATGCCCAGCAGCCCCGCGATCCGGCGGGTCGGCTCGCCCTGCGCGACCAGTTTCAGCACCTCGCGCTCCCGGTCGGTCAGATCGCTGCCGGCGCGCGGGCCGCGGATCTCCCTCCGTACCGCGTGCCGGCGCAGCGCCCGCCGCGTGCGGCCCAGCAGCACCACCAGGCCGGCCTGCTCGGCGAGCTGCTCGGCCCGCAGCAGCGGCGGCACCGCGTCGGCGGCGTCCGTCGCGTACAGGCCGTGGGCGAGCAGGCAACGGACCTCCTCGCGGCGCGCCACGTCGTGCCACGCCGAGGCCGCCGGATCGAACTGCGCCACCCGGCCCGGATCGGTACCCACCGCCCGCCACGCCGACAGGGTCGCCGCCACCGGCGCCGGTACGTCCCCGTCGGGCGCCTCGACGGGCGTGTTCGCCGACCGGTCGTACGCCACCCAGCGGCCGGTGATCTGACTCAGCCCGGACAGCAGCGGCAGCCGCGCCGCCGGCAGATCGCCCGCGTCCGGCGGCTCCGGCTGGCCGTCCAGCCACGCCGCCTCCGCCGCCACCCAGTCCAGCAGGCCCGCCACGCTCGCCGCGGCCCGCGCCGGACGCGCCGCCAGCCGGGCCCGCGCGGAGGCCAGCAGCCCGCCGTCCGCCTC
>NZ_BOMB01000019.1 GCF_016861975.1 Actinocatenispora rupis | reverse complement strand
CCACGCTCGCCGCGGCCCGCGCCGGACGCGCCGCCAGCCGGGCCCGCGCGGAGGCCAGCAGCCCGCCGTCCGCCTCGGCCAGGCTCGCCGCCGCCGTCGCGTACCCGTGGGCCACCGCGGGCAGCGTCCGGTCCACCAGGCCCACCGCCCGGCGTACCACGTCGTCGAGCTGCTCGCCGCGCAGCGCCGTGCACCACAGCTCCGCCGCCACGAACCGGGTCTGCCACGAGTACGCCAGGTCGGCGGCGCAGGCGTCCGCGGCGAGCCGGGCGTTGTCCGCCGCCTCGGCCAGCCGGCCGTCCGCGGCGAGCGTCTCCACCAGCAGCCACGCGCTCCACCGGGCCGCGAGCGCGTCGCCGGCCGTACCGGCGGCGGCGGTCGCGGTGGCCAGCGCACGCTCCCAGGCCGGGGCGCGGCGGGCCGCGTCGACCGCGGCCAGCGCGGCGCGCAGCCCGGTGTGCTCCGGCGTCGCGCCGTGCCGGCCGATCGCCGCGGCCGCCAGCTCCACCGCCCGGTCGGTGTCGGTACTCAGCGCGCCCAGCAGCAGCACCCGGTCCCGGGCGGCCACCACGTCGGCACCGGCCGCATCCGGTACGACGGTCACCGCGGCGACCGCGCCGGCCGCGTCACCCAGCTGCAGCAGCGCCTCACCGCGCAGCACGGCCGTGTCGGGGTCCTCGGCGTCACCGAGGGCACGCAGCGCGGCACGCGGCCGGCCCACCTCCAACGCCGCGGCCGCCGCGTCCCGCCGTACCACCGGGCGCGGCTCGGCGCCGGGCAGCCCGCAGGCCAGCAGCAGCAGGTCGGCGCGCTCACCGGCGGTGTCGGCGGCCGCCGCCGCGGCCAGCGCCCGCCGGTATGCAGGCTCGTCGTCACCGGCCGCGGCCAGGTGCCGGGCCGCCTCCGCATCCGGTACCAGATCGGCGAGTCGGCGGTGCAGCCCGGCGCGCTCGTCGGCGGTCAGCAGCCCGGCGGCCACCTCCGCCACGTACGGCGAGACGGCGGCCAGCAGCGGCGCCCCGCCCGCCGGATCGTCCTCGGTGGTGACCAGGCCCGCCTCGGTCAGCTCGTCCACGCCCGGCCCGAGCAGGCCGCGGCCGGCCGGACGGCGCAGCATCCCCAGCGCCGCCATCGCCGTACGCGCCGGGCGGGTCAGGTCCGCCAGCGCCTCGGCCACGGCGTGCGCGACGGTGCCCGCCTCGCCACGGGTGTCGGACTGCGGCGGCGCCGACACCGACTCCGGATGCGTCACCGCGTGTCGCGCCAGCGCCTCCACCGCCAGCGGTACGCCACCGGCACGCGCCACCACCTCGGCCACGCCCGCCGGCCCCAACCCCGGTGCCGTACGCCGGGCCAGCTCGGTGGCCTGCGTCGGGCTCAGCGGTGGCAGCGCCACCCACTCGGCGGCCGCGTCCCGCAGGGCGCGCACGGCGGCCTCCGGCAGCCGGTGCGGCGTACGCAGGGCGACCAGGACCCGGCAGTGCGCGGCCAGCGCCGGCAGCGTCGCCAGGGTCAGCGGATCGGCCCACTGCACGTCGTCGACGACCAGCAGCCCGCCGCGCACCCGGGAGCGGACCGCCTCGGCGGTCAGCGCCGCATCCTCGACCGGCAGGCGGGCACGTACGGCACGCGACAACGCCAGCGCGGGGACGGTGCGTAAGATCGCCAGGCCACCACCGGCACTCACGACACCCGGGAAGGATTCGGCGATCGCACGCAGAGCCGTACTGCGGCCGGCGCCCGGCGCACCCGTCACGACCACCAGGCCGGGCAGCGCCAGCCGGGACAGCAGAGTACGCACCGGATCGGCGTCCCCGGCGGGCTGCCGGTCCGGCACCGGTGGTTCGACGGCAGCCCGACCAGCAGGCGCGTCACGCACGTGGGCCTCCCCCCGCGGGCTGGCACGAATCCGGGATCCTAGGTCGGTGAGGATATGCCTAGGGTTGTGGCCGGTGAGCGCCGGCCACGCCACCGAACCTGACACCAGAGTAGTGGGAGGTACCAGCGGCCATGACTGACGTGGACAGCGGCGGGCGAGCCGACGCGCCCCGTGGTGGCGACACCACGAGCAGCGACGTGGGCCTCCCGGCATGAGCTCCGGTCCACTCAGTTCCCGGGTGCAGGCGCTCTGCGCGGAGTCCGGGCCACGGCTGGCCGGTAACACCCGGGCCTCGGTCGCCGACGTGCAGCGCCGCCTCGGCGAGCCGCTGCGGGTCGCGATCGCCGGGCGACTCAAGTCCGGGAAGTCCACGCTGGTCAACTCGCTGATCGGCCGGCGTGTCGCGCAGACCGAGGTCGGTGAGTGCACCCGGCTGGTCACTCAGTTCCGGTACGGCACGGCCGACCGCGTCGACGTGGTGCGCCGGGACGGTTCCCGGGCGAGCCTGCCGCTGGACGAGTCCGGGATGATCCCGCAGAAGCTCGGGATCGCCCGCGACGACGTGGCGTACGTGGACGTCACGCTCACCTCCGACCGGCTGCGGGACCTGACCGTCGTCGACACGCCCGGCCTGTCGTCGACCAACGCGTCCATCTCCGACGAGGCCCGCAAGTTCCTGTTCAACGAGGCGCCGATCGACGACGACATCGACGACGACTCCGCCGGCGCGCTGTCCGGCGCCGAGGCCATCGTGTACGTGTTCACCCAGTCCGTACGCGAGGACGACCTGCAGGCGCTGGAGTCGTTCCGGTCGATGTCGTCGAAGCTGTCGAGCAACCCGATCAACTCCCTCGGCCTGTTCAACAAGGTGGACAAGCTCGCCGGCACCGGCGACCCCTGGCCGGTGGCGGGGCCGCTCGCCCAGGCACAGGGCCAGGTGCTGCGCCGGGTGGTCTCCGACGTGGTGCCCGTCATCGGGCTGCTCGCCGAGACCACCGAGGCCGGCAGGCTCACCGCCGCCGACTGCGAGGCACTGCGCACCATCGCGAGCATGTCCGACACCGACCGGCAGGTACTGCTGGCCTCCGTCGACCTGTTCACCGCCCGCGACTGCGAGGTCTCCCGCGAGCAGCGCAACCGGCTGCTACGGCTGCTGGACATCTACGGGATCTCGTTCGCCGTCGCGCAGTTCGTCGCCGAGCCGACCCTGGCCACCGGCGAACTGGTCCGGCGGCTGTTCCTCGCCTCCGGGTTCCCCCGCGCCCGCAGCACGCTGGAGCAGGCGTTCCGCTGGCGTACCGACGCGATCAAGGCCGGATGGGCGCTGACCAGCCTGGAGAAGATCGCCGGGCACGCCGAGCGGCCCCCGGACCGGGAACTGCTGCGCGACGCCGTCGAACGGGTGCTCCAGCAGCCCGAGTACCACCGGCTGCGGATGCTGGACGTGGCGCAGCAGGTCACCACCGGTTCGGTCGACCTGCCGGACGAGATGGAGAACGAGCTGACCCGGCTCGCCCTGTCCGACGACCCGGCCTGGATCCTCGGCATGAACGGCGCACCCGCCGACCAGATGGCCAAGGCCGCACTGGAGGCCGCGACCCGCTGGCGGGCGTTCGCGGTGGCCGGCGCCAGCCCCGCGCAGGCCCGCATCGCCCACGTCGTCCACCGCGGCTTCTACCTGCTGTCCCAGCAGGTCAGACAGCAACCCGCCTGAGCCAGCAGATTCGCGACGCGCTTTCGCGTAAAGGAGCTTCGATGTCCACCAGCAACCTTCGCGTCATCGCCGCCGGCATAGCCGCGATCGTCGCGGTGCTCACCGGCATCGTCGCCGGCTGGGTCGGCGCGCAGGCCGGCACCTGCGTACAGGAGGTGAAGAGCGTGCCGGCCGGGCAGAACCCCGGTGGCGGGCCCGGTCAGGGCCTCGGCGACAAGCACGACGACCAGAACCAGAAGACGATCGTCAGCCAGTCCGGCGCCTGCGACAGCAGCTTCTCGGTGAAGACCGCAGCCGTCGGGTTCGCCGGCTCGGCGATCGCAGGCGGCGCGGCCGTGGCGTTCCTGTTCATGGGCCGCCGGGAGGACCGCACCGCGCCGGCCGTGGCGTCCGCGCCGCCCGCCGCCGGCGGCGACCCCGGCCTCGCGCAGCGCCTGGAGCAGGCCGAGTCCGAGCGCGGCAGCCTCGTCCAGACCTGCGTGTACGTGCGGGACCGCGCCACCAGCAAGGCGATCGCCGACACGCTCGGCCGGGCCCTGTCCGACGTGGGTGTCACCACGGTCGCACCGGTCGGGGTGCGGTTCGACCCGGCGCACCACGAGGCCGGCGGCGCCACGCCGACCCGCGACCCGCAGCAGGCCGGCACGATCGCCGCCGTCGAGGTACCCGGCTACGTGGACCGCGGCGTCGTGCTGCGCGCCCCCGTCGTCACCGTCTACAAGGAGGATGGTCGCCAGTGAGCGCCCCGGCCAAGACCAACGAGGCCGCCGCGAACGCCGCGCTGGAGAAGGCGCTGCGCGCCGCCGTCGACGGCGGGCTGGCGCACCTGCGCCGCATCGACCCCGACGCCGCGTCCGACATGGACGTGCTGCGCCGCCGCGAGCAGACCGTACCCAGCATCGTGATCGTCGGCGAAACGAAGCGCGGCAAGAGTTCCCTGACCAACGCGCTGGTCGGGGTGCCGAACCTGTCGCCGGTCGACGCCGCCGTCGCGACCAGCTCGTACCTGGAGTTCGTGCACGGCTCGCAGGTCGCCGCCCGGGCGTACGTGCCGGGGCGGGAGGACCCGATCCCGCTGCGCATGGAAGACGTCCGCGACTACGGCACCGTGCTGGGCAACCTGCCCGACGGGATCCGCCCGCCGCGCCGGCTGGAGATCTTCCACACCGCGCCGATGCTGCAGTACGCGACGCTCATGGACACCCCGGGCGTCGGTGGACTGGACTCGCTGCACGCCGAGGTGGCGCTGGACGCCGTGGAACGGGCCACCGCGCTGCTGTTCGTGGTGGACGCCTCCGCGCCGTTCTCCCAGCCGGAGCTGAACTTCCTCATCGAGGCCAGCAAGCGCGTCAACATGGTGCTGTTCGCGCTCACCAAGATCGACGCGTACCCGGGGTGGCGGACCATCCTGGACGACGACCGGTCGCTGCTGCGGGCGCACGCACCCCGGTTCGCCAACGCGCCGTTCTTCCCGGTGTCGTCCCGGCTGGCGGAGCTGGCGCTGCAGATGCCGAAGGAGGCGGCCAGCGAGGTCGTCAAGGAGTCCCGCGTCGCCGAACTGCAGCACGGGCTGATCGGGCTCGCCGCGAAGGGCACCGCGCTGAAGACGGCGAACACGCTGCGCGCGGTGCGTACCGAGTTCGTGCGGCTCGACATCGGCGTCGGCGACCGGATGAAGTCCGCCGACCCGGACCCGGCGCTGGCCGAGCGGCTCAAGGAAGAACGCCAGAAGGTCAACTCGCGGAAGCGCTCGGAGACCAAGCAGTGGTCGCTGGCGCTCAACACCGAGACGCAGCGCGCCCGGGTCGAGGCGCAGAGCCGGCTGCGGCAGTACATGACGAAGTTGCAGGAGGACTTCGTCAAGTCCATCGAGAAGGGCGCCAACAACAAGCAGCTGCCGTACGAGGTGGACCGCGCGCTGTACGCGGTGTCCGTACGGCTGTCGCACGAGCTGGAGCACCGCTTCCGGGTGATCGGCCAGCGGATCCTCGCCAGCGTGTTCAGCCCCCAGGAGCTGAACTACGTACTGCGCCGGCTCAACGCGCAGCTGCGGCACGCGCTGGCCAGCAAGCCGCAGAAGGAGTCCGGCGGCGACAACTCGATGGTCGTGATGGCCTCGGTCGGTTCCGCGGTGAGCATGGGCCGGCTGGCGATGCAGGGCGCGGCCGGCGCCGCGTCCGTGGCCGGCATGGCCGCCGCCGGCGGCGTGGTGTTCCCCGTCGTCGGCGTGGGCGTGGGCCTCGCGATCGGCGCGTTCATGATGTGGAAGCGCAAGGGGCAGGCCAGCAAGCAGCAGGCGAAGGTGTGGCTGCGGGAAGTCCTCGGCGAGGCGCGCGCGTCGCTGTCCGACGACATCGCCACCCGCTTCACCGACCTGCAGTACGCGCTGACCCTCGCGCTCGACGAGGCCATCGAGCGGCGGCTCAAGCAGCTCGACGCCCAGATCGCCGAGATCGACAAGACGATGGTCGAGGACAAGACCAGCCGGCAGAAGAAGCGTGCCGACCTGCAGAAGGAACGCGAGTCGCTGCGGGCCCGCATCAAGCAGCTCGACGAGGTACTGATCAAGGCCCGGAGCATCGCTCCGGACGCCCCGTCGGACACTCAGGGGGGGTAACGGGCCATGGATCACGACGGGCCGATGGACTTCGGCGACCACGACGGCGAGTACGCCGACGGGCACGGTGGCGACCAACTCGACGCCGACCACGGCGGCGGCGACCTCGCCGACACGCCGGGCGAGCAGGACGCGGCGGCCGGCCACCCCGACGGCGACCAGCTCGACGGCCACGGCTACGACGAGCACGGCTACGAGCCCGACGACACCTCGGGCGGCGAGCACGGCGTGGGGCTGGAGTTCAACGACCTGTCCGACGAGTACGGGCACGGCGACGGCGGGCACGACGCGGCGGACGAGCAGCACACCGACGTCGACGAGCCGGCCGGCGACCACGCCGAGCCCGTACCGGGTGCCGAGCCGGACCTCGACCTGGTCGGCGACGACCCGCACTGGGCGGCCGAGGACCCGTTCCCGCCGCAGCTGGACGTCGGCGAACCGCCGGAGCCCGTCGACGGCTTCCCGTGGAGCGACCCGGCCGTACTCGGCGAGCAGCACGACACCGCCGCCGACACGCCCGGCCCGGTCACGTCCGCGCCGCCGCCGTCGGACCTGCTCGACTACGACGCGCAGGAACTGCCCGACGGCGCCGACCCGTGGCACGCGCTGGCCGGCTCGGAGGACCCGGCGACCAGCTCGCTCGCCCGCTGGTGGGGCCCCGGCGCCTGAGCGCTCGGTCTTCGGTGCGGCCGCGCGTCAGCGGCCCAGCGGTCGCACCCTGAGCAGGCAGGGCTTGCCGGGCCATCGCCCGGACAGTATCTCCAGCGGCAGGAAGCTGCAGGCGGCGTGGCACCGCACCCGACGCTCGGGTCACTCGGCCCGAGCGTCGAACGGGCGGCGCTGACGATCCCGGTGACCGAGGTGGTGCCGCGGCCCCGGGTTCACCTGCTGCCGAGTCGTCACGCGCAGCAGCGGTACGCCCTCGGCGGTGAGCTCGGTGACCGGCGCACCGAGCCCGGCGACCGATCCCGTGTGTCGACGGCCACCAGGTGGATCTCGCCGGCGGGTGGCGAAACGCCGGCGCAGCAACAGCACGCCGACGGCCGTACCGTCGACGAGCGCCAGGTAGGTCGGCGGCGCCGCCGTGTACGGCTCGATGGCGGCAGGGATGCCGAACCAGTCGGGCAACCCCGCCAGCAGCCGACGCACCGCACCCGGGTCGCGTCGACCCCGCAGTACGGTGCAGTCGGGCGGCTACCGCGCCAGGGCGATGATCAGCAGACCGACGAAGCCCAGCACCAGCAGCACCGCCACGATCAGGGTCAGCACCACCGCCGGCTCCTGGTACCAGCGCTTGGAGGAGCCGTCGTCGTCCATCGACGCGGGCGGAGCGGACTGAACCGTCGAGATCGGGCGGGTCGGGGCCGGGGCCACGACCGGCGCCGGGGCCGGGCGCATCGCCGGCGCCTGTACCGGCGGGCGCGGCGCGGCCTGCGGGGCGGGCCGCGGCGGGCTCGGGATCACCGGGCGGGCCGGCGGGCGGTTCACCGGGCCGGGCTGCGGGCCGACCGGCGGGC
Organism: Actinocatenispora rupis; assembly: GCF_016861975.1. Lineage (GTDB taxonomy): Bacteria > Actinomycetota > Actinomycetes > Mycobacteriales > Micromonosporaceae > Actinocatenispora > Actinocatenispora rupis. The sequence continues at coordinate 263,891 of NZ_BOMB01000019.1, read as the reverse complement.
GCTGCGGCTGCGCCGGACGCGGCGGCATGCCCTGCGCGGGCCGCTGCCCGGGCGGGCCGCCCACCGCGAGGGAACCCTCCACGACGACCGTCTCCGGCTGCTCCAGCGCGGTCGGCGCCACACCCAGCCCGGAGTGCACCAGGTGCCCGGCGAGCGGGATCCGGCTGGAGCCGCCGACCAGGAAGATGCCGACCAGGTCACGCGGGGTCAGCCGGGCCTCGGAGATGGTGCGCTGCAGGCACTCGACCGTCCGCTCCAGGTGCGGGCGGATCAGCCCCTCCATCTCCTCGCGGGTGATGTGGGCGTCGACCTCCAGCGCGGGCAGGTGGATGTCGGCGCTGGAGGTACGCGACAGCATCTCCTTCGCGCCGCGGACGTCCTCGTACAGCATGCGGCGGTAGCGGCGGTCGCCGGACTCCCGCGGCGTGATCAGCCGGGCCCACACGTCCGGGTGGGACTGCGAGTACGTCCGGCCGAGGTGTTCGACGATCGCGTGGTCGAAGTCCAGGCCGCCCACGTCGGGCAGGCCCTCCTCGGCCAGCACCTCGAACCCGGACTGGGTACGCCGCACCACGGTGGCGTCGAACGTGCCGCCGCCCAGGTCGTAGATGGCCAGGGAACGGCCGACCGGGACGGCGGTGCCCAGCACGGCCGTGAAGTACGACGCGGCGCCGACGGGCTCGGCGATCAGCTGCGGGCGGGGCAGGCCGGCGAGCCGGGCCCCCTCCACGAGCAGGCTGCGCCGCCGCTCCCCCCATCGGGCCGGGTGCGTCATCCGCAACTGCTCGGGCATGCCGCCGATCTGCCGGCGAGCCTCCGTGATCACCTGCTCCAACACGTACGCGATGACGCGCGGCACCGGGATCTCCTGGTCGCCCAGGAAAATGGTGCCGTCGTCGATGCGCCGCTTGGGATTCGGCTCGAACCGGGTGGGGTCGACCCGGGCGTTGCGCTCAGCGTCCCGGCCCACCAACATCCGCCCGTCAGGCGCGAGGTAGACCGAGGAGGGCAGCAACGGCGACCCGTCGAACAACAGTGGCCGGACCCTGCCATCAGGCATCCTCAACATGGCCACGGTGTTCGACGTGCCGAAGTCGATTCCGAGCACGCGCATACAAGATCTCCTTCCCGGGGCACACGATACTGCCCGTATGCCCGTCCATGCCGCGCCGGCGGGGCGGGTCGCCACGAGCCGGGCGGAAGCGGGGATACTCCACCCGTGAGCGAGCAGCCGAACCCCCGGGACACCCACCGCGCCGGGTATCCGTACCTGGACTCTGCGTTGCCGTTGGCGTTCGCGCACCGGGGCGGCGCGGCCGACGGCGACGAGAACACCACCGCCGCCTTTCAACGCGCTGTCACTCTCGGCTACCGGTACCTGGAGACCGACGTGCAGGCCACCGCGGACGGCGTACCGGTGATCCTGCACGATGCGAGCCTGCACCGGGTGGCCGGCCGGCAGGAACGCGTCGGCGCGCTGCGCTGGGCGGACCTGGCGACGATCCGGGTCGGCGGCGAGCAGGCCGTACCGCGGCTGGTGGACGTTCTGGGCGCCTGGCCGGCCCTGCGGTTCAACCTGGACGTCAAGGCGTGGCCGGCGGTCCGGCCGCTGATCGACGCGATCCGGCACACCGGCGCGCTGGAACGGGTGCTGGTCGCGTCGTTCTCCGACCGGCGCCTGGCGTACGTGCGGCGCGCGTTGGGGCCGCGGCTGGCGACGTCGCTCGGCCCGGCCGAGGTGGCCCGGCTGCGCTTGGCGGCGCTCGGCCGGCGCGGGATGCTGGGGCTGACGCCGGGCGTACCGGCCGTACAGGTGCCGGTACGGTTCGGCCCGGTGCGTGTCGTGGACCGGTCGTTCGTCACGTACGCGCACCGGCTCGGGATGCAGGTGCACGTGTGGACGATCGACGACCCGGACGAGATGAACCGGCTGCTGGACCTCGGCGTCGACGGGATCATGACCGACCGGATCGAGGTCCTGCGCGACGTGTTACTGAGCCGTGGCCGGTGGGACACCTGAACCTCGCGCGCTGCTGGCACGCTGAGCGTCCCCCTCTTCCGCAACGGAGATCAACGTGACCGTCGGTGTCGACGCACCGGTACCGGGGCTGACCTCCAGCCGCCGCGACCGGATCGGCTGGTACTTCTACGACTGGGCCAACCACGCGTTCATCACGGTGGTGTCCACCGTGTTCCTCGGGCCGTACCTGATCGCGGTGACGAAGGTGGCCGCCGGCTGCGGCGCCGGTGACGCCTGCACCAACCGGTACGTGCACCCGCTGGGCATCCCCGTCGCCCCCGGCTCGTACTTCTCGTACCTGGTGGCGATCTCGACGCTGCTGACGGTCGTGGTGCTGCCGGTCGTGGGTGCGCTGGCGGACCGGTCGGCGCACAAGAAGCGGATGCTCGTCGTCTTCGCGTACGTGGGGGCCGCGGCGACCACGGCGATGGTCTTCGTCACCGGCGGCCGGTACCTGCTGGGCGGGGTGCTGTTCCTGGTCGCGAACATCTCGCTGGGCGCGGCGACGGTCGTGTACAACTCGTTCCTGCCGCAGCTGGCGGGGCCGGAGAAGCGCGACTCGATCTCGTCGATCGGCTGGTCGTTCGGCTACCTGGGCGGCGGCCTTCTGCTGGCGTTGAGCCTGGTGGCGAACCTGCTGAAGCTCGGCGACACGCTCACCGTCGCCCGCTACTGCATCGTCGCGGCCGGGCTGTGGTGGGGCGGCTTCACGCTGGTGACGGTCTTCCTGCTGCCGGAGCGGCACGAGCCGGTCGCGGAGATGCCGACGCGCGGCAGCGTGCTCGGCGCCGGGTTCCGGCAGCTCGGCGGCACCCTGCGCGGGCTGGTGAAGAGCTTCCCGCTGACGGTGTTCTTCCTCGTCGCGTTCCTGATCTACAACGACGGCATCCAGACGGTCATCTCGCAGGCCAGCGTGTACGGCACCAACCAGCTGCAGCTGTCGCAGGCGGTGCTGCTGGTGACGATCCTGGTGGTGCAGATCGTCGCGTTCGGCGGGGCGCTGCTGCTGGGCCGGCTGGCGAAGCTGATCGGCGCGCGCAAGACCGTACTGATCGCGCTGGTGTGCTGGATCGCGGTCATCGTCACCGCGTTCTGGTTGCCCGCCGGCAAGGCGCTGCCGTTCATCGGGCTCGGCGTGGCGATCGGTCTGGTGATGGGCGGCAGCCAGGCCCTGTCCCGTTCGCTGTACTCGCAGCTCATCCCGACCGGCAAGGAAGCCGAGTACTTCGGCATCTACGCCATCGGCGACAAGGGCACGAGCTGGCTGGGCAGCCTGCTGTTCGGGCTGGTGTACCAGTTCACGTTCAACTACCGGCTGGGCATCGTGTCGCTGCTGGTGTTCTTCGTGCTCGGCTTCGTACTGCTGGCCGCGGTGCCGATGCGCCGGGCGATCCAGGCCGCGGGCAACACGCCGCCGCGGCTGCTGTGAGCCCGGCCGGGAGACGCGACCGTACCGGCCTCTAGGCTGTGCGGTCGTGACCTCCGATGACCCGAGCGCGCTGGCCGTGCCCGTACCGCGGCATGCCGGCGCGCACGACCGGTCCTGCCAGCAGGCCACGTTGAAGTTCTTCTACGGCCCGATGGACTGCGGCAAGTCGACGCTGGCGCTGCAGATGGACCACAACCACGCCCGGCAGGGCCGCCGCGGGCTGCTGCTGACCCGGCTGGACCGGTCCGGCCAGCCGCGGATCTCCAGCCGGATCGGTTTGGACCGGCGCGCCATCGAGGTCACCGACGTCCTGGACCTGCGGGACCTGGTCCGCGGCGAGTGGGCGCGCGGACGGCGCGTCGACTACCTGATCTGCGACGAGGCGCAGTTCTACAGCCTGGAGCAGGTCGAGCAGCTCGCCGACCTGGTCGACGAGTCCGACGTCGACGTGTACGCGTTCGGTCTGGCCACCGACTTCCGCAGCGAACTGTTCCCGGCGACGAAACGGCTGCTGGAACTGGCCGACGGGGTGTACCGGCTGCAGGTGGAGGTGCTGTGCTGGTGCGGGCGGCGCGGCCAGCTCAACGGCCGCGTCGTCGGCAACCGGGTCGTACGCGAGGGGGCGCAGGTGTTGACCGGCGACACCGGCGGCGACGACCCGGTGCGCTACCAGGTGCTGTGCCGAGCCCACTACCGGTCGGGTGACCTGGGCCCGGCGGCGCCGACGGCCGGTCAGCTGCCGCTGGGCTGAGCGGCCGGCAGCCGGCCCAGGAACGTCTCGGCGGCGCGCCGGCCCGTCGCGTACAGCGTCTGCTGGGTTTCGCGGTCGATGCCGAAGTCGAGGCCGGAGACCTTGTCGGTGTCGACGAACACGGTGCGGGCCGTGACGTGCTCGTCGTCCAGGTGGTACGCGTCGTGCGCGTCCATCAGCGTGTGCAGCGCGGCCAGGGCCAGGTCGACGGGGCCGTCGACCTTGTGGCTGACCTGCCGGGCGTCGCGCCGCGCGGACAGCTTCACCCCGTACGTGGGCCAGCGGGGCGGCTTCTCGTCGCTGCGGTCGAAGATCTCGATCGGGAAGTTCGACAGCAGCCCACCGTCGACCAGCGTGCATTCCCCGAGGCCCTGCCCGGCGCGCAGGGTGACCGGCCGGAAGAAGAACGGCACCGACATCGACGCCCGTACGGCGGGGGCGACGGGCTGGCTGTCGGCGTCCAGCCCGTACTGGTGGTAGTCCCAGGGCAGCCGGACGAGCTGGCCGCGGGACAGGTCGGAGGCGGTGACGACGAGCCGGTAGCGGCGGTCGGGGGGCAGGCCGGTGTCGGGGTCGTCGTCGATGCGCAGGTCGCCCCAGGTGTGCACACCCAACTCGGCGAGCTGGTCGCGGATCCAGGCCAGCGCGTAGTCGCCCTTGTAGATGCCGTCGTGCAGCAGCAGCTCGACGCCCTTGCCGACGGGGCCGAACCGGTCGAGCAGGGTCGCGTCGGCGAAGCGCCGGTAGTCCAGCGACTCCATCAGTTCGACCAGGTCCTCCAGCGGGCGGCCGGCGCGCAGCGACGCGGCGGTCAGCGAACCGGCGATGGCACCGGCCGACGTGCCGGCGATCCGCGGGAACGTGTAGCCCCGCTCGGCGAGGCCGACGATCGCGCCGAGCAGGCCGATGCCCTTGACGCCGCCGCCTTCGAGTACCAGGTCGGCGCGGTGTTCGGCGGTGGACGCCGGGTCGTCGCCGCGGCGCTGGGTGGGTGCTGGTGGGGTGGGCGGCTCGACGGTCATGGCGGTCCCCTCGCTGCTCGCGCACAGTCGGCGCAACTGTGCGGAATGTCCACCGATGACCCTAGGGCACCGCACAAACCGACAGGTACCACCTTTGGGCTACTCATCGGTAACCGGAGCTGGCAGACTGCACGCATGGACCGGTACGTGCAGACCTACCCCGACCTGCCCGACCTGTACGCCGCGGACACCGTGCTGCGTACCTGGCTGGACCGGCTGCTCGGCGACGACGGGCACGCCGCCGCCCGCGGCCGCCTCACCGAGCTGGCCGCCGACGCCCACGGGCCGCTGCGCGCGGCACACCACGACGCCGAGAACCACCCGCCGGTACTGCGCCGGTACGACGCGTTCGGCGCGCGGATCGACCGCATCGAGGCCGCGCCCGGCTGGGACACGCTGCGCGCCGCGGCGGCCCGGCACGCGCTCGTGGCCCTGCCGTACCAGGCGCAGGCGCGCGCGGTGTGGGGCGCGGCGACCCGCGTCGTGCAGTACGGGCTGCTGTACCTGTACGGGCCGGAGTCGGCGACGTTCAACTGCCCGGTGGCGATGGCCGACGGCGCGTCGGCGCTGCTGTCGCACCCGGACACCGACCCGGCGCTGCGCGAGGCGTGGCTGCCGCGGTTGACCGCCACCGACCCGGACGTGGCCGTCACCAGCGGCCAGTGGATGACCGAGGCGCAGGGCGGCTCCGACATCTCCGGCAGTACGACGGTGGCCGCGCGCGGCGCCGACGGCTGGCGGCTCACCGGCGAGAAGTGGTTCTGCTCGGCGGCCGACTCGGCGATGGCCGTGGCGCTGGCCCGGCCGGACGGCATGGACGGGCTGACCCCGTTCCTCGTCCCCCGGTACGCCGCGGACTCGCCGCTCGGCGCCGGGCTCGCCCCCGACGCCCCCGCCCCCGGCGTACGGGTGCACCGGCTCAAGGACAAGCTCGGCACCCGGGCGCTGCCGACCGCCGAGATCGGCCTCGACTCCGCGTACGCGGTGCCGGTCGGTGAGCCGAGCCCGCACGGGGTGGCGCGGATGATGACGCTGCTGCGGGTGGCGCGGCTGCACAACGCGGCGGCGTCGGCGGCCGGCATGCGCCGCGGGCTGTGGCTCGCCCGGGCGTACGCGGCGGGGCGGCACGTGTTCGGCGCGCCGCTCGCCGCCCAGCCGCTGCACCGCGCGACGCTCGGCCGGCTCGCCGTCCACGCGGAGGCCGCGCACGCCCTTGCGGTGCACGGGTTCTCGCTGCTCGGCCGGGTCGAGGTGGACGGCGACGAGGATGCCGCCGCGGAGCTGCGACTCGCCGCCACGCTGGCGAAGCTCGCCACCGGCAAGCTCGCCGTCTCCTCCGCCGCGGAGTACGTGGAGTGCTTCGGCGGCGCCGGGTACGTCGAGGACACCGGCGTACCGCGGCTGATCCGCGACGCGCAGGTACTCCCGATCTGGGAGGGCACCACCAACGTGCTGTCGCTGGACCTGCCGCGCGCGATCGCGGGTCGTGGCGCGCACCGCCCGCTGCTGGCCCGGGTCGCCGCCGCGGCCGACGCGGCACGCCAGACCGGTGGGCGCTGGCTCGGCCCCGCCGCCCAGACGCTCACCACCGCGCACGCCGAGCTGTCCGCCGCCGCCGACAAGGTCGGCACCGACCCCTCCGCCCGTACGGTGCTGGCCGGGGCGCGCGGGCTCGCGATCCGGCTGGCCGACGCGTACGCGGGGGCGTTGCTGGTCGAGCAGGCCGGTCACCAGCTGGACCGGGGCGACTCGCGTGCCGCTGCGGTCGCCGGGCTGTGGTGCGCCGACCGGCTCGCCGGCGAGGACGTGGCCGCCGACGCCGACGCCGCGTTCGAGTCCCTTGTGGACGGTGCCCCGCTGGCCTGACGCGTCAGCCGCCGACCCGCACCGCTTCCGGGTCGGCGGCTGACGGTGGAAGCGGGTCGGGTGCGGCTGGCGTCGGGCTGGAGATGCGCCGACCGGCCGACACCGACGCGCCTTGCGCGGTGTCGTGGAGCGCCGGAATGCGTTGCGTGGCAACGTTTCCGGCTCAGCGTGGGTCGGTGTCGGCGAGCAGCAGGGCGAGCCGGTGCGACGGGGAACGGTCCAGGTTGTGGCGGGCCCGGTCGTACCGGCGGGTGGTGCGGCTGTCGGCGTGGCCGAGCAGGTCCTGGACGTCGCGCAGCGACGCACCGGCCTCCAGCGACAGCGTCGCGCACGCGTGCCGAAGGTCGTGCGGGTGCAGCGAGTGCGCCAGGTGCGGCAGGGCGTCGGCGGCCAGCGCGCGCAGCAGCTTCCAGATCGCGTGCCGGTCGAGCGCCCGGCCGGTCGAGGTCACCACCAACGGCCCCTCGGTACGGTCGGCCAGGTAGCGGTCGAGGACGTCGGCGGCGCGCGGGGGTACGACCATGGTCTGGGAGCGGCCGCCCTTGCGGGTGACGCGCAGGACCCGGTGGCCCCGCTCGTACGACAGGTCGGGGACGGTGGCGCCGCACAGTTCGGAGACCCGCAGCCCGCAGAGCAGCAGCAGGGTGACGACGACCTCGGCGCGGGCGGAGTGCCGGTGCGCGGCGGCGAGCAGGATCCCGGCCTCGTCGGCGGACAGGCCGGTGGACTGCACGTTGTCGCCGACCTTGGGCCGGCGTACGCGTTGCACCGGGTTGCGGTCGACCAGTTCCTCGTCCATGCCGTACGAGTAGAAGCCGGACAGTGCCGACAGCCGGCGTACCACGGTGGACGGTGCGGCCCCCTCGGCGTCGAGCTGCTCGCGGTAGCCGTCGATGTGCACCCGGCGCGCGGTCAGTACGTCGACGCCGAGCCGGGCGCACCAGTCGAAGTAGTGCGCCAGGTCGTAGGCGTACGCCTCGCGGGTGCGGCCGCTGTGCGACAGCAGGAACGCCGCGGCGAGCCGGCCGGCCGGTCCGGTGTCGGCGGTCGGTGTCGCCACCTCGGCGCTGCGGACCACGACCTCGTTCGACACACCGGGCACTGTAGAGCCCCGCGCGGGCCGGGCGGGTGCCGCCTCGCCGGGCTGTGCCACCATGTTCGACCGTGCCCGACAGAGACTGCGCCTTCGACGGCTGCTTCAACGCCCGCGACCTCGGCGGACTCGCCACCACCGACGGCCGGAGCACCCGGTTCGGCGCGGTGGTGCGCGCCGACCATCCGAACATGCTGACCGCCGCCGGCTGGACCGCCGTGTACGACCACGGCATCCGTACGGTGGTGGACCTGCGCAACGACGACGAGATCCGGGCCGACGCCGTACCGCGGCCGGCGGGGGTGACGACCGTGCACGTCCCGCTGGACGGGGTGGAGGACACGGCGCTGTGGGCGCGGATCGCGGCCGACGGCCTGGACGGCAGCCCGCTGTACTATCCGCTGTTCCTGGCGCGGCGGCCGGACCGGTGTGCCGCGGCCGTCACCGCGGTGGCGCGGGCGGCGCCGGGCGGCGTACTGGTGCACTGCGGCATCGGCCGGGACCGTACCGGGCTGGTCGCGATGCTGCTGCTGCGTCTCGCCGGCGTACGGCCGGACGAGATCGCCGCCGACTACCTGCGCAGTACGGAGCGGTTGGCGGCGCTGTGGCCGGCGCGCGGCCTCGACGACCAGACCGACGAGATCGCCGGGCTGCTCGCCCGCGCCGGTACGACGGCGCGCGAGGCGCTGCTGGCCGCGCTGCCCGACCCCGGCTACCTGCGTACGGCGGGGGTGGCGGAGGCGGACCTGGCGGCCCTGCGTACCCGCCTGCTGGGCTGACGCCGGCGGGGACGGACCGTGAGCTGCGTCCCGGGCGGTGGACCAATACCTATACCGGTATTAGTATCACGTTCGTGATTCGACCGCCGCTGACCGGACCCGACCGCGACCGTGGCCAGCGCCTCGGCGCGCTGCTGCGTACCGCGCGGGGCGAGCGCAGCATGGCCGAGATCGCCGCGGCCGCCGGCATCTCCGCCGAGACGCTGCGCAAGATCGAGACCGGCCGGATCCCGACCCCGGCGTTCTTCACCGTGGCCGCGCTCGCCGCGGCGCTCGGCGTCTCGCTGGACCGGATCGCCGAGTCCTGCGCCACCGCCGGGCTCACCGCGCCGGACGGCCCGCGGCACTGAACCCGCGCACCGCGTTGACTTGAAGCTCGCTTCAGGTTCTAAGGTTGCCCGGTGAGCATGGAGATGACCGCCTGGGCGCAGCTGCACCACGCCCGTAACGCCGAGAAGTCCCGACCGTTCTCCGCCGCGACGCTGCGCCGCGTCCTGCGGTTCGCCCGGCCCCACCGGGCCCGACTCGTCACGTACGTGATCCTGTCCGTCGTCACCGCGGTCACCGCGGTCCTCACCCCCGTACTCGCCGGTCGGGTCGTCGACGCGATCGTGCACCGGTCCGCCTGGACGGTCGTGGCCGGCCTGGCCCTGGCCATCGCGGCGATCGCCGTCGCGGAGGCCGGCATCGGCATCGGCGCCCGCCTGCTGTCCGCGCGGATCGGCGAGGGCCTGATCCTCGACCTGCGCACGGCCGTGTACGACCACGTGCAACGGATGCCGGTCGCGTTCTTCACCCGTACCCGGACCGGTGCGCTGGTCAGCCGGCTCAACAACGACGTGCTCGGCGCGCAGCGGGCGTTCTCCAACACGCTGTCCGGCGTGGTCAGCAACGTCGTCACGCTGGCGCTGACGCTCGCGGTGATGCTGACGCTGTCCTGGCCGGTCACCGTACTGGCGCTGGTCCTGCTGCCGGTGTTCGTCCTGCCGGCGCGGCGGATGGGCCGCCGGCTGGCGCGGATGTCGCGCGAGGCGGCCGAGCACAACGCCGCGATGGGCAACCAGATGACCGAACGGTTCTCCGCGCCCGGCGCGACGCTGGTGAAGCTGTTCGGGCGGCCGGACCGGGAGTCGGCCGAGTTCGCCTCGCGCGCCGGCCGGGTCCGCGACATCGGCGTACGCACCGCGATGGTGCAGTACGTGTTCGTCTCGGCGCTCACGCTGGTCTCGGCGCTCGCCCTGGCCCTCGTGTACGGGGTGGGTGGCGCGCTGGCGCTCGCGCACCGGCTGGCGCCCGGCGACGTGGTGGCGCTCGCGCTGCTGCTGACCCGGCTGTACGCGCCGCTCACGTCGCTGGCCAGCGCCCGCGTCGAGGTGATGAGCGCGCTGGTGAGCTTCGAGCGGGTGTTCGAGGTACTCGACCTCAAGCCGCTGATCGCCGAGCCGGCCGACCCGACACCGCTGCCCGACGGGCCGGTCGGCGTCGAGTTCGAGCACGTGCGCTTCGCGTACCCGGCGGCGGACAAGGTGTCGCTGGCCTCGCTGGAGGAGGTCGCGAAGCTCGACACGCGCGGCGGTACGGAGGTGCTGCACGACGTGTCGTTCACCGCCGAGCCGGGCCGGATGGTGGCGCTGGTCGGCTCGTCCGGCGCCGGCAAGTCCACGATCGCCTCCCTGCTGCCCCGCCTGTACGACGTGGACGCCGGCACCGTACGGCTCGGCGGCGTCGACGTACGGGAGCTGTCGTTCGACACGATCCGCGGCGCGCTGGGCATGGTGACGCAGGACGGGCACCTGTTCCACGAGTCGATCCGGGCGAACCTGACGCTCGGCGCGCCCGCCGCCAGTGACGACGAGCTGTGGGCGGCGCTGCGCCGCGCCCGGCTGGAGGAACTGGTCGCGGAGCTGCCCGACGGGCTGGACACGATCGTCGGCGAGCGCGGCTACCGGCTCTCCGGCGGGGAACGCCAGCGCCTCACGATCGCCCGGCTGCTGCTCGCGCAGCCCCGCGTGGTGATCCTCGACGAGGCGACCGCGCACCTGGACTCGACGTCCGAGGCGGCCGTACAGGAGGCGCTCGGTGCGGCGCTGGCCGGGCGTACCGCGGTGGTGATCGCGCACCGGCTGTCCACGATCCGCGCCGCGGACGAGATCCTCGTGGTGGAGGCCGGCCGGGTCGTCGAGCGCGGCACCCACCCGGAACTGCTCGCCGCCGACGGCCGGTACGCGGAGCTGTACCGCACGCAGTTCGCCGCGGACGCCGACGACGAGGAGTCCGTCGCCTGACCTGTCACCGCCCGCGTCACGGCCGTACGGCGCGGGCGGTGAAGAACGTGTAGTGGAACGTACCGTCGGCCCAGGTCGTACGGTGCAGGTGGGCGATGCCGCGGCGCCAGTCGTCCGGGGTGGTCAGCCCGGCCGCGAGCGCGTCGGCGCCGACCGCGGCCACCATCGCGATGAACGTGTTGCGGGTGAACCCGTCGACCAGGCCCGGCCGGTCCGCATCGACGTACACGGCGCGCGGCGTCACGTCGACCTCGGCGTACCCGGCGGCGGTGAGCAGCGGGTGCAGCCGCCGGCCGATCCGCGCGTCACCGCCGGCCGCCGCCTGGAGACGTACCTGGCAGTCGATGGCGGCGCGGGCGTACGCGCTGTCCGGATGGAAGAACGCCGAACCGTGGTCGCCCTCGACGACGGTGAGCGTGCCGCCGGGCCGCAGCACCCGGCGCAGCGCCGCCAGCGCCGAGCGCGGATCGGGCAGGTGTTCCAGCACGAAGCACGCGAACACGTGGTCGAACGCCCCGTCCGGGTACGGCAGCCGGTGCAGGTCCGCCCGGCAGAACGTCACGTCCTCCCCCGGGTACGCCGCGGTCACCGTGGCGCGGGCGGCGGCCAGCGACGCGGCCGACACGTCCACCGCGACCAGCCGTACGCCGGGGCTGCGGGCCAGCAGGTGCACGGTCTGCGCGCCGACGCCGCACCCGACCTCCAGTACCCTGCTGCCCGCCGGGTACGCGATGCCGGCGTGCAGCAGGTCGGCCAGGGTGTCGGCCTGGTCGCCGAGCCGGCGGCCCTCCCGTACCGAGTAGCCGTGCACGTAGCTCATCGTTCCCCTTTCCCGTGGCCGGTGGTGTCCTTCAGCCTGCTGCCAGAATGGTCCGGTGCACAGGTCCAAAGAAGCGCCGTACGACAGGACCACAACGTCAGGATCGGACTTCCTGCACCTGTCCGCCGGCGACGCGCCGCGCGGCCGGGGCCTGGCCGACTGGCTCGCCGACGCCATCCGTGCCGCCGTCGGCGACGGCCGGCTCGCGGCCGGCGACCGGCTGCCGCCGACCCGGCAACTCGCCGCCGACCTGCGGGTCTCCCGCGGCGTGGTGACCGAGGCGTACCGGCGGCTGGCGGAGGACGGGCACGTCGCCGCCCGCGGCCGGGCCGGCACCCTGATCGCCGCCCCGGTGACCGCACCGCCCGCGCCGGCCGCCGCGGAACCGCCGCCGCGCGAGGTGTTCGACCGGCCCGGCCCGGACGCCTTCGACGCCGTACGGGCCGCCGCCGCGGGCGTCGACCTGACCCCGGGAGTACCGGATCTGGGGGCGTTTCCGCGGGCCGCGTGGCTGCGCGCCGAACGCGACGTACTGGCCACCGCACCGGCGTCCGCCCTCGGCTACGGCGATCCCCGCGGTACCCCGGAGCTGCGCGCGGCGGTGGCCGGCTGGCTGGCCCGGTACCGCGGGATCCGCGCCGACGCGGCCGAGATCCTCGTCGTGGCCGGTACGGCGCAGGCGCTCACGCTGCTCGGCCGGGTGCTGCGCGACGACGGCACCGACGCGGTCGCCGTCGAGGATCCCGGCTCGCTCGGCGCCCGGCAGCACCTGCACGCCGCCGACCTCGCCACCCCGCCGGTACCGGTGGACGACGACGGGCTGCGCGTCGACGCGATCACCGCCCCCGCCGTCCTCGCCACGCCCGCCCACCAGTTCCCGACCGGTGTCGTACTCGGGGGCCGCAGGCGCCGGGAGCTGCTGGCCTGGGCGGCCGACGGTGGGCTCGTGATCGAGGACGACTACGACGCCGAGCACCGCTACGACCGGCCGCCGGTGCCGGCGCTGCGCGCGCTGCTGCCCGACCGGGTCTGCCACGCCGGCAGCGTGTCGAAGCTGCTCGCCCCGGCACTGCGGATCGGCTGGCTGCTCGCACCGCCCCGGTACCGCGCCGCGCTGGTGGACGCCAAGCGTGTCACCGATCTCGGCAACCCGGCCCTGCCCCAGCTGGTACTGGCCCGGCTGATGGCATCGGGCGCGCTGGAACGGCACCTGCGGCTCGTACGGCGCCGGCACCGGGCCCGCCGTGACGCGATGCTCGCCGCGATCCGTACCCACCTGCCGGACGCGACGGTGCACGGCGCGCCGGCCGGGCTGCACCTGACGGTCACGTTCGACGGCGGGTTCGACGACACGACACTGGCCGCGGCGGCGTTGGCGGCCGGCGTGACGGTGCAGCCGCTGTCCTGGCACTGCCAGCGCCCGTACCGGCCGGGCCTGGTCCTCGGATACGCGGCGAACCCGCCGGACGTGCTCGCCGCCGCGGTCGCCACGCTCGCCAACGCGCTGCGTACGGTACGGCGATGAGCGACGAGACGGTGCGCCGCGCCCGGGCGTACGCGCAGGCGGTCGGAGGTGGCGTCCGCGAGCCGACCCCGTACGCCGTGGTGCGCCGGGTGGTCGCGGTGCAGGCGCAGGACCGCACCGCCGCCGACCTCGGCATCCGGGTACGCGGCGCCCGCGTGACCGCCGCCGCCGTGCGCGCCGCGTACGAGCGGGAGCGCAGCATCGTGCGCAGCTGGTACCTGCGCGGGACGCTGCACACGGTCCCGGCCGAGGACGCCCACTGGCTGGGCGCGCTGCTCGGCCCGCGTACGATCGCCGCCTCCGCCGGCCGGTGCGCGCAGCTCGGCCTCGACGCGGACCTGCTGGCCCGCGCCGACCACCTGATCACCCGCGTACTCGCGAACGGACCGCTGACCCGCGCCGAGCTGACCGGGCACCTGGCCGGCATCGGGATCGGGCCGGACGGGCAGGCGCCGTTCCACGCGATCCGGCACGCGGCGCTTCGTGGGCTGGTCTGCCACGGGCCGTTCCGCGCCGACGACGCGACGTACGTGCTGGCCGGGGACTGGCTGCCAACGCCCGGCCGCGTACCCGAGGATCCGGTGGTGGAACTGGCGGTCCGCTACCGCCACGGGTACGGCCCGGCCGGCCCGGCGGACTTCGCCGCCTGGTCGGGTCTGCCCGCCGGCATCGCCCGCGCCGCGTGGCGGCAGACGACCGCCCCACCGGACCCCGACGTACCGGACGGCCCGGACGTACGGCTGCTGCCGGCGTACGACGGGTACCTGCTCGGCTACCGGGACCGGACGCTGTCGGTGCCCGAGCCGTACCGGCGGCGGGTGTGGCCGGGCGGCGGCCAGCTGCGGCCGACCGTTCTCGCCGACGGGCTGGCCGTCGGCACCTGGAGCAGGCAGGCCGGAACGCCCGTCGTGGAGCCGTTCGCGCCGCTGCCGGCGGACGTGAGCGCGGCGCTCGCGGCCGAACGGGACGCTGTCGCCACGTACCTCACGGCCGCCGGGTAGTGTTGCGCTCCACGGCACGACGTCGAGGAGGTGGGCCCCATCAACGCCAGTACGATGCGCCCGCCTCGCGGACTCGCCTGAGTCGCCGCCGGGCGCGCGAGCCCGTCTGCGAAAGGCCCGTGATGCCCGATCCGTTGTTCCCCGTGGTGGCGCGGCTGCGCGCCGCCGGCTGCGTGTTCGCCGAGGACGAGGCGCGGTTGCTGACCGCCGCCACGACCGACCCGGCCACCCTCGTCACTCTCGTCGACCGCCGCGTCGACGGTGAACCGCTCGAACAGATCCTCGGCTGGGCCGAGTTCCGCGGCCTGCGTATCGCCGTCGAACCCGGCGTGTTCGTCCCGCGCCGCCGCACCGAACTGCTCGCCGATCTTGCCGCCCGCCACATCGACGCCACCTCGGTCGTCGTCGACCTCTGCTGCGGTACGGGTGCGGTCGCCGCGGCGCTGGTCGCCGCGCACCCCGGCCTGGTGCCGTACGCGGTGGACGTGGACGCGGCCGCGGTGCGCTGCGCCCGCCGCAACGTCCCGACCGGCCACGTGTACGCCGGCGACCTGTACGATCCGCTGCCCGCGGCGCTGCGCGGCCGGGTCGACGTCATCGCCGCGAACGCCCCGTACGTGCCGACCGACGAGATCGGCCTGATGCCGCCGGAGGCGCGCGACCACGAGCCGCGTGTCGCGCTCGACGGCGGCGGCGACGGCCTGGACATCCAGCGCCGGGTGGCGGCCGGCGCGCCGGGCTGGCTGGCGCCGGGCGGCCGGCTGCTGATCGAGACCAGCGTCGCGCAGGCGCCGGACACCGCGGCGGCGATGGCCGCGGCCGGGCTGGCCACGACGGTGGTCGGCGACTCCGACCTGGCCGCCACCGTCGTCGTCGGTACCGTCCGGGCCGGCTGAGCTCAGGGCAGCAGCCGCGCCGCCGCCGTACGGATCGGGTCGAGGTCGAGTCCCGGTACGGCAGCCTCGTCGGGCCAGTCGTCGATCGGCTCCTCCACCCCGAACAGCGCCCGCACGAACCTCGGGTACGCGCTGCGCCCGAGCAGTTCGTGCGCGGCGTCCTCGGCGTGGTCCAGCTCGTACCGCTCGCGCAGATAGTCGGCGAGGCGCTGGTGGGCGCTGGCGAAGATCGCGTCGTGGTAGCGGGCGGCGGCGTCCGGGAGCCGTTCGGCCTCGGTGATGCCGAGCCGGCAGGTACGCAGGGCCGGGCGCCACAGCAGCATCTGCTGGAACCGGCCGCAGAACAGTACGACGGCCTCGCGCGGGTCGTCGCTGTAGTGCCCGGGCGTCTTGAGCCGGTCGAGGTACAGCTCGCGGGTCAGGTCGACGACGGCCAGGAACAGCGCGTCCTTGCTGGGGAAATGGGCGTAGAGGGACCGTTTGGACGTGGTGGCGCGGGTGGCCACCACGTCCATCGACGCGCGCTCGTACCCGGTCTCCAGGAACACGTCCTTGGCCGTACGCAGGATGTGGTCCCGCAGTTCGTCACCGCGCCTTGCCATGTGGTCGCTCCTTCGGCAAAGTAAACGGTACAGTAGAGTTTACTTCTGTTCCGCTCATCGGGAGAGGTCCATGATCGTCGTCTCCACCCCCACCGGCAGCATCGGCCGCCAGGTCCTCGACACCCTCGTCGACACCGACACCGCCGTCCGCGTGATCGTCCGCGACCCCGCCCGCCTCGACCCGCGCGTACGCGAACGCGCCGAGGTGGTCCAGGGCTCCATGACCGACGTGGACGTCGTGACCAGCGCGTTCACCGGCGCCGACACCGTGCTGTGGGTCGTACCGCCGGATCCGCGGGCCGCCAGCATCGCCGGCCACGTGCTCGACTTCGTCGGGCCGCTGTGCGCCGGCATCACCACCCAGGGCGTACGCCGGGTCGTCGGGGTGTCGAGCCTCGGCCGCGGCATCGCGCGCAACGCCGGACAGATCTCCGCGATCTTCGCCATGGACGACCTGGTGGAGAGCACCGGCGTGCACTACCGCTCGCTGTGCATGCCGGGGTTCATGGACAACATGCTCCGCCAGGTCCACCCGATCCGGCACCAGGGGGTCTTCTACTCCACGCTGCCCGCCGGCGTACGGGTGCCGACCTGCGCCACCCGCGACATCGCCGCGGTCGCCGCCGGGCTGCTGCTCGACGACACCTGGACCGGCCAGCAGAACGTGCCGGTACTCGGCCCCGAGGACCTGTCCGACGACGAACTCGCCGAGATCATGACCGAGGTACTCCAGCGTCCCGTCCGGGCGCAGCAGGTGCCGGCCGAGGCGTACAAGGCGAGTCTGGTGGACCACGGGCTCAGCGACGCGTGGGCGCAGGGCCTCGTCGACATGTCGGCCGCGGTCCAGACCGGCATCTACGCGGTCGAGCCAGGTACGTCGCGGGCGGCGACGCCGACCACGTTCCGGCAGTGGTGCACCGACGTGCTGCGGCCCGCCGTCCTCGCCGCCTGACCCCGGTCGCCGCGTGGCCAGCTCGCGCCACGCGGCGACACCGGCGGCCAATGTCGTACTTGCCTTGCGGGGCAAGGAGAGCGCACATCCGTACGGCCTCGGCCGGCAGGACGTGGCCCCGTGGGGGGCGAGGCGCGTCAGGCTGGCGGAACGCCCGTCGCTCCAGCCGGTTCAGTCGGGACGGCTGCTGGGCGTCCGCGAGCTGTGCGAGGTCACGGCAGCAGGTCGAGGATCTCGGCGGTGGTACCGGTCTCGCCGAGCCGCGGGAAGATCCGCTCGACGCTGTGCCGGTGCGACTCGGCGTCCCGGTCGGTCATCGCGTCGGTGGCCAGCGTGACGTGGTAGCCGTGCTCGTACGCGGCGCGGGCGGTGGACTCCACCCCGATGCTGGTGGCGACGCCGCCGAGCACGATCTGCGTGACGCCGCGCCGCCGCAGGTGTACGTCGAGGTCGGTGCCGTGGAAGGCGCCCCAGTTCCGCTTCGTGACGGTGAGGTCGCCGGGGTGGCCGGCGAGGTCGTCGACGATCAGGTCCCACCCGGCCGGCGGCGTGCCGCCCATCCCGGTCTTCTCGGTACGGCCCGGCACGACGTCCGCGCCGTCGTCGGCGAACGACACGCGGACGAGGACCACCGGCAGCCCCCGCGTACGGAAGGCGTCGGCGAGCCGCGCCGACCGGGCCACCACCTCGGACGTGGTGTGCGGTGCGGTGGGGGCGGCGACGATGCCGTTCTGCAGGTCGATCAGGACCAGCGCGGTGCGGTCGTCGAGGGTGCTGACAGCCATCGGGTACGAACCTTTCGGGTGGGGTGGGGCAACGGGCTCACGCGTCGGTGAGCCGGTCGAGCAGGGCCATCGCCGCGACGATGGTGTCCCGCTCCTTCTCCGTGTACCGCTCGGCGATGGCGCGGGCCAGCCACTCCTCCCGCGCCTGCCGGCTGCCCGCGATGTACTCCCGGGCCTCGGCGGTCAGGGTGACGAGCTGGCGGCGGCCGTCGGCCGGATCGGGGTCGCGGCGGACCAGGCCGCGTTCGGTGAGCACGGCGACGGTCGCGGCCATCGACTGTGGCCGGACCCGTTCGACGGCGGCGAGCGCGCTGGCGGTGGCCGGGCCGTCCTTGTCCAGGCGGCTCAGTACGGAGGTCTGGGAGGGGGTGAGGTCGCGGGTGTCGGTGGACACCTCGCGCAGCCGGCGCCGCAGCCGGCTGAACACGACCCGCAGGTCGCGCGCCGCCTGCACGGCCGACGCCGGCACGTCACTGGTGCGCTTCGCCATGTCCCCAGCCTAATCCATCAGCCTGAACTGTCCAGTCCAGGCTGCATAGTTCGAGGTGACTGCTCCGCCACAGCGGAATATCGGATGCCCGCCCCCGACTCCCCCGCTAACGTCCCCGGCGAGCACGACACGAAGGAGACGCCCATGAGGACGACCGGCAGTACTCCGCGCTGAACGCCGGTGCCGACGTCGGGGCCCGCGTTCACCCCCACCGTCGTCCTCTTCCCTGGAGCGCATCCGTGTTTCGTCTGCTCGAAGACACCGTCGACCCGTTCCGTACCCGTGACGTCGGCACGCCGCCGGCCGGGGTGTGGTCGTTCCTGGTCCGCGAGTTCCGGCCGCTGCGCGCCGTGGTGGCCGCCAGCCTCGCCGTGACCGTCGTCAACGCCGGCAGCGAGGTCTGGCTCATCGGGTACGCGGGGCGCCTGGTCGACCTGCTGTCCTCGACCACACCCGCCCGGCTGTGGGCCGACCACGGCCCCGAACTGATCGCCGTCGCCGCCCTGGTACTCGTGCTGCGCCCGCTGGTACACCTGCTCGGCGAGGGGCTCGACGACCTCGCCTTCCGCCCCAACGCGCAGGCGCTCGCCCGCTGGCGCGCCCACCGGTACGTCTCGCGCCAGTCCGTCGGCTGGTTCCGCCGCGACCTCGCCGGCCGGATCGCCTCCTGGGTACGCGACGGCGGCGACGCCGCCACGACCGCCGCGTACTGCGTGGTCCACACCCTGTCGTACGTGCTGGTGTACGTGGCCGGGTCGGTGTGGCTGCTGGCGGCGACCGACCCGCGGCTGGCCCTGCCGCTCGCCGCCTGGATCGCCCTGTACGCCGGGCTGGCCTGCTGGATCGTGCCGCGGTACCGGACCGCGTCGGCGCGGCTGCAGGACGCGAACTCGGCGGTGACCGGACTGCTCGTCGACTCGTACGCGAACATCGACACGCTCGCGCTGTTCGCCGACCGGGCCAGCGAGGACCGCACCGGACGGCGGGTGTTCGACACCGCGCGCCGCGCGTACTTCGGGGTGCAGCGCCTGGAAGTCACGATGAACGCCGGCATGCTCGGCCTCGGCGGCCTGCTGATGGTCGGCCTCGTCGGGTACGGCATCGTGCTGTGGCACGCCGGCGCCGCGCCGATCGGCCTGGTCGCCGCCACCCTGGCGTTGAGCTTCCGGATCACCGCGATGGCCGAGTGGCTGCTCGACGCGGTGTCGTCGCTGTTCGGCGCGGTCGGTGCGCTGCGCCGGGCGCTCGCGGCCGTCGCGCAGCCGCTGGAGGTCACCGACCGTGCCGGCGCCACCGCCCTCGCCGTACGTGGGGGTGGGATCCGGCTGGTCGATGTCAGTCACCACTACGGCAAGGGATCCGGTGGCCTGGACCGGCTGTCGCTGGCGATCGCGCCGGGCGAGAAGGTCGGCCTGGTCGGACGTTCCGGCGCGGGCAAGTCCACCCTGGTCAACCTGGTGTTGCGGTTCTTCGACCCGGAGGCCGGCCGGATCGAGATCGACGGCCAGGACATCGCCGGCGTCACGCAGGACAGCCTGCGCGCGCAGATCGCGATGGTGCCGCAGGAGGCGTCGCTGCTGCACCGTTCCGTGCGCGACAACATCGCCTACGGTGCGGCCGACGCGGCGGTGGAGGTGGCGGCGGGCAAGGCCGCGGCGGACGGGTTCATCGCGGACCTGCGCGACGCGGACGGCCGCACCGGCTACGACGCGTACGTCGGGGAACGTGGTGTCACGCTGTCCGGCGGCCAGCGGCAACGCATCGCGCTCGCCCGCGCCCTGCACAAGAACGCCCCCATCCTGGTACTCGACGAGGCCACCTCGGCGCTGGACTCGGAGGTCGAGGCCGCCATCCACGACACGCTCGACACGGTCATGGCGGGCCGTACCGTGATCGCCATCGCGCACCGGCTCGCCACCATCGCCCGGATGGACCGCATCGTCGTCCTCGACAGTGGCCGGATCGTCGAGGACGGCACGCACCACGAACTGCTCGCCCGCGACGGCCTGTACGCGGCGCTCTGGGCCCGCCAGTCCGGCGGCTTGCTCGGCCTGTCCCCCGACGGCCGACCCGCGGAAGCGTCCCGTACCGGGGACTGACGCGACGGGCGGCCGGTACGGCATCGTGGTCGGCGACGAAGGGACGCCCGCGATGACCGCACCGGTACGCCACTGGTGGCGCCTGCTCGGCCGTACCGACGAGGTGAGTGACGTGCGGCCCGTCGGCGCCGGCGCGTCCGGCGCCACCGTGTACCGGCTCCGCGCCGGAGGCCGCGACCTCGTCCTGAAGACCACCCGGCACACCCGGGAACTGCGCTTCCACCGGGAGCTCGCCGCCGGCGTACCGGTGCGGGTGCCGCGGCTGGTCGCCGCCGCCGACGGCTGCCTGCTGTTCGAGTGCGCCGGTACGCCCGCGCGCCCGGACGGCTGGCCCACCGCGCGCTGGTGCCGGCTGGCCACCGAACCCGGCACGCTGCACCGCGCCCGCGTCCCCGCCCTGCCGTGGCTGAAACCCGCGTCCCGGCCGGCGTCGGTCACCGCGGCCCGCCGTACCTGGGCCGGTCTCGGGTACCCGGACTGGCCGGACGTGGCGGAACTCGACGCGGCGCTGCGCGCCCTGCCGTACTGCCTGCTTCACGGCGACTGGCACCTCGGCAACGTCCTCACCGGCCCGGCCGGGTTCGTCTGGATCGACTGGCAGGAGGTGGGGTCGGGGCACGGGCCGGAGGACCTGGCCCTGTTGTGGCAGCGCGCCGAGGCCGACGGGTGGACGCCGCCGCGTGCGGCCATGCGCACCGCGTACGCCGCGGCCCGCGGCATCGCCGACGACCAGGTACTGCGCCGCGCCACCGGCGCCGCCGAACTGCTGCTCCTGCTGCTGGACTGGCCGGACCACCTGCGTACGGCGCCGGCGCCGGTCCGTACCCGGCTGCTGCGGCGTCTCGCGCGGTTGCTCGCCGACTGGGACTGACCGGGCACGGTCCGCGCGGGAGCCGGCCGTCAGCCGAAGGAGACGAGGGCTCCGCGGGCGTCGAACACGGCGCTCGACGCGTACGCGATCTCCCAGCGGTTTCCCTCCGGGTCCGCCACGTACCCGGATCGGCCGCCCCACTCGCGCGTCGTCGGCTCCGCGACGGGCGTGGCGCCCGCGGCCAGGGCCGCCTCGTACGCGGTGTCGACCTGCTCGGCGCTGTCGACGTTGCAGGCCAGGGTGAACCCGGCCGCCGGTGCGGTGGCGGCGAGTGCGGCCTCGGCGGCCAGCTCGGGCAACGGGTACAGCGCGAGCAGGACCCCGCCGACGAGGAACCCGGCCCACGCGTCGTCGCTGCCGTCGACCTGCGGCCAGCCGAGCGTGGCGTAGAAGCGGCGCAGCGTGGGCAGATCCCGCGCGCCGAGCGTCACCACGGTCAACCGCGCCGGTACGTCACCCATGCGCGCACCGTACCGGACAGGGCCGTGAATGGTTAAGCAGGGGCTTGACTTTCGGGTGGCCCACGGCGATGGTTAAGCATGTGCCTAACCATTCCGATCCGATCGGCCTCGTCTTCCGAGCGCTGGCCGACCCGACCCGCCGCGCCATCGTCGAACGGCTCGTGCGCGGCCCGGTCGCCGTCAAGGCGCTCGCCGAGCCGCTGGCGATGTCCCTGCCCGCCGTGATGCAGCACCTCCAGGTACTGGAAGCGGCCGGCGTCATCGTCACCGAGAAGGTCGGCCGGGTACGCAGCTGCCGGATCGAACCGTCGGCGCTGCGGACGGCCGAAGCCTGGCTCGGCGCGCAACGTACGGAATGGGAACGGCGCCTCGACCACCTCGACGACTACCTGAAGGAACAGTGATCATGGACGTGACGCATGCGACGTTCACCCTCGAACGCCGGTACCCGGTCCCGGTCCAGCGTGTGTTCGCGGCGTGGGCGACACCCGAGGCGCGGAAACGCTGGATGGCGCAGGGGGCGGAGCACTCCCAGGACTTCGTCGTCGGCGGCCTCGAAACCGTCAAGGGGTACGACGGCGAGGGCCGCCAGCTCACGTACGAGGGGCGCTACATCGACATCGTCACCGACGAACGGATCCTCACCACCTCGACGCTGCACACCGGCGACGTGCTGTCGACCGTGTCGGTCACCAGCGTCGAGTTCGCCGCCGACGGCGCGGGCGCCCTCGTGGTCCTCACCGAACACGGCATGTACCTGCCCGGCCAGGAGCAACCGGCCTGGCGCGAGGCGGGCACCGCGCAGCAACTCGACACCCTGGCCGCGGAGTTCGCCGCGACCGCCCGGACCGACGGGAGCTGACATGGCACACGTCGAGCACGTACTCGCGGTCGTCGCGGTCCGCGACATCGGCGCCGGCCGCGCCTGGTACACGAGGCTGTTCGGCCGCGAACCCGACAACAACCCGATGCCGAACCTGGTCGAGTGGCAGGTCGTCGACGGCGGCTGGGTACAGGTCACCGAGGACCCGCGGCGGGCCGGGCACGGGCTGCTCAACCTGGCCGTGTCCGACATCGACGAGGGCGTCCGCGAACTGCGCGAGATGGACCTCGACCTCGGCGAGATCGTCGACGCCAACAAGGGGGTACGACTCTGCCCGCTCGCCGACCCGGACGGCAACACGATCCACCTGGTCGGCCACTTCCGCATCCGGTACTGACCCCTCAGCGCTCCGGTCGGGGCCAGTCGGCGAAGCGTGCGCGCAGGGCGTCGATCTGCACCTGGTCCAGCCGGTACACGTCGCGGAACACCACGTCGGCGAGCCGGTCCAGCCGCACCATCGCATCCGCGTACTCGTCGGGCCCGATGGCGGGATCGGCGGCCGCGGCCAACTCCAGCAACTGCTCCCGGGTACGGGTGTCCAGCGCGGCGGCCACGTCGATGTAGTCGCGCGGCTCGGCGCGGGTGGCGAGCGCCGCGACCTTCGTGGCCAGTACGTCGTCGAGGTGCAGCACCGGGCCGATCGCCATCATCACCGGCTCGTGCCGCCGGTCGAACCGGGCCAGCTGCAGCCGCATCATGTTCTCCCCGCACGACACCTCGTACTCGGCGATGTCGGCGGCGAACCCGTCGATGAGGTCGGACAGGTCGTCGACGTCGTCGACGGGTTCGACCGTGTACCCGGCGTCGGTAAGCGCCGCCTCGACCGCGACCGCCGCCCGGCGTACCGCACCGTCGGTGGCGGTGAACAGGTCGACGTCCTCGGTGGGCCGGTGGATGACGTCGTGCGCGGCGAGAGCGTGCCCGCCGGCCAGCGCGAACCCGTGCTCGCACGCGACGTCCAGCACCAGCCGGGCCACGTCACGCTGGAACGCCTCGGCCGGGGTCGTCACGCGGCCGCTGGCGTCCGCAGCTCGGGGTGCTTGCGCTCCCACTGCTCCCGCACCGCCCGCGGGAGGTACAGGTCGGGCCACAGGCGGATCAGCGTCTCGCCGTCCAGCCAGGTCTCCAGTTCCTCACCGGTGTGCGCCTCCCGCAGCACCGTCTCGTACAGGAACTGCAGCAGCGCCCGGTCGCTCAGATCGAGATGTACGTCGGGCTGCCAGAGCAGCCGGTTCGGCAACTGGACCACACCAGTGGTAGGACCGTTCAGGCGGGTGAGGTCGTCCTCGACCGGTACGCGACGGATGCCGCGCGCCCGCCCCCGGGTACCTGTCGCCTGCGTCATGCCCAGAGCCTAACGCCTGCCGGTCGTCGCCCACGACAGACAACACGAGGAGTGCCGGCCAGTACCCCCTGCGTGAGGTCGAGGCGGCCCGCTTCCGCCACTCTGGCCCGACCTGCGCGCATCCACCCCCGCCGCGACGTTCAGCCCGTGACGTACCGACGGTCGCACTGACGCCCGCGCCGGAGCCGGTCGAGAGCTCCGGCGCGGATGTCGTACCGACCGGGTTTCGTGGGTGCTCGGGTCCGAGGTCAGGCGGTGGGGGTGCCGAACCAGCGGGTGAGGTGGTCGTCGAGGTCGTGCTGGTCGTCGCCGATCCAGGCGACGTGGCCGTCGGGGCGGAGCAGGACACCCGGAACGTCCAGCGCCACGGTGGGGTCCGCCAGCAGGTCGACCCGGTCCGACCAGCCGCCGACGGTCAGTCCCCGGGTACGGTCCAGCAGCAGCCCGCGGCCACGATGGAGCAGGTCGTAGAGGCGGCCCTGCCGTACGTCGAGGTCACGCAGGCGGCGGCCGAGCAGGTCGGCGGGGCCCGCACCGAGGTCGTACCGGATGTCGATCGCGGTGACCTTCTCGATGAGGTACCGGTTCACCACGTCGAAGTCCATCAGCTCGGTCAGCAGTCTGCGTACCGCGCGCGGGCCTGGTTCGGTGGAGTGCAGCTCCATCTGTGCCCGGGTGTTGTCCAGTACGTCGGCGGCGACCGGATGGCGTTCCGCCTGGTACGTGTCCAGCAGCGGGTCCGGCGTCCAGCCGCGGACCTGTGCGGCCAGCTTCCAGCCCAGGTTGAACGCGTCCTGCATGCCGAGATTGAGTCCCTGCCCGCCGGTGGGTGGATGGATGTGCGCCGCGTCGCCGGCCAGCAGCACCCGCCCGACCCGGTAGCGGTCGACCAGCCGGGTGGCGTCGCCGAAGCGGGACAGCCAGCGCGGAGAGTGCACACCGAAGTCGGTACCGGCGATGGCGTGCAGCTCTCGTCGGAAGTCCTCGATGGTGGGCGGCTGCGCGCGGTCGCTGACTCCCGCGGCCGGGACCACCACGCTGTAGACCCCGCCGCCCACAGGCCGGAGCGAGAACCGCTGGTAGGTCTCGCGGACCTCCCTCGTCCTGGCCGCGATCTCCTCCCGCGGCGCATCGAGCTCCATCTCGCCCATCAGCGTGTCGTGACGCGACGGCTCACCGGGGAACCCGACTCCGAGCAACGCCCGCATCGTACTGTGCGCGCCGTCGCAGCCGACGAGGTAGCGCGCACGCAGCCGGACGCCGTCGGCCAGTTCGACGGTCACACCCTCGTCGTCCTGCACGACGCCGGTCACCGCGCAACCGCGGCGGATCCGCGCGCCGAGTTGGCTCGCATGCTCCTCCAGCAGCCGTACGAGTACCGGCTGCGGGATGCCCAACAGGTACGCGTGCGCGGAGTCCAGACCCTCGGGCGCGGGTTTGTCGATGGCGGCGAAGAACCCGCCGGCAGGCCGCTGCCGTCCGTGCTCGCGTACGCGGTCCAGCAGCCCACGCATGGCCAGCAGTTCGAGACTGCGGATGTGCAGTCCGACGATGCGGACGTACGACGCGGGCTCGGTGTCCTGCTCCAGCACGAGTACCCGAACGTCGTGCAGCCGCAGCTCGGCGGCCAACACCGCGCCGGTCGGGCCACAGCCGGCGATGATCACGTCGAACATGCCCGCCCGGTCGGCGCCGGCATCCATCGACCCGGCATCACGCACTGGTACGTCGTGCTCGGCGGGCAACTGTGAAGAGTCCATAGGTCGTGCCTTTCGGGAGTGCCTTGGTGGCGAGGCGCTCCCGGCGACACCTACGTCAGTCGCTGGCCGTGACGGGAAGGCGGAGCACCCACGTCGGTACCACGGTCATGGGTCTCACCTCCTCAAGCGGTGTCACGGTTCGCCGCACGCTACAAGCCCGAACGCCGCCCGTCCAACCCTTTCCGGCGCCCCGCGAACACGGCTGCCGGTGCTGGCCCTCACGGTCCACGTCGCTGGGACACGCACCGGCCGACCACAACGGAGCGATGCAACCTAACAGGAATTATGTTGTACCGCCCTGCAGTCCCCCTGATGCTCTTTACTGGATTATTGATATTGATATTCCCGTAACTAGCGCGAGGAAGAGCCGGAAGTGATCGCTGAGTTTCGTCAGTGTCGAAAGGTCGGCCGTAGACCCAGACACACCGATTCGGCCGTCTGACAGCGCCTGTCCGCCCCCGCACATGAGCTCACAGAGCCCGGCCCCTCACACAGCAGAGAATCCAGGCGTTCGTGCGGCAGTTCCGCGGTCAGGCCAACGTGCTTGGCGCGGCTGTGCGGCTCTCACGCTGCCGTGGCGCCCGCCTGTCGCAGCGGCTCGAAATCCCGGTCGGCGAGCTGCGCGCGTACGGGCAGCGGGAGCAGACCGTACCGAGCACCTGCGGCAGATCGCCGGCTGAACACCGAGCTGATCACAAGCATGTCGGACGACAGTCAGCTGGACCACCGAGTACCACGGCCTGGCCGTCGCCGCACTACGCCGCGGCGGGCCGGTGGATCGACGATGAGGGAAGACGATCTACCAGATGAGTTCGTCTAGGTGGTTATGGCCGGAAAGCAGGCGAGTGATGCGGTCCTGCGCCGCTTCGCGGATGTCAGCCTGCGGGTGGTGTGCATAGAGCGTGACTTCCCCGTACATGTCATAGAAGTCCAACCGCTCGCGCAGATGCTCGCGCTCGAACAGCTCCGGATACGCATCGTGCAGCCATCCGGGAACCTCAATGAGCGTGGCCTCGTCGAGCCCCTGTTTGTCGGGTACGGGTGGGAACTCTCGCGCCTTCGCGCACCAGCGCAGGATGGTATCGAGCTCGACGTCCGCCGGCTGAGCCAACGCCTCCGCGAAATCGATAAGACCGGTGACGTGTCCCTGGTCGACGATCACATTGGATCCATGTAAATCACCATGGACGAGGACCGGCTCGTCGTCGGCGAACGACACCAACCGTTCCTGGATCCAATCAGTGACGTCGGCAAGCAGCTGCGAGTCATGGCCGGGCACTCGTCGGGCAGCCTCGACCTGCTGGAGCGCCGCACTCACCACAGGTGGATGGAACGCAGCCCAGGGCTTCTTGCCGGCAAGCGCGTCGGCCAGCCAAGGCGGCAGCAGGCCCGCCGGGACAGGTATCCGGTGCAGGGCGCGCAACGCAGCACCGAGGCTCTCGGTGATTGCTTGGCGCGTCGACGAGTCCGCCGCCGGCCACGCTTCGTACAGGGTTCGGCCGGGCAGGCGCTCGGAGACGTACCACGGCCCGTCCGGGCCCTCGCCATGAGCGAGGTGCCGGGCGTGCGGGACCTCGCTGCCGGCGAGCAGGTTGACGACGGCAGCCTCGTGGCGATACGCGTCGCGGTGCCGTTCGTCGGTGTTGAGTCGTACGACGTATTCGTCGCCGATCCACGCGCGGCTAACCCAGCCAGCCTTTCGAACAAAGCGCCCGGTTGCCGGCAGGCCAGCGGCCGCCAGCGTCCTCAGCAGCGCCGGGTCGACAGCCGGCTCGTCGCCGACCGGTATCGGTTGGGTGATCGATGCTCCTCGGAACGGCCGACAACGACATTCAACGTAGCGATATCAACCGCGCAGAACGATCGATTTCTTGGCCAACCAGAACTTGCCTGGCGTGGCCGCAAGCTGCCCGTAGCAGGAGCCCCCAACGAACACCGAGACGGACTGGCCGCGGCCGACATCGACCAGCACGGGCGCCGTCTCATACAGCCCGTCCGGTGAACGTCTCAGTTGTCGGGGGCTATCCGTACGCTGCCGGACATGATCCCACGCTGATCGGCTACGCCCGCTGCTCCACCGACGCCCAAGACCTCACCGCCCAACGCGAGGCCCTCGCCGCCGTCCGCGCCGGCGACACCCTCATCGTCCCGAAGCTCGCCCGGCTCGCCCGCAACGCACCCGACGCCCACGACATCGGCCACGCGCTGGAAGCTACGGCGACCCCTTGACCGATAAGCCCTGAGGTGGAGCGCTGGTCAGGTCACGGAGCCACGGGACCCGAGCGGATCATCGCCATGCGGCGTGGGTCGGCACGGTCGGCGACGCGTGGCGCACCAGTGGACAGCGGTGACGGTGTGTCGTGGCTAGCGCGTCTGGCAGGACCGGCCCGCGTGCGTACTGCCGCCCGGCAGCACAGTCCGGCGCGCTGCTCCCGACGCTGTGCACGCTCGCGGTCGCCTTCGGACTTCTCGTACTCTCCGCCGGCGACGACCACTGGTACTTGACCGTGTCCGGTACTGTCCCCCGACACGAGGCGTGGAGGTGCGTGGATGCAGGGCAAAGCGGTCGTCGCGATGCTGGCGCTGGTGGTGTTGGGCGTGACGGGCTGCGGCCCGGACAAGTCCGCTGCGGGATCGCATGGTGATCCGCGAGGGGCGTCGTCCAGCGCACCGAAGTCGGCTGACGCCTCCAGTTCGGCGGGCAGCGGCACCGGCGTCGCCTCGCGGCCACGCCTCACCAGGGCCCAACAGGAGCAGGTCCTGCTCACGCTCGACGACCTGCCGAGCGGGTACACGAACGACGCCGACCCGAGCGTTCCCGAGGGGCGGTGTATGAAGCGGCTGAGCGAGGTGATCGTGGGCGACGTGCACCATCAGTTCACCCAGGACTCGTCCGACTCGTTCGGGGCCGTGGTCTCGTCCAGCTCGACGACCGCACCGGGCAAGGGGCACGCGCGCATTGCGCAGGCCGCGGACCTGGCCGACCAGTGCGCCAGCTTCAGCATGTCCGAGGACGGCATGCCGATGACCGGACGGTTCGTCACCCACGAGGCGCCGCAGGTACTCGACGAGAGTCAGATGATCGTGTTCACCGGCAGCGCCTCGGGCTTCACGCTCAACGAGACGTTCCTGGTCTTCCGGTACGGCGACAACGTCGCCGCGGTCGGCGTGATCCCTGGCGACGGCTCGGTCGCCGTCGACGAGGCCGTGCGGTACGCGCGCATCGTGGCGGACCGCATCCGCAAGTCCTGAGCGCCTGACGGAGCGCCCGCGCCATGACGTGAGGGCCGCGCACTCCCCCGCGCGACGGTTCGGCACGTGTCGACGGCATGTGGACCACGGTCACCGCGTACGCCAGGGGAGCACGTCTTCCGGCGGTCAGGGCTTGGGCTGGGACTTCGCGACCGCGCCCTCGATGACCACGTCGAGACAGTCACGGAAGAGGTCGTCGACCGTCGCGCCGGGCTGGAAGTACTCGGTGATTCCGGCCATGACCGTGGGGTGCTGCTCGGTGAAGGCGGCCATGTCGAAGTCGCCGAGTTCGTCCGGGCCGGGGCGGGCGGCCTGTTCTTCGAGTACGTGGCCGACGGTGAAGCGCTCGACCGTGAGGACGATGACGCGGGCCCGCCGTAGCGGGATTCCGCGGGTCACGAGGGTACTCATGGCGAGCTCGGAGATCGCGGCCATTCGGCGGGAAAGCTGGGAGGCGGACAGGACGCGGGCGCCGTCGGGGTGGGCGAGCAGCGCGTGGCGCAGCCGTACGGCGAGATCCGTGAGCCATTCCTGCCAGGGTTCGTCGGGGCCCGGCGGCGTCAGGTCGGGAAACTCCTGCTCCAGGATGTTCTCGGCGAGCGCGGTCACCAGCGCGGCCTTGTTGGGCATGTGCCAGTAGAGGGTGGGCGACTGGACGCCGAGCCGCGCGGCCAGTTTGCGGGTGGTGACGCTGTCGAGACCTTCCGCGTCCAGCAGGGCCACGGCCTCCTCGACGATCCGCGCTCGGTCCAACGCCAACTCGGCCACCTCCCGCCCGCACTCTATCAGTGCTAGATTCTCTCTATCGATGATAGAGGCGCGGTGCGTCGTACCCCGAGGAGGACGAACGATGGCAGGCCAACACCCGCTGAGGACACGGCTGCACCGGGCGACCCATCGCGTACCCGCGGTCCCCCGGCACGTCGAGCACCCGACCGGGCACCAGGGCAAGACCTCCCAGCGCCACGGCACCAGCACGCGAAACCACCACTCCCGCGTACGGCAGCCCCGCGTACTGGTGGCGTGGCAGCGTCGGGTCGCCCACTTCCTCGGTCAGGAGTCGTCATGAAGGCGGCGGCACTGCACGAGGTCGGCGGCGTCCCGCGGTACGAGGAGTTCCCGGATCCGGTGGCCGGCGCCGGTGGGGTGATCATCGACGTGCGGGCGGTCGCCGTGGAAAGGGCGATCGCGGCCGGGACCTGCGGGGGCCGGCGGCTCGTCGTCGTGTCCTGACATGCGCGAGCACGCTTCGGGTACACCGTCGATGCGGCGCGGCCAAGCACGAGCACTCCCGCAGTCAGGGTTCGCAGAAGGTACGCGGGGGACGTGCCCGCTCCGGGAGCGGTGCCATCGATGCCTCGGCCGCCATCCATCCCGTATGCAGGGGATGGTCGGACGTCAGGCGAAGCGGTGCGGGCGGCAGCCGGCGAGTTCGGGGGCGGGCGATCCGGTGAGGATCTCGGTGGCGGCGAGGCGGCCTGCGGCGGCGGCGAGGGTGATCGCCGAGTGCATGACGGCGACGTACAGGCCGTCGGTGCCGGGGGGCGGGCCGATGACCGGTTCCCCGTCGGCGGGCATGGGGCGCCAGCCGATCTCGACGGAGTCCACCTCCGCGTCGCCGGCGCCCGCGAACGCGGCGGCGAACCGGTCACGTACGCGGTGGGCGGTGGCGAGCAGCGCGGCCCGGTCGGTCTCGCCGCCGTACGCGACGGGCGCGAGTACCGTGCCGTCGTCGAGCTGGCGGGCCTCCAGCGCCGGCGTCGCGACGATGCCGCGGACCAGACCGGGCGCCGCGCGTAACCGTACGAGGATCGCGGGTGACGGTTCGACGGGCAGCGTGACACCGATCCCGGCGCAGAGGGCGACCGTTCCGGTGCCGGCGGCCAGGACGACGGTCCCGGCGGGTACGGGCCCGGCGGTGGTCCGTACGCCGTGCACCGTGCCGTCCCGGTGGTCGAGGGCGGTGGCGAGCGTGCCGGTCAGTACTCGGGCGCCGCGGTCACGGGCGGCGGCGATCAGCACCTCGCTCCCGGCGACGGGGTCGAACGCGGCGTCGTCCGGGCGGTGCACGGCCTCCGCGGGTGGCGCGTTCAGGTTCGGCTCCAGCGCCGCCGCGTCGTGAGTACGCGGGCCCGCGGACGTGTCGAAGCCGTCCCAGCTCACCGACCCGGACCAGCGGATCGCCAGCGCGGGCAGCTCGGCCTCCACCCGCCGGTACTCGTCCAGCGCCAGGCGGCGCAGCGGCGCCGAGGGCAGGGCGCCGTCGACCGAGCGGCCGATCCAGGCGAACGAGGCCCGGGTGGCGCCCGACGCGGGCAGCCCGGCGTCGAGCACGGTGACGGACCGACCGTGCCCCGCCAGGTGGTACGCCAGCGACGCGCCCACGATGCCGGCGCCGACCACCACGATGCCGCGATCCGTCATGCCGGTGTTGTAGCAGTTCGTGGTGCCCGACGTCGCGGGACTTTCGGGCGGGCCGGGCCGGGGTCAGGACGGCGGGGTGAACAGTCGGGCGAGGTGGCTGTCGATGGCGGCGCGCGCGGCGGCGGGGCCGACGACGTCGAGTTCGAGGAGGGTGGTGAGGCCGGTGAGGGCGAGCAGCAGGTCGGTCTCGGTCGCGGGGTCGCGGTCCGCGGCGATGTGTCCGTCGGCGACCGCCTGACGTACCAGGTCCTCGACGGCGGTACGCGCCTGGCGCAGTCCGTCGCGGGCGCGGGCGTGGAGTTCCTTGTCGTGCAACGCTTCCAGCACGTACGCGGTGCTCATGCGGCTGGTGGCGCGGGCGTCGGGGTGGACGGGGAGCATCTCGGTGAGCATCAGCCGCAGCACGTCGCGCGGGTGCGGGTGTTCGCCGAGGGCGGCGAGTCCCCGCTGGACGCGGGCGGCTCGCTGCTCGGCGGCGAAGTCCATGGCGAAGCTGAGCATGGCCGCCCGGGACGCGAAGTAGTGCTGCAACTGGCCGAGGGAGATGCCCGCCTCGTGCGCGACGACGCGCATGGTCGCGTGGGCGACGCCGCGCCCGTCCACCACCCGCCACAGGGCGCGGGCGATCGTTTCGCGGCGGTGCTGGTGATCGACCGTCTTCGGCATCCGGGCCCCTTCCCGACCGTTCCGCTGCACCTGAAACAATACAGTTGACCTGAAAACGGTGGAGGGGGCGGCATGCGTGATGCGGCGACGGGACCACGGATCCGTACGGCGGAGGGCGTGGTGGAGGGGCGGTGGCGCGCCGGGCTGGCCGAGTTCCGCGGCATCCCGTACGCCCGGCCGCCGGTGGGGGATCTGCGCTTCGCCGCGCCCGCCGCGCCGACGACCTGGGACGGCACGCGGCGCGCCACCGAGTTCGGGCCTCCCCCGCCGCAGTCCGGGCCGGCCCAGACCGACGCGGCCCGCGACACCGACTGGCTGACGCTCAACGTCAGCACCCCCGATCCCGGTACGGCCGGGTTGCCGGTGCTGGTGTGGATCCCCGGCGGCGCGTACATCACCGCCGTGAGCGGCGACCCGTCGTACGATCCGGCGCGGCTGTGCGCCGCCGGGCTCGTCGTCGTGAGCCTCAACTACCGGGTGGGGGTGGAGGGCTTCGCGCTGGTCGACGGCGCCCCGCCGAACCGGGGGCTGCTGGACCAGGTGGCCGCGCTGGACTGGGTGCGGCGCAACGTCGCGCGGTTCGGCGGCGACCCCGCGCAGGTCACCGTCGCCGGGCAGTCCGCCGGGGCCGGCTCGATCGCCGCCCTGCTC
Source organism: Actinocatenispora rupis (assembly GCF_016861975.1). Taxonomy (GTDB): domain Bacteria; phylum Actinomycetota; class Actinomycetes; order Mycobacteriales; family Micromonosporaceae; genus Actinocatenispora; species Actinocatenispora rupis. The sequence continues at coordinate 231,163 of NZ_BOMB01000019.1, read as the reverse complement.
ACGATGGCGCCGGCGCGGGGACTGTTCCGCCGGGCGATCACCCACTCGGTACCGGGGAGCCACTGCACGCCGGCGCTCGCCCGCGAGGTCACCGCCGCGCTCGCCGTACGGGTCGGGGCGAAGCCGACCGCGGCGGCCCTGGGTGCCGTCGATCCGTGGCGGCTGGCCGACGAGGTGACCGCCCTCGGCGCCGAGCTGTCCGCCGACCGCGGGCGCTGGGGACGGATCGCCCAGACCGGTGTGCCGGTCTGCCCCGTACTCGACGGCGAGGTCCTGCCGGACACGCCGTGGTCGGCGTTGACCGGTGGGCGGGCGGCCGGAATCGACCTGGTGGTCGGCCACACCCGCGACGAGTTCCGGTTGTTCTCCGTCATGACCGGCCGCGCCGGTACGTTCACCGAGCAGGAGGCGCGCACCGCGCTGGAGGTGTGGGCGCCACCCGGCGGCGCGGACGCCTACCGTGCCGGGTACCCGGATGCCGGGCCGGACGTCCTGCTGGAGACGGTGTCGTCCGACGCGCTGTTCCGGATGCCGTCGCTGCACCTGGCCGAGGCGAACACGGCCGCGGGCGGCACCTCGTACCTGTTCGAGCTGTGCCTGGAGGCGCCGGGGCTGGGCGCCTGTCACAGCCTCGACGTGCCGCTCGCGTTCGGCACGCTCGACGGCCCCACCGGCAGGCAGGTGTTCGGCGCGGACCCCGACGCCGGCACCGTCCGCCTCGCGCAGGAAATGCAGCAGAGCTGGGTACGGTTCGCCGGCGGCGGCGACCCCGGCTGGCCCGCGTACCGGCCCGGGGACCGGCTCACCCGCGTACTGGACCGCGAGTCGCGGACCGTGCCGTACCCGGAGGAGGTGTCGCGGCGGATCTGGGCGGGGCACGCGCCGGTGCCGTTCGACCTCACCACGGCCTGAGCGGCGCGGAGATGGCAAATGCTGTTGCCGGCGTGGCACGGTGGTGGGGTGGACGACGACCTGGGACGCACGCTCGACGGGGTCGGCCCGCGGCTGCGCGCACTGCGCCGCCGGCGTACGACGACGCTGGCTGAGCTGTCCGCGGCGACCGGCATCTCGGTCAGTACGCTGTCGCGGCTGGAGTCGGGGGCGCGCCGGCCGACGCTGGAGTTGCTGCTGCCGCTGGCCCGCGCGCACGGCGTCACGCTGGACGAGCTGGTCGACGCGCCGCCGACCGGCGATCCGCGCATCCATCTGCGGCCGGTGACCCGCGGCGGGATGACGATGCTGCCGCTGACCCGGCACGTCGGCGGCGTCCAGGCGTACAAGCTGATCCTGCCCGGTGGCGGCGGGCGGCGACCGGAGCTGCAGACCCACGAGGGCTACGAGTGGCTGTACGTGCTGAGCGGCCGGCTGCGGGTGCTGCTCGGTGAGCACGACCTGGAGCTGGCGCCCGGGGAGGCCGCCGAGTTCGACACGCGCACGCCGCACTGGTTCGGCAGCGCGACCGACGAGCCGGTGGAGTTCCTGAGCCTGTTCGGCAAGCAGGGCGAGCGGGCGCACCTGCGGGCCCGGCCGTCGCGTCAGCGCGCCGAGTAGAACGCCGCGGTCCGTTCGGCGGCGGCGCGGGCGGTCTCGTCGTCGACCCCGGTCCCCCGGTACGCCTCGGCCCACGCCTCGCCGACCCGGGTAAGGTACGCGCGGCCCTCGGTGGTGGCGGGCCAGCCCGCCGGGTCCGGTGGCGGGTCGCCGGCCAGGTGCAGCGCGAGGCCGAGCAGGGTCAGGTCCCAGCCGACGCCGACCGCGCCGGGCCCGTACCGTTCCCACATGCCCGGCGGCGGCGTGGCCCGGTACGCCAGCGTCAGGGTCGTGCCGGTGTCCGCGCCGGCCAGGGCCACGTCGAGCCGGCCGCCGTCGGCCGCGTCGTACTCCCAGGTCACGGCGAACCCGGTGGGCGCCTCGCAGCGCAGGACCCGGCCGCGGGCGTTGCCCGGCAGGCGGAAGTGGCCGCCCTCGCCGAGCTGCCCGCGGACCGGCAGGTACCAGGCGGCGATGCGCCGCGGGTCGGTGCAGGCCGCCCACACCGCGTCGACGGGCGCGTCGTACCGGCGGCTCAGCCGTACGGTGCCGGTGCCGTCGACGGCGCGGCGTACCTCGGTGACCTGCCCGACGATGTCGATCATTCACGCATTGTGCCCGCCTCGACGCACAGTGTGGGTCACGGTGTCGGCGTGGCGCGGGCGTACCGGTCGGCGAGGGCACGGACCGCGGCGACCAGCTCCGGCGGGTCGAGTACCTCGAAGTCGGCGCCGAGCATCCCCAGGTACACGGCGAGGCTGTCGATCCGGTCCGCGCCGGTGCGCAGCAGGCTCACCCCGTCGCCCGCCGCCTCGATGGACCCCACCGAACGCGGCAGCCGCGCCGTCAGCGCCGCCGCGTCCGCATGCACCCGTACCGTCGCCTGGTGCGGCCACGGCGCGGTCGACACCCGGTGCGCCACGTAGTCGGCGAGGTCGGCGGCGGGCGGTTCACGCGGCGTGAACCGCGGCCCGACCGGGGTCCGCGGCACGATCCGGTCCACCCGGAACGTGCGCCAGTCCGCCCGGTCCCGGTCGAACGCGACCAGATACCAGCGCCGGCCCCAGTTCACCATCCGGTACGGCTCGGTACTGCGCACGCTCGCCGTACCGTCGTGGTTGCGGTAGTCGAAGCGGAGCCGGTCCTGGTCCCGGCAGGCCGCGGCGATCACGGTGAGTACGTCGGCGTCGACGGTCGGGCCGGCCAAGGGGATCTGCACCGTCGCCGCGTTCAGCGCATGTACCCGGCGGCGCAGCCGCGCCGGCAGGATCTGCTCCAGCTTCGTCAACGCCCGTACCGAGGTCTCCTCGATGCCGGTGACCGCACCACCCGCCGCCGTCCGCAGGCCCACGGCCACCGCGACCGCCTCCTCGTCGTCGAGCAGCAGCGGCGGCAGCGCCGCACCGGCACCCAGCCGGTAGCCGCCGAACGTGCCCGTCGTGGCCTGCACCGGGTAGCCGAGCTCGCGCAGCTTGTCCACGTCGCGGCGGACCGTACGGGCGCTGACGCCGAGCCGGTCGGCGAGATCCGCGCCCGGCCAGTCCCGGCGGGTCTGCAGCAACGACAGCAGGCGCAGCAGGCGCGCCGAGGTCTGCAACATGCGCCGAGTCTCGCACCCGTTGCGGCCAGCTGTCGGCCGCAGCCCCGGCCTCGGGCATCATGGGCCGGTGATCACCACCCGACTCATCGCCGCCGACGACGCGCCGGCGCTCGCCGACCTGCTCGTCGCCAACCACGAGCACCTCGCCCGGTGGGAACCGCGACGCGACCCCGGCTACGCCACCGTCGACGGCCAGCGCGCCGCGATCGACGACGCGCTGCGCCAGTACGAGGCGGGCACGCAGGTGCCGCACGTGATCGTCGACGACGGCCGCATCGTCGGGCGTACCGCACTCAGCAGCGTCATCCGCGGCTTCTTCCAGTCGTGCAGCCTGTCGTACTGGGTGGCCGCCGCCGACACCGGCCGCGGCATCGGCACCACGGTGGCGCGCTCGATGGTGCGGATCGCATTCGACGAGCTGGACCTGCACCGGGTGCAGGCCGAGACGCTGCTGGACAACACCGCCTCCCAGCGCGTACTCGAACGCGTCGGGTTCACCCGCATCGGCGTCGCCCCGGCGTTCCTGAAGATCGCGGGCCGCTGGCAGGACCACGTGCTGTTCCAGCTGGTGCGCCCCGACGGCGAGCGCTGACCGGCGTCGCTGCGCGGCGCACGAACCCGGCCCGCCTAGACTCTGCGGACATGGCCGACTCCGCCGTCGACACCCCGACCCTGCCCGAGCCGGCCGACGAGCAGGCACCGACCCGGCCGTGCGCGCACTGCGGCACCCCCGTCCCGCAGCGCATCGGCGCCGGCCGCCCCTTCCGGTACTGCCGGGACAACGACGGCGCCTGCCAACGCGCCGCCCGTAACTCCCGGATGCGGGAACGCAACGCGCCCGGTCTCGCCGGCCAGATCGCCCGCACCTGGGAGCTGGTGGACCGGCTGGAGCAGATGAGCGAGACGCTGTCGGAGTCGCTGCACGCCGAGCTGAGCCCGGCCGGGGTGGAACGGCAGGTCACGCAGGTACGTGCGGAGGCCGCGGCGCAGCTCGCCGCGCTGCACGCCGAACGTGACGAGGCCCGCCGCGACGCCGACGCCGCCCGGCAGGCGCACCACGACGCCGACGCCCGCGCGAGGCGGGCCATCGACGAGGCGCGCGCCGCGGCCGACGACGCCCGTACGGCCCGGGGCGAGGCGCAGGCCGCGCTGGCGCAGGCCGCCACCGCGCACGGCGTACGCGACGCCGCGATCGCCGACCGGGACGAGGCCCGTACCCGGGCGGCGGCGGCCGAGGCGCTGCGTACCGAGACGGCCGAGCAGCGCGACCGGGCGCTCGCCGACGCCCGCGCCGCCACCCAGGCCCGGGACACGCTGGCCGACACGCTCGACGAGGTACGCCGCGCGGAACGGTCCTGGCGGGAGCAGGCCGCCGCGCTCACCGAGGCCCGCGACACGCTCGCCGGGCAGCTCGCCGCCGAACAGGACGCCCACCGCGCCGCCGCCGCCCGCGCCGACCAGGCCGAACGCCGCGCCGACGAGCAGGACGCGGCCGCCCGCGCCGCCACCGACCGGGCCCGTACCGCGGAGGCCGAGGCGGCGGCCGCCCGCGACGCGGCGGACACCGCGCGGCAGGAGACCCGGCAGGCCGTCGCCCGCGCCGAGACCGCCGAGGCGCAGGCCGCCGACGCCCACCGTACGGCCGAGTCCCGGGCGGCGGAGCTGACCGCCGCCCGCGCCGAGACCGCCGCGGTGCGCGACGAGCTGGCCGCAGCACGTACCCAGGCGGCGCAGCTCACCGAGCAGGTCACCAACCTGACCGCGGCGCTGGCCCGGCTCGCCGCCCCACCCGCCTGACCGTCCGCGGCACGACCTCGCCCCGCACGCGGCGGTGTCCATCGCGCTGGTGATCGCCCTGATCACCACCCGGATCAGAATGCACGCGTTCCTCGCGCTGATGATCGGCTCGCTGGCGATGGGCCTGCTCGCCGGACTCGCACCGGACAAGGTCGCGCTGTCGTTCGAGACCGGCGTCGGCGCCGTACTCGGCAACGTCGGCGTGGTCGTCGCCCTCGGCACCATGCTCGGCAAGCTGCTCGCCGAATCCGGTGGCGCGCAACAGATCGCCGACACGCTGCTGCGGCACGCCCGGCCCCGCGCCGTACCGTGGATCATGGCGCTGGTCGCCGGGATCATCGGCATCCCGATGTTCTTCGAGATCGGCCTGGTACTGATGCTGCCGCTGATCCTCACCATGGCCCGGCAGGTACAGCACCGCTACGAGGGCACTGCCCAGGAGGGCGCCGTACGCCGCGCCAACGTCTACATCATGACCGGCATCCCCGCCCTCGCCGGCCTGTCGGTACTGCACGGGCTCGTGCCGCCGCACCCCGGCCCGCTCGCCGCGATCACCGCCATCCACGCCGACCTCGGCCAGACGCTGCTGATCGGCCTGATCATCGCCGTACCGACGGTCATCATCGCCGGCCCGCTGTTCGCCACGGTCATCTCCCGCTACGCCCACCCGCACCCGACGCAGAAACTCCTCGACCAGGTCACCCGCCGCCCCGACGAGACCACCAACCCGCCCGGCTTCGGCGTCACCCTGTTCACCATCCTGCTGCCCGTCGCCCTCATGCTGCTGCGTACGGTCGCCGAGGTGGTACTGCCGGCCGACAGCCCGCTGCTGCCGTGGGCGTCGTTCGTCGGCGAACCGATCGTGGCGCTGCTGATCGCGCTGATCGTCGCCATGTTCACCTTCGGCGTGCTGCGCGGCTTCGGCGGCAGGACCATCACCTCCTACGTCGGCGACGCGCTGATGCCCGCCGCGGGGATCCTGCTGATCATCGGCGCCGGCGGCGGCTTCAAGCAGATCCTCATCGACTCCGGCATCGCCGACGCGATCAAGATCGCCGCCCAGCACAGCCACCTGTCCGCGCTGCTGCTCGCCTGGGGCGTCGCCGTACTGATCCGGCTGGCCACCGGGTCGGCCACCGTCGCCACCGTCACCGCCGCCGGGATCATGGCGCCGCTGGTCGCCTCACCCGACGTCACCGTGAACCGGCCGCTGTGGCGCTGGCCATCGGTGCCGGCTCGCTGTTCTTCTCGCACGTCAACGACGCCGGGTTCTGGCTGGTCAAGGAGTTCTTCGGGATGAGCGTGGGCGACACGTTCAAGAGCTGGTCGGTGATGGAGACGATCATCTCGGTCGTCGGCATCGCCCTGATCCTGGTGGCCAGCCTGATCCTGTGACCCGCCGTGGCCGCGGTGGAGCGGGCCCGCCCACGCGCTGTCACAGGGTGCTGGTATCAATCAGCACGACCTTGCAGAACACACCACGATCAGGAGGTTGCGTGCCATGGCCGCGCCCCGAGGACTGTCGGTCGACGACATCGAGACACTACGTACCGCGGTCGGATCCGGGCGGCGCCCCAAGGTGGTGTTCACCGCCGCCGCCGGCCAGATAGCGGGACAGACCGGCCAGGTCACCGAGGTCGGTGACCCCTCCACCAGCGACGAGTACATCAGCGTCCGGTTCGGCCGCGACAAGCTGGAGTTCGCGCCGTCGGACCTGCAGCTGCCCGGCAAGACCACCGGCCGGCGTACGAAGCCCGCCGAGAAGCCCGCGGCGGACAAGCCGGCCGCCGCCAAGCCGACGCCCGCGGCGCCGGCACCCACACCCGCCTCCTCCCCGGCCCCCGCTGCCGTGGTTCCCGCCGCGTCGCCGGCGCCGGCCACCACCTCGGCCCGTACCACCCCCGCGCGCCGCGGCAAGACCAAGGGCCCGGCGGAGCTGTCGGTCACCCTCAGCTGGCAGGAGGGCGACTGGTCGGTACAGGCCCACCGCGGCGCGAAAGTACTGGCCAAGCCGACGCCGGTACGGGCCGCCGACGCGCTGCGCATGGTCGGCATGCTCGACACGCCGGCCGTCACCGACGCGGTCACCGAGATCGTCAGCGCCGCCCGTTCGGCCGCCGCGGACCGGGCCGAGCAGCTGCGGCAGGAGCTCGCCGAAGTAGAGGCGCGACTGGCCGAACTGCCCGACATCGACTGAGTCGGGCCGGCTGTCGGGTTGCGGACCGGGGCCGGACGGGCCCGGTCCGCGCACAGCGCGAGGCCCTACACTGTGCCAGATTCTCGCCCGGTCGCGATCGCGCGACGGACACACCCCAGGGAGGCGCCGTGCCGCGTGGCAACCATGCCAAGGGCGGCCTGCGTTCCCACCGCCGCAGGATCGGCAAGCACCTGATCATCGCCCCGTGGATCATCGTCACGGTCGTGGCGGTCGTCGTGTTCGCCGGCCTGTCCGTCACCTGGGCGTACCTGGTGACCCGCGGATGCAGCGGCGCCACGGTGACCGCGACCGTGGTCGTCGACCAGAGCGTGCAGAGCGTCGTCGACAAGCAGGCCGGCGCGTACAACCAGGCCGAGCACACGGTCGACCAGCGGTGCGCGAAGGTCGACGTGCAGCAGAAGGACTCCGCGTCGGTCGCCGCCGCGCTCGCCCCCAGCTGGAACACCCGCACCGACGGCCCCCGCCCCGACGCGTGGGTACCGGAGTCGACGCTCTGGATGCGGATGGCCGCCTCCCGGCACGACGCCGCGGCGATGCTGCCCGACCGGCAGCCCAGCCTGGCCCGCAGCCCCGCCGTGATCGCGATGCCCGCACCGATGGCGAAGGCGCTCACCGCCCAGGACCCGAACGTGACCTGGCACGACATCGCCACCGAGTACGCGGGGAAGGTGTGGGCGAAGTACGGGCACGCCGACTGGGGCGGGTTCAAGGTGGCGGTCACCGACCCGACGGTGTCCACCGCCGGGCTGCACGCGCTGACTGCGATGGCCGACGCGAACAACGACGGCGACATCACCCCCGGCGAGCAGTCGACGCTCAACCAGATCTGGTCACTGAAGTCCGACTACCAGACCGACACCGACACCATCCTGCAGAAACTGTCCTCCGCCGACGCGAAGTCCGCCACGGCCGCGCTGCAGACCGTGTCGGCGTTCCCCGCCCTCGAACAGGACGTCATCTCCTACGACGAGGACGGCCCCCGCACCCCGCTGACCGCCGTGTACCCGAAGGACGGCTCCGCCGACGCCGACTTCCCGTACCTGGTGATCAACTGGTCGCACCGCACCACACCGGCGATCAACCCGGACACCCAGCACGTCCGATCCGACATCGCGCAGTCGTTCCTGACGCAGCTGCGCGGCGCCGACGCGCGCACGGCGTTCCTCGACGCCGGCTACCGCGACCCGAACCGCAAACCAGGATCGCAGATGACCGCCGCCAACGGGGTGCAGCGCACCGTGCCGACCGTGCCGCGATCGGTCGTCACCCCCGACTCGATCAGTACGGCGGTGTCGACGTGGACGGCGATCAGCCGGCAGAGCAACGTCCTGATCGTGATGGACGTGTCCTCGTCGATGGGGCAGGCCGTGCCCGGCACCGGCAAGACGAAACTGCAACTTGCCGCCCAGGCCACCGGTGACACGCTGTTCCGGTTCGGGCCCGGCGCGCGGCTCGGCCTGTGGGACTTCGCCAGCAACGTCAACGGCAGCGGCGACAACTACGAACAGATCGTCCCCATCGGCAAGAAGGACGACACGTACCAGGGCGACACGCGGTTCGTGGCGATCCGCAACCAGCTCAACGAGCTGTCCCCCACCGGGCAGCCCACCCTGTTCGACACCGCGATCGCCGCGTACAAGCAGATGCGCAAGGACTACCAGCCCGGCGCCAGCAACCAGATCGTCATCATCACCGGCGACGGCGGCGACTCCGCCAGCAAGGCCGGCCTGGCCGACGTGACCAGCCAGCTGGAGAAACTCGCCGACAAGGACCATCCGCTGCCGATCGTCACCGTCGGATACGGCACCCAGGTCGACCTGAACTCGCTGCAGACCGTCTCCCAGGCCAGCGGCGGCCGCACGTACACGGCGAGCAGCCCGACCGAAATCTCCCGTGTCCTGCTGACCGCCCTGTTCAGCGGCGCCCCGCCAGCCAGCTGAGCGGGCCGGATCACCCAGGGTCACCGCTCCGGGGGATACGCAACGTCACGGCAATGCGCCACCATCGTTCAGTTGATGGGGCGCGCCACCATGGGCGTGCACGGCACCCGGCCCCCGTCGGGCGCCGACCCGAACACCGACCGGAGACCACCACCATGTGCCAGCACCAGCCCCCCTGCCCCTCCGCCGACGAACCGGCCCGCGAAGCCGCCAAGACCCGCTCCGCCCACCCCGAGCAGGGTTGGAGTCTGCTCTGCAACGGCGTCGTCGTGTTCGACGACACCGGCGAGCTGCTGCCCGACGGCCAGCTCGTCGCCCCGCGCCGCGGCCCCGCCCGGCACCGCCAGGCCGCCTGACCCGGCAGCAACCACCACCGGGCCAGACCGGCCCACTCAGCTCTCGAACGCCTCCGGCGGCGGGCAGGAACACACCAGGTTCCGGTCCCCGTACGCACCGTCGATCCGACGCACCGGCGACCAGTACTTGCGGCGCGCACCGGCACCACCCGGCCAGCCGCCCACCGCCCGCGAGTACGGATGGGTCCACTCGTCGCCGGTCAGCATCTCCGCCGTGTGCGGAGCATTGCGCAGCGGATTGTCCTCCGCCGGCCACTGACCCGACTCGACCTTCGCGATCTCACCGCGGATCGCGATCATCGCCTCGACGAACCGGTCCAGCTCGGCCAGATCCTCCGACTCCGTCGGCTCCACCATCAGCGTCCCCGCCACCGGGAACGACATCGTCGGCGCGTGGAACCCGTAGTCGATCAGCCGCTTCGCCACATCGTCCACACTCACCCCGGACGACTTCGTCAACGCCCGCAGATCCAGGATGCACTCGTGCGCGACCAGGCCCTTGTTCCCCGCGTACAGCACCGGGAAGTGCTCCCGCAGCCGCGTCGCCAGATAGTTCGCCGCCAACACCGCCGCACCCGTCGCCGCCGTCAACCCGTCCGGGCCCATCAGCCGCAGGTACGCCCACGAGATCGGCAGAATCCCCGCCGACCCGTACGGCGCCGCCGCGATCGTCGGCCGCGCATCGTCGCCCAGCATCGGATGCCCCGGCAGGTACGGCGCCAGATGCGCCCGCGCCGCCACCGGCCCGATCCCCGGACCGCCACCACCATGCGGAATGCAGAACGTCTTGTGCAGGTTCAGATGCGACACGTCCGCACCGAACCGGCCCGGCTTCGCGAACCCCAACAGCGCGTTCAGGTTCGCACCGTCCACGTACACCTGGCCGCCGACCTCGTGCACCTTCGCGCACAACTGCGCGATGCCCGTCTCGTACACCCCATGAGTCGACGGGTACGTCACCATGATCGCGGCGAGCGTGTCGGCGTGCTCGCCGATCGCCCGGTCCAGATCGGCCAGGTCCACGTTGCCGTCGTCGTCGCAGGCCACCACGACCACCCGCATGCCCGCCATCACCGCCGACGCCGCGTTCGTCCCGTGCGCCGACGACGGGATCAGGCACACGTCCCGGTGGCCCTCCCCGCGCGCCTGGTGGAAGCCGTGGATCGCCAGCAGACCCGCCAACTCGCCCTGGCTACCCGCATTCGGCTGCAGACTGACCGCGTCGTAGCCGGTGACCTCCGCCAACCAGCCACACAGGTCCGCGATCAGCGTCGCGTACCCCTCGGCCTGGTCCGCCGGCGCGAACGGGTGGATGTTCGCGAACTCCGGCCACGTGATCGGCTCCATCTCCGTGGTCGCGTTCAACTTCATCGTGCACGACCCCAACGGGATCATGCCCCGGTCCAGCGCGTAGTCCTTGTCCGCCAGATCCCGCAGGTACCGCAGCATCGCCGTCTCCGAACGATGCGCCGAGAACACCGGATGCGTCAGATACCCACCCGTACGGACCAGCGCCGCCGGCAGCGGCTCCGCCGCCGAGGCGTCCACCTCGCTGATCGACGGCTGCGCATCGAGCCCGAACGCCCGCCACACCGTCAACAGGTCGCCCTCGGTCGTCGTCTCGTCGCACGCCACCCCGACCGTGTCGGCGTCCACCAGCCGCAGGTTCACCCCGCCGTCCCGGGCCGCCGCCACCACCTGCTCCGCCCGGCCCGGCACCCGCGCCGACACCGTGTCGAAGAACACCCCGTGCACCACCTCGACCCCACCCGAGCGCAGCCCCGCCGCCAGGATCGTCGCCAACCGGTGCGTACGCGCCGCGATCCGCCGCAGCCCGTCCGGCCCGTGATACACCGCGTACATCGACGCCATGACCGCCAACAGCACCTGCGCCGTACAAATGTTGCTGGTCGCCTTCTCCCGCCGGATGTGCTGCTCCCGCGTCTGCAACGCCAGCCGGTACGCCGGCGCCCCGTCCGCGTCCCGACTCACCCCGACCAGCCGGCCCGGCAGCATCCGCTCCAGACCCTTGCGTACCGACATGAAACCCGCGTGCGGGCCACCGAACCCCATCGGCACCCCGAACCGCTGCGCCGAGCCGACCACCACGTCCACACCGATCTCACCCGGCGGACGCAACAGACACAGCCCCAACAGATCCGCCGCCACCGTCACCAGCGCGCCCCGCTCGTGCGCCTGCGCCACCAGCGACCCGTGATCCACCACCCGACCCGACGCCCCCGGGTACTGCACCAGCACCCCGAAGAACTCGCCGTCCGGCAGACCCTCCGCAAGATCCGCCACCCGCACGTCGATACCCAACGGCAACGCCCGCGTCCGCACCACCGCCACCGTCTGCGGAAGTACATCGGAATCCACCAGGAACACCGGCGACGACGACTTCTTGTTCGCCCGCCGCGCCAGCGTCATCGCCTCCGCCGCCGCCGTCGCCTCGTCCAACAGCGACGCGCCCGCCACCGGCAGCCCCGTCAGATCCTCGATCACCGTCTGGAAATTCAGCAGCGCCTCCAGACGCCCCTGACTGATCTCCGGCTGGTACGGCGTGTACGCCGTGTACCACGCCGGGTTCTCCAGTACGTTGCGCAGAATCACCGGCGGGGTGTGCGTACCGTGGTAGCCCAGGCCGATCATCTGCACCATCGGACGGTTCGCATCCGCCAGCCGGCGCAGCTCCGCCGCCACCTCCGGCTCACTCGCCGCCGGCGGCAACCGCAGCCCCCGCACCTCCCGGATCGCCTCCGGCATCGCCGCATCCAGCAGCTCCGCCACCGACGAATAGCCCACCGCCGCCAGCATCTTCTGCGCATCGACGTCGTCCGGGCCGATGTGCCGCGCCGCGAACGGCACCGCCGCCAGCTCACCCAGACCAGCGCCAGCAACGTTGTCCGGGCCGAGTACCGGTGCCCGATCGGTCATCACGATCTCCAGGAGGTCGCCGCGGATGCGGACCGAACGGCCCGCGCCAGGGTCCCTCCCCCTCTGTCCTCAAACCTGAGAGCTTCGCCCGAAAGCTTGCCCCGTCGGTGAGATGCGCCGCGCCCGCGACACACCTGCTCTCCAGAGGTGCCTACCCACGCGGTCCTTTTGCCTGAGAGGTTCCGGGGAGGAGTTGCCCCTTCGGCGCCCCCGACCGTACGGCCGGACGGTCTCTCCCACGCAGGTCGTCAGCTGCTACCAAACCTACCAGCCGACACCGGCCGTTAACCCGCCACGCCACCGACCTGCACCCGCCACCGCAGAACGTGACGGTCCGTACACAAACGCTCAGCCCACGTGCCGCCGCGCCCGCCGCGCCGCCAACTCGTCACTCGCCGACGCCGCCGGCACATCGTCCACACCCGCCGCAGGCTCCGCCGGCAACTGCGCCAACGACCCGCGGATCTCCTTGAACGCCCCACCGATCGCGATCCCGAACACGCCCTGCCCGCCCTGCAACAGATCCACGACCTCCTCCGGCGAACGGCACTCGTACACCGTCGTGCCGTCCGAGATCAACGTGATCTGCGCCAGATCGGCCACCCCACGCGACCGCAACTGGTCGATCGCCTTCCGGATGTTCTGCAACGACACCCCGGCATCCAGCAGCCGCTTGACCACCTTCAACACCACGATGTCCCGGAACGAGTACAGCCGCTGACTGCCCGAACCCGCCGCCGGCCGCACACTCGGCACCACCAGACCCGTCCGGGCCCAGTAATCCAACTGCCGGTACGTGATGCCCGCCGCATGACATGCCGTCACCCCGCGGTACCCGACATCGTCGGCATCCAGCGGACGCTCGTCCTCCGCACCGAACAACACACCCTGGGCCGGGTCGACAACACCGGACTCCGCACCCACCCGCAGCTCGTCCCGCGGACCGGATCGCCGCTCGTCCACTGTGCCAACCTCCCCGCACCACACTGCCGGGCGCATCGACGCCGGCACACAGCGTGTGGCGTCACCCTCGACGGTAGGAACACCGCGGCGCGGGGTCAACCACAGGCAACCCGGCCGTGATCCCGCGACAACACGAACCCTATACCGGGGGTTGAGGCCGAATCGGCGTCAAGCGACGCGACACGCCGAACAGAGCTGGCCAGGAACGCGAGAGTGTAACCGCGGCAACGCCGTCAGCCGGCGAAATCCTCCGGACTCACCTGATCGAGGAACTCGCGGAACTTCTCCACCTCGTCCTCCTGCTCGTCCGGGATCACGATGCCCGCATCCTCCAGCACCTGCTCGGCACACCGGATCGTGGCACCCACCCGCAACGCCAACGCGATCGCATCCGACGGGCGCGCCGACACCCGCACACCGTCACCGATCACCAGCTCCGCATAGAACACGTTGTCCTTCAACTCCGTGATCTCCACGAGCTGAAGCGGCGAACCCAGCGCCGTCAACACATCCCGCAGCAGGTCGTGCGTCAACGGCCGCGCCGGCTTCACCCCCTGCTGCTCGAACGCGATCGCGGTCGCCTCCACCGCACCGATCCAGATCGGCAGGTACCGATCACCGGCCGCCTCCTTCAGAAGGACGATCGGCTGGTTGCCCGGCAACTCCACCCGGACACCGACCACGCTGAGCTCCTGCACCGCCGCCTCCGTCGTTCCCGGACGTGTCCCCACCCGCACGGACGACCCGGGCCCAACCGCAACCGCCGCAACCACGCCGGCCGCGGCGCCAGGCCGGACACACCGACGAACAGGGAATCCCGCGTCTTCCTAGCACGGTACACGCGCCCGAGACAGATCGTCCGGCCAGCCGACGCCCTCACCCCGACGACACCACAGCCCGCCACACCGACACCGCCGGCGCGAACCGTCAACGACCCAACTGGTCCCGCAACCCCGCCTGAACCAACGCGGCATGCAGCCGCAACGACAACGCCGCCAACTCCCGCACCGTCTCCGCCGCACGAGCATGCGCCTCCGGCCCACGCTGCCGCGCCAACGGCGCCACCACCTGCTCGAACAGACCGATCTCCCGATCCGCCGCCGACCGGTACGCCCGCAGATGCCGCGGCTCCACCCCGAACCGCGCCAACTGGCCGACCACCTTCGCGATCTCCAACGCATCCGCGTCGTAGTAACCCGACCGGGCCGCGACCAGACCGTACTGCTCCAGATCCCGCAACTGCGCATCCGAAATCTGCGCCCGGTCCGCCACCTCCGCACGCGACAACCGCGCATCCCCGTACCCGGTGTCGAAGTCACCCGCCGTCGGCAACTCGTCCACCGCCACCAACGGCGGCCGCGCCGACACCCCGCCACCCGGCGGCATCCGACCCTCGTCCATCGACGCCAGATGCTCACGGATCACCCGCAACGGCAGATAGTGATCCCGCTGCGCCGTCAGGATGTACGTCAACCGGGCCACGTCGTCCCACGAATACTTCCGGTAACCCGACGCCGTACGCTCCGGCTCCACCAGCCCCTCGGACTCCAGAAACCGCAACTTCGAAATCGTCATATCCGGAAAGTCAGCACGCAGGTGGGCCAACACCTCACCGATGCTCATCGACGCACGCGAACCATCCGCCGCCCGCGCCGCAGAGCCCTCGGACTCGGCCACCCCAACTCCCCTACGCGTCGTCCACCTTCGGACCGGCGATCAGGACCAGCCGGAACTTGCCGATCTGCACCTCATCGCCATTGCTCAGGGTAGCCGTCTCGACCCGCTCACGGTTGACATACGTCCCGTTCAGGCTGCCCACGTCGCGAACCGTGAACACCCCGGCCTCCCGGTGAAACTCCGCATGCCGCCGCGAGACCGTCACATCATCCAGAAAGATGTCACTGTCCGGATGCCGCCCACTCGTCGTCACATCATGATCCAGCAGGAACCGGGCACCCGCATTCGGCCCACGCCGAACCACCAACAACGCCGTACCCGGCGGCAACGAACCCGCCAACCGGGACGGAACAACATCGGCGTCGGCACTGTCCAACATGTCCTCGAGCGCACCGAGGTTCAGCGTCGACGTGACGTCGAGCGGGGGGAACTCGTCGTCGGGGCGGGTCATCGAACCACCTCAAGCTCTGGAGAACGGGACGGACGGACACGCCGACCCGACCCGGCCGACAAGACGGCCAGCCGACCGGAGAACCGACGCCGCGCACACCACCGCCCACACCCGGACGACAGGCCACACGACCCCGACCCGTACCCGGGCCAACCAGCCGCTACCACACTACGCCGCGGCACACCGCCAACGGCACCTCAGCCCTGGCTGGTGATCTTCTCGTACGCCGCCGCGTCCAGCAGACCCGCCACCACCGACGGATCCGCCAACTCGATCTCCACCATCCAACCCTCACCGTACGGATCCCGGTTCACCAGATCCGGCGCATCCGACAGCGCCTCGTTCCGCGCCGTCACCGTCCCCGCCACCGGCGCGTACAGATCCGACACGCTCTTCGTCGACTCCAACTCGCCCACCGACTCGCCCGCCGTCACCGTACGACCCGGCTCCGGCAACTCGACGAACACGATGTCGCCCAGCGAATCCTGCGCGAAATCAGTGATGCCCACCCGCACCGTGCCACCCGACGGCCGCACCCACTCGTGCTCAGCCGTGTACCGCAGATCGTCAGGAATCACGAAAGCCCTCTCAGGAGTCACGGCCAAACGACCAGGCCACCGACAACAACCGAGACGCCAATGTACGACAACGCCCCAGCTAGGACACCGGCCGGGCATACCGCGGAGACGGCGTCGCGCGCGTCGCCGAGACACGTACCAGCGACGGCTCCCGGACACTCACGCTACCGCCGGACTGCCGCACCGTGTCCACAACCCCACCCGGGATGTTCAACGCCGCCTGCATCGTCGCCGGATCACCGATCACCGACACCGTGTACGGCGCCGACAACCGCGCCGACCCCACCGACACACCCGAACCAGAATCCACGAACGCGGTCGACGCCACCACCCGTACCGTCCGGCCGTCGGACCCGGCGACCTGCATCGCCTCCGCGCCCGCCCCGCGCAACTCCTCCACCGCGTCCAGCAACACACTCGCCGCAACAGCGTCCCGACCCGACCGGAACACGATCGACAGCCCGGGCCCCTCCGCCGGCAACGTCCCCGCCAGAATCCCCAACTCGTCCGCCCGCTGCCGCGCGTCGTCCACCGCCGCCTTACGGCCCTGCTCACCCGAATTCAGCTGCTGCTTCTTCGAGTTCAGATCCGAGATGTCGTGCTGCAGCCGCTCCTTGCGCGAATCCAGATCGTCCAGGATCCGCACCAGATCCTCCTGCCGCGCCGCCGCCAGACCCTGATCCGAGTCACGGTCCTTCAACTGCACCGCCAGCGCGAACCCCAGCAACGCCAACAACACACCGATCAGCACACCCGAACGCGTCGGCAACCGGTGCGTCCACCACCGCGACACGGGCGCCCGCTCGGCATCCGCCCCCGCCGCAGGCTCCTCCGAGCGCTCCTCGGACTCCTCGCGTACCTCATCCGGATCGTCAGCCATGCTCACGCCTTGAACACCGTCTGCCGGATCGCCGCCACGTTCGCGAAGATGCGCATGCTCAACACGACCACCACACCCGTCGACAGCTGCGCACCCACCCCCAGCTTGTCGCCCAGGAACACGATCAGAGCCGCCACCAACACGTTCGACACGAACGAAATGACGAACTGCTTGTCGTTGAACTCCTTACGCAGCCACGCCCGCACCCCACCGGTCACCGCATCCAACGCCGCCACCACCGCGATCGGCAGGTACGCCTGCAACCCCGCCGGCACGCTCGGCTCCAGCACCAGACCCGCCACCACGCCCACCACCAGGGCGATCAGCGCGATCACCGGCCACCCCCCGACCGCGACGGAGACGGCGAACCCGAGCCCGACGCCGAACCCGACGGAGTCGGCGACGGTGACGGCACCGGCCGCGCGTACCGCAACGGCTGCTCCGGAGCCGCCGACAACGTCAACTCCGCCGAACTCTGCACACCGAACCCCATGTGGTACCGCTTCGCGAAGTCCCGGTAGCGCGCACCCACCGCCGAGGAGTCGAACCGCGACCGCATCGAATCCGGCCCCACCGCCGTGATCTTGTACGGATCGGTCACCGGCCGGAAGTCCACCAGGATCGCCGCCCCCGCAGTACGGATCGTCGACGTGGCACCCAACCGCTGACCGTCCACCGCCACCGCCTCCGCACCGTCATGCCACAGCTCGTTCACCACGTACTGGATGTCCAGGTCCAACACCCGACCCAGATTCTCCGAACTCGCCTTACCGGTCACCGGATCCTGCTGCTCCGGCGCGTCCGACAACGTCACCGTCACCCCCGGACCGCGCACCTTCGTCAGGCTCGTCGCCGCCTCCAGCGCCCGCAACCGCGACAACTCGTCCGAACCGGCCAACGACAACGCCCGGTCCCGGTCACGCGCCACCTCCGCCCGGAGCCGATCCGCCCGCCGCTGCATCGCGTCCGTCCCCGCCCGCTGGCTCTTCACCTCACCCACCAGCCGGTCGTGCGTACGCTGCGCCTCCGGCTGCGCGGCCACCGCGTGCCGGTACGCCACCGCCACCATCAGACCGAACACCACCAGCACCGCCGCCGTACCGAGCCGGCCCATGCGACGCTGCCACGGCGGCTCCGGACCCGAACGCCGCCGGCGCTCCGTGGCAGCCGCGTACCCCGGCTCCAGGGACGACTCGTACAGCCGGGCCAGCAGGTCGGCACCGAACGCCTTGCCCCACGTCCTACCCGACGGACCCGGACCGGTCGGGTCGCGCGGTGGCTCCTGCAGCGGGTCCATCAGCGCCCACCTCGCCTCGCCACCCGCACCACGCGGACCGCCTGGATCAGGTACAGCACCCCGGCGTACCAGTACAGCGCGGCACCCCACAGCGCCAGCGCCCACCCGAACGGGCGGCCCACCGCCTCCAGCCAGCCGCCCATCGACGCCAGCAACAGCACCGGGAACGAGAACATCAGCACGAACGTCGCCGTCTTGCCCAGGTAGTGCACCTGCAGCGACTGGTATCCGTGGTACCAGAGGACCGGCATGCTCAGGCCCACCGCCAGCTCCCTGATCACCAGCACCAGCGTGAACTGCCACGGCACGATGTCCCGCACCGTCAACGCCAGCAACGTGACCACGATGTACGCCCGGTCGGTGACCGGGTCGAGCAGCTGGCCGAGACGCGTCACCTGGTTGAGCCGGCGCGCGAGCTGCCCGTCGACCCAGTCGGTGCCGGCGCCGACCGCGAGTACGACCAGGGCGGCCACGTCGTGGTGCGCGACGAGCAGCAGGTAGACGAACAGCGGTACGCCGGCGAGGCGGACCAGGCTGACCAGGTTCGGCCAGGTGAAGACCTTGTGCGACACGACCTGGCCGGGGCCTGTCGTGGCCGGCGAGGTGGACACCGACCGGCGTGCCATCCGGCCTCCCCTCCGCGGCCATCCGGACCCGGCTGCGGGCCGAGACTCGGCGCGCGTCCTCGCGTCGGGACGCGCCACTCCCCCTGTTGGCGATGGCCATCGTAGCCGGTGCGCCGTTCGTCGCCGCGCGTGCCGGGTTCGGGTGGTCCCGAGCACGTCGCGCAATGCATCCTAGGAAGCTAGTACTAGTGGAATCGGCGTCGCCCCGACACCGCCCAGCCCGGTACGAACCCCCGCGCGGTCGACGAACGGCCTGCGCTACGCTGTTGTCGCCGCTGAAACAGCGGTGCCGGGACGTGGCGCAGCTTGGTAGCGCACTTGACTGGGGGTCAAGGGGTCGTGGGTTCGAATCCCGCCGTCCCGACCGGATCAGAACGGCCGTTGATCGGGGCATCACGCCAGGTCAACGGCCGTTCTTCGTGTCCACAGTAGACACTCCCCCGACTCAGCCGACCCGCGGCGCCGCCCCGGCCGGGGATCACATGGGGACCAGGCGGCGCCTTCGTGACCGACAGGCCGCGTACCGGCAGGCCCGGTCGACGTCCGATCAGGGCGCTGCTGGGTGGCCAGCGACCCGCTCCCCCGCGATCTCGGCGGGACACGTACTCCGGGTCGGTTGTCCAGGCCGGTCTGCCCGAACCGGCGCGGTCCTGCTCGGTGCCCTTGCCCCCGTGCATGGCAGTCCGCAGGGCCGCGCGGTCGTCGGACCACCAGGGGCAGGCATTTTGGGCACCGGGAAAGGTTGCACCGGAAAGCCGCCCGAACGCCACGCACCGCTCGTCGGCGCCCTCGTAGTGTCCATAGTGGACTGTGCTCGGGGGTTCGCCGGATGGGCCCGTATCGGCCGACCCGCGCCTTCCGGCCGCGATCGCCACGCCGGCGTGCACGACCTGTACGGGTGCCCGTGGTCGCCTAGTTCTGCGGTGCCAGGGTGCGCACCACACAGAACTCGTTGCCCTCGGGGTCCGCCATGACGACCCAGTTGCGGTCGCGGCCCTGACCCACGTCGACCTTGGTGGCGCCCAGGCCGAGCAGCCTGGTCACCTCGTCGTCGGTACTGGCGTCGATCGGGCTGACATCGAGGTGCAGTCGGTTCTTCACGGTCTTGCCCTCGGGTACCTGGATGAACTGCACCGTGGGCGGCATCTGGCGGGCCCGGATGTCCTCGACGGTCGGCTCCCACGAGCCGATCTCGACCCTGCCCGCGCCCCGGTCGATGACCGTGAAGTCCAGCACGGCGCACCAGAAGGCCGCGAGCCGCTCCGGATCGTGGCAGTCGATGTCCAACTCGGTGAACCTGCTTGTCATGACTCCCCTTGATCGTGCGGACGGGCTCCGAGTATCCCGCCCCCCGGCCTGCTCGGATGCCTGGGCTCAGCGCCGTGATCCGGCGCCCTCCGCGATCAACGCCCGTTCCGTACGGGCGCGGGCGTACCGGACGACGACGAGCACCGTGGGTTCCCCGCGCGTGAGCGGGGCGTGCGGGACGACCGCCAGCCGGTGCCCCGGTGGTACGGCACGTGGAGCGGTCGCGCGTTACGCGGTTGCGACGCCCAGGAAGCGCAGCACCGCCAGTACGCGGCGGTGGTCGGCGTCGGCCTTGGGCAGGTCGAGCTTGGTGAAGATGCTGTTGATGTGCTTGGCGACCGCGCTCTCGCTCACCACCAGCTCGGCGGCGACGCCGGAATTGGACCGGCCGCCGGCCATCAGCTCCAGTACTTCCCGCTCGCGCGGTGTCAGCCGGTCGAGCGGATCGCTGTGCCGGCGTACCAGCAGCTGCGCGACGACCTGCGGGTCGAGCGCGGTGCCGCCGGCCGCCACCCGGCGTACCGCCTCGGCGAACTCCTCGACGTCGGCGACGCGTTGCTTGAGCAGGTAGCCGACGCCCGAGGTGTGGGCGGCGAGCAGATCGGCGGCGTACCGCTCCTCCACGTACTGCGACAGCAGCAGCACGGCGGTGCCCGGGTACTGGCGGCGGATCACCAGCGCGGCACGTACCCCCTCGTCGGTGAAGCCGGGCGGCATGCGCACGTCGACCACGGCGATGTCGGGCCGGTGCTCCTCGACGGCCGCCAGCAGCCCTTCCGCGTCGGCGACCTGCGCGCACATCTCGAATCCGGCCGCCTCCAACACCTTGACCACGCCGATGCGCAGCAGGAGGGAATCCTCGGCGATCACGGCGCGCACGGCAGCTCCACGGTGAGGACGGTCGGGCCCCCGGCGGGGCTGTGGCAGGAGAACGTGCCGTCGACGGACGCGACGCGCTTGGCGAGCCCGGCGAGCCCGGTGCCGCCGGGCGCCGCGAGATCCGCGCCGCCCGCGCCGTCGTCCGCGACGACCACCAGCAGAGTCTCCCCGATCCGTTCCACGGTCACGTCCGCCCGGGTCGCCTGGGCGTGTTTGACCACGTTCGTCAGGGCCTCGGAGACCACGAAGTACGCGACGGCCTCGACCGTGGGTGAGGGGCGCTGCGGCAGGTTCACCGCCACGTGTACCGGGATCGGGAGGTGGGCGGCGAGCCCGGACAGCGCGGCGTCGAGGCCGCGGTCCTCCAGGACGGCCGGATGCAGGCCGCGTACCAGGTTGTTCAGCTCGGCGATCGCTTCCTTCGCCTCGCGGTGCGCCTCGTCGATCACCTTGCGGGCATCCGCCGGCAGGTCGCCGAGGGTGGCCCTGGCCAGGCCCAGGTTGACGGCGAGCGAGACGAGGCGCTGCTGCGCACCGTCGTGCAGGTCGCGTTCGATCCGCCGCCGCTCGGCGTCGGCGGCGTCGAGCACGCCGGCCCGGCTCTCGGCGAGGTCGGCGACCCGGCGGGCCAGCTTCTCCGTACGGCTGGGGCCGAGCAGGACCTCGGCCGCCCGGTTCTCCAGCCGTACCAGAGCGCCGGTCAGCCGGGGCGCGAGGAACAGCAGGACGAGGCCGCCGGCGGTGAGGTACGCGGCCTGCGTGGTGTACCCGAGGTCGGTGAAACGCCAGTGCGGAGGCAGCGCCCAGATCCACACGTAGATGGAGGCGGCCACGAGACCGGCGGCCCAGACGGCGAGGACGGCGAGGTCCATGACGGCGAACAGCGGGCCCGCCACGGCGTGGTAGCAGACCTGCCGCCACAAGGCCCGCGTGACCAGCCGGCGCACCGCCGACTTCCACGTACGTCCCGGCCCGGGTGCGGCGGGGCGCGGGAGGTCCTTGCCGGCGAGGGCCCGGTAGCGCCGCCGCTGCCCGACGGTCAGCAGGGGCGTCACGACGAGCGTGAGCAGCAGCGGCAGCGGAGCCACGGCCGGTACCAACGCCGCCAACGTGCCGAGCAGCCAGAGCCACAGGGGTACCACGGCGAGGTGGAGCGGCAGGCCGGCGGCGACGAGCGCGGTCCGGTGTCCCGCCCTGCGGAACGGCCGGACCAGCACCAGCCGCAGCCACCTCGTGAATTGCATGCGGCACACGGTAAAGCCGCAGGCCATCCCCGTGCCATGACGCTCCCGCCCGGTTCGGAGGTGTACTTGTCTCCACCCCAGGTCGGAACCCTGCGTGACTGACGGCGCCCCGGTGCACCCCGGAGGCTGGAGTACGTGCAGGGAAGATCCGGCGGGGAGCGGGGGAACACGATGCGTCAACTGGCCTGCTGCGACGAGGACGTGGCCGGTGCCGAGGCGATCCCGCTCCACGAACAGGCGGCGGAGCCACGCCCGGCGGTGGGCATGCGGCGGGCCGGGCGGCTGCTGGTCGCCTGCGGACTCGCCCTGCTGCCATGGCTGTACGTGCTGGCCACCGGCCTGCCGGCCACCGCGACCGCAGCGCACTGGCCGATCGCCTGGGTCGGGCTCGACACGCTGGAGGCGCTCGGTCTGATCGCCACCGGCCTCCTCGCCGCCCGCGACGACCGGCGGTACGCCCTGACAGCCGCCGCGACAGCGACGCTGCTCGTGGTGGACGCCTGGTTCGACACCACGACCGCGGCCACGGGCGGCGACTTCGCCACCGCGGTCGCCATGGCGCTCGGCGCCGAGCTGCCGCTCGCAACGCTGTGCGTCCGGCTGGCGCTACGAACGCTGGGCCGGCGCGCGTGACTGCTCCTTTCCGGCGTGTTCGGTTCCCATTCCCAGCAGGGGGCGATCGGCGATGCAGGGTTCGGTGGCCGGTTCGAACAGGGTGGGCAGACCGCCCGGAGGACCGCGCCCCGCGGCGCCGGCCGACACGATCGCCTCCCGGCGGAGCCGATCGGACATGGCGGACGGCACAGGCGCGACCAGCGCATCCCGGGCCACGTCCGATCGGCCGCGGCCCGACGCCCGAGCCGCGACCTTCAGCGGCGCCCGAGCCGCGGGTTTCAGTGAGTCCGGGTTTCAGTGAGTCGCGGGTTTCAGTGAGTCGCGGGTTTCAGTGAGTCGGGGTTTCAGTGAGTCGGGGTTTCAGTGGGTGAGGCGTACCGGCTCGTGGGTGACGGCCTGGATGTCGCCGGCCGCCGTCAACAGCAGCCGGTACCCGAGGTCGGTCAGGGCGCGGGCCGCCGCGAGTTCCGCGCCGATGGCGGGGATGTCCTCGTCCATCGGGCTGACGCGGGCCCTGCCCCGCCCGGTGATGGGCTTGGGGCCGCCGGTGTCGAGCCGCGCCTCCGCGTACGTTCGGCCGTCGGTGTCGTCGACCACGACGTCGACGTGCCACTGCTTCGTGACCATGGTGTCCTCCTCCCGCCCACCACCAGTCCACGCCGGTACGGAGCGGGTGGCAACCCACCGGCGGCGGCCCGGATCCACCGATCGGTGGATCGGCACCGTCCACCCGGGCGGTACGGCGGATCGACCGGTCCGGCGGGCCGGGGCGCTGCCGTGGTCGATGTGGCACCCGGGTGTGCTCGGCGAGGCTGAACGCATGTCACAGGTCTCGATCGCACAGCAGCCGGCGGTACGGCCGTCCGGCACGCCAACCCGCCTGGACTGGGTCGACCGGCTGCGGGTTGCGCTGACACTGCTCGTGGTCGCGCACCACAGCGCGGCGACCTACGCCTCCATCCCCGTCTGGTACGTGCTGTTCGGCGGCAAGGACGCCTCGGCGGGCGCGCTGAGCGGGTTCATCGTGCTCAACCAGCTGTGGTTCATGGGCGCGTTCTTCCTGTTGTCGGGGCTGTTCGCGCCGGGGTCGGTGGACCGCAAGGGCACCGGCCGGTTCGTACGGGACCGGTTGCTGCGTCTCGGTGTGCCGCTGCTGGGGTACGTGCTGGTGATCCGGCCGTTGGCGATGCTGCCGTCGGGCATCCAGGAGCTGCGCCAGCACCACGCCGCCGGTACGCCGTTCTCGCTGGCGCGGTTCGTCGCGTTCGGCGGTGATCCCGGCGTCACCTGGTTCCTTGAGGTACTGATCGTGTTCAGTCTCGGGTACGCGGTGCTGCGGCTGGTCCGCCGCCGTCGTGCCGAGCAGCCGGCCGGCCAGCCCCGGCTGTGGGGCGTGGCGCTGCTGACCGCGGTACTCGCCGCGGCGATGTACGGCTGGATGTGGCTGGTCCCGCTCGGCACGTACTGGCCGGTGGTGGGGTTGCCGTCGCCGACGTTCCTGCCGCAGTACGTGCTGATGTTCGGGGTCGGCATCGTCGCCACCCGGCGCGGCTGGCTGGCCCGGGTGCCGGGCTGGTGGGCGGCGCTGGCGGCACCCGCGCTCGTCGTCGGCGGTGTCGCGTTCGCGGTGACGATGGGCAGCCAGCCGGGCCCGCACCACGTGGTCGGTGGCGCGGTGTTCGCCGCCGGTTCGGCGCTGTTCGCCGTCGCCGCGACCCTCCTCGCGGTACTGGTGTTCCGCCGCTGGGCGAACCGGCCCGCGGGACGGTTCAGCCGGTGGGTGTCCGGCCAGGCGTTCGCGGTGTACGTGGTGCACCCGGTCGTGCTGGTGTGGACGGCGATCGCGCTGATGGGCGTGGGCGGACCGTCGGCCCTGCGGGCGGTGCTCCTGTTCGCCGTCGGCGCCCCGCTGAGCTGGCTGGTCGCCTGGCTGCTGCGCCGCATCCCCGCGGTACGCCGGATCATCTGACGGCACCGTCACCCGTCGCCCGTACCCCGGCCGGGGTACGGGCAACTGTCCACTGTGGACGCAGGTAGCCTGGACAGGTGGCGGCGGTACTGGTGACGGGCATGTCCGGCGCGGGAAAGTCGACCGTACTGGCCGAGCTGGCCCGGCGCGGACACCCGGTCGCCGACACCGACCTCGGCGGGTACGTGCAGAGCGTGCCGGTCCCGGGCCGGGCCGAACCCGAGCGGCTGTGGCGGGCCGACCGCATCGACGCGCTCCTCGACCGGTACGCCGCGGACACGCTGTTCGTCGCCGGCTGCGTCGCCAACCAGGGCCGCTGGTACCCGCGGTTCGCCGCGGTGGTCCTGCTGACCGCGCCGATCGACGTACTCCTGGCTCGGGTCGCGGCCCGCCCGACCAACCCGTTCGGGCGTACGGCGGCGGAACGGGCGCGGATCGTCGCGGACACGGCGGCCGTCGAACCGCTGCTGCGCGCCGGCGCCACGCTGGAGATCGACACCCGCCGCCCGGTCCCGGACGTGGTCCGCGTGGTCACCGCCGCGGCCCGCTGAGCGCTGGGCGGGCCGGTCAGGTGGGTGGGGGTTGGGGCTGCTCCAGGCGGGCGAGCCAGGCGGTCAGGAGGCGTTCGAGCCGGGCGGCCTCGGCGGGGCTGAGCGCGTCGAGCAGCCGCCGCTCGTTGCGCATGTGCTCGGCGAACGCCCGGTCGATGAGCGACCGTCCGGCGTCGGTGAGGGCGACGACCCGGCCGCGCCCGTCGTGCTCGCTGGCGCGGCGGGCGACCAGACCGGCCCGTTCGAGCCGGTCGAGGCGCTTGGTCATCGCGCCGGTGGTGACCATCGTGTACGAGGCCAGTTCACCGGGCGCCCGCTCGTACGGGTCGCCGGCGCGGCGCAGCGCGGCCAGTACGTCGAACTCGCCCTCGCCCAGGCCGTACCGGCGGTAGACGACGCACAGCTCGTCGGTGAGCAGGGACGCGACCCGGTGCAGGCGGCCGATCACCCCCTGCGGAGCGACGTCGAGGTCGGGGCGTTCCCGGGCCCACTCGGCCTGGATCCGCGCGACGCGATCCAGCGACTGCTCGTCCTTCGGCGTGCTCACCCCACCAGAGTACCTTCCGCGGAAGGTACAGTTGCCTTCCATGGAAGGTACTTTGCGCTGGAGTCTCGTCGCCGCCGTCGCACCGGTCGCCTGGGGCACCAACTACTTCGTCACCCACGAGTACCTTCCGGCGGACAAACCGCTGTGGGGCGCCGCGATCCGCGCGCTGCCCGCCGGCCTGCTGCTCCTCGCCGTACGCCGGCGCCGGCCGCACGGCGACTGGTGGTGGAAGTCGGCCGTGCTCGGGGTGCTCAACACCGGTGCGTTCTTCGTACTGATCTACCTGTCGTCGCACCTGCTGGCGACCAGCGTGGCGGCCACGATCATGGCCGTCTCCCCCGTCGTACTCGCGCTGCTGGCGTGGCCGGTGGTGGCCGAGCGGCCGACCGTACCGGCGCTGGCGGGCGCGGCGGTGGGCGTCGCCGGCACCTGCCTGATGCTGCTGACCGGCGCCGTACCGGTGGATCCGTTCGGGGTGGCCGCCTCCGTCGGCGCCATGCTCATGTCATCGGTCGGGTACCTGCTGGCGAAGCGCTGGAGCGCCCGGGTCGACGTGCTCGCGTCCACGTCCTGGCAGCTCGTCGCCGGCGGTGTGCTCCTCGTACCGGTGGCGTGCCTCGCCGAAGGCGCCCCACCCGTGCTCGGCCCCGCCGCCCTCGCCGGCTTCGGGTACGTGACGGTGGTGGCCACGGCGGTCGCGTTCACGGCCTGGTTCGCCGGGCTGCGGCACCTGCCGGCGGCGGCGGTCGGGCTGATCGGCCTGCTCAACCCCGTCACCGGCGTACT
Organism: Actinocatenispora rupis; assembly: GCF_016861975.1. GTDB lineage: Bacteria > Actinomycetota > Actinomycetes > Mycobacteriales > Micromonosporaceae > Actinocatenispora > Actinocatenispora rupis. The sequence continues at coordinate 204,414 of NZ_BOMB01000019.1, read as the reverse complement.
GCTCGGCACGCTGGTCGCGGGCGACACGATCACCCCGCGTCAGGGCCTCGGGCTGGGGCTCGTACTGGTCGGTCTGCTGCTCGGGCAACCCGTCGTGGCGCGGCTGCGGCGTACCGTCCGGGCGCCTGCCGTGGACCGATCTTGCGGATGGTGACGATCGCCCGGTCCGTACGGGGGCCGGGAGGCGAGCGCTGGCTACAGTTCGCCCATGGCGAAGACGACGCAGCCGAGCGCGGAGGAGCTTGCCGAGCAACGGCTGGCGCGGTGCCGGAACGGACTGGTCCGGATCCACCGGCACGCCGCCCTCGGCTCCGCCGAGATCCTCCACCTGGTGGCGACCGACTGCGTCCGCGACGGGCTGACCTCGCCCGCGTTGGAGGAGCTGGCCGGGCTCGACGGGCTGCGCGAGCGTGAGCCCGACGCCGAGCTGGTCCGCCACGGTCTCGCCCTCTACTACCGCGCCGTCGACGAGCTCGGGCTGGACATTCCCGACCCGCGCGCGACCCGCCTCGCCGAGACCCGCAAGTACCTGTCGGCGTCGGCGCTGATGCACGACGGGTTCGCGCTGAGCCAGCTGCGGCAGCTGCTGCCGGAGCGGATGGCGGCCGTGGAGCCGCTGATCACCCGGTGGCGGGAGATCGAGACCGAGTGGCGCGACCGGTTCCGCGGCGAGGTCGACGCGATCTCCGCGTACCTCGACACGGTGGACGGGTTGGACGCGCCCCGGGACTGACCGCGACCACCGGCCGGGTGCGATTGGTCCGTACGGCCCTCCCGTGGAGCCGTTCGGACCGGGCACCCTGGGTACGGGAGGTGAGGCGGTTGTTCACGGACCGTACGGAAGCCGGGCGAATGCTGGCGCACCGGTTGAGCCACGTGTGCGCGGCCGAGTCGGTCGTCCTGGGCGTCGCGCGGGGCGGCGTGCCCATCGCGTACGAGATCGCCCGACGGCTCTCGATCCCCCTCGACGTGCTGGTGGTACGCCGCGGCTGGCGGGACACCGACCGCAAGGACGCGGGGCGTGTGCCGCTGGATGGGCGTACCGCGATCGTGGTGGACGACGGCGTGGCGAGCCCGGCGACCGCGCTGGCCGCGTGCCGGCTCGCCCGGCAGCGTGGCGCCCGGCGGGTGGTGTTCGCCGCGCCGGTGGTCGCCGCCGATGCGGTGCCGGCGCTGTCCGAGATCGCCGACGACCTGCCCCGGCTCGCCACGCCGCCCCGGGTCGCCGACGTCCGCGACTGGTACGGGGACTACCCGCCGGTCACCGAGAGCCAGGTACGGGACCTGCTCGGTCGGGCGGCGACCGCGCTCGACGCCGGCATCTGAGTACCGCGGTCGGCGTACGACGGTGTCGCCGGCGGGAGGACGACAGCCGTACCGCCGGCCCGGCACGATGCGCGACATGCGACGGCTGCTGCTCTGCGTGCACGTACTCGCCTCGGTCGGCTGGCTCGGGCTGACCATCGGCGACCTCACCCTCGCCCTCACCGGGCTGGCCACGGGCGACCCCGTGCGGCAACTCGCCGCGTACCTGGCGCTGGACACGATCGCCGGCACCGTACTGCTGCCGGTCGCGCTCACCGCGTACGCCACCGGGCTGCTCCAGGGGCTGGTGACCCGCTGGGGTCTGCTCCGGTACCGCTGGGTGGTGGCGAAACTGCTGCTCACCACGGTCGCCGTGGTACTCACGCCGCTGGCGCTGCTGCCGTCGGTACATGCCGCGGCGTCGGCGGTGACGGGGGCGTCCGGGCGACTCGTCGACCTCGGCGCGGACGGCCGCAACCTGGTCGTCGCCGGCTGCGTCTCCCTCACCCTGTACTCGGTGAACACGGTGCTGTCGCTGCTCAAGCCGGGCGGCCGGACCCGGTACGGCCGGCGCCTGCTCGCCCGTACCCGGGTGGAACCTGCCCGCGCGGCGACCCGCCAGGTGCGGGACGGTCGTGACGTCGTTCCGGAGCCGTGAGGCCGGCCGTCGGAGGCTGCACCACGGTCCGACCGGTCGTGGCCGCCATGACGGTCCACATTTGCGGCTGATCGTTCGTGCTCACCGGTGAACGTCGCGGCGACTCCCATCCCGACCGCGCTGACGGGCCCGGCCGGCGGGACTGCGGGCGTGGACAACCGCCCCGTCGCGGCCGGTGCGCTGTGCTCACCGACCAGGGTTTCCCCGACCGCCGAGGCGAGGCGGCAGCGCACGCTAGAGCCACCCGCGCTTGGCGGCCTGTATTCCGGCGGCGAAGCGGGTGGTGACGCCGAGGCGCCCGAGGATCGCGGCGATGTTGCGCCGGACGGTCCGGATCGACACGTGGGTTCGGGCGGCGATCTCCTCGTCCTTCAGGTTCCCGGCCAACAGGGTGAGCACGTGCCGCTGGTACGGGGTCAGGCCGCCGGCCTGACCCGGCGCGGCGGGATGCGGTGTGGCCCGGTCCCAGAGGCAGTCGAACAGTTCGACGAGTGCGCCGACCACCGTCGCGGAACGGAACAGGACGACACCGGCCGAGCCGCTCTCGTCCAGCGGTACCAGGGCCATGGTCCGGTCGGCGACGAGCAGCTTCATCGGAAGCGCCGCGGCAAGGCGTACCTCGCCGCCGTTCCGTCGGGTCTCCTCGACGATCCAGCCGAGTTCTGGTGTGGCGAAGTCGGCGGTGAACACGGTCTTCCACACCGGCGGCGGGTCGGTGGCCGCCGGGGAGAGCCGGGGCTGGCAGCTCGATCCGGCGGCCGCGGTGGTGTCCAGCGACAACAGCTCGTGGCGGGCGCCTTGCTGAACCCTGTCGACCAGGTCGAGGACCGGGTCCGCGGCAGTGACCACCTCGACCAGTGACCGGACGGCGCGGCCGTCGATGTTCACGGCGTCGCGCTGGAGCGTGATCAGCTCGTGGACCGTGTGCGCGGTCTGCTCCTGCCAGGACGAGATCCGCGCTGCCAGGTCGCCGAGCACCTCCTGCGCGGCGAGCGCCGGGGCCACCGGCAGCAGCAGCGGGGGATCGCCGTCCTGGATCCGGGCGAAGCCGGTCTGCACCAGCTCGCGCACGTCGGCGTCGAGTGCCTCGGACCCCAGCGAGTGGTACTCGCCGGCGAGCAGTCGCTGGTAGAGCTCGCCGGCGTGGCGGGACAGCACCGAGTCCAGCATGCCCAGCATCGTAGGCCGCGGCCGCCTGATGGCCGGAAGCTGCCACTGGCCCGTTCGCTCCTTGAGCGGGTACGGACCGGCCCGGAAACTGGGTGCGCCCCGGCACGGGGCCGGCTATTCGACGACCGCCCTCCGGGGCGGGTGTGAACGGGACGTGGCAGGGCGATGGGCTTTCACCGGATCGACGAGGCACCGGACGTTCGGCTTGCGCACTTCCTGGGCGCCAGCACCGAGGCGTATCTCGGCGGCAGTACGACCACCAGCCGCTGGGCGCTCCATCCGATCGTGGCTCGGCGCCCGGCAGAGGGCTCGGCCCGGCACCGCGCGTACTGCGGCACCTGCAACCGGTCGGTCGAGGTACTGGTGCCGAGCGCGGACCGAACCCGGCGGACGCAACGGTACTGGTTCGCACTGCTGGTGGCCCTGCTCGCCGTCCTCGTGGTGGTGGAGGGTCTCCTGGTGGTCCGGGCAGGTCGGCACGGAGCCGGGTACGGTCTCGGCACGCTGCTGGTGCAGGTACTGGTGCTGGTGCTGTTCACCGGGCCAACGGTTGCGGCGCTCGACCGGGCGCAGCATGCGCACGGAGTCACCGTGGCACCGCGACAGTCCCGCGAGGCGGTGCGCCACCATTCGATCCGCCGTCCCCCGGTTCTCGGCGCGAAGTACCGGTACCGCGCGGGGCGCGCCGCGCGGGGACCGGCACGTACGGCCGCCGGGACTCGGCCCACCCGCGGCACACGCCACACTCCAGCGGCTCGTTCCACGAACGGTTCGGGCACCGGGACCACCGACCCCGCCGCCGCCCGGCCCGACGGCAATCACGTCACGGCGGGAGCGGTCCTCGGACTGCGCCCCGGCATGGCCCGCGACACCGTGCGAGCGCGAGTCGGCCCGTCAGCGGTCTCGGCCACCGGCACCGACGCACCGGCCGAGCACCCGGATGCCGCTGGGCTCTCCGCGGCGCCGGACCAGGAGGTCTGGCGCTTCGACGGCCCGTTCCCCGGGTACCGCACCAGCCTCGTGTTCGCGGCCGACGTGGTGGAACGGGTCGTGATCGCACCGTCGACCGGCACGACTCCGCCGGACCGGGCCGATGCCGGGGCACGGCCCGGACACATCCGCATCGACCGGGACGGCATCCACACGTCGACGCCGCACCTCACGTACCAGGCCGTGGACGCCTCGCTCGGGCCGATGCCACGCATCGACGACAACCGGTGGCGGTCGGAGTGCGCGGAACTGCGGACGAGCTGGCCCCACGCCGCGGCCACGACCGACCCGGTACTTGCCTGTATCAGGCGACTGCTGGCAGACCTGGCCGCAGATGACGGGCGACCGGGTCACGAAGGCTTCCTGGTCGTTCCGATGCCCGACCACGCCTGCGTTCACGTGGTCTCGATCTTCGACCGGGCCGCTGCCGGAACTGGCGTCGCGTACCGGGTGTGGCGGCTGCACGGAGGCCGTTGGGCACTCGTCCGCTCCGTTCCACGCCCCTGACCCCACCCGACAGGAGTACGTGCGTGTACCCCACGCCAGCCCCGCCCCGCGCCGTGGACAGCCACCTCGCGTGGGCGATCGTGAGCATCGTGCTGTTCTGGCCGCTCGGCGTTCCCGCCGCTGTCAATGCCGTCAGGGCCGACCGGTTGGCTGCCTCCGGCGACCAGGCACGTGCGGTTCGGAGCGCGGGAGCGGCCCGGAGCTGGGCACGCCGCGCCACCGTTGTCGGAATCGTCTGGTGGGTACTGTCGATCGCGTGCGTTCCGCTGGCCGTGTCGGCCGCCATCGACCCGACGGCGACCGCCGCCTGGGTCCGGGAACACCTGTGACGGCACAGCCGGGCGTCGACGGGCGTCGGCGGCGCGGGCGAAGCGGTGCGCTGGGGCGGCGTGGCGCCGACGGCGAAAGCGCGCCCACGACGTCCACCGCACGGACGCGACGTTGGCGGCGCACGACCGTGCCTGCACGGCCGCGGCCCGCGTACTCCGCCACCCTGCGACGCGTCACCCACGGCCGTGGCGTGTGGCGCGCGTGCACCCGCCACGAGCGCCACTGCAACGACGGACGCTGATCCGAGCCGGCCCCGCCGTCGTCGAACCGTGCTCCGTCGTGCCGGCGAGGACTGCGGGTCCGGTGGTCGGCGGGAGGTTCGCCCGGCCATTGCGCGTGCTGCCGATCTCGGTGAGCAGCCGGGTCGCCACGTTCGACCCGCGGGGTGTCAGGCGGGGAGCCAGACGACGAAGCGGGCGCCGGTCGGGTCGGCGCGCTCGACCCGGACCGTACCGTCGTGGAGGGTGACGGCCTGCGCGACGATCGCCAGTCCCAGCCCCGATCCCGGTACGGCGCGGGCCGCGGCGGCCCGGTGGAACCGCTCGAAGATCCGCGGTACGTCCTCGTCGGCGACGCCGGGGCCCTGGTCGGCGACGGACAGTTCGGCGCCGGGCCGGCCGTCGGGGCCGGGCGCGGCGACCAGCCGTACGGTGATGCGGCCGTCCGGTGGGCTCCACTTGGCGGCATTGTCGAGCAGGTTGGCGACCATCCGGGTCAGCGACGCGGGGCGACCGGGCACCTGGACCGTGGCGTACGCGGTGTCGACGGGGAGGTCGAGCCGCTGGACGGCGAGGTCGACGAGGTCGGCGAGGTCGACCTGCTCGACGGGTTCGGCGCCGTGGTCGTCGCGGGCCAGGTCGACCAGCTCGCCGACGAGCCGGGTCAGTTCGGTGGTCTGCGTGTCGAGGTCGGCCAGCAGCCGGCTTCTGTCCACATCGGACAGTGCACGGTCCGGGTGCCGTTCGGCCCGGATCAGCAGCTGGATGTTGGTACGCAGGCTGGTCAGCGGGGTGCGCAGCTCGTGGCCGGCGTCCTCGACCAGTAGCCGCTGCGCCGCCCGCGACGCGCGCAGCGCCGCGAGCATGGTGGTGAACGCGGTCGCCAGCCGGCCGATCTCGTCGCGTCCGGTCACGTCGATCTCGCCGGTCAGGTCGCTGGTCGCGGTCACGTGCTCGACCGCGGCGGTGAGCCGGTCGACCGGCCGCAGCCCGGCGCGCGCCACCAACGCACCGAGTACGGCGGCGGCGAGGACGCCGAGCGCGCCGACCACCAGGACCGCCAGGCCGACCCCGGTCATCGTGCGGTGCGGCCCGTCCAGCGACAGCGCCACCTGCACCGCGCCGCCGCCGCGCACCGGCCGCGTCAGCATCCGGTACTCCCGCCCCCGTACGGTGACCTCCTCGTACGCCTCGGGGCGGTGGCCGGTGGCGACGTCGCGGGCGTACCCGGTGACGGGCAGGACGCCGGTGTGCGCGGGACGTCCGCGGGTGTCCAGGAGCTGGACGCGGGGGCTGATGTCGTGGTCGTGGTCCGGGTCGCGGCGGCCGTCGCCGTCCGGGTCGACCACCGTACGGTCGACCCAGTCCGCCGGTGCCGCCGACACCGTGGCCGCGTCCCGGCGCAGCGTGTCGTCGACGGAGGCGTTGATCTGGTGGCCGACCGCGGCGAACGCCACCACCGACACGCCGACCACGGCCAGCGCGACGGCCGCCGCGGCGATCAGGGTCAACCGGTGCCGGAGCGGCAACGTACGCCAGCGGATCACAGGGGCGAGTCCCGCAGCACGTACCCGATGCCGCGCGCGGTGTGCAGCAGCCGCGGCTCGCCGCCGGACTCCAGCTTGCGCCGCAGGTAGCCGACGTACACGTCGAGGCTGTTGGAGGTGCTGCCCACGTCGGCACCCCAGACCGCCTCGACCACGGCCGAGCGGTACAGCACCTGGCGCGGGTGCCGCAGGAACATCTCCAGGATCGCGAACTCGGTACGGGTCAGCCGCACCGGCCGGGAGCCCCGGTGCACCTCGCGGGTCGCGGTGTCGACGCGCAGGTCCGCGTACGCGAGGGTCTCGGCGGTGGGGTGCGTGGTACGGCGCAGCAGCGCGCGGATCCGGGCCAGCAGTTCGGGCAGCGCGAACGGCTTCGTCAGGTAGTCGTCGGCGCCGGCGTCGAGCCCGGCCACCCGGTCGCCGACGGCGTCCGCCGCGGTCAGCATCAGCACCGGGACGGTGTCGCCCGCGGACCGGATGGCCCGGCAGGCGGCGAGACCGTCCATGCCGGGCATCAGCACGTCCAACACGAGCAGGTCGACGGTACGGTCCGCGAGCAGGCGCAGCGCGCCGCTGCCGTCGCCGGCGGTGGCCACGTCGTACCCCTCGAAGGTCAGCGCGCGGGCCAGCGCGTCACGCACCGCCGGCTCGTCGTCGACCACGCCGATCAGCACTCAGCCCCCGTCCCCGTCCCCGTGGCCGTCCCGGGGCGACGCCTGCTGGCTGTACTGCCCCTGCCAGGCGGCGCGGGCGCCCGACTCGCCGACCCGGTACGTCTGGACCACGGTACCGGCGGCGACCGCGACGGCCACCACGACCAACGCCACCCGCAGTACGGTGGCGCCGGAGCGGCCGGCGGAGTCCTCGGACAGCGGCGACGCCGACAGCCGGTACGCCAGCCATACCAGCGCACACGCCACGAACAGGCCGAACGCCCACGGCAGCAGCGAGTCGCCCAGCTCGGTGTGTTCGTGCAGCAGGTGCGTCGGCGCCACCCGGCGTTCCAGCCATTCCCCGGCGTGCGTGGTCAGCGGCACCAGCCCCAGCGACACGAGGCCGAGGAGGGGCAGCACGACACCGGCGCGGCGGCGTACCGGGGGGGACGAGCGCGCAGAGCACCAGCAGCAGCGCGGTCAGCGGCAGGAACACCACCACCGCGTGCACCAGCAGGACATGCGTGGGAAGTCGGGAGAACTCGGTGAGCACGGGTCATCCTTCGCGAATCTCTGACAGCAGGGTCGGGCCATCCTCGCCGAAGGGGATGAGGATTCGATGAGACACCGGCACCGGCCCGGCGCCGGCCCGCCGGTAGCGTCCGGGCGGTGACCGTACTGCGCTCCCTGCTGCTGTTCGTGCTCGCCGCGCTCGCCGAGATCGGCGGTGCCTGGCTGGTGTGGCAGGGCTGGCGGGAGCACCGGGGCGTGCTGTGGATCGTCGGCGGGATCATGGCGCTCGGCGCGTACGGGTTCGTCGCGACGTTCCAGCCGGACGCGCACTTCGGCCGGATCCTCGCCGCGTACGGCGGGATCTTCGTGGCCGGTTCGCTGGTGTGGGGCGTGGTCGTCGACAAGTTCCGGCCGGACCGGTGGGACCTGACCGGCGCCGCGATCTGCCTGCTCGGCGTCGCCGTCATCATGTACGCCCCGCGGCACTGACCGCACCGCCGGGGCCGATCACCGCATTCACCGATGTCGATCGGGCGGCGGAACTACGATCAGCGACCATGGAGGTACTCATCGTCGGCGCCGGAAAGATGGCGCGCGCAATCGGCACCCGGCTGCTGGCCGGCGGACACCAGCTCCGGATCGCGGGGCGCAACCACGACGAGGCCCGTACGCTGGCCGCCGAACTGAACGGGGACGCCACCGGTGAGCCACTCGGCGACCCGCTCGGCGCCGCGTCCGTCGTGATCCTGGCCCTGCCGTACCCGGCGGACCGGATGGTCGCCGAGCAGCTGGCCGGCGACCTCGTGGGGCGCGTGGTGGTCGACATCGCCAACCCGGTCAACTTCGGCACGTTCGACGACCTGACCACCCCGACCGGGGTGTCCGCGGCCGAGGAGGTCGCCAAGGCCGCGTCCGGCGCGAAGGTGGTCAAGGCGTTCAACACCACGCTGGCCGGCCGGCTGGCGGCCGGCGGCACGCTGGACGTGTTCCTGGCCGGCGACGACGAACGGGCCCGGGACACCGTCGCCGCGCTGGTCGCCGACGGCGGGATGCGGCCGATCGACGTGGGTGGGCTCAAGCACGCGCACACGCTGGAGGCGTTCCAGATGCTGTGTATGAAGGTGCAGGACCAGATCGGCGGCAACTGGTCCACGTCGCTGGAACTCGCGCCCGGCTGACCCGGCCCGACCGTGTGCCGCCGGCTACCGCAGGATGCCGAGGCGCCGGGCCGCGGCGACCGCGCCGGTCCGGTTGTCCACCCCGAGCTTCGCGTACGCCTGGACCAGGTGCGACTTGACCGTGGCCTCCGTGACGTACAGGTGGCGGGCGATGGCCTGGTTGGTGTGGCCCTCGGCGACCATCCGCAGGATCTCGGTCTCGCGGGGCGTGAGCGACCGGCCCGGTGTGCGTACGCGGGAGACGAGGCGGGTGGCGACGGACGGGGCGAGCACCGTGCCGCCGGCCGCCGCGGTACGGATCGCGGCGAGCAGGTCGGCCGGTTCGGCGTCCTTCAGCAGGTACCCGGTGGCGCCGGCCTCGATCGCCCGCAGGATGTCCGCGTCCGAGTCGTACGTGGTGAGGACGAGCACGCGCGGCGGGTCCGGGAGTGCGGCGACGCGTCGGGTGGCCTCCGCGCCGTCGATGCCGGCGCCCAGCGAGAGATCCATGACGACCACGTCGACGCCGTCCGCGGCGGCGGTCACCGCGGCCTCGCCGGTCGCGGCCTCCCCGACCACGGTCACGTCGGCGGTACCCGACAGCGCGGCGCGCAACCCGCCCCGGACGATCGGGTGGTCGTCGACCAGCAGCACCCGGATCATCGCGTACTCCCGAGCGGGACGGTGACGCCCAGCGCGGTGCCGTGGCCGGGCGCGGACTCGACGACCAGGGTGCCGTCGACCTCGGCAAGCCGGTCGCGCATCGCGGCCAGCCCCAGCCCGGTCCCGGTGGTCGACGCCGCCGGCGGTACGGCCGGGTCGAAGCCGCGCCCGTCGTCCACCACGTCCAACCGCACCACCTCCGGGAGGTACGTCAGGGTCACCACGGCACGCTCGGCGCCGGCGTGCGCGCGGACGTTGTGCAGCGCCTCCTGCGCGGCGCGCAGCAGCGCCACCTCGACCGGGGTCGGCAGTTCGGCCGGTTCGCCGTCCACCGTGAGCGTCGCGTACGGCGCGGCGGCGACGACCCGGCGCAGCGCCTCGGGCAGCGAGCGCCCGGCGAGTTCGGCCGGGGTCAGCGCCCGGACCAGCCGCCGGGTGTCGGCCAGCGCGGTACGCGCGGCGTCGGTGGCGGTGTCGATCGCGCCGCGGGCGGTGTCCGGGTCGGCGTCGCGTGCGGTCCGCAACACCAGCACGATCCCGGACAGTCCCTGCGCCACCGTGTCGTGGATCTCCCGGGCCAGCCGTTCCCGTTCGGCGAGCGTCCCCGCGTACCGCTCGCTGCGGGCGAGGCGGTCCTGGGCCTCGGTCAGCTCGGCCAGCAGATCGGCCCGCCGGGCGGACTCGCGCCGCAGGTCCCGGTACACCAGCGTGATCACGACGGCGACGGCGGCGCCGACGACCGGTCCGAGTACGGCGGCGGGGTCGAACCGGCCGCGGTGGAGGGCGATCGTGGTCACCGCGCCGGCGGTCAGCAGGACGACGGCGGGGACGCCGAGCGGGGCCGGGAGTACCTGCATGGCGAGCAGGAACAGCGGGAACGCCAGCCACACGAAGTCGACGGACAGTACCGCGAGCCCGGCCCAACCGGCGGCGAGCACCGCCAACCAGACGATCCCGACGGTACGGCCCCGGCCGCGGCGCGCGAGCGCGATGCCCAGCACGTACCAGCCGGCGAGGGCGGCGGCGGACGCCACGGCCGCGGCGCCGCCGGTCCGGACCGCGCCCACCACGAGCAGCGCGCCGAACAGTACGTGCTCGGCCCGGCGGAGCAGCACGAGCGACATCTGGTCAGCCATGACGCCACCGACGGTAGCCGGCCGGCCGGGGTGGCGACCCCCAACTTTCGGTGGAGATCGGGGCGTCACGTTCGGCGCCGCGGGTGCCGCCGGCGGTCCGATGCCGGGGCGGCCGGTGCGCGGAAGGCTTGCCGGTATGTTCATCGCACTCCGCGACCTGCGGTACGCCAAGGGCAGGTTCGCCCTGCTCACAGGCGTGATCGCGGTCCTGACACTGATGGTGGTGCTGCTCACCGGGCTGACCGCCGGGCTCGGCGCGGCCAGTACGTCGGCGGTGGCGGCGCTGCCCGTCGACGCGGTCACGTTCCAGCGTCCGGCGGCCGGGCAGTCGGTCGACTTCGCCACGAGTTCGCTGCCGACCGACACGGTGCGTACGGTCGCCGACCGGCCCGGCGTGACCGCCGCGTACCCCCTGGGGGTGGCGACGACGCGGCTGACCGCCGGCACCGCGAGCGCCGCCGTCACCGCCGTCGGCACCGATCCCACCCTGTACCCGGCGCTCAAGTCGGGCGGTGCGCCGGGCGCCGGCGAGGTCGTCGTGAGCGCCACGCTGGCCGCCGACGACGGGATCCGGGTCGGTGACCGGGTCACGCTCGGCGGCGGCACCGTCCGGGTGGCCGGCACCGTCGAGGCCACCACCTTCAACCACCTGCCCACCGTGTACGCCACCGCCGGCACCTGGCGGACGGTCGCGCACACCGACCGGATCACCGCCGTGGCGGTCCGCGGCGACGTGGGCGGCGCGGTCGCGGGGACGACCACGGTGGCGCGCGACGACGCGTTCGCCGCCGTCGGCGGGTACTCCTCGGAGCAGGGCTCGCTGACCCTCATGCGGGTGCTGCTGCTGGGCGTGTCGGTGCTGGTGGTCGGCGCGTTCTTCACGGTCTGGACGCTGCAACGCGCCGGTGATCTCGCCGTGGTCCGGGCGATCGGCGCCGGCCGCGGGTACGTGCTGCGCGACGCGCTCGGCCAGGCCCTGCTCGTCCTCGCCGCCGGCACGGTGGTCGGCGGGGCCGCGGCGGTCGGGCTGGGCGCGCTGGCCGCCGGTGCGGTGCCGTTCGTACTGTCCGCCGGCACGGTGGGGGTGCCGCTCGCCGCGATGGTGGTCGTCGGGCTCGTCGGCGCCGCCGCATCCGTACGCCGGGTCACCACGGTCGACCCGCTGACCGCACTGGGGGCGGCCCGATGACACTCACGCTCGCCGACGTACGACTCAGCTACCCGGACGGGGACAGCCGTACCGTGGTGCTCGACCGGATCGGCCTGGTGGTACCGCCGGGCGAACTGCTCGCCGTGACCGGCCCCTCCGGCTCGGGCAAGTCCAGCCTGCTGGCCGTGGCCGGGGCGCTGGTCACCCCGGAGGCGGGCACGGTGACCGTCGACGGCGTACCGCTGGGCGGGCTGCGGCCGGCGGAGCGGGATCGCTTGCGGCGCAGCAGGATCGGCTTCGTGTTCCAGCAGTCGAACCTGCTCGCCTCGCACACCGCGCTGGACCAGCTGATGCTCATCGCGCACATCAACGGCGCGCCGGGCCGGGCCGCCGCCGAACGGGCGCGGCGGCTGCTGGCCCGGGTCGGGCTCGCCGACAAGGCGCACCGCCGGCCGCACCAGCTGTCCGGTGGCGAACGCCAGCGGGTCGGGGTGGCCCGCGCGCTGATGGGCGACCCGGCCGTACTGCTGGTCGACGAGCCGACCTCGGCGCTCGACCACGACCGCGGTACGGCGATCGTCGAGCTGCTGCGCGACGTCACCCACGAGCACCGGGTGGCGACCGTACTGGTCACGCACGACACGCAGTACCTGCCGCTGGCCGACCGGGCGCTGCGGATGTGCGACGGCCGGCTGGTCGACCACGCGGCGGCGTGACGGGGTCCGGTTCACCTGGCCGTCGCCGTACGGATGTCTGCGGGGCCTACCCTGCCCGCCGTGGACGACGCGGTGCGGGCGGACGGCCTGACGAAGCGGTACGGCCGGACGGTGGCGCTGGCCGGCGTCGACCTGACCGTCCCGGCCGGCACCGTACACGGGCTGCTCGGACCGAACGGCGCGGGCAAGACCACGTTGCTGCGCACGCTGTTCGGGTTGTCCCGGCCCGACGCGGGCACGCTCACCGTCCTGGGCGAGCCGGTCGTGGCCGGCCGTACGCCGGGCGGGCTGGCCGGGTTCGTCGACAGCCCGCGCTTCTACCCGTACCTGTCGGGGCGGCGCAACCTGGAGCTGCTCGCCGCGTACGACCGGCGCGGCCACGACGACATCGACGCCGTACTGGAGCGCGTCGGGCTGGCCGGCCGCGACGCCGACCGCGTGTCGGCGTACTCGTCCGGGATGCGGCAGCGGCTCGGCCTGGCCGCGGCACTGTTACGCGGCCCGCGGCTGCTGGTACTCGACGAGCCGGTGAACGGGCTGGATCCGGCCGGGATCCGCGACATCGGCGCGCTGCTGCGCGACCTGGCCGCCGACGGCGGCAGCGTACTGCTGTCCAGCCACCACATGGCCGAGGCCGAGGCGCTGTGCGACGGCGTCACGATCCTGCGCGCCGGCCGTACGGTGCACGCCGGACGGGTCGAGGAGCTGCGCGCGGCGGCGCCGGCCGCGGCGCACCTGTTGCGTACCACCGACGACGCGGCGGCGCGGGCGATGGCCGAGCGGCGCGGGGTGGACGTCACCGAGCAGGACGACGGGCTCGCTGTCCGGGCGCACCGCGCCGACCTCGACGCGTACGTGCTGGCGCTGGCCAGCGACGGGATCGCGGTGCGGGCGCTGACCGAGACCGGTTCCCCGCTGAGCCAGCTGTTCTTCGCGCTGACCGAGGAGTCCGCATGAGGGTGCTCACCGCGTACCGGTGGGAGCTGGAGAAGCTGACCGCGCAGGTACGGGTGCGGGCGGCGGCGGCCGCGTGCGTGCTCGCGCCGTTCGTGTTCGTCGCGGTGCTGCGGATACAGGACACCGTGCCGTCCGACACGCTGTTCGGCCGGTGGGTGCACGTGTCCGGGTTCGCCGCGCCGATGGTGGTGCTGGTCTTCACCACGCAGTGGGCGCTGCCGCTGCTGATCAGCCTGGTGGCCGGCGACATCCTCGCCGCCGAGGACCGGTACGGCACCTGGCCGACGCTGCTGACGCGCTCGCTGACCCGCGGCACCGTGTACGCCGGCAAGGTGCTCGCCGCGCTGACGTACGCGGTGGTGCTGGTGGTACTGCTGGGTCTGGCGAGCCTGACCGCGGGCGTCACCGTACTCGGGCACGATCCGCTGGTCGGGCTGTCCGGCACCCTGTTCTCCCCCGGTACGTCCGCCGGGCTGGTGCTGTCCGCCTGGGCGAGCGTGCTGCCGCCCGCGCTCGGGTTCGCCGCGCTGGGCGTGCTGTTCTCCGCCGCCACCCGCAACGGACCGGCCGGCATCCTCGGCCCGACCGTGCTCGGCCTGCTCATGCAGGTGTACTCGTTCGTCGACGGGCCGCGCGCCGTCCGGTCCGCCCTGCTCACCACCGGATTCGAGGCGTGGCACGGGCTGTTCGCCGCCCACCCGTACCGGGGGCCGATGGTCACCGCCGCGGCGGTCAGCGCCGTCTGGGTCGCGGTCTGCCTCGCCGCCGGGTACCTGTTGCTGCGCCGACGCGAGATCACCGGAGACTGACCATGCGCCGGATCCTGCCACTGTTGCTGCTGGCGATGCTGGCCGGCTGCGGCACGCCCACCATCACCGCGGCGCGGCTGTCGGCCGACCTCGGCCCCACCTACCGCAACATGTACGTGTTCCAGCAGCAGCTGCTCGGCCACGGCCGGGTGCCGACCTCCGCCGACACCGCGTGGTCGCGGTGCACCCGGGGCGGATCGTCCACATCGGACAGTGGCGCCGGCGACGGCTGGAGCTGCCTGGTCCACTGGCCCGCACCGGACGGCCACACCGAGACCCTCGCGTACGAGGTGAGCGTGGCGCCGGACGGGTGCTACACCGCGCAGGGCCCGTCCGGGTACGTCGGGCAGCAGACGCTCACCACGCCGGACGGCCGCCGCGTCACCAACCCGCTGTACGAGTTCGACGGCTGCCTGCGCGGCTGAGTACGCCTCAGCGTTCGCGGATCGGATCGCGGCGGGCGAGGATCGTCGCGGCCAGCGCCTCGACCGCGTCGCCGGCCGCGTGCGGGTTGGTCAGCAGCGCCAGGTCGATCTCGCCCAGCTCGGGCAGCCCGACCGCGGCCGGTACC
Organism: Actinocatenispora rupis; assembly: GCF_016861975.1. Taxonomy (GTDB): domain Bacteria; phylum Actinomycetota; class Actinomycetes; order Mycobacteriales; family Micromonosporaceae; genus Actinocatenispora; species Actinocatenispora rupis. The sequence goes on along the minus strand of NZ_BOMB01000019.1, from coordinate 189,364 downwards.
TCGACCAGGTCGGCCGGCATCAGGCCGCGCGCGAAGATCGCCACGCCCAGCCCGGCGCGCGCCGCGGCGAGTACCCCGTTGACGCCGCGCACCGTGCACGAGATCCGGTACGGCACGCCCGCCTCCTCCAGCGCCCGTACGCCACGGGACCGGCTCGTGCTCGGCGCGTGGTACACCACCAGCGGTACCGGCCGGGCCGGGTCGAACTCGGCGTCCGGCACCGCCGCCCAGACGAGCCGTTCCCGGCGTACGAGCCGGCCGTGGCCCTCGCCCGGCGCGTGCTTGACGAAGGCGGCGTCGAGGTGGCCGGACTCGACGCGGCGTTGCAGGGTCAGGCTCTGCGAGACCGTGAGCTCCAACACGACCTGCGGGTAGAGCCGGCGGAACTCGCGCAGGATCCGCGGCACCGGGGTGAGCGCGAGGTCGTCGGTGACGCCGAAGCGGAGCCGGCCGCGCAGCCCGGAGCCGGTGAAGTACCCCACAGCCTGCTCGTGCGCGGCGATGATCGTCCGGGCGAACCGGGCCATCGCCTCGCCGTCCTCGGTGAGCGTCACGGTGCGCGTGTCACGTACCAGAAGGGGGCGGCCGACGGACTCCTCCAGCTTGCGGATGTGTTGGGAGACAGTCGGTTGCCGGATCCCGAGGGCCGCCGCGGCGCGGGTGAAACTGAGCGACTCGCTGACCGCGAGGAACGTCCGCAGGTGCTCGGCGTTGTACACGGCCACCACTCCCCTATTACGGCTCGCTATAACACTAATAGCAGCAATTGAGTTTCGGTATGGGCAGCGAGGCGCGAAGGATGGACGTACACCCGACCGCCCACGGCCCAGGGGACCACTGTGACCATCGCCCGCCCGGACACCGACGACCACTTACCCGTCGCGGCGCCGCACCGGCTCCGCACCTTCGACTCCCTGCGTACGTACAACTTCCGGGTCTTCGCCGGCGCCCAGATCGTGTCGAACACCGGCTCCTGGGTGCAGCGCATCGCCCAGGACTGGCTGGTCCTGAGCCTCACCGGCTCGGCCACCGCGGTCGGCGTCACCACCGCACTCCAGGCGCTGCCGACCGTGCTGTTCGGCATCGCCGGCGGCGCGCTCGCCGACCGCTTCCCCCGCCGTACGATCCTGCTGGTCACGCAGACCGGGATGGGCCTGACCGCCGCCGTACTCGCGGTCCTCACGCTCAGCGGCCACGTCGCCGCATGGCACGTGTACCTGCTGGCCCTGGTGTTCGGCCTGATCATCGCGGTCGACAACCCGACCCGGCAGTCGTTCGTCAACGAACTGGTCCCGCCGGCGCACCTGCGCAACGCGATCAGCCTCAACTCCACCGTGTTCCAGCTCGGCGCGCTCATCGGGCCGGCGATCTCCGGCGTACTCATCAACGCGGTCGGCGCCGGCTACTCGTTCGCGGTCAACGCGCTGTCGTTCACCTCGCCGATCGTCGGGCTGCTGCTGATGCGCAACGCCGAGCTGCGCCCGGTGCCCCGCGCGACCGCCGACTCCCCGGTACGCACCGGCGACGTGCTGCGGACCATCCGCCGGCAGCCGACGATGCTGTGGACGATCGTGCTCGTCGGCGTGTTCGCCCTGTTCACCAACAACCTGGCCGTGACGCTCAGCGCGTACGCGAAGATGGTGTTCCGGTCCGGCGCCGGCGGGTACGGGCTGCTCAGTTCGGTGGTGGCGGTCGGGTCGGTCGTCGGGGCGCTGGTGTCGGCCCGGCGTACCGGTGGCGGCACGCGCGGGCTGCTCGCCACCGGCGCGGTGGTCGCGGCGCTCGCCGTGGTGGCGGCGCTCACCCCGGCGCAGTGGGCGTTCGCCGTCGTACTCGCCGGGCTCGGCGCGGCCACGCTGCTGCTCGTCACCGCCGCGAACGCCGGCGTGCAGCTCGCCGCCGATCCGCGGATCCGCGGCCGGGTGATGGGCGTGTACCTGCTGGTGTTCACCGGCGCCGGCGCGATCGGCGGCCCGCTGCTCGGCGCGGTCGACCAGCACCTCGGCCCGCGTACCGGGATGCTGCTGGCGGGGTTGGTACCGGGGATCGCGGTGGCGCTGATCGCCACCCGCATCGCCCCGCCGCGCTGGCCGGACCGCGGCCGGCTGGTACGGCTCGCGCGGCTGGCGCGCCGCTGACGTGACGCCGGGCGGGACCGCCGCGCGCGGCCCCGCCCGGCCGCACTGTCCACTGTGGATGGTCGGTACTGTGCGGCCACTGTTCACCTGCTGGTTGAAGACCGGTGATACCCGCCGGTTCTAGGTTCTTCTGCGGCATTGCATGCCACATCCCCAGCAGGAGGAACCGTGATCCGGTTACGGAGGAGGCGCGGCGCGCGCGGGCTGGCGGTCGCCGGGCTGACACTCGGGCTGGTCGTCGGCGCGTCGGGCGCCGCGATCGCCGGCAGCATCGTGCACACCACCGACAAGGTCGACGGTACGGAGACGGCACGGGGCGTGCTGCTCCCGGACAACCAGCGGGTGACGCCCCTCGGCACCCGACACCTGGTCACCAACGGGCGGCTGCTGGCCAGCACGCTCAGCCCGGACGGTACGCATCTCGCGGCCCTGACGTACCTGCACGGCACCGGGTTCCTGACGATGATGGACGCCGCGTCCGGCGCCGTCACCCAGCAGGTCGGTACCGGGGTCGGCGCGGACCGGAAGATCGGCGACGGCCAGGTCGGCACCGACGCGCCGCTGTACACGCCGGACGGGCGGACGCTGTGGATCGCGCAGGGCAGGGACCTGGTGCGGTTCAGCGTCGCCGCCGACGGCACCGTCGCCTCGCCCGTCGTCGTACCGGTCGCCGGGGTGGGCGGCCGCTCGGCGCTGCCGGCCGGGATGGCCCTGTCCCCCGACGGCACGAGACTGTACGTGGCGCTCAACGGCAGCAACACCCTCGGCGTACTCGACACCGCCACGAACACGCTCACGAGGCAGATCCCGGTCGGCAACGCGCCGCGCCAGGTGGTCCTCACCGGCGGCGAGGCGTACGTGACCAACGAGGGCGGCCGGCCCGCCGCCGACGGCGAGTACACCAACGACTCGTACGGGACGACGGTGGTGGCGGACTCCTCGACCGGCGCGGCGACCACCGGCTCGGTGTCGGTGGTGGACCTGGCTTCGGGGAAGGAGACCGGCACGATCCGGGTGGGGCTGGAGCCGACCGCCGCGTACCTGACCGGGCACACGCTGATGGTCGCGAACTCCAACTCCGACAGCGTCTCGCTGATCGACACGACCACGCACCGGGTCCGGCAGACGTTCAACGTGACGCCGCTGCCCGGTTCCACCGTCGGCAGCAACCCGAACGCGATCACCATGACCGACGACCACCACCTGCTGGTCAGCATCGGCCGCGACAACGCGATCGCCGTGTACGACTACCGCGGCGCCGGCTACCCGGTGCGCTACGCCGGCCTGCTGCCGACCGACTGGTACCCGGTGAACGTGCAGCTCGACAAGCACACCGGGCAGGTCGTCGTGACCAACGACAAGGGCATCGGGGCGCGCGGCGCGGGCAGCACGATCGCCGAGGGTCCGGGCACCACGCCGGCCAGCGGGCACAACACGTACAACGACACGGGGTCGGTGACCACGTTCGCGATGCCGCGGGACAACCAGCTCGGCACCCTGACCCACCGGGTGTTCGTCGACAACGGCTGGGACGCCCTGCTGGCCCGCGGTACGACGCCGCGCACGGTCGCGCCGGTCGCGGTCCCGGCCCGGCTCGGCGAGCCGTCGACGATCAAGCACGTGTTCCTGATCATCAAGGAGAACCGCACCTACGACCAGGTACTCGGCGACATCGGCAAGGGTGACAGCGACCCGTCGCTGGCGCAGTTCGGTGCGACGGTGACGCCCAACCAGCACGCGCTGGCGAACTCGTACGGGGTGTTCGACAACTTCTACGACGAGGGCACGCTGTCCGCCGACGGCCACAACTGGCTGGTGCAGGCCGACGCCAACGACTACATCGAGCACGAGTTCGGCACCTGGGCGCGCAGCTACCCGTCGCTGGGCAACGACGCGCTGGCGTACCAGCGGGACGGGTTCCTGTGGAACGCGGCGCGCCGGGCCGGGCGCAGCGTCGCCGACTTCGGCGAGTACGCGGCGAACATCGACCTACCCGCGAGCAACCCGCCGAACTGGGCCGACTGGTACGCCGACGCGCGGATCCTGGAAGGCAAGGCGGACGGCCCGCTGCCGGTGCCGACCGACAAGTACCACAGCACGTCGGACGTGCCGAGCGTGAACGCGATCAACGACCCGTCGGTACCGACGTTCGACACCGACATCCCCGACCAGTACCGCGTGGACATGTGGCTGAAGTCGTTCCGCGCGTCGGAGCGGACCGGTCAGCTGGCGAACCTGAACCTGCTCGCCCTGCCGCAGGACCACACCGCCGGTACCAGCGGCAAGGACCCGTACCCGACGGCCATGGTCGCCGACAACGACCTCGCGGTCGGCCGGGTCGTCGACACCGTCTCGCACAGCCGGTTCTGGAAGGACTCGGCGGTGTTCGTCCTGGAGGACGACTCGCAGAACGGCGTGGACCACGTCGACGGGCACCGCGCCCCGCTCTGGATCGCCAGCCCGTACGCCCGGCGCGGCGTCGTCGACTCGACGTACTACACGCAGATCAACGTGGTGAAGACGATCGAGCAGATCCTCGGCATCGCCCCGATGAACCAGATGGACCGGGCCGCGGAGCCGATGACCGACGCGTTCACCAACCGCGCCGACCCGCGGGCGTACACGGCGCTGCCGAACCAGGTGCCGCTGGACCTCGGCCTCAAGCCGACCTCGGCGACCGCCGGGGCCGCCGCCGTCACGCACCCGCAGCCGGTCGTCCCGGCCGCCGAACGCGCCGTGTACGAGAAGTGGGTGGTGTGGAGCGACGCCCAGCGGACCGGCGGATCCAGGCCCGAGGAGGACATGACGAACCCGGCCCAGCTCAACCGCCTGTCCTGGTACGCCTCGACCGGCTGGCGCCGCCCGTACCCGGGTGACACGCGGATCCTCGCCCCCGACGAGGTCCCGGGCCGCAACCGGCCCGCCCAGGACCTCAACTGACGCCAACCCCCACGGGGCCGGTCCCCCGACCCGCCGACGGTCGGTCGGCCCCACCGGTACCGGCGGTCGCACGCCATGCGGCCGCCGGTACCGGGCGTCGTCAGTCGCCGAGCAGCGCCAGGTCGTCCGGGGTGAGCGTGGTCGTGTTGACCAGCAACTCCAGGATCAGGTTGACGTTGAGCGCGTTGCCGATCGGCCGCGGCACCTCGTCCTCGCGCAGCCCGTGGACGCCGCGGGCGCTGAGCGCGGCGCGCACCTTCTCCACGACGCGGGCGACGCGCCGCCAGTTCCAGCGTTCGCGGGGGCGCAGCTCGGCCAGCTCGGCGGCGGCCGCCTCCCACGAGATCGGCTGCGGCACCGGGTCGCGCCGCAGGTACCGCTGGGCCAGGCAGACCAGCGCGAGCCGTTCGTCGTCGGTCAGCGGCCACTCGCGCCGCGCCGTGGGGCTGTCGTGCAGGTCCAGCGGCCGGTTCGCGGCCGACGCGATCCGTACCTCCAGCAGGTGTTCGCGCTCGCCCGACACCACGAACAGCGGCACGTACGACGCGGCCAGCTCGGCCCGCTGCCCGGTCAGTACCGGTGGCCTGCGCGGGTACCGGATGGTGGCGCCGCCGACGTTCGTGACGAACCAGCGCGAGCGGTCGCAGGTGATGGTCCCCTGCCGGCGGCTCACGTACGGGTCGTCGGCGCCGACGCAGACGTGCACGTCCGGCTCGTTGCGCCCGAACACCACCTCGAACGCGGTGTCCGGCGCGACCCGCAGCCCGCCGTGCGCGCCCGTCACGAACAGGGTGCCGCTCGGCGCCGACGAGATCCGGTCCACCAGGTTCTCCCCGGGCGGGATCAGTTCCACCTTGCTGGCCGCGGACGCTGTCATGGCCTGCCCTTTCCGTGTACCCGAACCGACACCGGCACCGTACGGCCGGGGCGGCGAGAGGGGTCCTGTCACACCGTGCCGTGGTCCTTGACGCGGCCCGGCCCGCTGTTGCCGGCCACCCCGCTCACCCGCTGGAACCCGTCCACCAGCACCCGGTACTGCACCTCGCCCGGGCTGAAGTGCACGTCCAGCGTCCAGGTCGTCTCCGTCTGCGGCACCGGCACGTCCAGCCGCCACGGCAGCTTCCTGTTCCGCACCGTCGTGGCCCGCCCGTTCACCGTGTACGTCACCGCGGTGAGTGTCACCTGCCCGGTGAACCGGAACTCCAGCGTACGGCTGGGCGGGCTCGGCGACGGGGACGGCGAGTGCGACGACGGGTGCGGTGCCGGCGTACCGGCGGCGTCCGGGTGCTGGCGTTGCCCGAGCGCGGACCGTACGCCGACGCCGACCAGGCCGGCTGCGAGCACCCCGAGCGCGCCGAGCCCGCCGATCAGCGCGGCCCGCCGACCGACCCTGCGGCGCGGCTCCGACGGACCGGGATCCGTTGCGCCGTAACCGATCCCGGTGACACCGGCGACCGGCACGCTGGTTCGGCGCTGGGCGCCCGGCGGCACCGGCTTCGGTGGCGGCGGGTTCTCCGGCAACACCGCCCGCCGCCGGATCTCGTCCAGTACCGGCGGGGGCCACCAGGCGCCGCCGGTCTCCTCCCGGCTGCGCAGGACCTCGGCGAGGTGCGCGGCCAGCTCGGGCAACCCCGGCCGGGCCGCCGGGTCCTCGGCGAGGCAGCGCGCCACCACCGCGCGCAGCGTCTCGTCGGCGAGCCCGGCCAGCCGTTCGGCGCGGTCGACGGTCGGCGCCAGCCCCGTCCCCGCGTACGCGAGGGTCGCGCCGAGCGAGTACACGTCGCTGGCCGGGCCGAGCGCGCGGCCGGCGGACTGCTCCGGCGACATGAACCCCCGCGTACCCTCCGGCGGGCCGGCGGGGTCCGACGCGGCGCGGGCGATGCCGAGGTCGATCAGCCGCGGGCCGTCGGCAGCGAGCAGCACGTTCGACGGCTTGACGTCCAGGTGCACCAGACCGGCGTCGTGCACCGCGGTCAGCGCCGCGACCAGCCCGGCGGCCAGCGACCACACCGCGCCGGTCGGCAGCGGCCCGAACAGCGCGACCGCCTCGCGTACCGACACCGCGGGCACGAACTCGATCGCCAGCCACGGCACCGACGCGCCCGGGTCCGCGCCGACCACGGCCACGCCGTACCCGCCGCGCACCGCGGACGCGGCCGCCACCTCGCGCCGGAACCGTTCCCGGTACGCGGGGACCGCGGCGTTGCCGGCGTACATCACCTTCAGCGCGACCGGGCGGCCGGTGGCGGTCGCGCCCAGGTACACGGCAGCCATGCCACCGGCGCCGATCCGGGCGCGGACGGCGAACGGACCGACCGTCCGCGGGTCGTCCGGTTCAAGCCCCTCCACGGCTACCTCCGTTCGGGGGGACGAGGGCACGCACGTACCCGTCCCCGGTGCCGACGTACACCAGCGCGGCCGTGCCGGCCGGCGGGGTGGTGAGCCCGGCCTGCGCCGGGAAGGTCCATCGCGGCCGGCCGGTCCCGGCGTCCAGCGCGTACACGGTGCGGTCGGTGCCGGCCACGTACACGGCGCCGCCGGTGGGGGCGAGCGCGTCGACGTGACCGTACGTCTCGGCCACCGCGTGGCGGAAGGACCAGACGGTGGCCCCGGTCGCCGCCCGCAGCGCGTACGTGACGCCGGCGCGGGTGGCGGCGAAGACCGTGCCGTCCGCGTACCGCAGGGTGCCGGCGGCGCCGAGCGTACGGCGCCAGGCGGGTCGACCGTCGCTGGCGCGCAGCGCGTGCACCGCACCCTGCTCGTCGGTCAGCAGGACGAGTCCGGCGGCGACCAGCGGCCCTCCGGCCTTGGCCAGCGCGTACCGCCAGGTGCGGGCGCCGGTGTCGGCGGACAGCGCGGTGACCGCCGTGTCGCCGACCGCGGCGAGCACACCGCCCCCGGCGGCCAGCCCACGACCCGCGTCGAGCGACGCCGACCAGCGGTCCTGCCCACCGCTCGCGGAGACCGCGCGTACCCCGTCGGGCGTGCCGAAGCACAGCAGCGATCCGGCCGCCACCGGCTTCGGCGTCGGGTATCCCGGCAGCTCGCGCCGCCACCGCACGGCGCCGGTCGCCGGCGACAGCGCCCACAGCGTCCACGGCGACCCGCTGTTGTCCAGGAAGTACGCCAGGCCGCCGGTGACGCCGCCGCGCAGCGCACCGCTGCCGTCGGCGAACGCCACGCCCGCCCCACCCAGCGTTGCGGTACGCCGCCAGCGCTGCCGGCCGGTCGCCGCGTCCAGCGCCCGCAGCGCCGTGTCCGACCAGGCGAGGACGACCCCGCCGGCCACGTCCACCTCCGGGTACGTGCCGTCGGCGACGCGTACGCGCCAGCGTTGCGCGGCGCGTGGCGTGGCGGTGGACGACGGGCTCGCCGAACGTCCCGCGACCGGTGGCGCCGTACGGCGGTCGCGGGGCCACAGCAGTCCCGTCGCGGTACCGGCGACCGCCGCGGGGCCGAGCACCCCGGCGGCGACGAGCACCGCGCGCCGGCGTACCCGGGACGGCGGGGTGGGGGTGGGCAGTCGGGCGGCGGTGGGGCCGGCGGCGCGCAGGTGCGGCGCGCCGGCGGACGGCGGGGGCAGTGTCGGCGCGCCGTGCACCGCCGCGGGCACCCGGCGCCACAGCTGGTCGGCCGGCTGCGACGGCCAGGTCTTCGCGTCGGCGACCCGGTCGGCGATGGCCGCGGCGACCCGGTCGGGCAGCCACCCGGTACCGGACAGCGTCGCCGTACCGGCGCCGATCCGGTCCACGAGCTGCCGCGCGGTCGGCCGGTCGGCCGGCGTCGGGAGGAGGCAGTCGGCGAGCACCGCGCGCAGCTCCGGGTCGGCCACGGCGGACAGGTCCGGTGCGGTGTCCGGCCCGCCGTCCGGGCCGAACGGGTGCGCGCCGGCCGCCGCGAACAGCAGCACCGCACCCAGCGCGTACACGTCGGAGGGGCGGGAGCCGGGCTCGCCCGCGATCCGCTCCGGCGCCCAGTACGACCGGGCCCACGGCGACTCGCCCGGCAGCGTCAGGAACGTGGCGTCCTCGGGCCGGGAGATGCCGAAGTCGATCACGCGCGGCCCGTCCGCGGTGAGCAACACGTTGTCCGGCTTGAGATCCCGGTGTACGACCCGCGCCTCGTGCACCGCCGCGAGCGCCTCCGCCACCCCGACCGCGAGGCTGCGCAGGGTGCCCGCCGGCAGTCCGGCGCCGTGCAGCGCGACGGCCTGGTGCAGCGACAGGCCCGGCAGGTACCGGGTGGCGAGCCACGGCGCGCTCGCGTCGGCGTCGAAGTCGAGCGGGGCGGCCGTGTACATGCCGTTGACGCTGCGCGCCGCGCGGATCTCCCGGCGGAACCGGGCGCGGTAGTCGGGGTCGGCGATCCAGTGGTCCTTCATCACCTTGACGGCGACGAGTTCGGCGCCGGCGCGGCCCAGGAACACCGTCGCCATGCTGCCCTCGCCGAGCGGGACGAGCAGCGTGAACCGGCCGACGGGATCGCCCGGCGACAAGCGCGCCATCGCTCCTCACCCCTCACGCCGAAGGCCGCGCCGGTGCGACCCGTCGGCGTCCCACCCGGCGGTAGCCGCATCCGCGCGGTACCGACCCTAGAGCGTGGCCTCAACGCCCGCCCGGCGTACTCACGCCGGAGCAACGAGCACGGTGACGGTGCGGTCGCGGGACCGCGTCGCCGGATCGTGCCCCGCGTACGGCGCGGCCGACTGCTCGGCGCCGCCCAGCGTGAACGCCGACAGCGGCAGCCCGCTCGCGGCGGACAGTACGGCCGCGGCCGTGACCGCCCGGGACACCTCCAGGTCCGAGCCGCCGGACGGCTCCGTACCGAGCAGCCGTGCCTCGTGGCCGAGCACCGTCACCCGCACCGTACGGTCGCGCAGCCGGCGGCCGGTCGCGGCGAGCGCGCGCCGGCCGTCGGCGGTGAGGACCGCGCCGTCCGGGCCGTACAGGCCGCGGGTGAAGACGATCCGCACGTCGTGCGACCGGGCCCGCACCCGTACGCCGGGTCCGCGCAGCGCGTCGGCCAGTAGCGCGAGTTCCGGGTCGGGCGTCGCCCGCCGCGGCGTCTCGGGTACGGCGGGGGGTGCGGACCGTACCGGCGGGGTGGCCGGGTGGTGCGGCGCGACGACGGTCGCCGTACCGGCGGCGAGCAGGACCAGACCGGCCGCGCCGAGCGCGACCACCGGTACCGGGCGGCGGCCGTGGGCGGTGCGCGCGATGCGGCGGCGACCGGCGCGCGCGTCCGCGTCGTCCGGGAGTACCGCGAGGACGCGGTGCCAGGCGGCGTCGGCGGCCGGCAGATCGCCGCGCTGGGCGTGGATCCGGGCCCGCAGGTCCCACTCCGCCGGACCGTCCACAGCGGACTCGTCGAGCGCCCGCAGCGCCTCCTCGTACGCGCCGCGGCGGGCCAGGGCGGCGGCGTCGGCGAGGGCGAGCGCCGCGACGAGCTCGTCGACCGGGCCCTCGGCGTCCCGGTGCCCGGCGGTCACGGGCGGCCCCCATTCGGCCGGACGATGCCGCCGTCGGCCAGGTCGTACCCCTCGGGGACGAGTCGGCCGAGCCGCTGGTTGACGCCGCGGAGGACGTCCCAGCGCTGCGCGGCGACGGCCTGCTCGCCCTCGGCGACCAGTTCCGCGGCGCGGTGCGGCGACTCCAGCGTCGGCTGCATCTCGCGCAGCGCGTAGAACAGGCCGACGTCGAAGGCATGGCCGTCCCGCTTCAGCAGGGTGATGTGCAGGTCGGCGGCGCGGGACTCCAGGTCGCGGGCGGCGGCCGCGGCACCGTCGACGCGTACCGTGGCGAGCCGGCGCTCCAGGTCGGCGAGTTCGGCCCGGTCCGAGGCGTCGCCCAGTCGGCCCACCATCTCGCGGCAGTCGGCCAGTAGCTCGGCGACGCGGTCGAGTACGGCGGGGAGGGCGACGGCGTCCGCCACCTCGTCCAGCGCGGCCATCAGGTCCCGCAGCTGCCGGTCGGCCGCCGCGGCGGCGGCGCTGTCGCGTACGGCGGCGTGTACGGCACCGCGCGCGGTCTGCACCGGCTCCTCCGCCTCGATCCGGGCCAGCATCTCCGCCGCGCCGCCCGACCCGGTACGCCGGGCCGAGGTGCGCAGCCGGTCCAGCCGCGTCTCCGCCTCCGACAGCCGGTACCGGAGGGTGTCGGCGTCGGGTGTGGGCACGTCGCCCAGGTCGATCTCGGCGTCGAACTGCTCGTTCACCAGCGGTACCTCGGCGACGGCGGAGACCCGCCGGGACTCGTCGATGGTGACGGTGACCTCGACGTCGGAGCCCTTCGGCAGGTCGATCGGGACGTCCCGGGGCCGGATCTCCACGACCGCGACCCGCAGGTTGCGGTCGGCGCGGGTCCGTTCGCCCTCCATGATCGGGATGCGGATGACGCCGTCCGGGTCGGAGCGGCGCAGTTCGCTGGTGGTGTGGAACAGCTTGCGTTCGGTGGCCGGCAGGCTGCGTCCCTTCTCCACCATGGGTTCCAGCGCGCCGCTGGCCTGCGCGACGCCGATGGTGTTGGTGAGGACGGGGCGGGCCGGTTCGTTGGCCCAGTGCCGGATCGTGGCGGTGTCCCCGGTCAGCCGCCGACGGTCGCCGCCCGCGTCGTACGCCTCGATCGTGACGGTGTTGACGGCCAGTTCCCGCAGCGGTACATCGACGGCGAAGGTGCCGTCCGCGCCCACCGCCGTCCGCGGCGACCGGAACGGTGGCCGCGTCGTCGCGTTCGCCAGCACCACCTCGTACCCGGTGCCCTCGGCGTGCAGCTTCCCGGTCACCGCCACCCTCGTCAGGCTCGTCGTACGCGGGTGGTCGAGCTGCACGGCGAGCTCGCCCGGGGCCGGGCGTACCGGGGCGCGGGGCAGCGGCACCGTGCCGGCGTACACGGCGGCGCCGCGCGCGACGACGGTCGTGGGGTCCTGGCTGACGTCGAGCGCGATGCCGAGCCCGTCGCGCGGGTCGGCGAGCATCGCGCGCAGCCCGGGCGCGAGCGTGGCGCCGCCGACCAGCAGCAGCCGGTCGATGTCGTCGGCGTGCAGGTTCGCCTCGGCCAGCGCGGCACGGCACCGGTTGACGGCCCGGACGTAGAAGGGTTCGGCGACGCGTTCCAGTTCCGCCCGGGTCAGCGCGTACTCCAGGGTGCCGACCGGCTTCGTACCGTCGGTCAGGTCGGTGTACAGGACGACGCGGTCGACGCGGGACAGCGCGATCTTCGCGTCCTCCGCGGCGCTCTTCATGCGCGCGAAGCTGGCCAGCCACCGCTCGTCGTCGCGGGCGAAGCCCGCCAGCCCGTACTCGCGGACCACGGCCGGCACCAGCAGCCGCTCCACGATCGCCCAGTCGATGTCCTTGCCGCCCAGGTGCGGGTCGCCGGCGTGGTCGACGACCTGGAGCTGCCCGTCGCGGGTGGTCACCACCGCCGCGTCGAACGTGCCGCCCCCCAGGTCGAACACCATCCAGTACGCGTCGGTGTCGCGCGCGTGGAACCCGTACGCGAAGGCCGCGGCGGTCGGTTCCTGGATCAGCGGGCAGGTCCCGGTGAAGCCGGCCAGCCGCGCCGCCTCCCCCGTCGCCTCGTTCTGGTGCAGCTGGAACGCCGCCGGCACGGTGATCACCGCCGCTCTGGGCGCCTCGCCGAGCCCGGCGGCCACGACGTCGGCCCGCAGCGACTTGAGTACCTCGGCGGACAGCTGCACCGGGGTCAGCGCGACGCCGGCCCGGTCGAACCGGCGGACCGCGTCGTTGAGGCCCATCTCCTGCTTGAACTCGGCGTGCACGTTCGCCGGGTCGGCGGCGGCCCGGTCGCGCGCCGCCCGGCCGACCCGGGCCGCGCCCGGCCGCGGCAGCCACACCGCCGACGGCGTGTGGTCCATCCCCTCGTTGTTCCTGACGACCGACACCTCGTCACCGGTGACCACCGCGAGCGCGCTGTTGGTGGTACCGAGGTCGATGCCGAAGTCAACGGTGTCCCGCATGGTTGCCCTCCGCCGGAGTGTCCTGTTCGGTGCCGGCCGGTCGGCCGACGATGACCCGTCCCGTCTGGATCGGCCGCCCGTGCAGGTAGACCGACGGCCGCACGGTGTCCTGCACCGTCTCCGCGCGTACGCCCGGGTCGTCACGTACGCGACGACGTCGAGCCGGTAGCCGGCGTCGAACGCGGCGCCGTCGTGGTCCTGTACCGTCACGCCGGCCTCGGCGAGCGCCGCGTCCACCGCCGCCAGGTACCGGGTGATCTGGCGGTGGTCACGGGACGCCGGATCGCTGGCGCGGCCGAACGTGCGGCGCGCCTGCCAGAGGCTCGTCGCGGCCCGCGCCAGCTCCGACTCGGGCAGTTCGGCGCGCCCGGTCGTGGCGGCGGCCCGGTCGGCGAGCGCCCGCAGCCGCCGGCGGGTCTCGGCGTCCCAGCGCGGTTCGGCGATCCGGAACTCGCGGTGCTGCCGCCGCTGCCGCCACGCGTCCCGCCACCGGCCGCTCACCGCCGTCCCCGCTTCCCGGCCAGCGCCACCGCCACGACGAACAGCACGACCGCCGCGGCGTACCCGAGGGCGGAGCGGGCGGTGCCGCTCACCGCCCCGGTGGCCGCCAGCAGCAGTACGGGCAGCCCCAGCGCTCCGGCCCACCCCAGGTACGCCCGGAGCCGGCCGGGCGGGCTGCCCGCGACGCAGGCCATGGCGTACAGGCCGGCGAGGACCGCGACGGCGGTCGGCAACGGTCCGGCCGACGCCACCGCGGCCACCATCGTCACCAGCATCGCCAGGTACCCGAGGCCGGCGAGGACCCGCGGCACCCGCCGCCCGGGGTACGACGGTCGCGGCCTGCCCGGCCGGCGGGCGCGGTCCAGCGCGACGAGCATCTCCGCCGCCGATCTGTTGGTACGTACGGTTTCCCGCGTGTCGGCGGTGACCGCGAACCGGGTCGCCTGCCGGTACACCGCGGTGACGGTCTCGGGTCGGGGGCGGGCGCCGCGGGCCTCGCACAGCGCGACCCCGCAGTTGTTCAGGGCGATGGCGACCTGGTCGCGCACCGTCGCCGAGCGCCGGTACCGTCCGTGCGGCAGCAGCGCCTCCAGCGCCGTCGCGGCCGGTACCAGGGCGGTGGTGGCGCGGTCGGCGGCGCGGGCCGGGTCGTCGGTGAGCGGCCGGCCCACCTCGCCGAGCAGGTCGGTCACCGCGTCGAGGGTGCCCGCGGCGGCGGCGTGGCGTACCTCGTCGGCGGTGGCCCGGTCGACCGGCCAGTCGTCCAGGCCGTCCAGGAGCGCGGCGGGGTCGTCGGCGGTGGCCGCGACGGCGGCGAGCGGGCCGACCAGCGCCCGCGGCAGCGCGGCGAGTACACCGTCCACAGTGGACTCGTCGAGTCGCCGGTCCGCCAACACCCGCACCCGGTACGACAGGTGCGCGCGGAGCCCGTCGCCGGCCAGTACCGCCGACCACTGTGCGGCGGCGGCGCGCCAGGACGCGAGGTCGGTGGGGCGGTCCAGCGCGGCGGCGTGCGTCAGGACCGCGACGTCGTGCGCGTCGTGCAGGCCCGGCGCGCAGCCGCACCCGGCCGGCTCGTCCCACAGCCAGAACAGCTCGGCGACCAGCCGCCGCTCGGGCCGCCCCAGCTCGTCGTACGCGGCGCGCACGGTCTCCGCCGACGGCGTCTCCGGCAGCGGCAGCCGCGACCGCATCGTGGCCGGGGCGTACGCACTCAGCGCCCGCTGCCGCTGCTCGCGTACCGCCCGGCCGGTCGCGGCGGTGGCGAGTCCGGTGACACGGAAGGGATTCCGGCGGTAGAGCGACTCGTCGGCGAGCGCCAGTACCCGCTCGCCGGCCGACCGCCGCCGGCCCTCGTCGACGCCGCTCACAGCGTCACCCCTCGCTGCCACAGCCGGTACGCGTACCTCTCGCGGGTGGTCGCCGACCGTGCCGCGCGCGTCGGCGCGTACGCCACCGGGCGGTCCGGCCGGTGCCGTTCGTCGGTGAAGGCGGCGTGCAGGGCCGCGCCGTCGGCGGGACGCCCGCGCGGGGCGGGATCCAGGGCCGCCAGGACGAGCCGGTCCAGCCCCGGCCCGACCTCGTCGTGGTACGCGCCGGGCGGCAGCGGCGCGCGCTCGAAGCGGCGCAGCGACCGCGGCCCGGCGTACGGCAGGTGATGGGTCAGCAGCAGGTACGCCAGCACGCCCCAGGAGAAGACGTCGCCGGCCACCGTGTACCCGTCGCCGCGCAGCACCTCCGGCGCCAGGTACGCCACCGTGCCCTGCGCGCTCGTGACCTGGCCGACCGGGTCGACGCACCGCGCCAGCCCGAAGTCGCCGATCCGTACGCGGAGGCCGGCCCGATCGTACCCGTCCGCCGAGGCCACCCGGCGGAACAGCTTCATCGCCTGCCAGCCCAGCACCTCGTGCCGCACCCGGTACACCTCGGCGTACGCCCCGGCGCCGAGGAGCCGGTCCACCCGTACCCGGTCGCCCACCGGCGTTCCCGCCGCCAGTTCCGCCATCTCCAAGCACCGCCCGTCGTCCGCCGCTGACGGAAGTCCTAGCAGCGGCGGCCCGAGACCCGTCCCGCGCGAACCGGTCCGTACCACCGGATCCGCGGGGGGTGCGGGGTCAGTGCGTGACGCGCAGGTCGGCGACGGCGGCCCGGTGGTCGCTGCCGTCGGTGTCCGCGACGGACGCGCCGGTCGCGGTCATCCCGCGGAACAGCACCTGGTCCGGGCGGGTCGCCGGGAACCGGCTCGGCCAGGTGAAGCCGAACCCGTACCCGGCGTCGCGTTGCGCGTCGACCAGCGGCGGCACCAGGTGCCGCATCTGCCGATCGGTACTGGCGGTGTTGAGGTCGCCGAGCAGCAGCAGCCGCGACGCGTCGTCGGACCGTACCTCGTCGGCGAGCCGGAGCAGCGTCGCGTCCCGCACGCTGTCCGCGCCCGGCCGCACCGACGCGAGGTGCACGACGTAGACCGCGACCACGCCCCAGGTGGTGTCGACCTCCGCGCGCAACGCCCGGTTCCACCCGAGCCCCAGATCCACCGGCCGGCTGGTACGCACCGGGAAACGGCTCCACAGTCCGACCGTGCCGACGCGTACCTCGTGCGGGAAGGTGCGGTCGAGTACGGCGGGGGCGGTGTCGTCGTTCATCTCCTCGACGGCGACCAGGTCGGCGCGGGTGTCGACGAGCTGCCGCGCCGTACGGGCCGGGTCCGGGTTGGCGGCGTTGATGTTCTGCGTGACGACCCGGATCTGCCGCTCCCCGCCGCCCTTCGGCAGCCACCACCCGCCGAACATCCCCACCCACACCAGCGCCGGTACGAGCACGGCGACGACCCCGGTGCGGGACCGGAACGCGAACGCGAGCAGCGCGACGGGCAGGACACCCAGGCCGAACCACGGCAGGAAGCTGTCCAGTACGGTGCCGACGCCGCGGCGGTCGGGCAGCAGCCGGTGCCCGGCGAGCACCGCCGCCACCAGCAGCGCGGCCAGGACGACCACGACGTCCCGGACCCGCACCCCGCGGCGTACCGGAGCGGTGTCGGTGGCGCGTCGGGTCACCGGGACTCTGCCGGGGCGCAGTCGTTCATCGCACCATGATGACCGTCGCCGCCCCCGCTGCGTGCGCCACCCGGGCAAAGCCGTCCGGCGTCACACGCGAGGACGCCCGGCGGACCGTGGCGGCCCGCCGGGCGCCGGGGCGTGGGCGTGGCTCAGGCGGCGAGGAACCGGGACAGGAACGCCCGGGTACGAGGATTGCTCGGGTTGTCGAGCACGTCGGCGGGCGCGCCGGACTCGACCACGACACCGCCGTCCAGGAACACCACCCGGTCGGCGACCTCCCGGGCGAACGCCACCTCGTGCGTCACCACGAGCATCGTGAGGCCCTCGGCGGCCAGGTCGCGCATCGTACCGAGGACCTCGCCGACGAGTTCCGGGTCGAGGGCTGAGGTCGGCTCGTCGAACAGCATCAGCCGGGGCCGCATCGCCAGCGCGCGGGCGATCGCGACCCGCTGCTGCTGCCCGCCTGACAGCTGCCGCGGGTACGCGTCGGCCTTGTCGGCCAGGCCCACCTTCGCGAGCAGCTCCCGGGCCCGGTCGGTCACCTCCGCCCGGGGCTCCCGCAGTACGCCGATGGGTGCCTCGACCACGTTGCCCAGTACGGTGCGGTGCGGGAACAGGTTGAAGTGCTGGAACACCATGCCGACGTGCCGGCGGGCGCGGGCCACCTTCCGGTCGGGCAGCTTGTGCAGCCGGCTGCCGCGCCGCTCGTAGCCGACGAGTTCGCCGGCGACGGTGATGGCGCCGCCGTCGATGCTCTCCAGCATGTTCACCGACCGCAGGAAGGTGGACTTGCCGGACCCGGACGGCCCGAGCAGCACCACCACCTCGCCCGGGTACACGTCGAGGTCGACGCCCTTGAGTACCTCGGTGTGCCCGAACCGCTTGCGTACGTTGCGGGCCCGCAGCAGCGGGGTGCCGGTCACGGCGCCACCTCCGGCTTCCGCTTGATCTTCAGGAACTCGAAGAACGACGGCGGCGTGTGCCGCGTCGCGCCGCGCGAGTAGTACCGCTCCACGAAGTACTGGCCGACGTAGAGGACGGACGTGATGATCAGGTACCAGAGGCACGCGACGACCAGCAGCGGGATGGTCTGGAACGTGCGGTTGTAGACCGCCTGCACGGTGTAGAGCAGGTCGGACAGGGCGATCACGCTGACCAGCGAGGTCGCCTTGACCATGTTGATCACCTGGTTGCCGGTCGGCGGGACGATGAACCGCATCGCCTGCGGCAGTACGACCTTGAACAGGGTGCGGGTGCGGCCCATGCCGAGCGCCTGCGCCGCCTCGGTCTGTCCACTGTCGACACTGAGCAGGCCGCCGCGCACGATTTCCGCCATGTACGCGCCCTCGTTGAGGCCGAGGCCGAGGATCGCCGCGAGCATCGGGGTGATCAGCGCGTTGGTGTTCCAGTGCACGAACTCCGGCCCGAACGGCACGCCCACCGACAGCCGCGGCAGCAGCGCCGACAGGTTGAACCAGAAGATCAGCTGCACCAGTACGGGCGTGCCGCGGAAGAACCACACGTACGCGCCGCAGACCGCGCGCAGCAGCGGGTTGTGCGACAGCCGCCCGACGGCGAGCACGACGCCGAGCGCGATACCGATGACCATGGCGATCACGGTCAGTTCGAGGGTGGTGACGATGCCCCGGCCCACGGACTGGGCGTTGAACCAGGAGAAGACCACGCCCCACTCGAAGTTGTGGTTGGTCACCAGCAGGTGGCCGAGCTGGGCCAGCAGTACCAGGATGACCGCGCCGGCCACCCAGCGCCACGGATGGCGCTGCGGTGCCGCGGTGGCGACGTCGACCTCCGCCTCGTCGCCGGTCGTCGGTGGCGCGCCGGAACGCGCCCGGGAGTCGGTGTCCATCGCCCTCAACTCTTGGCCAGGTTGACGCCGGGCTTGTCCAGCTTGTTACGGTCCAGCCCGTACTTCTCCATGATCGTGGCGTACGTGCCGTTGTCGATGAGCTTCTGCAACGCCGCCTGCAGCACCCCGGCCAGCGGCGAGTTCTTCGGCACGACCGCACCCTGGTACAGGTCGTCGAAGCCGTTCTTCTCCTTGGTACCGGCCAGTTCCAGCTGCCCCTTCGACTGCTGCACGAAGTACGTCAGGGGTGCCTCGGACGAGAAGAACGCGTCCGCCCGGCCGGAGCGTACGGCGAGGATCGACGTCGGCTGGTCCTTGTACGACTGCACCGTCACCGCCGGCTTGCCGTCCTTGACGCACGCCTTTGACTGGGTCTTGATGACCTCCTCCGCCGACCCGCCCGCCTGGACGGCGATCCGCGCGCCGCAGGTGTCGGCCAGCCCGTTCACGTGCTTCGGGTTGCCCTTCGGCACCGCGAACACCACGAACTCCTGCACCCAGTCGACGAAGTCCGCCGACGTCTGCCGCTCCTTGAAGTCGCCCACCGGACCGAACGCGAAGTCGTACCGGCCGGCGGAGATGCCGGTCAGCTCGCCGGACAGGCCGTCGACCGTGACCTGCCTGGTCTTCACGCCGAGGATCTGCCCGACCGCGGTCAGCAGGTCGGTCGCCGCTCCCGTCGCCTCCGCCGACGACGACCCCGCGATCGTGTACGGCGGGAACGAGCCGGTGTTCACCGACGTGATCACCCCGGACTTGCGGATCGACGCGGGCAGCTTGTCGTGCAGCGCCTGGTCGAGCGTCTGCTTGGCGGGCGCCTTCGCCGCGGCCGTACCGCCGCCGGCCGGGGTCGGGTCCTTCGCGCAGCCGGCCGTCGCGGCCAGGCTCAGAGCCGCCAGGGCGCCGATCGCCACCCGGGTCACCGTACGCATTCCGCTACTCCTTCTCGGGCGCCGGGACGGGCGCGTGGCCCGGCCCGGGAACGGGGGACGCGGCCACCGGCCGCGGGGTCGGATCCACGTCGAACCGACGGTTGGCCAGGACCGGCAGGCGCCGACGGGCGTCGGCGAGCCGTTCGGCGGACAGCTCGGCGAACAGCAGGCCGGGCTGCTCGGCCAGGCGCGCGCTCACCACGCCCAGCGGGTCGACCACCATGGAGTGGCCGATGTTGCGGGCGCCGCACTCGCCCGAACCCACCACGTACACCGTGTTCTCGACGGCGCGGGCGGCGAGCATCAGCTCCCAGTGCCGCTCCTTGAGCGGCCCCTTCACCCACGCCGCGGGCAGCGCCAGTACGTCGGCGCCGGCGGTCGTGAGCAGCCGGGCGAGCTCCGGGAAGCGTACGTCGTAGCAGGTCATCAGGCCCACGGTGAGTCCCGCACAGCGGAACGTCACGGGCGGGTCGTCCGCCGGTACGACGTTGTCGCTCTCCTTCGAGCCGAACGCGTCGTACAGGTGCAGCTTGCGGTAGACGGTGACGATCCGCCCGTCCGCCGCCACCACGAGCGTGTTGTACGCCCGGCCGTCCGGTCCCGGTTCGTGCACTCCCGCGACCACGGTCAGCCCGGTACCGGCGGTCGAGGCCACCAGCCCCGACACGAACGGTCCGTCGAGCGGCTGCGCCGCCGTACGCAACCGGCTGAAGTCGTCGGTGAACCGCGCCAGCACCCCTTCCGGGAGTACGAGCAGGTCGGCGCCGGCGTCGGCGGCCTGCTTCACGTACCCGGTGCAGGTGACCAGGTTCTCCTGCCAGTCCGCGCTGGCGGCCACCTGGCCGACGGCGACGCGCATCAGTTCTCCTCCTCGGCGACCTTGGCGTACTCGGGAAACAGCCCGGCGACGTCCACCGGCCCGTCGACCAGGCCCTGCGCCAGCAGTTCGGCGCAGAACGCGGCGATCATCGGCCCGTTGGCGACCAGCCCGTACGGCATCCAGTCGGGGCCGGCGAGCCGTTCGGTGCGGTCGATGTCGTGCAGCGCCCACGGCGTCGGGTCGGCGAGCTTGCGCTGGGTGGCCCACCAGGCGTCGCGGGACGCGGCGAGCGCCCGGCACAGCTCGGCCAGTACGGTGGGGCGCCGCTCGACGAGCTCGCGCCGTACGCCGACCAGGTGGATGCCGGGGATGAACCCGACCTCGCGCAGGTACGCCGCCTCGGCCGCCGGGTAGTCGACCAGCAGCTGCCGCAGCGGGCTGTCGGCGGTGTGGAAGCCGGGCGGCATGAACGGCGTCATGATCGCGTCGAGGCTGCCGTCCAGCAGCCCGCCGACCAGCGACTCCCCCGGCCCGGCCAGCCGTACGTTCCCCGGCGGTGTGACGCCGCCGAGCCGGTCACCGCCCGCCGCGTCGGCGGTCAGCGGCCCGACCGTCCAGTCGATCCCGCCGAGGTCGACGCCCGCGCGCCGCAGGATCGCCCGGGTCCAGGTGTTGCCGGAGTCCGGCCACCCCGTCACCCCGATCCGGGTACCGCCGAGCTGCGTCACCTCGGTACGCGGGCTGTCCCGGCGTACGAGCAGGCAGCGGTGCCGGAAGCTGCGCATCACGAACGCCGGGACCGCGACGATGCGGTCGTCGCCGGCCGCGCGGGCCCGGACGTACCGGCTGAAGGAGGTCTCGGCGGCGTCGAGGGTGGGCTCGGCGAGCAGGTCGGGGGTGACGGGCCGGCGTTCGACCGTCAGCTCCAGGCCGGGCGTACCGACCTCGCGCAGAGTGAGCGGCACGAGGTGGGCCCAGGGTCGGGCCCCCAGCCGTACGGGGGTGTCTGTGGTGCTCATCGCGGATACAGTAAAAGTTCACCAGCGACGTGAACAAGACTTTATTGTTACTGGTCATTACCGGTAGCGATGTGGTGAAGTTATGGGGCCACCCGCTCCCCGCGCGCGAAGGACCAGCCCATGACCGAGGCGCCAGCACCGGCCGACCCGGACGGCTCGGTCGTCGACGCCGCCTGGCTCGCCGACCAGGTCGACGAGCCCAGCGCGCGCGGCATCGCCGCGGCCGTCGTCGGCCTGATCCGGCACGGCCAGCTCCGCGCCGGCCACCGCCTGCCCACCGTCCGCGACCTCGGCGGGCAGCTCGGCGTCAGCCCGGCCACCGTGTCCGAGGCGTGGTCGCTGCTGCGCCGGCGCCGCTCGATCAGCGGCCGCGGCCGGGCCGGCACGGTCGTCACCGGACCGCCCGACGTACCGCGGCCGAACCGGTTCGAGGGCGTTGGACGCTTCGGCGCCCGGCTCGTCCACGACCTGCGCCTGGCCGTACCGGATCCGGCGCTGCTGCCGCCGCTGGACCTGGCGCTCGCCGAGGCGCTGCGCGCCGAGTCGCTCAACGAGTACGTGCGGGTGGCGATCACGCCGCGGCTGGCCGACACCGTACGGCCGGGCTGGCCGTACCCGGCGGAGTCGCTGCTCGCCGTCAACGGCGGCTTCGACGCGCTGCTGCTGCTCGCGCAGACCCACGTCACCACCGGCGATCCCGTCGCCATCGAGGATCCGACCGCGCCGCGCTGGCTGGACATCCTCGACGCGGTCGGCGCCGAGGTGCTCCCGGTCGCGTGCGACGACCGCGGCCCGCTGCCCGACGCGCTCGCCGCCGCGCTGCGCCGCCGGCCCGTCCTGTTCTGCTACCAGCCGCGCGCGCACTCCCCCGCCGGGCACAACGTCGACCCGGACCGCCGCGACGAACTCGCCCGGCTGCTCGCCGGTACGGACACGCTCGTGGTCGAGGACGACGGGCTCGGCGTACTGTCCGGCTCGCCGCTGCACAGCGTCGGTGCCGAGCTGCCGGCGCAGACCGTGCTGGTCCGCTCGTACGCGAAGTCGCACGGGCCGGACCTGCGGCTGGCCGTACTCGGGGGTCCGGCGTCGGTGGTGGAGAAGGCCCGCGTGTACCGCACGTTCGGCGCCGGGTGGACCAGCCGCATCCTGCAGAACTGCCTCGCCGTCCTGCTCGCCGACCCGGCCGTCGACCGCGCCGTCGCGCACGCCCGCGACGTGTACGCGCAGCGCCGTACCGAGCTTGCCGCCGCCCTTGCCGCGCGGGGCGCACCGGCGAAGGGCACCACCGACGGGCTGAGCCTGTGGGTACCGGTGCGCGACGAACGCTCCGCGCTGGTCACCCTGGCCGCCGCGGGCATCGCCGTCGCGCCGGGCAGCCGCTACCACGCCGGTCCGCACCGCCCGCACATCCGCGTCGGTACCGGACGGGCGATCGAGCCGCTGGACGAGGTGGCCGACATGATCGCGCTCGCCGCGACCGACGCCGGTCCCACGGACTGAGCGCGGCCGGAATCATCGGCCCGGCGCGGACGTTGCCCGATCACGTGACCGACCCACTGCCGACCGGTACGCCGGCCCAGCACGGAATCGCCGCGCGCGGCGTCCACGCGTTCCTGGACGCCGTCGAGGCGGCCCCGCAGATCGAACCGCACAGCCTGATGCTGGTACGGCACGGGCACGTCGTCGCCGCCGGCTGGTGGTCGCCGTACCGCGCCGACGACCCGCACATGCTGTACTCGCTGAGCAAGAGCTTCACCTCGACCGCGCTGGGGCTCGCGACCGCCGAGGGGCTGCTCGGGCTCGACGACCGCGTGGTCGACCACTTCGGTGAGTACCGGGAGCTGGCGACGGATCCGGGGACGCGGGCGATGCGGGTGCGCGACCTGGCCTCGATGAGTACCGGGCACACCCGGGACACGTGGGACGAGGTCGTCCGGGCCACCCCCGACGACCCGGTACGCGGGTTCCTGGCGCTGCCACCGGACCGCGCGCCCGGCACCGTCTTCGCGTACAACCAGCCTGCGACGTACACGCTGGGTGCGATCCTGCAACGGGTCACGGGCACCACGCTCGCCGGGTACCTGCGGCCGCGGCTGTTCGATCCGCTCGGCATCGGTGCCGCCGGCTGGCAGCAGGACGACGCCGGCCGCGACCTCGGCTTCATCGGCCTGTTCGTCACCACCGACGCCATCGCCCGGCTCGGCGAGCTGTACCTGCGGCGGGGCGTGTGGCGGGGCACCCGGATCCTGTCCGAGGACTGGGTGGCCGCCGCGACCCGCCCGCACATCGCCACCCGGAACGAGAACCCGGACTGGTCGCAGGGCTACGGCTTCCAGTTCTGGATGTCGCGGCACGGGTACCGCGGCGACGGCGCGTACGGCCAGTACTGCCTGGTGTTGCCGGAGCAGGACGCGGTCGTCGCGTACACCGGGGCGACGACCGACATGCACGCCGTGATCGACGCCGCCTGGCGCCACCTGCTGCCGGCGTTCGACGCGCCCACCTCGCCCGCCGACGACGCGACGCTCGCCGACCGCCTCGACCACCTCGCCCTCCCCCCGGTACGTACCGGCGGCGGCGCGCGACGCGGCACCTGGTCGCTGTCGCCCGGCGACGCCGACACCACCCTGCTCACCGCCGTCGACGTACGCGACGGTGCGGTCGTGCTGCGGGAACCGGGTACCGAGCTGCGGCTGGCGCCGGCCCCGGGGCGGTGGACGGTCACCGACGGGGACGTACCGGCGGCGGCGAGCGGCGGGTGGACCGACGACGGGCGGCTGACGTTCGACGTACTGTTCCTCCAGGCGCCGCACCGGTTGACGGTGACCGCCGACGTCACCGCCGGTACGTTCGACGCCCGGTGGGCCACGACGCCGTTCGGACCGCCGTCGCTGCGCCTGCTGCGCACCCCGAGCTGACAGCCCCGCGCCCCGTCCCCCGGGGGTGTCGGGGACGGGGCGCAGGTGGGGGTACGGTCAGCCGACGGCGTCGAGCCGGTCGGACTCCCGGTCGATGACCAGGACCGGACGCCCGGAGTGCCGCGACACCTCGGCCACGACACTGCCGCCGAGCAGTGCGGACAGTCCGTCGTGCGACGACGAGCCGATCACGATGGCCGGTGCGGACAGCCGCGCCGCGCGGTCCAGGATCAGCCGCGCCACCTCCGGATGCGTACCGGTGCTGCCGGCGATCTCGCCGTCGGCGGTGGCGCCCGCCGCGCGCAGGTCGGCGAGCCGGGACGCGAGCAGCGACTGCGCGTCGGCCTCGCTCTCCAGGTCCATCGCGGTGTCGCCGACCACCTCGGTCTCGCGTACGTGCAGCAGGTGTACGGCGAGCTTGCGCTCCACGGCGACCCGCGCGGCGTGCCGTACCACGGCGGCGCTGTCGGGGGTGGCGTCGACGGCGACGAGCAGCCGGCCCGCGTCCGCCGGATCGGTCGCGGCGGCCGCGGGCTCGTCCACCGCCCGCAGGAACTTGTGCCCGCTGGCCAGCACCATGATGCCGACCGCGACGCAGCCGGCGCCGACGTAGAACGGCAGGTTCGGGCTGATGTTCTCGCCCAGCTTGCCGGCCAGGAACGGCGCGATCGCCCCACCGATGAACCGCACGAAGCTGTACGCCGCGCTCGCCACCGGCCGCTCGACCGGCGACACCTTCATGACCGTCTCGGTGATCAGCGTGTTGTTGATGCCGAGGAACAGTCCGGCCACGATCACCGCGACGATCAGCGTCGGCTTCGAGTGCGTCCACACGCCCATCACCACGAGCGTCACCGCGATCAACCCCTGCACCGCGTACAGGGTGTGCACGGTGCCGAAGCGCGCCTGGAGCCGCGGCGCCACGAACACCGACGTGATGGCGAGGCACAGCCCCCAGCCGAAGAACACGAGGCCGAGCTGGTGCGCCGACAGGTCCAGCGGGAACGGGGTCCACGCCAGCAGCGTGAAGAAGCCGTAGTTGTAGAACAGCGCGGTCAGCGCGGTCGTCAGCAGACCCCGGTGCCGCAGCGCCTTGATGGGGTCGATCACCGACGTGTGGTGTGTCGGCTTCGGCGATTTCGGTAGCAGCGTGATCACCGCGACGAACGCGATGGCCATGAGTACGGCGACGCCGAAGAACGGGCCGCGCCAGCTGATCCCGCCGAGCAGTCCGCCGAGCAGCGGGCCGACCGCGATGCCGACACCGAGCGCCGCCTCGTACAGGATGATGGCGCCGGCGACGCCACCGGACGCGGCACCGACGATGACGGCCAGCGCGGTGGCGATGAACAGCGCGTTGCCCAGGCCCCAGCCGGCGCGGAAGCCGATGACGCCGTTCACTCCGCCGGCCGTACCGGCGAGGGCGCTGAACACGACGATCAGCAGCAGGCCGCCCAGCAGGGTGCGCTTGGGGCCGATGCGGCTGGACACCCAGCCGGTGATCAGCATGGCCACCCCGGTCACCAGCATGTAGCTGGTGAACAGCAGCTCCACCTGGCTCGGGGTCGCCTTCAGGTCGTGGGAGATCGCCGGGAGGATCGGGTCGACGAGTCCGATGCCCATGAAGGCGATGACGCAGGCGAACGCGACCGCCCAGACGGACTTCGGCTGGCGCATGATGCTCGCCCCCTCGCCGTGAGCGTGTCCGGAGCGGCTCATGCCTGATCCACCTTTCGCCAGTTGTCGAGGAGTTTGTCGAGCGCGGGTATCGCCGCGGCGAGGGCCGCTCGGTCGTCGGCGTCGAGCGTGTCGAGGCGGCGCTGCAGCGCGGACTGCCGCGCGGTGCGCAGCCGGCCGAGCAGTTCACGGCCGGCGGGGGTCAGTTCGATGGTCACGACGCGCTGGTCGGACGGGTCGGCGCCGCGGGTGACGGTGCCGTCGGCGGTGAGCTTGCGCAGGTGCGTGGTCATGGTCGGCTGCGCGATCTGGGCGATCTCGGCGAGTTCGCTGACCCGCTTCGGCCCGTCCCGGTCGAGCGCCGCGAGCACGGTGGCCAGGGTGGGGCTCACGCCCGCGTAGTCGATCTCGCGGCGGAGCAGGTGGGTCAGGGTGCCGAGGCGACCGGAGAGCTCGCCGGCCAGCTGGCTGACCGCGGCTGTCGAATTCATATCCATAGCCTATCTATGCTTCTGGTCGGCCGGCAATGTGATCTCCCAGACCGCAGGCCGTGGTACGCCCGGTGGGCGCCGTCAGGTAGTGGCGAGCAGGCGGCGCAGCGCCTCCCGCGCCGGCGGCCCCCAGGTGGGCTTGCCACCCGGACGCCCGTGTACTCCCGCGTCCCCGATGAGGATGCCGACGAGTGCCCGCCCGACCGCGCAGCCGCGCGCACGACGGCGGGTCGCGGCGTACGTGGCCGGGTCGGTGGTCGCGGCGGACCGGTAGCCGGCGTGGAAGCGGTCCGCGGCACCGTCGGGCAGTACCAGCCACGCGGACGCGAGATCGTACGCCGGGTCGCCGGCGCACAGGTCGCCGAAGTCGATCACGCCGCAGAGGGCGCCGTCGGCGGTGAGCAGGTTCGCCGGATGCAGGTCGCCGTGCAGCCACAGCGCCGGCCCGGACCATTCGGGCGCGGCGACGGCGTCGTCCCAGACCGCGCGTACCGCGTCGGGGTCGGTGATCTGGCCGGTCGCGACGGCCGCGGCGAGCAGATCGGGAAAACGCCCCGCCTGGTCGGCGAGCCGTCCGCCGCGGTCCCGGCCGGCGGGCGCACCGTCCGGGGCGGGCCGGTGCAGCGCGGTGAGGAACGCGGCGAGCGCGTCGGCGGTCGCCGCGCCGCGAGTGGCGGGAGCCCGGTCCGCCGGTACTCCCGGCACCCAGGTGGTCACGAGCCACGGACGCGGGAACCGCGCGGACGGCTCACCCAGCCGCTGCGGTACCGGAACCGGCAGGGGAAGGTGCGGGGCGAGCGCCGGGAGCCAGCGGTGTTCCTTGCGCAGCAACGCATCCGCCGACTCGGTCGCCCACGGTACGCGGACCGCCAGGTCGTCGCCGAGCCGCCACAGCTGGTTGTCCCAGCCGCGGGCGCCGAGCCGCAGCGGGCGGTCGGCCAGGTCCGGATGCTGTTCGTGCAGCAGGTCCCGGATCAGTTCGGCGGTGATCTCCAGGTCGGTGTCCGTCATGCGCCGCAACGCTACCGGCCGGCGAACCCCGGTCAGCGGGTACGGCGCGGGAGCGGGCGTACGGCGGGAACGACGTGGCGGTGCAGTACGGGGCGGGTGTGGACCGGTTGCGGTCCGTGCACCGCCGACGCGACCGCTCTGGCGACCATCGGCAGGAACATCAGCAGGACCACGCCGACCAGGCCCACCACCCAGGTCGGGATCCGGATACGTTCCGCCACCGTGCTCGCCTCCCCCGGCCACCCACGGGCGGCCCCACGCGCCGGTCGCCCCGGACGCTAGGCGAGCCCGTACGCGGGAAGGGGCGAATCGGGGATATCGGACCCGACCGGGCGACGGTCAGTCCCAGCGGACGGGGAGGGCGGCGAGGCCGTACACGACGCTGTCGTGGCGGAAGGTCAGGTCGGCGGGGTCGCAGCCGAGGCGCAGGTCGGGCAGCCGGGTCAGCAGCGAGACCAGCGCCAGATCCAGCTCGACGCGCGCGAGACCCTGCCCGATGCACTGGTGCACGCCGTACCCGAAGGCGACGTGGTGGCGGGGGTCGCGCCGCAGGTCGAGCACGTCCGGGTCGACGAACGCGACCTCGTCGTGGTTGGCGGCGGGGATGGCGAGCACGACGCCCTCCCCCGCGGCGATCTCCGCCCCACCGATCTCCACGTCGACGGTGGCGACCCGGGCCACGGAGGTCTGTACGACGGACAGGTAGCGCAGCAGTTCCTCCACCGCCGGCCGTACCAGGGCCCGGTCGGTACGCAGGGCGCGCAGGGCGGCCGGGCGCCGCAACAGCAGCAGGACACCGAGGCCGAGCATGTTGGCGGTCGTCTCGTGGCCGGCGACCAGCAGCAGCCGCGCCATGCCGACCAGTTCGTCGTGGAGCAGCTCACCGGTCTCGATGCGCGCCGCGGTCACCCGGCTCAGCAGGTCGTCGCCGGGCCGCCGCCGCTTCTCCGCCACCAACCCGTCCAGGTACGCGTCGAGCGCGCGCAGCGCCGTCGCGGCCTCCTCGGGCGTCGCGGTCACCGACACGAGCGTCCGGCTGTGCCGCTGGAAGAACTCGCGGTCCGCGTACGGGACGCCGAGCAGCTGGCAGATCACCATCGACGGCAGCGGCAGCGCGAACGCGTCGAGCAGGTCGGCCGGCTGCGGCCGGTCGGCGAGCGCGTCGAGCAGCCGGTCGACCGCCGCCTGTACGCCGGGCCGCATCGCGTCGACCCGCCGTACGGTGAACTCGCCGATCAGCATCCGCCGCAGCCGGGCGTGGGCCGCCCCGTCCATCCGCAGGAACGACAGCCAGCCCGACACCCGCGGCGCCCCGACGAGCCGCGGGTATGCCGGGTCGCGGTCGTCGGCGGACAGCCGCGGATCCGACATGGCCGCGCGTACGTCGGCGTGCCGGGTCAGCAGCCACGGCGTGCTGCCGTCGGGCAGCAGTACCCGGCTCGGCGAGGCGGCCCGCAGCTCCCGGTACTCGGGCGGCGGCGCGAGCGGGTCGTCCCGGCGGAACGGGTACCGGGGAAACGGACAGTGCGTCGGTTCTGGCATGGCAGGCTCCAGACGTCCGGCCGACTTGCCGGCAGTCTTCGCCCCCTCGGCCGTGGCACCGGGGCGGGAGCGACGCTTTTGCCGTCATCCGAGAAGGTCGACCCGCCGTAGTCCTACTCGCCGGCGTCCCGTCGCAGCAGCGCCAGGAACATCGCGTCCGTACCGTGCCGGTGTGGCCAGAGCTGTACGGCCGGCCCCTCGCCCAGGCCCTGCACCGCCTCCGGGGTGACCGCGTCGAGCGCCGCGCGGGCGTCGAGCTGGGTCAACCCCGGCTGGTCGGCGAGCAGCGCGGCGATCTGCGCGGTGGTCTCGGCCGGGTGCGGCGAGCAGGTCACGTACCCGATGAGGCCGCCGGGACGGACGGCGCGGCACGCCGCGGCGAGCAGCTCGCGCTGCAGCGCGACCAGGTCGTCCAGATCGGACTCCTGCCGGCGCCAGCGGGCCTCGGGCCGGCGACGCAGCGCGCCGAGCCCGGTGCACGGGGCGTCGAGCAGGACCCGGTCGAACCCGCCGGCCGGCAGCTCGGGACGCTCGCCCACGGTACGGCCGTCGGCGTGCAGGACGTCGACGGGCAGCCCCGCGACGGCCTTGCCGACCAGCGTCGCGCGGTGCTCGGTGACCTCGACCGCGGTCAGCCGCGCGCCACGCTGCGCCGCGAGCGACCCGAGCAGCGCCGCCTTGCCGCCAGGGCCGGCGCACAGGTCGAGCCAGCGTACGTCCGGCCCGTCGAGCGGCGCGTCGGCGAGGGCCAGCGTGACGAGCTGGCTGCCCTCGTCCTGTACCTGGGCGCGGCCGTCGCGGATCTCGGCCAGGTCGCCGGGAGCGCCACCGGGCAGGTACACCGCGTACGGCGAGAGTCGGCCGACGGTACCGCCGACCCGTTCCGCGAGCTCGGCCGCGGTGGTACGGCCGGGCCGGGCGGCCAGGTGCACGGCGGGGCGCTCGTTGTCGGCGGTGAGCGCCGCGGTCAGGTCGCCCTCGTCGCCGCCGAGCGCGTCGCCGAGCGCGCGGACGATCCACTCCGGGTGCGCGTACCGCACGGCGAGGCCGGCCGCGTCGTCGGTCGGGGCGAGCCGCTCCAGCCAGCCGGGCAGGTCGCTGGTCGACACGCGCCGCAGTACGGCGTTGGCGAAGCTCGCCGAACCCGCGCCGGACGCCGACCGGGCCAGCGCCACCGTCGTCGAGACGGCGGCGTGCGCCGGAACCCGCGTGTACAGCAGCTGGTAGGCGCCGAGGCGCAGGGCGTCCCGGACCGGACCGTCCACTTTGGACAGTGGCCGGTTGGAGCCGGCGGCGAGCACCGCGTCCAGGGTGCCGGTGGCGCGCAGCGTGCCGTAGCACAGCTCGGTGGCGAACGCGGCGTCCCGGCCGCTCAGCGACCACTCGCCGAGCAGCGCCGGCAGCGCCAGGTTCGCGTACGCACCGCGGTCGTGCACCTGCCGGAGCACCTCGAACGCGGCGCGCCGGGCCCGGTCCACCGGCTTCGCGCCCGCCACCGGACGCAGCGGCGCGGGACGGCGCGGCGTACCACGGCGGGCCGGGCGCCCCTCCCGGTTGCGGCCGCGACCCCGGTCCGGCCCGCTCATCGACACACCGCCGTCACGTACTCGCGGGTCACGCGAACCGGTCCCCGGACTCGATGCGTACGCCGCGGGCCCAGGCGGCGGCGTCCATCCGCTTCTTGCCCGCGGGCTGCACCTCGCCCAGCCGTACCGCGGTGGTGGCGGTGCCGACAAGGACCTCGTTGCGGCCGACGACCAACTCGCCCGGTGCGACCGTGACGCCGTCGGCGAGACTCACCGGCAGTAGCTTCACCCGTTCGTCCCGGAAGGTGGTCCAGGCGCCGGGCGCGGGCGTGCCGGCGCGGACCCGGCGGTCGACCGCGAACGCCGGCTCGTCCCACCGGACCCGGGTGTCCTCGACGGTGACCTTCGGCGCGAGGCTCACCCCGTCCGCGGGTTGCGGCTCCGCCCGCGCGGTGCCGTCCTCGATCGCGTCGAGTACGGCGACGAGCAGGCCCGCGCCGGCGTCGGCGAGCCGGCCCAGCAGGTCGCCGGAGGTGTCGGTGGGGCGGATCGGCTCGGTGAGCGACCCGTACACCGGGCCGGTGTCGAGGCCCTCCTCCAGCTGGAACACGCTCGCGCCGGTCACCTCGTCCCCGTGCAGTACCGCGTGCTGGACGGGCGCGGCACCGCGCCACGCGGGCAGCAGCGAGAAGTGCAGGTTGATCCAGCCGTGCGCCGGAACCGACAGCGCCGCCGGTGGCACGAGCGCCCCGTACGCCACGACGGGGACGCAGTCCGGCGCGGTGTCCCGCAGCCAGGCAAGGAAGTCCTCGTCGCGCGGCCGGCGCGGGGTCCGCACCTCGACGCCGTGCTCGTCCGCCCACGCGGCGGCCGGCGACCGCAGCACCTTCCGGCCACGCCCGGCCGGCGCGTCCGGCCGGGTCACGACGGCCAGCAGTTCGTGCCGCGAGTCGGCGATGGCGCGCAACGCGGGCACCGCGACCTCCGGCGTACCGGCGAAGACCAGTCGCACTGAACGCTCCCCCCTCGGT
Source organism: Actinocatenispora rupis (assembly GCF_016861975.1). Taxonomy (GTDB): domain Bacteria; phylum Actinomycetota; class Actinomycetes; order Mycobacteriales; family Micromonosporaceae; genus Actinocatenispora; species Actinocatenispora rupis. The sequence goes on along the minus strand of NZ_BOMB01000019.1, from coordinate 157,918 downwards.
GTGTCAGCCCAACCGGCCGTGGATGTGGTGTGGACTCAGCTGTACGGCAGGCGCCGGCTCCCCGTACCACTCGGCGGTGCGGATGGCGCGCATCGCGGCGCGCCGCGTCTCGGTGTCCAGCCGGTCGACGAACAGCACGCCGTCGAGGTGGTCGGTCTCGTGCTGCAGGCAGCGCGACATCATGCCGTTGCCGACGACCTGCACCGGGTCGCCGTACGCGTTGAAGCCCTTGGCCGCGACGTTCTGCCGGCGCTTGGTGTCGAAGTAGAGGCCGGGGATGGACAGGCAGCCCTCGGCGCCGTCCTGCTCCTCGTCGTCCGGGAAGTCGAGGCCCGGGTTGACCAGGTGACCACTGACACGCCCGTCCGGCCCCGGCACGTCGAACACGAAGACCCGCGCCGACACGCCGATCTGCGGCGCGGCGAGCCCCGCGCCGCGCTCGTCGGCCAGCGTGCTCGTCAGGTCCCGCACCAAGCGGCGCAGCTCGGCGTCGAAGCTCGCGACCGGATCACACGCGGTGCGCAGCACCGGATCGCCGAACAGCCGCAGCGGCCGGACCTGGCCGCCGGCAGCGTCCGCCGCGGCCAACTCGATCGACCCGGTCACCTCGGCGCGGACCGGAGGCGCCTCCCCCGGCTGCGGCTCGGCAGGTGCAGTCACTGCACGGACCCCTCTCGTACGTCGGTCGGCGCTGCTGCGGCAAGTCTACGGAGTGTGCCGCGGGCGTCCGCGCGCACAGCTGATCATGCCGAACGGGCCGGTCGCGCCGCAGGTCGGGCGGATCCTCGCGGCGGGCTCACAGCAGGTCGAGCGGGTCGATCTGGACCCGGACCGGCTGGGGGTCCTTGCGCGCGCTGCGCGCGCCGGTCGCGGCGCGCAACGCCGTCGCCAGTGCCGGACCCTTCCCCCGCGGTACGCGCAGCAGCAGTCGCTCGGTGTCCGGCGCGTCCGGCCGGTTGCGGGGTTTCGGCACCGGGACCGGGCCGAGCTCGTCGACGCCGTCGGGCAGGTCGGCGGCGGCCAGTACGGCGGCGATGGCGGTCGGGCTGCCGGTCAGGCTGGCCATCCGTACCGCCGGGGGGAAGCCCAGCTCGCGGCGGTCGGCCAGCTCGCGCTCGGCGAACCCGGCCGCGTCGAACCGGACCAGCGCCTGTACCACCGGCAGCGACGCGTCGGCCACCGCGACGACCCGGCCACCCGCCGCGGCCGGCCGGGCCAGTACGGCGGCGGCGAGCCACCGGCGCAGCGTCTCCTCCGCCGCGCGCAGGTCGGCGCGGGTCAGCAGGGCCCAGGCGTCGAGGAGCAGGACCGCGCCGTACCCACCGTCGGCAGGCGGCTCGGCGCCCGGCGTGGACACCACCAGCCCCGCCCCGTCCGGCACCCGGCCCAGGACGCCGTCGCGGCCCGACGTGCGCACCGGTACGCCCCGGAACGCGCGCCCCAGCTCCTCCGCCGTACGCCGGGCGCCGACCACCGCGGCGCGCAACGCCCGGCCGCCACACTCCGGGCACCGGTACCCGCCGGCCGTGTGCCCGCACCAGCGGCACACCGGGAAACCGCCCGAGTCGGGCACCGCGAGCGGACCGCCGCACTCCGGGCACCGGCCGCGCGCCCGGCACCGCTGGCACACCACCACCGGCAGGTACCCGCGGCGCGGCACCTGCACGAGTACCGGGGAGTCGGCGCGCAGAGCGGACTGCGCGGCCTCCCAGGCGACGCTGGGCAGCCGGGCCGCGGCCGCACCCGGATCCCGGGCCAGCTGGAACTCGTCGCCCGTCGGCACCACCCGCGGCGCGGCGGCACGCAACGCCGGCCGGTCCGCGGTGATCTCCTTCGCCCACCCGGTCGCCACCAACAACTGCGCCTCGGTACTCCGGGCGTAGCCGGCGACGAGCATCGCCGCGTCGGTCAGCTGCGCCCGGGTCAGCAACACCTCACGGGCATGCGGGTACGGCGCGTGCTCGTCGGCGTGCAGGTCGTCCCCGTCGTCCCAGATCGCCAGCAGGCCGAGATCCGGGACCGGCGCGAACATCGCCGCCCGGGTACCGACGACGAGCCGGACCTGGCCGCGCGCGGCGCGCAGGAACCGGGAGTACCGCTCGGAGGGGCCGAGGGACGCGGCGATCGCGACGTGCCGGCCGGTGCCGAGCCGCTCGGTGAGCGCGGCGTCCAACCGGTCCAGGTCCCGCGCATCCGGTACGACGGCGAGCCCGCCGCGCCCGCCGGCCAGCGCGGCGACGAGCGCGTCGGCGAGCCTGGCCCCCCAGTCCTCGCCGGGCAGCGCGGTGAACACGGCCCGTGGCGCGCGCCCGTCCGCCACCGCCCGCAGGTACGCCGGGCCGGCCGGGTAGCCCTGCCAGGCGTCCTCGGCCGGCGGCGCCGGTGGCTCCTCGGTCGGCGGCGGCTCCGCGGTGACCTTCTCGGCGCGCGCGTGCCGGGGCGGGACGGCCAGCCGCAGCACGTCGGCCAGCGATCCCGCGTACCGGTCGGCGACGGCGCGGGCCAGCGCCGCCACCTCCGGCGTCAGGACGACCTCGGGCGACACGACCCGGTCGAGGAACCCGAGCTTGCCGCCGAAGTCGGACTCCGCGGCGCGGGACAGGACGAACCCGTCGACGAGCTGCCCGCCGAACCGGACCCGTACCCGAACCCCCGGCTGTGCCGTGTCGGCAGCCTCCGCCGGTACCAGGTAGTCGAAGGTGCGGTCCAGGTGCGCCAGCCCGACGTCCACGCAGACCCGCGCGACGGGCAGCTCCGCCGCCGCCGCCGTACGGGTGCGGGCCGGCTTCCTCCCGCGGGACGCGGACGCCGCCGGTCGCGGCGCGGGCGGGGTGGTCACCGGCACCTCGACCGGCAGCATCCCGTCGTCGGTGTCCACCGTGCCCGCGCCGCCCGTACTACTTGGTGGCGATGGACTTCAGCTCGTCGACCCGGTCGGTCTTCTCCCAGGTGAAGTCGTCCAGCTCGCGGCCGAAGTGGCCGTACGCGGCGGTCTGCGCGTAGATCGGGCGGGCCAGCTTCAGGTCGCGGATGATCGCGGCCGGACGCAGGTCGAACACCTCGCCGACGGCCTTCTCGATCTGCTCGACCGGCACGCTGTTGGTGCCGAACGTCTCGATGAACAGGCTCACCGGCTGCGCCTTGCCGATCGCGTACGCCACCTGCGCCTCGCACCGGTCGGCCAGGCCGGCGGCCACGACGTTCTTCGCGACCCACCGCATCGCGTACGCCGCGGAACGGTCCACCTTCGACGGGTCCTTGCCGGAGAACGCGCCGCCGCCGTGGCGGGCGTAGCCGCCGTACGTGTCGACGATGATCTTGCGGCCGGTGAGGCCGGCGTCGCCCATCGGGCCGCCGATCTCGAACCGTCCGGTCGGGTTGACCAGCAGCCGGTAGTCCTCGCTGTCCAGGTCCAGCTCGGCCAGCACCGGCGTGATCACGTGCTCCCGCACGTCCGGGGTGAGCAGCGAGTCCAGCGAGATGTCCGGCGCGTGCTGGCTGGACACCACCACGGTGTTCAGCTTGACCGGGCGGAAGCCCTCGTACTCGATGGTGACCTGGGTCTTGCCGTCGGGCCGCAGGTACGGCACGGTGCCGTCGTGCCGGACGGCGGACAGCCGGCGGGACAGCCGGTGCGCCAGCGCGATCGGCAGCGGCATCAGCTCGGGCGTCTCGGTGCAGGCGAAGCCGAACATCATGCCCTGGTCGCCGGCGCCCTGCGAGTCGAGCTCGTCGGCGCTGGACCCGGACCGCTTCTCGAACGCGGTGTCCACGCCGACGGCGATGTCGGGCGACTGCGCGCCGATCGACACGCTCACGCCACAGGACGCACCGTCGAAGCCCTTCTTCGACGAGTCGTAGCCGATCTTCAGAATGGTGTCCCGGACGATGCGCGGAATGTCGGCGTACGCATCGGTGGTGACCTCACCGGCGACGTGGACCTGTCCGGTGGTGATCAGGGTCTCGACCGCGACCCGGCTGCGCGGGTCCTGGGTCAGCAACGCGTCGAGAATGCCGTCGCTGATCTGGTCGGCGATCTTGTCCGGGTGGCCTTCTGTGACCGACTCCGATGTGAACAAGCGGCGTGCCATGGTACTCCCCGGAGTAGGCGGAACGGGTAAATGGCGAGTTTAGCCGGATGGCCTCGCGGTGAACTCGCGGGACGGTACCAGCTTCGCGATCTGCCCCTGAGCCTACCCAGCGTCAGGCTTGATCCCCCAGTGACGGCGCCGACGCGAACCGCTCGGCGACCAGGTCGAGCACCCGGTCGGCCAGCTCGTCCTTCGTCATTTCCGGCAACTCGGTCGTACTCCCGTCGGCGCCCAGCACGGTCGCCTCGTTGGTGTCGGTACCGAAACCGCGGTCGACGCCGACCTGGTTGGCCACGATCAGGTCCGCGCGCTTGCGGGTCAGCTTGCCGGCGGCGCGCGCCAGCAGGTCGTCGGTCTCCGCAGCGAACGCGACCAGCACCTGGCCGGGCCGCTTCGCCGCACCGAGTTCCGCGGCGATGTCGGTGGTCTCGGCGAGCGCGATCGTCGGCGGCCCCGCCGGCGACTTCTTGATCTTGCTCGTCGCGTACTCGGCGGGCCGGAAGTCCGCCGGCGCCGCGGCCATCACCACCGCGTCGGCGTCCGCGGCGCACGCCACCACCGCCTTGCGCAGGTCCTCGGTCGTGTCCACCCGCACCACGTCGACGCCCGCCGGCGCCGGCAGCGACACGTTCGCCGCGATCAGCGTGACGGCCGCACCCCGGGCCACCGCCGCCCGCGCGAACGCGTACCCCTGCTTGCCGCTGGACCGGTTTCCCAGGAACCGCACCGGATCCAGGTACTCCCGCGTGCCCCCGGCCGTCACCACGATCCGCCGTCCGACCAGATCCGGCGTACGGTCCCGGCCGCCGGCGAGCAGCCGCCGCGCGATCTCGTACAGGGCGGTGGGGTCGGGCAGTCGCCCCTTCCCGGTGTCCGGCCCGGTGAGGCGCCCGGAGGCCGGTTCCACCACGATCGCGCCGCGGCGGCGCAGCGTGGCGACGTTCTCGACGGTGGCCGGGTGCTCCCACATCTCGGTGTGCATGGCCGGCGCGTACAGCACCGGGCAGCGCGCGGTGAGCAGCGTGGCGGTGAGCAGGTCGCCGGACTGCCCGTGCGCGGCCCGCGCCAGCAGGTCGGCGGTCGCCGGCACGACCATGACCAGATCGGCGGTCTGCCCCAGCCGTACGTGCTCGACCTGCGGCACGTCGTCCCACACCTCGGTGTGCACCGGCTGGCCCGACAGCGCCTCCCACGTCGGCGCGCCGACGAACCGCAGGGCCGCCGCGGTCGGTACCACCCGCACCGAGTGCCCCGCCTCGGTACACAACCGCAGCAGCTCACACGCCTTGTACGCGGCGATCCCCCCGGACACGCCGAGCACGATTCGACTGGTCATGTCCCCATGCTCTCGCGCCGGGGCGGCGGACACGCACCCAACCCTGGCCGACGACCGCAGCCGCGGCACAACCGGGCGGAAACGACAACAGCGCCGCGGCGACGACCCCCGGGTCGTACGCCAGCGGCGCTGGTTGCGGTGGTGCTGGGGCGCTCAGGCCTCGTTCGTGGGCTCGGCGGTCAGCAGGCCGCCGTTGATCTCCCGAAGCGCGATCGACAGCGCCTTCTCCTGCGGCGTGGTCTCCACCAGCGGGCCGACGTACTCCAGCAGGCCCTCGCCGAGCTGCGAGTAGTACGCGTTGATCTGGCGGGCACGCTTCGCGCCGAAGATGACGAGCGCGTACTTCGACGGCGTCTTCTCCAGCAGCTCGTCGATCGGTGGGTTGGTGATTCCTTCGGGACTGGCCACGGTTCCGGACACGCGGATCGACCTCAATGCCTGCGATCAGAGGATGGATGGTGGACGGCGCCGCGGCGGGCGGCTGCCACCGGTATGAACGACCGATGGTAGCAACAGGTTGTGACCAACGACGACGCCGGTGGCGAAATGTCCTCGCGTTGTGTGAGCAGCGACACGTCAGAGCTGTTTGCTGGGTGTCGGCGCCAGCAGCGCGACCAGCTCCGCGGCGGCCTGCTCGATCGAGTGGTTCACGATCGTCACGTCGAACTCGGGCTCGGCGGCCAGCTCCTCGCGGGCCAGTTCCAGCCGGCGACGGATCGTGTCGGCGTCCTCGGTGCCGCGGCCGACCAACCGGCGGACCAGCTCGTCCCAGCTCGGCGGCGCCAGGAACACCAGGCGCGCCTCGGGCATCGCGTCGCGTACCTGGCGGGCGCCCTGCAGGTCGATCTCCAGCAGCGCGGGCAGGCCGGCGGCGAGTCGACGCTCCACCGGGGCGCGCGGCGTGCCGTAGCCGTTGCCGGCGTACTCGGCCCATTCGAGCAGTTCGCCGGCGGCGGCCATGCGCTGGAACTCGGCCCGGTCCACGAAGTGGTAGTGCCGGCCGTCCACCTCACCGGGACGGGGCTTACGGGTCGTCACGGACACCGACAGCCACACGTCCGGGTACCGCTGGCGGACGAGGGCGTACACGCTGCCCTTGCCGACGCCGGACGGGCCGGACAGGACGGTGAGCCGCGCGGTACGGGCGGGTGCGCTGTCAACGGTCACGGTTTGTTTCTACCGAACGCCGTCCCGGCCCGTGCAGGGAACTCCCCGTGACGTGACCCGGCGGTACCCCGGACACGGCAGAGGCCGCCCGGTCGACCGGTACCGGTGCGGTACCTGTCGGCCTGACGGCCCCTGACGAGCGGTCCGGGCTGGCCCGGCCGCGGCTGCCTACTCGGCAGTGCTGAACTCGGCGAGCAGCGAAGCACGCTGGTGCTCGCCGAGGCCGCGCAGCCGCCGGCTGTCCGCGATGTGCAGCCGCTCCATGATCTGAGCGGCGCGCACCTTGCCGATGCCGGGCAGCGCTTCGAGCACCGCCGACACCTTCAGCTTGCCGACGACCTCATCGGTGTCGGCCTGCTTCAGGACGTCGGCCAGCGTCGTGTCCCCCCGCTTGAGCTTGTCCTTCAGCTCAGCGCGGGCCTTGCGCGCGGCAGCCGCTTTCGCCAGTGCGGCATGACGCTGCTCAGGGGTGAGCGACGGGAGCGGCACGAAGGTCTCCTTGGGTTGCGTATGACTCTTGCGAATCGGATGAACTACCAGCGCGGGAAACCTAGCGGGCAATCGCACCAGGAAGCAACGTCGGCGCGCTCGCGTGTTTCGCAATGCGTGGTGTCATCGTCGTCACATTCTTGCGCAACAGGTCACGCAGGTCGACCGAGCGCGCTAGCACATTGCCGCCGTACGGTGTCCGCGGCGTGACGGAGTGCCGCCACATCGGGTCCGTTTTGGAGTACTTCGCGGGAGTATGAGGGCAGTACCCAGGGCAGGGCGGAGCCGAAGACGGACGCCAGGTCGGCCGGTGTTGCGCCCTGTGCACCAAGACCGGGGGCAAGTAACGGCCCGTTGACCTTCGCCAGATCGTGACCGGTACCACCCGTGATCGTCGCCCCGACGACCGCGCCGACCGACCCGAGCGGCGACACCCCGGCGTTCACCGCCGCGATCTCGTCCAGTACCGTCTGCGCCACCGTACGGCCGTCCGCGGCGACGGCGTGCTGCACCGACGGGCCCTCCGGGTTGGACGTCAGCGCCAGCACGAACACGCCGCGGTCGTGCGCCAGCGCGGTGTCGACGAACGGCCGCAGCGACCCGAACCCCAGGTACGGGGAGACGGTCACGGCGTCGACGGCGAGCGGACTCGCCGGGTCCAGGTACGCGTCGGCGTACGCCTGGGCGGTGGAGCCGATGTCGCCGCGCTTGACGTCCAGTACGACCAGGGCGCCGGCGGCGCGCGCCTCGGCGACCACGGTCTCCAGCACGGCGATGCCGCGCGCGCCGAAGCGTTCGAAGAAGGCGGACTGCGGTTTGAGCACGGCGACCCGGTCGGCCAGCGCCTCCACCACGGTCCGGGCGAAGCGTTCCAGGCCCGACGCGTCGTCCGGCAGGCCCCAGGCGCGCAGCAGGGCGGCATGCGGGTCCACGCCCACACACAACGCCCCCCGGGTACTCATCGCGGCGTCCAGACGCGCGCCGAACGACGCGGCACCGTCGGCCATGGCTACCCCTTTCCCGGGCCGTACACGGTCTGTGAGACGGCCCGGTTGATCTGCCGGACGAGCTCCGGACCCTGGTAGATGAAGCCGGTGTAGAGCTGGACGAGGCTGGCGCCAGCGTCGAGCATGCGCAGCGCGCCGTGCGCGTCGCCGATGCCGCCGACGCCGATCACCGGCAGCGTGTCACCGGCCTCCCGGTGCACGAACCGGACGACCTCCAGGGCCTGTTCGTGCAGCGGCCGGCCGGACAGCCCGCCCGCCTGCGTGGCGACGGCACGGTCGGCGCCGGTCACCCCCTCGCGCGACAGGGTGGTGTTGGTGGCGATCACGCCGGCCACCCCGTGCTCCGCGCAGACCGCGAGTACTTCGGCGAGGGCTTCGTCGGTGAGGTCGGGGGCGACCTTCACCAGCAGCGGCCGGGGCGTACGGCCGGCGGCCAGGGACCGGGCCTCCGCCGACAGCGCCCCCAACAGCTCGGCCAGCTGTGCCTTGTCCTGCAAGGAACGCAGGCCCGGCGTGTTCGGCGAGGAGACGTTGACGGCGAAGTAGTCGCCGTGCTCGTACAGGATGCGCAGGGAGGCGACGTAGTCCGCGACGGCCTCGTCGAGCGGCGTGACCTTGGACTTGCCGAGACTGATGCCCAGCGGTACGGGCAGGCGGCCCAGCGTGGCGAGCCGGTCGGCCAGCGCCGCCGCGCCGGCGTTGTTGAAGCCCATCCGGTTCACCAGCGCGCCCGAGGACGGCAGCCGGAACAGCCGCGGCCGGTCGTTGCCGGGCTGGGGGTGCCGCGTCACCGTACCGACCTCGACGAACCCGAACCCGAACGCCGGCCACGCCGGCAGCGCCCGCCCGTCCTTGTCCAGCCCGGCGGCCAGCCCCACCGGGTTCGGGAAGCGGATCCCGTACACGGTGCGCGGCTCGGCCCGCGCCTGGTACCGGTAGCGGCTCGTGGCGGCCCACAGCGCGGTCAGCCGGGCGTCGCCGCCCGACACGGCGGCCAGCGCCCGCAGCGTCGTCTCGTGCGCCACCTCGGCGTCTCCCCCGCCCAGCCGGAACAGGGCGGGGCGGAGGAGCCTCGTGTACATCAGGCGCCGCGCAGCGCGGTGTGCAGCGACTGGAGCGGCCGTACGGTCATCTCGCCGCGGATCAGCGCCTCGATGCCCATGATCGCCGCCGACGCGCCCTGCACCGTGGTGATGCAGGGGGTGTCGGTGGTGACCGCCGCCGAGCGGATCTCGTACCCGTCGGCGCGGGGTCCGGAGCCGTGCGGGGTGTTGATCACCAGCGCCACCCCGCCGGACTCGATCAGCTCGACAGCGTTCGGCCCGGTGTCGCCCGCCGGGTCCTCGTAGTGCTTGCGTACGACGGTGGCGGCGATGCCGTGCCGGCGGAGCACCTCGGCCGTACCGGCGGTGGCGGTGATCGAGAAGCCCAGGTCGGCCAGCCGCTTGACCGGGAAGATCAGCGCCCGCTTGTCGCGGTTGGCGGCGGACACGAACACGGTGCCGGCGGTGGGCAGCGACCCGTACACGGCGGCCTGCGACTTGGCGAACGCGTGGCCGAACGTGGTGTCGATGCCCATCACCTCGCCGGTCGACTTCATCTCCGGCCCGAGCAGCGAGTCGATCCCGCGGCCCTCCTCGGTGCGGAACCGCTTGAACGGCAGTACCGCCTCCTTGACCGCGACCGGCGCGTCGTCGGGCAGCGTGGCGCCGTCGCCCTCGGCCGGCAGCATGCCCTCGGCGCGCAGCTCCGCGACCGTGGCGCCGAGCATGATCCGCGCCGCCGCCTTCGCCAGCGGTACGGCGGTGGCCTTGGACACGAACGGCACCGTACGCGAGGCGCGCGGGTTGGCCTCCAGCACGTACAGCTGGTCGTCCTTCAGCGCGTACTGCACGTTGAGCAGCCCGCGTACGCCGACACCGGCGGCGATCGCCTCGGTGTAGCGGCGGACCTGCTCGATGTCGGAGGCGCCGAGGGTGATCGGCGGCAGCGCGCAGGACGAGTCTCCACTGTGGACACCCGCCTCCTCGATGTGCTCCATGATGCCGCCGAGGTACACCTCGGTGCCGTCGCACAGCGCGTCCACGTCGATCTCGATCGCGTCGTCGAGGAACCGGTCCACGAGCACCGGGTGCTCCGGCGAGACCGCCGTGGCCCGCGCGATGTACGAGCGCAGCGTCGCCTCGTCGTACACGATCTCCATGCCGCGCCCGCCCAGCACGTACGACGGGCGGACGAGCACCGGGTAGCCGATCTCGTCGGCGATCGCCTTCGCCTCGGCGAACGAGGTGGCGGTGCCGTGCTTCGGCGCGGCCAGCCCGGCCGCGGTCAGCAGCGCGCCGAACACGCCCCGGTCCTCGGCGTTGTCGATGCTCGCCGGGCTGGTGCCGACGATCGGTACGCCCGCGTCGGCGAGCCGGCGCGCCAGGCCCAGCGGCGTCTGCCCGCCGAGCTGCACGATCACGCCCACCACGCCCGGACCGCCGGCCGACTTCCCGGTCGAGTCCTCGACGTGCACGACCTCCAGCACGTCCTCGAACGTCAACGGCTCGAAGTACAGCCGATCGGCGGTGTCGTAGTCGGTCGACACGGTCTCCGGGTTGCAGTTGACCATGACGGTCTCGAAACCCGCGTCGCGCAGCGCCATCACCGCGTGCACGCACGAGTAGTCGAACTCGATGCCCTGGCCGATCCGGTTCGGCCCGGAACCGAGGATCAGCACCTTCGGCCGGTCGGACGGCGCGACCTCGTTCTCCGCCGCCGGATCCGTCTCGTACGCCGAGTAGTGGTACGGCGTGGTCGCCGCGAACTCCGCCGCGCAGGTGTCGACCGTCTTGTACACCGGCCGTACGCCGAGGCGGTGGCGCAGCGCCCGCACCCCGTCCTCGCCGGCCAGCTCGGCGCGCAGCGCGGCCAGCTGCCGGTCGGACAGTCCGGCCCGCTTCGCGCGACGCAGCAACGGCCCGTCGAGTACGGGGGCGTCGGTGATCTCGGCGCGCAGCTCGACGAGGCCGGCGATCTGGTCGACGAACCACGGGTCCATGCCGGACGCCGCGCACACCTGCGGCACGCTCGCGCCGGCGCGCAACGCCCGCTCCACCGTGTACAGCCGGCCGTCGTGCGGCACCCGCAGCGCCGCGAGCAGTTCGTCCACAGTGGACGCAGGCTCGGAGCCTACGGAGCCGCCTCCGGAACCGCTCCGCTCCTCGGTCGCTGGCGCTCCCTGCGATGCTCGCGAACCCGTCACCGGCTCGGGGCCGGTCCAGAAGCTGGCCGCTTTGGTCTCCATCGAGCGCAGCGCCTTGTTCAGCGCCTCGGGGAAGCTGCGGCCCAGCGACATGGCCTCGCCGACCGACTTCATCGTCGTGGTCAGCTCGGCGTCCGCGCCGGGGAACTTCTCGAACGCGAACCGCGGCACCTTCACCACCACGTAGTCCAGCGTCGGCTCGAACGCCGCGGGCGTGGCCCTGGTGATGTCGTTGGCGATCTCGTCCAGCGTGTAGCCGATGGCGAGCTTCGCGGCGATCTTCGCGATCGGGAATCCGGTCGCCTTCGACGCCAGCGCGCTGGACCGCGACACCCGCGGGTTCATCTCGATGACGACCATCCGGCCGTCCGCCGGGTTCACCGCGAACTGGATGTTGCAGCCGCCGGTGTCCACCCCGACCTCGCGCAGTACGGCGATGGCCAGGTCCCGCATCCGCTGGTACTCGCGGTCGGTGAGCGTCATCGCCGGCGCCACCGTGACCGAGTCGCCGGTGTGTACGCCCATCGCGTCGATGTTCTCGATGGAGCAGACGACCACCACGTTGTCGTTGCGGTCGCGCATCAGCTCCAGCTCGTACTCCTTCCAGCCGAGGACGCTCTCCTCGATGAGGACCTCGGTGGTGGGGCTGGCGGCCAGGCCGGCGCCGGCGATGCGGTCGAGCTGCTCGTCGGTGTGCGCCATGCCGGAACCCAGGCCGCCCATGGTGAAGCTGGGCCGGACCACGACGGGCAGGCCGACCTCGGCGACCGTCTCGCGTACCTCGGCCATCGAGTGGCAGACGCGGCTGCGCGGCACGTCGCCGCCGACGGCGCGGACCACGTCCTTGAACTTCTCGCGGTCCTCGCCGCGCTGGATCGCCTCGATGTCGGCGCCGATCAGCTCCACGCCGTACTTGTCGAGGATGCCGGCCTCGTGCAGCGCGACCGCCGCGTTGAGCGCGGTCTGGCCGCCGAGCGTGGCGAGCAGCGCGTCCGGCCGCTCCCGCGCGATGACCTGCTCCACGTACTCGGTGGTGATCGGCTCGACGTACGTCGCGTCGGCGAACTCCGGGTCGGTCATGATGGTCGCCGGGTTCGAGTTGACCAGGCTGACCCGCAGGCCCTCGGCCCGCAGTACCCGGCACGCCTGGGTGCCCGAGTAGTCGAACTCGCACGCCTGCCCGATCACGATCGGCCCCGAGCCGATGACCAGGACGTGACGGATGTCGGTACGCCGCGGCATCAGCGACCCCCTTCTGCCTCAAGCTCGGGTCGCGAGCTCCCCTCGATCAGGTCCACGAACCGGTCGAACAGGTAGTCGGCGTCGTGCGGCCCCGCCGCCGCCTCCGGGTGGTACTGCACGGAGAACGCCCGGGTCCGGCCGTCGGAGGTGACCCGCAGCCCCTCGACCACGTCGTCGTTGAGACACACGTGACTGACCTCGACCGTGCCGTACTCGGTGTCGGTGGCGCCCTCGCGCGGTGCGTCGACCGCGAAACCGTGGTTGTGCGCGGTCACCTCGACCTTGCCGGTGGCGAGGTCCTTGACCGGCTGGTTGATCCCGTGGTGCCCGTACGCCAGCTTGTACGTGCCGAAGCCGAGCGCCCGGCCGAGGATCTGGTTGCCGAAGCAGATGCCGAAGATCGGCACCCCGCGGGCCAGCAGCTCGCGGGTCAGCGCGACCTGCTCGTCGGCGGTGGCCGGGTCGCCCGGCCCGTTGCTCAGGAACACCGCGTCCGGGCTGGTGGCCAGCACACTGTCCACAGTGGACGACGCCGGCAGTACGTGCGTGGTGACGCCGCGGGCGGCCAGCCGGCGCGGCGTGTTCCGCTTGATGCCGAGATCCAGCGCGGCGACCGTGAACCGCCGCTCCCCCTCGGCCCCCACCGTGTACGCCTCGGCCGTACTGACCTCGCCGACCAGGTTCGAGCCGACCATCCGCGGCGCGGCCTGTACCCGGGCCAGCAGCGCGGCCGGATCGGTGTCCACACTGGACACCCCGACCCGCATCGCGCCGCGCTCGCGCAGGTGCCGGGTCAGCGCCCGGGTGTCGATGCCGGCGATGCCGACGACACCCTGGCCGGCCAGCTCCTCCTCCAGCGTCCCGGTCGCACGCCAGCTCGACGGGATCCGGGCCGGGTCGCGCACCACGTACCCGGCGAGCCACATCCGGTCGGACTCGTCGTCCTCCCGGTTCACCCCGGTGTTGCCGATGTGCGGCGCGGTCATCGCCACGACCTGCCCCCGGTACGACGGGTCCGTCAGCGTTTCCTGGTACCCGGTCATGCCGGTGTTGAACACGGCCTCGCCGAACGTCTCCCCGACCGCCCCGTACGACTCGCCGGTGAACGTCCGGCCGTCCTCCAGGACCAGGATCGCGGTCTCTCGTGTGGTCACTTCTGCGCCTTCCCGTCGAGCACCGTCGCCTCACCCCGCAGGAACGTCGCCACGATCCGCCCGGGCAGCGTGCGCCCCGCGTACGGCGTGTTCCGGCTCGGCGAGGCCAGATCCGCGGGATCGACGGTGATCCGCGCGGCCGGGTCCACCAGCGTCAGGTTCGCCGGGGCTCCCGGCGCCGGGTCGTGGCCGTGGTCGGTCAGCCCGGCGATGCGCGCCGGCCGCCGGCTCATCCGCTCCGCGACGGTGTCCCAGTCCAGCAGGCCAGGCTCCAGCATCGTGTCGAGGACGACCGGCAGTGCCGTCTGCAGGCCGAGCATGCCGGGCCGCGCGTACGGCCACTCGCATTCCTTGTCCTCGGTGGTGTGCGGGGCGTGGTCGGTGGCGACCACGTCGATCACGCCCTCGGCGAGCGCCGCCCGCAACGCCGCGACGTCCTCGTCGGTACGCAGCGGCGGGTTGACCTTGAACACCGGGTCGTACCCGGCGGCCAGCTCGTCGGTCAGCAGCAGGTGGTGCGGGGTGACCTCGGCGGTCACCCGGAAGCCCTTCGACTTGGCCCAGCGCAGGATCTCCACGCTGCCCGCGGTCGACACGTGGCAGATGTGCAGGCGCGCGCCGACGTGCCCGGCCAGCAGCGCGTCCCGGGCGATGATCGCCTCCTCGGCGACCGCCGGCCAGCCCGTCAGGCCCAGCCGCGCCGACCACTCACCCTCGTGCATCTGCGCGCCCACGGTCAGCCGCGGCTCCTCCGCGTGCTGCGCGACCACCCCGTCGAACGCCTTCACGTACTCCAGCGCCCGGCGCATCATCCGCGGGTCGGCCACGCAGTGCCCGTCGTCGGAGAAGATCCGTACCCGGGCGGCCGAGTCGGCCATCGCGCCCAGCTCCGCCATCCGCTCCCCGGCCAGGCCCACCGTGACCGCGCCGATCGGCTGCACGTCCACCAGCCCCGCGGCCTGCCCCAGCCGGTACACCTGCTCGACGACGCCGGCGGTGTCGGCGACCGGGTCGGTGTTGGCCATCGCGCACACCGCCGTGTACCCGCCGAGCGCCGCGGCCCGGGAACCGGACTCGACGGTCTCGGCGTCCTCGCGGCCCGGTTCGCGCAGGTGGGTGTGCAGGTCGACCAGGCCCGGCAGGGCGACCAGCCCGTCGGCGTCGACGCGGGTGGCGCCGGCCACGTCCGCGTCGGGGCCGACGGCCTCCACCACCCCGTCCCGGATCAGCAGATCGGTCGGCTCCCCGCCGACGACCCGGGCCCCTCGTACGACATACGCGGTCACGACTTTCCCCCCAGCAGCAGGTACAGCACGGCCATCCGGACGCTGACGCCGTTGGCCACCTGTTCGACGATGGTGGAGCGGGCCGAGTCGGCCACCTCCGGTGCGATCTCCATGCCCCGGTTCATCGGGCCGGGGTGCATCACGATCGCGTGGTCGGGCAGCGCCCGCATGCGCGCGCCGTCCAGCCCGTAGCGCCGCGCGTACTCCCGGGCCGACGGGAAGAACGAGTCGTTCATCCGCTCCCGCTGGACCCGCAGCATCATCACCGCGTCGGTGTCCGGCAGCACCGCGTCCAGGTCGTACGACACGGCGGCGGGCCACGAGTCGACCCCGACCGGCAGCAGCGTGGGCGGACTGACCAGCGTCACCTCGGCACCGAGCGTCGCGAGCAGCGTCACGTTCGACCGGGCGACGCGGCTGTGCAGCACGTCGCCGACGATCGCCACGCGTACCCCGTCGAGCTTGCCCAGCCGCGAACGCATCGTGTACGCGTCGAGCAGCGCCTGCGTGGGGTGCTCGTGCGTACCGTCGCCGGCGTTGACGACGCTGCCGTCGACCCAGTGCGCGAGCCGGTGTGCCGCGCCGGACGCCGAGTGCCGGATCACGACCGCGTCGGCACCCATCGCCTGCAGCGTCAGCGCGGTGTCCTTCAGGCTCTCGCCCTTGGACACGCTCGACCCCTTGGCGGAGAAGTTGATCACGTCGGCGCTCAGCCGCTTCGCGGCCACCTCGAACGAGGTGCGGGTCCGCGTCGAGTCCTCGTAGAACAGGTTGACCACGGTACGGCCGCGCAACGTCGGCAGCTTCTTCACCTCGCGCCCGGCCACGGTCGCCATCTCGGTCGCCGTGTCGAGTACCAGCGTGGCGGTCTCGCGGTCCAGGTCGGCCGCGGACAGCAGGTGGGCGATCATCGGACCTCCCGGTCGGCCAGCAGGACCGCGTCGTCGCCGTCGACCTCGCGCAGCAGTACGCGCACGCTCTCGGCCAGCGAGGTGGGCAGGTTCTTGCCGACGTAGTCGGCGCGGATCGGCAGTTGCCGGTGGCCGCGGTCGACGAGCACCGCGAGCTGCACCTGGCTGGGCCGGCCCAGATCGTTCAGCGCGTCGAGCGCGGCCCGCACCGTACGGCCGGAGAACAGCACGTCGTCGGTGAGGATGACGCGCTTGCCGTCGATGCCGTCGGCGGGCAGGTCGGTCGGACCGAGTGCACGGGTGCCGCGCAACCGCAGGTCGTCGCGGTAGAGCGTGACGTCGAGGATGCCGACCGGCACGTCGACGCCCTCGAACGCGGCGATCCGGTCGGCGAGCCGGTGCGCCAGCGGTACTCCGCGGGTCGGGATACCGAGCAGCACCGTGTGTTCTGCGCCACGTGTCTTTTCGAGGATCTGATGGGCGATCCGCGCCGTGATGCGCGCGAGGTCCGATGCGTTGAGGATCGGCCGCGGCTGGGCGGGCTGGGCCTCGGCCGGCGAATTCGCCTGGTCCGCGGCACCCTGATCGGGCCGACCTTCGGGCAGGTCGGCAGGTGGTGCGGTCATACTGGGACTCCTTCCCCGCCTCACGGGACGGGCCTTAAAGGACGCCATACGCGCGCTCAACACTACCAACACTCAGATTCGCGCAAGTTTTCGGGTGACCGGTACTTGACCGACCGTCGTTGATCGGAATACCGTCACGCTCCGTAGCGATTGCTGGGGAGAGACCTCGGCCATGTGAGTGGGAGTCAGCGCATGCCGTCTGAGTACGCGAAGTCCCTCGGCGCCCGACTGCGCGCCATCCGCCAACAGCAGGGACTGTCCCTGCAGGGGGTGGAGGAGAAGTCGGGAGGCCGGTGGAAGGCAGTGGTGGTCGGTTCGTACGAGCGCGGGGACCGTGCGGTCACCGTCGCCCGGCTGGCCGAGCTCGCCGACTTCTACCGGGTTCCGGTAGCCGAGCTGCTGCCCGACGGTGGCGGCACCCGGCAGGAGTCTGCGGGCAAGATCGTCCTGGACCTGGAGCAGCTGTACGAGCACACCGCCGACGAGCTCGCGCCCGTCGCCCGGTACGCCCGTGCGATCCAGCAGCAGCGCGGTGACTACAACGGTCGCGTGCTGTCCATCCGCGCCGACGACCTGCGCGCGCTGGCGATCGTGTACGACACGTCGCCGTCGGGCCTGGTGGAGCGCTTCACCGAGCTGGGTGTGCTGGTCGCCGACCCGCGAGCCCTGTTCGGCGGGTGACAGCCGACCCTCTGGGTACGGCAGGGACGACGAAACGGGCGCCCGCGGTGATCACCGCGGGCGCCCGTTCCATGCCCGGTACGCGCCGACAGTCAGCCGCGCGTCAGCTCCGGTCGCGGACGACCTCGGCGATGCGGGCCAGCAGCCCGTTGACGAACTTCGGCGACTCGTCGGTGGACAGCGACTCGGCCAGCTCCAGCGCCTCGCTCATCACCACCGCGTCGTCCACGTCGTCGGCGTGCAGCAGCTCGAACACCGCCACCCGCAGCAGGTTGCGGTCGACCGCCGGCATCCGCGCCAGCGACCACCCCTCCGAGTACGTCGCGAGCAGGTGGTCGATCTCCTCGGCGTGCTGCTGGTAGCCCTCCACGAGAGTCACCGTGTACGCCCGGACGGGCGGCTCGGCCCACTCCACCCGGCGGCGCAGCACGACCTGCGGCTCCTCACCGCGCAGGTCCGCCTCGTACAGCACGTCGAGGGCACGCTTGCGCGCCTTGGTCCGGGTCGACATGCCCGGGGCGGAACGCGGCTCGGTCACGGTCGGCACGCTCAGACCCGGCCGAGGTAACGGCCGTCGCGGGTGTCGACCTTGATCTTGTCGCCGGTGTTGACGAACAGCGGCACCGCCACCGACGCGCCGGTCTGTACGGTGGCCGGCTTCGTACCGCCGGTGGAGCGGTCGCCCTGCAGGCCCGGCTCGGTGTAGGTGACCTCCACCTCGACCGAGGTCGGCAGCTCGATGTACAGCGCGGTGCCCTCGTGGAAGCCGACCGTCACCTCGGCGTTGTCCAACAGGTACTTCGCGGCGTCGCCGACCGTGCCGCCGGGCACGTTGACCTGGTCGAAGGTCTCGGCGTCCATGAAGACGAAGTCCTCACCGTCGGCGTACAGGTACTGCATGGTGCGCTTGTCGACGGTGGCGGTCTCGACCTTGGTGCCGGCGTTGAACGTCTTGTCCACGACCTTGCCGTTGAGCACGTTCTTCAGCGTCGTCCGCACGAACGCACCGCCCTTGCCGGGCTTGACATGCTGGAACTCGACGACGGACCAGAGCTGCCCGTCGAGGTTGAGAACCAGGCCGTTTTTCAGGTCATTCGTGGTGGCCATACGCTTGTGTGTCTCTTTCGTCTACGGCGTCGGGATCACCGACGTCTCATGGTCGCGGGATGGAGGTCGTTGACAAACCCTGGAAAGTCTACCGGCCGTGGAACCACCCCGACTCGACCGTACCGGCCGTTCGGGGCATGATCTCGACCGTGGACGGACGGGACAGTGAGTCGCCCCCCGTTTCGGCAGTGCCAGCCCGCGGCTCACGACCCCGGTGAGGAGGACGCATGAGTGAGGCCCAGGAGACCGGTGACGCGGTGCCGCCGGCACGGATCGAGCGCACCGTCGCCGCACCACGCGAGGTGGTGTGGCGGGCCTTCACCGATCCCAACGCGCTGTCCGCCTGGTTCTGGCCGGCCCGGCTGTCGCCGCGGGTACAGGCCGACGCGCGGCCCGGCGGACGGTACCGGATCTCCGGGTCGGCCTCGCGCAGCATGACCACCGCCGTCAGCGGCGAGTACCTCCGGGTCGAGGAGCCGGGGCTGCTGGAGTTCACCTGGCGGTGGGAGAGCGGCGAGGGCACCGCGCAGGTACTCGTCCGGCTCGCCGACGCCGACGACGGCACCGCGCTGACCGTCGAGCACGCCGGCTGCGAGGACGAGGAGGACCGGGAGGCGCAGGCCCGCGGCTGGCGGGACTGCCTGGACCGGCTGCCGGACTGGCTGGCCGCCGCCGTCGCCCGCGCCGCCGGGTGACGGCCGCTACGGCGTCTGCGGCGCCGTCAGCCGCCCCGCGAGGTACGTGAGGGCCAGCCGGTAGCCCTCGACGCCCAGGCCGCAGATGACGCCGGTGGCGACCGGCGACACCAGCGACGTACGGCGGAACTCCTCACGGGCGTGCACGTTCGACAGGTGCACCTCGACCAGCGGCGCGGTCAGCATCGCGCACGCGTCGCGGACCGCGACCGAGTAGTGCGTCCAGGCGGCCGGGTTGAGCACCACCGCGGCGCCGGCGTCGGCCGCCTCGTGCAACCAGCCGAGCATCTCGTACTCGGCGTCGGTCTGGCGCACCGTCACCGCCAGCCCCAGCTCCGCGCCGACCCGCTCGCACAGGGCGACCAGGTCGGCGTGGGTGGCCGTGCCGTACACGTCCGGCTCGCGGACGCCGAGCCGGCCCAGGTTCGGCCCGTTGAGCACGTCCACGCGCCTCACGACGCCTCCACCGGCACACAGACCTCCAGGTACGTGGCGCGCAGCTCCGGCTCGCTCACGTCGGACACCACGGTCGGCTCCCCCGGCCCGGACAGCAGGACGAACCGCAGCGTGTCGCCCTGCGCCTTCTTGTCCAGCCGCATCGCCGGCAGCAGCTCGTCGAACGCGTCCGGCCGGTACGTGGTCGGCAGGCCCACCGAGGACAGCACCGCGGCGTGCCGGTCGGCCGTACCGGCGTCGATCAGGCCACGCCGCCGCGCCAGGGCCGCCGCGTACACCAGGCCGACGGAGACGGCGTGGCCGTGCCGCCACCGGTACCCCTCGTGCCGCTCGATCGCGTGCCCGAGCGTGTGCCCGTAGTTGAGGACGATGCGGCGCCCCGACTCGCGCAGGTCACCGGCGACCACCTCGGCCTTCACCGCCACCGCCCGCTCCACCAGCTCGCGCAGCACCGGGGAGGCGGGGTCGGCGGCGGCGGCCGGGTCGGCCTCGACCAGGCGCAGGATCTGCTCGTCGGCGATGAACCCGCACTTGATCACCTCGGCGAGCCCGCCGACCAGCTCCTCGTGGCCGAGGGTGGCGAGAGTGTCCAGGTCGCACAGCACCGCGGCCGGCGGATGGAACGCGCCGACCAGGTTCTTGCCGGCCATCGTGTTCACGCCGGTCTTGCCGCCGACCGCGGCGTCGACCATGCCCAACAGGCTGGTCGGCACCTGCACCACGCGCACGCCGCGCAGCCAGCAGGCGGCGACGAACCCGGCCAGGTCGGTCACCGCGCCGCCGCCCAGCCCGACCACCGCGTCGGTACGGGTGAAGCCGGCGCGGCCCAGCTCCGCCCAGCAGTGGTCGGCGACCGCGACGGTCTTGCCCTTCTCCGCGTCCGGTACCGCGACCAGCAACGGCCGCAGCCCGGCGTCGGACAGTGTCGCCGCGGTCCTCTCCGCCAGCGCCGTCAGCGGCGGCGCGTGCACGACCGCGACCTGCCGGGCACCGTCCAGGTAGCCGGCGAGCCCGCCGAGCAGGTCACGCCCCACCACCACGTCGTACGGCCGGTCCCCACCGACCTGGATCGCCGTCATCCACGTACCTCCGGGTCGGACAGGGCGAGCAGGACCGTCTCGGCGACCTGCTCCGGGTCGATGCCGTCGGTCGGGACCACGACGTCCGCGACCTCCTCGTACAGCGGGCGGCGGGCGTCCAGCAGGTGCCGCATCGTGGCGCGCGGATTGACCGCCAGCAGCGGGCGACTGGCGCCCAGGCCGACCCGCTTCGCGGCGTCGGCCAGCTCCACCGACAGGTACACCACCAGGTGCTCCATCAGCAGCTCGCGGGTGTCGTCGGCCAGGACGGCACCACCGCCGAGGGCGAGGACGCCGCGGTGCCCGGCGAGCGCCTCCGCCACCGCGGCCCGTTCGAGTACCCGGAAATGGTCCTCGCCCTCGTCGAAGAAGATCTCCGGGATCGGCTTGCCGGCGGACCGCTCGATCAGCGCGTCGGTGTCCAGGAACGGCACCCGCAGCGCGTCGGCGATCAGGCCACCGACCGTGGTCTTGCCCGCGCCCGGCGGGCCGACCAGCACGCACGCGGGCCGGTCCACGCCCGGTCCGGCCTCCGCCGTCACGAGATCACCAACTCCTTGCGGTACGCCTCGGCGTTGCGGCGGATCTCCGCCACCGAGTCGCCGCCGAACTTCTCCAGTACGGCGTCGGCGAGCACCAGCGCCACCATCGCCTCCGCCACCACCGCGCCCGCCGGTACGGCACAGACGTCGGACCGCTGGTTGATCGCGGTGGTCGCCTCGCCGGTGACCACGTCCACCGTGGACAGCGCCCGGTTCAGCGACGAGATCGGCTTCATCGCCGCCCGTACCCGCAGCGGCTCGCCGATGGTCATGCCGCCCTCGACACCGCCGGCCCGACCGGTGCGCCGCCGTACGCCGGTGGCGGTGGGCTCGATCTCGTCGTGCGCCACCGAGCCGCGGCTGCGCGCCTGCGTGAACCCGTCACCGAACTCGACACCCTTGATCGCCTGGATCGACATCAGCGCCGCGGCCAGCCGCGCGTCGAGCCGCCGGTCCCACTGCACGTGACTGCCGAGCCCCGGCGGCAGCCCGTACGCCAGGACCTCGACGATGCCGCCCAGCGTGTCGGCGTCCTTGCGGGCGGCGTCCACCTCGGCGACCATCGCCGCGCTGGCGTCCGGGTCCAGGCAGCGCATCGGGTCGGCGTCGATCGCGGCCGCGTCGGCCGGCTCGGGCAGCCGGTCGGCCGGCGCCGCGATCGGGCCCAGCTCCACCACGTGCGACACGATCTCGACACCGAGCGTCTGGCGCAGCAACGCCTTCGCCACCGTACCGAGGGCGACGCGGGCGGCGGTCTCCCGGGCGCTGGCCCGTTCGAGGATCGGCCGGGCGTCGGTGTGCCCGTACTTCTGCATGCCGGCGAGGTCGGCGTGACCCGGCCGCGGCCGCGTCAACGGCGCGTTGCGGGCCTGCCCGGCCAGCTCCGCCTCGTCGACCGGGTCGGGGCTCATCACCTGCTGCCACTTGGGCCACTCGGTGTTACCGACCCGCACCGCGAACGGGCTGCCCAACGTGCGCCCGTGCCGCAGCCCGCCGATCACCTCGACGGCGTCCTGCTCGAACTTCATCCGTGCGCCCCGCCCGTACCCCAGGCGGCGGCGGGCCAGCTCGGCACCGATCTCGGCACTGGTCACCTCGACGCCGGCCGGTACGCCCTCCAGGACGCCCATCAGCGCGGGGCCGTGCGACTCTCCCGCAGTCAACCATCGCAACACAACCAGAGAGTCTGTCACGCCCCGGTCATCCACCCGCCGGTGGCCGGCCCGCGTCCCAGCCTCAGAACGCCAGGTATCCGGCAGCCAGCCGGTCGCCGACCAGGACGGCGGTGAGCGCGCCCGCCAACATCGCCGGCCCGAACGGGATCCGGGTACGCAGACCGGCCCGGCGGGACAGCAACAGGACGAGCGCGTAGCCGGCACCGTACGCGAAGCCGAGGACCACGCCGACCGCCAGCGTCGCCCAGGACAGCCAACCCAGCGCCAGGCCCAGCAGCCCCGCCAGCTTCACGTCCCCGAACCCGAGCTGCGATCCCGGCGCCAGGCACAGCACCAGGTACACCGCGGCGGCGGCGACCGCGCCCAGTACCGCGCGCAGCAGCCCCGGCCAGCCCACCGCGGCGGTACCGAGCAGGCTCGCCGGTGCCAGCAGCACCGCCACCGCCGGGTACGCCGGGAGCGTGATCGTGTCCGGCAGCCGGCGGATGTCCGCGTCGATCACGGTCAGCAGCACCCCGGCCGCGGCCAGTACCAGGAACGCGGGCAGCGCGTACCGCCGGGCGGGGTCGCCGACCAGCCCGAGCGCCACCACCCCGAACGCGCCGGCGGCGAGGCACGTGACCAGCACCGTACGGCGGGGGCCGGTGGTCACGCCGGGCAGCCGGCCCGCGGTCGCGGCGAGCGCCGGGCCCGCCGCCGCGCCCGCCCCAGCGCAGCCGAGCGCGGCGAGACCGGTCGCGAGCATCAGCTCCCCGCCGCCGAACGCAGCGCGGCGCGCATCGCGTCGGCCGGCGCGGGCACGCCGGTGAACTGCTCGAACTGTCGGACCGCCTGCGCGAGCAGCAGGTCGAGGCCGCCGAGGACGCGGGCGCCGGCGGCGGTCGCGGCGGCGGCGAGCCCGGTCGGCCAGGGTGAATACAGCACGTCGAAGACCGTAACGTCGGCACGCCACCGCACCGTCCGGGCGAACGCGTCGCCCGCGCCCGCCGGCAGCGTCGAGACGACCAGGTCGGCGGCGCCGGCCGCGGCCGGGTCGGCGAAGTCCGCGTGCCGCAGCACCAGCCCGAGCCGGTCGGTCACGTCGCGCAGCGCGGCCACCGCGTCCGGCCGGCGCGCGTACACGGTGACGTCGGTGGCGCCCAGCCGGGACGCGGCGTACAGGGCGGCGCGGGCCGTACCGCCGGCGCCGAGTACCGCGACGTGCCCGGCGCTGGTGGTGCCCCGCTCGGCCAGCGCGTCGACGAGGCCCGGCGCGTCGGTGTTGTCGGCCCGGCGTACACCGCCGCGCAGCAGCAACGTGTTCGCCGCACCCAGCAGCGTCGCGGTGTCGGTCACCTCGTCGGCGACCGTCAGCGCCACGTGCTTCAGCGGCATCGTCAGCGACAGACCGGCCCACTCCGGCCCCAGCCCCGCCACGAAACCGGCCAGCCCCGGCTCGGTGACCTCGTGCGCCTCGTACCGCCAGCCGGTCAGGCCCGCCGCGACGTACCCGGCGGTGTGGATCGCCGGGGACAGGGAATGGCCGACCGGGCTGCCGAGTACCGCGGCGCGATGCTCAGCCGACACCGTTCTTCTGGGCTTCCGCGACGTTCCTCTCGTGCTGCGCGCTGGAGTTCGTGAACGCCGACCGGCCGCTCTTGTCGATCACGACGAAGTAGTACCAGTTGCCGGCGGCCGGCTGGACCATCGCCTTCATCGCCGTGGCGCCCGGGCTGTCGATCGGCCCCGGCGGCAGCCCCTCGTACACCGTGGTGCTGTAGAGGTTCTTCGGGTCGTTCAGCTCGCTGACCGTCAACTCGCTGGAACGCTTGGCGCCGTTGCCCTTCATGTCCAGCCAGTAGTTCGTGGTCGAGTCGAAGTGCAGCTTCTTCAACCACGGGAACTGGTCGGCGTGCAGCCGGTTGTAGATGACCCGCGCCACCTTCGGCTCGTCCTCGCTGATGCCGGCCTCCGCCTGCACCATCGACGCCCCGATGAGCAACTCGTACGGGCTCATGCCGTTGGCGCCCTTGTCCAGCCCGCTGTCCGCGGCGGCCTTCATGAAGTGCTGCACGATCTCCTGCAGCGCCTCCTTCGCCGTCGTACCCGGGTCGAACATGTACGTGTCCGGGTACAGGAAGCCCTCGATGGTCTTCGCCGACTTCTTCTTGTCGTTACGCACGAACCAGTTCTTGCCGATGCCCAGCGACGCGGGATCCTTCGCGGCCTGCTGGAAGTCCGACAGCGGCAGCTTCATCGCCGTCGACAGCCGCTTGAGCGACGCGTTCATCGTCAGGCCCTCGGAGAGCGTGACCTTCGTCGAGACCCGGTTCTTCAGATCCAGCAGCGCGGTCACCGCCAGCGACGCCTTCATCCGCTTGTGCAGCTGGTAGTAGCCCGGCTGGATCTCCCGGCCGTGCGGGTTGTCGCCCGCCGCGTCCACGAACGCCTTCGCGCTCTTCACCACACCCTTCGTGTACAGGGTGTTGCCGATGTCGGCGGCGCTGTCGCCGGTCTTCACCTGGATCTGCGCCGTACCGGAGCCGGCGCCGGTGTAGTCGGGGGCGACGAAGAACCCGCGCACCTTCGTCCAGCCGAACACCGCGCCGCCACCCAGACAGCCGAGCAGCACGACGACCATGACCAGCGCGAACACGGTGCGGCCGCCCTTTTTCCGGCGCCGGCGGTGCCGACCCGGGCGAGCGTCGCTCTCCTCGTACGCGAGGTCCAGGCCATCAAGCATCCGTCCGCCTCCGGTGCGCGTCGAGCCACGACTGCAGGATCTCCACCGCGGCGGCCTGGTCGACCACCGCCCGGCGTCGCTTGCCGCGGACGCCACGATCGGACAGCCTACGGGTTGCGACCGCGGTCGACATCCTCTCGTCCGAGAAGACGATCGGCACCGGCGCGACCCGGTCACCGAGCCGTGACGCGTACGCCCGGACGTCACGCGCCGCGTGACTCTCCTGGCCACCGAGGGTGATCGGAAGTCCGACAACCACCTCCACAGGGTCGTACTCCCCGACGAGATGGGCAAGGGCCGTGAGGTCAGACGCCTCCGGCGTGTCGCCCCGCGCCGACCGGTCCCGTGGGACGGTCGTCACGGGAGAGGCGAGCAGACCGTCCGGATCGCAGCACGACACCCCGATCCGGACGGTACCGACATCCACCCCGAGCCGTACGCCCCGGCGGAAACCGGCCTGATCCGGCCCGCTCACGTCGCCGTGGCCACCAGGTCCTCGACGGCGGTCAGCAGCACCGGCGCCTGATCCTCCGGTACACCGCCGCCCTGGGCCAGGTCGTCGTTGCCGCCGCCACGGCCGGACAGCGCCGCCTTCACCAGATCCTTCGCCGACAGACCCGCCTTGCGCGCCTCCGCGTTGACCGCGACGACCAGCGACGCCTTGCCGTTCGACCGGGCGCTCACCGCGACCACACCGGCGCGACCCGCCGACAGCCGGCCCCGGATCTCCTGCACCAGCGTCCGCACGTCGTTCGTACTCGCACTGCTCGGCGCCTCGGTGGTCACCACCGCCACGCCCCGCACGTCCTTCGCCGCCGCGGCCAGCCCGCCCGCGTTCGCCAGGACCATCTGCGCGCGCAGCTTCTCCAGCTCCTTCTCCGCGTCGCGGAGCTGCGCGATGGTCTGCTCGACCCGGTCGGCGACCTCCTCCGGCTTCGCCCGGTACGTCTCCGCCAGCCGCGACACCAGCAGGTGCTCCCGCGCCAGGAAGTTGAACGCGTCGATGCCCACCAGCGCCTCGACCCGCCGTACGCCGGCGCCGACCGACGCCTCGTGCAGGATCTTCACCACGCCCAACTGACCCGACCGCGCCGCGTGCGTGCCGCCGCACAGTTCGCGGGCGTAGTCGCCGACCTCGACGACCCGCACCTCGTCGCCGTACTTCTCGCCGAACAGGGCCATCGCGCCCAGCTTGCGCGCCTCCGCCATCGAGGTGACGAACGCGTGCACCTCCAGGTCGGCCATCAACACCTCGTTGACCTGCTGCTCGACGTCGGCGAGCACGCTGGCCGGGACCGCGCCCGGGATGTTGAAGTCGAACCGCAGCCGGCCCGGCGCGTTCAGCGAACCGGCCTGCGTCGCCGACTCGCCCAGGAAGTTGCGGATCGTCTGGTGCACCAGGTGCGTCGCGGTGTGCGAACGGGAGATCGCCCGGCGGCGCCGGATGTCGATCTCCGCGAACCCGGTCTCCCCGGTCCGCACCTCGCCGCGCAACACCCGCGCCCGGTGTACGAACAGGCCGGGCACCGGCTGCTGCACGTCGTACACCTCGACCTCGCCGCCGCCGACCTGGATCCGGCCGGTGTCGGGCTGCTGGCCGCCGCCCTCCGCGTAGAACGGGGTGGCGTCGAGGACCAGCTCGACCTCGTCGCCCTCACCGGCGCCCGTCAACGGCTCGCCGCCGGACAGCAGCGCCCGGACGCGCGCCTCCCGCGACACCTCCGCGTACCCGGTGAACTCGACCGCGCCGCCGGAGTCCAGCACCGCCCGGTACGCCGAGGTGTCGGCGTGGCCGGTCTTGCGCGCCTGCGCGTCGGCCTTCGCCCGGGTGCGCTGCTCGGTCATCAGGCGGCGGAAGCCGTCCTCGTCGACCGCCAGGCCCTGCTCCGCCGCGATCTCCAACGTCAGGTCGATCGGGAACCCGTACGTGTCGTGCAGCTGGAACGCCTTCGCCCCGGACAGCGTCGAGCCGCCCGACTTCCGCGTCTCCTCGACCGCCACGTCCAGGATCGTGGTGCCCGCCTTCAGCGTCGCGAGGAACGCCTCCTCCTCGCCGTACGCGTACTGGCTGATCCGCTCGTAGTCGGTCGCCAGCTCCGGGTACGACGGGGACATGCAGTCCCGCGCCACCGGCAGCAGCTCCGGCATCGCCGGCTTGTCGTACCCCAGCAGCCGCACCGCCCGCACCGCGCGGCGCAGGATCCGGCGCAGCACGTAACCCCGGCCCTCGTTGGACGGGGTGACGCCGTCGCCGATCAGCATCAGCCCGGTGCGCACGTGGTCGGCGACCACCCGCAGCCGCACGTCGTCCGGGTGCGACTCGGACGCGACGTGGCTGGTCGACGCGCCGTACCGCTTGCCGGTCAGTTCGCTGGCCTTGTCCAGGATCGGCCAGACCTCGTCGATCTCGTACAGGTTGTCGACACCCTGCAGGTACGCCGCGACGCGCTCCAGGCCCATGCCCGTGTCGATGTTCTTCGCCGGCAGGTCACCGACGATCTCGAAGTTCTCCTTGCCGGTGCCCGGACCGCGCAGGTTCTGCATGAACACGAGGTTCCAGAACTCCATGTAGCGGTCCTCGTCGACCTCCGGACCGCCCTCCGCCCCGTACTCCGGGCCGCGGTCCACGAAGATCTCCGAGCACGGGCCGCACGGCCCCGGCACACCCATCGACCAGAAGTTGTCGGCCTTGCCGCGCCGCTGGATCCGATCCGCCGGCACCCCGACCACCCGGTGCCAGATGTCGTACGCCTCGTCGTCGTCCAGGTAGACGGTCGGCCACAGCTTCTCCGGGTCCATCCCGAAGCCGCCGTCCTCCACGGACTTCGTCGCCAGCTCCCAGGCCAGCGTGATGGCGCCTTCCTTGAAGTAGTCACCGAACGAGAAGTTGCCGTTCATCTGGAAGAACGTGCCGTGCCGCGAGGTCTTGCCGACCTCGTCGATGTCCGGCGTCCGCACGCACTTCTGCACGCTGGTCGCGCGCGGGAACGGCGGCGTCACCTGCCCCAGCAGGTACGGCTTGAACTGCACCATGCCGGCGTTGACGAACAGCAGGTTCGGGTCGTCGAAGGGCAGCGGCGCGCTCGGCACCACCGTGTGCCCGTTGTTCTCGAAATGCGCCAGGAACCGACGCTTGATCTCCGCGGTACGCATCTGGGAGAAGTCTCGCTTTCCTTACCGGTCGCGCGGGTCGAGGGACGCGGGCCGAGCACCCAGATCCAGGTTGGCCGCGACCGCCTCGTGGATCTGTCCTTCGCGCTCGGCCATCGAAGCTCGCACGTCCGACACGAACGAACGCACCTCGTCCAGCGCGTTCGCGGCGGCACCCGCCGCCGTCGACTGCAGCGACGCGGCGACACCCTGCGGCGTGAACGCCTCGGCCTTCTGGGAGATCTTGCGGACCGCCACGACACCAACCGCGACACCCAGGCCGAGCCAGAACAGCCGACGCATCAGACGGTCCTCTCCCCCGCGCCCGAACGGACGGTACTGCCGTGCCCCGCCGCGCGGCGGAACAGCCCGCGGCCCACCGCGCGCCGCACGATCTTCGGCTGCGCGCTCTTCTTCTGCTTCCGCGCCCCGCGCACCGTCGTGTCGCCGCCGCGGCGGGCGTTGACGGTGCGGCGCACCCCGTAACCGAAGGCGGCGACCTTGACCAGCGGACTGGTGGTCACCCCGGCGACCACCGTCGACAGCTGCGCCACGTTGCCGGACACCCGCTCGGCGTGGCCGGTGATCGCGTCGACCCGTTCCAGCTGGGAATTCACCCCGTCGAGCGAGGTCTGCAGCTGCCCGATGGCGGTGTTCATCCCGTCGAGGGTACGGTTCGCGTCGGTCAGCAACGGACCGGTCCGCTCGGCCACCTCGGTCAGCGCCCGGGTCGCCGCGTCGACGGTGTGCCGCAGCTTCAGGATGGGCACCATCAGCACACCCACCAACAGCAGAAACGCCAGCGCCGCGATCAGCGCTGCGAGCTCTGTCCCGGACACCCCAACGTCCCCCTCGAACACACGGGTCCGCCCCGCCGTGGACCCCGGCCGGCGTGTCGCACCAGCGACCTGGACAGAACCCTACCGCCCGTCGCTCCCAGTATCGGGACCGGCGTCCGGCTCCGGCGAGTCGTTATCCGGTCCCGTACCGGACAACGAGGTGGACGGGGCGGCCGATGCGGGACGCGTCCCCCGCACGATCTGCCGGATCCGGTCGAGCCGGTCGGCGACCGCCCGCTCCGCACCCAACCGCTTCGGTACGTAGTAGTCCCGGCCCACCGTCTCGTCCGGCGCGTACTGCTGGGTGACCACGCCCCGCGGATCGTCGTGCGGATACCGGTACCCGGTGCCGTGCCCCAGACCCCGGGCGCCCGCGTAGTGCGCGTCGCGCAACCCCCGCGGCACCATCCCGGTACGCCCGGCCCGGACGTCGTCGAGCGCCGCCGACACCGCCGTGGTCACCGAGTTCGACTTCGGGGCGGTCGCCAGGTGCACCACCGCCTGCCCCAGGTTCAGCCGCGCCTCCGGCAACCCCACCCGGTCCAACGCCTCCGCGGCGGCCACCGCGACCTGCAACGCCGTCGGATCGGCCATCCCGACGTCCTCACTGGCGAAGATGATCAGCCGGCGGGCGATGAACCGCGGGTCCTCCCCCGCCACCACCATCCGGGCGAACCAGTGCAGCGCCGCGTCCACGTCCGACCCGCGCAGGCTCTTGATCAGCGCGCTGGAGATGTCGTAGTGCCCGTCACCGGCCCGGTCGTAGCGCACCGCGGCGGTGTCCACGGCCGCCTCCGCCGTCGCCAGATCCACCACCACCGGACCGTCGCCGTCCGCGGTCGCCAGCGCCGAGCCCGCCGCCGCCTCCAACGCCGTCAACGCCTTCCGGGCGTCCCCACCGGACAGCCGGACCAGGTGCTCCTCCGCCTCGTCCGACAGGCCGACCCGGCCGGCCAGGCCCCGCTCGTCGGTCAACGCCCGACGCAGCACCTCCCGTACCGTCTCGGGGCCGAGCTGCTCCAGCGTCAACAACACGCACCGGGACAACAACGGCGACACGACCGAGAAGTACGGATTCTCCGTGGTGGCCGCCAACAACGTCACCGTACGGTCCTCGACCGCGGCGAGCAGCGAGTCCTGCTGGGTCTTCGTGAACCGGTGCACCTCGTCGATGAACAACACCGTCGGCGCACCCGACCGGCGACGGTCCGCCCGCGCCGCCGCGATGACCTCGCGCACCTCCTTGACGCCGGACGACAGCGCCGACAGCGCCACGAACCGCCGGTTCGTCGACCCGGCCACCAGGTGCGCGATCGTGGTCTTGCCGCTGCCCGGCGGACCCCACAGGATCACCGACAGCGGCGCGTCGCCCTCCACCAGCCGGCGCAGCGGCGCGCCCGGCGCCCGCAGGTGCTCCTGCCCGACCAGCTCGTCCACGCTGCGCGGACGCATCCGCACCGCGAGCGGCGCGTGCTCGTCCGGCTCGGTCAGCTCGGACGCGGACGGTGCCGCGGGAGTACCCAGGTCGAAGAGGCTGGCCGGTTCCACGCCCGCGACCCTACCCGCGACCCCCGACAACCCCGCACGCTCGCCCGATGGCCAGGAGACGCCGGCACCGCGTACTCAGGCGAGAGCGGCGCGGAGGGCCGGTAGCAGCGGGGCGGCCATGCTCAGTTCCGCCACCCCCGCGGCCACCAGACGCCGCGCGTACTCCGGGTCGCCGGCCAGGTCGCCGCACACCGCGACCGGCACCGACCCCGCCTCCGCGACCAGCCGCCGCACCAGATCCGGCACCAGCCGCTCCCCCGCCCGGTACGTCCCGGCCACCTCCGGCAGCGTCCGGTCGCTGGCGCTCAGGTACTGCGCGAGATCGTTGCTGCCGACGCTCAGGAAGTCCACCAGCGGCAGGAACGGCGCCACCGACAGCGCCGCCGTCGGAATCTCCACCATCATCCCGACCGCCGCCGGCTCCGCGTACGGCACGCCGTCGCCGCGCAGGCTCTCCGCCGCGGCCCGCAACGCGTCCCGCGCGGCGGCCAGTTCCGCCGGCTCCGTCACGAACGGCACCATCACCTCGACCGGGCGTACCGCGGCGGCACGCAGCACCGCGCGCAGGTGGGTGCGGAACAGGTCCGGCCGGGACAGGCACAGCCGCAGGCCGCGGTCGCCGAGGAAGCCGTGCCGCACCGGGTCCAGCCCCAGCGCCGGCACCGGCTTGTCACCGCCCAGGTCGACCGTGCGTACCACCACCGGGCCGGGCGGGCACGCGGCCAGGATCCCGGTCAACCACGCCACCTGCTCGTCCTCGTCCGGCAGCACCGTACGACCCGCGAACAGCAGCTCGGTACGCAGCAGGCCGACGCCGCCCGCACCGTTCGCCGCCGCCGAGCGGGCGTCGGCCACCGACCCGACGTTCGCCGCCAGCCGCAGCTCGCCCCCGTCGGCCCGGCGTACCGGACCGGTCACCACCGGCGCCGCCGCCGGCGGCACGTCCCGCTCGTCCGGGTCCACCACCAGCTCACCGGTCCCGCCGTCCACCAGCACCGGCGTACCGTCCGGGACCGCGTCGAGCACGTCGCCCGCCGCCACCACCATCGGTACTCCCGCCGCACGGGCCAGTACCGCGGCGTGCGAGCGCGCACCGCCCGCCCGCAGCACGAAACCGACCGCGCCCCGCGCCGCCAGCTCCGGTACCAGCGACGGCGGCAGGTCGTCGGCCAGCAGCACCGCACCCGCCGGTACCGACGGGACCACCGGATGGCCCGTCAGCGCGCCCAGCACCCGCCGGCCCACGTCCGCCACGTCCACCGCGCGCGAGGCGATCACCGCGTCCGGTACCGCGGCGAGCGCGGCACGGGTCCGCTCCACCGCCGCCCACCACGCCGCCGCCGCGGGCGTCCCGTCGGCGACCGCGCCGAACGCGGCGTCGGTCAGCTCCGGATCGGCCAGCAGCGCCCGGTGCGCGGCGACGATCCCACCGCCGGCCAGCTCGTCCCGTACCCGGCGCAGCGCCGCGTCCAGCCGTTCCCGTTCCCGCTCCGCACCCTGGTACTCCTCCGCCGGCACGGCCACCGCCACCAGCCCCGGACGGCTCAACGGCCCCACCCGACGACCCGGCGCCGCGCCCACCGTCGTACCGGAGGCGCGTGGTGCCTCGGCCGGGGCCGGCGTGTCGGTGGCCGACGACAGCACGTCCACCACCCGCGCCACCGCGGCCGACGCGTCCGGCCCGGACGCCGACACGACGACCTCGGCACCGACCGGCGCGGACAGCCGCAGCAGCCCGCTCAGGCTCCCCGCCGACGCCGACCGCCGCCCCGGCACCGCCACCTGTACCACCGCGGACAGCCCGGTCAGCGCGCGGACGACCGCGGCGGCCGGGCGGAAGTGCAGGCCCGCCGGATCGGTCAGCACCACCCGCTCCGACAGGTCCGCGGCCACCGGCGCCGCCGGCTCCGGCTCGGCCCGCTCCGGGCCCGCCTCCGCCGCCGCGGTCGCCACCGCCGACAGGTCACCGCCCGCCGCCGCGGCCACGCCCGCCTCCAGCGCACCCTCGACGAACGCCGCGTCCACCACCCGCGCGCGTCCCGCCACGTCCGGATCCAGGAACTCCAGCGCCAGCTCCGCCGACATCCGCGCGCTGCCCAGGTCGTACAGGATGGCCACGCCGGCGCCGGAGTCCGCGGCGGTGACCGCGTCGGCCACCAGATCCGGGCTCGTACCCAGGCCACCGTCGGCGTCACCGCCCGCCGCTACCACCGGTACGCCCGGCGCCATCTGGCCGACGAGGTCCCGCAGCCCGGCGGCCAACGCCGCACTGTGCGAGACGAGGACCAGACCGATCACGCCGCGGCCTGCGCGGCGAGGCACTCGAACAGGGCCTGACTGGACACCGCACCCGGATCGCGGTGCCCGACGCTGCGCTCCCCCAGGTAGCTGGCGCGGCCACGGCGCGCCTGCCACGGCACCATCCGCCGTACGGTCTCCGCCGCCGCCACCGCACCCGCCGACAACGCCGCCGCCAGGCCCGTACCGCCGGCAGCCGCGGACTCGACCGCCTCCGTCGCCGCCGACCACACGTCGTACATGGTCTTGTCGCCGGCGGCGCACTTGCCGCGCGCCGCGATGCCGTCCGTGGCCTGCCGCAGTACGGCCGCCATCCGTGACGCGTCCAGGCCGGTCGCGTCGCCCGCGGCGCCCGCCGCCCGCAGGAACGCCGTGCCGTACAGCGCGCCGGAGGCGCCACCGACCGTCGACACCAGGCGGCGGCCGACCAGGTTGAACACCGCGCCGGGGGTGCCCGGCGTACCCGCGTCGAGCGCCTCCACGGCGGCGCGCATGCCCCGGTCCAGGTTCGTGCCGTGGTCCCCGTCGCCGACCGCCGTGTCCAGCTCCGTCAACAGGTCCTTCAGCTCCGCCACCGTCTTCGCGTACCGGTGGAACACGGCCGCGACGTCCGCGCCGGTCAACTCCTCGCTCACCGCACCCTCACCTTCCCCATCGCAGCGCCACCGTCTCGACCGGGTCGTCCCACAGCCGCGCCAGGTCGTCGTCCAACCGCAGCACGGTCAGCGACACGCCGAGCATGTCCAACGACGTCATGTACTGCCCGACCAGGCTGCGGGCCACCCGCAGGCCCCGTTCGCCGAGCGTACGCACCGCGCGGCGGGCCACGATCGCGCACTCCATCGGCGTCGCCGACCCCAGCCCGTTGACGAACAGCAGCACGTCACCGGTCAGCTCGTCGGCGGCGAAGTCGTCGAGGACCGCGGCCAGCGCCCGGTCGGTCAGCGCGTCCGCCGGCTCCATCGGCCGCCGCTCCCGGCCCGGCTCGCCGTGGATGCCCACCCCGAACTCGATCTCGTCGTCGGCCAGCACGAACCCCGGCCGCCCCGTCGCCGGCACCGTACCGGCCGACAGCGCCAGGCCCAGCGAACGGCTCCGCGCCGCCACCTTCCGTCCCAGCTCCGCCACCGCCGCCAGGTCCGCGCCCCGCTCGGCCGCCGCCCCGCAGATCTTCTCCACCAGTACGGTCGCGCCCACCCCGCGCCGCCCGCTCGTGTACGTCGAGTCCTCGACCGCCACGTCGTCGGCGACCAGTACCGTCTCGGTCGCGATGCCGTCGGCGGCCAGCAGCTCCGCGGCCATCTCGAAGTTCATCACGTCGCCCGAGTAGTTCTTCACGATCAGCAGTACGCCAGCGCCGCCGTCCACGGCGCGCGCCGCCGCCTCCACCTGGTCGGCGGTCGGCGACGTGAACACCGCACCCGGGCAGGCGGCCGACAACATCCCCGGCCCGACGAAACCGACGTGCATCGGCTCGTGGCCCGATCCCCCGCCCGACACCAGCGCCACCCGGCCCCGTACCGGCGCGTCGGCACGCGTCACGTACATCGGGTCCGGCGACAGGCGCAGCAGGTCCGGATGAACCAGCGCCAGGCCCTCGACCGCCTCGTCGACCACCGCGTCCGGCCGGTTGTACAGCCTCTTCATCGACACACCGCCCTGTCTGCCGCTTCGATGCGGGCCATCATCGCAGGGCCGGTCCGGCGCGGATGTCCCACGTCACCGCACCTACAGCTTTCTAGGTAGCTGAATCAAAGCGGGCCGGCCGGCGGGCGCGGCCGGCAGACCGGGCCATGGACGTACCGGTAGAGCCACGGGTGTTGGGCGTGACCATGTGCCATGCCGCTCGACGGGCCGGGGATCTTGTCGGCCGCCTGCCCGGATGCGGTGTCCACCGCACCGTCGCAGTGCGCGCGCGTCCCGCCGGCCGCCGCAGAGCCTGACGCCGCACTCCGACGCCGAGACGCGACGCGACGCCGACGCCGGACTCCGGCACCGGGACGCGACACCGGGTCCTGACGCGAGATGCTGACGCGCGGCATGGTCGCGCTCGGCGGCACGATCGTCACCATCGCCAACCCGGACATCGGCAAGCCGCTCAACGCTCCCCGAGCCCTCCCCCGACGGTTCGGCGAGCACGTCCGTCCACTGTGGACAGAACGCGAGTCCCGCAGTGAGGCGGCAGTGCCGGGCTCACTGTGGTCGAGTCGTGAGTCCCCGCCAGGACGTTCGCCACGAACCGAGGCGCCGAACAGGAACGATGGGCGCGCAGGCGGTCTCACCGCTGGGGCGCGACGCGGGCGCACACCGCCAATCTCGATCCGGGCCGGCAGGTACGGCGGAGTCAAGCCGGAGACGGGCGGCCCGCCACGCCTCGCCGGCCCTGGCGAGCTGACCGGATCGGCGGTGCGGCCGAGTACGCGCGGTCGGCCGGCTATCCGGCGCGAACGACCTGGAGGACCACCTGTGCCAGCTGGTGGAGCGAGTCGCTGGTCCCGTTGCGCAGGGCCTTGCTTGCCTTCCCGCAGACGCCCGCCGTCACCGCGGAGTCCCCGACACGTACGGAGGGAAGGGCGCGGCCGTGCACCGCCGGCGGGTGCCAGGTCCCGCCCAGGATCCCGCGAAGTACCTCCCCGCAGTACGCGCCGGCGAGTACGACGAGGTTGCCGTCGTCGAGGTCGGGTGCCTCGTCCTCGGGGCCGTAGCCCTCCTCGGCCCGCCGCGCCTGGATCAGCTCGTCCACGGTGTGCAGCGACTCGACGCTGCCGTCCAGGCCGTACTCGCTGGCGAACGCCGCAGCGTTGGCCGCCTGGAGAGCGTCCAGGTCGAGTACGCCGTCGGGGCAGGCGAACCGGCCCGGACGGGTCGTGCCGCCGGCTTCGTCGCCAGGGTTGGCCGTCGCCTGGACGGATCGCACCACGCCGCCCATCGCGGTGACGTAGGAAACCGCGGCCTCGGGTGGCGTCTCCGCGTACATCAGCTCGATGCGGAACGGCTCACCGCGACCTGCACCGTAGCTCTGCATGGCCACGGTCTTCGCCTGCAACTGCACCAGCCGAAGCGCCTCCGGTTCCCAGCTCGCGGCCACCATGACCAGGGCGGTGCCGCCGTCACTCTCGTACGCCACATCGATCCGGTGCAGATCCGCGAGTCCCATGGTTCGCAGATCCTACGGGCCCGCGGGCGCGTCACGTCGTCGACCGGGCGGCAGGCGGAGCGGGCGACAGCACCGCGGCACGGTGCACCCGGAACCGGACCGACGAGCTGCCGTACTCGGCGGGTGGAACCGTTGCGCCGCAAGCGATCCGGCGCGCCCGTCAGTCGGCGCCGGGGCGGACGAAGCCGGACTCGTACGCGGCGATCACGGCCTGGGTCCGGTCCCGTACGCCGAGCTTGGCGAGCAGGCTGGCGACGTGCGCCTTGACGGTCTCGGCGCCGACGTGCAGGTCGGCGGCAATCTCGGCGTTGCTGCCGCCGCGGGTCAGCGCCCGCAGAACCTCGGCCTCGCGGTCGGTCAGGCGCGCCGAGCGCAGCGCGTCCCCGGTGCCGGTGTCCGGGGCGCGGGCGGCGAGCCGCCGGATGGCCGTCGGGTACAGCAGCGAGTCGCCGCGCGCGACGGTACGGACGGCCTGCGCGATCTCGTCCGGCCGGGCCCGTTTGAGCAGGAAGCCGGACGCGCCGGCGCGCAGCGCCTCGTACACGGTGTCGTCGTTGTCGAAGGTGGTGACGACGAGGACGCGGGGCGGTTCGGCGACGCGGTCGAGCAGGTAGCGGGTGGCCTGGATGCCGTCGATGGCGGGCATCCGTACATCCATCAGGACGACGTCCGGGCGCAGGCGGCGAACCAGCGGGAGTACCTCGGCGCCGTCGCCGGCCTCGCCGACCACGGTCAGGTCCGGCTCGGTGGACAGGATCGCCGTCAGCCCGGCCCGGACGAGCGGGTCGTCGTCGACGACGAGGACGCGGACGGCGCTCACCGCAGCGGCACCGCGAGGCTCAGTACCCAGCGGCCGTCGGTGGGTCCGAAGTGGACGGTGCCGTGCAGGGTGGCGACGCGTTCGGCCATGCCGGCGAGGCCGCGCCCGGGCCGCGAACGACGTACCGGACGGTCCGGCATCGGGTTGCTCACCTCCACGACCAGCCGCGCGTCGGTGACGGTCAACCGCACGGTCACCGGCACCGTACCGGCGTGGCGGGCGGCGTTCGTCAGCCCCTCCTGCACGATCCGGTACGCCTCGCGCGACACGTCCGCGGGCACGGTCGCCGGGTCGCCGTTCGTCTCCAGCGTCACGGGCAGCCCGGCGGCCCGGGTGTGCGTCACCAACCCTGCGACGTCCCGCAGCATCGGTACGGGCGGGGCGGTGCCGGGTTCGTCGCGCAGCAGCCCCAGCGCGTGGTCGAGGTCGGCCATCGCGGAGCGTCCGGTGTCCTCGATCGCCGCCAGCGCCCGGCGTACGAAGGCCGGATCGTGGTCGAGCAGCCGGCCCGCGGCGGCGGCCTGCAGGGTGGTGACGGTCAGCGCGTGGCCGATCGAGTCGTGCAGGTCGCGGGCCAGGCGGGTACGTTCGGCGAGCGCGCGGGCGCGGGCCTCGGCGGCGACCAGCCGTTCGGCCGCGGACGGACCCAGCAGCGGCGGGGCGCAGCGGGCGAGCAGCGCCGCCAGCGCGGCCACCAGGTAGACGTACGCGGGGACGGTGACCAGGACCGCCACCGGCAGCAGCCGCCGACCCGGCCAGACGCCGAGCTGGCCGACGGTGATCAGCCAGCCCAGTCCGGCGACCAGCGCCACGCCCGCCGCCGCGCCGGCCAGCACGTGCAGCAGGAACCACAGCGACGCGCGCCAGCGGGTGTCCCAGTCGCGCGCCGGCGGCAGGTGCTCCGGCAGGTCCGTGCGCAGCAGGCTGCGCACCGCGGCGCCCTCGACGACACGGACCGGGGGCAGCAGCGACACGGCGACCGGCGGCAGTACGACGACCGCCAGCGGTACGAGGACGGCGAGCGGCGGCCACAGCGCACCCCACCGCACCGGTACGAGGATGCTCGCGGCGACCATCGCGAACGCCACGGCCAGCGCGGCACCCAGCGCCAGGAACACCCAGCGGCGGTACCCGGGCGGGGTGAGCAGCCGCCGCATCCCGTGCCCGCCACCTCGCATGGGCTCATTCTCGCAACCCCCGCGCGGGGGAGGCGGTTCGCCCACGCGGGGCGGGTGCCGGGGGCCGGTCACCCGGCACGGTGGGTGCGACCCGTACCGCCGAGCCAGGGGATCCGAGGATGACCAGTCAGTTCAGCCGGGTACGCGACGCCTGGCGTGCCGCGCACGCGCCCGTACCGGGGGTGCCGCGGTGGGCCGTCGCCTGCGCGTACGCCGTGCCGCTGGTGGCGTTGCCGTCGAGCGTGTGGCGCATCGTCGGCTTCGTGTTCGACGCGCCGATGGTGCAGCACGTGTCGGGCGGCACCGGGCCCGGACCGAGCGTGCTGCGCGGCGGCCCGTGGTGGTACATCGTGGCGCTCAGCGTGGTCAGCGAGGCGGTGGCGTTCCTGGCCGTCGGGCTGGTGGCGGGCTGGGGCGAGGTGTGGCCGCGCTGGGTGCCGCTGCTGCGCGGCCGCCGTACGCCGGTGCCGCTGGTGGTCACCGCCGCGGGCCTCGGCGCCGTCGGCGCGCTCGTCTTCCCGTACGCGCTGGTCATGTACGCGCTCGGGCTCGGCGTCGACGGCCGCGCCACCGGCCTCGAACTCGCCGGCTGGCAGCAGGTCGTGTTCTGGCTGGCGTACGCGCCGCTGGCCTTGTGGGGGCCGCTGGTCGCCGTGCTCGCCGTGCACCACCACCGCCGGCGTACCGCATGACGCGCCCGGCGCTGTGGGTGTGGTCGGCCGTGACCGCCACGTACGGTGCGGTCGCCGCCCTCACCGGCACCCCGACCTTCGTGTACGGGCCGCACCGGGCACCCGCCGTCCTCGGCTGGGTACTCGTCGCCCTCGCCGGCCTCGCCGCGCTCGCCACCGCGCTCCCCCGCCTGCGGTACCCCACCGTCGGGTTGCTCGCGGCCGCCGCGTTCGGCCTGCTGATGAACGTGATCACGCTGGTCGTGGCGCAGCGGGTGGACGACTGGCCCGCCGCGCTCGCGCAGGCGCTGTGCGCCGCCGGCGCGATCCTCCTGGTACGACTCGCGTCCCGGCACCGGCGGCGCCCCGCCCGCAACGCAGCGCCGGCCGTACCGACGGCGGCGGGGCGGCGGGTGCAGGTGGCCGCGGTGGTCGGGGCGCTGGCGTTCGTGCCGTACGCGGTCATGAAGACGACCTGGGCGCTCGGCGGCCGGTTCGCCGGGATGACCGGCGCGCAGATGCTCGCCAGCTACCGCCGCAACGGCGCCTCGCCGCTGTTCCTGACCCTGGAGTCGTGGGGCCTGGACCCCACCGCGCTGCTCGCCGCCCTCGGCGTCGTCCTGCTGTTCGCCCTGGTACGCCCCTGGGGCACGGTCTGGCCGCGCTGGCTGCCGGTCGTACGCGGGCGGCGGGTGCCGCGCTGGCTGCCGCTGACCCCGGCGCTGCTCGGCGCCGCCACGCTCGCCCCGTACGGGATCGGTGGGCTCGTCTACTGCACGCTCGGCGCCGCCGGGGTGATCGCGGTCCCCCGCGGCGACGCGCCCACGTCCGCCGACACGTTGCTGATGGCGTTCCTCGGCGTCGGCCCGTTCGCCGTGTACGGCACCGCCCTCGCCCTCGCCACCGTCTCGTACCTCCGGCGGACCCGGGCCCGTACGCCCGAGATCCCCGCAGCGGCAACGACCTGAGCCCTGCGGCGACGCGGCGTTCTGCCGGGAGCTGGTGGCGCAGTTCGCCGCGGTCGGCCAGCACGCGAGCCGACGCGGTACGCGAACGGTCCGGTGCCCACGCCGGCACCGGACCGTCGCGCGTTCAGGTGCGGCGGGCGAACTTGTGGATGATCTCCTCGACCGACAGGCCCTTGGTCTCCGGTACGCACGTCGCGACGAACACGATCGCGAGCACCGCCAGCGCGGCGAAGCAGACGAGTACCCAGGCCAGGCCGATGCCCGCCAGCCACGCCGGGAACACCAGGACGAGGGCGAAGTTGGCGAGCCAGTCGGCGGTGGCGCCGATCGACGCGGCGCGTCCGCGTACCGCGGTCGGGAAGACCTCGCCCTGCAGCAGCCATCCGGTGCCGCCGACACCGACCGCGAACGACGCGATGAACAGGCACAGTCCGACCATCACGACCACGATCCGGGCGGTACCGGAGAGCGCGACGAGGCCGCCCGCGGCGATCAGCATCGCGACGACCATCCCGATGTACCCGCCGATCGCGATGGGGCGCCGTCCGATCCGGTCGATGTACCGGAACGCGAGGTACGTGGCGGCGACGTTGACCGCCGTCATGATCGTGGTGACCTCGACGGCCGAGACCGCGGCGGTGACCTTGTCGCCGGATCCGCCGGCGAACAGCGGGGCCAGCAGGTGCGGCCCGTAGTACAGGGGCACGTTGATGCCGGTGATCTGCTGGAACACGAAGAACACCACGACCACGAACAACGCCCGTCGTACGCCCGGGCCCCAGTTGGCGAAGCGGCCCTTGCCGGCCGCGGCGCGTTCCTGCTCGGCGAGTGTGCGGGCGGAGTCGCGGATCTGCTCGTCCGTGGCGTCCACGCCCAGCAGCGCCAGCGCGTCCCGGGCCTTGTCGTACCGGCCGTTGCGCAGCAGCCAGCGCGGCGACTCCGGCATCTTCGCCCGCAGTACCAGGCCGACCACGGCCGGGACCGCGCCGAGGCCGAACATCAACCGCCAGTCCGTGTGGTACGCCTGGCCCGGCATCGCCTTCAGCACCACCAGCGCGATCAGGTACGACACGAGGATGCCGACGGTGATCATCCACTGCTGGAGCAGGCTGAGCGACCCGCGCCGGTGCCGCGGGGCGTACTCGGCGATGTAGGCGGTGGCGATCGCGGAGTCGGCGCCGATCGCCAGGCCGATCAGGGTGCGCGCCACGATCAGGATCGCCACGTTGACGGCGAACGCGGCGAGCAGCGCGCCGACGGCGTAGATGCCGGCGTCCACGATCAGCAGCGACTTGCGGCCGAACCGGTCGGTCAGCGGCCCGGCCAGGATCGCACCGACCGCCGCGCCCACCGAGGTGCCCGCCACCAGGTAGCCGAGCACGAAACCGCTCATCTGGTACGGGATGAAGTTGAGCGCCGAGCCGATGTTCGCCGTGTCGTAGCCGAACAGGAAGCCGCCGATCGTCGCGAGCAGTGTCAGCGACCAGTAGAACGACGTGGGTGAACGCTGGTCGAGGTCGGTGAGTACGGTCCGACTGGCCGTGCCGTGGCTGGACATCGTTGCCCTCCGTACGACGCCGAAACGTTCCGGGGCGGCTACCCGGGCACGCGCGGCTCAACCCTCCGGAGCGGCTTCGGCGGAACCTGCCCGCCCGGACCCGCCGCGTACGGCACGGACGCCCACGGCGTGCCCGGTTCGGCACGGCCGGGCGGGAACCGGCCCGGACCGACCGGCTGCGGGTACGTGCCGGGCTGGTCGGGCGTGCTCCGCGTCCGGCCCGAGGCGGGTCGTCGCGGGCGATCCCGGACCGCGCGTACCAATCCGGTCGGGCGGCGGTGCGTCACACGCCCTCGACGGCCGCCACGCGCCCGGACCGTACCGCGGCCACGAACTGCTGGTAGTCCCGCTCGTTCTGGTCCGCGTACCGTTCGGCGAAGTCGGTCACGGCCGCGTCGAACGCCTCGTCCGCGCCGAGGCAGACATCGATGGCGACCGGGTCGCCCGACCGGGCGTGCGCCCGGGCCAGCGTCCACCCGCACATGCCCGCGAAGAACTCCAGCCCGAGCGGCTTCATCCCCTCGACCACGATGGAACCCTTCATGTCGCGCAGCTGCCGCCAGTAGAAGTGGCGCCGCGCGTCGAAGCCCTTGGTCCAGCCCAGGTAGATGTCGCTGGTGGCCTGCAGCAGCCGCTGCCCCTGCACCACCCGTTCGCCGTGGTTGCGGTACCGGCTCCGCGGCAGGTGACCCTCAAGTACCGACGAGGTGGCCTCCTTGATCTGCAGGAACAGCGGGTCTCGCGCGTCGCGGCCCTGGAGCAGCACGATGAACGCGCGGGTACCGACGCTGCCGACGCCCACCACCTTGCGGGCCGCGTCCACGATCTCGAAGTGCTCCAGCAGGTGCCGCCGGTCGGGCTGGAGGGTCGCCCGGTACGCCCGGAACTGGTCGCGGATCGCCGGCATGACCTCCTCGGCCGTCACACCGTAGCGACCCTCCAACGCGCTCCGGTACGTCGTGGCCCACTCGCGTACCGGGACCACGATCGGCGGCTGGTTCACGATCCGGTACGCGCCGTCGACCATCTCGCCCAGCTTCGACAGCGCCTGCAGGCTGTCGCGGGTGCGCGCCTTCTCGGCCGCCTTCACCGCCTTCCGTTGCGCGTCCTTGGCGACCTTCTCCTCCCGCTTGGCGCCCTTCTGCTTCGGCCCCTTCGCCGCCTTCTTCGTCTCCGCCACGGTGCGGCGCATCGCGTCCTTGATCGTGTCCTCGTCCATGTGCGCGTACCAGATGTCCATCGTGCCCATGCCGGCGAACTCGGCCATGGCCTCCCGGTACGCGCGCACCGAGGCCGTCGTGACCGCCCGGGTGTCCGCCGCCGAGAACCCGTTGTTGCGGCCGGCGATCGTGAAGCTGGCCGCCATCCGCTTCACGTCGTACTCGAACGGGCCGGGCAGCGTCTCGTCGAAGTCGTTCAGGTCGAACACCAGGCGGCGTTCGGGCGAGGCGAACACGCCGAAGTTCGAGAGGTGGGCGTCCCCGCACAGCTGGGCGTCGAGCCCGGCGACCGGCGTGTCCTTCAGGTCGGTGGCCATGATCCGCGCCGCACCGCGGTAGAACGTGAACGGCGAGACCATCATCCGGCCGTGTCGCACCGGTACGAGGTCGGGCTCGCGGCTGGTGTTCTGCTCCGCGAGCAGCTCGACGGGATCCGGGCGGTCCGTCGCCGGACACCACCCCGCATGGCTCGACGGCGGCGTCGTCTCGCGCGCCTTCTCGCCCCGCGCCCTGCGCTCGTCCACGCTCGGATGGGTCTGCTGCGTTGCCATCGCGGTCACCCGGCCAGCCTCGTACGGTGCTCACCGGGCCGAATTCTGTCGCGGCCGTGCCGCGCGGGCATCACCCGCCGGGAAGGATTTCCGCGGTCCTGAGCCGGGTTAACGCATCGGCGTTCTGGGCCTGTTTGGTCGCCTTCGGCGGTCTCCCGGCGCCCCGGAACCGGACGGGGTCACTCGGGCGGGGGCTGGGCGGTGGTCTTCTGCCACGGCCAGCGGCCGGACAGCTCCACCTCCAGCGAGAAGCTCAGGAAGGTACGGATCACCACGATGACGGCGAGGATGGCGACGCTGGCCAGCGTCGGCTGGGTGGCGACGGTCCGGACGATGTCGCCGGCCACCAGCAGTTCCAGGCCGAGCAGGATGGTACGGCCGAGCTGCTGCCGGAAGCGGTGGTACGTGCCGGTGCGGCGCCGGGTGAGCCGGACGGCGGCCGAGCCGGCCGCGAGTACCGCGCCGACGACGATGACGGCGACCCCGGCGGCGTCGACGGCCTCGCCGATGGTGTCCATGACGTGGTCGTACGTCATGGCGCGTCGTCCTCGGCCGCCGCGTACGTGGCCCGGTCTCCAGCCCACCGCATCACCTCACCCTGTCAGTCGTCGCCGTGTGCCGCGGCCACTTCGGCGCCCTCGCCACCGGCTGGGGCGAGTACCGACCGCGGCGGGCGGCCCGGGCTCCGTCGCCTCCCGGCAGGTGGCGGCGCGCCTGGGCTGATACGGGCCGGGTGGTTCTGTCGGAGGTGGCGGTTAGGGTGTCGGCCGTCCGGATCGGGAACGGGAGGGCACGGTGCCGGGATTCGCGGGAGCGTTCGAGACGCACCTGACGTTGCGGTTCGCCGCGGACGCCGACGAGACGCGGGCACGGGCGTGGGCGCGCGCCGCGGGCGTGAAGTACACGCGGATCGTGTTGGACCGCGGGGCGCGGCCGGACCAGCCGATGCTCACCGCGCACGGGCGTGGCGTGCTGGCCGACCGGGTGGCGGCGGCGCGG
Organism: Actinocatenispora rupis; assembly: GCF_016861975.1. Lineage (GTDB taxonomy): Bacteria > Actinomycetota > Actinomycetes > Mycobacteriales > Micromonosporaceae > Actinocatenispora > Actinocatenispora rupis. Next base: position 113,948 of record NZ_BOMB01000019.1, on the reverse strand, counting down.
GAGATGGTGGCGTCGCTGCGGGCGGACGGGTTCGCGGTGACGCGGCTGAAGGTCGAGGCGGCACCGGGCAACGCCGACGTGCCGCGGACCGCCGCCGACGCCGCGGCCCTGCCCCCGGGCTGCTACTTCGAGCATCACGTGAAGCTCGCCCTCGCCGACACCGACGTGCCCCGGGTACGTGCACTGGCGGAGCCGTACGCGGCGCACGTGTCGCGCAACCCGCGGCGCGCGCGGGACGACGGCCGGCACGAGCGGTTCGTGACGCAGCGCTGCCGCGGGGTGGGGCGGCCCGAGGCGCGCCGCCGGCTGGACGCGCTGCTGGCCGCGCTGAGCGGTGCGGGTTTCGGCGTGGTCGAGGTCGAGGAGGAGTTCGTCGTCTTCGACGACAATCCCGAGCTGGACGCCGGCTGGATCGACGAGCGGGCGGGCCGGTGACCGACGACGCGCAGCGGGCGGCGCACCGCGCGGCACTGGACCACGTACTCGGGCTCTGCGCGGGCCGGTGGTGGAGCGACTCCGTCGTACTGCGGGGCAGCGTGCTGCTGCCGACCTGGCTGGGCGCCGCGGCGCGCCCGCCGGCCGACCTCGACTGGGTGGTGATCGGCACCGCGCACGATCCCGAGGCGGTGGCCGACCGTACCTACGGGTGGGAGTACCCCGACGGGAGCCTCGCCGACCTGTGCCGGCGGTACCCGGAGATCGAGCAGCAGCCAGGCGACGACGAGCCCGGCTGGTACGTGGACCGGGAGCTCGACGTGGCTCCGGCGGCGCCCTTCGGTGACCTGCTCGACCTGCTCGTCGAGCGCCCGCGCGCCGCCCGCGGGGTCGTGCTGTGCCCGGCCGAGGCCGAGATCAGCGACGACTGGGCCTACTCCGGGTACGACGGGGTCGGCGTGCGGCTGGTGATCCCGTGGCGGGCGCCGGGCCTGCCGGACGGCAGCGTGCAGCTCGACTTCGCCGCCGACGAGCGCGTCCCCGAGACGCCCGTGCCGACCCTCGTACCGCGGGCCGACGGTGGGCCGCCCGCCGTGGTGCTCGCCGTCAGCCGGGAGCTGGCGCTGGCGTGGAAGGTGCTGTGGATGTACCGGGACACCAGGGCGTACGGCTGGTACGACGACGGGGAGGACGAGCCCGCGCCGGCCGCCCGCGGCAAGGACCTGTACGACGCGGTCCTGCTCGCCGAGGGCTGCCGTACCAGCGAACTGCCCCGGCTGCTGCGCGACGTCTTCGGCGACGAGGACATCGCGCTGGACGATCTGGTGTCCTGGCCGGTCGACTGGGCGGAGTTCGTCGCCGCGCACCCGTGGGTGACCGGCACCGCGCGGGAGTGGTCGGAGCGGCTGGCCGCCGCGCTCCCCCCGCTCTCCGACATCCCGCCGTACTCTCCGATCCCGCCACGGGATCTGGCCGCTCTCGCCGACCACTGGAACAGCGCCCGCAGCTGACCGGGTTCCGTCCGCGCACGACCACGCAGGTCCGCGACGAAGCAGCCGGCGGCGGCAGGCATCGACCGCACTCGTCCGGGCCAGGACTGCCGGCGGCGGCAACGCGCCGGCCACGTACCCACCAGCGGTGCACGGCGGGTGGTGACACGCCGGTGGCGAGGGGCGGATCGCCTGGTACACAAGGGATCGCCGTCGTGCGGCATCTCGACGTGCCGCGTCGGGACGGGGTGCGCGGCGGACCTGCCTCGCGCGGGGAGTACCGGGGCGGGTGCTAGGTTTCCGGTGGTGGACGCGCGAAGACCACGGTCCGGTATCGGTTAGTCCGGACAGCGCCCGAGCGCCAGCACGGCACATCCTCTCGTCGGATGTCACCTGTCGCGTCCCTTTCTCGCATGCTCTCTTTGCTTGGAGGAAGGGATGAAGGTCGTCATCGCCGGCGCGGGCCTCGGGGGTCTGTGTCTGGCTCAGGGGCTGCTCGCCCGCGGCGTCGAGGTCGTCGTGTACGAGCGGGACGCGTCGCTGTCGTCGCGGCGCCAGGGGTACCGGATCCATGTGGACGGGGACGGTGACCGCGCGCTCGCCGCGACGCTGCCGGCGCACCTGTACGCGTTGTTCCGCGCCACGGCGTACGAGCCGGCGCCGCGCACGCCGGTGTTCGACCACCGGCTGCGCCAGCTGGCGGTGCTGGAGACGGCCGGCTCCGGCCGGCATCTGGCGGTGAATCGCCTGACGCTGCGCCAGATCCTGGCGTACGGGCTGGGCGGCGTGGTGCGGTTCGGCCGGGCGGTCGACGGGTACGCGGTCGACGGCGAGCGGGTGTCGGTGCGGCTGTCGGACGGCACCGTCGACGGCGCCGACGTGCTGGTCGCCGCGGACGGCGTGCACTCGGCGGTGCGCCGGGAGTACCTGCCGCAGCAACGGATCGTGGACACCGGCGTGGTCCAGGTGTACGGCAAGGTGCCGCTGGACGACGCGACGCGCGAGCTGCTGCTGCCGGCCATGTACGCGGTGTTCACGCCGGTCACCGGCCCGGACGGGGGGTACGTGGGGATCGGGCCGGTGGACCATCCGGAGTCGCCGGCGGACGCGGCGGCACGGCTCGCGCCGGGCCTGACGCTGCTGGAGACCGACGACTACGTGACCGTGTCGTACGGGGCGCGCCGGGAGACGCTGCCAGGGTTGCGCGGTCTCGACGGTGCGGCGCTGCGCCGGCTGGTGCTGGAGCGTACCGAGGGGTGGCATCCGCGGGTCCGGGGGCTGGTCGAGCGCTGGCGCCCGGACGAGGTGTTCCCGTTGACGTTGCGCAGTTGCGTACCGATCGCGCCGTGGCGGCCGAGCCGGGTGACGCTGCTCGGCGACGCGGTCCACGCGATGAGCCCGGCGGCCGGGGCCGGCGCCAACACGGCTCTGCGCGACGCGGCGGCGCTGTCCACCGCGCTCGGCACCGCCGACGACGGGTCCGTCCGCACCGCCATCGCCGGGTACGAGGCGGCCATGGTCGAGTACGGCTTCGCCGCGGTACGGCGGTCCGGGCTCAACGGCACCCGCGTACTCGGCCAGGACCCGCTCCCGGCGGACTGACCGAGCCGGGTGGCGCGACGGCCCGGCGCCGTCGTGCCACCCGCGGGCGGCGAGCGCCGGGTGCATGGCCGTGTTGTAGGGTGCCGGCATGACTCTCGGTCGGCCCTAGGAGCTCCGGGCGGGCACGCTGCCCGCACCGTCGAGCCCCCGACCCCGCCGCACTCTCGCGGCCGTTTCCCAGGAGCACATCGTGTCCAGCACTTCGGGTGCTGGGAGCTACCGTGCCGTCCTGACGCTCCCGTACGCCGCCGCCACCTTCGGCGCGGCGCTCGTCGGACGTCTGTCGTACGGTCTGCTCCCCCTCGCCCTCCTGTTCACCGTCCAGCACGCGACCCGCTCGTTCACCACCGCTGGCACCGTACTCGCGAGCATCGGTGTCACGTCCCTGCTCCTGCCGATGAAGGCGCGCATCGTCGACCGCCACGGCCCCTCCCGCGTACTCCCGGTCCTGGCCGGCGCCGCGGCCGGCGCACTGGCCCTGATCGCCGTACTCGCCTGGGCCGGCGTGTCCACGCCCGCGGCGTACGTGGCGCTCGGCGTGGTCGCGGGTGCCACCGCTCCACCGCTCGGGCCGGCCATGCGGTCGGTCTGGCGCACCATCACCGCCGGTACCGACCAGACCGGGCGCGCGTACAGCGTGGACTCGGTGTGCGAGGAGACGCTGTACCTCGTCGGTCCGCTGGTCGTCGGGCTGGTGCTGCGGATCGGCTCGGCGCCGGGCGCGCTGCTGCTCACCGCCGCGCTGATGCTGACCGGCACCGCGGTCATGTCCCGGATGCCGCCGGTCCGTACGACCCGGGTCGTCGCGGCCGGACCGTCCAGCCGGTGGGGCGTCGGACCGTTGCGGTCGGCGGGTTTCCGGCCCGTCGTCCTCACCATCCTCGTCACCGCCGCCGGCATCGGCATCGCCACCACCTGCGTCGCGGCCCGGGCCCAGGCGGCCGGGCGACCGGCGGCCGCCGGGTACATCGAGGCGGCGCTCGCCGTCGGCAGCGTGCTCGGCGGTCTCGCGTGGGGCCGCCGGCGGCACACCCGGCGTACGTCGACGCACCTGGTCGGCCTCACGCTCACGCTGGCCGCCGGTGTCGCGGTCGCCGGCACCACCGGACACCTCCTCGTACTCGGCATCGTGCTGGCGGCGGCCGGTGTCGCCGTGGCGCCGCTGTTCGTCGTGTCGTACCTGGCGGCGGACCGGCTGGCGCCCGCGCACCAGCGCACCGAGGCGAGTACCTGGGTGAACACGGCCAACAACATCGGTGCCGCGATCGGCGCGTCCCTCGCGGGCGTACTGGTCGACCACGTCGCCGTCGGCGCGACGTTCGGTGCCGGCGCGGTCCTGCTCGCCGGCGCCGCCACCCTCGTACTCGTCGTCCGCCGCCGCATCGACACCGGCCACCAGCCCGCATCGGAGCCTGCGGCGGCCACCGTGTCGTAACGCGGGGCCCGGTCACCGCGGCACACCGGTCCGGCCGCGTGAACCAGGCTCAGCGGACGGCGCCGCGACGGGCGGTCCACGCGCAGGGTCGCGGCCGTGACCCGCCGCCACCCGAGCTGGTGGCCGTGACCTGCCGCCGCACGGGTACGCGGTCGTGACCCGGCCGCGCCGGTTCGTGGCCCGTGGTCCACCAACTCACGGGTCGTGGCCGTGGCCCGCCGCCACACGGGTTGTGACCGTGGCCCACCATCACACGGGGTCGCGGCCGTGGCCCGCCGCCACACCGTTCGCGGCCCGTGGCCCGCTGCCACACGGGGTTGTGGCCCGTGGGCCCGCCGCACACGGGGCGGCGGCCGTGGCGCAACAGCGTACGGGCGGAGGCGCTCGCCGGACCGGGTACGCCGATGGCCGCGGTGCGGCGGGCTCGGCCACCGATGCGCGGGAGTACGCGGGAGGTGGCCGTTTTGTTCAAGGGAGCGGGCGGCGCGGCTGCCACGATGGGGGCATGAGCATCGACCTGACCGGCGCGGAGAGGTTCCTCGCCGCGCACGCCCGAGTACTGGACCGGCACCGCTTCGCGGTGCTGACGACCGGTGACGACGCCGCACGCCGGGCGGTCGTCGCGGCGCTGGGCGGCTACCGGAACCCGGACGGCGGCTTCGGCTGGGGCCTCGAACCTGACCTGCGGGCACCCGAGTCCCAGCCGGGCGGGGCGCAGCACGCGTTGGAGGCGATCGCCGACGCCGGCCCGGTGACCTCGCCGTACTCGGTGCCGCTGCTGGACTGGCTGGCCACGGTGACCCTGCCGGACGGTGGGCTGCCGTTCGCGCTGCCGATGGCGGATCCGACGGCGTGCGCGCCGTTCTGGGCGCAGGCCGATCCGACCGAGTCGTCGCTGCAGATCACCGCGGCGGTCGTGGCGCAGGCGCACCGGGTGGCGCGCTTCGACGCCGGCGTACGCGAGCATCCGTGGCTCGCCACCGCCACCCGGTACTGTCTCGACGCGATCCGGCGGATCGACGGCGAACCCTTCGCGTACGTGCTGTCGTTCACGCTGGTGCTGCTCGACGTCCTCGCGGACACCGAACCGGCGGCGCGGGACCTGCTCGACCACCTCGGCCGGTACGTGCCACGCGACGGCGCCGTGCCGGTGGCCGGTGGTGCCCAGGGCGAGACGCTGCACCTGCTGGACTACGCGCCGGTGCCGGGCCGCCCGGTGCGGGACCTGCTCGACGAGCGGGCGGTGGCCGCCGACCTCGACCGGCTCGAACGCGGGCAGCAGGCCGACGGCGGCTGGACCGTCGACTTCACCGCGTACTCGCCGGCCGCGGCGCTGGAGTGGCGCGCGTTCGCCACGGTCGCGGCGGTCGCGACGCTGCGCCGGAACGGCCGCTGAGCCTCAGCCGTCCGGGATGTCGCCGCCCGCGACGAGGTCGGGCCAGCTCGCCCGCGCTGAGCCGCGCGCTCGTTGCCGTCATCCACGCGTGTTCGCTCCGCAGCACCGCGATCCGGTACTGCGTGTCGAGCAGCGCGACCGCGGGCAACTGGGTGGTCTTGCCGGCGGCGACGTCGGCGTCGGGGCCGGCGAGGTCCTTGGCGACGGTCGCCCCGCGCCGGCCGAGCATCGCGGCGAGTTCGGCCGGGGTGGGGCATCGGCGCGAACGACAGCGCCGCGGGCAGGTCGGGGACGTCGTTGCGCGGCTCGGACATCATCTCGTCGAGCCAGGCGCGCGGTGTCCTCTCCCCCGGCGTGTTCGAGGCGCTGGCGTACGGGTGAGGGCACGGCGGGGCGACGTCCATCCACGGCGCGCGCGACCGCTCGGGTCTCCGGACCACGCCGCGATCTCCCGCGTCTCATCGGAGACCGCCTCGCCGCCGGCGATGCGGTCTCGCGGGCATCGTCATCCCGGCTGCGCGCCGATCCGCGCCGTCGGGGCAGCACCGCTCGTGACGACGACAGCGCCGCGGCGGGCCCGGCGGTACAGGTACCCGGCGAGCGTGGTGAGCCATACCAGGGTGGGTGCGAGTGTCAGCACGATGAAGACGGCGGTGGGCGTCGAGTTGCCGGCGGCGGCGCCTCCGGTCATGGGCAGGACGCTGTCGGCGAGGAGGGTGTGCGAGGCGGCCGCCACCAGCGGCGGGACGACCGCCAGCGCCAACCAGGCCAGGCCGCGGCGGCGTTGCTCGGTGGCGAACCATCCCGCGATCAGCAGGCTCGCCGCGAGGAGGACGGCGTACCCGCCCGAGCGCGCGGCATAGTGCACCATCCCGTGCCAGGTCGTCTCCGGTGGCGTACCGGGAGGGAAACCGGGCTGCGGGTCGGCCTGGAACACCGCGCCGGTGATGTGCTGGCCCACCCCGTGCAGCACGAGGAGTCGCGACGCCCACCGGCCGCCCCAGCCGTCGCCCAGCACCCGCCGTACGCCGACGGCGAACAGTACCGTCAGTACTCCCATCAGCAGTAGGTTCGACCGCTGGATCCAGCCGAGGTCGCCGGCGGTCAGCACGTTCCAGGTGTGCCGGGACGGGTCGAACCCGTCGCGTGTCAGTGCCTGGGCCGAGGTGACCGCGAAGTAGATCGGGCCCGCCGCGACGCCGCACACCAACAACGCACGGGTCGGTATCGCGGCGGCGTGGCGCCGGGCGTTCAGCACGAGATCCATACCGGCGATCGTCGCCCTGCCGGGGTGGTATCGGCGTCCGGCAGCCGACGGCACCACGTACGGTGTCTCGCGTAGGCGCGTACCGTCCGGCTACGGTCGTTGTCGTAGCTGGTCGCGCGGCTGGACGCAGAGCCGCCCGCGGCGCGGACCGTAGGATCGTGGCATGGATCCCCGGGCCGCGTGGTCGCGCCTCCCCGCGCTGGCCAAGGACACGTCGCTCGCGCTGTTCGTCGTCGTGATGCAGGTCCAGGGCACCGTGGTACGCAACGCCGGGGAGGCGACGGCGCGGCCCCTCACCGACGTCGGGCACCTGGGATTCGTGCTGCTGGTCGTGAGCGGCCTGGCCGTCGCGGTCCGCCGCCGGTGGCCGGTCGGCGTGTTCGCCGTCACCGCGCTCGCCAGCGTCGCGTACTACGGCGCGGGCTTCCCGGACGGCCCCGGTTGGCTCGGACTCTTCGTCGCCCTGTACACGCTCGCCGCGTACGGTGACGGGCGCCGGTCGCTGGTCGTCGCCGCCGTGGGCATCACCGTACTCACGGCCGTGTGGATGGCCGCGGCGGCGGACATCGAGCCGCGCGCCGCCATCGGCTGGGTGTTCTTCCGGATCGGCGCGTCGGTGATGAGCGTGGCCCTCGGCGAGTCCGTACGGTCCAGGCGGGTCATCGCGGCCGACGCCCAGCGGCGTGCCGCGCTGGCGGAACGTACGCGCGAGGAGGAGGCGCGGGCCCGGGTCGACGCCGAACGGCTCCGGATCGCACGCGAGGTCCACGACACCGTCGCGCACGCCATCGCGATCATCAACGTCCAGTCCGGGGTGACCGCGCACGTGCTGGACCGGAGACCGGAGCAGGCGCGCGAAGCCCTGCGGACGATCGAGCAGACCAGTTCCCGTGCGCTGCAGGAGATGCGGGCCGTCCTCGGGGTACTCCGCGACGACGGCACCGGGCGCGACGGCGGGCGCGGACCGTACCCGGGGCTGGGGCAGATCGACGAACTCACGGCCAAGGCACGGGAGGCCGGCCTCGACATCACCGTTGCGCAGGGCTCGCCGACGGTACCGCTGCCGAGCGCCGTCGGCAGCGCCGCGTACCGCATCGTGCAGGAGTCGATCACCAACGTGATCCGCCACGTCGGCCCGACCCGGGTGACGGTGGCGCTGTGCCCCGGGACCGACGCGCTGGAGTTGCGCGTGACCGACGCTGGGCGCCGGGACGCCGCCGACCCGCGCCCACCCGCCGGTACCGACGGCGACCGCCCGTCCGGTCGGGGAATCGTCGGGATGCGGGAGCGCTGCCAACTGCTGGGCGGAGACCTCGACGCCGGGCCGCTGCCGGGCGGCGGGTTCGAAGTCACCGCGCGGCTCCCCCTGGCACCCACCGGATCACGCCCGTGACCGCGGCCGGCACCGCGGCGCCGATCAGGGTGCTGCTCGCCGACGACGAGCGGCTCGTACGATCGGGGTTCAGGGTCCTGCTGGACCTCGAGGACGACATCGTCGTGGTGGCCGAGGCCACGACCGGCGCCGAAGCGGTCGAACACGCTCGCGCCCACCGCCCCGACGTCGTCCTGATGGACGTTCGGATGCCCAAGCTGGACGGGATCCAGGCCACCGCCGACATCGTCCGCACGCCCGGACTGGACCAGGTCCGCGTCCTCATCCTCACCACGTACGACACCGACAGCTACGTCTTCGACGCGTTGGCGGCCGGCGCCAGCGGCTTCCTGCTCAAAGACGCCGGACCGGCCGAACTCCTGCACGCCATCCGCGTGATCGCCGCGGGCGACGCGCTGCTCGCCCCACGGATCACGCGGCGCCTCATCGGCCAGTTCGCCGCCCAACGTACGGCCGCCCGGGCCGCCGAGGACCGGCTCGCGGTACTCACCGCCCGCGAGCGCCAGGTACTGGCCCTGGTCGGGAAGGGGCACAGCAACGACGAGATCGGTTCCGGGTTGTTCCTCAGCCCCGCCACCGTACGCACGCACGTCAGCCGGGCGATGGCGAAGCTCGGCGCGCACGACCGCGCGCAACTGGTCGTGATCGCGTACCAGACCGGGCTGGTCCGCGTACACGACTCGTGACGGCCGCCCGCGTCGGCCGCCCGGCGACGGCGACTCCGCGGTGGCCGACGGGCACGGATGTTCCACCACCGATCCGGCATCACCCCCGGCGGAGCGCGGGCCGGTACGTTCCGGACTTCTCGGTCGACGTGCCGCACGCGGGTACCGCATGGAGTCGACGAGTGGATGCCCGCGCCGCGTGGCGGGGAACGGCGGGAGGTCACTGACCTGGCGGCAGTGGCACCGCACCGGTCTCGACACCCCGCCGCCGCCCGGCCGATCGCTTGACAGGAGCGCCGGGCGGTTAGCCGCGCCGAGTCCGGGCATCCCGGGTACGGGGGTCGCGGTGTGCACGGGTGACGGTACGGGCCGCCGGGCGCGCGGCGGCGTCGCCGGGCGGTGGCCGGGTGCGGGGATCGAGCGTCGGGTGGCGGTCGTGCTGGCCGCGGCCGTGGGGCTCAGCGGTGCGGACCTGGCCGCGATGGCGGCGGTGACCGACAACGTCGAGCGCGCGTACGGCGTGGACAACGCGCAGATCGGCCTGCTCGTCTCGGTGGTCACGCTGGTGGGGGCGGCGGGCACGGTGCCGGTGGGCGTACTGACCGACCGGACCCGTCGTACCCGGTTGCTCGGGGCGAGCGTCGCGGTCTGGGCGGTGGCGACGGCGGTGTCGGCGGCGGCCCCGTCGTACTGGTGGCTGCTGGCCGGGCGGGCGCTGCTGGGCCTGGCCGCGGCGACCACCGGACCGACGGTGGCGTCCCTGACCGGCGACTTCTTCCCCGCGGCGCAGCGCAGCCGGGTGTACGGGATCGTGTTGTCCGGCGAGCTGGTCGGCAGCGGCGTCGGGTACGTCGGCGCCGGGGAGATCTCCGCGGTGGCGTCGTGGCGGTTCGCGTTCTGGTGGCTGGTACCGGTGGCGGTGGCCGTGGCGTGGCTGGTGTGGCGGCTGCCGGAGCCGGCCCGCGGTCGCCAGCCCGCGCTGCGCGCCGACCCGGCGGTCGCGCCGTTGACCGGTGCCGCCGGCGGTACGGCTCCCCCGCCGCACCCGGAGCGGCTGTCGCCGTGGGCGGCGCTGCGGTACGTGCTGAGCGTGCGGACGAACGTGGTCATCATCGTCGGCTCGGCGCTCGGGTACTTCTTCTTCGCGGCGGTCCGGTCGTTCGCGATCCTGTTCGCCGGGCAGCACTACGGCGTGCCGAAGTCGGTCGCGAGCCTGCTGGTGGTGGCGATCGGCGTCGGCGCGCTGGTGGGCGTGGTCGTCGGCGGCCGGCTGTCCGACCGCCTGCTGCACCACGGCCGGGTACGCGCGGCTCGGGTGGCGGTACCGGCGGTGTGCCTGCTGGCGCTGGCGCCGGTGTTCGCGCCGGCCGTGGTGACGAGTACGGCAGTGGTGGCGGTGCCGTTGCTGATGGCCGGCGCGGCGCTGCTGGGCGCGGCGAACCCGCCGCTGGACGCGGCGCGGCTGGACATCATCCACCCGGCGCTGTGGGGCCGCGCCGAGGCCGTACGCACGGTGCTGCGGTCGCTGGCGGAGGCGGTGGCGCCCGTCGCGTTCGGTGTCACGTCGGTGTGGCTGGCGCGGCGCGGCGCCGACAGCCTGGAACTCACCATGCTGCTGTTCCTCGTACCGTTGCCACTGGCGGGGCTGCTGGCGCTGACGGCGCTGCGCACGTACCCGCGGGACGTGGCCGCCGTCGCCGCCGCGGCGCACCACAGCCGTACCCGGGGCTGAGGTCACCAGGCGACGGGGAGTTCGGCGAGCAGGCCGTGTCGTACCGGCAGGCGGTCCACCGGTACGGCCAGGCGCAGCGTCGGCAGCCGGGTGAACAGCGCCTCGTACGCGAGGTCGAGTTCGACGCGCGCGAGGCTCTGCCCGAGGCACTGGTGGATGCCGTGCCCGAACGCCAGGTGCCCGCGCACGGTCCGGCCCGGGTCGAGCCGTTCCGGCGCCTCGACGTACCCGGGGTCGTGGTCGGCGGCGGCGAGACCCACGAGTACGGCGTCGTCGATGTGCACGGTACGGCCGGCGACGGTGATGTCGGCGGTGGCGCGGCGGGGCGCGATCGTCACGACGGACAGGTGGCGCAGCAGTTCCTCGGTCGCGGCGGGCCGGGCGCGGGTGTCGCGCAGGGCGGCGGCGAGGTCCGGCCGGGTGAGCGCGGCGAGCGCGCCGAGCGCGATCATGTTGGCGGAACTGCCGTGCCCGGCGACCAGCAGCACCAGCGCGAGCGACAGGACCGTCGCGCGGTCCACGGTGCCGTCCGCGAGCAGCTCGTCGAGCAGTCCGTCGCCGGGCCGCTTCTCCTTGCGCCGCAACAGATCCGTCAGGTACTCGGTGAGCCGCTGCATGGCGTCCGGGCCGTGCTCGGGGTCGAGCCGGAGCCGGGCCTGCTCCTCGAAGAACGCGTGATCGTCGTACGGCACGCCGAGCAGTCCGCAGATCACCGTCGACGGTACGGGCAGGGCGAAGTCGGCGACGAGGTCGGCGGAGCGGCCCGTCGCGGTCATCCGGTCGATCCGCTCGTCCACGACCCGCCGTATCCACGGGCGCAGCGCGGCGGCGCGCCGGGCGGTGAACCGGGCGGCGAGCAGCCGCCGCTGCCGGTCGTGCGCGGGCGGATCCGTACCGATGAGGGTGCCGAGGAACGCCGGGCGCGGGCGTCCGCCACCCGGCCGGGCCGGTACGGGGAAGTCGGGGTGCGAGCGGTCGGACGACAGGCGTGGGTCGGCGAGCAGCGCCCGCGCCTCGGCGTACCCGGTGACGAGCCAGGCGGGCCGGCCGTCGGGCAGCCGTACCCGGGTGAGCGGACCGTCGGCGCGCAGCTCGTCGTACCCGGACGGCGGCAGGTGGGGGCACTCCCGGCGGGTCGGCAGCTCCGGCAGCGTCACCGTGCCGACCCCGCCCGCTCGGGTACGGCGAGGATCGTGGCGAGAACGGCCGCCAGGGTGCCGTCGGGGTCGGCGGACGGGCCGGGCGAGCGCCACGCCACGTACCCGTCCGGGCGGACCAGCAGCGCGCCGAGCGGGCCGATGCCGTGCCGGGCGGCGGCGTCGGGCAGGTCGGGTCCGAACCGGTACGTCGACACGCCGTGCCGGCGGCCGGCGCGTGCCCAGCCGTCCGCGCCGGCGCCGGCGAGCAGGACGAAGCGGGTGCCGTACAGGTCGAGGGTCGAGCGGTCGCCGGGCAGCGGGACGTGCGGGGCGCGGCTGCCGGGGGCACCGGACAGGTCGCCGACGGGCACCGGGTCGGGGCCGCCGCCGCGCACCGCGGCCGAGTCGTACCGGGGGCCGAGCAGGACGGTGGAGCGGTCGACGAGCTCGCCCGGGGTGCCGGTGTCGAAGCGGTCCGCGGCGCGCACCAGCGCCTGCCGCAGGGTGAACAGCGCGACCGGGTGCCGCTCGTCGTGGTAGCTGTCGAGCAGGTCGCCGCCGGCGCGGCCGCGGAGTACCCAGGCGAGTTTCCAGGCCAGGTTGTGCGCCTCGGCGACCCCGGTGGCGCCGCCGAACCCGCCGGTCGGCGGCATCAGGTGCGCCGCGTCGCCGACGAGGAACACCCGCCCCGCCCGGTACTTCTCGGCGAGCGCGGCGCCGACCCGGAACCGCAGCAGGCGCCGGTCGGTACCGGCGATCTGGGGAAGGAGCCGTACCGGGGCGTCGGGCAGGCCGGCGGCGGCTCGTACCAGCTCGGCGCAGGCGCGGTCGTCGGGCTCGCCGCGGGTCGGGTCGTCCGCGGTGCCGAACACCCAGCGGGTGCCGTCCCGGTCCAACGCCATCAGGTACGTGCGGGGCCGCGGGAGGTCGAGGTGCGCCATGTGCACCGTACGGCCGGCGAGCGCGGGCCGCAGGTCGGCGTGCACGAGGAGGGTCAGCAGGTCGAACGCCGGCCCGTACGTGGCGCGCGGAATGCCGATCGTGGCGCGGATCCCGCCGTCGGCGCCGTCCGCGGCGACGAGGTACCGGGCGCGTACCCGGCGGGTGGTGGCGCCGGTCGACAGCAGCGCGGTGACGCCGTCCGGGTCCTCGGCCAGCTCCACCAGCGCGGTGCCGAACTCGATGCGGGCGCCCAGCTCCCGAGCGCGCGCGCAGACCAGCGCCTCGACCCGGTCCTGGTCGATCGGCGTACCGCGGCACGGGCTCGCGTCCTCGGCCGCCGCCACGTCCCCCTGGTGCCCCACCGGCCGGTACTCCTCCGCCAGCGTCCGCGCCCGCACCACCACGTACTCCCCGGCGGTGACGAAGTCGGCGCGCGCGGCACGGATCGCGTCGGCGAGCCCGACCTGGCGGTACAGCTCCATCACCCGGACGTTCACGCTGCGCTGCCGGGGATGGCTCAACAGAGCCGGATGCCGCTCCACCAGCAGCACCCGTACCCCGTGGTGGGCGAGGAACAGGGCGGTGGACAGGCCGCAGAGTCCACCGCCGACGACGAGTACCTCGGGATCGGCGGTCACGCGACCGGCCGTACCGTCTCGTGGGTGGTGGTGCCGTGCCGGACCACCAGGTGCACGGCCGGGGTAGGCGCGTCGAGCGCGAGGCGCAGGGTGCGTTCCTCCGACCAGCCGGCCAGCCGGAACTCGCCGCCGCCCACGTGCACCAGCCCGAACGTCGGCCGCCCGGCCACGACCAGCACCAGCCGGTCGCCGTCGACGCGTACCTCGGCGGGCAGGGTGGCGTCCGCGGCGGCGACCGGCTCCTCCTCGGACCATTCGGCGAACCGGGCGGGCAGCTCGAACCGGCACCGGAAATCGTTGAGCCGCAACGGATCCAGCGGTACGTCCGGCCGGCCCGGCAGCATCCCGTCGGCCAGCCCGCGCGCCCAGTCCGGTACCAGGTCACGCAGCGCGGGCCCGGTCCGGCAGTCGAGTACGAGATGGATCCGGGTCGCCTCGCCGTCGTTGCGGACCTGGTGGGTGCGGTCGAAGTCGCCGAACCACAACCGACCCGCCTCCCAGTGGTACTCGGTGCCGTCGATGACCACGACCGCGCCGGGGTTCGTGACGATCGGGACGTGCAGCCGTACGAGTCCCCACGGCGGCCCGCACTTGGCGTCCCGGTGCACGCGCGACGCCGCTCCCGGACCCAGCGCCATCAGCCGTACGCCCAGCAGCGGCAGCGGGAAGTCGGCCAGCAGCGCGGCCAGCGCGCCGGCGCCGGCCAGGTGCGGGGTGGCGGCGTGCTCGACCAGCCCGGCACCGCCCGCGTCGGTACGGTCCGGGTCGCCGCCGGGGCTGCGCAGCGCCAGGATCTTCCAGTCAACTGTGGACTCCCGGGTCACGCCGTCCTGGCCCACGGACCGCTGCGCCCGCCACGGGTCGGCGGCCAGCGCGCGGACGTCCGCGGCGAGCGGCGCCACCTCGTACCGGCGGCGGAGCGGGACCGCGGCGGTCGCCGGGTCACTGGTCATCGTGCGCACCCCTTCTGCTCGGCTTCGGCTGGCGTCGCCGTGGCCCGGGGTGAACCGGGCCACGGCGGTTCGGCGATCGCATCAGTACCAGTAGCGCATGGCGCACCTCCCTCCCACGACGCCCGACCGGCCCCGGTGGACCGGCACGGTGGGTCTGCGGCCGGCTCAGCCCGCGTCCGTACGGCGGGCGACGAGGGTGCCCTTGTCCGCCAGCGGCGAGTCCGGCCCGGTGACCGCGGAGCCGTCGACGGGGCTGAGCCCGACGGCGGCCAGGTCGGCGAGCACGTCGTCCGGGTGGTGCAGGAAGTGCCGTCGCTGCACGGTGTCCGTGGCCACCACCTCCCCCCGGTACCAGGTGCGGTAGACGTGCCGGACCAGCGCGAGCCCCGGCCCGAGCGGGCTGGCCGCCGACGACAGCGTGTACCGGCAGTCGCCCTGCCACGCCTCGCGTACCTCGCGCTCGGGCTGGTCCGGTACGGGCTCGTCGTGCACCATGTCGGTCGCCAGTACCCCGCCCGGCGCCAGCTGCCCGGCCAGCGCGCCGAAGAAGTCCCGGCGCGCGTCGTGCGGCACGTGCTCCAGTACGGCCGCCAGGTAGACGTAGTCGAACGGCCGGTCGAACGGCACGTCCGGGCTGGCCGCGTCGAGTACCGTGACCCGGTCGCGCAGCTCCGGCCGCGCCGCGAGCTTCGTGTACAGCACGGCGCGCATCGACGCGGACCGCTCCAGGCAGTACAGGCGGTCGACGTGCTCGGCGACGGCGAGCGTCATCCGGCCCGTACCCGGCCCGATCTCCAGTGCCCGACCGCCGCTCGGCGCCCGGTCGGCGAAGAACCGCACCAGTTCCGGCGATCCCGGCCCGATGTGCAGCAGGTCGTACAGGCCGGCCACCCGCCCGTACGGGTCGGTGTCCGCCGAGACGCTCAGGTCCACCGCTGTCGCCATCCGTCCTCCCGGTCGTGTCAGTCGGCCAGCGCGCCCGCGCGCCGCGCCCGCGTCAGGTACTCCTCCGTCGTGTTCGCCACCGGGAACGGCTCGTCCGGTACGGCGACGTCGAGCGCGGCGCACAGCGGCGCCCAGCCGTCGGCGACGTCCACCTCGACGAGCCGGTTCGCGGGGACCTCCCGGCGCACCCGTGCCAGGTGGTCGCCGTACACGCCGATCGCGTACTCCCGATCGGCGAACCGGCCGCCGAACGTGCCCTGCCAGACGATCCGCTCGATCGCCCGGTCCCGTATCGGGGTGCGCGCATCGGTCGTGGCGTCCGCCGGCCGGGTCCGGAACAGCGTCGCGGCGACGCTGTCGTACCACCTGGCGGGGTCGCGGGCGAGCAGCAGCACCCGGGCCCGCGGGAACGCGTCGGCCAGCTCGCGCCAGAAGTACGACGCGGGCCACGCCACGGTCGCCCGGTACCCGTCGAGCAGGCGCGGCCAGTCGACGGGTCCGCCGTCCGCCGCGCGCAACCACGCCGCGGCGTGCCCGTCGTCGGTGAACAGCTGCCGCATCCCGTGGCACGGCCCGAAACCCAGTCGTACCAACGCTTCCCGGGCCGACGAGGTCCCGGTCCGGCCGAACGACGCACCCACGATCGACAGCATCGCGCCCTCCGTCAGGCCAGTGCCGTGGTGAACCGGTCGATGCTGCGCAGCGTCAGGTTCTGCTGCCACGTCGGCTCGTCCAGCGCCCGCACCCCCGGGTACCGGTCGGCGAGGCGGTCGAGGAACGCCCGCACCAGAGCCGTCGAGTACGGGTTGCCGAGGCAGGACTTGGGGCCGCGGCCGAGACCCAGGTGCGGGTTGGGGTAGCGGTCGAGCCGTACGGTCTCCGGCGCGGCGAACCGGTCCGGGTCGCGGTTCGCGGCGACCAGCAGCAGCGTGACCGCCTGCCCGGCGCGCACCCGCGTACCGCCGACGGTCGTGTCGGTCAGGCAGGCGCGGGCGACCGCGTGGATCGGCGAGCAGTAGCGGACGAGTTCCTCGACGGCGCGGCCCGGTTCGGCGGCCCGCCAGTCCGCGAGCCCGAACGACCGCTCGTGCAGCAACGCCACCAGGATCTGCGCCAGCAGCTTGCTGCCCGAGCTGTACCCGCTGAACAGCAGCCCCCGCACCGTGTTCGCCAGTACCGACGGATCCACGCCGCAGCCCGCGGTACGCCGGGCCAGCGTGCCGAGGATGCCGGTGTCGGGCGGATCGGCGAGCCAGCCGTCGACGAGGACGGCGAGTTCCTCCTGCGCCTCGCGTACCGGACCGGCGCGGTCCGGCCAGAGTCCGGCGTCCATGGCGGCGCCCACCGCGCGGCCGATCCGGCTCGTCCACGCCACGTCCGGCGCCGGCACTCCCAGGTACGCGGCGGTCGTGGACAGCGCGAGCGGTTCCGCCAGCTCGGTCAGGACGTCGAAGGACGGGCGGCGCGCGAGCCGGTCGAGCAGTTCCGCGGTGTGCCCGGCGATCGTCGCCGTCAGCGCCGCCTGGTCCTGCGCCCGCAGTACCTCGATGAACAGTCGGCGCACGACGGTGTGCTCGGGCGGGTCGAGGGTGAGCATGTTGATCGCCCGCGGCGGTACGCGTTCGCCGACGCGGCGCCAGTCCGCGGCGAACCGGGTCGTGTCGCGCAGCACCTCGACGCAGTCCGCGTACCGGGTGAACATCCACGAGTCGAGCCGCTCGTAGAAGAACACCGGCGTCGTCTCCCGCATCCTCGCGTACGCCGGGTACGGGTCGGCGCGGACCGGCGGCTCGGCGAGGGCCAGGATCGGGTCGCGTGACGTCAGCTCGGGCATGCGTTCCTCCGCTCGTATCGCCCAGACGTGATCAACACACCGAGCGGTATCAACGAGGGATCAAGCGGACGCGGGTAAGCATGGCGTAGCCACCGGAAAGATGCAAGAAGTCAGCACCAAATCGCGCATCGTGATCAAATCTCCGGCCCGCGCGCCGATCGGCACCCGCGACGTCCCGCCGTCGACGGATTCGTGGCCGCCGCACGGAACACCGTCCCGCGCCACCGCCGTGCCCGGGCGACCGGAAAACACGTGGGCGGAACGGCCGCGCTGCGGTACCGTGCCGACAGCCGTGACACCACGCGAGGAGGTGAGACCCATGAACGTTGCACGTACGTGGGTGCTCCCCCGCGTCGTCACGGTCTGGCGGTCGACGTAGCGGACCGCCGGGAGCGCCGCGACTCGTCTGGCCCTCCCGAAAGGCAGAACCCCATGCATTCCGTACGGTTCACCGCGCAGACCACCACCGACGGTGTGGTCGAACGCGACTTCGTCGTCGGCGACGTACCCGGCGTCCTCTGGTCACCCGCGTCCGGCCCCGCGCACGCGCCCCTCGTCCTGATGGGGCACGGCGGCGGCCAGCACAAGAAGACGCCGGCGCTCGCCGCCCGCGCCCGCCACGCCGCGACCACCCACGGCTTCACCGTCGTCGCCATCGACGCGCCCGGACACGGCGACCGCCCGCGTACCGCGGACGACGAGCGGGTCCGCGCCGACTTCCGGCAGGCGCACGAGACCGGCGACACCGCGCGATTCAAAGACATCAGCCTCCGGTACGGGATCGCGCTGGCCGAGCGCGCCGTACCCGAGTGGCGGGCGACCATCGACGCGCTCCAGGCACTGCCCGAGATCGGACCCGACGCGCCGGTCGGGTACGGCGGCGGCATCACTCTCGGCACCGCGATCGGGATCCCTTTGACAGCAACGGAACCCCGGATCCGCGCGGCCATCTTCGGCGGCGGGTTCTTCGTCCACGACGGGCAGCTCGCCGCGGCACGGCGGATCACCGTACCGGTGCAGTTCCTGCTGCCGTGGGACGACGAGCACGTCGACCGGCGGTCCACGCTCGCGCTGTTCGACGCGTTCGGCTCGACCGAGAAGACGTTGCACGCCAACCCCGGCGACCACCGCAGCATCCGGTGGGTCGGCGTCGACGACGGCTTCCTGGCCCGGCACCTCGGCTGACCTCGTACGGTGCCGGCGGCGCATCCTGCCGCCGGCACCGACCGGTACGCGATGCCCGACAGCCACGCGAGAACCGTTGCCACGCCGCCGATCCCGAACGCGGACCGGTCGCCGTCACCGGGTCGGTACGGGGCGCGGCGCCTCGCCGGCCTGCCGGTCGTACTCGGCGCGCGCGGCGACGATCTCCCGCGCGTGGTCCATCGACCAGTCGCCGATCGCGGCGGTCAGGCGGAGTACGTCGTGGTCGCGGTCGACGCGCTCGCCGCCAAGCCCGCCGGCGTCGACCACGTCACCGCCGCAGCGCTGCCCGTCGCCGGACTGACCGCCTGGCAGGCCCTCACCGACGCCGCGCGGATCCGCGCCGGCGACCGGATCCTCGTCCACGCGGCCGCCAGCGGCGTCGGCCACCTCGCCGTACAGCTCGCCAAGTACCGCGGCGCCCACGTGACCGGCACCGCCGGCGCCGCCAACCACGGGTTCCTGCACGCGCTCGGCGCCGACCAGCTCGTCGACCACCGCACCACCGACTTCACCACCGTCGTACCCGGGATGCACGCCGTACTCGACATGGTCGGCGGCGACTACGGCCCCCGCTCACTGGACGTGTTGCGCCCCAACGGAATCCTCGTCTCCATCAGCGGGTCGGGATCCGAACGGCTGGTCACCCCGGAGGTTGCCGAGGCGCGCGGGCTGCGGTACACGGAGTTTCCGATGCGGCCGTCCGGCGCGGGCCTCGCCGCGCTGCTGGACCTCGTCGCCGCCGGTACGTTGCGCGTCTCCGTGGCCGACACCATGCCGTGGACCGAGGCTGCCGAGGCACACCGGCGGATCGAGTCCGGCCGTACCCGCGGCAAACTCGTGCTCACCCACTGACGCACGGCCGATCGTTCGCAGGGCCGTACGCGGAAGGCGTCGAGGATGGCGTTTCCGCCGCTGACATCAGCCAGCGCCCGGGCCCGGCAGCTCGGCACCGCGCCGCCGGACGGCGCTGCCCGCATCCGTACTCCGTAGCCGGCCCTACCCGGCGTCCTGTGCCTCGATCAGGTCGAGGTCGCGGACGCAGAAGCCGTGGTGCTCGAAGGTCTCGTTGAGCACCGTGCGGAGGCACTGCCGCACCGACCGGCCCCGCGCGTACGGCGGCCAGACATCGTCGTCGGGCACCGGCGCCGGTGCCGCGAGCTGCGCGGCGGTGACCTCGTCGAGCCACGCCCGAAGCTCGGCGACCTGCGCGGCTCGTACGCGCACGACCTCGTCGAGGGTCGGATCGAGCGACAGGTCGAGCCCGTGCGCTCCACGGTACGGCTCGACCTCCGGCCCGATGCCCATCGGCGTGAACCGCTCCGTCGAGCCCAGGCAGCAACGGCGGAACCACGAGTCGTGCACGAAGACCAGGTGACGCATCGTCTGCACCGCCGACCACTCGTCGTGCACGCTGCGACGCTCGATGCCGGGTGTACGGCGGATCCGCTCGATCGTGGCGGCCCAGCAGGTCTGGAGCTGACGCGCCGCCTCGCGCAGATCGGCCGGGTCCTCGGACCGGATCAACACCCGCACCGGACGACGCCGGTCCAGCTCCGCCTCGACGTACCCGGTGACCTCGACACCGTTCACCACGAGATTGGTGACCAGCCCGTCGATCACGGCATCCTGCATGACCACGCCGATCAGGCGCGCCCCGGTCAGATCGCACTCGCGGAACTCCACACCGTGCAGATCCTCGTCAACGTACCGCGTCATGCTCCGCATACTAGGGCCGGGCACCGACAATCCGGTCCGGCCGGTCCCGGGTCCTGACCGAGCGCGAAGAACACCACGACGGCGATCGCCCGCAAAGAGTCCTTCTCCCGATGCACCGAGACCTCCACCGACCCACGCGTACGCGGTGCCGTCGTCGACCGGCGCACGGCGGCGACATCGCGTTGCCTCGTGGCGTTCGATCCTTTCCGCGCGGTCCGGCGTGGAATCACCACATCCGGCCGGGGAAGCGCCCGGCCGCGTCGAGCTGGGCGTGACCGACCATCCAGCGGGCAGCTGGGCCTCACAGTTCGATCGGGCGTCGGCACCGCACCACGAGGCGACGGCTAGGGTCGGGGCCGACCGTGACCACGGACGAGGGGGCAACAGGGCATGAGCGGTACGGTGACGGCGGTCAGCAGCAGCGGGCGGTACTCGTTCACCAAGCCGAACCGCGACAGCGTACGGCTGCTCGCCGGGCTCGGCGTGGAGGGCGATGTGCACGCCGGTGTGACGGTCAAGCACCGCTCCCGCGTCGCGCAGGACCCCACCCAGCCGAACCTGCGCCAGGTCCACCTCATCCACGAGGAACTGTTCGCCGAGGTCGGCGAGGACGGGTTCACGGTGGCACCCGGCCAGCTGGGCGAGAACATCACCACCCGTGGCATCGACCTGCTCGGCCTGCCGGTCGGTACGCTGCTGCGCCTGGGTGACGCGGCGGTCGTGGAGGTCACCGGGCTCCGCAACCCCTGCCGGCAGATCGACACCTTCCAGAACGGGCTGCTCAAGCGGGTCGTCGGCCGCGACGAGGCGGGCAACATCGTACGCAAGGCCGGGATCATGAGCATCGTCCGGCACGGCGGCGTCGTACGCCCGGGCGACGCGATCGCCGTCGAGCTTCCCGACGGCCCGCACCGTCCACTGGACCGGGTCTGAGCCCGGCCGTTCCGGAGCCGGCGCGCCGTCGCCCCGGCGGACGGCCCGGGCGGACCCGGCGCCGCGCCGCCCATTCCGAGACGGTTCGCGACCGGCCGTTCGCGAGCCGGCGCGCCGTCGCCCCGGCGGACGGCCCGGGCGGATCCGGCGCCGCGCCGTCCATCCCGAGACGGTTCGCGGCGCCGGCCCACAACGGACAGCGCAGCCGTTGCCCGTCGCGAGGGTCCGGTGTCACCCGTACGATGCCCGCGCGGGAACCCGCCCCTTACCTTCCGGTACCTAGGCTGGAGCGATGGTGGCGCCAGATGAATGGCTCCGGCTCCTGGAGGAGTTGCTCGAAGCGGAGCGCCGGCACGCCGTTGCCCTCCAGCAACTCGCCGACGCCCGCCGCGAGTGGGCGGCCGGTTGCGCGGACGCCGCCCGCCGGGTGCACGTCGGCGAGGCCGCCGCGGAACCCGCCGGTCGTTGTGTCCGGGAGATCAGGGCCGCCATGAACGCCCACCGCGGCCGGCCGGACGGCAACGCCCGCCACTGAGTGCGTCCACTCGATTGCTCGTACGCCATTGGCCACTCCGCGCACCGGCCAGCCGACACCGGGTGTACCCGCGCCGCACTCGGCCGGTTCACGGCTCGCCGAGCCGTTCCGTGGCATGGTGTTGTCGCAGCGACTCCCGCGCCGACGGACATGCCCGATCACGTACCCGGCGGGATCCTCGCCGCAGCGGAGCCGGACGAACGCACGCGTGCGGCAGACGAGTTCCTGGAACGGCAAGCGAACAGCCGAACGCCGGCGCCGATGTCCTCTGGCCGGCACGCGGCGGGCAGGACGATCCTGGATCCGACCATCGAGCCCGCCCGTACCAAGGCATGATCCCGGATCGGGCTGCGCGCCGACCTCGGCTCGTGGCGAGCGGCGGGAACGATCGACCACGGTGACGTATGTTCCAGCCCATGACCCGTAGTTCCGGTGCGACACACGACGGACTGCCTGCCGTCGTGGCGCTGGACGCGATGGGGGTCCTCTACCGGAACGGCGACGTCGTGGCGAGCCTGCTCGTGCCGTACCTGCGGGCCCGTGGATGCCGGGCGACCGACGCCGAGGTTCGTGCGACGTACCGGGCGTGCACTCGCGGGGAGATGACCACTGCCGAGCTCTGGGACACGCTCGGGGTGGCCGATGCCGCGACCGACGAGGGCTACTGCACCGCGCACCGGTTGACCCGCGGCGTCGTCGACACGCTCCAGAGGCTCACTGGTGCGGGGATCACGGTGGCGTGCCTCACCAACGACACCACCGAATGGTCCGCCCTGCTCCGCCGCCGCTTCCACCTCGACCGCCACATCCACCACTGGTACGTCAGCGCCGACATCGGTGTCCGCAAGCCCGACCCCCGCGCGTACGACGCGCTGTTGAGGGGCTGGGCGTGCCGGCATCGCGGGTCCTGTTCGTCGACGACCGCGGGCCCAACCTGGCCGCGGCGCGGGAGGCGGGCATGCGAACCATCCTGTTCACGAGCGAGGACACCGACCGCCATCCGGTTCCCGCGGGCATTCCCCGGGTCGGCACCATGGCCGGGCTCGTCACCGCGAGAGGCGTGTGACGTCGTCGGACGCAGTGCCGGCGGTCAGGTCGGGACACGGGAGGGCGACGGGTCGTTCTGCCACTCGGCTACTGCCTCGGGACGCGGCGCCGGCGACCTGTACCGGCGGGGTGTGCTCAGCCGATCCCGACGGCGACGTCGTCGATGGCACCGTGGAACTGGTCGCTGCCCGCCGACACGGCGTTGCCACCCACGCGCAGCGGCCCCGCGCCCGACAGCGACAGACCGGCGGGTACGGACACCTGACCCCGCTCGGCGCCGTCCACGACGATCCGCAGGCTGGCGCCGGAACGACGGCATTCCACCTCGTGCCAGCTGCCGTCGGCGACCGACACGCTGGACCCCGCGAGGTACTTCCGCGCACCTCGACGCCCGACCACGCAACTCGGCCGGCCGGCCTTCCCGTCGACCTGCAGTTTCCAGAGCGCCGCATCCCCCCAGTTGCCGTTCTGTACGACGTTGGCGCCAGCCGCCGTGTCACCGCTCGCCACGCGTACGGCCGCGGCCAGCCGGAACGGTCGGGTGCCCGCGTCCAGGTCGCGGCCGGTCGCTGCCTCCAGGATCGCGCGGCCGCACGTCCCCGATCGCCGGCACGGGGCCGGGAACCGCGCAGCCCGACCCGTTCTCCCGCGTACCCAGCTGATCCTGCCGCCCGCGGCCACGCGGACATGCAGCGTGTGGCCGCTGCCCGTGTCGTCCCGGACCTGCCCGCCCGCGGTGACGGCCCCCGAGTTGAAACCGTACGACGCCACGGTGCGCATCGCCGGGGCGGACGCCGACCGTACCTGTGCAGCGGCAGCGGGCACCGGACGCGCCCCGGCTCCGATCGTCATGGCGGCGACGACGCAACCCGCGCCACACAGCAGCGCTGTCACTGGCTTGGCCATGCACGCAGCGTACGTAGGAAGCGCCGGGCCACGCGGGACATCCCGGAGACGACGCACGGCCGTCCCGTCTGGGCGCCTCAGGTGGCGCGTGTTCCGTTCCGGGCAATGGTGCCCCACAAAGGAAAGGACGGCCCGTCCGACCACTGTGGACGGTGGGTTCGCCCGACGGTCCCGCACCGCACCGCGCGGGGCGCCACGCCTGGTACTCCGGCGGCATGCACGGTCGTACCCGGAGTGCGTGTCGGCGGCGGTCACCTCGACCGGCCGGTACCGCGTCTCGTACCCCGGCAGCCGTCGCCGGTGCGTTGGTGGTCGCGGACGCCGCCGGACCGAACGAGCCGCCTGCACTGCGCGCCCGGCGGCCCGTTCATACGCCGACCTGCCGCGGCGATGCGGCACGGTCACGTCTCTGCCGGAGTGTGCACGGAGCTGTAGCCTCGTCCGAGGCTGTCTGGACGCCGCGGTGAGGAGTCGTGATGGGTCAGCACGACGCAGCAGTGCTGCGGGCCGAGACTCTCGATGCGTGCCTGCGGGTGGTGTCCCAGTGGGACGAGGTGCGCCAGGCATTGGAGCGTTCACCTGATCGCGCCGGGGCGATCGATGCCCTGTCGGACGTCCTCGGCGTGTCCCACGCGTCGGCGACGCTGGTCATGGACGGGTCGATCCGACTCTTCACCCCGTGGTTTCGCGACAGGCTGCGGGACGAGCTGGCATCGATCCAGGCGTCGAACGAGGGTGAGTGAGCGCTCGGACGGCGGAGCGAGGCGACCGCCCTCCTGAGCAGTAGCCCCGCCCCGCCGTCCACCGGATCCGTTGGACACTCACCGAGAACTTGTGGCGAGGAAGGTACGGACGGCGGCGGCGAACTCGTCCGGCGCGCCGGTGTAGACCATGTGGTCGGCGTCCAGCTCGACGGACGTGGTGCCGGGCCGGCGTTCGACCATCGCGCGGACCTGCTCGGGCGGGATCACTCCGGTCGTACCGTGGATCAGCAGGGCCGGGCAGGTCGTCGCGGTCCAGTCCGCCCAGTGGTCGCCGTGCACATGGTCCTCCGACTCGTACATGTCCCGCGGGTGGAACGGCAGCCGCCAGCGTCCGTCCGCGTTTTCCCGTAGCCGGTCGGCGAAGTAGGGTGCGGCCGGACCGAGTCCCGCGACGAGCGCGGCACGGGAATCCGCCTCGTACGGCAGGTCCAGCAGGAAACCGAACGGGTTGGCACCGTCGAGTCCGAGCTCGGCGGCGCCCTCGGCGTCGACGAGCGCGCTGACGCGTCCGGGATGCCGCGCGGCGAACTGGTAGGCGTTGATGGCGCCGAGCGAGTGGCCGAGCAGCGCGACCCGGTCCAACCCCAGCTGGTCCAGGAACGCCTCAAGGTCCGCGAGATAACCCTCCCGCGTGTACTCGCCGGCCCGGTCCGACTCCCCCTGGCCGCGCTGGTCCGGGGCGATCACCCGCCACTCGGGGCCGAGCTGCCGGGCGAGGTCGGCGAACGTGGCGCCTTCGGACAGGTGCCCGTGCAGCGCGACCAGTGGGCGGCCGGTACCGCCGAAGTCGAGGTACGACAGTCGGCGGCCGTCGAGGAACAGGTCGGAGCGGATGGCGGTGTCGTTCATGGTTTCTCCCTTGCCAGGTACGTGCCGGGAAACCGTAACAGCGACTTGCACGATCGCGCAAGACGGTTGAGTCATTCGATTGCGCCAGTCGTTCGAACAACTCCGGCGGCGTCGCTCCGCGGAACACGAGTGAAAGCGGAATCCGTTCAGTACCAAGCGTTTCCGGACGGATGCGGCGACTGCCCGGTACCTCGGGGAGCCGCGGGCCGGGCCGGGTTCGAGCTCGCCCGCGCCGGCCGCCGTACGAGGCGGATCCCACGTGCCGGTCCCCCGGTACACGGCGAACAGCGCGGCGCCGATCGGCCCGCTGGAGCCGGCGACGACGATCCGGATCCCGGTCGCCCTACCGGAGGCCGACGCTGGCGACCAGGGTGAGCCCGAACCCCGCGCCGACGAGCAGCCAGATCGCCCGGGCGCACAGCAGCAACCGGCGGCGCAGCGCCGGGCGTTCCGCGCGGCGGGCGAACACGCGGGCCGGCCAGTGCCGCCACGACACGTACCAGAAGACGGCGGTTGCGGCGAGGTCGAGCCCGAGCGCCGTGGAGTACACGGCACGGGCGCCCGGCCAGGGACACAGCAGGGCGAGCGCCGCTGCCGACACGATCAGGGTCGCCGCGATCCCGAGCACCCGCGACCGGTTGCCCTGCGCGAGCACCGTCAGGTACTCCTCCAGCTGGTCGTCGTCGGTGAGGAAACGGGCGCTCCGCGGCTGCACCACCACCAGGCTGTACGTCATCGACCCGGTCCACACCGCGGCCGGCACCAGGTACACCGCTTCGAGGATCACGGCCGAACGCTACGCCGCCCCCGCCACCTGCCCGGGTCGTCGGGCTGGTTCGCGTCACGTCGGCCGATCCCCGCGCCTCCACCGGACCCCACGCACCTCCCGACAGCGGACCGGTTCGCGTCGCGTCGGCCGATCCCCGCGCCTGCACCGGATCCCACGCGCCCTCCGGGCGGCGGCGGTGCCGCGCTCATCCCGGGTACGAGAGGATCGTGGCGCGGGCGAAGTCGTCCCCGCCGTGCAGGGTGAGCCCGACGGCGCCGGCGGCCCAGACCTCGCGGGTTCCGGGTACGCGGGCGAGGTCGTACACCTGGAGGCGTTGCCGGTCGGGCGTCTTCCCCGAGCGGCCGGCGACCGGCGCCGGACGACCGATCGTCCGGCGGACACCGGCGGCCGTACGGTGCTCGGCCGCGCCGTACAGGGTGGCGAGGACGAAGCCGCCGGCGCCGTCCGTGGTGGCGGACAGGCCGGTGTCGGGCGGGGTCCGCGTCATGCCGGCGGTGAGCGCCTTCGGGGCCTGCCGCCAGCGCGTACCGTCCCAGTGCAGCGCGAGCACGGTCTGCCCTGGCGAGCCACCGCCGGTGTCCTCGTCGACGTGGACGCCGAACGCCCACGCGTCGGTCGCCGAGACCGGGACGACGGCGGTCAGCCGCGCCCGGTCGTCCGGGGCCGGCCGGACGTTCCGGTACGTCGGCGTGGGCACCGCCGTCCAGCCCGTACCGTCGAAGTGCGCGATGGCCGGATGGTGCCCGGCGCCGCCCGGGTTCTGGTCACTGCCGACCACCCACAGGTCGTCCGGGCCGGTACCGGCCATGGCGCCGAAGACGTCGACCGGCAGGCTGGCCGCCGTCCAGCGCCGCCCGTCCCAGTGGCGTACCGGCTGCGTGGTTTCGTTGCTGCACAAGGCCCACACGTCGTCCGGCGCGAACACGACCGCCTGCGCCACGTCGAAGTCGGTCGTGATCCGGGTCCACCGGCGGCCGTCCCAGCGCGCCGCCGCCGGCATTCCCTGTGTGGCCGTGTCGCCGGAGCCCAGCCGGCCGAACAGCCACACGTCGTCCGGCCCCGACGCGGCGAGCGCGGCACCCGCCAGCTGCGCCCCGTGGTACGGCGACAGCAGCGGTGACGGCAGCGTGGCGCGGCGCCACGTGTCACCGTGCCGGTGGAGTACGACGCCCTGCGCGGTGCCATCCCTGCCGCTGGTACGGGCGCAGCCAGCGGGTTCCTGCCCGACCGCCCACCCCTCGTCGCTCGACACCGGCAGCACCCTGGTCAGCACCGCGCCGCACGACGTACTCACGTAGTCGGCGTGCCAGCGCGGCCCGGCGTCCTCGCCACCACCCCCGCACCCGGTCGCGAGGGCGAGCACCGCCACCACCGTCGCGGCGATCCCGCGACGCGCTCTGCTGGACATCCCGCCAGCGTACGGTTCCGCGCCGGGAGGAGTCCCGAGCGCGAGGCGCTCGCCGGTGGCGGCGCCAAGCGTGCCGCCACCGGCGGGGGTCAGGTACGGGTGTCGAGGGCGGCGGCCAGCTCGTCGTCGGTCGGCTCGACGAGTACGGTGCCGTCGGCGAGCACGATGGTCGGCACCCGCCGGGTTCCCCGCTGCAGCCGGTACACCCGCTTCGCCGCGGCCCGGTCGGCGTCGACGTCCACGTAGTCGTACGCGATGCCGCGCCGGTCGAGCAGTGCGCGGGACCGGGCGACGTCGGGGCACCAACCGGTGCCGTACACGGTGGGCCGTGGCGTGTCGCTCACGCGCCGACCGGCCCGGCGAACGTGTAGCCGGCCGCCGTGACCGCGGCGGCGATCCGCTCCGTGTCGGGCTGAGGGTCAGCGTACACGGCCACCTGTCCGGTGGCCGGGTCCGCCCGCGCCTCGCGTACGCCGGGCAGGTCGGTCACCGCGGCCGTCACCCGGCCCGCGCATCCACCGCAGGTCATGCCGCCGACCGCGTACACGGTGGCGTCGGGTGCCTCGGCCGGGGTGGTGGCGGGGGCCGCGCAGCAGGCGCAGGACGCCGACTCGTCGACGATCGTCAGTTCGGTCTCGTTCATGGCAGCTCCGTCTCTCGATGAAGGCCGGCGGCACCGCCGACCTTTCGTACCTGGATCCCTTGCCGGGCAAGGGTTTTCGACACCGAGCAGCACTCCGCGGCTGGCGGCTCGCGGAGTTCGACGCCGGACTCGTCTCGTGGCTTCCAGCCTCCGGTCGGCTGGATTCGGTGCGGTGAAGGGGTTTCCGTTGACAGCGGTCGCCGTCTCCGCGGTGATCCGGGGCCCGCGATGCGGCGGCCGGTGGCTCGTGTGACCTGTGCCAGCGTCGGCTGATGCCCGACCGCCGCCGCCTCGTTGCCGTGTACCGCGGGCGTCGGGTCCGGCGTGGCAGCCGGACCCGACGCGGGTCGTACCGTCAGCGGGCGGCGGCGACGGGAGTGGGCTCCGTCGTGGCGGGTGCCGTGCCGGCGACGGCGGGCGCGGGCAGTGCCCGGAACCGCCGCAGCCGCTGGCTGTTCGACACCACGAACACCGAACTGAACGCCATGGCCGCGCCCGCGATCATCGGGTTGAGCAGCCCGGCCGCGGCCAGCGGAAGCGCCGCCACGTTGTACGCGAAG
This sequence comes from Actinocatenispora rupis, assembly GCF_016861975.1. Taxonomy (GTDB): domain Bacteria; phylum Actinomycetota; class Actinomycetes; order Mycobacteriales; family Micromonosporaceae; genus Actinocatenispora; species Actinocatenispora rupis. The sequence goes on along the minus strand of NZ_BOMB01000019.1, from coordinate 85,226 downwards.
GCCCAGAACAGGTTGCCCTTGATGGTGCGCAGCGTACGGCGGGACAGCCGGATGGCGTCGGCGGCGGCGAGCAGGTCGCCGCGTACCAGGGTGAGGTCGGCGGCCTCGATGGCGGCGTCGGTGCCGGTGCCCATGGCGAGGCCGAGGTCGGCCTGGGCGAGCGCGGCCGCGTCGTTGACGCCGTCGCCGACCATCGCGACGACCCGGCCCTCGGACTGGAGCCGGCGTACCGCGTCGACCTTGTCGGTGGGCAGGACGTCGGCGATGACGTCGGTCTCGTCGATGCCGACCTGGCGGGCGACGGTGGCCGCGACGCGGGCGTTGTCGCCGGTGAGCAGGACGGGGCGCAGCCCGAGTGCCCGCAGCCGGCGTACCGCCTCGGCCGAGGTGGGCTTCACGGTGTCGGCAACGGTGAGTACGCCGCGGGCGGTGCCGTCGACCGCGACCGCGACGGCGGTCTCGCCGCGGGCCTGCGCGTCGGCCATCGCCCGGTCCAGGTCCGCCGGCAGCTCGATCGCCCAGTCGGCGAGCAGCGACGGCCGGCCGACGAGTACCGCGTGGCCGTCGACGACCCCGCGTACGCCCGAGCCGGCGACGTTGCCGAAGTCGTCCACTGTGGACAGTTCGCCGTGGTCGGCGGCGGCGCGGGCGATCGCCTGCGCGATCAGGTGTTCCGAGGAGTGTTCCAGCGCTCCGGCCAGCCGCAGCACCTCGCCGGCGTCCGCACCGTCGGCCGGGTGTACGCCGGCGAGGCTCATCCGCCCGGTCGTCACCGTGCCGGTCTTGTCGAGTACGACGGTGTCGACGCGACGGGTGGACTCCAGTACCTCGGGGCCCTTGATGAGGATGCCGAGCTGCGCGCCGCGCCCGGTACCGACCAGCAGCGCGGTCGGCGTGGCGAGGCCGAGCGCGCACGGGCAGGCGATGACGAGGACGGCCACCGCCGCGGTGAACGCGGCCGTCAGCCCGCCGCCGGTACCGAGCCAGAAGCCGAGCGTGGCGACCGCGATCGCGATGACGACCGGGACGAACACTGCCGAGATCCGGTCCGCGAGCCGCTGGACGGCGGCCTTGCCGTTCTGCGCGTCGGTGACGAGCTTCGCCATCTGCGCCAGCTGCGTGTCCGCGCCGACCCGGGTGGCCCGCACGACCAGCCGGCCGCCGACATTGACGGTCGCGCCGACCACCTCGTCGCCCGGCCCGACCTCCACCGGTACGGGCTCGCCGGTGAGCATGGACGCGTCCACCGCCGAGGATCCCTCGTCGACGACGCCGTCGGTGGCGACCTTCTCCCCCGGCCGTACGACGAAGCGGTCGCCGACGACGAGGTCACCGACCGGTACCCGGTGCTCGGTGCCGCCGCGCAGTACGGCGACGTCCTTGGCGCCGAGTTGCAGCAGGGCGTGCAGCGCGGCCCCGGCGCGACGCTTCGCGCGGGCCTCGAAGTACCGGCCGGCGAGCAGGAACGTGACGACCGCGGACGCGGCCTCCAGGTAGATGTTGCTCGATCCGTGGCTGGTCAGCTCGAACCCGTGCCGCATGCCCGGTTCGCCCGCGGTACCGAGGAACAGCGCCCACAGCGACCAGCCGAACGCGGCGAGCGTGCCCAGCGACACCAGGGTGTCCATCGTCGCCGCGCCGTGCCGCAGGTTCGTGGCCGCGGCCCGGTGGAACGGCCACCCGCCGTACGCCACGACCGGCGCGGCCAGCGTCAGCGACAGCCACTGCCAGTTGTCGAACTGGAGCGCCGGCACCATCGCCAGCAGCACCACGGGGACCGTGAGTACGAGGGAGGTGATCAGGCGCTGCCGCAACGGGTGCAGCTCGTCGCGCTGGTCGCCGTCGGCATCGTCGGCCGTCGCCTCGGGGGCCGGCAACGCCGCGGTGTAGCCGACCTTCTCGACCTCGGCGACCAGGTCCGCCGGCCGTACCGTGTCCGGGAAGGTGACCGTGGCCTTCTCGGTGGCGTAGTTGACCGCGGCGGTCACGCCGTCCAGCTTGTTGAGCTTGCGTTCGATCCGGGCCGCGCAGGAGGCGCAGGTCATGCCGCCGATCGCGAGTTCGATCGTGCCGGTCGCCCGGTCCACCCCGGTGCTCATCGCTCCCCCATCCCCGGCATGTCGCCGTCGTGCTGTGGTACGGGCCGTTCGACGGCCGGCTCGCCGCGCAGCGGGCCGACGACGTGCCCCACGCCGTACGCCCCGCCGAAGAGGGCGGCGAGCGCGAGGGCGAAGCCGGCCAGCTTCGCGCCGGTTCTCATGACTCTTCCCGCAGGTCGTAGCCGGCCTCGGCGACCGCGTCGCGGATCTGGCCGGGCGTCACGCGGCCGTCGTCGGTGACCGTCAGCTGGCCGCTCGCCAGATCCACCCGTACGTCGCGGACTCCGTCGATCCCGCCGACCTCGGTCCGGACGCTGCGCACGCAGTGGTCGCACGTCATCCCCAGGACCTGGTACGTCGTCGTCGCCATCACCCACTCCTCTCATACCCCCAGTGGGTATTCGCTCGACACGAAGGATGCCCCGGCCCGGCCCCCGTTGTCAACCCCCCGGGGGTATCCGGTGCGGCCGACTTCGCGGGTCCGCCCTGCCTCGTTACGGCCTGGTTGAGCCGAATGCGGCGGACCCGGCGACGCCGGCCGCCGGGCCGTTCGGTTCACTGTCGGGGTGATACCGACCGAAGCGGACCTCGCCGCGGCGCTCGCCGACGCCACCCGCGCCGCCCTGACCGAGCTGTACCGGGACAACCCGGGCCACCGGTTCTACTACGTCACGCTCACCACCCCCGGCGAGGCGTACGGGCCGGCCCTGTCCGCGTGGTCGTACGAGGCGCTCGCGGGGCGGCCGGACGCCGACGCCGTGCGCTTCTCGTACGCGGACTCGCCGTTCTCGATCGTCGGCGAGCACCACCTCGCCCCGGTCCGCGAGCTGTTCGCCGCCCGGCCCGAGGTGTTCGACCTCGCCGACGACGCCGAGTCCGGCGCGGAGTACGAGCTGCGGCTGCGGGCGATCGAGGCGGCGCTGCGCCAGCTCGACGCCGAGGGCCTGTTCGGCACCGGTACGGACCGCGCCGAGGTGCTGGTCCTCGCCGAGGTCGTACCGGGAGACGAGGAGAACGCCGACCGGGCGCGCCGGCTCAACCCGCCCGGTCCCGCGCTGGACGCCTGGCTCGCCTGGACCGAGGGCGACTGATGCTCGCCGACGTCGCGCGGACCGTCGCCGCCGCGGCGCTCGGGCGCGACCCGGGCCCGCTGGCCGCCGTGGACAGCCTGTCCCACCACGTCTTCCTCGGCGCGGACGTCGTGGTCAAAGTCATCGACGCCGACCGGCACACCCGGCTCGGCCGCGAGATCGCCCTCGCGCCGCACCTGCCCGCCGCGCTGACCGCACCGCTGCTCGCCAGCGGCGTACACGGTTCGGGCCCGCGCGCGGTCCGGTACGCCTGCTACGGCCGCGTACCGGGAAAGGCGCCGGGGATGGGGCTGCCCGGCGTCGACGCCGCGACCGCGCGCCGGTGGGCCGGGCAGGCGGTCGAACGGCTCGGCCGGCTGCACGCCTGGACCCCGCCACCGTCCGTGCACACCGTCCTCCGCCAGGTACTCGACCACGGCGGGTTCAGCGGCCGCGCCGCGCTCCGCGCCGACCTCGACCGCCTCGCCGCACTCGACCGGGGAGTACCGGGGCGGGTGCTGGACGGGGTGGCGCGCATCGCCGCGAAGGCCCCCGCGTACGCGCCGGTGACCGTGCCGGTGCACGCCGACTGCCACTGGGGCAACTGGCTCGTACGCGACCGGGACGTGACGGCGCTGCTGGACTTCGAGTGGGCCCGGCTCGGCGCACCGGTGGACGACTGGTTCTTCCTCGCGCGGTTCAGCGGGCCGCACGCCGGCGTCGTGCTCGATGTGGTGTCCGCGGCGACGGGCACCCCGGTCGACGTACTGCGCGGCGAGTGCGAGCTTCGCGAAGCCGCGTACCTGCTGTCGGATCTGCTCGTCGCGTGGGAAGGTCCGGACGGCGCGCGGATGGCCGCGGAACGGCTGCGGGCGCTGCAGGACCTCACGATCGGCCGTTACTGGTGGCGGCCCGCCGTCAGCTAGCCAGTACGCTCGCCGCCTCGGCAACGCCACCGGTACGCGGGCGCCACCGCGAACCAGCGCGTACTCCCGCACTACCGCCGGCGGGTACCCGTCGGTCGTATGGCGGTCAGTGCGGCGGCAGGCCCGGCTCGGGCGCCGGGTCGGGCGGCAGCGGGCTCGGCCGGTCCGGCGGTACCGGGTCGGGCGGCATGGGGCTCGGCCGGTCCGGCGGCTGCCGCGGCGGGTCGGGCGGCAGTGGGCCGGGTCGCTCCGGCGCCACCATCGTCCGGGTGTGGTGCGGGTTCATGGCGTGCTCCGGTTCCGCCGCGACCGGCGCCGCGGCTCGACATGCTGGCCGGCTACCCGGCCGGTTCCCGGCCAAACACCGGTCGCTGCACCGTCGATGCCGTGGTCAGTCGGGGAGGTCGGCGATGCGGGTGGCGAGCTTCTCCAGTACGGCGAGTTCGTCGGCGCTGAGGTGGTCGAGCAGCCGCCGCCGTACGGAGGCGAGGTGGCCGGGCGCGGCGGCGGCGAGTACCTCGAAGCCGTGGTCGGTGAGGTGGTAGATGGAGCCGCGGGCGTCGTGCGGGTCGGGTTCGCGGTCGACGAGGCCGCGCGCCTCCATGCGGGCGACGTGGTGGGAGAGCCGGCTGCGGCTCCACTGCATCTTGTCGGCGAAGTCCTTGAGGCCCCAGCGCCGGTCGGGGCGTTCGGACAGGGTGCTGAGCACCTCGTAGTCGGGGTTGGAGAGGCCCTGGTCGGCGAGGTCGCGGCCGATCCGGGCGGGCAGCGTGGTCAGCATCCGGCGCAGGGCGCGCCAGGCGCGTTCCTCGTCCTCGTTCAGCCATCGGGTACCGCTCACGGGCACCAGCGTACCTACCGTTGACATGTCAATGAAGCCGGCGTAGCTTCGTTGACATGTCACAGAAAACGCGGGTACTGGTCGTCGTCGCCAGCAGCCGGCCGCACCGGGTCGGCCCGGCCGTGGCCGACTGGTTCGTCCGGGCGACCCGAACCACGGCCGCCGAGCTGGGCGTCGACGTCGAGATCGCCGACCTCGCCACCATCGGCCTGCCGTTCCTCGACGAACCCGACCACCCCTCCACCGGCCGGTACGTGCACGCGCACTCCCGCGCGTGGAGCGCCCGGGTGTCCGCCGCCGACGCGATCGTCCTCGTGACCCCCGAGTACAACGGGGGGATGCCGGCGACGCTCAAGAACGCGCTCGACTACCTGTACGACGAGTGGGCGTTCAAGCCGGTCCTGTTCCTCGGGTACGGCAACACGTCGGCCGGCACCCGCGGCGTACAGATGGCACGGCAGGTGACGACCGCGCTGCGGATGATCCCGGTCGGCGCCGACCTGTTCCTGCGGATCGCCGACACGGTCCTCGACGGCACCGTACCCGGCAGCCCGGCGCTGGACGACCGCGCGCGCGACGCCCTCGCCGAGCTGTACCGGATCGCGAGCGTCGTCGCACCGCTCGCCGCGGCCGCGCCGGTGGCCGACGACCCGTGGCACGGGCTCACCCTGCGCCGCGCCACGCCCGACGACGCGGACGAGATCCTTGTCCTGCAACGGTGTTGCTGGGTCGACGAGGCCCTCGCCAACGACACCCTCGACATCGCCGCGCTGCACGAGGACGCCGGCGACGTCCGAGACTGGCTCGGTACGTGGTCGGTGTGGTGCCTGCGCGACCGCGCCCGCCTCGTCGGCGCCGTACGCGCCCGGCGCAGCGGCGACACGTGGCAGATCGGCCGGCTGATGGTCGCCCCCGACCAGCGTGGCCGGGGCATCGGCCGCGCCCTCCTCACGTACGCCGAGGCGCAGGCACCGGCCGGGCTGACCCGTACGGCGAGCCTCACGACGGGCAGCGCCAGTACCCACAACATCCGGCTGTACCGGTCGTCCGGTTACGAGACCGTGGCGACCGGGGCCGGTACGGTCGACCTGGTCAAACCGCTCTGATCATCGTCCACTGTGGACGGACGGGCGCGCCCAGGCCCGCCGGGGACTGAGGGTCGGCCCCGGGCGCGCGGTGGCGGGCCCGGCGTGCGACGTGTCGTCGGCACGGGCCGGAGCCCGCGGGTGCCGGCGGGTCAGCCGAGGCGTTGCAGGAGCAGTTCCTTGCCCTGCTCCGCACCCTTCCGGCTGTTCTCCTGCGCCCGCCGGAAGAACGCGGCCAGCTCACCGTCACCCGCCCGCTCCGCATCCCCGGCGTACTCCTCCAACCGCAACACGTTGCTCAGACACGTCTCCACGAACCAGATCACGTCGTAGTCCTTGTCCTTCGTACCCGTCACGTGCCCCGTCTCCGCCGACATGGTCTCCCCCTCACTGACGAACATCCACCCTCCGTCTGCCCGCCACTCCGCGGGTTACACCCGCACGGCCGGTACCGGGCCGGGCAGTCCGCCCGTTCCGCCCCCGGACGGCCGGTCCGCACCCGGCGGCCGGACACCTGCCACCCGGGCGTACACGTCGGACAGGGGCGACAGGTCCGCCGGGCCGGAACCGTTGCGCCGCACGGTGTCCGGCCCGCCGGCTCAGCGTTGGTGCGCCGGTGGACGGGGACGTACGAAGGAGGTTGCGGCACGCATGATCGCCTGCGCGTCGATGCCCGCCGCGTGCCGCAGCTCCGCCGGAGTACCGGAGCCGGGCAGGTCGCGGACGGCCAGCCGGGTGACGGGCGCCGCGGTGCCGGTGTCCGCGAGCACCGCCTCGCCGGGTGCGCCCTCCGGCCGGTGGTCCTCCACGGTCACCACCGCCCCGCACTCGCGGGCGTACAGCGGCCGCGGCGAAAGCGCGAGCAGAGGGAGAACCGGGCGACGCCTGCCCGGGTTGCGGGGCGGCGCCACCGCATCCCGGGCATGGGCCCGCGGATCCCGGGTAGCTGTCGGGTCTCGACCGACAGGGGAGGCTCGATGGTCATCGCAATCGTCGGAGTCGGCCTGGCCGCCATCGTGCTCGGCGTCGGCGGCCGGCTCCTGCTACCGGCCCCGCGGCGCGCCGGGATCCTGCTCGCCGCGTGCGCCGGACTGGCCGGCGGCGAACTCGGCGTCCTGGCGGTCTGGGCCGCGCACGGCCGGGTCGACTACGCGTGGATCGCGGGGATCGTGGTGGCGGCGGCCGCGGTCGCCGCCACCTGCGCGTGGATCGCCTGGCGCAACCGCCCGTACCCGCCGCACACCGCGACGCCCCGCCAGATCGATCCCGAGGACGTACGCCGCTCGCGGTGACAACGGGCCGGCCGAGTCGCCTGCCGATACCGAGGGATCGTGGGCGGTCGCCGGTTCCGGACGGTGGGTCGGGTGGGCGAAGCCGGCACGTACCGCAGGACCCGGGCGAACGGGTCCGGAACCACCGCCATTGGTGGCCGGGGAACTGTGCTGCCGCCGGGCGGCGCGGCCGGGCTCGGTCGGCGCCGGAGGGCGGCATCGGCCAGCAGGTCCACCGCGCCGAGGGCGAGGCCGGCGTACGACGGCTGCTGTGGCCCCCGACCGCCCACGCCGTGGCGACACCCGACGGCGCACGCCGCTGCCGGGCACGAGTCGGTGGGGTGGCGGCGTTTCTCCGGCCGCCTGACGGGAAGACCGAAGGGTCCGCGACCGGAAGGTGGGGAACCGTGACCTGGCCCGAGCTGCCCCGGCCGCGCGGCGTGCTGTCGGCGTCCGTACTCGACGCGCTTGCCGCGCCGCCGGGAGGTACGTTGCGCGCGCCCTCGGTGGCCGGCGCCGACCCGTACGGTGACGACCTTCAGCTCGCCCTGCACGTGTGCTACGAGCTGCACTACCGGTCGTTCGCCGGCGTGGATCCGGGCTGGGAGTGGGATCCGGCGCTGCTGCAGTTCCGGGGCACGATGGAGCGGGCGTTCCTCGACGCGCTGCGTGCCGGCACGTCGGGCGGTCGGGACGCGGCGGCGACGATCGACGCGCTCCTGGTCGAACCGGTCGACGGCGGCGGGTTGGCGCGGCGGCTGCGGGACCGCGGCGACCTCGACCAGATGCGGGAGTACGTCGCGCAACGGTCGATCTACCACCTGAAGGAGGCCGACCCGCAGGCCTGGGTGATCCCCCGGCTGTCCGGCCCGGCCAAGGCGGCGCTCGTGGCCGTCGAGTACGACGAGTACGGCGCCGGGCGCGGGGACCGTATGCACCAGCGCCTCTTCGCCGACCTGATGGCCGGACTGGGCCTCGACGCACGGTACCTGGCGTACCTGGACGACGTACCCGGGCCGATGCTGGCCGTGGTCAACCTGATGTCGCTGCTGGGCCTGCACCAGGGTCTGCGCGGCGCGCTCGTCGGGCACTTCGCGGCGGCCGAGATCACCACCCCGCCGTCGGCGCGCCGGCTCGCCGAGGCGCTGCAACGGATGGGCGCGCCGGACGAGTGCGCCGAGTTCTACACCGAACACATCGAGGCGGACGCCGTACACGAACAGGTCATGCGGCACGACGTGGTGGGTGGGCTGCTCGACACGGAACCCGCGCTCGCGCCGGACGTGGTGTTCGGGGTGGAGGCGACCGGACTCGTCGAGGACCGGTTCGCCGCGCACCTGGCGGGCGCCTGGGACGAGGGGCGGACGTCGTTGCGCACTCCGCTGCCGGCCCCCTGACGGCCCGCGTCCGTACCTCAGCTGCGGTTGCGGACGCTGCGGTAGCGGACCTCGACCTGGCCGTCGCGTACCCGGGTGTCGAACGACGGCTGCGGTGCGGTGGCCGGACCGCCCCGTCGCCGGCCGTCCGCCAGGTCGAACGTGCTGCCGTGCCAGGGACAGGTGACCGCCCCGGCGGCCACGTCGCCGTCGTGCAGCGGCCCGGCCAGGTGGCTGCACCGGTCCGCGAGCGCGTAGAGGTGCTCGCCGTCGCGGTAGAGGCAGACCGGGATGCCGTCGACCATCCGGGCCACCGGCCGACCCTCCGGTACGTCGCTCAGCGGACCGGCCGCGGACCAGTCGCCCGGCGCCAGGTAGGGCACCGACGCGGCGTGGTTGACGGCGGCCGCCTGCCGGTACACGAGGTGCCCGCCGATGTACGCCGACGTCCCCGCCACCGCGTACCCGGAGTAGGAGAGGGTACGGCCGAGCAGCCTGCGGCCCCGGGCGCGGGCCACCAACGAGCCTGCGTACAGGCCGAGCGCCAGGACGTTGGCGGTGACGTGCACCAGCCCGACGCGCTGGTGTTCCGGGCGCTGGGCGGACCAGTCGGCCCAGCCCGCCGTGGCCGCCGGGAGGGCGCCGAGCCACCCGACGGAGATCAACACGTCCGCCGCCCGGCGCTGCCCGGGCATCAGGTCCAGTACCGCGGCGCTGGTCCACGCTCCGACGGGTACCTGGACGAGTACCGGGTGGAGGGCGTGGCCGATCGGGACGCCCTGCAGCAGCTCGCGCAGGCCGCGGGGGCGCAGGACGGCGCCTGCCGCCGCCCGCAGCGGCCGGGCGACCCGGTCCAGCCAGGACGTGGCGGCGGCGCGGTCGAGAAGAGTCGAGACACCCATACGGTGGGGTGCGCGCTGCCGGCGCCGGTAAACCCTCCCGGTGGGCAGAGTCCCGGTTCGGGTGATCCGGTCGTGGTTCGCCACGCGACGCGCGGGTACAGGCGCGGTCGGGAGGTACGCATGGCCGAACTCGCGACCCTCGGCGTCGAGGAGGAGTTCCTGCTCGTCGATCCGGGAACCCGCCGGCCAGTACCGGCCGCGGACCGGGTGCTGGCGGCGTGTCCCACGACCCGGGCGGAACTCAAGCGCGAGCTGCTGCGCAGCCAGGTGGAGGCGGCGAGCGGGGTCTGTACCGAGGCCGCGGACCTGCACGCCCAGCTCGTCGAGGCACGGTCGGCGCTGGCCGGGGCGGCCCGCCGCTGCGGCGTACGGCTGGTGTCGGTCGGCGTGCCGGTTCTGCCCGGCAGGACCGAGCCGACCAGCGGTGACCGGTTCGAGCGGATCCAGCGGTACTACGCCGGCGTCGTGCGCGACTACCAGGCCTGCGGCTGCCACGTCCACGTCGGCGTACCCGACCACGACACGGCGGTGGCCGTACTGGACCGGATCGGGCCGTGGTTGCCGACGCTGCTCGCGCTGTCCGCGAACTCGCCGTTCCACGACGGCGACGACACCGGGTACGCCAGCTGGCGCGCGGTGCTGCAGTTCCGGTTTCCGGGGTTCGGGATCGCCCCGACGTTCGGCACGGCGGAGCGGTACGACGCGGCAGTCGACCGGTTGGTGGACTGCGGCGTCCTGGTCGACCGGCACATGTCGTTCTGGCTCGCGCGGCGATCCGAGCACCTGCCGACCGTGGAGCTGCGCGCCGCGGACGCGGCCGGCACCGTCGAGGAGTCCGTGCTGCTCGCCGTCCTCGCCCGCGCCCTGGTACGCACGGCGCAACGGGACGCCGCCGCCGGCCGGCCGGCGCCCCAGCTGCCCGGCGAGGTCGCGGCCGCAGCGGTCTGGTCCGCGGCCCGGTACGGCCTCGACGGCCCGGGCGTCGCGACCGGACGCGGCGTCCGGGTGGCCGCCGGCGAACTGCTCGACGCGCTCGTACGCCACGTCGGTGCGGCACTCGCCGACGCCGGTGACCAGGACCTGGTCACGCGTACGCTGGCGCGACTGCGACGCTCCGGTACCGGTGCCGGCCGGCTGCGGCGGGCCGCGCGCGGGCTGGGCGTGGCCGGCAGTGTCGACTGGCTGGTCACACAGACGGCGGGTCGGTGACCGGCGCGCGTTTGACCTGGCCGTACCGCGGTATCCGGCCCCAGTGGTTGATTCGACTGCCCGGCGTGTACCGGGCGCAGCACGACACCTGGCTGCTGGCCGGGGCGCTGTCGGCTGAGCGGACCCTGCCCGGATCCCGCGTACTCGACCTGTGCACCGGCAGCGGCGCGCTCGCCGTGGTCGCCGCGCGCCGGGGCGCGGCGCACGTCACCGCGGTGGACATCTCGCCGCTGGCCGTCCTGTCCGCCCGGCTCAACGCGACGCTGCGGCGGGTACCGGTGCGCGTCGAGCGCGGCGATCTGCACCGTCCTGGCCGGCGCGGGTACCAGTTCGTCGTGGCCAACCCGCCGTACGTGCCGGCCGCCGGTACGCCGGGGCCACGGTCCCGGAGCTGGGCGGCGGGGCCGGACGGCCGGTCGGTACTGGACCGGATCTGCGCGGCGACACCGCGGCTGCTCGGCCCGGACGGGGTGCTGCTGCTGGTCCAGTCGACGCTGTCGGACGAACACCGGACCCTGCGCGACCTGTCCGCCTCGGGGCTGTCGGCCGAGGTCGTGGCGCGCCGGCGGCTGCCTTTCGGCCCGGTACTGCGCCGGCAGCGGAGCTGGTTGCGGCGCCTGGGCCGCATCCGCCCGGACCAGTACACGGAGGAACTGGTGGTGATCCGTGCACACGCCTGAGCCGGCCGGTCCGGCGCCCGCCGCGCGCACCGTCCGGGTCGTGCCCGGCGGTCCGGTCCTGATCGAGGGACCTGTCGAGGTGGTGCTGCCGGACGGAACCCGGGCCCGTTCGGACCGTTTCGTGGTCGCGGTCTGCACGTGCCGCCGCAGCCGCCGGTACCCGTGGTGCGACACCAGCCATCGCCGGCGCGTACGGCGCGACGACCGGGAGGTGTGAGCCGGTCCGCCGCGGCGCGCCACCTGCCGACACACCGGTGGCCCGGCGCCGTCGCGCCGGGCCACCGGACCCCCACCTGCAGCGCCGGCCCCCGCCCCCTCGGGGCGCCCGCACCGTACAGCGGTTGCCCGCATCCGCCCACCCGCAAACGCCCACGCCCCGGAAATCCCCGCCGGTCGGACCGAACCGAAACCGACCCGCCGCGGCCGGCGACCGCTTCCGCACCCGCCGCGTGGACACCGACCAACCGGGTACGCCACCACCATGCTGAACCAACAGGAACGGCGCCTGCTCGACGAGATCGACCGGGCCGCCACCGCCACCGACCACCGCTTCGCCGACGGGCTGCGCCGCGGACGGCCACGACTGCCGCGCGAGCACCGGTACGGCCGCATCCGGGTCCTGACCGGCTTCCTGCTCCTGCTCGTCCTGCCGGTCTGCGGAGTACTCATCGCCCACGGCAACCCGCTCGGCGTACTCGCCGCCTGGCCGGCGATCGTCGGCGTCATCTGGGGTTTCGGCGCCCGGCAGCCCGACCGCCACGACGAACCCGATCGTGGCCGGCCGGGTTGAGCCGCCGGACCCCGGGTAAGCGTCGGGCATGACGGAGCACACGACACCACCCGCGCAGCGCCAGCCGTACCCGGGGCAGACGGGCGAGATGGAACCGGAGCCGCACGACGAGATGCGCCACTACCGTGGCCGCGGCCTGCTGGCCGGACGCCGGGCGCTGATCACCGGCGGGGACTCGGGCATCGGGCGGGCCACGGCCGTCGCGTTCGCCAAGGAGGGCGCCGACGTGGCCGTGGCGTACCTGTCCGAACACGACGACGCCGAGCACACCCGCGACCTGGTCACCGCGGAGGGCCGTCGGTGTGTCCTGCTGCCTGGGGACCTGGCCGAGGCGGCGCACAGCCGCGCGGTCGTCGACGACGCCGCCGCCGGCCTCGGCGGACTGGACCTGCTGGTCAACAACGCCGCGTACCAGGAGCCGGTCGACGACCCCGCCGACCTCGGCGACGAGCAGTGGGAGCGCACCTTCGCGGTCAACATCCACTCGTACTTCTGGGTCAGCCGGGCCGCGCTCGCCCACCTGCCCGACGGCGCGGCGATCGTCAACACCTCCTCGGTCAACGGCCTGCGCGGCAACAGGACCCTCATCGACTACTCCGCCACCAAGGGCGCCGTCATCGCCCTCACGTACTCCCTGGCCCAGGCACTCACGAAGCGGCGGATCCGCGTGAACTGCGTGGCTCCCGGCCCGGTGTGGACGCCGCTGATTCCCGCCACCCTGCCGCCGGAGAAGGTCGAGGACTTCGGCGCCCAGGCACCGATGCGGCGGCCCGCGCAGCCCGACGAGATCGCGCCCTCGTACGTGTTCTTCGCCAGCAACGACCTGTCGTCCTACTACACCGGCGAGGTACTGGCACCGACCGGCGGCGAGACCATGCCGGGCTGAGGCGACGCGGACGCCCACCGTGGCGCCGCGGCCGCGATGGCGCGGCTGCAAGGAAAGCCGGCCGCCGGCGAGAACTCGGTACGCCGGGCGCGGACGGTGTCAGCGCCGGTTCAGCGTGCCCCAGGGCCCCTCCTGCCGGCCGATCTCGGCGGTGGCCTCCCGTACGACCACCGGGTCGATCCACGCGATCGGTTCGCGGCACCGGATCAGCGGTTCGTTGTCGGGTCCACGGTCGACGGCCTCGCCGGTGAGTACCCAGGGCCGGACGTGCTCGCCCTTCTCCTCGCGCAGGTGGCTGTAGTCGTAGAGGCGGCGGGCCACCCAGAGCGCAGCCGAACCCTCCCACCAGGACGCGACGTCCAGCGGGTTGGCCGACAGGCCGGGCAGGTCCGCCCCGGTCAGCGCGTCGACGCTGCCCTCCTGTACGCAGTCGGACTCGGGGCCCGCCGACCACCGCACGTACACGTCGCGGTGGTGTTCGAGGACCTGCGCGACCTCGGCCAGGGACGTCAGCGTGGGCATCGGGTACCGCATGGTTGTCCGGTGCCCGCGTACTTCCCCGGCAAACCCAGGTTTCCCGCAGCGTCGTCGGTGCGGTTTCCACTCCGTGGATCACACCCAGGCACCGGTACTCGATGCCCTCGCCGCCTTCCGCGCCGGCGGGTACGTTCCGTTCACGCCGCCCGGGCACAAGCAGGGCCGGGGCACCGACCCGGACACCGCGCGCGTACTCGGCGCCGACGTGTTCGGTTCCGACGTACTCGCCATCTCCGGCCTGGACGACCGCAGGTCGACCCACCGGATACTGGACCGCGCACGGGAACTGATGGCCGACGCGGTGGGCGCGTCCACAATGGACTGATCTCCGGCGGCCCGCTCTGCGCCGGCCTACTCCTCCGGGCTGGGCTCCTCGTACTCCTCGTCGTCCCCGTCGTCCGGCAACGCCGCGGCGCCGGCCCGTCCCACACCAGCCGGAATCTCCTCGGCGACGTCGAACTTCGGTACGGCGGTGTCCTCGGCGTCCTTGGACTCGGGCACGTCTCGTCGGTCACGCTCCCCCATCGCTGCCACCTCCTCGTACCAGCGGGATACCCGTTCTCGGCCCCGGCACACGGACCGGTGGCGATCCCGACCGCGCCTCGGTGCGCTCGGCGTACCCGTCGAGTTTCTGTCCACTATGGACGAACGGCCAGGGAGCCGGTGGCGGTGGGCGTCGGCGTCTGGCCGCTCGCAACGACAGCGGCCACGCCGAGGGACGGCGAACGAGGCCTCGGGACGCCGACATGAGGTACGCGTGCCTGGTGCGGCACGGTCGCGAAACGGCGCGGGCCCATTGACGGCGTCACCGGTACGTGGCTATGTTCTCTGGAACCGGTTCCAGGCGGGTCGGAGGAGTGCATGGCTCGGGTGACGATCGCGCAGGTGGCGGCGGCCGCCGGGGTGTCGAAGGCGTCCGCGTCGCGGGCACTCAACGACCACCCGGACGTCGGCGCCGCCACCGTGGAACGGGTTCGGGCCGCCGCGGACCGGCTCGGCTACGTTCCGAGCGCGAGCGCGGTACGGCTCGCCCGCGGCAGCCAGCGCACCATCGGCATGCTCGTACCGTCACTAGCCTGGCCGTGGATGCTGGAGGTCCTGGGCGGCATCGCCACCGAGGCCGAGGCGCAGGGCTATGCGCTGGTGCTCCAGACGTTGCTGCGCGGCGACCAGTCGCTCGCCTCGTTCGTACGGCAGGTCGAGAGCAGCGCGATCGACGGTGTCGTCGCGATCGAACCGCCGGGCGGTCTCGCCGAACTGCGGGACCTCCATGTACGGCGGGGTTTCCCGGTGGTGATGATCGACGACCGGGTCAGCCGCCCCGACTATCCGTCGGTGGCCACCACCAACGAGCGCGGCGCGTACGAGGTGGCCGCGCATCTCGCCGACGTGGGGGCGCAACGGATCGGCGTCATCACCGGGCCGGCGGACTTCACCTTCTGCGCCGAACGCGACAGGGGGTGGCGCCGCGCACTGGCCGAGCGCGACCTGACGCTGCGCGAGGACCTCGTGCTGCGTACGGACATGAGCGAACCCGAGGCGTACCAGGCGACCGGCGAGCTGTTGTCGCGCTGTGCGGGGCTGGACACGATCCTGGCGGTGGGTGACATGGTGGCGCTCGGTGCGCTGCGCATGCTGCGCGACAAGGGTGTCCGCGTCCCGGACGACGTACGGGTGGCGGGGTTCGACGACATCCCTGCCGCCGCCCTCGCGGTGCCGCCGCTGACGACCGTCCGGCAACCGATGTACCGGATGGGCGAGGCGGCGGCGCGCCTGCTCGTGGACCTGATCGGCGGCGCCGATCCGCCGACCGGACCGCGCATCATCCCCACCGAACTCGTCATCCGCGAGTCCTCGACCCGCTGACGCCACCACAGTACTGCCCACAATGGACAGTCCTGTGTGGATGATCCCTGCCCAGAGGAGGGCACCATGCGACGACGACCGGCGTTCCGCTGGTTGGTTCCCCTCACCGCCGCCGCGCTGGCGGTGAGCGGCTCGACGGTGATCGCCACCGGCGCTGCCGCCGCCGGCGACTGTCCGACCAACGGCGGCTTCGAACAGGTCGGTGACCCGATCCCGGACTGGACCCAGACCTACGGGAGTACGCCGTCGTTCCGGGCGGTCGACACCACGGCGGCCGAGGGCGACCACAGCGTCGAGATGACCGACACGAGTACGACCGACCCGGCCGGGCTGGAGAGCGCCAGGTTCCCGGTCACCGCCGACCGCGCGTACACGCTGGTGGCGCAGATCAACCGGACCACCGGCAGTCCCGGGCTGTACCTGCTGTTCTTCGACGCCGCCGGCACCCAGGTCGGCAAGAGCGAGAAGTTCTTCCAGACGACCGCCGGCAGTTGGCAACCCGCCGCACTGACCGCGACCGCGCCGGCGGGCGCCGCGTCCGCCTCGGTCCTGCTCTACTCCAGCGGCTACGCGCAGACCACCGCGTACGTCGACGACGTACGCGTCGCCCCGGCCGCCTACCGCGAGACCGACCTCGGTGAGCCGATCCGCAAGGTCGGGATCTACGCGGCCGCCTTCGGCAGGCTGCCCAACGGACACCAGGTCGCCTACCTGCCGCTCAACGGCAGTCCCGCCGCGTTCGAGGTGGTCGACCTCGCGACGAACACGCTCGTCGGCGACTTCACGCTGCCGGGTTCGAGTGGCTCGTGGGCCATCGTCACCGGGCTCGACGGCGCCGCGTACATCGGCTCGTGGTCCGACGGGCACCTCTTCCGGTACCGGCCGGGCGACGACGCCGTCACCGACCTGGGCCGACCGGTCGCCAGCGAGAACTGGATCTGGCGGCTGACCGTCGGCGACGACGGCGTGATCTACGGGGGGACGTACCCCGACGGCAAGGTCTTCTCCTTCGACCCGGCGACCGGGAAGTCCCGCGACTACGGGCAGGTCAGCACGGACTCGCAGAACGCACGGTCGATCGCGTACGAGGACGGCACGATCTACGTCGGGCTGGGCAGCGTGACGGCACACCTGTTCGCCATCGACGCGAGCAGTGGCACGAAGACCGAGATCCCGCTGCCCGAGCAGTACCGGAGCGAGGGGTACGTCTACGACCTCGACGCCCGCGACGGCTACCTGTTCGCCCGCCTCACCAACTCCAGCCACCTCCTCGTGTACGACCTCGCGGCGAAGGCCTGGATCGCCGACCTCGGCGCCACCAAGGGGTTGCAGGTCTCCGAGCCGAGCCGGGACCACCGCGTCTACTACGTGACCAGCGACGGGCGGCTGAAGGCGTTCGGGCTGCGTAGCCACCAGGTCAGCGACACGGGGCGGACGATCTCGTCGTCCAGCCGCGGCTTCGCCTGGCTGCACGTCTCCGGCGCCGAGTTCCCGGACCTGACCCTGGCGATGGCCGACATCTACGGCAAGGTCTGGCTCTACAACCCGGACACGGGTGCGCAGCGGGTCGTCGACACTCCGGTACGGGGACAGCCGATCCACCTCCGGTCGGTCGGCACCGGACCCGACGGCCGGGTCTACACCAGTGGCGCGCAGTCCGGCGGGCTCGCCGCGGTCGACCCCGCCGCGGGCGCGACGGAGGCGTACCCCGAGGGCGTCGTCGGCCAGGTCGAGGGCATGACCAGCGCCAACGGCCGCCTGTACTTCGGGGTCTACCCGCACGCCCAGCTCTTCGCGTTCGACCCGGCGCGGCCGTTCGCCGCGGGCACCAACCCGGCTCCGCTCGGTTCGACCGCCGATGCCGGCCAGGACAGGCCGGTCGCGTGGACCTCGGTGGGCGACACGGTCGTGATGGGCAGCGTCCCGGACTACGGCACGCTCGGCGGTGCGCTCAGCGTCATCGGTACGGACGGCGCGCTGACCACGCGACGCAACATCGTGCCGGACCAGAGCATCACCGCTCTGTCCTCTTCGGACGGTGTCGTGATCGGTGGCACGTCGGTCTACGGCGGTCTCGGCAAGGCACCGACCCAGACCGACGGCAAACTCTTCCTCTACGATCCGGCGAGCGGCCAGGTGACCTGGCAGGGTGTGCCGCTTCCCGGGGAACGGGCGGTGACCGCGCTCGCGGTCGCCCCGGACGGGCACGTCTTCGGTGCGACGGCCGGCAAGGTCTTCGAGTTCGATCCTGCGACCCGGACCGTACTGCGCACCGCGGAACTCGCGCCGTACGACTGGTCGGACGGTACGAGTGTGTGGACCTCGGCGGAGCTGCGGTTCGGCGCCGACGGTGCCCTGTACGCGAACATCCTGGGGACGTTGCGCAGGCTCGACCCGGCGACGCTGACCGGACCCGTCGTCGCCACGAACATCGAGCACTTCACCGTCGCCGGCGACGGCGACATCGTTGCGATCCGCGGCACCCATCTGATCCGCATCACCCCCCAGTCCCCGTAACCCGAGCGGGACCTGCGTGTGGTGGCGCCCGGCGCACACCGTCGGGCGCCACCGCGCTGCGCGATCCGGCGGCCGTGGCCACCAGCGGAGCGAGGTCGGGTGTGCAGCAGGCGGGATCCGATCGGGACGTCGCAACGAGGCGGAGTCACGTGATCCGGACGAACAGACAACCAACGGTGCCCGCCAGGGTCGCCCGGAGAGCAAGGAGTCACCACATGCGATGGGGCAAGTCGACCGCACTGGTCCTGGCGGGCGCGCTCGTACTGTCCGCGCTGTCCGCGTGCGGCGCGGGAGACGGGAAAGTACCGTCCGATCCGAGCGCGGTCACCGGAACGGTCACCATGTGGATCTATCCCATCAACGCCACCATCGAGAACAGCTGGTGGAAGTCCAGGGCGGCGGCCTTCGCGAAGAAGTACCCCAAGGCGAAGGTGAAGGTGGTCGTCCAGCCCTGGGCGAACCGCGACGAGCAGCTCACCACCGCCATCGCCGGCGGCAAGGGGCCCGACGTGGTCTACGTGATCCCCGACCAGGTGCCGCAGTACGCGAGCACCGGGGCTCTCGCGGACGTCTCGGACGTGATCGCCAAGGACAGGAAGGACTTCCGGCCGAACGCGCTGTCGGCGATGAGCTACCGGGAGACCCTGTACGGCGTGCCGGTCCTGATGTCGGTGACCACGACGCTCGCCAACAAGAAGGTACTCGCGAAGGCCGGGATCACGGCGCCTCCGGCCACCTGGGACGAGGCACTGGCCGACGGCGCGAAGCTCAAGGCGAAGGGCCGCTACCTCACCGACTACGTCGGCGGCGCCGACTCGTCCCTGAACCAGACCTTCTACCCGTTCCTGTGGCAGGCAGGCGGGTCCGTCCTGACCAAGGACGGCAAGAAGGCCGCGTTCAACTCGCCGGCCGGAGTGAAGGCCCTGACGTTCGTGAAGACTCTCGTCGACAAGGGGTACGTGCCGCGAGCAAGCCTGGTCACGACACCCAAACCCGATCAGGGCGTCCTCTGTACGGGCAAGGCCGCGATGGGCTTCGCCAGCGCGACCGCCGAGGTGGCCAGCTGCCCCGGATTCAAGGCCTCCGACTGGGTCGCCGCGGCGCCCCTCACGCAGGCCACGTCGGTCGACTACGGCACGGTCGGCGGCCTGAGCGTGCTGTCCGGGTCGAGCCACATCGCCGCGGCCAAGGCGTGGGTGCAGTGGGTGGCGGCACCGACGCAGCTCACCCAGTTCGACGTCTCCCACGGCTACTCGTCGCCACGCGTCTCGGCCGGCAGCCTGCTCGCCAAGCAGCCGCTGATCGGCGACACCGAAAAGTACCTCGGGCGGATGAAGACCGGAGTCACCAACGCGAGCGCACCGCGGCAGCTGATGGACGTCATCAAGCCGCACCTGCAGGCTGCGCTACTCGGCCAGGTCAGCGTACGGCGGGCGCTCGCCGACGCCGAGAAGGACGCGAACGCGCAGCTAGCCCGAGGCTGACCGCGCCGTGCCGCCGCCCGGTGAACGCTGCCGGGCGGCGGCACGAGATGGTTTTCCTGGTACGACGACCGCGTCGCGCGCGAGGGCACGGCAGGTCCGCGGCGGGTGCAGGCTCGCCGCCGCGGCTTCCGGTGTCTCGCGGATGTCGGCCGGACCCCGGGGTCGAGGCTTGCCGATCAGCCTCGCGCGGTGCTCACGAAGGCACCGTGGCCGTCGACCGTCGTGTGCGGGCCGAGATCCTCCAGGTCGACCGTGGTGCGGGCGGCGATCAGGGAGACGACGTCCCACCAGTCGAGGTCGTCGTCATCGTCGTCGACGATCTCGGCTTCGTGCGGTGCGCCGCGCTCCGCATCCCGACCATCCTCGTCCTGGTAGTTGTAGCGGACCAGGGTGCCGTTCTCGGCCAGGCACCACCAGCCGCTGTCGCCGCAGCCACCGCTCTCGACCCGGCCGAACCACAGGGCGGTACCGAAGCGCAGGCTCAGCGCGGTGCAGAGGTCGCGGCTCTCCTCGGGAGTACTGCGGAGCTCGCCGAAGACGAACGTCCAGCCGTCCACCACCGGGCTGACGTACGCCTGGGCGCTCCGGCCCAGCGTCTGGGCCGCGTCGTACGTCGCCGGGGTCGGGTCGGTCAGTCCGCAGGCGTCCAGCAGCGCGGGCTGGTCGGCGGTGGGCACGGCGTACCACTCGCCGACCGGGCTGACCGGGTTCGGCGGCCGGGACTCGAACGCGTCGAGCAGGAGCGGAACCTGCATACAGCCGAGGTCGACCGGCCCAGCCGGCGACTCGACCCCCAGTACGGCGTGCGCCGTCGATGCCACGAACTCGTCGTCCATGGCCCGCCATCGTACGGGAGGCGGCTGGCCGACGCCGCCCTGGAACCCGCGCAGCCCGCGCCACGGTGCTGGCGATACCCGCATGGCCGGCGTAGCAGTCCCGCCCGGCTCTCGGGGCGGCGGAAGACGGGCCGTGTCGCGCCCGGATCGGCGTCCCCCGCCGAGGAACTGCGGACCTGCTGCGGGTCCGGGGTCGGGAGATCGGCCGCGCTGGTCGTTCCGGGTCTTTTGCCGGTGGTTGCGGTGAAGTACGCTCCCCGCACCCACGCTGGGTCGGGGAGCCGCACCGGTCCAGCCGTACGCGATCACGTGGAGCCGTGCGGCTCCGCCCGACAACCGAGGTGTGACTGCCATGCGACGTCTCCTGTTGCACTTCGTCGGGTCGCTCCCGGCCGAGCTGACCGCCCTCGACGACGCCGAGGTGCTGTCCTGGTTGCTCAAGCAGTCCGCGCCGCACCCGGTCACCGCACTCCCCCGCGACCTGGACCCGGACTGGGTCGTCGCGTACCTGCGCAGCCTCTCCGGCCGCGACGCGTTCGAGGTCGGTCGGGCCGGTGAGTACGCCCACTACGACGACATGCGGGTCTACCGGGTGCGCTCCGGGCACACGCTGCGGCCGGAAGACGTGACGATGGGCCGCGCCGACCGGATCCGGGAGGTCCTCGCCGCCTTCCGCGCACTGCGCGAACGGGATCCCGCTCTCGCGGACGTCCGCCTGCAGATCAGCCAGCCCAGCCCGCTGGACCTGTCGGCGTTCGCGTTCGGCGGGGCGGCGGTCGCCACCAACCTGCCGCTGGGGCCGGCCGTACGGCACGCCGGCGCGCTGGTGACCGCGCTGCGACACGTCCCGACGTTCACCGATGCGGTGGTCGACGAGATCACCGGGTTGAGCGACGTCGCCGACGAGCTGGTGTGGCAGATCGAGTCGCCGATCGCGCTGCTGAGCATGGTCCGCACCGACTCCCTGCCCGGCGTACGGGACCTGCTGGCGCGGCGGGTGGCCGCGCAGCTCGCCGGCCTGCTGGCGCGGCTGCCCGCGACCGTGCACCCGGTCCTGCACCTGTGCTACGGCGACTACCAGCACGCCGAGTTGATGGCGCCGACCAGCCTGGCCCCCGCGGTACGGCTGCTCAACGCGCTGGGCCGGGCGCTGCACCGGCGCGGCCGGGACCTGGTGCCCGTGCACGTCCCCTGCGCGTACGGGGCGCACCCCGCGCCCACCGATCCCGCGTTCTACCGACCGTTGGCCGGGCTCGCCGACGAGTGGCCGCTGATCGCCGGCGTCGCCTCGGCCGCCGAGCCGGAGTCGGGCGTGGAGAGCCTCGCGCAGTTCGAGGCCGCCGCGGGCCGTCCCGCCCATGCGGTGGCCACGGCCTGCGGGCTGGGACGCCACACCCCGGACGCGGCCGAGCGCGCCATCGAGGCGATGCGCAGCGCGGCCAGCGCCGGCTGACGTCCGCCGGGTACCGGGCATGACCCGCCCGTACGTGGTCGGGCGACGAACGCGAGGTGGACGCGGGCGTACCCAGCGCGGTCGCCGCGAGACCGCGGCCGCTCGGTGCGCCCGAGCCGACGATCCGCAGGTAGCGCACCGCAAGGTGCAGCGAATAACCCTGGGCGCCGGGCAGCGTTGAACCGGGAAACCGGCCTGCCACACGGGGGATTCGTCATGACGGAGTCGGCCAGTGTTGCCGTGTGTCCGCGCTGCCACCGGCCCGTGGTGGTACGAGACCGCGGCGAGTACACCGTGGAACGTGCCGCACTGATCGTCGCCAACGGGCTGTGCGTGTGCCCGCCGGCGAAGGCTCCCACCCCGCCCGGTGACGGGACCGACCCGCTCGACTCGTGACTTCGGCGTAGCGGCAAGCGGGCAGTGTGGTGGCGGTTCCCGCTTGCCGCGCTCGTGGCGGGACGGCCGGCGCGGCGATCGTACGGTGGGCGGCGACCGTCCGCCCGGCCGGTCGCCGCCGGAGGCACCGCACCGACGACACCCGCCGGCCCGACCGCCGGACGGCGCACCTGATCAGGCCGGCTTGACGTTCTGGTTGAGGTGGAAGACGTTGGCCGGATCCCACCCGGTCTTCAGCGCGGCCAGCCGGGCCAGCTTCGCCGCCGGGTAGGCCCGGCGGATCCCGCGCTGCCCGTCGTCGGCGGTCAGCGAGTTGACGTACACCCCGCTCGCGTACGGGTCCAGTGCGGTTCCGGCGTCGCGTGCGGCGCTCATCCGCGCGTCGTCCTCGGCCGGGTCGGTCCAGCGGGTACCGGCGCCGTACTCGAACATGGTGCCGCGGTGGCCGAACGCGGCGTCGGCGTCCGGTACGTCGGCGATCGCGCCGCCGTGCGCCTGCAGCCCGACTCCGGGCAGCCACGTACCGGCGTGCAGGTCGGTCGCGCCGCGCAGCAGGAACGCCTCGATCGCCGCGGTCGGGAACTCCGCCAGGTACCGGCCGGCGGAGTACCGGCGGAAGGTGTGGGCGCCGGTCGTGTCGTCGCGCCGCTGGAGTTCGAGGTAGGACGGGGTGGTGACCCGGGCGGCGACGGGGCGGCCGAGCGCGCGCATCGCCGGCAGCAGGCGGCGGGCCTGTGCCGGATCGCCGACCCAGACGTACCCGACGGTCGCGATCGGGCCCGCTGGCGTGCTGCTGACGCCGGCGGTGAAGGTGGCCTGGCGGGGCGCGACGGCGGCGAGGTCGCGCCAGCCTTCGAGTACGGGCACGGCGTCCTCGGCGCGGACGTCGAACTCGGCGACCAGCGTCCGCGTACCGGTGGGGTGCAGCTGGAACTCGAACTCGGTGACGATGCCGAAGTTGCCGCCACCCCCGCGCAGTCCCCAGAACAGGTCGGGGTTCTCGGTACGGCTCGCGGTCACGACCTCGCCGTCGGCCGTGACCACCGTGTACGACACCACGTTGTCGCAGGCGAGCCCGTACTGGCGGGCCAGCCATCCCATGCCGCCGCCGAGGGTGAGACCGCCGACGCCGGTGTGCGAGACGTTGCCGGCGGTCGTGGCCAGGCCGTACGGCTGGGTCGCCCGGTCGAGCGCGCCGAGCAGCGCGCCGCCCTGCACCCGGGCCCGCCGCCGCTGCGGGTCGACCCGCACCTCGTTCAGCGGGGTCAGGTCGATCATCAGGCCGCCGTCGGGGACGGCGCACCCGGTCACGTTGTGCCCGCCGCACCGCACCCCGAGTTCCAGGTCGAGGTCGCGGGCCAGGCGTACCGCGGTCACCACGTCGGCGACGCTCGCGGCGCGCACGATCATGCGGGGCCGCCGGTCGATCATGGCGTTCCAGACGGTACGGGCGGCGTCGTAGCCGGCGTCGCGCGGTGTGAGGAGCTGTCCGTCGAGGTCGATGCTGGTCGCTGCGTTCATGCCTTCGAGCCTGACGGGAATCGGTACCCGCGGTAAGGTCCAATTCCATGGGCCGAACGAGGACCAATTCGAGCTCGGCCGAGGACCTGCTCATCGAGCTCGACCACACCGGCGCCCCGCTGCACCGGCAGATCGAGGCCGCGATCCGTACCGGCGTCCAGTCCGGCCGGCTCCGGCGCGGCGCCTCGCTGCCGCCCACCCGTACGCTCGCCGCCGCGCTCGGGGTGTCGCGCGGCGTCGTGGTCGAGGCGTACCAGCAGCTCGTCGCGGAGGGCTACCTGACCAGCCGGTCCGGCGGCTACACGCAGGTGGCGGCCGAGTCCGCACCCGTGCCGGCCGGCCCGCGCACCGAGCGCGCCTCGACGTTCACCGTCGACTTCGGGTACGGCCGGACCGACGTCTCCACGTTCCCCCGGGCGGCGTGGCTGCGCTCGGTCCGTACGGTGCTCACCACCACGCCCGACGAGCGGTTCGCGTACCTCGACGGCAACGGCGTCCCCGAGCTGCGCGAGGCGCTCGCCGACTACCTCAACCGCGTCCGTGGCACCGTCGCCGCGGCCGGGAACCTCGTGATCTGCAACGGGTACGGCCAGGGCATCGGCCTGCTCATCCAGGTACTCGCGGCGCGCGGAGCCCGGCGGCTCGCCGTCGAGGACCCCTCGCCGAACGACGACGCCCGCCCGCTCGCCCGTACCGCAGGACTGGAGCTCGTCGGCATCCCGGTCGGCCGCGACGGCATCCTGGTCGAGGACCTCGACACGGCGGACGCGGACGCCGTCGTACTCACCCCGTCGCACCAGTGGCCCACCGGCGGCGGCCTCTCCGCCGACGCCCGCGCCCGGGTGATCGGCTGGGCGCGCCGGCACGACGCGTACGTGATCGAGGACGACTACGACGCCGAGTACCGCTACGACCGGCCGGCCGTCGGCGCG
The DNA here is from genome assembly GCF_016861975.1 of Actinocatenispora rupis. Lineage (GTDB taxonomy): Bacteria > Actinomycetota > Actinomycetes > Mycobacteriales > Micromonosporaceae > Actinocatenispora > Actinocatenispora rupis. The sequence continues at coordinate 60,549 of NZ_BOMB01000019.1, read as the reverse complement.
ATCCAGGGCCTGGCACCCGACCGCGTCGTGTACTGCGGCACGGCGAGCAAGACCCTCGCGCCCGGCCTGCGCCTCGGCTGGCTGCTGGTACCGCCCGGTCTGGTCGACGCCGTCGCCGCCGCCAAGCTGCTCGCCGACCGGGGCTCGTCGGTCATCGACCAGCTGACCTTCGCCGACTTCCTCAACCGCGGCGAGTTCGACCGGCACCTGCGGCGCATGCGCCCCGTGTACCGCCGCCGCCGGGACGTCCTGCTGGCCGCCCTGCGAAGGCACCTGCCCGACCTGGAACCGGTCGGTGTCGCGGCCGGCCAGCACGTGGTGGCCTGGCTGCCGCCGTACCTCGACGAGGCGGAGGTCGTGGCCGCCGCCGCGGCACACGGCGTACGCCTGCACGGCGTCGGGCAGTACCGGCTGGGTCACGGCGGTCGCGGCGGCCTGATCTTCGGCTACGCCACGCTCTCCGAACGCGCCATCACCGAAGGCGTCGCGCTCCTCGCCGCGTCCCTCCGCCCGCTGCGGGGCTGAACCTGCGCCCCCGCACGGGGCCCGACGCGGGTGTCCGCCTGCCGTCCGCGAGACGAGTACGACGGGGCACCGCTCCGGGCCGCCCCGGCATGGCCCGTGGCGGCAACCGCCGGGACCGCTCCGGTCCACCGTCGTGCCTCCGGCCCGTCCGCAGGCGCCTCACCGATCGTCGGCCGACTTCTGGCCGTCCGGGCCAGTCCCGGGGTTGCTGGAGCCGCCGTGCCCGCCCGCGGACTCGCCACCACCTCGCCCGGCGCCGTACTCGTCCAGCGCGTTCCGTACCCGGCGGACGTAGCTGCCGGCGCGGTCGACGGCGGCTTCGGCGATCCGAACCCGGCGGACCGCGGCAGGTGAGCCGTTTCCGTCCGCCGCCAACTCACGCCGCGCGTCGGCGAGCCGCTGGAGGGCCCGGGCCTGCCGATGCTCCGCCTCCAGCAGCTCCTCCAGAAGCCGAAGCCAACCGTCCGGCGCCGCCATGCCCATCACCCTAAGTACCTGACGGTAAGGGGAGGGTTCCGACGCACGGCCGGTTCCCTCCGACCTTTGGACAGCTCCACGTCGCGCGCCGGGATGTCGCGTCCAGGAGCGCCGACCGGTGGGTACGCGGGGCGACCCGCGACGGGATCGCCCCAGGCAGGCGCTCGTGCCGAAGCGGACGTACGGCCCGAGCGACCGTTCGACGCCGACAGGCACGAGGGGACGCGGCCAGGGCCCGAACGTACCGACACCGTCGTCCCGGCCCGCGGCAGGGTCTCCCCCGCGGTTCACCGATCGTGACAACGTCCCTCGTCCGTGGGACGGACAACCATCCGCAAGACCGGCGAGGAGCAACCGTCGGTCACCTGCGCCCCGGGACGCGGTGCCGCCGACCACGACCACCCACCGGGTACGGATCCGTCGGCTGCCGCCCGCCGTGTCGCGGTCGGCGCCGGCGCGTGGCGTACCGCGGGGAGAACGGCGCCGAGCTCCTGGCGGTCACGCGCGCACGGCGGGACCGCCGGGATTCACCGGCCCCGTTTCAGCAGGTGGCGGGGGTGAGCAGGTCGGCGGTGATATCGGCGATCGTGGGACAGCCGGCCAGCGTCATCGTGTCGCGCAGCTCCGCGGTGAGCGTGTCGAGCACCGCGCGTACGCCGGCCTCGCCCGCGGCGGCCAGCCCCCACAGGTACGGCCGGCCGACCAGGACGGCGTCGGCGCCGAGCGCGAGCGCCCGGAACACCGCGCCGCCGGTACGGATCCCGCCGTCGACCAGTACCGGGACGTCGACGGCGGCGGCCACCTCGGGCAGCGCGACGGCCGTCGGTACGGTGCCGTCGAGTTGCCGTCCGCCGTGGTTGGACACGACGATACTGTCGGCGCCGTGCCCGGCCGCGCGGACCGCGTCGTCGGCGCGCAGCACGCCCTTGACCGTGAGGGGTAACCCCAGCGCGGTCAGCCAGTCCAGGTCCGCCCAGGTCAGCGACCGGTCCCACCGGCTCGGTACGTGCGCGCGCGTCGATCCGTCGCCCAGGTGGGTGGTGACGGCGGCGCCGGGCGGCAGCGGGCCGAGCGTGCCGTGCCGCCGGGACCGCGGGCGGTTCCCCTCGACCGGCCGGTCCAGGGTGAGCACGATCCGTTCGTACCCGGCCGCCGCGGCGTTCTCGACCACCCGGCGGGTCTGCTCCCGGTCCTCGCTGACGTACAGCTGGAGCCAGCGGCGGCCGGGCAGCCCGGCGAGGTCGTGCAGGTCGGTGGTGGCGCTGGTGGCCAGGCAGTACACGGTGCCGGCGGCGCCGGCCGCGGCGGCCACCGCGACCTCGCCGTCGGGATGCAGGGCCCGCTGCCGTCCCGCCGGCGCCAGCAGTACCGGCGTGGCGACGGGGCCGCCGAGCACCGTGGTGGCGGTGTCGACCGTACCGACGTCGACCATCGTCCGGGGCCGCAGCCACCACCGGTCCCAGGCCGCCTCGTTGCCGGTCACGGTGGACTCGCGGCCAGCACCCGCGGCAACGAAGTCCCAGGTGGCGGGCGGCAGCACCTGCTCCGCCCGGTCGCGCAGGCTGGAAATCGACTCGGTCACGACGCATAGCATAACGCTCGTACTGTTACCGCGACGCCTCCGCGTACGTGCCCGCGGCTGGCCGGATCTGCCCGCACCGGCGCACGCGGCCTGGAATCCGGGCGTCCCGCGCGGGCCGACCATCCGCAAGCGCCATGGGCCCGGAGCCGTCTGCTCCGCAGGACGAGCGCCATGTTCGCGTCCCGCACGCCGCGCCAACACACCGGATCGGCTCGGAGCCGTCTGGTCCGCAGCGCCATCTCCCGCACGCCGCGCCAGTACACCGGAACGGCGGGCCTACCGGTGTGCTGGACGGCCGCGGAGAAGCGTCGTGGCCGGTGCTCAGGCGGGTACCTGGTCCAGCGGCCGTTCGAACCACCGGTGGCGGGCCAGCGCGGCGGCGAACCGTTCGGCGAAGCCGTCGGTACCGTCGGAGAGCACGACACCGTCGTCGCCGCCGTCCAGGCTGTCGCCGAGCAACCGGGACACGAGGTCCGCCCCGGCGCCGAGGCCACCGACCGGCTTGCCGTGCTTGAACGCCGTCAGAACGTACCGGCTGGCGGCGCCGTCGGCGGCGAGCGCCGCGACCGCGTCGGCGCCGTCCGGTACCAGGACCGCGTCGTACAGGGCGGCGTCGACGGTGCCGTGCTGGCGGGCCACGGGCAGGTCGTCGCCGTCGGTACTGGTGACCGTGCCGTCGACGACGCCCAGTACCTCGGGTACGGCGCCGCGCTCGGACAGTTCGGCGAGTACCCGGCGCAGGCCGTCGGCGGCGATCCCGTCGGCGGCGAGTACGGCGATCTTCCGGGTCTCGACGGAGTCGCGCGGGCTGTTCGCCATGCTCAGCGCCGGCGAGCTGCGGCCGTGGTTGGGTACCTCCGGCTGGTCGGGCGGTGCGACGCCGATGCCGTCCGCCACCTGGACCGCGAGGTCGTGGTCGATGGCGTTGAGCCGCGCGACGGTGCGCTCCCGTACGTGCCGGTGTTCGACCTTGCCCAGCTCGAACCGGAACGCCGCGACGATGTGCTCGCGTTCCCAGTCGCACATGCTGTTCCAGAACAGCGTCGGCTGGCTGTAGAAGTCCTGGAAGCTTTCGCTGCGGGCCCGGATCTTCGCCCCGTCGACACGTTCCGCGTGGTGCCGGTACGCGCCGTCGTCGGCGACGACCGGGCAGCCGCCCGGGTTCAGCGAGTTCGGCGAGTACGCCGCGGTGCCGACGTGCACGTCCTGCTGGCCGTACCCGTCGCGCTGGTTGGTGCTGACCTCGGCGACCGGGCGGTTCACCGGCAGCTGCGCGAAGTTCGGGCCGCCGAGCCGGATGAGCTGCGTGTCGAGGTACGAGAAGTTCCGGGCCTGCAGCAGCGGATCGTTGGTGAAGTCGATGCCGGGCACCACGTTCGCGGTGTGGAAGGCGACCTGCTCGGTCTCGGCGAAGAAGTTGTCCGGGTTACGGTCGAGCACCATGCGGCCGACCGGCTCCACCGGCACCTGCTCCTCGGGAATGATCTTCGTGGCGTCCAGCAGGTCGAAGTCGAAGGCGAACTCGTCGGACTCCGGCACCAGCTGTACGCCCAGTTCCCACTCGAGGAAGTGGCCGGACTCGATGGCCTCCCAGAGGTCGCGCCGGTTGAAGTCGGGGTCCTTGCCGGCGCAGGTCTGCGCCTCCTCCCACACCAGCGAGTGCGTCCCCAGCTTCGGCTTCCAGTGGAACTTCACGAACGTGCCGCGGCCGTCGGCGTTGACGAACCGGAACGTGTGCACGCCGAAGCCCTGCATCATCCGGTAGCTGCGCGGGATCGCCCGGTCCGACATCAGCCACATCACCGTGTGCATCGCTTCCGGTTGCAGCGACACGAAGTCCCAGAACGTGTCGTGCGCCGAGGCGGCCTGCGGGATCTCGCGGTCGGGTTCGGGTTTCACCGCGTGGACGAAGTCGGGGAACTTGATGCCGTCCTGGATGAAGAACACCGGCATGTTGTTGCCGACCAGGTCGTAGTTGCCGGCCCGGGTGTAGAACTTCGTCGCGAAACCCCGTACGTCGCGCACCGTGTCCGCGGAGCCGCGCGAGCCGGCGACCGTCGAGAACCGGACGAACACCGGGGTCCGCCGCCCCGGCTCGGCCAGAAAGTCCGCCGTCGTGTACTCCGCCATCGACCGGTACGGCTCGAAGTAGCCGTACGCGCCGGCGCCGCGGGCGTGCACGACACGTTCCGGGATGCGTTCGTGGTCGAAGTGGGTGATCTTCTCCCGCGCGTGGAAGTCCTCCATCAGCGTGGGACCGCGCGCGCCCGCGCTCAGCGAGTCGTCGGTGTGATCCACCCGTACGCCCTGTTGGGTGGTCAGGCGGGTGCCGTCCGGACGACGCCGCGCCTGCTCCATCCGCTGCTGCTTGTCCCGATCCGGTGCCGTGTTGCGCTCGTCCATGGCCTCCCCTTCGCTCGCCGGCCAGCTACCCCCTGCCGCATCGGGCAAACCCGCCGGGTCGCCCGTCGGCGGCAACCGACACCCGATCGCGGCACGCGGGCGAAGCGGCCCGCGGGGGTGGACGGCGTTGCGCGGGCCGGATCGGGAGCGGGTCCGCGCCCCGTACGCTGCGGACGGTCACCGCACTGACGGGTCCGCCGCCACGGCTGAGCCCAGCGGTACTCGGCCCGAATCCTCCACAGTGGACGGTGTGACCGTCCACTGTGGAGTACTCAGCGGGACGCGGCGGTGCGGAGGAGGGTCTCGGCGATGCGCCGCGGTACACAGGGATAGCGGCTGCGGCAGCGCGGGCAGACGCCGGTCCCGTCAGGATAGTGGTGGGACAGCAGGTGCCGCGCGTTGTCCACGTCGGCGTCGTTGGCGTCCACCAGTCGAAGTAGCGCAGTGACAGCGATCGTCATCGGTACTCCCCCCTCGGCAGCAGGGGTACCCGGCGACCACCGCGTCATGCCTGGCACGCCGCATCGGTTGCGGCGGCGGCGAACGGCGTCAGTCGTCCTTGTCCCAGTTCGGTACGTCGGGGGCGAACGTGGCGGGCCGGTCGAGGCCGTCGGCGAGTTCCTCGGCGCCGGTCGACACGTGGACCACCTCGTCCTCGGCGAGTACGTCGGAGGTGTCGTGCTCGGTCTCGGTGTGGTTCGTCGCGACGTGTCCCATGCCCACCGGATACCCGGAACGCGGCCGTCGCACACGCCCACCGTTTCCGGACATGCCCGGCGGTGAGAGCGGATCGGCGCCGCCGTGGCGGGTCAGGCGAGGGATCCGGCGGCGAGCAGGACGCCGAAGCCGGCGAGTCCGGCGAACAGCCACGCCACGTAGTCGCCGACGTGGCCGGAGTGCAGCCGGTGCAGGACGTCCACCGCCGGGCGCACCGTACGGGCGGGTCGCCGCAGCGCGGCGGGAGCGGCGACGGCCACCGCGGCGACCAGTACGGCGAGGGCGGTGGAGAGCAGGCCGAGCAGGACACCCGACCAGGTCCAGTACGCGGGCAGGGTGGTGGGCAGGCGCGCCGCGGCGTGGTGCAGGACCTGCGCGCGGTAGCCGGTGCCGTCGACGGTGAACGCGGCGGCCCGGCCCACCGCGGCGGCGAACCCCGGTACGACGCCGACCGCGAGGCTGCCGGCCAGCAGCGCCAGGACGGCCGCCAGCATGGCCGCCGGCGTACGCCGCAGCGGCTGGCCGGTCTCCGGGTCCTCGTGCTCCCCGGTCGTCTCCTCGGCGGTGGGCCCCGGTCGGCGCCCCAGACCGAGGAACACCCGCAGGCCGGCGCGTAGTACCGCACCGGCGGTCACCGCGGAGACCGCGACGAACAGCGCGACGAGCCACGGGTACCCGGCGGTGGTGGCGGCCTCCTCGCCGATCGCCTTGCCCAGTCCGGGGCCGAACGGCGGCATCCCGGCCAGCGCCACCCCCGCCACCAGGTACGCCCAGCAGGCGACGTTGCGGTGGCCGGCCCGGCCGTGCAGGTGCCGCTCGTCGACGCTGCCGTACCGGTTGAGCAGGACGCCGGCGAGCAGGAACAGCGCGCCCTTGGTACCGGCGTGGCCGACCACGTACACGGCGGTGCCGGTGAGGCCGTCGCGGGTCAGCAGCGCGAACCCGGTCAGGAACAGCCCGACATGGGCGACCGTCGAGTACGCCAGCAGGCGTTTGAGGTGCCGCTGCGTCACGCACATCAGCGCGCCGAGGAGCGCGGTGAGCGTGCCGAAGACCAGGAACGTGGTACGCGCGGGCGCGGCCGGCAGGGCGCCGGCGAACACCGTCCACCAGATCCGCACGACGGCGTAACCGCCGAGTTCGACCATGACGCCGGAGAACAGCACGCAGACCGGGGTCGGGGCGACGGCATGCGCGTCGGCCAGCCAGAAGTGCAGCGGCACCATGGCCGCCTTCACCAGCAGCCCGCAGCACAACAGGACGAAGGCGACGACCACGAGCGCGTCGGTGGGCCGGCCGGCGAGCGCCGCGCCGACCGGTGCCATGCCGAGCTGGCCGGTGCGGGCGTAGAGCATGCCGATGCCCATCAGCGACAGGTACGCCCCGGCCGAGTTCGTCACGCCGAACGTGAGCGCGCCCTGGACCGACTGCGGCTCCTCGATCCGGAACCCGGTCAGCGCGTACGCGACCGCGCCCATGAGTTCGAAGAACACGAACATGGTGAACAGGTCGCCGGTGAGTGTGAAGCCGACCATGCCGGCCAGGAACAGCAGCACCAGGACGTGGTAGTGGGCCTCGGCGTCCTCGAAGTACCGCCAGCCGTACACCAGGGCGGCGAGCGTGAGCAGCGCGGCGAGGCAGCCGAGTCCGGCGCCGAGCGGGTCGGCGACCAGCACGATCCCCGGCGTACGGTCGCCCCGCGGTGGCCAGCCGCCCAGGTACGACACGATCCGGCCGTGCAACGACGCCACGGCCAGTACGCCTGTCACGGCGGCGACGGCGGCCGCGGTCACCACCGCGACGACGTCGGGCACCGGCCGCGGCAGCCACCGGCCGACGACCAGGACCAGGCAGGCGAGCAGGATCGGGCCGACCACCGCGAGCGGTGGCAGCGCGCTCAGCCCACCGGCCGGCACGTCAGCCCCGCAGCGCGCGGAGCCGGTCCGGGTCCACCGTGCCGTGGGTCTTCTCGATCTGGACGGCCAGCGCCAGCAGCAGCGCCGTCACCATCGCCGAGACCACGATGTCGGTCAGCGTCATCGCCTGTACCACCGGGTCGACCACCGCGCGGGTCACCGCCGAGCGGCTGGTGAAGATCGGCGCCGGCACGTTCCACTGGTACCCGACGGCGAGCAGGAACACGTACGTGCCGGACTGTACGACCGACAGCGACACGATCGCGTGCACCAGGTGGCGGCTGCGGACGATACCGAGCGCGCCGACCAGTACGAGCCAGCCGGCGACGACGTAGGCGTAACCGTGCACGGTGCTCACTCCCGTCGCGTGATCCGCAGTTCCTGGGTCAGGAACTGCGCCAGCAGGACGACCGTCCCGCACGTCACCGCCACCCCGACGGCGAGGCTGAGCAGCGGCACCGTACCGGCGGAGGCGATGTGGCCGAGCGTGCCGAGCGGCAGCACGTTCGCCAGGTACGCGCCGCCGGCGACGGTGCCCGCGACGCCGATCGCGGCGAACCCCGCCGCCCCGACCCCCTCGCCCCACTGGTACCAGGAGAGCGGACGCAGCCGGCGCAGCGCCGGGTAGCTGCCCGCCAGGTACAGCAGGTGCAGGCCGGTGGCCAGGACCACGCCGCCCTGGAAGCCGCCGCCAGGGGTGAGATGGCCGTGCACCACCACGTCGATGCCGATCAGCGTCGTCACGGCCAGCAGTACCCAGCAGAGCAGCGCGGTGCTGTCGAGGACCCGGCCACCGCGTGGTTCGCGGCGTTCGCTCTCGTCGCGCGCGGGACGCAGCAGCGTCGCGGCGCCGACCACCGAGCCGAGCAGGATGATCTCCTCACCGAGGGTGTCGAGCCCGCGCACGTCGAAGTTGACCGACGAGACGGCGTTGCCGGTCTGGTGCGCCGCCGCGGCCGCCACCGCCAGGTCCCGGTACGGGTGGTCGGCGGTGCCGAACGGCGGCATCCGCAGCAACGCCAGGGCGAACAGCACCGCGAGCGCGGCGCCGCCGAGCCCGAACACGACCAGCCGTACGGTGCGGGTCATCGTCGGCCCCGCCGGATTCGGCGTACCGCCAGCAGCACCATCAACGGCACCACGACCGTACCGACGGCGATCTGGGACAGCGCCACGTCGGGCGCCTGGAGTACGAGGAAGAGCAGGGCCAGCAGCAGCCCGTACGCCGACAGGGTCACGGCCTGGCGGCCGGGGCGGCCGGTCAGCGCCACGACCGCGCCCGCCGCCGCCACCAGCGTCAGCGCGACCCCGATCAGGACGGCGTTCACTGCGGCGATCCCGCGTCGATGCGACCGTCGCGCTGCGCGGAGACCCGGCCGATGGCCGCCGACACGGCCGGTCCGGTGACCGCCATCAGCAGGACCGTGCACACGATGGTCGCGGTGGCGAACTGCCAGCCGGTCGCGACGGCCAGCCCGGCGCCGACCAGTGGCGTACCGACCGAGGTGACCGGGGTGACGAAGTGCAGGCGGCCGCGCGCGGTCCGCGGCAGCAGCGCGCCGAGCGCGGCGGCGACCACGACCAGCACGCCAAGCCCGGCCAGTACGGCACCGACGACGGTGGTCACGGCCGCGGTCCCAGCAGGCGGGTGAACACCAGCGTCCCGGCGAACGACAGCAACGCCAGTACCAGCGGCACGATGAGGTACATCGGCTGGGCGAAGCCCTGCGCGAGCAGCAGACCGACCAGGACGACGATCGCGCCGGTGAGTTCCAGGCCCACCAGCCGGTCGATGCCGTCGCCGCGGGACGACAGGTACAGCGCGGGGCCGAGCCCCGCGCACATCAGGATCACCGCGCCCAGCAACCAGATCACCGCAGTACCTCCCGTTCGAGCGCACCGCGGTCGGCGCCGAGCCGGTGCAGTACCGGTGGCCGCCCGTCCGGCCAGTCCACCACGTACGCCAGGGGCGCGGCGGACAGCAGCAGCGTGCCCGCGGCGCGGTGGCTGGGGTTCCCGCCGCCCGGTGAGACGGCGGCGCGGGCCAGCCGCCCGTCCCGGCTACGGTCGGCGACCAGCCGCGGCAGGCACACGACGAACAGCCGTACGGTGTCGGCGGCCAGCGCGACGAACAGGTACGCCAGCACGCGCCAGCGCAGACCGGCCCGCGGCCAGTGGTGCCCGACGATGCGGCGCGCGGCCACCGCGAGTACCGCGGCGACGGCGGCCGCGCCGGCCCCGATGGCCATGTCGTCGGGCGCCGCGGAGCTGAGGGTCGCCCACCACACCGCGGTCAGCACGACCCACCACGAGCCAGCCTCCAGTACGATCCGCACGGCCACTGCGTTCCCCGCCGCCCAGGGGGTAAACCCGGGCGGTGTGTGGCGAGCCGGCCGGTTGCGGCCCGGCGCCCAGGGGTAACCGGGCCGCCCGGTTTCCCGTCCGTTGCCGTCGGCGCACCCCGGTTTCCGGTTCCCCGCGGCCGGCGCCGCGATTGAACGCTCCCGCCACGGGTACGCCACGCACGTGCTCAGCGAACGGGAGCAGCGCGTACTCGACGAGATCGACCTCGCCGCGACCGCCGCCGACCACCGGTTCGCCGACGGCCTGCGCCGCGGACGGCCGCGACTGCCGCAGGAGTTCCGGCACTGGCGGCTGCGGGTCCTGGCCGGGCTCCTGTTCCTCCTCGTACTCCCGGTCTGCGCGCTGCTCGTCGTCCGCGGCCGGCCGTACGGTCTGCTGCTCGCGGCGCCGGCGTTCGTGGGTGCGGTCTGGGGGCTCGGCGCCGACCGCCCCGGCCACCACCGGTGACCGGACCCGCTACCGGGCGGCGTGGCGCCAGAAGTCGAGCTGCCAGCCGGGACTCACCGGGCTGGTGACACCGACCTGGGTGTACAGCAGGGCGACCGATCCGGTCGACGGGACGATGTGCGCCGAGGTGCCCGTACCACCGGTCCAGCCGTACCGGCCGGGTACGTTCCACGGATGTGTGCGGTGGATGTCGACGGAGCCGCCGAAGCCCCAGCCCTGACCGTCGAGGAACAGTCCGCTCTCGGCCAGCTGGCCGGGGCCGAGCTGGTTGGTGGTCATGGCGCGGACGGACTCGGCCGACAGTACCCGGCGGCCGTCGAGCGCGCCGCCGCCCAGCAGCATCCGGGCGAACCGGTACCAGTCGCCGACGGTGCCGACCAGTCCGCCGTTGCCGAGCGGGAAGACCGGCGGCGTACTCCACTCCCCGTCCGGCCGATCGACCAGCCGCAGCCGACCGTCCGGCGCCGGCTCGTAGTAGCTGGCGAACCGCCCGAGCTTGCCCGCCGGTACGTGGAAGGCGGTGTCGACCATGCCGAGCGGGCCGAGGATCCGCTCGGCCAGGGCGTCGGGCAGCGGAGCGCCGGTGACGCGGGAGATCAGGACGCCCTGGAGGGTCGACGCGGTGTCGTAGAGCCAGGTGCGGCCCGGCTGGTACAGCAGCGGGATGCGGCCCAGCGCGGCCATCCACTCGTCCGGGTGCGGGAAGCTGCGCGGGTGGCGGCCGTCCTCCTGCACCGTGAACAGCCGTTCGAGCTGCGGCAGCGCGAAGTCCGACGGGAAGCCGTACCCGGGGCACGAGGTGAGCAGGTCCCGTACGGTGATCGCCCGCTCGGCCGGTACGACGTCGTCGACGGGGCTCGTGGGTGTGCGGACGACGACCGGGTCGGCGAGTTCCGGCAGCCACGGGTCGACCGGGTCGTCCATCCCGAGGCGCCCCTCCTCGACCAGGGTGAGCAGGGCGGCGGCGACGATCGGCTTGGTGACCGACGCGATGCGCACGATCGTGTCCGGCCGCATCGGCGCGCCGCCGTCGACGTCGAGCGAGCCGACCGCCTCGACCTCGACGTCGTCGCCGTACGCGAGCAGCGCCACGGCCCCCGGCATCAGCCCGTCGTCGACGTACCCCTGCAGCAGCTTCCGCAGCTCACCCATGCGTCCGTCCTCTCCCGCTTCCACGCTGCCGGGACCGACCGTACGGCGGTCGGAAACTCATCGCGGCGTGGCCCGGAACACCCGCGGGTCGCTCAGCGCCACGACCGCAGCCGCCGGGCCGCGGTGGACAGGATCCGGGCGTGCCGGTCGACCCGACCCCACGGATCGCCGACCCGGTCGATCCGCCCGGGTACGGACCGGACCGTGTACCGGCGGGCGGTGAGGTCCGCGTCGTCCACCTCGTCCCAGTCCAGCGGGGTGGCCACGGGGGCGCCCGGCAGCGGCCGAGGCGCGTACGGGGCGACCGCGTGCAGCGCGTACGCGTTGCGCATGACGTCGAGCAGCAGCCGCCCGCCGCGCCGGTCCTTGCGCATCTCGGTGGTGAGCCGGTCCGGGTGCCGCGCGGCCAGGACGTCGGCCACGCCGCGGGCGAACCGGCGCACCTCGTCGACGTCCTGCCGGCCGACGAGCGGCACCATGACGTGCATCCCGCGCGAGCCCGTCGTCATCGGGTACGCGGGCAGGCCGAGTTCGCCGAGCAGGTCGCGCAGCGCGAGGGCGGCGAACCGTACGGTGTCGAAGTCGTCGCCGGGCGGGTCGAGGTCGACGACGAGCCGGACGGGGTGACGCGGCCGGTCCGCGCGGCTCAGCCACGGATGCACGGTGACGACCGCCTGGTCGGCGAGGTACACGAGGGTGGCCTCGTCCGGGCAGCAGATCATCTCGACGGTGTCGCCCTCGCCCTCGCGGGGAACGCGGGCGCCCGGCACCCAGTCCGGCGCGTTGTCGGGGCGGCGCTTCTGGAAGAACCCGGCCGATCCGATGCCGTCCGGGAACCGTTGCAGCGCAAGCGGTCGCTCCCGCAGGTGCGGCAGCATCACCGTGGCGACGGTCCGGTAGTACCCGGCGAGGTCGGACTTGGTGGTCGTCGGGTCGGTGAACAGCGCCTTGCCCGGGTTGCCGAGCGGTACGTGCCGGCGCCCGATCGTCAGCTCCGCCATCGGTGCCACCTCCGTCTACTGTGGACGTTCCGGTCCGGTACGCCGGGGTCACGCGGGCTGGCAGCGCGGGCAGGACTAGGTGCCGCGCCCCGCGACGCGACGGCGGCGCAGGGCCGCGCCGCACCGTGGACAGTGCGGGTCCGGTGCGTCCCGGTGTCCGGTGAGCCACCCCGGCCGGTCCGGTACGCGCCCGGCGCGGCTCGCGGCGCGTACCGTGCGGCGCAGTTCCCGGTGCAGCGTGCGGATCTGCGTACCGGACAGGTCGGTGGTGGGGCGGGCCGGGTCGAGCCGCGCCCGCCACAGGACCTCGTCGGCCATCAGGTTGCCCAGGCCGGCCAGGACGCGCTGGTCGAGCAGCGCCGACTTGACCCCGCGGCGGTGCGCGGTCAGCCGTTCGGCGACGGTACGGGCGGAGGCGTCCGCGGCGTCCGGCCCGAGGCCGTCGAGGACCGCGGCCACCTCGTCCGGCCCCGGCGCCCACCACCAGCCCTGGAGCCGGCGCTGGTCGCGGTACCGGATCCGGCCGCCGGTGACCGCCAGGTCGGCCAGGTCGTACGGGCCGGGCGGCTCGTCGTCGGGCACCCAGACCAGTGCACCGGTCATGCCGAAGTGCATGAGCAGCGCCGGATGCGGCCGGCGCACCGGGGCGAAGCCGACCACCAGCCACTTGCCGTGCCGCCGCGGTGCCGTGAACCGGCGGCCGACCAGTCCGCTCAGCTCGCGCGGGGTGCCGCCGTGCAGGACGCGCGGGTCGCACACGTCGACGGCGCGCAGGACGCGTCGCTCGGCGCGCTCGGCCAGCAGCCGACGGAAGCTCTCCACGTCCGGCAGTTCAGGCACGACGACGCGCCCGTACGGAGGGCCGGTGCGCCGTACTCGGCCGGTTCGGGTCGTTCATCCCGTCCGCGTACCCCCGGGCGGCTCGGTCATGCGTGCGGCCGGCGTTTCCGCTGCCGGGCGGCGGGTAGCGACACGGCGGGGAGGTGGGCGACATGGCGCGGCCGATGTGGTCCGGGTCGTTGAGCTTCGGCCTGGTCAACGTGGGTGTCCGGATGTACTCCGCGACCGAGGACCACAGTCCACGGTTCAACCAGTTCCAGCGGGGCACGAGCGACCGCATCCGGTACCGGCGGGTCAACGAACGTACCGGCGAGGACGTGGAGTACGACGACATCGTGCGCGGCGCGCACCTCGGTGGCGACGAGTACGTGCTGCTGGAGCAGGACGAGCTGGACGCGGTGGCGCCCGGCCGGTCCCGGTCGCTGGAGATCACCGACTTCGTGCCCGGCCCCGACATCGACCCGATCATGTACGAGTCGACGTACTACCTGGCGCCACGCGGCGAGGAGTCGACCACGGCGTACGCGCTGCTGCGGGACGCGCTGCGGGCGAGCGACCGGGTCGGCATCGCCACGTTCGTGTTGCGCGGCAAGGAACATCTCGCCGCGGTCCGGCCGTACCGGAACGTGCTGGCGCTGTCGACCGTGCACTTCGCCGACGAGGTACGGGATCCGGACGCGACGCTCGGCGACGAACCGCCGCCGCGAACGCGGTCGGACGACAAGCAGCTCAAGGTGGCCGAACAGCTCATCGAGTCCATGACCGAGCGGTGGCAACCGGAGCAGTACCACGACAGCTACCGGGAACGGGTGGACGAGCTGATCGAGGCGAAGCGTGCGGGCCGCGAGGTGGTCGAGGAGGCGGCGCCGCCGGAGGACACGAAGGTCACCGACCTGATGTCGGCGCTGCGCGACAGCGTCCGGGCCCGCTCGTCCTCGTCCGGCGGCACCGGCCGGCGCGGTTCCGGCAGCGCGGACGGGCGTCGACGGTCCGGCGGTGGGCGCGGGTCGGGTGGCGCCGGCGGGCGGCGCCGGTCCGGCGGTGAGCGGGGATCCGGCGAGCGGCGGCCCGCCGCTGCCCGGAAGGCAGGCGGTGGCCGGGCGAAACGGACGAAGGCGGACGGCGGGGCGAAACTGGCGGACGCGTCCAAGTCGGAGCTGATGGACCTGGCGCGGAAGCTCGACGTGTCCGGGCGGTCCGGCATGACCCGCGATCAGCTGGAACGTGCCGTACGCCGGGCGTCCTGACCCCGGTGACGCATGACCGTACGGCGCGCGGGTACCCGGAAGGCCATGAGTGAGATCAACCCGGCGGCCGAACAGCAGGAGGCGCCGACCAGCGAGCCGGAGCGCGACGATCCCGGCGCCAGCCCGGAGAGCGCCGGCCTGCCCGAGTACGCCGACGACGAGTCGCCGGCCAACCGCCGCGTCGACGATCCGCAGCGCGCGGCGGTACCGGCGGACCACCCGGTGGCGACCGAGGAGTACGGGCTGACGGCGGCGGAGCAGCGGCACGGTGAACCGTTGGCCGGCCGGTTGGCCCGGGAGGAGCCGGACGTGGGCGAACCGACGCCCGGCCGTCCGACGGAAGACGAGGTGTCCGAGCGCCCGGACGCCGACGAGCCGGTCGAGTGACACCGTGACCGCCGGCGGCGCCGCCGACTTCGTACCCGAGGGGGCGGATCTGGACCGGCTCGCCGCGGCGGCGGCCGGCTGCCGGGGCTGCGAGCTGTACCGGGACGCGACGCAGACGGTCTTCGGGGACGGGCCGCCGGATGCCCGCGTCGTCCTCGTCGGCGAGCAGCCCGGCGACGTGGAGGACCGGCGCGGCGAGCCGTTCACCGGTCCCGCGGGGAGGCTGCTGGACCGGGCGCTCGACGACGCCGGGCTCGACCGGGCCGCCTGCTACCTGACCAACGCGGTGAAGCACTTCCGTTTCACCGCAGGGGAGCACAAGCCGCGGCTGCACAAGAAGCCCGGCGTCGCGCACGTGACCGCCTGCCGGCCGTGGCTGACTGCCGAACTCGCCGCGTTGCGGCCCGAGGTGGCGGTCGCGCTCGGCGCCACGGCCGTACGGGCGCTGCTCGGCCCGCGGTACCGGGTCACCGCCGACCGCGGGCGGCTGCTGCCGTACGAGAGGGACCGGCCGCGCCACGCGGTGATCAGTACGCACCCGTCGGCGGTGCTGCGGGCGCGCGACGACGCGCGCGACGAGGCGTACCGGGGGCTGGTCGAGGATCTGCGGGTCGTGGCGGATGCGTTGCGGGGCAACGGTTGACGGGCGCGGCGGCGGGTACCCGGGCAACGACGGGACGGAGGGTGCGGCATGGCGCAGGTGGTCGTGGTGACCGGCGCGAGCGGCGGCGTGGGGCGCGCGGTGGCCCGGGCGTACGGGCGGCGCGGCGCCTCGGTGGCGTTGCTGGCGCGCGGGAAAACCGGGCTGGACGCCGCCGCGGCGGAGGTACGGGAGGCCGGTGGACGAGCCTTGATCATCCCGACGGACGTGGCGGACCCGGACGCGGTGTTCGCCGCCGCCGAGACGGCCGAACGGGAACTGGGGCCGGTACAGGTGTGGGTGAACACGGCGTTCACCTCGGTGTTCGCGCCGTTCGAGAAGATCGGGCCGGCCGAGTACGAGCGGACGACGACGGTCACCTACCTGGGCTACGTGTACGGGACGATGGCCGCGCTGGCGCTGATGCGGCCGCGCGACGAGGGTGTGGTGGTGCAGGTCGGCTCGGCGCTGGCGTACCGGGGGATCCCGTTGCAGTCGGCGTACTGCGGGGCCAAGCACGCGATCCAGGGCTTCCACGAGTCGCTGCGCTGCGAGCTGCTGCACGAGCACAGCGGCGTGCACGTGACGATGGTGCAGCTGCCCGGGGTGAACACCCCGCAGTTCTCCTGGGTACTGTCCCGGCTGCCCCGGCACCCGCAACCGGTGCCGCCGATCTACCAGCCGGAACTCGCGGCCCGCGCGGTGCTGCACGCCGCCGACCGACCGCGCCGCCGGGAGTACTGGGTGGGCACCAGTACGGTGCTGACGCTGCTGGCGAACGCGGTCGCGCCGGGCCTGCTGGACCGGTACCTGGCGCGGACCGGTTTCGGCTCGCAGCAGACCGACCAGCCGACGGACTGGGACCGGCCGGCAAACCTGTGGCAGCCCGCGGACCGGTCGGCCGACTTCGGCGCGCACGGCGAGTTCGACGACACCGCGCACGCCCGCGACCCGCAGCAGTGGGCGTCCCGCCACCACGGCGTACTCGGTGCGGCGGCGCTCGCCGTCGCCGGTGCCGCGGCGGTCGCCGGGCTGCGTCGACTTCGGAGGTGACCCACGATGGCGGTACGTGCGCCGGTCCGGGACCTGCGTCCGGCGGACCTGGCCGGGCTGGACGTCCGGGCGCTCGAACGCGCGCTGCGTGACCGGGTCGACGGCGAGGTGCGGTTCGACCCGGGCAGCCGCGGCGCGTACGCGACCGACGGCTCCAACTACCGCCAGGTACCGCTGGGCGTGGTGCTGCCGCGCACGGTCGAGGCCGGCGCCGTCGCGGTCGAGGTGTGCGCCGAGCACGGCGCGCCGATCCTGCCCCGCGGCGGCGGTACGAGCCTCGGCGGCCAGTCCACGAACGTCGCCGTCGTCGTCGACTGGACCAAGTACTGCCACCGCCTGCTGTCGGTGAACCCGTCGCAACGTACCTGCGTGGTCGAGCCGGGCATCGTGCTGGACGAGCTGAACCGGCTGCTGGCGCGGCACGGGTTGCAGTTCGGGCCGATGCCGTCGACGCACGGGCAGTGCGCGCTGGGCGGCATGATCGGCAACAACTCGTGCGGCGCCTCCGCCCAGGCGTACGGGAAGACCGTGGACAACGTGCGGCAGCTGGAGATCCGTACCGTCGGCGGGGTGAGCTGCTGGGTCGGCCCGACCTCGGGCGAGGAGTACGCGGGGATCGTGTCGGCCGGGGGCCCGCGCGCCGAGCTGTACCGGGGCCTGCGCGGCATCGCGGAGCGCTACGGCGACGAAATCCGCCGCGGCTACCCGGACATCCCGCGCCGGGTCTCCGGGTACAACCTCGACTCGCTGCTGCCGGAACGCGGCTTCGACGTGGCGCGGGCGCTGGTGGGCAGCGAGGGCACGCTGGTCACCGTGCTGCGCGCCGAACTCGACCTGGTGCCGGTGCCGGCCGCCGAGTCCCTTCTGATCCTCGGGTACGACGACATCTGCGCCGCCGCCGACGCGGTACCCGGGATCCTGGCGCACTGCGGGCCGACGCAGGTGGAGGCGATCGACGACCGGATGGTCCAGCTGATGCGCGAGGAGCACGCCTACCTGGACTCGCTGCGGCAGTACCCGGACGGCAACAGCTGGCTGGTCGTGCAGTTCGCCGGGGACGACACCGACGACACCGACCGGCAGGCGTACGGGCTGCTGGACGCGATCGGCCGGTCGACCAACGACACCCGGGTACGGCTGTCGGACAACCCGGCCCGCGAGCAGGAACTGCTCAAGGCGCGGGAGGCGGGGCTGGGTGTCACCGCCCGGCCGCCCGACGACCGGGAGACCTGGGAGGGCTGGGAGGACTCGGCCGTACCGCCGGACCGGCTCGGCGACTACCTGCGGGACCTGAAGCGGCTGTTCACCGAGTTCGACTACGACCATCCGGCCCTGTACGGGCACTTCGGCCACGGCTGCGTGCACACCCGGATCCCGTTCGACCTGCGTACGGCGTCCGGTGTCGCGACGTTCCGGGAGTTCCTGACGCGCGCGGCGGACCTGGTCTGCTCGTACGGCGGGTCGCTGTCCGGCGAGCACGGCGACGGGCAGGCGCGCGGCGAGCTGCTGGTACGGATGTTCGGGCCGCGGCTGGTCGCGGCGTTCGGCGAACTGAAGGCGCTGTTCGACCCGGACGACCTGATGAACCCCGGCAAGGTCGTCGCACCGAACCCGGTGGACGGGCAGCTGCGCCTCGGCGCCGACTGGCGGCCCGCGGACACCACCCCGGCCTTCGCGTACCCGCACGACGGCGGCAGCTTCACCACCGCGGCGCTGCGCTGCGTCGGGATCGGCAACTGCCGGTCGGACGACGGCGGCGTGATGTGCCCCTCGTACCGGGCGACGCGGGAGGAGGAGCACTCCACCCGAGGCCGGGCCCGACTGCTGGTCGAGATGCTCGACGGGCACGGCGACTCGCCGATCACGGACGGCTGGCGTTCCACCGAGGTACGCGACGCGCTGGATCTCTGCCTGGCCTGCAAGGGATGCAGGTCGGACTGCCCGGTCGGGGTGGACATGGCCACGTACAAGGCGGAGTTCCTGTCGCACCACTACGCCGGCCGGCTGCGCCCCGCCGCGCACTACGCGCTGGGCTGGCTGCCGCTGTGGGCGCGGCTGGCCCGCCCCGTACCGCGGCTGGCGAACGCGGTGCTGCACGCGCCCGGTGTCGCCGCGCTCGGCAAGCGGCTCGCCGGGGTGGCGGCCGAACGCGAGGCGCCGCCGTTCGCCCGGGAGTCGTTCGCCGAGTGGTACGCCCGGCGCGACGACGAACCACCGCAGCTGGGCGATCCGCGCACCGTCCTGCTGTGGCCGGACACCTTCAGCAACCACTTCCATCCGCACGTCGCGCGCGCCGCCGTCGAGGTACTGGAGGCGGCCGGGTTCCGCGTCGCCGTACCGGAACGGGCCGTGTGCTGCGGGCTGACGTGGATCTCCACCGGGCAGCTCGACACGGCGCGTCGCGTCCTGCGCCGTACGCTCGACACGCTGCGGCCGTGGCTCGACGCCGGCACCCCGGTGGTGGGGCTCGAACCGTCCTGCACGGCGGTGTTCCGGACCGACGCGCCCGAACTGTTCGGCACCGGCGACGCGGACGTGTCCCGGCTCGCGGAGTCCACCGTCACGCTGTCGGAGCTGCTGGTACGCGACGACTGGGAGCCACCGCGGCTCGCCCGGCACGCGGTCGTGCAGACGCACTGCCACCAACATGCCGTCCTCGGCACCGACCCGGATGCCGAACTGATGCGGCGGGCCGACATCGTCGCCGACGTACTCGACTCCGGGTGCTGCGGGCTGGCCGGCAACTTCGGCTTCGAACGCGGCCACCACGACGTGTCGATGGCCTGCGCCGAACGTGTCCTGCTCCCCGCGGTACGCGACGCGTCGCCGGACGCGCTGGTGCTCGCCGACGGCTTCAGCTGCCGTACCCAGATCGACCAAGCCGACACCGGACGGCGGGCCATGCACCTCGCGGAGGCGCTGGCGCAGGGACTTGCGGGTCACTCCCCCGTGCACCGGCCGGAGACGATGGCCGCGCCGCGGCCCGACCCGTCGCCCTGGGCCGGCCGGCTGGCCACGGCGGTCCTGCTCGGCGCGGCCGGCGCCGCGGCGGTCGCCGTTGCCCACAAACGAGCCGCACCTTCGACGAAGCAGAGGCGTTCAGCGTCATGTCGAACGCTCCGCAACCGGCCGCAGCGTGACGCATACGGCTGATCGGAGGTCTGATGACGAGGCTCTGTGGCCTTCCTTCCGATGAGCCGTTCGCCATGCCAGCGACTCGCACGGATGGACCCGAACGCTGTCAGCCGTCGCACCCGGCGCTCTGCTCGGCAGTCATCAGGTCCTACCGGCGGCCCAACTATCGCGGGCTGGCGGAGGGGCTGGCCGTCGGAAGGATCTGCACCTTCCGCACCCCACCCATCTTCCGTACCCGAGCCAGCAGCGCGCGAGCGGACGCCGCAGTGCGGGCTCGGAAACGGATGTCGTCGGTGAAGTCCTCCAGCCGGGCGGTCGCGACAAGGTGCGGGTCGTCCTTGAAGGTCTCCTTGAATCGCCGGTACGCCTGCTCGCGCGTCTCGTACTCCACCGCGGTCACGCCGTGCCCTGACTGAATCGCGTGTCGTACAGCCGCCTCTTGGTCTTGGGTGGCTTCGCTGTCGAAAAACACCTGTGCAGTCACCGGACGGGGCGTCGCCGTCGGCTTGGACGCCGGTAGCGCCGAGCAGCCGGACAGTGCGGCCGGCAGGACAGCAAGGAACAGGGCCCTCCTTCGCATAACGCCACATTAGCGAGACGGAGCCCAGCCGAGCCCCTCGTCGCCCGACCGGCTGTGCCGTTGATCCCGCCGACGTCGACCCGATGGCGGCTGACGCAGGACGGGCGATCGTGACGGTGTCGCCGTCGTAGCCGGCGTGGTCGAGGGGCGGTCGCCGCGACAGACTGCCACCGGGCAACCTGCCGTGGCCGGGCCGACCGCGGTACGGGGAACAGGGCGTGGCTCGGCCGGCCACGCCTGACGCTGCCAGTCGCGCGTGGTCAGCCGCCGCGGCCGGCCCCGTCGGCGCGGCCGGGTCGGCGGCGAACACCATCCGCGCTGGGCACGGCCGGTGAGTACGCTGCGGTCGACGTTGAATCCCGACACCCTGCGGAGACGTCGGGCTCAAGGTGGCCGAAACCAGACCGCTGTTGCGCATCACCTGACGGACGGGGGCGGCGCATCCGTCGACGGCGGACCCTGAGTTTCGCCGGTCGGCGTGGCGAGTTCCTTGTAGTAGTACAGGCTCGGTTCGCTCTGGCCGGGCTCGGTGTCGGTGTAGCCGTGACGGCGGTAGAAGCGGCGAGCGTCCGTGTCCTGACCGTCGACATTGATCTCCAGCACCTCGCCGCCGCGACGACGCGCCTCGGACTCGACCGATGTCAGTAGCTCGGTGCCGATGCCGCGGTTGCGCCGATCGGGCGCTACGTAAAGCTCATCGAGTAGCGCGGCAGGCCCCTCGTACCAGACGTTGGGTCGCAGCGACACGAGCGCAACGGCCACCGGTGGTTCACCACAGAGCATGGCGAACATCGCCGGGCCGGCCAGTAGCCGGACCAGGCGTGCGGTCAAGGTTGCGACACCCGGCGTGGGAGTCGCGAACTCGCGGTTGAAGGCGTCGAGCAGTTCGGCGACCGCGCCTGCATCGTGGACCGTGGCAACGCGCGGGGTCACGCGATCACCTCCCGAGAACCAATGCCCGGGGACTAGTCCACCGCGCGGGGAGCAATTGTCAAATTCCTGTGGATGGCTAAACCATGGTGGTGGCGGGTTGGTGCTCTGGACACGTGCCAGCCGGGTCGGCGATCCCGTGTTCGGCTCGCGGCTGTCAGGCGGCTACCAGGACTTCCAGGCCGAGCGCCTTGAGCTGTTCGACGACCGCGTCGTGGGGGTCGGTGTCGGTGATCAGTCCGCTGACCGTCTCCCAGGGCAGGACGCGGAACCGTGAAGCCGTGCCGATCTTCTCGGAGGAGGCGAGGATGTAGGTGTCCGCGGCTCGTGCGGCCAGGGCGCGCTTCATCGCCGCCTCCTCGGCGTCTGCGGTGGTCAGTCCCACTTCGGGGTGCACGCCGGTGACGCCGAGCAGGCAGAGGTCGGCGGAGATGTTCTGCGCTGCCTCGACCGCGGCCGCGCCGCAGGCGACCGCCGAGTGCTTGAAGATGCGGCCGCCGAGCAGGTAGAGCTCCGCCTGCGGATGGTCGATCAGGGCCGCGGCGATCGTGGGGCTGTGGGTGATCACGGTGCACGCAAGATCCTGCGGGAGCGAGTGAGCGACGGCGAGGGCGGTGGTGCCGCCGTCGAGGATCAGTGCGCCGCCCGGCCGCACCAGCCCGGCGGCCACCGAAGCGACCTTCCGCTTGCCGTCCGGGGCCACGGTCTGCCGGGCGGCATAGTCCACGACCGCGGGCGAGACAGGCAGCGCGCCGCCATAGACCCGCTGACACAGTCCCTCGGCGGCGAGGTCGCGCAGGTCGCGCCGCACGCTGTCCCCGGAGATCCCCAGTTCGGCGGCGACGTCCTTGGCGACAATCTTGCCCTCGCGAGCGAGCAGACCCAGCAGGTGGTCGCGCCGTTCAGCAGCCAGCATCCGCACTCTCTCCTGTTCTTGCACGCTTCTGCATGTATGGTAGCGCCCGTGACCGACAAGCCCATGCTCATCCTGATCGCCGGCCCCTACCGCTCCGGTGCCGACGGCGACCCGCAGGCCATGGCCGCCAACCTCGCCCGCCTCGAAGCCGCCGCCTGGCCCATCTTCGCCGCCGGCCACCTCCCCGTGATCGGGGAATGGATCGCCCTGCCCGTCCTGCGCTCCGCCGGCGCGGGCCTCACAGACCCCCTCGCCGACCAGGTGCTCTACCCGACCGCCGACCGCTTGCTCGCCCACTGTCACGCCGTGCTGCGCCTGCCCGGCGACTCCGAGGGAGCCGACCAAGACGTCGCCACCGCCCGCCGCCGCGGCCTGCCCGTCTACCACGACGCGGCCGAGATCCCCCGCCGCACCCCGCAGGAGACCGCGTGACAAGCCGCCCCGGCATCAACGCCCCTGACCACCGCGGCCGCACCGGCCTCGACCAGGCCGGACGCGGCCTGGACCGCAACCCCGACGTCGTGATCCGCGACGTCGAGCTCACCTCCCAGGGATGGCACGTCCTGCGACGCACCACCTTCGACTACCGCCGCCGCGACGGACACTGGGAAACCCAGCAGCGCGAGACCTACGACCGCGGCAACGGCGCCGTCGTCCTGCCCTACGACACCGGACGCGGCTGCGTCCTCCTCACCCGCCAGTTCCGCTACCCGGCCTACGTCAACGACCACCCCGACGGCATGCTCATCGAAGCCGCCGCAGGGCTGCTCGACACGGACGACCCGCCCGACGCCATCCGACGCGAGAGCGTCGAAGAACTCGGCGTCAGCCTCGGCCCGCTCACCCACATCCTCGACGCCTACATGAGCCCCGGATCCGTCACCGAGCGCCTCCACTTTTTCGCCGCCCCCTACACCCCGGCCGACCGGACCGGTACCGGCGGCGGACTAGAGGAGGACGGCGAGGACATCGAGGTCCTCGAACTGCCGTTCACCGATGCCTTCTCCATGACCCGCGACGGACGCATCACCGACGGCAAGACCATCCTGCTCCTGCAATGGGCAGCCCTGGACGGACCCTTCGCCCCAGCGAGCGGCCGCTGACCCCCCGGCGGTGTTGCCCTGGCCGGTCTGCAGTGCCGCGTTGATCGACCGACTGCTGGGGCAGGGCCCATCATGCCGCCCCGCTGGCCTCCTCGCGCTCGACCAGGACGCCGTTCTTGAACCGGGCCCCGGAGCGGACCAGGGCGACGAGGGAGGCTCCGGTGATCGCGCGCCAGCGTTCCTGGGCGGACTCGACCAGCTTGAACACCATCGCCAGGGCCGCGGCCGGACTGCCGGCCCCACGAGTGACCTTGGTCCGCAGCTTGACCGTGGAGAACGTGGACTCGATCGGATTCGTGGTCCGCAGGTGGGTACAGTGCTCTGCCGGGAAGTCGTAGAAGACCAGCAGTTCCTCCCGGTCCTCGGTGATCTTCGCGACGGCCTTGGGCCACTTCACCCCCGTAGGTCTTCGTGAAAGCTTCGATCGCCTTCTCGGCGTGCGCACGGTCCTCGGCGTTGTAGATCTCCTGCATCGCCTTCGCCGCGCTCGGCTGTGCGGACTTCGGAAGACAGTTCATGACATTCCGGGCCTTGTGAACCCAACACCTCTGCTGGCGGGCAGCAGGAAACACCTCGGCCAGGGCCTTCCACAGGCCCATCGCACCGTCGCCGATGCTCCGCGAGCGCGATCAGCTCCTTGGTGCCGTCCAGCCGAACCCCGAGCAGCACCAGGACGCACGAGTGCGCCTGCCCGAGCCGAACCTTCGGGTGCACGCCGTCGGCCCACACGTAGACGAAGTCGCGGTCCGCGAGGTCGCGCTGCTGGAAGGCAGTGTGGTCGTCTTGCCACTGCTTCGTCAGCCGGGTCACCGTCGCCGACAACAGGCCGGCCGCGCCGCCCAGGAACTGCTCCAGCGCGGGCACGAAGTCGTCAGGCCGACGAACGGCTCGACGCCGTCGACCTCGGCGGCGATCCCGTCGCCGCCCTCACCCGGCTCGTCGCCTCGTCCTGGCGGATCATCGACGAGTACCGGATGCTGCTGGTCGCCGCCGAACGCGCGCTGCCACCCGACCGGATCCGCGGCCACCACGACCGGCCCATGCGCCGCGTCCGTGCCCTGGTAACCCGAGGCCGGCGTACCGGAGCCTTCCGTACCGACCTGCCGACGGCCTGGCTCGTCGCCACGTTGTACGCGATCCTGCACGGCGCGGCCGACGAGATCACGGCCGGGCGCCTGTCATCGGCCGACGCACCGTACGCCGTCACCGCCACCCTGCTCGCCGCGTTCACCCCGCCGGGCAGCCCGATCCCCAACCCGCACCCGAGCGCCGAGGGCTGATCAGCGGCACCGGCGGGTGGTGGCCCGCCACTGGCCGCGCAGCCGCGGTCCGCCCCGTCGACCCGGGAGAGCCGCCTGGCCACCGCCGTCGTCGTACTCGGCACGGCACTCGCCGTCGGCGCCGCTGTGCATCGACTCACCCGCCGGCAATGACCCTGAGATCACTGACCCCGAGATCGGTTGGCGCGCAACCGAATCCGGCGTTCACGCCACCCGGTACGGTTCGGCGTCGGCGCGGCGCAGGCTCAGGCCGTGACCCGGTACGGTCAGGTCCGGGCGGAGGACACCACCGGTCGGATCGAGTACGCCGTCGAAGAGGAGCCGCTCGATCCGGTCATGGTCGGCGAACCACTCCAGGTGGCGCAGGTTCGGGGTGGCGGCGGCGACGTGCGCGGTGAGGTTCGGCGCGCAGTGCCCGGAGACGTCGCGGCCGCGGGCGGCGGCGAGCGCCGCGGCGCGCAGCCACTCGGCGTACCCGCCGCACCGGGTCGCGTCGACCTGGAGGCAGTCCACGCAGTCCACCATGCGCGCGAAGTACGGCAGGTCGGTGCCGTACTCGCCGGCCGTCACGTCGGCGTCGACCGCGTCGCGTACCTGGCGCAGTCCGGCGGGATCGTCGGACGTGACCGGCTCCTCGAACCACCGTACGTCCCATGTGGACAGTTGGCGGCCGACCCGGATCGCCTGCGCCGGTTGGTATCCGCCGTTGGCGTCGACGTACAGCTCGGTGTCGGGGCCGACGGCGGCGCGGGCGGCGCCGACCCGGCGCAGGTCGCGGGCCTCGCACCGGCCGAATGACTCGCCGATCTTGATCTTCACCCGCGGGATGCCATCGGCGACCCAGCCGGCGAGCTGCTCGGCCAGCCGCTCCCCGTCGTCCGTGGTGAAGCCGCCGGAACCGTACACGGGGACGGTGTCGCGGGCGCGGCCGAGCAGCCGGACCAGCGGCAGCTCCACGAGCCGGGCGGCGGCGTCCCACATCGCCGTCTCCACAGCCGACAGCGCGTACGACACGAGGCCGACCCGGCCGAGGTTGCGCACCCCGGTCCGCATCGCCTCCCAGGCCGCCGGTACGTCCCGGACGTCGCGGTCGCACACGAGCCCGGCGAGCGTGCCGGTGATCAGCGGCACGCAGGCCGCGTGAGCGTACGTCCAGCCGAGTCCGGTCACCGGTCCGGCGGACACCTCGACGACGACGATGGTGGTCGAGTTCCAGGCGAGCGTGCCGTCCGCCTCGGGAGCCCCGGTCGGCACCGTGTACGCGGCCGCGTCCACGGCCCGGACCGGGTACCCGTCGGTCATCGGTCGTGCCGCTTCCCGGCCGCGTCGCCGGGCAGCATCTCCTGCATCTTCGTCTTGACGCCCTGCTTGATGACGTTCCACCGGTCGGGGTCACCGCGCACGATCGACTCGCTCGCCTTGACCATCTGGTCCCACGTGGCGTGCGGCGGGATCGGCGGTACCGCCGGGTCGGTCACGAACTCGACCACGCACGGCCGGTCGGACTCCAGTGCCCGCTGCCACGCGCCGGCCACCTGTTCGGGCTTGCGTACCTCGATGCCGTGGAGGCCGATCAGCTCGGCGAACGCCGCGTACGGGAAGTCGGGCAGCCGTTGCGACGGTTCGAACTGCGGGGATCCGCCCATCGCGCGCAGTTCCCAGGTGACCTGGTTGAGGTCGCCGTTGTTGAGGACGCCGACGATCAGCCGCGGATCCGACCACTCCCCGTGGTACATGCCGGCGGTGATCAGCTCGTTGATGCCGTTCATCTGCATGGCGCCGTCGCCGACGAGCGCGATCGCCGGCCGGTCCGGGTGCGCGAACTTCGCACCCACCGCGTACGGCAGGCCCGGGCACATGGTGGCCAGCGTGCCGGACAGCGAGCCGCGCATGCCCTCGCGGAACCTCAGGTGCCGGGCGTACCAGTTGGCCGCGGAGCCGGAGTCGGAGCTGATCATCGCGCCGTCCGGCAGCAGCGGCGACAGCTCGTGGAACACGTACTCGGGGTTGATCGGGTCGGCGTCGACCGCCGCGCGCCGGTCCATGACCTCCCACCAGCGCGTCACGTTCGACTCGACCTCGTCGCGCCAGGACCGGTCCTTCGCCTTGTGCAGCAACGGGATCAGCGCCCGCAGCGTGGCCGCCGCGTCCCCGACCAGGTTCACCTCGTACGGGTAGCGCATGCCGATCATCGTCGGGTCGGCGTCGATCTGCACCGCCCGCGCCTGCCCGAACTCCGGCATGAACTGCGTGTACGGGAAGCTCGACCCGACCGTCAGCAGCGTGTCGCAGCCCTGCATCAGCTCGTAGCTGGGGCGGGTGCCGAGCAGCCCGATCGCACCCGTCAGGTACGGCAGGTCGTCGGGCAGCACGTCCTTGCCCAGCAACGCCTTCGCCACGCCGGCGCCGAGCAGGTCGGCGACCTCGCGTACCTCGGCGGCGGCGCCGGCCGCGCCCTGGCCCACCAGGATCGCCGCGCGGCTGCCGGAGTTGAGGACCTCGGCGGCGCGGCGCAGGTCCGCCTCGTCCGGCACCGGCGCCGACCAGGACGCGCCGAGGCTGGAGGGCACCATCTTGAACGCGTGCTCCGGCGCCTCGTACGCCATCTCCTGGACGTCCGCCGGGACGATCACGGCGGTCACGGTGCGCCGGGCGGTGGCGATGCGGATCGCCCGGTCCAGCACGTTCGGCAGCTGCTGCGGCACGGTCACCATCTGCACGTACTCGCTCGCCACGTCCTTGTACAGGCTCAGCAGGTCCACCTCCTGCTGGTACGAGCCGCCCATCGCGCTGCGGTTGGTCTGCCCGACGATCGCCACCACCGGTACGTGGTCCAGCTTCGCGTCGTACAGCCCGTTCAACAGGTGGATCGCGCCGGGACCGGACGTCGCGGTACAGACGCCCAGCCGGCGGCCGAACTTCGCGTACCCGCACGCCTCGAACGCGGCGAGTTCCTCGTGCCGCGCCTGGATGAACCGGGGTTCGTTGCCGGCGCGTTCCCAGGCCGCCAGCAGCCCGTTGATGCCGTCCCCGGCGTACCCGAAAACGTCCTCCACACCCCACTCGCGCAGCCTCGCCAGCAAGTAGTCACCGACGGTCGCGGACATCACGCCTCCCGATTCCGTTCGCTCCCGACTGCGCTACCCCCGACCCCGGCCGGTACACCTTGGCGGGTGACGTGCATGGTCCGCCGGGACGCGGGTATCCGGTCGGAAGAGCACGAGGCGAGGGGGACGGTTGTCATGCCCAGGCAGGAATGGACCGACAAACAGGAACGCCAGTACGAGCACGTGAAGGACTCGGCCAAGGACCGCGGTACGTCGGAGCGGCGCGCGGAGGAGATCGCCGCCCGCACGGTCAACAAGAACCGCGCGCAGGCCGGCCAGACGCGTACCGCGAGCCGGAGTTCCGTGCAGGACAAGTCGCCGCAGCAGCGTGGCGGCGAACGGTCCGGCCGCGGCGGCCCGCGCGGACGCACCAAGGACCAGCTGTACAACGAGGCGCGGCAGCGCAACATCGCCGGCCGTTCCTCGATGACCAAGAAGCAGCTGGAGAAGGCACTCGGCGCGTCCTGACCGGATCGGCGCCACGATTCGCGGCGGTCCACAGTGGACTGACACGAGCCGGGACAGCCGCGCCCCGGCCGAACCGTTGCGCCCGTTGGTCGTTCCGGACCGGAACCGACCGCGGTGCCGCCTACCCTCAGGGCCATGACGACCCTGGACTGGACCGGCCAACTGCTCGGCCAGCTCACCTGGCACTGGGAGCACCAGCTGCGGCCCCGGCTCGACGGCCTCACCGACGACGAGTACTTCTGGGAGCCCGTCGCGGACGCGTGGACCCTTCGCCCGCGCGGCACCGGAAGCGCGACGATGCCGGGCGGCGCCGGGGCGTACACGGTGGACTTCGCTTATCCGGCACCGGATCCGGCGCCGGTGACGACGATCGCGTGGCGGCTCGCGCACGTGATCGTGGGCGTGTTCGCGATGCGCAACGCCACGCACTTCGGTGGCCCGCCGACCGACTTCGACACCTTCGACCACGCCGGTACGGCCGGCGCCGCGCTCGCGCAGCTGGACCGGGAGTACGCCCGGTGGGTGGACGGCGTGCGCGGGCTGGACGCGGAGGGACTCGCCGCACCGTGCGGCGAGCACGGGTACGCCGACGAGCCGATGGCCGCGCTCGTGCTGCACATCCACCGCGAGGTCATCCACCACGGCGCGGAACTGTCCCTGCTGCGCGACCTGTACCGCCGCCGCGTGTGACGCTTGCGCCGCGGGCGCCGGCCATGATCCGATGACGGCGCATCGCGTGCCGGTGACGGGCTGCGTCAGGCATGGAGGTGCCGAACCGAAGGGACCACCGTCCGTGGCCTCTCCCGACACCGGCCGCGCCGTCACGCTCAGCCGCCAGCTGGCCGATGCGCACCAGCAGCTCCGCCACCGCCTCGCGCAGCTGCGCGCGAACCTGCACGACGAGCCCGCGCCGACGCTCGGCACGCACTGCCTGGCGTTCTGCTCCGCGCTGACCACGCACCACCGCGGCGAGGACGCCGGCCTGTTCACCGAACTGCTCGCCGAACGCCCCGACCTCACCGGTACGGTCGCCAAGCTCGTCGAGGACCACACGATGATCGCGGCCATCCTCGCCCGGGTCGCCGAGCTCGCCGGCTCCGCCACCTCGCCCACCGCCGACCCCACCCGGATCGGCCGCGAGCTCGACGGACTCACCGCCATCCTCGAATCCCACTTCGCGTACGAGGAGCGCGCGCTGCGGACGGCGCTCGACGCGGGAGTACCGGACACGGGGTGTTCCGGTCGGGTCCTGCACTTCGACGACGCGGGTTGACGGCGCCGGCGCGGTCACCCGACGGGCGGGTTCAGGTACCGCGTGCGCGGGCCCGGTTCTCGTCGGCCACGAGCCGCTCCGCCAGGTCGCGCAGCTTGATGTTGTGGTGCTGGGACGCCTCGGCCAACATCTGGAACGCGTCCGCGGTGGTCATCTGGTGGCGTTCGGCGAGGATGCCGGCGGCCTCCCCGATCCGCTGCCGCGTGTAGAACGCCTCGGTGAGCTGGGCCTTCGTACGCTCCGCGGACAGCGCCACCGCCACGTGGGCGGCGAAGATCGACCCGATCTCGCGGGACTCCTCGTCGAACGCCCGCGGCCGGGCGGCGAAGAGGTTCAGCGCGCCGAGCGTGTCGCGCTCGGTGAACAGCCGGAAGCACATCATGCTGCCCACCCCGACCTCGACCGCCTTCGCGGCGAACGCCGGCCAGCGACGTTCGGTCGCCAGGTCGTCGATGCGTACGGTGTCGTGCTCCCAGATCGTGTCCAGGCACGGCCCCTCGTGCAGCTCGTACTGGATGTCGTGGGCGATCCCGGCGACCTCGCTGCTCGCGGCGGGCGTGTCGATGTGCCCGTCCCGGTGGACCATCGACACGCCGGCCGAGTCGCAGCCGTCGATCGTCGCCGCCGCCAGCCGGCAGGTCTCCTCCAGGGTCGCCTCGACCCCGTGCCGCGCGAGCAGGTCGCGCGCCATGCCGGCGAAGAGTGCGGCCAGATCGACCTGCTCCCCACCAGTCATCACGTACTCCCTGTCCCGGGCTCGGCGGGCGCCGGCCCGGCGTCCACACCCTCCCCACACTCTCCCACCTGACGGACGCGTACGGCGCGGATCGCCTGCCGTGGGCGGCAAAGCGTGCTTCCCCGACCCTCGCGTCCGACGCCCGACCCGGGCCGTCGCGAGCCCGCGTTCTGTTGCGACGGGCGCGCCGCCGACTTACTCTTCCTGCGAGGTGCCACTGGACCCGTACGGCTCTCCAGTCCGAGGGAGCCGGCCGGACCGGCACCGACCGAAGCGCCATCCCGTTTTGGGTGATTCCTGATCGGGTGCTCAGGCAGCCGGGCACCGGTCGACGTCATGATGCGTCGCCGACGAGCCCGCTGCCGCGGCCAGCCCCCACCGGGGCGGCTCCGCAGTACCACACGCCGGCGGCGTACGCGGCGAAAGGGCTGCGATGGCCTGCCTCCACGCATTGCACGCAAGCTTCCCCCGGGACATCGAAACCGGCACCGAGACCCGCCCGCGCCGCGGAACGGCGGTGGACCGGCGCGCGCTGGACCTGTTGGATCTGCTGGCACGGCTACCCGCCGACGATCCCCGCCGGGCCGACACGAGGACCCGCGTGATCGAGGCGTTCCTGCCGTTCGCCACGCGACTCGCCCGCCGGTACGCCGGCAGCGCGGAAAGCCTCGACGACCTCGTACAGGTCGCCGCGATCGGGCTGATCGAGGCCGTCGACCGGTACGATCCCGACCACCCCGGTCACGGCTTCCTCGCGTTCGCCACCCCCACCATCCGCGGCGAACTGCGCAGACACTTCCGCGACCGGGGGTGGGCGATCCGGCCGCCGCGCGGAGTACAGGAGCTCCGGTTGCGGATGCAGGCGGCCGAGAGCAACTGAGCCAGCGGCTGCACCGCTCCGCCGGCGTCGCCGACCTCGCCGCCGTACTGGGCGTCGGCACCGCCGAGATCACCGAAACCCTGCTCGCCGAACAGAACTACCGCCCCATGTCGCTGAACGCGCCGACCAACCGCGACGACGACGGCCGGCCGCCGCGGTCGCTGGAGGAGGTCGTCGGTTCGATCGACCGGGACCTGGACGCCGTCGCCGCCCGCGTGTCACTGCCCGCCGCACTCACCCGGCTGCCCGAACGCGACCGCACCGTCCTCGCGCTGCGGTTCGTCGCCGACCTGAGCCAGACGGAGATCGGCCGGCGCCTCGGCATCTCGCAGATGCACGTCTCCCGCATCATCGCCAGCGCGCTCGCCCAGCTCCGCGCGTACCTCGACGGCGACGACCCGGTGCCGGCGATCCGGCCCCGCTACGGCCAACGCCCGCCGAACGACGGAAGACCGGGCGCGTACGCGTCCGGCTGTCCCCTGCCCGCCGCACCACACCGCGGTACCGCGGACGCCGGCGCCGTCCCGACGCGCGACACGGGCAACGCGGTGGCGGCCGGTGGCGGGCGGTGAGCTGCGCCCGCCGCGACGCTGCGGGAGCAGGCAGCGTCGCCCCGGATCGCCGTTCCGACCGACGGCCCCGATCCGGTACGCCGCAGCCGGGCACGTGCCGGCGTACCCGGAGCTGCCGGTGACGGGTCGCAGGTGGCTCCGTTGAGCCAGATCCGAGCCTGCCGACTGGGGCCCGCCGGGCGTGTCTACACTGTAGACATGGACTACGGTGTAGACACCGTGCGGGTGCCGGGGGCGCGGTTGCGAACGCAGGTCGGCGGTGCGGGGCCGGCGCTCCTGCTGATCCCCGGCGGTGGCGGCGACGCCGAGATGTACGCGGAGGTCATGCCCCTGCTGGCGGACCGCTTCACGGTGCTGACGTACGACCGGCGCGGCAACTCGCGCAGCCCGCTCGACGCCGCCGACGCCCCGGTGGACGTCGCGACCCAGGCCGACGACGCCATCGCCGTACTGGACCAGCATGGCGTCGACCGGGCGTACCTGTTCGGCAACAGCAGTGGCGCGATCGTCGCGCTGGACGTGGTGGCGCGACACCACGACCGGCTGCTCGGCGCCGTCGTGCACGAACCGCCGCCGATGCTCGGCCTGCTGCCGGACAGCCCGGAGCAGCGCGAGCTGGACGGCCTCCGGCGTACGGCCGATGCGGAGGGGCCGTTGCGCGGGTTCGTCGCGTTCGCCGCGATGACGATGCCGCGTCCGCCGAAGCCGTTCACCACGCGGACCGGACGGGCGCTGACCGCGGCGGCGATGCGGCTGGTACTGGCCGGCAGCGCGGTGCGTACCCGGGTGACCGGGCGGCCGCCGGGCGGGATGACGCGCCTGGTCGGCAACGCCGGGATCCTGTTCCGCCGCGAACTGCCCGCGTTCTGTTACGAGTACCGGCCCGACCTGGACGCGCTCGCCGCGACGGGACTGCGCTGGCGGCTGGCGACCGGCGCGGACAGCGTGGGGCGCCCGTACCATCGGCCCGCGCACCTGATCGGTGCGCGGACCGGCGTGCCCTGCGTGGAATTCCCGGGCGGGCACACGGTCTACCAACAACGGCCGGACGAGTTCGCCCGCTGCCTGATCGGACACCTGGCACCATGACCCGTGACCCGAAACGTACCCGGCCGGACGCACCGACCCGGACCACGCTGAGCCGTGCGTACATCGCGGCGGTGGCGCTGGCGCTCGTCGACGACATCGGCCGGGACCGGTTCTCCATGCGCAAGCTGGGCGCCGAACTCGGCGTCGACCCGATGGCCGTCTACCGCTACTTCCCCGACCAGGAAGCGCTGTTCGACGGGATCGCCGAGGCCCTGTTCACCGAACTCGACGTCGACACGCTGCCCTGGGACGGGCCGTGGCACGACATGGCCGGGCAGTACCACCGGCGGTTGCGGGACACGCTGCTCGCGCACCCGCACGCGGTCACCATCTTCGCCACCCGGCCGCTGCGGTCGCCCGCCGCGATCGACGCCGGCACCCGGATGATCGGCCAGCTGACCGCGGCCGGGATCGACGCCGCCGACGCGCTGCGGATCCTGCGCTGCCTGCGGGAGTTCACCGTCGGCCACGCCCTGAACCTCGCCGTACTCCAGCTCGGCGCGCGGCGGCGCAGCCGGAAGCCGCGGCCGGACTCCGCCGGGTACAACGCGCTGGCGTACGCGGCGGACCAGGCCGAGACCGGCGACCACTTCGACCTCGGCCTCACCGCCCTGCTCGCCGCCCTCCCCCACTGACCCGGGTACGACGCGTCCACCGTCGGGTGGTCGGCGGTGCGCGCACGTGCACCCGGCGCGCGCCGCTGGGAACGTGGACCCGGGCACCCGTACGACCGAGGAGACATCCATGAGCGAGAGCGCGTCCTTCAGCGGGACCGAACTGGAGTACCTGGCCGGGCAGCGGCTCGGCCGGCTCGCCACCGCACAACCCGGCGGTACGTTGCAGGTCAGTCCCGTCGGCTTCCGGTACAACGCCGGCACCGGCACGATCGACATCGCCGGGCACCGGATGTCGCACAGCCGCAAGTTCCGGAACGTGGCGGCGAACGGGCAGGCCGCGTTCGTGGTCGACGACCTCGCCTCGGTCCAGCCGTGGCGGCCGCGCTGCGTCGAGATCCGCGGGTACGCCGAGGCGATCACCGAACCGACCGACTCCGCCTGGGGTGCCGGGAGTCCGGGTGGCTTCGACGGCGCGATCATCCGGATCCATCCCGAACGCATCCTCAGCTTCGGCCTCGACGCGCCGTCCGTCTGACGCGCCGACCCGGCGATGCGGCGGTGGCTGTCGTACCCCTGTGCGAGGCTGGGCGGATGGGCGAACGGATGGTGCGGGTCGGCGCGGTCGAGCTGTGCGTCGAGACCTTCGGACGGCCGAAGCATCCGGCGATCCTGCTCATCGCCGGCTCCGGCGCGTCGATGGACTCCTGGGACGACGACCTCTGCGTACGACTCGCCGACGGCCTGCGGTACGTGGTGCGCTACGACCATCGCGACACGGGCCGGTCCACGAGCTACCCGGCCGGCGCCCCGGCGTACTCGGGGCGGGATCTGGCGAACGACGCGCTGGGCGTGCTGGACGCGCTGGGGATCGAGCGGGCGCACCTGGTCGGCATCTCGATGGGCGGCGGGCTGGCGCAGAG
Organism: Actinocatenispora rupis; assembly: GCF_016861975.1. Classification (GTDB taxonomy): domain Bacteria; phylum Actinomycetota; class Actinomycetes; order Mycobacteriales; family Micromonosporaceae; genus Actinocatenispora; species Actinocatenispora rupis. The sequence continues at coordinate 26,192 of NZ_BOMB01000019.1, read as the reverse complement.
CATCGCCGGTTTCGCGCCCGACCGGGTGCTGTCGCTGACGTTGCTGTCGACGAGCCCGATCGACCACGTGCCGGGGCTGCCGCCGCCGACGGAACAGCTGCGCCGGTTCTTCGCCGATCCGCCGTCCGCGCCGGATCCCGCCGACCGCGCGGCGATGGTCGAACACCTCGTCGCCCTGCACGCGGCGTACGAGGGGTCCGGCGGGGTGGACGTGGACGCGACCCGGGAGTACGCGGGGCGGGTGGTGGACCGGACCCGGGACATGGCGGCGAGCCTGGTGAACCACGGGCTGCTCGTGGACGACGACGAGCCGGCGGCGGGGCCGACCGGGCCGGTGCCGACGCTGGTCGTGCACGGCACCGAGGACCCGCTGTTCCCGTTCCCGCACGGCGAGGCGCTGGCCGCGCGGTACGACGCGGAGCTGCTGCCGATGCCCGGCCTCGGCCACCGCACCCCGCCCCGGGAGTACTGGGACCGGTTGGTGCCGGCGCTGTTGCGGCACACCTCGGGCGGCTGGCCGTACCAGGCGGACCGGCTGGCGGCGCAGGCGCGCGCGGACGGGGAGGCGCCCACGGCCTGGTTCGACCGGCTGTACTCGGCGGCCGACGACGGCGCGGTCGCGATGCCCTGGGACCGGGACTCGCCGCAGCCGCTGCTCGCCGAATGGGCCGCCGGCCGCGACGGCACCGGACGGCGCGCGGTGGTGGTCGGCGCCGGGCTCGGTGCAGACGCCGAGTTCGTGGCGTCCCTCGGGTACGAGACGACCGCGTTCGACGTGGCCGACACCGCGGTCCGGCTCGCCCGCGAACGCCACCCCGGCACCGTCGTGCGGTACGTGCACGCCGACCTGTTCGACCTCCCGGCGGCCTGGCGCGGGGCGTACGAGCTGGTGGTGGAGGTGGTGACGGTGCAGGCGCTGCCGCGGTCGGTGCGGGCCGAGGCGACCCGGCGGGTCGGCGAGCTGGTCGCGCCCGGCGGCACCCTGCTCGTCGTCTCCGCCGCGGCCGACGAGCCCGACCCGGCGGGCCCGCCGTGGCCGCTGACCCGCGCCGAGATCGACGCGTTCGCCGACGGCGGGCTCACGGCCGTACGGGTGGACCGGGTCGGTGACCGCTGGCGCGCCGAGTTCCGCCGGGGGTGACCGGCCACCTCGCCGAGCTGGACACGCCGGGCCGGCGGATACCGATCCGCACCGGGGCCAACGCCCAGGGCCTCCTGGATCTCTTGACCGAGATGCGCGCGGTCGATCCGGCCGAACCATTCTGGCGCGGCGTCACCGACATCCAGATCGACAGCGACACCCGCGTCATCACCGAGTTCACGGCTCCGGTAGAGCCCCACCTACTGCCACAGGACGAGGTCGCGGTGTCCTGCCGCCTCTACGACCACTACCACTCCCTCGACGCGAGCGGCCCCTGATGCGCCGGTACGACCGGCGGCATCCTGCGGTGAGTCGTGAGGCGATACGGCATGCCTCCGCAAGGAGGACGCCACTGGTCGCCAGCGTGCACGCCACGGTCCCGCGGTCATGGTCGAGTCTTTGACAGACCCGCCGATCACGCGTCAAACCTTGGCCGGCGGGCGGCTCGGTGAGGAGTGGTCAACGCGTTCGTCGGCGTAGATCCCAAGGGTGGCGCGGTGACAGCGGCTTCTGCGCGCGGCCGCCTCGCAGCGGACCGCCGGCATCCGACAGTCTCGGCCGTGTGCGACGCGGTACCTCAGGCGCCACGGGCGGGGCCCCGGCTACGGGGCCTCGCCCGTGGGGGTTAGCGGCCGACGATGCGGTGGAGGAGGTATGCGGCGGCGAGGCCGACGCCGATGGTGGTGGCCAGCGGGCCCTGGTGGTGGTAGAGGATCGCGTCGCCGGCGGCGGCGAGTCCGATCACCAGGGTACGCGGTTCGATGAGGGGCGGGTGGCCCTGCGTCCGGGTCGTGGCGTCGGACTGCCGGGGCGTGCTGTCGCGTCGGGTCATGGCTGGTTTCCCTCGCTGTCGGACGGGATCCGGGGTGGTTCCCGTTCGACTTCCAGTCAAGGCGTCGCGGCTGACGGTGGAACGGGGTCGCGCGCTGAACGTCGGCTGACGTACGCGGGCCGGACCGGCGGGTCGACAGGCGTTGCGTACCGCAGATTCAGCGCGCGGTCAGCGAGCCGGGAACGTCGGCGGGGCCGAAGCCACGGCCCCCGGCGCCGCCGGCGTGCGTACCACGTCGGCCACGTGCGCCGGGCTGCGGCGCCACCCGAGTTTTCGCCTGCCACGAGCGCCGGTCGCGGTGGAGCGGGGGCTTGGACGGAGCCTCTAGATTTGGGGGATGCCGGCGTGGGAGAGGTTTCGGGTCCGTCTGCTGGGCCCGGTCGAGGTGCGCAACGGGGCGACCTTCCACACGGTGCGGGGCGTTCCGGCTGCGTTGCTGTCGATCCTGGCCTTGCCGGCCGGTCGGCGCCGGCACGTGACGGCGCTGCACAGGATGCTGTGGGACGGCCGCGTGACGCGGAACGCGGTGCAGGGCCAGGTGAGCAAGCTCCGCAAGTGCGGCCTGGACGTCCGGCACGACGACGGCTACTACTGGCTCGCCGGGATGTCCGGGGACGATGTCGACGCAGCGTACTTCCAGCAGCGGGTTGGTGAGCTGGGCGGGGACGTGTCGGCGGACGAGGCGCACGCGCTGCTGGAGCTGTGGCGCGACGATCCGCGGGTGCTCCACGACCGGCTTGACGCGGGGTTCTGGCAGCCGGTGTTCCGCGCGCGGGACGCGCTGGTGGAGCGGATCGCGGCGGTGCCCGACGCAGTACGGGCGCGGATCGGCGCGCTGCCCGACTTCCTCGACATGTTCCCGGGTGACCCGGCGCTGGGCGCATTGCGGGCCGGGCCCGATCCAATCGCGCGGCCGGAGGCGAAGCGGATCCTGGTGGTCGATGACGAGCACGGTGACGACATCGCGATGATGCTGTTCCGGTACGACTGCACGGTGGTGCGTGGCATCGCCGAGTGGAAGCGGCTGTGGGCGGCCGGGCCGCTGCGGTTCGATTTGGCGATCGTCGACCGGCATCTCGGGTCGGCCGTCGACGAGAGCGGCTTCGCGATCCTGGACGCGCTGCGCGGCAGCCCGTTTCCGCGGATGCTGATCACCGCCGACCGGCAGGCCGGCGACATGTCCGACCTGCTCGACCGATACGACCTGGCCACCGTGTTCCACAAGCACGACGGTGGGGCGCCGCTGTCGGACCTACTGGACACGGTGCGTCGGCTAGTCGACGAGCAGTGACGCCGACAGCCGCAGTACGAAATGGGCGCCGCCGTGCCGGCTGGGTGCGTCCGCGAGGCTCAGCGTGCCGCCGCAGTGTTCGGCGCTCCACCGCGCGTCGGTGAGCCCCTGCCCGGTGGTTCCCTTGGTACTGAAGGGAATCGGCGACCAGAGTCGGTCCCGGTGCCCGTCCGGTATGCCGGCGCCGCCGTCCTCGACGTGCACCGCGAACGCGCCGTCCGGGAACCGTTCGCTGGCGGCTTCCCGGGTGAGGCGCAGTTCCACGACGGGGGCCGCGTTGGGCCGGTCGTCGAGCGCGTCGACCGCGTTGCGTACCAGGTTGTCCAGTGCGATGCGCAGCACGTGCTCCGGCAGGTACACCGGGTGCGGGTCGTCGGGGCAGTCGAGGCGGATGTCGACGGCGGAGCCGCACGCGGCCTGGTGCTGGCTGTGCGTGGCACGTAGCACGGCGGCGAGGTCGTGTCGGTCGGGGGTTAGCCAGCGCTCGTCGGAGGTGTCCCAGTAGGGCGGCTCGTCGTTGAGCTTGGCGTCGAGCTCGGCGATGCGGGTGTCGATCTGGCGGCGCACGTCGTCGGGTAGGTCGTCGCCGGCTTCAAGCAGGGTGCGGTGCAGGCCGGCGCGCGCCGCGACCCAGTTGGCGATCAGGTGGCTCTGACCCCGGATCAGTGCCTCCTGCGCGCGGGCCCGGACGGCGTGTTCGGTCCGGTCGGCGGTCTCGCGCAGCGTGTCCACCTCGGTGCGTATCGCGTCGACCAGGTCGATGCCCGGCGCGGTCGCGGCGCTGGCGACTCCAGGCCCGGCCAGGACGTAGCGGTCCGGGGTGGTTCGGCGGATCAGGCCGGTGGCGACCGCCGCGGCCAGCGCCACGTCGACGTTGAACGAGGGGCTAAGTTCGGTCGGCGCGACCAGTTCGGCGACTAGCTCGCGCGCCCCGGCGGCGGTGAACATCGCGGTCGGGTCGTCGCCGTGCGCCCAGACCACGGCGTCGAGCAGCACGCGGGCGTCGGGTGCGCCGCGGAGCAGGTCGGTGAGCGCTTCCCGCTGCCGGTGCCGGTTCTGCGGCCGGGTACGCCAGTCGGTCAGGTCGTCGGCGGTGATCGGCGCCCGCTCGCCTGGCGCGGGTACCAGCGTGCGCAGCGCGGCGAGCAGCAGCGCCGGGTGGCCGGCCGTCTCGTGGAGCAGGCCCTCGACGACGGCGCTCGGCGCGTACCCGCCGAGCAGGTCGAACGTCCAGCGCAGGTCGTCGCGGGCCCGGTCGAGCCCTTCGCCACGCGATCGGGACCGGCGCGGCCAGACGGTGTCGACCGGGAGCTGCCGGTACACGATGCGCAGCAGGTTGATCAGCCGGTGCCGCGGGGAGGGCGCGCTGCCGCGGTGCGGGGCGACCAGTCGCAACAGCTCGGTCTCCGGCAGGTACGCCACCGGCCGGCCGAGTGGCGGGTCGGCGGGGGCCGGTCCGTACACAAGGATCAGTTCGTCGCCGGAGGCGGGTAGCGGGCCGGGATCGGTCGGCACCCACAGCAGGGTGCTGCGCCGCAACGCCAGGCGGGACAGCCGCCCGTCCACGAGCCCGCCGAGCGAGGCGAGGTACCCGCCGGGCATCGGCCGTGCCCGGTGCGCGATCCCGTCGGCGCCGCACAGCGCGTCCACCGCGCCGGCCAGGATTGTCACCGTGTCGGCGGTGACCTCGTCGGCCACCGCGCGCAGGGCCGTGACCAGTCGCCAGCCGTCGCGGTCGGCGGGTGGCGGCAGCCAGCGGTCGCGGAAGCCGGCGGTGCCTTCGTCCGGGTCGTCGTACCAGGCGAGGACGTGCGGCAGCGGCTGCCCGACGTACGGCCAGGGGCTCGGGCGCGGCACAGCCAGCGGGTCGAGCGCCTCGGTCGAGGACGGGCCGTGCGCGACCATCCGTTGCGCGGCGACGATCTCACCGGCTGCCAGGCATTCGCGTACGGTGGCGAGCCAGTCGGGGTGGTCGGTACCGGCGAGGCGTGCCGCGTCGGTGGTCAGCCGCTCGGCCTGGGCGCGGGCGGCGGCGTCGACGCGGGCCGTCAATTCGTCGAGCATGAGGTCGGCGTCGGCGCTGCGGCGCTCGGCGGCGGCGAGGATGCCTGGTGGCGGCGGCTCGGTCAACCCGACCTGGTGGGCGCGGGCAGACAGCAACGCGATCCGGTGCTGGGTGTCGCGCCGGTACCGCTGCCGGGCCTCGTCGATCGCGTCGGCGTTGACGTCGAGCGTCTCGGCGCAGGTGAACTCGCCGGCGGCGGCGAGCCGGCGTACCGCGTCGGTGGGGGCGGCGGGCGGGTCCGCCAAGCCGGCCAGCACGGCGCGGGCCAGCTCGGTGTCGTCCGGTGGGTCGCCGGCGAGCGCGGTGAGCAGGTCCGGCAGCCGCCAGCGGTCCGGCCAGCGCAGGGCGGCGGAGCGTACCGGATCGGTCATCGCATCCCCCAGTCCACGACGACGGACAGATCGGCGAGCGCGGCGCGGGCCAGCGGCGCCTCGGGCGCGTCGAGCGCGTCGGCGGCCGAGGTCAGCGCCGGCCAGTGCGTGGACAGCCGGAGCGCCGTGGTGCGGGCGGCGAGCAGCCGGTGGTCCAGCGCCGGGTCGGAGTCGGCGGCGGAGGCGGCGGAGGCGACCCGGCGCGCGGCGGTCAGTACGGCGCGCAGCCGGTCCAGGTACCGCGCGCGGCGCCGGCTGTGCAGCAGTTCTGTGCCGGGCCCGGCGGCGCGGGTCGCCCGGTCGAGCAGGGTGCCCACGTCGGACGGCTGGCGGGCGAGCCAGGCGGCGAGGTCGGTGGCTGCGCGGGTCGCGGCGATGCGGCCGAGCCGACCCAACGGACCGTCGTCGGCGAACAGGTGCTGGTGGGTCCGGATCCCGGAGTCGAAGTCGAACCGGTACTGCCGGGCGTGTTCGATCGCGGCGGTCAGGCCGGCCCAGCCGGCGTCGGTACGGCGGTGCTGGCGGGTGTCGGCGAGCCGGGCGCGGATCGCCGACATCGGCAGCGGTGCTGCGGAGACCGGGTGGTCGAGCGCGGCGCGGACCAGCTCGTCCCACGGTGCGTCGAGGTCGTCGAGCAGTTCCAGCGCCTCTCGCAGTACGGCCTGGTCGCCGTCGATACCGAGCAGCAGGCCGGCGGCACCGACGCAAGCCAGGGCGCGGGATTCGGCCGGCAGCGGCCCGTCGAGCGCCGCGTCGGTGAACGTGTCGGGCAGTTGCTCGTCGTGGCGGGTCGCCGCGACGGCGGACAGGGCCGGCCGGGGCCGCCAGTCTGGGTCGGCGACCAATGGGCGCAGTAGCGCGGCGGGCAGGAAGTCCTGGTCGTCCCACAGGTCGCGGATCAGGTCTCGTACCTGGCCGGCGACGGCCGGCGCGTCGTACGTGGAGCACCGCGCGAGGCATCGGCTCGCCGCTTGGCGTACCAGCGCGGTCGGTGCCCCGCCGGCGCGCAGCTCGGCGACGATCGGCCACGGGTCGGGCAACGTCAGCTCGGCGTCGAGCACGGCGATCGGGACGCGCCCCGCATGGTCGGTGTACGCGGTGCGCAGGCGGTGCGCCCGCCCCACCAGGCCGAGCCCGGCGCCCGGATCCGCGCTCGCCCCGGATGCCGGCGGTGGCGGCGGTGGCGGTGGGGCGTCGGCGCCTTCCAGGGTGGCGGCCAGCTCGTCGGCGATCGCCGCGCCACGGATCAGTACGCCGAGGAAGGAGCGGCGGGGGCCACGTCCGCCGATGCCGGGCCCGTCGGACAGTGGGTCGAAGCCGCCGAGGACCACGTCGTCGTCGCCGATCACGGCGCGGGCCAGCGGGACGCGGCGCGGCACCTTGAACCGGTCGGTACGCAGTTGGCCGGCGAGTTGCCGCAGGGTCTGGGTGGCCGGCTCGTCGCGCGCCGGGGTGGCGATGCGCACCGCGACGCCGGCCGCGACACGCGCCCGGAGCTGGTTGACCAGCCCGTGCGTGACGACCGCCTCCCGGGGTCGTGGGGAGGCGACGACCAGCCGGCGGGCGCTGCCCCGGATCGCCGACCACAGCAGCGCTCGGTGCTCGCCGTCGGCCACAACGCGCACCGCGGGCAGCGTACGGCCGGCGGCGAGTTCGTCGAGCCGGGCGGCGTAGCGCTGCCAGTCCTGTTGCCAGAACACGAAGGAGTCGTCCTCGTCCTCGCGCGGCGTTTCCGGCATCGTCGCCAGATCGGCGAGCGGTGACGTCGCGGGCTGCCGGTCGGCGGTACCGAAGTCGGTGTGCCGGGTGTAGAGCGCCGTGGCGATGCGGTGGTCGGGGAACGACACGGCCAGCCAGTCGAGCATCGACTCGATCGGCGCGCACGCGCCGGGGCCGGGCGCGTCGAGCAGCAGGCCGAGCGGTTCGGTGTCGCGGCCGCGTCCGCTGAGCAGGTCCCAGCCGGCGATCAGGGCCCGCCGGTCGTCGCAGACCACCATCGACGTGTTGATCTTGCAGGACCTGTCGTACCAGAGCATGCGGCCAGCGTTGTGCCGGCCGCCGAGGTCGGTCAGCACGTTCGCCGCGGCAGCTTCGAGCCGGTCCCGGTGCGTTCTCCCCCACAGGATCGCTGCCTGCACGCCGCGCTGCTGCGCGTCACGCAGCGACGGCAGCGCGCCACCGAGCCCGGCGCGGTCCAGGTGCGGGGAGGCGATCACCACCTGGCGCTGCGCGGAGCCCACCAGCTCGCGCAGTACTTCGTCGTGCCGGCCGGTACCGAGCACCGGCGTCACGGTCAGCTCCGTCTCGATCCGTCGTTCCAGCAGTACGCGGGCACGTTCGGCGATCCGGCGCAGCTCGGTGTGCGTCTGCCGGCGCGTGCCCGGCAGGGTGTCGGCGAGCCGGTCGACCCGGTGCCGGAGCTGGTCCAGGTACTCGTCGAACGTCGGCGCGGCGGTCACGCCGCCCCGCGCCAGCGACCGGATCCGCCGGACGAACTCGTCCTCCGGCCGGTCGTCGGCGAGTTGCGCGAGCCGCGCCGCGGCAAGCTCCCGGTGCCGGGCAGGCAGCACCGGATCCTCCACCCGTACCTGCAGGCGGTCGGCGTCGGTGTCCCAGCCGAGGTGCACGGTCAGCGGCAGCCAGCGTCGGCTCGCCAGCAGCTGCAGGTCGGACGGCGCCAGGTATGCCGACAGCGCCCGCCGGGGTCGCCCCGACCGCTGCCGGTCGCGTTCCGGGTCGGGCAGGTCGCGCTCCAGTACGGCGGTCACCGCGCCGAGCAGCTGGGCCTGGCTGGCGTCGGTGATCCGCACCGCGCTGCCCGCGACCGGTACCACCAGCCGTACGTCCGGGCGGCCGGACCGTACCGGCAGCACGTGCCCGGTCAGCCGGTCGATCATGATCTCGCACCGGTCCTCGATCAGCTCCGCGCCGGGCAGCGTGTCGAGAGTGCCGGCCTCGACGCGACGCCGGGTCTGCTCGGTGAGGCGAACCGTGCCGGTACCGAAGTCGACCACCACGTGTTGGGCCCGCAGCAGGTCGAAGATGACGCCCTCGGTGACCTGCCGGCCGAGGCCGAAGAGCCCGACGATGTCGTCGGCGCCGGCCGCGCCGGGGGCGGCGGCGAGCGCCCGCAGTACCAGTTGCTCGATCGGCGACAGCCCGCCGTAGCCCAGCTGCACCCGCACGCTGAACGCGTCGCACGGCACGTACACCGTGGCTTCTCTCACGCGTCCACCACCTCCCCGATCGGCAGCACGTGCCCGGCGAGCAGGCCGCACACCGCCTCCCAGCAGGTACCCCGGCCGCTGTCGGCGAAGTGCGGGTAGTTGCCGACGAGGACCAGCAGGTTCCTGGCCCGGGACAGCATCACGTTCACCAGCTCCGGTTTCACCAGGTGCCCGAGGTTGTGCCAGGTCTCCGGGCCGCGCCGGGTGCTGCGTACCAGCGACACGAGCACGATGTCGGCCTCGCGCCCCTGGTACGCGTGCACCGTGCTGGCCAGCCCGCGGGTGGCGTCCGACTGGTTGAACAGGTCGAGCTGCGCCTTGTACGGGGTGAGGATGGCGAGCGGTTGGTCGGAGAAGCCGTGCCGTCCCGGCGCCGGCTGCGGTTCGAACCGGCCGACCAGCGTCTCGACGAGCCGCGCCTCGCCGTCGTTGCGCCAGGCCTCCTCGTCCTCGCAGCCGTCCCGCTCGGACGTGTCCAGCCAGACAACGGATCGGTCGGCCAGGTGCCGGGGGTGGCGCAGCCCGTGCGGCCGGTCCGCGCGGCCTGTGGTCAGTATGCCGTGCGGGAACCCGTCGGGTGCCGCGTCCCGTGCCTCGTCCGGGTAGAACGCGCGGCTGACCACCTCGCAGATGTTCTCCCGCATGCGGAACTGCCGCGACAGCCGCCGTACGGGACGCTCCAACCCGCCCGTCCGGCGGTCCGCGAAGAAGCTGCCGAACAGGTTGAACACCTGCCCGTACTGCTCGGCCCGACCGGCCGGCACGGCCAGGTCGGGCAGGCCGGACAGGGCACACTCGGCGAGGAACCGTTGCACGTCGTCGGCGCGGTGCGCGCCGAGCTGCCGGTGGTCGCCGATCAGCGTCCAGCGCACGCCGCGGGTCATCGGGATGGCCAGCTCGGTCGGCCACGCCTTCGCCGCCTCCTCGATGATCACCCAGTCGAACGCGTCGGCCGCCCCCGAACCCAGCAGTTCCGGAGTCGCCGTCGCGCAGGTGGCGAACACCAGGTTCGCCGCGCGGCGGATCCGGTCGGTCAGCTCCGGCCCGATCCGGCGAACGAGTTCCCGCCACTCGGCCACGATCGACCGGGTCGCCGGCTCCAGGTCCTCGCGCAGTTTGCGATCCGCGTACCGCCGGAGCTCGTCCTGGCGGCGGGCGACGACCGCGTCGAGCTGGAACGCGCGCAGCGCCTCGTCCACGCGGTCCTGCCCGCTGGTGCTGGTGACGCGCAGCGCGACCACCTCGCCGTCGGTACTGGTCGGCTTGCCGTCGGCGAGCAGCCCGCACCGGCCGAGTACGCGGGCGGCCAGGTTGTCCAGCGCGTAGTTGGACTGCGCCGAGATCAGGACGCGCCCGCCGCGCCCCTCGTCGCGCAGGTACGCGTCGACCGCGCGCGCCGCCACCTCGGTCTTGCCCGTACCCGGCGGTCCCTGCAGGACGAACATCGGGTTGAACGTGAGCATGTCGACCACGGTCGCGGCGGCGTCGCCGAGGTCGGCCGCGACGCCGTTCCACCGGTGCCGAAGGCCGGCGATGCCGGTCGGGCGGCGGAGCTGGTTGACCAGCAGCCGGTTGGCCATCAGCGCCCATCGCGCGTCGAACTGCCGGTTCAGCGAGACGCGGCTGCCGAACTCGCCGGCCGGGCGAATCCAGCCGACCGCCGGGATCCTGCCTGCGGCGGTCACCTCGATCACGTCGTCGCCGTACCGGCCCGGGCGCAGACGCACGGTCGGCGCGTTGCGCGTCTGCCGCGGCTGGCCCCGGTCGTCCTCCAGCACCTCCAGCTTCCCGGCGGTGCCGTCCTCGGACTCGGCCAGCGAGAAGAAGTCGCCGAAGTCGGGGCGGCGGCGCGGATCCGTGGCGTACAGCGTGGCCATGGCGCTGTTGGTCTTCCGGTCGTCGTCGCGCTGCCGGTCCCACACCAGCCGCCGGGTGCCGGGCGCGTCCGCGTCGCCGTCCACCCGGTACGCGTACTCCCGCGCCTGCAGCTCGACGCCCAGATACTCCAGCAGCCAGTCGTACGCCTGCTCGTAGGTCAGGTCCTCGCCGGCCGGGCGGCCCACCCGGGACACCGCCTCGATCAGCGGTACCCACGACGGGCGGCCCTGCCGCATCGCGGACAGCTCGCTGGCCGGCGGGGAGGTGGGTGTCGACGGGAACGCCTCGATCGGCGGCAGTTCCTGGATCTGCTCGCGGGCCACCGACGCCCGGATCCGGCTGCCGCGGCCGCTGTTCAGCGGCACCACGTACTTGACCACGAGCACGTCGTCCATCGGCGCGGACGTGGCGCCGAGCCCGGTGCGTCGCTGGTACTTCTGGCAGAACCAGGCCGCGCGCTCCCCCATCAGCAGGTGCTGCGCCAGCCGCTTGCGCTCCGGGTCACCCGAGGCGAGGTACGGATCCGCGCCGTTCGGCGCGTGCGCGAGCTGGCCGTGCTTCAGGTCGCTCTCGATCAGCTCCACTAGCTCCTTCTGCCCCTCGGCGGTCACCGGGTCGAAGCTGATGAACCGCCACTCGTACAGCAGCCGGTACGCCGGCTCCAGTGGCATGAAGGTCAGCAGGTGCGGCAGGTCCCGCGCGTCCGGCGCGGTCCAGACGTTGGTGAGCGCCTCGTACCGCCGGCTGATCCGGTCGACGACCTCACCGGCGCCCAGGCGCGACTCCGGCGTGGGCGCGACCATCTGCTCCAGCAGCTCGCGCAGCGCCAGCGGCAGGTCCGCCGCGGTGCGGATCCGGCGGCGCAGCTCCTCCCCGAACCGGCCCACCGCCTCCGTCGGCGGCAGCGCCGGATCGAGCTCGGGCAGGTCCAGGAACCACTCGGCGACGGTCACACCCAGCCCGTACACGTCGGTGCGGTCGTTCTCCACCACCTCGACCGGGCCGGTACCGAACAGCAGCGCGGCCCGCTCCGGCGGCTGGTACCGCAGCGACCGGCGGCCCGGATCGAGGTAGGCGGTCATGGCCAGGTCGCGGCGGCGGGCGGCGTCCTGGTCCGCGGCGCGCAGCAGGTTCGCCACCACGACGCTCATCTCGAACCCGGCCAGCACCAGCCGCGCCGGCTCCGTCGGGTACACCAGGACGGTGCCCGGCCACACGTTGCGGTGCAGCACGCCCATGCCGTGCAGCGTCGCCAGCGCGTCCGCGAGCAGGTGGAACTGCTGGACCGCGTACACCGGCTGGGCGCGCAGCACCGGCAGCGCCGACTCCTCGTCGGCCAGCGCGGTCGGCCCGCCCTCGGTGACCACGAAAGCGAAGCCCTCGTCGCCGAGCCCTTTGGCGCTCAGCGTCTCCGCATCCACGAACGCGCCCTCGCGTACCCGGGGAAGCGCGGGATGCTCCAGCGCGGTGGTACGGATCAGCACCTTGGCCTGCTGGTCCCACATCTGCCCGCCGAGGCCGGTCACCCCGCGGTAGATCAGCAGCGTCACCGCCTCGCGCCGGCCGTCGCCGCTCATCAGGTCGATCGCATAGAGCAGGCCGGGCAGCCGCTCCGACACGACGAGGTCGCCGCCTCCGGGGACTTCGTACGGCCCGTATGTCGAGTGCGGACCGATGAACAGCTCCCGCACGATCCGCTCCAGCGAACCCGACGGCAATGCGGCCTCCCGAGATCGCCCGGTGCCGGTTTTCCGCCACCCTACAACCGATCGACAACACCGTCCGCTACCGCACCTCGCGTCCGCCTGTCGACCTGTCGCCCCTGCCGTACGGGATGCCGCCTCGGCGCGGCTGAACATCCCGCGCAGCCGCCAGGTACACCGCGAAAACGTGTCGTGTAGGTACAGCCGGCCGGGCCAGGTCGGTGCCGGGAAGATGTGTGGCCGTGCGGGCGGGCCACCGCTACGGTGGCCGGAGCACGCGACGCAGCCGCTGCACCTGTGCTGCCTGGCGGTCCGGCCAGCCGACGTCCTGCTCGTGTCCGGCCCCGCTGTCCGAGCGCGGCCCCGCCACCGAGGTTCGGCCCGGGCGAACCGACCTACAGACCCGGCCCATGAGACTCTCGAACGCCTCCTGCCAGCGGGCGGGGTTCTCGGTAGGCCCAGCGGTCGGCATCTGGCCGCCAGCGGCAGGAGGTTCTCTCACAGCCCTAACTGGTCGCGCATCGCGTCGGTGTCGAGCAGGACCCAGTGCTCGACGATGAGGCCGTTGCGGACGCGAACCATGTCCATGACGAGGACCTCGTACCGTCGGCCGGAGTCGGTGTGGGTGCCCCGCATGGTGTACCGGTTGACGGAGGTGTCACCGGAGACGACGTTCTGCTCGATCGTCAGCGAGACGTCGTGGAACGCGCTGCCCGCGCCCAACTGCTCCCACTTCTGTCGCCAGGCGTCGCGTCCATGGTGATCACCCTGGGTGCCTCCCCGGTGGTCGACGACCTCGGGGTCGATCAGCTTCAGCGAGTCCTCAAATTGACCTTCCAGGATCTGCGCATAGCTCTCGCTGCAACGCCGGTGAATTTCTCCCGGCCCTGGGTGCGCGGGTGTCCTCTGCTGCCTGCGGCACGCGGCATCTCCTCTGGTGGGGACTGCACGTCCGCGCCGACCTCACCGCATCCGAACTGCTCGCCGCCCTGGCCAACGGGATCGCCCTGACCACCACCGACGCCGCTCAAGCAAAGCGACTCGTCCTCCTGATCAGACAGGGCACGGACACTCCCTCGACACCAGACGACAACATCTGCTGAAAACGGCAGGCACCCGACGCCCACTGCGCCCTCGAAACAGGCACTCCGCCCGGTGTCGTCTGGCAGGGGTTACCAGGATGCGCAGCCCGGCCAGATCGAACCGGGCGTCGCCGGCGTGTGCGCCTTCCCCGTCGAACACTGCGACGATCTGGTCGCCGCGGACGAGGAGGATTGCGGCGGTGTAGGTCGGCATGGGGTGACATCGCGGCGCTGTTTGCTGTCCGCGCCTTACTTGACGCTGTGAGGCATTCTTGCCTTTCTGCGGTGTCTGGACAGATCACAGGGGGGCGGATGGAAACCGGCGACCGGTCGAAGGCGCAGCGGCGTCGGCGTGCGCAGATCCTGCGCTACTGGCGAGCCGTTGAGTACTTCTCGCCGCCGAAGGTCGATCCGGTGAATCCCGGCAAGAAGGTCTTCGCCGTGGGACCGAACCGGCCGTTGCCCTGGGAGCCCGGCTCACCTCTCGGCCGACACCGGTCCCGGCGCGGGCTTGTCTGGCAGCACACCGTGTACGCCGGGATTTTTGGCGTCGACAAGGTACGCGACGTCCTGCTGCAGAAGTTCCGTGCCCCGGATTCCGAGCAGAACCTGGATGGCCGGATCGGCGGAGACAGCGCCATGCTCTGCTTCACGGTGAACCAGGACGGTTTGTTGATCAAGGACAGTGTCACCCTGTCCGCGTGTGCCTGGGCGGTCGGCCAGACGTTGCACCCCGGGCCTCACAGCGACCGTTGGCTGACCAGCTTCGACGTGGACGCCACCGGTTTGTTGCAGCAGTTGCTGGACCTTGGGGACGGGAAGATCGAGGTCGATCGCGGTTCCGCTGCCGGCGACGCGCAGCAGGGCTCGGGGCTCGGTCCGGTCGCCGGCTTGATGTCGCGCCTCGTGGTCAGCGCGGCAAAAGGCGGGCTCGGGGCGGCCGCTGGGGCGGTGGGCGCCCCTTTGGGTCCTGTAGCGGGTGCGGTGGCGGCGAAGGTGATCGAGCGGGTTGGCGGCGACCTGATCGACTCCGCCGCGGCCCGGATCGCCGACCGGGTGTCGGGCAGCGACGCGGAGGCGGGCACCAGCGAAGACAGTCCGCAGCAGAGCGAGGCGAAGCCGACAGCACCGCCGCCCGATGTGGGTACGAAGGTTCTGGACGTGCACGACCTCGCGGCCATTACCCGGTGGGTGGCCGAGCAACTCGGCGTCGGCGACGTTCTGCAACCCAACGCGATCCGGGTAAAGAGCTATCAGGTCGCGGCCAGACACGCGGACGAGGCGAGCGGTGACACATTCCTCAACAGCTTCTACGCCGACGACCTGGAGCGGGTCGCCGGTGCCCTCGAAGCCGAGCAGGCCGGTACCGCACTGCTGGACTACCTGCGCGACGACGCCGACCTGGATGCGATGAACCGGTTCGACCTTCGGCGGATGCCCGAGGTCGTGTTGGCGGGTGTTCAGCCGTCGGACATGCCGCCGGGTCGGTGGCCGGCAGACACCGACAAGCCACTGGTGCTCAGCCAGCAGTTCGCGGTCAACCGCATTCTGGCCAGTCTCGGGCAAGATACCGGCATCTACGCCGTCAACGGGCCTCCCGGAACCGGCAAGACGACCATGCTGCGTGACCTGGTCGCGGCGCTCGTGGTCCGGCGCGCCGAGCGGCTGGCCACGCTGAAGCGGCCTGAGGACGCGTTCGCCCGTACGCCGCTGACCTGGCGCACGGAGGAGACGGCCGGGACACCGTATCCGCGCACCATCCGCCCGCTGATCCCCGCGCTCACGGGCTTCGAGATCGTGGTCGCCTCCTCCAATAACGGAGCGGTGGAGAACGTCACCCTGGAGGTGCCCGGTGCGCGGGCGATCGGCGACGCGTGGCGGGGGCGAGCTGACTATCTTGCCGGTCCCGCCACTCTGGCCCTGAAGTCGGAAGCCTGGGGTGCGATCGCCGCGCGTCTGGGGCGACGCAGCAACCGATCCGAGTTCGTCGAGCGCTTCTGGTGGGGCGAGCATGACCGGGACAACGGCGGATCACAACCGGAGGCACACGGCGGCGGCCGGATCATCGGCCTGCACAAGATGTTGCAACTGCAGGAAGGCGGCCCTCGCGGCGGGGAGAACGGTGAGGGCACGACCAACAGCCCCGACGCGGCCGCGCCGTTGGGCCGGACGACCTGGGCACAAGCAGTCGAACGCTTCACGCGGGCCCACGATCGGGTGGCTACCTTGGCCGCGGAGCGGCAGGAGATCGCAGATCTGCTGAGCCGGATCGACGGCCCCGACGCCATCCTGGACGATCTGCTGGCCCGGGAGTCCAACGCCCGTGACACGGTGCTGCGCATACAACAGGAACGGCGCCGCGCGGAGGTCGAACTCGCCCGCCACAGGGCGGAGCACGCCCGGCGCCGGGACGCGCTGTCCGCCGTGCGAATCCGCGTCGGGCAGGCCGAAACCGCCGTCCGCCACGCGGAGGATGGCGTACGGGCGGCGGAGGCGGCGCGGCACGCCTACGACGCCGAACGGCCCGGCATGATCAAACGGCTGTTCACCCGCGAGCCGATGCGGCAGTGGGAGGCCGGGCTACGGCCGTACCAGTTGGCTCTGGAGGCGGCGGATGACCGGCTCGCTGAACTGGAGTCCAAGCGAGCCGAGCGGCATGCCGCGGTACGCGCCGCACAGGAAGACTTGGATCAGGCGTTGGCCGCCGTGCGGCGCGCCGAGGACCGACTGTCCGCGTACGAGCGGGCTTGCGCGAAACAGGTCGCCACCATCGCCGAGGCCGGCCAGCAGGTGACTCATCGCCGCCGCGAACGGGAGGCCGAACAACGCCGCCTGCGCTCGGCCACACAGCAATGGGGGCGGTCTGTGCCGGGCGCCGAGTGGCGGGCGGCCCCCGACGACAACCAGGCGATGGAGACCCGGGAACTGTCGGCTCCCTGGATGGACGCCGCTTTCGCCGAGGCACGCTCCGACCTCTTTCTCGCCGCCCTGGACCTGCACCGCGCGCTGCTCGCCAACGCGCCTGGGCTCATGCGCAGGAACCTGCAGGCGGTGATGGATGTGGTGAAGGGGCAGGCGCCCACGGATCTCGACGCCGGGACGGTGCTGGCCGCCTGGCAGATGTTGTTCCTGGTCGTACCCGTGGTGTCGACTACGTTCGCGTCGATCGGCCGGATGTTCGCGCAACTGGGCGGCGAGACGCTGGGCTGGTTGTTCGTCGATGAGGCCGGCCAGGCCGCCCCGCAGGAGGTGGTCGGCGCGTTGTGGCGTGCCCGCCGAGCGGTCATCGTCGGTGACCCGCTGCAGCTTGAGCCGGTAGTCACCCTCCCGTGGACCGGCCAGCGGCGTCTGGCCGGCCATTTCGCGGTGGATCGCCAGTGGGCCCCGTCCGCAGCCTCCGTACAGACCCTGGCCGACCGGCTCAACTCGTACGGGACCTGGATCGACACGCACGGCGAAGGCAGTACGGACGAGAGCATCTGGGTTGGTTCACCGCTACGGGTGCACCGGCGCTGCGATCGCCTCATGTTCGACGTCAGCAACGCGATCGCCTACGGCGGACTGATGGTCTACGGGGTCAACCGAGACCAGGATGACTTCGCGTTGGTGCAGCGCAGTGTGTGGTGGGACGTTCGCGCCCTACCGGGTGACGAGAAGTGGAACCCCGAGGAAGGTACAGCCCGGGAAACGACCCTCGACCGGATCCGCGCCCGGA
Organism: Actinocatenispora rupis; assembly: GCF_016861975.1. Taxonomy (GTDB): domain Bacteria; phylum Actinomycetota; class Actinomycetes; order Mycobacteriales; family Micromonosporaceae; genus Actinocatenispora; species Actinocatenispora rupis. The sequence goes on along the minus strand of NZ_BOMB01000019.1, from coordinate 8,887 downwards.
TCGACGAGGCGATCGAGCGGGAGCGTGCGCCTGCCGGCCTAGAGTTCCCCGATGGGCCTGATTCTGACCACGCCGCAGAGCGAGCGCGACGGCTGAACGATGCCGTGTTCGTCATCAGCCCGTTCCGCGACGTCGTCCACGGACTCGGCAAGGTGGTGGGCGAGACGCTCAGCAACAAGCGCTACGGCACGGTGCACACCACCCAGGGCAAGGAAGCCGACATCGTGATCCTCGTCTTGGGTACCGGGTCCGGCCAGGTGGGTTCCCGCAACTGGGCGGCCCAACGCCCCAACCTCCTCAACGTCGCCGTCACGCGAGCCCGTCGACGCCTCATCGTCATCGGCGACTTCGACGCCTGGTCACGACACAAGAACTTCACAGATCTGGCGCGGCACGAACTGCTGCACAGGTGGACCCCGAAACCCTAACCAGCCGACGGGTCGCGCCGCCGCGCCACTGGACCCAGCAAACGACCTACGTCAGCCGGCTGACACATCCATGGCACCGGCCCGTTTCCGCTCCCGGATCCACTTCGTGGCTAAGCGGGCCGGCCCCACTCCCATGGGCTTGCCGCCGACGCAGCGTGAGCGTCCCCCGCTTCTGCGGAGAGCTGGTTACCTGGCTTCGGAGGGCTCCGGCGTCACTGTTACTGGCTCGGCTGGTGTGGCGTGTTCGGTGTGCCAGGCGGCCTCGTGATCGTCCGGGCTGCTGTTGCTGAGCCGGGCTTGGATACGGCGGGTGTCGGCCCAGCCGTCGATGTAGGCAACGATCGCGTTGTCGCCTGATCCCGGGCCATCCTCGGGCACCGCCCGCCGGCCGCACTCTTCACCGCGCTGCTAACCTCGCCGAACCACCCAGTGTTGCGATGACCGCTGGAAACCACCCCGTCGCTAGAGGTCAGTCTCAACGCGTCGCCGACAGGGTGCACCGGATCGACCCGCCTGCCACCGTGGAATGGTTCGACCTGGACTACCCCACGATCATCGGGCTGCGGAAACAACTCCTTCCGCCGCACCAGCACTACACCCTCATCGGATCCACCGTCACCGATCTGACCTGGCTGGATCGTATCCCCCGCGGTCGGCCGGTGCTGATGATCGCCGAGGGACTGGTGCCCTACCTGACCGAGACCGCCGTTCGGCGGTTGCTGACGCGCGTCGTCGACACCTTCCCCGCCGGCCAAATTCAGATCGATACGGCGTCGGTCTGGGCGTGGCGCACCTCGAAATGGGATCCCACGCTACGCAAGTACGGCACCCAGTTCCACTGCGGCTTCCGCGATCCGGCCGCACTGGCCGACTGGCACCCACGGCTCGAATACGTCGACGAGGCACCCATGAGCGACTCGCCAGTACTGATGGACAAGGCTCCCGCAAACGTACGCCGCATGTACCGCCTGATGAACCTGCTGCCAGGCATGAAGCGGTCCATGCGTCTCGTGCGGTTCCGGTTCCAACCCTCGGCCGGTGAGCACCGGGTGAACGGGAGGGAGCCCGACTCGGCGTGACCAACTGCCTCGACGTGCGACGAACACCGAGGTGATCGTCCAGGCGGTCCTGGCTTCAGGCCGAGCCGGTGATCATCCTGCTGCTGGCGTTGCCGAATCACGAGCCTTCTTCGCCGCGTTTGGTGAAGCCATCGCCGCAGTTATGGCACACCGGTAGGGGGCGGGCGTGTCAGGGCAGTGACCGGTCGGCGTCAGCGTGCCCTTCGACCCTGAACTCAGCACACCGGCTGACGAGACCTCAGGCGAACGCCCACATGCCGATTGACCGTCGAGCTGCCCACCGCGTCCGGGATCCGGATCGAGGCGGCTAGCGTCGAGCTGCGGGCCGAGGGCTGGTTCGGCGACGTGGCCGTCGACAGCGAGCACGGCGACTTCAGCGTCGACGAGGCCGCGAGCGCCCGCCTGGCCACCGTCGGCGGGAACGTCGCGGTCGGTCGACTGGCCGGCCCCGGCGAGATCCGTACCAGCAAGGGCGACATCACGGTCACCGAGGCGGTACGCGGCACGGTGAGGTTGCGTACCGACACCGGCGACATGACCGTCGGCGCCGCAGCCGGGACGCTTGCCTCCCTGAACGCCGGCACCTCGCACGGCCGGATCCGCAACCAGCTCACGGCCGTTGGCTCCGGGGAGCCGCTCGCGCTGCACGCCACCACCTCCAGCGGCGGTATCACCGCCCGCAGCAACTGAAGAACCCTGACGCTCCCCTCGAAGGAGACCACAGCGATGTCGAGCACCGCATCACCCGTCACGACGCTCTCTTCGAGGCAGGTCTGCGCCGCCTGCACGACACCCTGGCGCGCTACGTCGACTGCGGCCGGATTCCCGGACTGGTCGCGCTGGGCAGCCGCGGCGACCGAACACACGTCGATGCGGCGCGGTGAGCCCCGCGTCGTTCCGTCAGGACGGCGGATGCAGGGCTCGTACGATCTCGTCCGCGTAGCTCGCGGCGGCGCTGGTGCCGAGATCGCCGGGGCGCTGGGCGTACGCGACGGTCACGGTGACGATCAGGTTGTCCAGGCAGCAGACGGCGGTGTCGGTCTGCTGGTCGTAGGAGGTGACGGTGTACCCGTCCTGCCCGGTGGCGGGGATTCCGCCTGCGGTCACCATGCCGCGGGATGCGGCGTCACTCTTCCGACCGCTGAGAGCATCGCGGGCGACGGTGTGACCGTCGCTGGTGCGGTGGTGGGCGAACCTCTCGATCTTGACGGTGAGCCGCGGCCGTTCGGGCTGCTCGGTGATCTCCGGCGAGTCGGGGTCCGACTGGTAGGTCAGGTGGCACGTGCTGGACGCCGCGGTGTAGGTGGAGGCACGGTGCCCGGCGGCGAAGGTGCTGTGGAACCTCGACCCGTGGGTGGTCTGGCAGGCGTTCGGCGCGGCGTCCCAACGGCCGGCGGAGGTGAACACACCGAGGCCGTAGCTGGTTGCGGCGAGAACTGCCAGGCAGGCAACGACCACAGCGGCGACGACGACCGTTCGTCGGCGGCGGCCGGCGGACAGCGGCTCGGCCGGCGGATCTTCCGACGGTTCCGGCGAAGCGTCGCCGCCTGCGGTCCGCCGCAACGCCGGCGCGATCCTGATACCGGCGCCACGGACCCGACTGCGGCGTACCGCAGCGTCCGAAACGGCAACGGCAGCGGCCGCCGCAGATTCTGACGGGTCCGAGGCGGCGAGGGCGGTGACCTGCGCGCCGCTGCGTTCCGAGGCGGCGAGGGCAATGGATTCCGCGCGTTCCGGGGCGTCCGAGGCGGCGAGGATGGCGGTCTGCGCGACGGGTGCCGTTGCCACCGACGGCTGGTCCTCCGGGTTCTGGGCCACTGTGGTGGCCGTGGACGGGACTGAGGCGGTCGGGGTCGCGTGGAGCGCGCCGACGGCGACGACCTGCTCGGGTCGGTCCAGGACGGTCGGGGCGATCCGGGTCGCCTCCAGCAGGGTCGCCGCGGCCAGCGGGATGCGCGACGAGCCGCCGACCAGGAACAGTCCGGTACCGAACGGGCCGACCTTGGCGCCGTCGAGCAGTCGGCGGGTCAGCTGCGCCGCCTCGGCGAGGCGGGGGCGGGCCGCGGCCTCCAACTCGCCCCGCGTGAGGTGCGTGTCGCGATCGACCAGCGGCAGGTGAATCGAGGCGGTCGAGGTACGCGACAGCATCTCTTTGACCGCGGTGGCGTCCCGCCACAGCGTGCGCGCCGCGCGCCGGTGTTGCGGCGTACGGGGCTGCATCAGCTGGGCCCACGGCCCGGCGGACTCGGGTGGCAGGCCGGCTGCGAGGCAGCTGACGACCATCGCGTCGATGTCCAGCCCGCCGAGATCGTCCAGCCCGTCGACGGCGACGACGTCCCACCCGGTGGCGGTGCGGGCCACGACCGCCACATCGAGGGTGCCGCCGCCCAGGTCGTACACGACGACGTGGTCCCCGATCCGGACGGGACTGTCGAGTACCTCGGTGAAGTAGATGGCAGCGGCGACGGGTTCGGCCACCAGCTCCGGTGCCGGCAGGCCGGCCCTCGCCGCGGCGTCCAGCAGTGCCTGCCGGCGCGGCCCGCCCCACCCGGCCGGATGCGTCATCCGCAGCCGTCCTGGCACCCGGCCCGCGGTGCGGGTCGCCTCGTCGGCGACGCGCGCCAGTACCGCCGAGATCGCGTCCACCACCGGAACGACGCTCGATCCCAGCAGCAGCTGCCCGTCGTCGATACGGCGTTTCGGGTTCGGTTCGAACCGGGCCGGGTCCAGCCCGGCCGAATGCAGCGCGTCCCGGCCGGTCAACAACCCGCCCGCGTCGTCGAGCCACACCCCGGACGCCAGCAACGGCGATCCGTCGAACAGCAGCGGCTCCGGCCGCCCGTCCCGACCCCGCAGTACCGCGACCGTGTTCGACGTGCCGTAATCGATACTCAGGACCTGATCCGTGTCCGACACGCCCGGATCCTAAGCCAGCCCGGCACGCCGGCGCGGCTCCTGATCGGCCGAGGCGGCCCGGTGTTGGCCGGCCCGCCACCGGCGAGGTCGACCTGACCGGCGGCCATGGCCACGAGGTTCATCGGTCGGCGAGGACGCAGCCCGGGCGGCACGACTCCACCCAGGCTCCGGACAGCGTGGACGGCAATGGGTCCGGCCGCACCTGCACCGAATCGACGATCGCGCGCTCGAGGTCCAACCCGCCGTGCCAACGAACCTGATCCAACACCGCCTGGTGCAGCCGCTCCCACAGCCCGGCGGCGGTCCACTCGCTGAACCGTCGATGCGCCGTGGCCCGCGTGGTACCGAACAGGTGCGCAGGCAGCGTCCACCACGAACAACCCGCCTTGGCCTGGAACAAGATCACCGCCAGCACCGCCCGATCACCGGTCCTGCGCCTACCGCCGCCCTGCCAACGGATCGGAGCCGGCGGGATCAGCCGCTCGGCCAACCGCCACAACGAGTCTGGACATCAACGCTCCACATCAGACACATGATCATGAACGAGCCAACCTCAAATGTCGGCGAGTTGCCGGATCTGACGGAGCGGGACGTTGAGGATGAGGAAGACGAGCCGCGTTAGGCGAGGTTCCGTGCCTCAGCGATGAGCTTGATGGCGTGTTCATCGGTCCACCCGTCCTGGTCGGCCAACGCGGCCAGGAGGACGGTCTCGGCGCTGCCCTGTGCCTGCGGGTCGATGCCGTCCGGAAGGTCCTCGTCGAACGCGGCGGCCCGGATCAACTTCTCGGCGACGGCGGGGTCTACCTTGTCGCCGGTGTCGTCGAACCGAGCACGCGCCGAGGCGACGAACGCGATGATGTCCGCCGAGGTACTGCCCGCGCCGAACTTGTCGTCCATCGCGACGAAGAACACCGACGCCAGTGCCCGAGCCAACTCGCGGTTGTCCGCCTCGGCGGACAGGGTGCGGTAGGTGTCGAAATCACGCCGGAGGAACGCTTCCAGTGCGGCGTACGGGTCAGTGGCCATCGTCGTCCTTCCCTCGGGTCCGCCATCTTTCCACAGCGGTCATGATCACTTTGGCGGTCAACACGCCCACGGCCGTCAGCGACGACACCATCTCCGGCACGTTCACCTGGTCGTCGGTGGGGCGGGATACGTCGACTTCGCTCGTCGCGTGTCCGGCTGGGCGGGACAGGATGTTGATCACGTCTTCGGCGCGTGTCTTCGCTGCCTCGGCGAGTTCGTCGGCGGCCTCGGTGCTCTTGTCGACGAACTTCGCGGCACGGCGACGCCGACGCTCTCGCCGTTCCCATCCCTCGCTGCCATTCTCGTCAGCGTCGAGCGTCTGCGTCCCGGCTCGCTCGCCCGGGTCGACCACCTGGTCCCCGACGATGGGGGTACCGCCGTCCGCGCCGATCGCGGACAGGTAGTCCCGCGCGGCCTGGTTGCCCTGGCCGATCGCAGCCGCGATCTCGTCGAGTAGGTCGGGCACCGATGCCAACAACGCGGCTGTCGCCTTGGCCGTCGCGTTCGTGGTGCCATCGACGGTGTGGTCGAAGACGTCTGCGGCTTCGGCGCTGCGCTGCCGGGCTTGGCCGAGTGCGGGGCTGGCGTTGAGGAGTGCATAGGCCGCGCGGACGCGTGCAGCGACCTCGCCGGTGCTCATCAGAGCTGTGCGGCGTACTCGGTGGCAGACCGCACGCCGCCGGCGATCGACGCCTGTACCTCGCTCGCCTTCTGCTTGGCCTGTTGAAGCGCCACCAGCGACTGCTGCACTTTCGGGTGCTGGGTGCCCTGCGATGCCGCGGTGATCTGCTGGATCGCCTGGTCGAGCTGGTTGTTGAGCATCTGCACGGCCCGCATGGCCTGCTGGGACGACTGCTTCGCTTGCTCGATCTGCGCCTTTACCTCGGCGATGGACGCCACGTGATACCTCCCCAGATGTCTGACTTCGAGCAATCAGACCCTAGCGGAGGGCGACAAATGACTGCACGCGCGCACGTCGGTGATCAGTCAACGCGGAGAATCCGCTACCCAGCCGCGGGGCGCAATGCAGAAGAACACTTCCGCGAGCTTGGGGATGGGCCGGCCCCGCTCATCGTCGCCTGGCCAAGTTCTGTGGGCTCTGATCTCAGCAGTACGCGGAAGGGTATGCGCAGCTGCGGCCTTGACCCAGGCTAAAGACTGTCCCGCATCGGTGGTCGGTTCGGTCGTTGATCTTGGTGTGGCGCAGGCTTTCAGATCCGATCAGCCGCAGTGGATCCCGGTGTTCACGGGCCTGTCGCAGCGGCAGTTCCGGCGGCTGGTGGGCATCGCGGCTGGTCGAGGCGGCGGGGCAGACGTGTGCGGGTCGCCCGTGGGGCCTGCCGCTGACTGATCGGGTGTTGTTGGTCGCGGTGTACCACCGGACGAACCTGACGTGCGGCAGGTCGCTCCGCTGTCCGAAATGTCGAAATCGGCCGCGGGCCGGATCGTCGATCATCTGGCGCAGCATTTGGTGCTGACGCCGAGTCGCCGCCGGCATCGGCCGGGCACGGTGTTGATCATGGACGGCGCGCTGGTTGCGACCAGGGATCGGCAGGTGTCGGCCCGGTCGAAGGACACCGGTACTCCACCAACCTGCAGGTCGTCATCGACGCCGACACCCGGCTGACGGCGCGGTCGGGGATCCGCTGCCCGGTAACCGAAACGACTGCCGGGCGTTCACTGACTCCGGCATCGACCAGCAGTGTCAGGGCGCGGCGGTCATGCCTGACGGCGGCTACCAGGGCAACCGGTCGGTGATCATGCCCTACCGCAAACCCGCGTGAGGGCGAACCGCCGCTGTCGGGCTGGAAACAGGACCTCAACACCACCAACCACAGAGTCAGAGCCCGCATCGAGCACACCTTCGCGCACATGCAGTCCCGGACCTTGCCGGGGTGCATCGGCGGGGCCACGGCGGGCTCTACGATGTGTTGGCCGCGGGCCGGATCGACGGGGTACTCAGCGCGGATTGCCTCGACCTGCTCGTCGAACATCTGGCGCGACAGCTCGCCGACTGCGCCAGGGGTCGTTCCCTGTGGCTCTACGGTGTACGGCTCGATCGGCTGGTGGAACGCGGCGACGATGCGAAGCGGCCGGTGGCGCAGCACCGCGGCCTGCATCACCTCATGGCGCGCCGGCTGCCGGCCGACCCCGTCGAAACCCACAAGTACCGGACTCGTCATGGTCACCACCCCCGAATCCACGGTGCCGGGCGTCGGAAAGGTCGTACAGCGTCGAGGGTTCCCGGCGACGGTGAGCTGGTCGGCGAGCGCCTCGTCCCACTCGTCGTACTCGGTGAGGAAACCCTCCCCGTCGACGTGCACCTGGTGTCCGGCGATCGTGGCGACGCTCATGATGCGACCTCCTCCGGCACGTGCTTGCCGGCCATGGACATCCGGGCGGGTACCGGCAGCGGCCGGCCGGGCAGCAGGGCGTGCCAGTAGACCCAGCGGAAAGCGCGCTTTCCCCAGTGGTTGAGCCGGGTCGGCCGCAGCAGGCTGAACGGGCCGAGCCCTGGCAGCGGGTAGCGGCCCGGCAGCGGTTCGGTGTCGTAGTTGAAGTCGATCAGCAGCGCCCGGCCGTCGCCGCACTCGACGAAGCAGTTCGCGTGCCCGTCGAAGTCGACCCGCGCCGGCCGGCCGTGGAGCCGGGCGGCGAGGGCGTCGGCGAACAGTTCCGCCTCGACGTGCGCCACCGATCCGGCCTTCGACGTCGGTACGTCGTTCGCGTCGCCCAGTGCGAAGATGTTGTCGTACCCGTTGGCGCGCAGGGTGTTGCGGTCGACGGGTACGTGGTTGAGCTCGTCGCCGAGGCCGGACGCGGCGACGTAGTCGGCCCCCATGTTGAGCGGAACGGTCACCAGCAGGTCGTAGCCGATCCGGCGGTCGTCGTAGGAGACGACGGCGTACTCGGTGACCCGCTCGACCATGAAGTCGGGTTCGACCGCGACGTTCCGGTCGCTGGCATCGAGCCCAGCAGATGCGAGGCGATGGGCCGGGTGAAGGCGCCCGGCAGCGGCGTCGCGTAGGTTAGTTCGGTGCGGTCCCGCAGCCCGCGGTGCCGCAGCGCGGCGTCAAGCAGGAAGGTGAGCTCCAGCGGAGCCACCGGGCATTTGATCGGCATGTCGACCACGTCGACCACGACCCGGCCGCCCCGGAACCGTTGCAGCGCCCCGGCGAGCCGTTCCGCGCCGGCCAGCGTGTAGAACTCGTGCACGGTGCGACCCCACCGGAGGCCGAGCAGTCCGGGTGTCTGCTCCGGCCGCGGCGCGGTCCCGGTCGCGATCACCAGGTAGGTGTACGGCAGCAGCTGTCCGCCGGCCAGCCGCACCACGTTGTCCGCCGGCGCGACGCGCTCGACCTCGCCACGCAGCATCCGCACCCCGGGCGCCAGGAACCGTCGGCGCGGGCGGACCAGGTCCGACCGCCGGTACCCGCC
>NZ_BOMB01000018.1 GCF_016861975.1 Actinocatenispora rupis | reverse complement strand
GGCCACATCCGCCGGTACTCCTCCGGCCACTCCGAAGCCATCGTCACCGAGTCCCAGTCCGCCGCCCGTACGTTCGTGGCGCGGGTCGACGCGGCCGCCGTCCTCGTCAACGCGTCGACCTGGTTCGTCGACGGCGCGGAGTTCGGGTTCGGCGCGGAGATCGGCATCTCCACGCAGAAGCTGCACGCCCGCGGCCCGATGGGACTGCCGGAACTGACCAGCACCAAGTACGTCGTCACGGGGCCGGCCACGTGCGCTGACGTACGTCAGGGCGACAGGGTGCGCAGGTAGTCGTCGAGGAGGGCGACCTGCCGGCGGGCCGGGAACGCGGCCGGGTCGAACAGCGCCTGAACGACGAGGCCGAGCACGAACGACTCGGCGCCGGCGGCGATGTCCGCCGGGTCGCCGGCGCGGATCTCGCCGCGTTCCTGGGCGGCGGCCACCAGATCGCGCAGCTTGTCGCGACTCCGGCCGTACCGGCGGGCGTGGTCGCGGCTGAGTCCGGGGTCGGCGAGCGCGGGATCCCAGGAGGAGACCCAGATCCGGTTGCTCGTCGCCGCCTCGGTGGTGAGCGGCAGTACGGCGAGCAGGGTGCCGCGCAACGCGTCCGACCCGTCCGCGGCGACCTCGCGGGGACGGTCGGCGGTGCGCTGTTCGAGCAGGTCGAGCGCGTGCGCGACGAGGTCGCGCTTGGTCGGGAAGTAGTGCGTCAGCAGGCCGGTGGTGGCGCCCAGTTCGGCGGCGACCGCACGCAGCGTCAGGCCACCGAACCCGTGCGCGTCGAGTACCCGCCAGACCGCCTCGGACGCCTCGCGGCGCCGGGCGTCGTGGTCGCCCTTGGTCCGGGCCATCAGGCGCTCCCCTTCCTGCGGTGGGCGTCGATCTGTTCGTGGTTGGCCATCGCCCACTCGGCGAGCGCCATCACCAGCGGCACCAGCGACCGACCCAACTCCGTCACCTCGTACTCGACGCGCGGCGGCACCTCCGCGTACGCGGTGCGCGTGACGAGCCCGTCCTCGACGAGGTGTTTGAGGGTCAGGGTGAGCATCCGTTGCGAGATGCCGGCGATGGCCTTCTCCAGCTCACCGAAGCGCATCGGCCCGCCGCGCAGGGTGCCGACCACCAGCAGGCTCCACTTGTCGCCGATCCGGTCGAGTACCTCCCGGACCGCGCCGCCGTCGCGGATCCGCGGCGGTCCGGCCGCCTTCCGCGTGACCTTGGCCATACCCGAGGCCCCTTTCCTGGACACATACACCGGTGTGCCTTTTGCAGCCGCCCCCGTACGCACAGACCATCAGGCTACGCACGACGAGTAAGAGGTCCTCACAGGAAGGCGTCGGATGGCTGGTGAGGCTCAGGGCGGGGCTGCCAAGGCGGAGGTGCAGTCGCATACCGGTGTTGTATGCGACTGTGCCGACAACGTCGGCAGCGTCGTCCTGAGTCCGCCAGGCGCCGACAGTCCTTTCTGTGAGGACCTCTCAGGATCGGAGAGTTCGGTGGACATCGCACTGTGGATCGTGCAGGGCCTGCTCGCGCTGGTCTATCTCGCCGCGGGCGGGCTCAAGCTCGTACGGTCACGCGAACGGCTCGTCGCGTCCGGGCACCTGGACTGGATGCGGGACGCGTCGGACGCCGCGGTGAAGGCGGTTGGCCTGGTCGAGGTACTCGGCGCGCTGGGCCTGGTTCTGCCGTGGCTGACCGGGATCGCGCCGGCGCTCACCCCGACGGCCGCGGTCGGTCTCGTCGTCGTCCAGCTCGGCGCGCTCCGCGTGCACCTGGTCCGCGGCGAGCGGAAACCGTTGCCCGCCAACGTACTCCTGCTGGTACTCGCCGCCGTCGTCGCGGTCGGCCGCCTCCTCGGCTGAGCGCGGGCGTCAGCGCCGGAACACCGTGCGCAGCACCTGGTGCAGGTTCCCCCGGAACAGCAGCCGGCGCATGTCGGCCGGGCGCGGCTCGTGGTAGATGATGAAGTCGTCGTACCGGTGGACGCCGCGCCGGTCGGCGACCGACTCCGCCGCGTCCCGGATCGCGACCAGGTCCGCGACCGACAGCTGCGGTACGTGCTCGCGCGGCTGGTACGCGGCGCCGATCGGGTAGTCGCGGCCGGGCCGGTCGGTCATCTCCACGTGGCAGCCGAGTACGTGCGTGACCGGGTGCGTGGTGACGAACGCGACCATTCGGTCCAGCGACGCACGGAACGCCGGGAAGTCCGCCGCGTACAACCGGCCCGGCAGTACGGTGTCGCCGGTGAGCAGGAAGCCGGTCCACGGGTCGTACACGGTGATCGCCGACTCGTGGTGGCCGGGCGAGGCGAGCACGTCGAGCACCCGACCACCCAGGTCGTACGTGACGGCGTGCGCCGGCCAGCCGTCACCGAACCCGTAGAACGCGCGCACCGCGTCCACGTCGGTACCCACGATCGTGGTCGCCGGCCGGTCGGCGAACTGAGCGTCGCCGGCGACGTGGTCGTGGTGCGCGTGCGTGTGCGCGACGACCAGCTCGTACCCGGTACGCGGGTGCGCGGCCAGCCACTCCTCCACCAGCCCGTCCACCGTGGTACGCAAGGGAAAGAGGTCCGGCTCGGCGGTCGCGCCGCTGTCCAGCAGCACTGCCCGGTCGTTGCCGAACAGCAGGAAGAGGAACGGCGCCTCGTAGTTGACCGCCTTGCTCTGCCGCAGGACCACCGTGTGCTCGTCGTACCGGTGGACCTGGATCCTCGGCTCGGTGGCACGGGCGGAGCGGGTGCCGTGAATCCACCGCACGTCGAGCGAACCCGGGACGGGCGCGGCGGTCGCGAAGTCGATCAGGCCGTCAGTGCTCGGAGCCATCGTCGTCCTTGAGGTCGAGGTCGGCCATCGGGGTGGCCGCCATGAAGTACCGGACGCGGCGCTGTCCGGGCTGGAGCCGGTGACCGGCGGCCTCGGCCCTGGCGACGTACGGCGCCAGCAGCTCCGTCCACTTGTCCTCCAGCTCGGCGGCGTCGGCGGCGGACATCGGGACCACGGCGGTCACGATGCCCGGCCGGTGCGCCCAGTCGGCCGGCTCGTCGTCGCGGCGGTCGGCGTGGTCCAGGATGGCCCGCACCTCCCGCTCCACCACGATGCGTTCGAGCTGCCGGCCGGCGGCCGCGTCGCTGTCCGCGGTGACCCGAACCGTCGGCGCCGGGGTGGGGATCCGCCACCGCCGTTCGCGCCGGTCGTCGCCGGGCCCGGCGTCCTCGACGAACCCGTACCGGGCGAGCTGGCGCAGATGGAACGAACAGTTCGCCTGCGGTACGTCGAGGAGCCGGCCGCAGCGGGCCGCCGTCGCCGGGCCGATCGCGCCCAGCAGGTCGAGCAGGTCCAACCGCAACGGGTGGGCCAGTGCCCGGATCGCCTTCGGTGCGCCGATCTCCATGTGTCAAAGATAATTTTGGGATGTCGAGGTGTCAAGAAAAGCTTTGACTTCTCGCCCGGCGCCGGCACGCCGTCCCGGACCTGTTCCGCCACGCGTGCGTCGCTGATGACCCGTCGCGACGGCAACCAGGCGGCAGATCGGTTGGCGCGCAAGGGAACGCGCGGCTAGCGGTTGGCCCAGTCGGTGAGCCCGGCGTCGGTCAGGAACGCGTCGAACGCCACGTCGGCGGCGCCCAGGATCGACGCCCGGTCCCCCAGCACCGCGGTACGCAGCGGCGGCGGTGCCGCGCGCCGGAACGCCATCAGCCCGGACGTGTAGCTCGCGGTCAGGGCGGGTTCGGCGAGCCTCCGGACCGGCCCCGCGAGCCCACCGAGTACGACACTGTCCGGGTCGAGCGCGTTGACGAGTCCGGCGATGCCGCGGCCGAGCGCGGTGGCGCAGCGTTCCACGGCGGCCGCCGCGTCCGGATCCCCCGCCGCCAATCCGATCGTGGTACCCGCGTAGCTGCGTGGATCGCGCGGTGGCGGGTCGCCGCGGTACCGGGCCATGGCACGTCCGTCGACGTCGAGATCCCAGCAACCGTACGCGCCGCACGGGCAGGCGAGCGCCGGGTCACCGAACGGCAGGTGCCCGAACTCGCCGCCGGCACCCGTCGCACCGGTGACGGGCGCGCCTTCGTCGACGAGGATGCCGCCCACGCCGACCTCCACCGTCAGGTACAAGGTGGTGCGGGAGCCGTGGCGGCGTGCCTCGGCGACACCGGCGAGGGTGGCGTCGTTGCCGACCAGCATCGGCAGCCGCGTACGGCGGGGTTGCAGGGCGTCGAGGTCGATGTCGTACCAGTTCAGGGTGCTGGCCTGGACGAACCGGCCGTGGCTGATCGTGCCGGCCGCCGCGATCGAGACGGCACGCAGCCGGTGCCGGTAGCGGCGGCGGATCCGGTCGAGCGAGGTCCGCAGCCGCCCGAGCAACCAGCCCGGGTCGTCGCCCGGGTGGCGGTCCCGTTCGGTACGGACGACCGTGCCGGCCAGGTCGACGACGGCGACCTCGTAGTCCTCGTGGCGGATGTCGACCGCGACGACGACGGGACCGGCGGGGTGCGCGCCCAGCGCGGTGGTCGGCCGGCCGCGGCCGGTGGGCGTCACCGGCGACTCCTCGACGAGGTCCAGGTCCCGGAGCCGAGCGGCGATGTCGGTCGCCGAACCGCTGCTGAGCCGCAACGCCCGCGCCGCCGCCGTACGGGTGATGCCCGGTTCGCGGCGTACCAGTCGCAACAGGTCGAGAGCGCCACGCCAGCGCGCCGACTGTCCCCGTCGCGGTGGCGTACCGGACGGGCCGATGCCAGGTGACATGGCGCCCCTCCCCGATTATGCTCGTAGGACGAGTTTAATCTACCCGCGAGGCTGGTGCAGGTGCTGTCGGTACGAAACGGCGTCGACGCGTTCGCCCGGGCGGGCACGGCGCCCACCCGCACAGCGGGCGTACCCGGGCGGACGGCGTGACGACGGCGACCACCCGGCGCGCGCCCACGACCGCGGAGCTACCGGTCGGGGTGGCGCAGGCGAGCCTGGGTTTCCTGCTCGCCAGCCTCGGCCCGTACGTGCTGGTGCTGGCCGACGAGCTGCACCGACCGCGGCAGGAACTCGGCTGGCTGTCGTCCACGTTCGGTGGCGGGCTCGTCCTCGTCGCCGTGGCGGGGCTGCTGACGCACGGCCGCCACCCCTACCGCGTACTGCGCGCGGCCAGCGCGGCGCTCGCCGTCGGCGCCACCTGCGCGGCACTGGCGGGTTCGGTGCCGCTCGCCGCGGTCGGCGCGTTGCTGATCGGCGTCGGCGGTGCCGGGATCGTACTGGCCACACCGGCTCTGCTGCGCGGTTCCGGGGCGGCGGCGCGGCTCGCCCGGGTCACGGGCGCGTCGAGCGCCGCCGGGATCGCCGCCCCCGTACTGGTGGCCGCGGTGGAGCGGGGCGGACCGCACGGCGGGCTGGCGCTGCTCGTACCGGTGCCGTTCCTGGTACTGGTGGCGGTGTGGCCGGTCGCGCGAAGGTCCGCGCCGGTCGAGGCGCCGCCACGGTCGGCCCGTCCGCAGCGCCGGCAGGTCGCGGCACGCTGGTGGTGCATCGTGCTGGCCGTGTCGGCCGAGTTCTGTTTCACGATCTGGGGTGCGGCGCGGTTGCAGGACACCGGCGTGTCCGCGGCGACCGCGGCGGCGCTGAGCGTCGCGTTCCCGGCCGGGATGGCCGCCGGCCGCCTCGCCGCGTCGCGCCTCGCCCGGTCCCCGCACACCGTGGCGGCCGCGTGCCTGACCGCGGGCACCGGTACCGCGATGGTGTGCCTGCCCCAGGCCGTACTCGCGGTCGCGGCCGGGCTGGCGCTCGCCGGGCTCGGCATCGCGGTGTTGTACCCGGTGAGTCTGGCCCGGTTGACCGAAACGCCGCAGCTGTCCGCCGGCCGGTCCGCCGCGCTCGGCGCCCTCGGCTCCGGTACCGCGGTCGTCACCGCGCCGCTCGTGCTCGCCGTCGTCGGCGCCGCGGTGAGCCTGCGCGTCGGCTTCGTGCTCCCCGCCGTACTGCTGGCGGTCCTGCTGGTGCTGTCCCGTCGAACGAGGAGAATCGCATGAACTCACCGGGCGTCGCCCTCGTCACCGGCGCGTCGCGCGGGCTCGGCGCGACCATCGCCCGCCGGCTCGCCGCCGACGGGTGGCCGGTCGCCGTCAACTACCGCTCCGGCGCCGACCTCGCCGACGGCGTCGTCGCCGACATCCGGCGCGCATCCGGTACGGCGGAGGCGTTCGCGGCGGACGTCACCGACGAGGCGTCCGTCGCCGACCTGATGGACCGCGTCACCGACCGGCTCGGCCCCGTCACCGTACTGGTCGCCAACGCGACCGGGCCGCAGCCGGCCGTACCGGTGGAGAGCCTGGACTGGCAGGACCACCTCGACCAGTTGCGTTTCTTCGTCAAGAGCCCCACCCTGCTGGTACGCGCGGCGCTGCCCGGGATGACGCGGCTCGGCTTCGGCCGCGTCATCCAGATCGGCTCGGACATGTTCGAGCGCGCCCTGCCCGGCATGTCCGCGTACGTGGCGGCCAAGGGCGCGCAGCTCGGCCTGACCCGGTCCTGGGCCCGCGAACTGGGCCCGGCCGGCATCACCGTCAACCTGGTCGCCCCGGGCTGGATCCCCGTCGAACGGCACGCCGGCACGCCCGACGAGGACCTCGCCCGCTACCGCGCCGACGTACCGATGGGCCGGCTCGGTACGCCGGACGACGTCGCCGCGGCCGTGTCGTACCTCGCGTCGGGCGAGGCCGGATTCGTGACAGGGCAACGGATCACGGTCAACGGCGGCCACACCATCGACTGACCGGGGTCAGGCCGGCTGGTCCTTGTCCGCCGGGATCCACGCCCGGAGGCTCGCCGGGTCGATCGGCACCGAGATGTGTTCGTGCGTGACCAGCCACGCGCCGTTCGACCGCTGGTACCAACTGGTCTCGCGGACCCAGATCGCCGACTGCAGCCCGCCCTTCCGCGTACCGGAGTCGAGGTGGAGCATGCTCGCGACGGCGAGGTCGCCGTGCACCGCGACGGTCAGGTCGTGCGTGTCCAGGCTGATGAGCCCCTCGTACCCGGCGAACCAGCGCAGGAAGTTGGCGCGCACCTCCGCCGTACCGGTGAACCGCAGCGGGGGCACGACGTCGAAGTAGACGATGCCGGGCGAGTAGTACGACATGAGCCGGTCGATGTCCTTCGCCTGCGCGGCCTCGCACCGGCGCCGGATCAGGTCGCGGACCTCGGATTCGTTGGTGTCCACGGGTTTCTCCATTCAGGGGTACGTGCCGCACCGCGGTCCGGTACGGCAACTGTCCGGTCGGCCACGTCGACGATGCGGCCCGCCGGAATGTCAGGCGGCACGGCCGGACTTCAACGCCGCCGCCACCTCGACGACCCGCCGTGCCTGGTACCGCGCCGCGTCCCGGCTCACGTCACCGGCCACATGCGAGGCACCGTCGGGGTTCCCGGCCCGGGACGGGACCGGCGTAACCGGGCAGGATGTGGCGCCGGCTGACGGCGACGTGCACGGTCGTCCTCCGGTACTGCTCGGTTCCCGTTGCCCGGGTACGACGAGGGACGCCGCCCGGATGTGAGGCGACCGCGCGGATTCCGGCCTCGCAACCGGAACGAATCCCCGGGCCGGTGTGAGGTGCCCGTCGCATCGGGGTCGGATCGGCCGGACAATGCACCGGAGGTCGGACGAGCACCGGAGGTCGGGCACGGCGCCGCGCACGACCTCACGGATCGGCGCGCTACCTCGTCGGGCCGGTCAGGACCGACAAGGCAGGAGCGACGACACCATGACCAGCACATCCCGACCGGACGGCGGCCCACTCGACCCGGGGCTGCGCGAGATCATGGCCGAGCGACGCCACCTGACGAACCTCGCGTACCGGATGCTGGGGTCGCTGGCCGAGGCCGAGGACGTCGTCCAGGAGACGTACGCGCGCTGGTACGCCATGTCCGCGGAGCGGCGGGACGCCGTCACGAACCCCGCCGCGTGGCTGACGAAGGTCGCCAGCCGCATCTGCCTCGACGTACTCGGCTCCGCGCGGGCGCGGCGCGAAAGGTACACGGGCGCCTGGATCCCCGAGCCGCTGCCGGCGCGTGGCGAGTGGCCCGGCGGCTCCCCGGACGGCGCGGACCCGGCCGACCGCATCACGCTCGACGAGTCCGTCACCATGGCGTTCCTCGTCGTACTCGACGCCATGACGCCGGCCGAACGCGTCGCGTTCATCCTGCACGACGTCTTCCGCTACCCGTTCGCCGAGATCGCCGACATCGTCGGCCGTACTCCGGCGGCCTGCCGGCAACTGGCCACCTCGGCCCGCCGCCGCATCGACGCCGCGCGGACACCCGCGACCCCGACCGCGCAGCAGGCCCGCCTCGTCCGGGACTTCAAGCAGGCGTGGGAGGCCGGGGACATCGCCACGCTCGTCGGCCTGCTCGATCCCGGCGCCACCGCGGTCGGTGACGGCGGCGGCGTCGTCACGGCCACCCTCCACCCGGTCCAGGGCGCCGAGCAGATCGCGCGCTTCTTCGCCGAACGCACGCGCCCCGGTGCGCTCGCCATCCGGGAGTGCACCGTCAACGGGCAGCCCGGTCTCGCGGCCCGGCTCGACGGCGCCACCGTCGCGGTGTACGCGTTCGACGTCCGCGACGGCCGTATCGGCCGGATCTGGGCGGTGCTCAACCCCGCCAAGCTCCGACCCTGGACGCCCTGAGGGTCGCGGTGGCCGCCGGGTCCGTCGGGTACCACGCCGGCCACGGTCCGGTTGGCAGTCTCCGCCACCCACTCGTCGTGCAGCTGGTACGCGGAGGTCATGGGCACCGGGCACGGGCCTGTCACGGAGGGCGGCGGGGCGCGTCCGGTACCGACTGCCGAGACCGTCGCCCGACCACGGCGGTCACGGGTAGTGCAGGGCCGTACGGAGCTGGTCGTGCAGGGCGGCGTTGGAGTAGAGGCCGCCGCCGCGGTCGCTCGCGTGCCCGCCGGTACGGTCGGTGAAGCGACCGCCCGCCTCCTCGACGAGGAGTATCCAGGGGGCGTGGTCCCACGTGTGGTAGCGCTCGGCGAGGAACGCGTCGATCTCGCCGCGGACGAGTTCGACCAGCGGGAGCGGGCTCACCGGTGTGCACGCCGCCGCCGGTGGGAACCGTGCCCTGGACGCGTCGTCCAGCGCGTCGAAGACGGCGTCGGCGAACGTCGCGGTCGTACTGACGGCCAACCGGCGCGCGCTGTCGTCCCGCGGCCAGGCGGACTCGAACGCACCGCCGCCCCGCGCCGCCCACCAGCACCGGCGCAGCGCCGGCGCGACGACGACCGCGACCTCCGTGGTTCCCCGTACATCAAGGGCGATCTGGATCCGCCAGTTCGGGTCACCGCGGCTGAAGTAGCCGGTGCCGTCGATGGGGTCGAGGATCCAGACCCGGTCGGACCCGCCGGACGCACCGAACTCCTCGCCAAGGTACGCGTCGCCGGGGCGCGCCGCGGACAGCGTCTCCCGGAGCAGGCGCTCGACCGCCCGGTCGGCCTCGGTCACCGGGCTGCCGTCGGCCTTCGGCGTCGCCGTCACACCCGCTGCGTGGTGCGCGAGCGCGAGTTCCGCCGCCCGGTCGGCCGCGTCGAGCGCGACCCGGAGGTCGTCCATCCTGTCCCCCGCGTACTCCCCCGTCACCGCACCTCGCGAGATCCCCACCGACGCGACCGGGTGGCCGCTCCCGCCCCGGCATCGCGGACAGCCCCGAGATCGTAGCGGACCGGATGCCCACGGCCGCAAGGGTTTCCGGCGTGTACGGCGAGGCGCGCGTCGCCACGCCGACGACCCGCCGCGGTGCGGGTACCGTCGTGCCGGCGGGAGGTGGTGTCGTGTTCAACCATGAGCCGGACGGCTACCGGTGCCCGTTCTGCCGCGTGCTCGCCGGGATCGACGACGAGGCGAACACGCAGCGGGACATCGTGCTGCGCACCGCGGACGCGGCGGCGCTCATCGCGCCGCGGTGGTGGCCGAACAACCACGGGCACGTGCTGGTGGTTCCGACCGCGCACCACGAGAACCTCTACGACCTGCCCGACCGGTACGGGCACGCGGTGCACGACGTCGTCCGCCGGGTGGCGGTCGCGATGCGCGACAGCTACGGCTGCGACGGCGTCTCGACCCGCCAGCACAACGAGCCGGCCGGCGACCAGGACGTGTGGCACCACCACGTGCACGTCTTCCCGCGGTACGTCGGCGACGACCTCCACGGCAGCACGCCGTACGAGCGGTTCGTCCCCGGGTGAGCGGCGGTGGCCGTACGCGGAAAGGCTTCGGGCCGCGCTCGGCGCCGGGTGGTGAGCGCCACCCGGCGATACACCCCGGCGGGGCCACCGGCGCCGATAGCCTGCCGAGGTGACCGAGTCGCAGCGCATCGACCTCAGCTCCGTCGCCCGCGTCGTCGGCGTCCGACCCGAGATGTACGAGGACAACTGGTACGACGTGCAGGCCGTGATCCGGCTGGACGACCGCTTCGACCCGTCGGCGCTGCAGGGGCTGGAGGAGTTCACGCACCTGGAGATCGTGTTCCAGTTCGACCGGCTGGACGAGAAGGACGCGCAGAGCCAGCCGCGCCCGCCCCGCAAGAGCCCGGACGGCCCGCTGCTGGGCGTGTTCGCGCACCGCGGACCGTTCCGGCCCAACCGGCTCGGCGTCTCCGTGTGCCGGCTGCTCGCCGTCGACGGCCGCGATCTGCACGTGGCCGACCTGGACGCGCTGGACGGCACGCCGGTGTTGGACATCAAGCCGTACCTGATCGAGTTCGCGCCGACCGACACCGTACGCCAGCCCGCCTGGGCCACCCGCCTCATGGACGGCTACTACAAGCCCTGACGGCGTGTCGTACCCGGTGGCCACGATCCCGGCCGTACCGGCGAACGAGGCCGGGTGCAGGGACATGGGGTTGGCACCGCGCTGCGGCCGGCGCGCGAGGAGGACGTGCCCGTGCGCCGCGAGCCTCTGGTACCACGACCACCGGGCGGAGCGAGGCCGTCGCGCGGGTGTGGCACGACGGGTATCTCGGGCACGTACCGGACGCGCCGCATGCACACCGCGGGCTGGCCGACTTCCGGCTGCGGGTGCCGCTGCGCGTCGGTCGGACGACGGTCGCGGCCGACGGCCTGCGGCTGACCGGGTTCGCCGTCCTGCACGACGACGAGATCGAGCGGATGTACTGCACCGGCGCGCGCGGCACCGGTGTGGCGGACGCGCTGCCGCGGCACGGCAAGCACATGGTCGCCCCGTGGTACGAGCACGTGGTCGCCGCGCGGTGACGGACCGCGTGGCTCGCCGTCGCCGTCGGCGACGCCCGGACCGTTCGACGAGCGCAAACGATGGCACGACGCGGCCCCGCTCCACCACGCCGCCGAGACCGCGACTGGCACGTTCCCGGTCGGCTGCCGATGGTACGAGAAGGCGCTTTCGCTTGCGCCGTAAGGCGATCGGCAGGCCGACGCACTTGGCCGACCGCGCCGGTTCCGGCGGCGCGGTCAGTCGGCGAACGAGCGCCGGGCGCGGCGCCGAGCGGTGCGGTCAGCGGACGAACGAGCGCCGGGCACGGCGCCGAGCAGCGTGGTCGTTGGCAGACGTGCGCCGGGCGGCGTGGTCATTCGGCGGACGAGTGGCGGGCACGGCGCCGGGCGGCGCGGTCAGCGGGCAGACGAGCGCCGGACCACGGCGGTTCCGGAGGCGCGGTCAGTCGGCGGACGTGCGGCGGGCACGGCGCCGGGGCGTACGGTCGTCCGGCGGGGGTGCGCCGGTGGCCAGGGTGTGCAGGCCGGTGCGGATCCGTGGTCGGGTCATGCCGGGCACGGTGTGCAGGTAGTCGAGTACGTCCGCGCGCAGCGCGGTGAACACCGCGTGCGCGAGGTAGTCGGCGTCGCGGTGCGGGTCGACGGCGGCGAGGCGGCGGCCGAGTTCCGCGATCCAGAACCGGCTGGCCGCGTTGGTGTAGTACGCGTCCGGCCCGAGGTACTCGAAGGCTCGGATGAGCACCCGGTTGCGGTACACGAAGTCCAGCAACGCGTCGAGGTACGCGGTGAGCGCGGCGGCGGGCGGCGCGCCGGGGCCGAGCGGGGGCGGGCCGTCGGTCACGGCGTCGCGCAGGGCGGCGGCGCGCGGTTCGAGGATGTGCTGGATCAGACCGGACCGGTCGCCGAAGTGGCGGAACACGGCGGCCTTGCTGACGCCGGCGGACCGTGCGATCTCTTGGACGGACACGGTGGTGGCGTCGGCGCGGTCGAACAGGTCGGCCGCGGCGGCGAGGATCGCGGCCCGGTTGCGTACCGCGTCCGCGCGTTCCTGTCTGGTTGGCATCGTGCTCCCCGCCTTGCTATCCGAACCGTCGGTTCGTATCCTAGCCGCGACGAAACGAACCAGCGGTTCGAAATGACCGGGACTCCCGGGACCGCCCGCCGCGCAACGAGAACGGTGGGTCGCGATGCCCGACGAGTACCAGGTGATGGCCTTTGCCCGTTACGGCGGCCCGGACGTGCTCCGCGTCGCCACGAGGACGGCAAACGCACCGGGCCCCGGGCAGGTGCGCCTCCGGGTACGCGCCGCGGGCGTGAACCCGCTCGACCGGAAACTGCGGGCCGGCGCGCTCGCGGAGTGGCTGCCCGTCGAGCTGCCGTACGTGCCCGGCACGGACGTCGCCGGCGTGGTCGACGCCCTCGGTGCGGGGGTCGACGGAATCCGAGTCGGGGACGAGGTGTTCGGCAAGGCGCAGTCCGGAAGCTATGCGCAGCAAGCGATCGCGCGCGCCGAGCGGATCGCCGCCAAGCCCGCCGACCTGTCCTGGGAGGTGGCCGCCGCGCTGCCGGTCGCCGCGACCACCGCGCGCCACGCGCTCGCCGCCGTCGCGGTCACCGCGGGCGAGACGCTCGTCATCGACGGCGCCGCCGGCGGAGTCGGCACCCTCGCCGTACAGCTGGCGCGACGGGCCGGCGTCCGGGTCATCGGTACCGCCAGCGAACCGAACCACGCGCACCTGCGTTCCCTTGGCGCGCAACCGATCCGGTACGGCCACGGACTTGCCCGGCGCGTCGCCGCGCTCGCGCCCCAGGGCGTGGACGCCGCGCTGGACGCCGCCGGCCACGGCTCGCTGCCCGATCTCATCGGCCTCGTCGGCCGGGCCGACCGGGTCGTCAGCCTCGCCGACACCACCGCGCAACAGCTCGGCGCCCGGTTCCTGTCCGACGAACCCGACGACCTCCCCGCCGTACTCGCGGACGTCGCCGCGCTGGCCGCCGCCGGCGAGGTACGGCTGCCGGTCACCACGTACCGGCTGGTCGACGCCGCGGTCGCACACGCGGACGGCGAGACCGGCCACGCCCGCGGCAAGCTCGTCCTCCTCGCCGACTAGCGCCGGCGCGGCCACCCGCAACACCCCGGTCGACGCAACCGCCGATCGCGCCGCTTCGGTTGCTACCAAAGGGATCGCGGGTCGCGATGGGGTGACACGGCGCCGTGGCCCCGCTGCGCACCGAAACGCAGCTGCGTCACGGGGCCGGCGAAGAGTCCGACGTGCCGGTCCGCAGGGGTCAGAAGCGGTTTCCGAACATCCTCCTCATCGCGGATCGTTTCCGGGCCACGCCCGTGCAGGCGCGGCGACGAGCGTCAGCGGGCGGACGTGCCTCCGCAGGTGATGGCGACGGCGACGGCGACGGCGACGGCGACGGCGACGGCGACGGCGACGGCGACGGCGACGGCGACGGCGACGGCGACGGCGACG